>CAVPWY010000019.1:0-123088 GCA_963709535.1 uncultured Chloroflexia bacterium | reverse complement strand
GTTCACTTATCCTGATGGCACTAAGGGCTGGTTTGAATTGAGCATCCAGCCTTCACCTAATGGCATCTTCATTCTTTCCACCGAAATCACTGCGCGCAAACTGGCTGAAGAGGGGTTGATCCAGGCTAATAAGCGGTTATCCCTTGCCCAGCATTCTTCAAGAACTGGTGTATGGGATTGGGATATTATTACCGGAAAAATGGAATGGTCACCTGAGCTATTCGAGCTGTTTGGTTTGGATGTAACGACTATTCCCACTTTCGAAGTCTGGCAAAGCGTAATGCATCCTGATGACGTGCAGGCTGCGGGAGATCGTATTGAACAGGCCATTCGCGAACATAAACCACTTACCAATGAGTATCGCATTGTTTTGCCTTCAGGTGAATTACTATGGATAAATGCCCTGGGGGATACCATCTATAACGATCAAGGTGAACCACTTCGAATGTCTGGAATCTGTATTGACATCACTGAACGCAAAAAAGTGGAGCAAAAGATCCAGAGGCAACTCGAACATCTAAACTCCCTGAGCGCTATTGATCGCGTCATTACAACGAATTTTGATCTGAATGTAAGCCTGTCAGAAATTCTCACCCATGTTACAAAAGAGCTTGAAGTAGACGCCGCAGATATATTATTGCTGGACCCCATATCAGATATGCTGGAATTTGCTGCAAAACGCGGCTTTAGCTCAAAATCTGTTAAAAAAACCCATTTACGTCTCGGCGAGAGCTATGCAGGCCGCGCTGCCCTGGAACGCAAACTTGTCCAGATTCCAAACTTAAGAGCTGTTTCAGATTCCGCATTATTGGCCTCCATAGCAGCAGAAGATGACTTTGCCTGCTATTTCGGTGTACCATTAATCAATAAAGGAAAGGTTAGAGGTGTACTGGAAGTGTTTCATCGAGAACCTCTCGAACCAGACACTGAGTGGTTTGAATTCCTTAATTCATTGGCCGGGCAGGCTGCCATTGCTATTGAGAATTCATCGCTATATGACAGCCAGCAGCGCACATACCAGGAGCTGACCCTGGCATACGATGCCACGATCGAGGGATGGTCGCATGCGCTGGATCTGCGGGACAAAGAAACGGAAGGGCATACCCAAAGGGTTTCTGAAACAACACTTAAACTTGCACGCGCGTTTGGACTAACCGATGAAGAACTGATACAAGTCCGCTGGGGAACACTTTTGCATGATATCGGTAAAATGGGAGTTCCGGATGGGATATTACTCAAACCCGGTCCATTGACAGATGAAGAATGGGTGGTAATGAAGAAACATCCAATTTTTGCCTACGAAATGCTTTCACCCATACAATACCTGAGGCGTGCGCTTGATATTCCTTATTGCCATCATGAAAAATGGGATGGTACCGGGTATCCGCAAGGGCTGAAAGGTCAGACAAATTCCGCTGACAGCACGGATATTTGCTGTGGTGGATGTTTGGGATGCTTTGCGATCAGACCGCCCTTACCGGTTGGCCTGGCCGGATGATAAAGTGTACGAACATATCCGATCATTATCAGGAACACATTTTGATCCACAGGTCGTGGAAGCATTCCTGAAACTTCCACGGTAGTTTATCTATTTTTCAGAGGGTGAAAGTCTTTTCTGATAAATTGGATATAATGGACAAATACACTGCCAGATTTATTATCGTTGGAGCTTACAGGCAAGCTGAGCATATGAACCTGAATCAGATACTTCTTGCAGGCATAAATGCCGGGTGGTGAGGCGTACCCATGAGCGATAGAGGCACGATCCTGGTAGTCGCCGATAATCATGCAAATTTAATAATGCTAAACGACCTCTTGAAAACAGAAGGATATAAAGTCGATTCTGTTGATAGTGGAACCCTGGCACTTGCTTCAATCGCAGCAAATCCACCAGATTTGATCTTACTTGATATACATTTATCGGATCTGGACGGTTTGGAAGTCTTGCGAAGGCTCAAATCGGAGCCGGAAAGCCAAAACATCCCGGTCATTTTCCTAAGTACAGTCACCGATGCAGATGCACAAGCTGAGGGTTTACGACTTGGTGCCGTGGACTTCATTATTAAAACCCTTCCAGCGCGAAGAATTACTGGCGCGTGTACAAACACACATCAAATTGAGTAAAATGGGCAGCATGCTCGGGGAATCAGAAATACGCCCGGAAGAGGAACGAATCCTCCTGCGGAAGCTGATCGATAATCTGCCCGATGTTATCTATGTGAAGGATACCAAAGGTCGAAAAATCTTATCGAATATAGCAGATTTGCAGGCCAGCGGGGGAAAAAGGATGGAGGATATCATCGGGAAAACGGATTTCGATACTTATCCGCGTGAATTGGCAGAGTCTTTCTGGGCAATAGATCAGGAGGTTATAAAAACTGGTGTTCCCAACCTCAGCCATGAAGAACCAGGTCTTGATTCCCATGGCAATCCGGTGTGGGTACTGACCTCCAAGATGCCGCTAAAAGATGACCAGGGAAAGATCGTAGGGCTGATGGGTATTGGCCATAACATTACCAGACGTAAACAGATGGAAGAAGAGTTACTGAAAAGTGAGTCATCCTTACAAACGATCCTTAATTCAACTGCAGATGGGATTTTAGCTGTCGGTATTGAAAACGAGGTTCTTTATTCAAATGAACGGTTTGCAGAATTATGGCATATCCCGCAGTCCATAATGACAAGCAAGGATGATGGAATATTTCTTCATTACGTCGTTGATCAGTTGTGCGATCCTATAACCTTTCTCGAAAAGATCCATAACCTTTACAAATCAAATGAGGAAAGTCTTGATACATTATATTTCAAGGATGGAAGAGTATTTGAAAGATTATCGCGTCCATTATTCCAGGGTAATGAAGTACGAGGCAGGGTATGGTCATTTCGAGATATTACCGATAACAAACTAGCCGAGAAGAAATTAATGGAAAGCAAGGCACTATTCCAATCCTTTGTCGAAAATGCCAGTGACATTATTTTCACATTATCACCGGATGGTGATTTTACATATGTAACCCCCAATTGGACTGAAAAGCTCGGTCATGATACCAGTGAAATTATCGGACATTCATTGGAGCTCTTTGTTCACCCCGATGATCTTGAAGCATGGCGAGTATTACTTGATAAAACATTAATAACCGGCATAGATAATATCGGATTCAAATATCAAATATTAAATAAGGACGGCAAATGGCGTTTATATACTGTCCATACTTCCGCAATAAGTGATAATGGCGGTAAATTTATATCCCTTTTAGGAATCGCACACGATATCACTGAACGTTCACAGGCATCGCAGGCACTGCGTGAAAATGAAGCAAAAATGAGTGCAATTGCAGATTCGGCTCATGATGCGATTCTCATGATGGATCCGAAAGGAAGGATTTCCTACTGGAACCGGGCTGCCGAGGCAATGCTTGGGTATTCTGCCGTCGAAGCCATCGGTCAAAACCTGCATGATTTTATCGTTCCCAAACGCTATCATGAAGCGCATTATGCCGCATTTCCATCTTTTGTTAATACCGGGCAGGGGTCGGCGATAGGGAAGACTCGCGAAGTGGAAGCAATTAAAAAAGATGGTTCTGAAATTCCGGTTCAACTTTCGCTTTCTTCCTTCCAAATGGATGACGGTTGGTATTCTGTGGGTATTATCAGTGATATCAGCGAGCGCAAGAATAATGAATTACTCCAGAATGTAATCTACAGGATTACGCAGGCCACCATGACCAGGGGCGGGATCGAAGCTCTCTACCAATCCATCCACTCCATCCTTGGAGAATATATACCAGCCAAGAATTTCTTTATCGCATTATATGACCCGGTTAAAAATTTGATCAGCTTCCCCTATTACATAGATCAGTATGACGAAAAACCACTCACACCGATACAAATCCAGGGGCTGACCGGATATGTGATTCGTACCGGGCGTTCCTTACTGGCCAACAGTGAGACATACGACCAACTCATTCAAAAAGGTGAAGTCGAGGTGGTTGGGACGGCAAGTGAGGATTGGCTGGGAGTCCCGTTGAAAACGAATGGGCGAATAATCGGGGTCATGGCGGTGCAAAGCTATACCAAAGGGATACATTTCCAGCAGAAGGATGTGGATCTCTTGGAATTCGTGTCTGCTCAGGTGTCCCAGGTGATCGAACGTAAGCGGTTGGAGGAAGAGATCCTCAGTCTGTCATTGACTGATGAATTGACCGGTTTATACAACCGGCGGGGTTTTATGGTTTTGGCAGAACAAGAAGTGAAACTGGCCCATCGAAAAAAGAAAAACATGCTGCTATTCTTCGGGGATGTGGACAAGCTGAAGGCTATCAATGATACCCGGGGACATGCCCAGGGAGATCTCGCATTAAAGGAAGTAGCTGTCATCTTTAAAAAACATCTTCCGAGAGGCGGATATTATTGCCCGCATAGGTGGGGATGAGTTTGTTGCTCTGGCGTTGGATGCCTCTCGGGAGGGCGAGAAAATCATGTCAGACCGTATTCAGTCTGCCTTTGAGGTGCGCAACCGTCAAGGGGATATGGAATTTAACCTCTCTCTCAGCCTGGGAATTGTTAGCTACAATCCCGAGTCTCCTTGTACGGTGAGTGAATTGATCGCCCGGGCAGATGAATTGATGTACGAACAGAAACTGGCGAAACGAAATAAAGTAAGTTGAGTCACTTTATATATCAGGGGAATTCAACTATTATCGTAAAAATTCATTTATTAATATTTACGATAATTTATTTATAAATTCGTTGCAAAATATTGTTTCTCCCCCAACCGGGGGAGATGAACACTCCCCGTTCGTTGGATGCAGCCGGGGAGTGTTTGTTGTACCATGGTGGTATGACACGAGTATATTTAGCTGATTCCAGACCTGAAGAGCGTTCGGCCCTTCGCCTTCTCCTTCTTGATATGAAGATGGATGTTGTTGGCGAAGCTGCTGATTGGTTGACAACTCTGGCAAAAGCTCCGGCGACCCTCCTGGATATGCTATTGGTCGACTGGGATTTGCTTCCCATTTCACCGGCTATTGCGATTAATGAGCTTAGAAGTCTTTGTCCGGCAGCGTTAGTCATCGTACTGATCAGCCATTTGGATGCCCGTCAACAAGCCGCCCTGTCAGTAGGTGCTGATGCTTTTATCAGTAAGGGTGAAACACCTGAGCGAGTAGCTGATCGCATAAGGACCGTCGCTGTGAAGGCCTTAATTAATTAACAACACCAGGCATGCAGGAATAAAATAATTCGTCATCTTTGTTTGCGTTGAGTTTGGATGAGAACTGGAATGACTATTTCATACGATCAGGAGGAACAAATTATGAATACAGATGTTTTTGAAGGAAAGTGGAAACAAATCCGAGGTGAGGCCAAGGCATGGTGGGGCAAACTCACGGATGACGATCTGGATCGCGCCGCTGGAAAGTTGGAGGTCCTAACGGGTTTGCTTCAGGAAAAGTATGGATATACCCGGGAACGCGCAGCCAATGAAATTGAAAAACGGGTGACGGATTATGAGACCAAATTGAAAAATCAGACCAAACCGCTCATTGAAAAATAAGCAACAAAAACACACGGTATTCCGTGAAAATCATATTCAAATCGGAGATATAAAATGAACCTTCTTATTTACTTAATTGTCGCAGCAGTAATTGGCTGGGTGGCCACAGAACTTATGCACGACCGCAATAACCTGCTTATCAATATTGTTGTGGCTGTCGTGGGAGCTTTCATAGCTGGCTACTTTCTGAGCCCAATCTTCAAGGTTGGTACGATCAACGATGCAATCACAATTCCAACCATGCTTGTCACGTTGCTGGGATCCATCATCTTGTTGGCTGTTGTCCGCTTGATACGCCGCAGACGATAATCGACTAAATCGAGTAAATCTTTATGATCCAAAATCTGGGGTGCAGAGATGCACCCTTATATATTAAAGAAAGGAGATTATCATGAAGTTCAATAGAAATATAGGCTTTGTATTATTAGCCATTTGGCTCATACTCACCGGCTTGTCAGCATTCATCTCGTTCGGTGGTTTGTCAGTGGTTCTGGCTTTACTGGCTATTGCGGCGGGAATCTTCATTCTTTTGAATCGTTAGTTTTTATACCGCCCGGAAAATTAATCGGGCGGTTATAATTTATAGGAAGTAGATTATCACTCCCTGGTATACATTGATATGATGAATCTACCGGAATTATTTCGAAATGATCAAGAAATCAAAGCTCCTGTAGTAAATCACTCTAATGTCTTAAATGATCTTTTCTGTTTTTCCTGCCAGCTGACGTAACTGTTCAAGCTGCCCGATGTGATATGTATAGTGGAAGTGTAAAAAGAAAACTCTCCAACCGCGTGTCATTGATCGTTCATGTTCAATAATCTCATATTCCATATCTGTTTCACTCATTTCATCCAATCGTGTAAGGATGGCTTTATGCACCTGGTCGTGATTATTCAGAAGTGTTTCCAACGCAAATATTCCTTCACCTACTCCAAGAATTGGATCTGATTCGCGTCCATACCTGGTAAGCTCAATTCTTGAAATAGGAGATATACCCCCGAGTGCTTCCAGCATAGCTATTTGGCTTTCAAGCAGGTGACCCAACACCCAGTTCATGCAGTTTCCGGCGGGTTGCGGCTGGATGAGCGTGTCTGATTGGATCAAACCACTGGTTTGCTGATGGATCAATTCTTTTTCGATTTTCAGGATCTTCTTGAGATCGGGTATGGTAATCATGGAAGCTCCATAAATGTATTTTTGGTAATTTCATCCACTTAATTATATTCTGGTTATCTATTTTCTTAACTTACTGCACCAATTCAAATTCGGGCTTTCACCATCGCTTTTAGGGTTATCTCAGCCAGGTCCATGACCTGGACACCCAGTTCATTATGTTCGCTGAGTTCACCGATCTGGTGGTGGAAGTTTATGGAAGAGGCCACGACAACCCAAATATTAGTGTTACGAATTTGAATAGCATTTGGCTCGAATCCATTGAAATATATTGTTATAACATGTTATATTAATGATATATATAATGTTATAACAAAATATAACAAATGGAAAATATGAGCGATTATTACACCGTCAAACAGATTCAGAGCCTTCTAAAAGTCGACCGGATCACGATATATCGGATGCTGCAGGATGGCCGCTTAAAAGGTATTAAGATCGGCCATCAGTGGAGGTTTGCCAAAGCTGAAGTGGACCGATTTTTGGGTATTTCCAATCCAGAAGAAGATCAATCAGAGTTCTCTCCCGCTCTTCCCATTCATTGCATCCAAACCATTCAGAATCTTTTTTCAGACATCAGCCAATTAAGCTCCCTGGTGGTGGATATGCAGGGAAATCCACTGACGAAAATTAGTTCCCCGTGTGCATTTTGTACGCGGATCATTTCGTCTCCGGCAGGGCGGGAAGCATGCAGGGAATCCTGGAAGGCAATTGCAACAGAATGCCAGACAAAAACCCAGGTAATTTCATGTCATGCTGGATTGAATTATGCGGCAGCCCCAATTTTCGATCAGGGAAAACAAATAGGAGCCTTCATCACAGGCCAATATTACATGGTTTCACCTGATCGATATGAAGAATCTGAGCGGGTGAAACGCCTGGCTGCAATGTACCGAATTCCGTTGGATTCCCTCAATGAGGCGGTGCTTTCTGTCCAGGTCATTTCAACGGACCGTCGTTCCCAGGTTGAGACCTGGCCTCGAACTGCTGCACAGGCAGTGCATAGTATTCTGGATGAACGCACCGGATTCATTGATCGGTTACAAAAAATCGCAGATTTGACCCAAGTTGATTAAGGAGAATGGATGAAAACATTTTTAGTTGTAGGGGCGGGAACTGCCGGAACGATGATCGCCATGAAAATGGCAAAAAAACTGAATAGCCGGGAATGGAAGGTGGTGCTGGTTGACAAAGACACCAAACATTATTATCAACCGGGTTTTCTGTTTATTCCTTTTGGGAAGTATGAAGAAAAGGATGTTGTAAAGGTCAATAAACAGTTTATTCCATCGAACATTGAATACATCATCTCCAATATTGAGCTGATAGAGCCGGATTCAAACCAGGTACGCATTAGCCTTGATAACCGGACTGATCAAGTACGATTACCTCGTCATCGCCACTGGCTGCGATATCCACCCGGAAGAAACCGAGGGATTAAAAGATATTGGCTGGCGAAAAAATATCTTCGATTTCTATACTTATGAAGGTGCTGCTGCCATGCGCAAATTCCTTGACCGTTGGGAAGGCGGCCGCATGGTGGTTAACGTTGTCGAAAATCCCATCAAATGCCCGGTGGCTCCACTGGAATTCCTCTTCCTGGCTGATTGGGTCTTCACCCAACGCGGAATTAGAAATAAAGTAGAACTTGTTTATGCCACACCCCTTTCAGGTGCATTCACTAAGCCCGTTTCATCGGCCATTTTGGGTACACTGCTTGACCGTAAAAATATTAAAGTGGAAGCGGATTACAACGTTGGGGAAGTCGACTTCGTAAACAATGTGATTAAATCCTACGACGAGCGGGAAGTCCCGTATGATCTACTTGTGTCGATTCCAACCAATAAGGGATCGGACCTGATCAAACGATCCGGTATGGGCGATGCCTTGAATTTTATCCCGACCAACAAGTTCACTTTACAATCTGATAAATGGCAGAATATCTGGGTGATGGGTGATGCCAATAATATACCCGCCTCAAAAGCTGGCGCAGTCATTCACTTCCAAAATGAAACCGTCGTTGAAAACATTTTGGCTCATATGGATGGGAAAGAAATGCCCTCGAAATTTGATGGACATTCCACATGTTATATTGAAACCGGATTCAATAAAGCCACTTTAATTGACTTTAGTTATGAACAGGAACCTCTGCCAGGCAAGTATCCATTTCCCGTCATTGGTCCTTTCTCCCTGTTGCGAGAATCCCTCATAAACCATATAGGCAAACTGGCTTTCCGTTATTTGTATTGGGATCTGATGATGCGGGGTATAGAAGTGCCACTACCCAGCGAGTTCAGTATGGTTGGTAAAGAAAAACAATAAAAAATCAAACAAGTTTAGAAAACGAAGGAGATACTGATGGCTACAAAAATGATTGGTGGAAAAGAAGTGCAAGTAAATGATGAAGGGTACCTCGTCAATAACGCCGACTGGAACAAGGAATTTGCTGAGGCTGTCGCCAAAGAAGAAGGTATTGATCAATTAACTGAGCAGCACTGGAAAGTCATTGATTTCGCCCGCCAAAGCGCTGCAACAAGCGGAGGGGCATCGCCAACCCTGCGTACCATCACTGATGGTGCAGGTATCACCACCAAGGAACTATTTGGCCTCTTCCCGAAAGGTCCAGCAAAGAAAGTGGCAAAGATCGGCGGCCTTAAGAAACCCGAAGGCTGTGTTTAGCAACGGATTTATTGGAATAATCACACTTTATATAATAGGAGTATAGAATGGCTGACGAACCAAGAAAGATCGCATTTATCTGTTCAAAAGGTAATTTGGATATGGCTTACCCGGCGTTGATAATGGGTTGGGCTGCGCTTGGAAATGGCATCGAAGTGACCATCTTCTTCACTTTTTGGGGCATGGACATGATCAACAAAGCTCGGGTTGACCACCTGGAAGTTCCTCCCGTAGCGAATTCAAGCATGAAGATGAATTTAATGGGAGTTCCAGGCTATGTGGGTATTCCTCAGTTCATGGGTGCATTCCCCGGTATGACCGCTTTTGCAACCCACCTGATGCACAAGAAGATGGAAGCTTTGAAAGTACCCCCGGTGCGTGAATATTTACAGATGCTTGTGGATGCTGGCGCGAAACTCTACGCCTGCAAAATGTCTGTCGATATGATGGACTTGAAGAAGGAAGATTTCATAGATGGCGTGATCGACATCGTTACCGCCGGCGACTTTATGGACATGTCCGAAGGCAGCCAGATAATTTTCATCTAGTCTAATTGAATTATGGAAATGAAGGGTTGGCTTAATAATTATTGAGCCAACCCTTTTTTTCCAATTAATATTGTCTATTATCTACTACATAAAGAAATTATTTAAGTAAATACATCCTGCAAAACCTGATACTTACACCTCTGAATTTGATCTTAAATAAGCAAGAACATCATTTATTTGGGTAAATGCCAGTGCAGTCACAGTATCTGCACCCCCATAATAAATAGCAATGCGGCCTGTCGGTTGGTCAAACAGAGTGGCACAGGGGAACGCTACATTGGGGACATCCCCCACGCATTCATAATACGTTTGTGGTGAAAGCAAGTAGGATGACCCCCGGTAGATCACTTTCCAGGGATGGTCCAGATCGAGCAGGGCGGCTCCAAAGCTGTAAACGAAACCGTTGCAGGAAGTTAATACTCCATGATAGAAAAGCAACCAGCCTTCGGGAGTTTCAATGGGAACCGGACCAGCTCCAATTTTGGTGCTTTGCCAGCCATTTTTTACTCCCATTACGAAACGATGTTCTCCCCAATGGATCATATCTGTACTTTGACTTAAGTAAATATCACCAAACGGTGTATGGCCATTATCGCTGGGGCGATTCAACATGACATATTTATCGTTGATCCTACGGGGAAAAAGGACACCGTTGCGATTATAAGGCAGCAAGGCATTTTCTAAAAAAGTAAACTTTTCGAAATCAAAGGTGTACCCAATCCCGATGGTTGGTCCATGATATCCATTGCACCAGGTGACATAATACCGGTCTTCCAACCAGACAACCCGGGGATCGTAGCGATATTGGAACTGACTGATTTCGGGATCATCGCATTGCCAATCTATGGGAGAATTATCCAGCACCCAGTCCATACCATTATCGCTGAAGCCCCGGTTCAGATTCATCTCACGCTTTTTGTTATCAACCCGAAATACGCCGGCAAATTTTCCGTTGAATGGCACGACTGCACTATTGAAAATACTGTTCGACGATGGGATCAAGTTGCGGGGAATCACCGGATTTGCACTATAACGCCAGATGACATCCATACATTCTGCAGGCTTTTGTTCCCATGGGATGTTTGGTAATGAGGAGGAAGTCATAAATAATATCTCCTTACAATGAATAATTACTTCAATTTCATCATTATATTAGTATTTTATTTTGGTAGTTGACTCCCGTCAAAAAAGTCTTTATAATAATTATGTTCATTGGGAGCGCTCCCAAAAATTATAACACAACCAGCGCATACTTTTCAAGACAGGAACATAAGTGACAGATCTGACTTTGGTTGACATTGCCAAAAAAGCCGGGGTATCACGCTCCACGGTTTCCCGTGTTGTCAATGCCAATCCCAATGTGAGCGACGATGTAAGAAAGCGAGTGTTGGAGGTAATTCAGGACACCGGTTATCATCCGAATGCCGCCGCAAGGACACTTGCGTCTCAGCACTCGTGGACGATCGGCTTACTATTACCACATAGTGTCAGCTTCTTCTTTACGGATCCCTTCTACCCTCATCTTACTAAAGGAATTGCCCAGGCTTGTAACCAATATGGCTACACCCTGGCTCTTTTTTTGGTAGATACAAAAGAGGACGAAGAAAAGATCTTCCCGCGAGTTTCCCGTAAAGGTTTGCTGGATGGTGTGATTGTCCAGGCCGGGCATCATGGCGACCAGAAAATCATTGGCAGCCTGGTGGATGCCAATATGCCTTTAGTAGTTGCCGGACGACCATTTAGATATGACAACGTCAGTTACATTGATATAGATAACATAGGTTCATCTTTTATAGCAGTCGATCATCTGATCGGATTGGGCTATAAACGGATTGCTACGATCACAGGACCGACCAATAGTACGGTTGGAATTGATCGAAAGGAGGGTTACCTGAAAGCTATGGCCGACCGTGGCATGGTTCTGGACGAAACCTTGATCGTCGAAGGTGATTTTACTGAGGCTGGAGGGTTTGCAGCCATGCAATCATTATTACCTTCCCGACCGGATGCCGTATTTGCTGCATCTGACATCATGGCAGTTGGTGCCATGCGTGCAGCACAAGAAGCCGGGTTGTCAATTCCGGATGATATTGGCTTCGTCGGTTTTGATGATCTACCAATGGCTTCATTGTCAAACATCCAACTGACCACTGTCCGCCAACCTGTTACTCAATTTGGAATTCGAGCTGTGGAGGTCCTGATCGATCTGATCGAGAATGGTATCTGCCCTCCCCGCCATGTGATTCTTGACACTGAACTGATTATCCGTGAAATCCTGTGGTGCGTTCAAGAGGAATGCAGAGTATGAACAAAAATAGTTTTTTTAACTTGAGATGGGAGCGCTCTCATAAGTGCTTCATTCAAATATTGGGAGGAGGTGAGGGAATAATCGTACGTCTGACGGGTTTTCAAAATTCGTTCTATAATCCAAACTATCTATAAGGAGAATAAGATGAAACGCATTACAATCGTATTATCAATTTTGGTTGCCACTGCCATGCTCCTCTCAGCATGTGCACCAGCTGCAACCCAAGCCCCGGCAGCCCCTGCAGCACCTGCAGCTCCTGCAGCTCCCGCTGCCCCAGCTGCCCCAGCTGCACCCGCTGCACCCAGCCCCAACAGCAGCACCAGTAGAACCTGTTGTTGTGAACTATGAGCGCTCTGAGACCCTTTATACAAGCGGTACTCAGTGGGGTCCTCCTTCCAGCTGGAATCCATTCAATGGTGGTGGTTATGCAATGGGCGGAATAGGTCTTGTTTATGAGACTTTATATATCTACGATCCGCTCACCGATAAATTCACACCATGGTTGGCCGCAGAAGATATGAATTGGGTAGATGACACAACCCTTGAAATCAAACTGCGCGAAGGTTTGACCTGGGCTGATGGAAGCCCGCTGACTGCCGAAGATGTCAAGTTCACTTACGAACTCGCAAATCCCAATGGTACTGTCAAAGCTGGTCTTGCTTATGTTGGCCTTTGGAACTTCCTTGAATCAGTCGACAAAGTCGACGATCTGACAGTCGACTTCAAATTCAAAGCCAATCCTGCCTACCAGGAAGTTGGTTTCTATCTCTGGCAAACTCCAATCGTCCCTGCAGCCATCTGGTCGAAATTAGATGTAAAAGATATTACCGGTGGCGCCAATGAAGCCGCAGTGGGATCAGGCCCATACATGTACGAAAGCCATGATCAGGATCGCCAGGTTTTGGTCCGCAATGAAAAATGGTGGGGTATTCCTGTCTTTGGTCTTCCCGGCCCGAAACGAATTGTTGATATCGTCAATGGTTCTAACAACGTCGCTCTTGGCCTGGTATTACAGGGTGGACTTGATATCAGCAATAACTTCCTGCCTGGTGTAGCCACATTAGTTAAAGGTGGTTATGGTATCCAGACCTACTATCCAGATGTTCCATACATGCTTTCAGCCAATGTTGCCGCATTGATCATCAACCAACAGGTAAAACCGTTGGATGATGTTGAATTCCGCAAAGCCCTTGCCTATGCAATCGATACCAACGATATTGTCCAAACCGCATATACAGGCATTGTAAAAGCTGCTGATCCCACCGGTTTGCTTCCTATCTGGGACAAATACGTTGACAAAGACATGGTTGCGAAATATGGTTGGTCATATGATCCTGCAAAAGCCCAGGCAATCCTGGCTGCTGCCGGCTATGTGGATGTAAATGCTGATGGTTTCGTCGAAGATAAAGAAGGAAACCCAATCGCTCTGACCGTAACCTGCCCAAGCGGCTGGACGGACTGGATGGCTTCAATTCAGATCATCTCCAAAAACGCCCAGGCTGTCGGTATCAATATCACACCCGATTACCCCGATTATGGTCCATGGCGTGATGCTCAACTGAAGGGTACTTTCCAACTCTCTCTACAAAATGAAGCCCAGAATAGTTCAACCCCCTGGTCATACTACAAGTGGGTATTCCAGAACCCGATCGAGAATATTGCCACAGCCCAATATGGTAACTACGGCCGCTATGACAATGCAAAAGCCTTCGATCTTGTCAATCAACTTGACCAGGTCAAGCTTGGCGACGATGCTGGAATTAAAAGCTGTCACTTCACAACTTCAAGAGATCACCATGACCGAATTCCCGACCATCCCATTATGGTACAACGGATTATGGTCTCAGGTGAGCAATGCAGTATGGACTAACTGGCCATCATCTGTTGAAGGCTCAAACCATTTCATGCCTGCTACCTGGCGTGGATATTGGAACATGTCCGCCATTCAAATGCTTCTCGCTCTAAAACCAGTAACAAAGTAAAGTAACTTTTATATTATTCCTCCTTCCAGTATCATACTGGAAGGAGGAATAAGTAATCCCCTGTTTTCGGAGGTCTAGTGAGACGGTATTTCAGTAGAAAATTAATAATCTATCTGTTTACTTTTTTTGTGGCGGTAACGATAGATTGGTTAATTCCCAGGTTCATGCCCGGTAACCCGGTTGACCTGCTCATTTCACGAGCAGGACTCAGGGGGAACGCCGTCAGCCAAATGTATACCTATTACATGGAAGCTTTTGGCCTAAATCTGCCTATTTGGAAACAGTATCTGAACTTTTGGGTGGCAATTTTTCATGGAGATCTGGGAACGAGCATCTTCTTATTCCCGACACCAGTCACGAAGGTTATTGCAAATGCGCTTCCTTATGACATTGCATTGTTAATACCTTCCATCCTAGCAAGCTGGTTTGCGGGGAATAAATTTGGCGCTTTTGCAGCGCGCAGTAAACGATTGGATAATACTTTACTTCCACTCGGGTATATTCTCACAGCCACCCCTTATATGTGGCTGGGTATCCTGATTGCCTGGTTCTTCGGGATCATCCTTCAAGTATTTCCCATCGCTGGTGGTTATAGTTTTTCGATGCGTCCGAACTTATCATTTTTATTCATCTGGAGCTTATTCCAACACTGGTTCCTGCCATGTTTATCCCTGTTTATCGTGCAATTTGGGGGCTGGGCTATTGGCATGCGCAATTTGATCATTTATGAACTTGAGGCTGATTATTCTCACTTCCTGGAAGCACTTGGTGCGCCAAAGAGTTTGATCCGAAAATATGCTTTCAATAATGCGATGCTTCCCCAACTTTCCGGATTGGCTCTCCAGCTTGGCGTTATTGTCACCGGCGCCCTTGCCACAGAAGTGGTTTTTTCGTATCCGGGAATTGGTTATTTGATCTTGCAAGCGATCCATAACGAGGACTACTTTCTGCTTCAAGGATGTTTCCTCTATGTTGTTATAGGTGTTCTTTTAGCTAATTTTATAATCGACATTGTATATGTTATGGTTGACCCACGAACTAGAACCGGTATGCAGGGTGGAGGGGCGTAACCATGAAAAAAAAGAGAAATGAAATTATATATTTTGCCTTTCGAAATACGAAGTTTAAGATTGGATTGGGTATCCTTTTATTTTTTATCATTTTGGCGATCATTGGACCGGTAATCGCAAAATATGGCCCAACTGAGAATGCAGGTCCTCCAAATTCTCCACCTTCTGCAGAGTTTTGGTTTGGTACAACAACTTTTGGCGAAGATGTATTCTCACAATTCGTAAGCGGCTTATCTTCCACTTTTCTAGTTGGAATTGTTGGCGGTGGAATTCGGAACAATACTGGGAATGCTGATAGGTTTTACTGCGGGTTACCGGGGAGGTACCCTTGATGAAATTCTCAATGTATTAACCAATGTTGTTCTCACCATCCCCGTCCTGGCCCTTTTGGTCGTAATTTCCGCCTATGTAAAAGTTCGGGGTGTCCTGATAGAATCCCTGTTTATCGGAGTGACATGCTGGCCCTGGGCAGCTCGAGCTATTCGCGCACAGACATTCTCCCTTAGAACGCGCGAATTTATCGACCTGGCACGCTTAAGTGGAGAGAAACCCCTGAAGATCATTCTCACAGAAATCGCCCCAAACATGGCTTCATATTTGTTTATGACCTTTATTTTGATGTTTGGTGGTGCAATCCTGACTGCCGCCACCCTTGATTTCCTGGGTCTGGGTCCCACGCAGGGCATTTCTTTGGGGACCATGATGAACATGGCGGTGTTGTGGAGTGCATTGATATTAAAAATGTGGTGGTGGTTTATCCCACCTGGCGTTGGGATCACAGCCATTGTGGGAGCCTTATACATTATGAACGTTGGTCTTGATGAGATATTCAATCCAAAACTCAGAGAGTTATAACTAATGAGCTTAAAAGTAGACAATCTTACTATCTATTACCAAACCCTAAGAGGTGAAGTCCATGCCCTGGAAAACACTTCATTCCAGATGGCAGACGGCGAAATCATGGGATTGGCAGGTGAATTGGGATGTGGAAAGACGACATTAGGGCATAGCCTGACTTTTCTTAAACCCCCGATGAAGTACATTTCCGGTAAAGTGACACTCGATGGCGAAGAACTTCCGATATGGGATATGGAAAAAATGAACCCTTTCAGGTTCAGCAAGATCTCCATTATTCCACAATATGCCATGAATGCCATGAACCCGATTCGTAAGATCGGAAAAATGACGGAAGAACTGCTTGAATCCAAGAAAGTGGATTTCAAATCAGTCCTGCCGAGCCTCAAACTGCGCCTGGATAAAGTCAAACTGCCGCATGAAGTTCTAAACATGTATCCGATGGAACTATCCGGAGGTATGAAGCAAAGGATGGTAATGGTGATCTCCACATTGCTTGACCCTTCCATTCTTATTGCTGACGAGATCACATCTGCCCTTGACGTTGCCAGCCAGAAGGCAGTCGTTGAGATGCTGGTCGAATTTCGCAACCAATGCTACTGTAAAAGTGCGATCATCATCACGCACGACATTTCAATCCTATATCAGGTCGCTGACAGCATAATGATCATGTATGCCGGTCAGCTTGCGGAGAAAGCACCCACCGAGTCGATTATCCATTCGCCTCGTCATCCATATACCAAATTGCTGATCTCATCACTTCCCGAGATCGGTGTGAAGTACTCCGAAAAGAAACTGGCAGGTATTCCCGGTAAACCACCACTATTGCTCGAACCGCCTGCAGGATGCCGATTTAGGGATCGCTGTCCCCTTGCGTTTGAAAGGTGCATAGAAGTCCCTCCATTCATCGAAGTAGCAAAAGATCATTTTGCAGCTTGCTGGAAGGTAGGCGGCAACCATGCTTAAACTTGAAGGTGTGACTAAAACTTATCGGATCGGTATGTTTGGAGGTAAGGAACTTCATGCGGTTAATGATATTAGTTTTGACGTTCAGGATGGAGAAGTCGTCTCACTGATCGGTGAAAGTGGGAGTGGAAAATCCACGATCGGAAAAATGATCCTGCGTCTCATTTCCACTTCTGCAGGGACAATTACCCTGGATGATTTGAATGTCTCGACACTCAAAGGCGACTCCCTCAAGGAATATTACCGGCATGTACAGGGTGTTTTCCAGGACCCATTCAGCACCTATAACCCGATCTACAAAGCTGATCGTGTATTCAAAACCATTCACGAAGAGTTTTATCCGAAGACTAGTGAACAGGAATGGACTGCAAAGGTAGACGTAGCAATTAAATCTGTGGGCTTGAATCCTGAGCATGTGCTGAATAAATATCCCCACCAGTTAAGCGGTGGACAGCTCCAACGATTTCTGATTGCCCGTGCTCTCCTCCTCGATATAAAATTCCTGGTCGCAGATGAGATCATCAGTATGCTCGATGCCTCCACCCGAATTGATGTTCTCAATCTGCTTGCAGATCTCAAAACACGTGGACTCTCCATCCTTTTCATCACCCATGATCTCTCTCTGGCGAATTACATCAGCGAAAAAGCAGTGATCCTTTACCGGGGCTGCATTGCGGAAATGGGTGTGACAGATAAAATTTTCAATAATCCACAGCATCCATATACGAAAATGCTCATCTCCTCTGTCCCGCGTCTGGATGAAAAATGGGACAAAGAGATCAATGTAGAGATTAAGGCAACTTCCGCAGAATTTACCACGGGTTGTGTCTATTTTGATCGCTGCCCGCTTGCTTATGAAAAATGCAAACAAAGACCGCCGTCACTTGAAATTGAACCGGAACATTTCGCAGCCTGCTGGAAAGTCTTTGAGGACTATGGAAAATTACCTCTTGCAGGGGACACGCAAACGCATCCAACGCTGAGACACAAGATTGTGGCAAACAATCAAAAAAAGGTTTAACCCTTTAGAGGGAGCAATGATGCAATACGGTTATATTGATGATGCTCGTCTTGCGTATATCACACCACAATCTGATACTCAATATCCATGGGTAATTGGAAGACATACTCATCCTAATCCTGTCGAAAAATCCGATAATTTTTGGTTTACACCGATTAACGATGACCAACCTGGTAAGGAAATCACAATATGAAGAGTCAATCCCTTGCAGACAGCTGGGAATTCCAGAAAAAAGGTACAACAGAATGGCTGCCAGCCATTGTTCCAGGTGGAGTGCACACGGATTTACTGGCGTTAGGCCGGATTCCGGACCCGTTTACGGGTGACAACGAAAAACGTGTTCAATGGGTAGCTGAATCCGATTGGGTCTACCGGACCAGTTTTACCTGCTCGAACGAGCTTTTATCAGAAGAGAAAGTTTTTCTTGTTTGCGATGGATTGGATACCCTGGCAACACTCACCCTGAATGGCACTGAGCTTGGTCACACGGATAATATGTTCCGTCAGTACCAGTGGGAGATAAAGGGATTATTAAATACCAGGGGAATCAATGAATTAGTGATCCATTTCGATTCACCGGTGAAATTTATAACAGAAAAGCAAGGCATACGACCATTGCCTGGTGTCCCGCAGGCGATCCACGGCAGTCCGCATATACGCAAAGCTCCATGCCAATTCGGTTGGGATTGGGGTCCGCAACTACCTCCGATCGGAATATGGAAGGACATCCGTTTGGAGGGGTATAGCCAGGCACGTTTCTCAGAAATTCACCTGCGCCAGGAGCATGCCAATGAAAAGGTGGCGGTCGAGGTTCGGGCATGTATCCACCGCTGGGATGAAAAACCACTGGTAGCAGAGGTGCGGATCAAGGCACCAAATGGTGATACCTTCGTAAAAAAGGAAGAGATTACTGCCCGGAATGAGATCACTGTGAAAGTTCCCATATCCAATCCGGAGCTGTGGTGGCCGAATGGCTATGGGAGTCAGCCTCTGTATCAGGTAGAAGTAGCTCTCATGTCGGATGATTCCTCAGAGGCGACTGTTCTGGATAATCGTTCTTACAAACTCGGATTACGTACAATCGAATTGCGCCAACAGGAAGACCAGTGGGGACGCTCCTTTATTATTGTGGTTAATGGTGTTTCGATTTTCGCGAAAGGCTCTAACTGGATCCCTGCTGATTCGTTTCCCACACGCATCACAGACGCCTTTTTGGAAAAACTGATCCAGGGTGCGGTAGAGACGCACCAGAACATGCTGCGCGTCTGGGGTGGCGGATTCTATGAAGAGGAACGTTTTTACGATCTCTGTGATCGATACGGCATCCTGGTCTGGCAGGATTTTATCTTCTCCTGCAGCATATACCCATTCGATGAGCCAGCTTTCATTGAAAATATCCGGGTGGAGATAGTAGAGAACATTCGCCGTCTGCGTCACCGAGCCAGCCTGGCGTTGTGGTGCGGTAACAATGAGATGGAGATGACCTGGGTCGAGTGGAACTGGAAGTCTGATGAGCATCAAAAACTGAAACCTGCCTATGACCAATTTTTTCACCATATCCTGCCAGAATGGGTTCAGGTAGAAGACCCGGACCACTCGTATTGGCCCAGCTCTCCCTCCTCTGATATCCCCTTTGAAAACCCGAACGGTCAACGTCAGGGTGATGCCCATTATTGGGATGTCTGGCATGGCCGCAAACCCTTCACCTCTTACCGCGACCAGTATCCGCGATTCATGAGCGAGTTCGGTTTCCAGGCGTTACCTCCTCTGGAAACCATCCGCACTTATGCGGATGAGCCTGACTGGAATATGACCTCTTACATCATGGAATTGCACCAGAAGAATGCAAGTGGAAACTCCCTGATGGTCGGGCAGATGCTGGATACCTTCCGGTTGCCAAAGGATTTTGTTTCGCTGGTCTACCTGAGCATGGCTCTCCAGGCGGAGGGAATCCGGTATGGGGTGGAACACTGGAGGCGGCATCCTGATCGGGTTGCCGGGATCCTTTACTGGCAGCTGAACGATTGCTGGCCGGTGGCTTCCTGGTCCAGCCTGGATTACTTTGGACGCTGGAAAGCCCTGCATTACGCGGCACGCAATTTCTTCGCCCCTCTTATGCTCTCCATAGAAGACAAGTCACCTGACATGGGGGTATTTGTCACCAATGACCTGCTCGAACCCTGGGAAGGGAACGTACGTTGGTGGTTGGAAACACTCGAAGGCGAGGTTCTTACTTCTGGAGAAGCACCAGTAACAACCGCGGCACAAGCTGCAACCCAAGTCTGCAAGTTGGATTTTTCCAGCCACCTCACGGATGACAACATCCGCACCCTGGTATTTATTGTTGAGTTATTCAAGGATGGGGGGTACATATCCAGACAAACGGCAAGCTTCTCCCCGATCAAGCACCTTTCACTGACCGACCCGGCTTTGTCTGCGGATTTGCATGAGGAAAAAGGCCAATTGACTGTTGAACTGACTTCCAGCTCTCTGGCGCTTCTGGTGGAGGTATCTTTAATTGGCGCAGATGTCGTTTTCAGCGATAACTACTTCAACATGCCAGCTGGCCGAACAGTCCTGATCACATGCCCACTGCCAGCAGGTTGGACGCTTAGCCAGGCACAAAAAGCAATTCAGCTTCGCTCCGTTTACGAGTCATATTCACACGATGTGAAGGGATTAACACCTTGAGGTTCAACTTGTCAATTAACAGCAACACACAGCCTTTGAATGTCAATACCGGTCGTTTTCACCAATGGTATCTGCAAATCAATTCATGGATGAGGCCGGGAGGATAATATGCAATTTGGATATTTCGACGACGAACATCGAGAGTATGTCATAACACGGCCGGATACTCCCCTACCCTGGATCAATTACCTGGGGACGGAATCATATTTTGGTATTATTTCCAATACAGCCGGAGGCTATTCTTTTTATAAAGATGCACGTTTACGACGCCTGACCCGATATCGATACAATGATGCTCCGCTTGATACCAATGGGCGCTATATCTACCTGAGAGATAATGATCCTACCAACCCGCATTTCTGGTCTCCGACCTGGCAGCCAACCCGAAATAAACTGGACGCGTATGAATGCCGGCATGGCATGGGATACACAACCATCCGATCCGAATTTGGCGGGATCGCTGCCCAAACCCGCTATTTTGTTCCGCTAGGGGAAGATCTTGAGATTTGGGAACTGATCCTCGAAAACAAGCGCGAAGTGGCTGCAGATCTGTCGGTGTTCTCTGCCATCGAATTTTGTTTATGGGATGCATACGACGATGCCAATAATTTCCAGAGAAATTATTCCATCGGAGAAGCCGAAGAGGAAGATGGCGTCATTTATCATATTTCTGAATACCGTGAACGCCGCAATCATTTTGCATTCTTTGCCTGCTCAGAAAAATTGGCCGGGTTTGATACACAACGAGAAGATTTCCTCGGGCCATATCGTGGTTGGGATCATCCCCGTGCGGTGGAAACAGGAAAGACAAATAACTCGATCGCTCTCGGATGGCAGCCAATGGGCGCGCATCATGTGAAAGTTGTCATCCAACCGGGAGAAATAAAAAAGATCATTTTCCTGCTCGGGTATCATGAGAATCCAAAGGCAGAGAAGTTCGATCCCATTCATCCCTTGCTGATCAATAAAAATAACGTGAAACCATTGATCGAACGCTATCTGCACGCTGAAGTCGTCGATCAGTGTTTTTCCAACCTTCGATCCTACTGGGATGATCTTTTAGGAAAATTGTTTGTATCGACCCCGGACCAGGATACCAACCGCATGGTGAATATATGGACCGCATACCAAATGATGGTCACATTCAATTTCTCGCGATCAGCCTCCTACTTCGAATCAGGTGTCGGCAGGGGTATGGGTTTCAGGGACTCGGCCCAGGATCTGCTGGGATTCATGCATTTAGTACCGGAACGAGCTCGGGTAAGATTGCTTGATCTGGCTGCCACGCAATTACCAAACGGAGGCGCTTACCACCAGTATCAACCCATGACAAAGATGGGCAACAATGATATCGGCAGTAATTTTAACGACGATCCACTGTGGCTGGTGCTGGCTGTTTCCGCATACTTAAAGGAAACCGGTGATTGGTCTATTCTGGATGAGAAGGTTCCATTCGATAATAAACCCGGTTCTGAAGCCAGTATATACACACATTTACAGAGATCCCTGCAGTACACCATTGACCGCCAGGGTCCGCACGGTCTGCCTTTAATTGGTAGGGCAGACTGGAATGACTGCTTAAATCTGAACATTTTCTCTGATACCCCGGGTCAACCTTTCCAGACAGCATCTGCACAGGAAGGCAAGATCGCGGAAAGCGTATTCATTGGTGGTCTGTTCATTCTGGCCAATGAAGAGATGGAAGGCATGGCAGCACATATCCAAAAAGATGACGATGTTATCACCTGCCGAAATGCCCGCCTTCAAAATGGAGCAGGTCGTTAATGCTGCCGGGTGGGACGGTGCCTGGTTCCGGCGTGCGTACGATCACTTTGGAAAACCGGTCGGTTCAAGTGAATGTGTAGAAGGGCAGATCTTTGTCGAACCGCAGGGGATGTGCATTATGGCGGGGGTTGGCCTGGATAATGGAAAAGCAGAAAAGGCGCTCGATTCCGTAAAAGAACTGCTGGCTTGTGAACATGGTATTGTCCTACTCAATCCCGCTTATACAAAATACTATTTACATCTGGGAGAAATATCTTCCTATCCACCCGGATATAAGGAGAACGGCAGC
Source organism: uncultured Chloroflexia bacterium (assembly GCA_963709535.1). Taxonomy (GTDB): domain Bacteria; phylum Chloroflexota; class Anaerolineae; order Anaerolineales; family Anaerolineaceae; genus PNON01. The sequence continues at coordinate 100,166 of CAVPWY010000019.1, read as the reverse complement.
GTATTCTGTCACACCAATCCCTGGGTAATGATCGCGGAGACGAAGATCGGCCGGGGAGACCAGGCTTTTGATTACTACAAGCGGATCAATCCATCGGCACGTGAAGATATCAGTGAAATTCACCGCTGCGAACCGTATGCCTATGCTCAAATGATCTCCGGAAAGGAAGCCAGGAAACCTGGCGAAGCCAAGAATTCATGGCTGACCGGAACCGCCGCCTGGAATTACGTGGCTATCACTCAATGGATACTGGGCATCAGTCCCACCTTTGATGGGCTGCGAATTTCACCGGTCATCCCGATAGAATGGAAAGGTTTCGAAATGGTGCGCAGTTTCCGGGGGGTCAAATACTACTATCCAAGTTGAAAGGCATGGAACGGGGAATTCGGTCAGCATCGAAGTTGATGGAAAAACAATTTCCGGAAACATCATTCCCCTTCCACCCGAAGGAGTACTGGAAGTTCGGGTGACGGTCAGAGTGTCTTAATGCAATACGGTTATTTTGACGACTCCGCAAAAGAATATGTCATCACTAGGCCGGATACGCCGCAGTCGTGGAGCAATTACCTCGGCTCGACGGAGTATGGAGCGATCATCACCAACAATGCGGGCGGCTACAGCTTCTACAAGTCGGGTGCCCGCGGACGTATTCTCCGGCTGCGTTTCAACAGCGTTCCGATGGATCAACCCGGTCGATATTTCTACCTGCGCGATAATGAGAGTGGCGACTACTGGTCATCTTCCTGGCAGCCGGTGGGAAAACCACTTGATAAATTACCGATCCACCTGCCGGCATGGCACGGCTTATACTGTGATCGAATCTCATTATGCCGGGATAGCCACCGAAACTACTTATTTCGTTCCTTTAGGTCAGACTTTTGAGTACTGGCGGTTGAAAGTCACCAATGAAAGCGATCGTCCACGCCAGCTCTCGCATCTTTTCGTTTTGCGAGTTCACCAACCAATGGGATACATTCCAGGACTCGGTGAACCTGCAATATTCTTTATTCATCGTCCGCGGTGAATTGACCGGGGATAACCTACTGCGTATAGCCATCCAGGATAACCTGACACCCGAAACTGAAGGTTTCTTCATCCACGATATCGCGCGGCACAGTTGGATGGGGCTGGCGGGTTCTGCGATCGACGGCTACGACACCAGCCGCGAGGCTTTCATCGGTGCTTATCACGGCTACCACGATCCGATGGTGGTGGAAAAAGGACAATGCACCAACAGCAATGCGTTTGGCGATAATGCCTGCGGCAGCCTGCAAACCAACCTGAGCCTTCAACCCGGGGAAAGCCGGGAGATATTGGTCGTGCTCGGGATCGGTGATGCGCGTTCGACCGGAAAAAAGACGATGGCTGAATATGGTTCATTGGAGCGGGCTGAAACTGAACTGCAAAAGCTGAAAGATCACTGGCACGAAAAACTGGGCAGCCTGGTGGTCGAGACACCGGATGAGGAATTCAATCACACCGTCAATGTCTGGGGACTATATAACAGCCTGATCAGCTTCGCCTGGTCGCGTTCCGCCAGCCTGGTATATAACGGGGAGCGGGACGGCCTGGGCTTCCGCGATTCGGTGCAGGATGTCCTGGGGGTGGTGGCTGCCGTACCAGAAGAAGCCCGCCAACGGTTGGAATTGATGCTGACCGGGCAGGTCTCCAGCGGCGGCGCGATGCCCATCGTCCAACCTTTCGGGCACCAGCCCGGGAAGGAAAAACCGCCGGCTCGCGAGGAGTACCGCTCGGATGACTGCCTGTGGTTCTTCAATGCTGTTCCTGCCTATGTCAACGAAACCGGCGATGCGGATTTCTATACTCGCATTTTGCCCTATGCCGATGAAGGCTCGGCGACGGTTTTCGGCCACATGAAGCGGGCACTGGAATTCAACCTGGAGCGCACCGGCAAGCACGGCCTGCCCTGCGGTCTGGCAGCAGATTGGAACGACTGCCTGAAGCTGGGTTACTACGGTGAAAGCCTGTTTGTGGCTTTCCAGGTGCGGTATGGATTAACAGTTTACAGTGAAATTGCTGATCAACTGGGTTTGCCGGAAGAATCCGGTTGGGCGCTCGGCGAACGAAAGAAGCTGGATGCCAGCATCCAGGCCTGCGCCTGGGACGGCAATTGGTTCATCTGGGCGATTGGCGATGATGGCACGGTTTACGGCACGAAGGAACAAAAAGAAGGCCAGGTCTATCTCAACACACAGGCCTGGTCGGTGATCAGCGGAGCAGCCACACCCGAACAGGCACAATTATGTATGCAGACAGTCAAGGAACGGCTGGCCACACCTTATGGTTTGATGCTCTGCGCGCCGCCTTTCGCTAAAATGCCGATCGATGTGATGCGGGCGGTGGTTTTCAATCCGGGTATCAAAGAGAATGCCGGCATCTTCAATCACACCAATGGGTGGGGGGTGATGGCTGAATGCCTGCTGGGGAATGGCGACCGCGCTTACGAGTATTACCGCTCTTCCATGCCGGCTGCCTATAACACGCGTGCGGAAATTCGGCAGAGCGAACCGTATGTGCACGGGCAGACTACTTATTCATCCTTTTCCCCGCGGCCGGGCAACACCCGCACCTCGTGGCTGACCGGTGCTGCAGCCTGGAGCTATTTCAGCGCCACACAGTATATTTTAGGATTACGCCCGGAAGCAATCGGCTTGCGACTGGATCCTTGCATCCCGTCCACCTGGAGCGGGTTCACCATAACCCGCATCTTCAGGTCAAAAACATATCACATCAAAGTACATAATCCGGATGGTGTGTGCAAGGGTGTCATCAAAATGACCGTGAATGGAAAAAATATTCCCGGAAATATCATTCCGGTCGATTTGATCGGTAAGGAACATATTATTGAAGCGTGGATGGGAAAACAACATGGATGAGAATTTGCTGCAGATCCGCGGATATGAAGGGGTGGGCTTCCAACCACAGGTGGCGTTCAATACCTGGCAGGTGGCCGTCTTGAATTATTTGGATGAAATACATCCTCAGTGCAATAATAAGTTGGAACGTCACACAGAAACGGATGAGGTCTTTGTTTTAGTGAAAGGCTGCGGTATTTTGATCATCGGCGGGAATGGCCAGCAGGTGGAAAGTATTCTTCCGCAGGAGATGGAGATAGGCAAGATCTACAATGTGCGTGTGAATACCTGGCATACCATTTTGCTCAGCAGGGATGCATCGGTGCTATTAATCGAAGAACGGAGCACCACCAGGACAAATTCGGAATTTGCCATCATCCCTGAAGAGCTGCACAACCAGATCATGCAAATCGCCGGGAACAGGTTTTAAGCGGTTCGATAATTATTGTCATTTCTCCTCCTTGGTAAGGAGCGCAATCCGGGAGGGTTGCGCTCCTGCATTTAATGGCAAACAAGCCCACTTTATACTTTTTGTGGAAAACGAATAACTGTGACGGCATAATGATTAAGATCGTAGTTTTCTAAGCGTTCGATCCATCTGATCGGGTATTGATCGGTACGGTTCACGCCGCAGCGAATGGATTGGATCGAGAGTCAAATTTCATATCAAACCCATCTATCAGGAGGGTAATGAACATGTATCTCGTAATGGTTTTTCTACATATACTCGCAGTATTTGCATTTCTGATGGCGCATGGCGTGTCTGTAGCCGTAGCTTTTGCGCTCAAACGGGAACGGAATCTGGAACGCATCCGCACATTGCTGAACCTATCAGGTTCATCCATCGGCGTTGTACACATTTCCCTGCTCATCGTTCTGGTTCTGGGCGTGGTGATGGGCTTCATGGGCAGTTGGTGGGGGCACGGTTGGATCTGGGTCTCACTGGGCCTGCTGATCGCTATGTATGTCTATATGGGCCTGGCCGGGTCAGGTTTCTACGGAAAGGTGCGTAAGGCTGTCGGGCAGGAATATATGGAAGGGACGAAGATGCATCAACCGGATGAACCCGCCACGCAGGAGGTGATCGATGCGCTGCTGAACAAAGCCAACCCGGCGCTGCTGGCTGTGGTCGGTTATGCTGCGATCATCCTGCTCACCTGGTTGATGAAGTTCAAACCATTTTAAGCAAATCAATCCCTAAAAAACACCCCGGATGGACTGTTTGGATTAAAAGGTCTTGTTTAAGTCGAATTAAAAAATCTACGCTTTCGCGGTTTTGGATAAGGAACAAAATGATGGCAAATTCATTTTCGTCAGATATGATTGGTCGGGTCGCCATTGCAATAGGTATTTCGGGATTACTTGGCCTGGTTTTCATTACTTTATTCTTCACGGTTGGTCAGCCGTTTGGCACGCTCAATGACATTTTCATTGGTCTGACGGCAATCTTTAAGTGTGGTTTTAGCCTGGATGTTGTACACCACGCATACTACACAATCGCCAATCCTCAGTCAGCTTGCACTCGTAATCGCAATAATTGGCGCATTTGTTGTGCTTATCGGTTCAGTACTAACCATCTCTGGCGCTACGGGTTGGTATCTATCAGGATTATATATGGCGGCAGGAAATGCCTTGATAGGTTTATGGCTGCTTGCGATAAATTATTCCTCCTGGCAGGGTACTCCTTTCCCGTTTAGCTTGGTTATTTTCGGGCTTATCAGTGGGGTGATATTGGTACTTGGTTTGGTGGCAATTCCAGGGATATTTCGCGGTAATGATTTTAAGGAATACACCTTAACGCTTGTCAATGCCTTCTGGTGGACAAGTGCTTTGGGATGGCTCGTGCTTTACCCCATTTGGTGCGTCCTGGCCGGTCGAACCTTTTTACTGAAATAAAGTCGTTACAAACCGTCGTTGCGCTGTGGGCGGGGGTCGGATATGCTGCGATCATCTTGCTCACCTGGATGATATGGTTCAATTCATTTTAAGGGCTAAATATATCGGATTAAACCGATTCTCGAGCCGTTCCTGAGGCTGTCGATAACGGAGTATCCCGTAGGGAAGGACGGCAAAGGATTTGGCTCATCCCAACTAGAAAGTTCGGAAGCGGCTCTACCCAACCTACATATCACGGGTTACGGCACTACAGCCGGAGGAGGGGTTTTGGGCTTGAAGATGAGTCCGCCAACCAGGCCGCCGATGGCGCCAAAAATAAGGTCCACAACGACGCCCGCCAGGTCGAACAGGACGGAAGCGACGCCGGGAGGAGGCGTTTCGATATTCGCATCCGGAGGCAGGTATTTGGCGTAGCTCTGCATCAGTGCCTGCGTGCCGGCCAAACCCACCAGGCCGAGGATGAAACCGAATACCCCGTGAAAGGCTCCCGCCACGAGTCCGATGACGACACCCTGCCCGAGCGTGACCGAGCCTGTCTGGCGTTTATAGAACCAGACCGCAAATAGGGCGCCTGCCCAGAAACCGGCGCACAGCAGGCAGTTCACAAAATTGATGATGGGAATGTTCGATAGGGCTGTGCTGATCAAACCTCCGATCAACCCGGCGAGCAACAGATTTTTGGTATTCATCGTTCGTCTCCTTTTATCATGCGAAAAAACAACGACAAACCGCTTACCCCATAACAAAAATATAATAAATCAAAAATACCTGCAATTCAAGCAGGTATTTTTAATGCAATCGTATTGGTGGTTTTCGACATGCTCTTCGCCGTCCTTCCCTACGGGATACTCCGCTGCGCTACGCAATCGACATGCTCAGGATATGGCTCAGGAACCGGCTCAACCCAACCTACAAGTGTTTTGGTGCGTTTCCAACGCTCTGATTAATCCCATGTTTCAAAAAATGGACAGGGGAATAACCACCCATTTTGGTAACAAAATAAATCCATTCAGCGGTTTTTATGCCCGCGCGCTATAATGGTAGTATCGCATCACAGCACGGCTTCGCCCATTGTTCCAAGGGAGCATTGCAGAGCTGGTAGCGTTTTCTTCAACTCTCATCCCTGAACCCTCCCTTTGAAATTGTCTCATCATCAAATTAATTGGAGGATAGACGATGGGAAATCCAACTACAATTCCATCCAGCACCACCTATGCAGCACACAAGTCCAACAGCAAGACCCTGCTCATTATTGGCATAGCTGCCATCAGCCTGGCGGTGCTGTGCTGTATTTGTTTCCTTAGCGCTTGGATCATCGGAAATTTTTTGCCCGGGGCCTATCAAAGCGGGTCCTCTTCTTCGGGCAGACAGCCGATGCTGGCAATTGCCATTCCCCGCGCCAACCAAACGACCTCTGCCTACCTATACATCGGTGATGCAGAGAAAGATGACTGGTTCCTGCCCGGGGATGCGTATTACATTGAGGCTGCGGGAGCGGATGATACGGTATATACCATCAGCTGGCAGCAAGTGAGCGGAACGAACGACCGGGTGGATCTGGAATCACTAATCCGTTCATCGGTAAATGAAACAGATCCTGACCGCAAGCGGGAGTTGATCCTGGTGGCCAATGCCATGGCCGGTATCCGCAGCGGTATGCTGGCTTTCCTGGAGGCGGCATCCGACGGTTTCACATCCCCGTTATTCGAACCTTCATCCGATATTTCTCCCACCGAATTGCGATCCATCTATGAAAATTACGACTCCGTCTTTGAACAGGAGGACGCGACCCTGAATGCGATCGTTGCATTGGAGATGCGCGCAGAAAATGCCGCCGGAATTACCGGCTGCAGGCGAGTTTGCAAGCCGAAAGCCGGCATTAAGGAATCCGATATTCGAGTTCTTTTTTGAAAGCAGGAATATAGACCGTCGTGCAGTGGATGACATCCTTGCGGGAGTTGGGGGGATGTCCGCAGAGGAGAAAATGGAAGCCTGGGAATATATTCCCGCCTCCACCACCGGGGGTGCGCAGTCGTTTGATGAGTTGATCATCAAGCTGCAGAACGGGGAGCTACAGGGTGAGGCCAACCGCATCCGCAACTCCCTGATGGATGAGCCTGCTTTTGTTGCCACCCTTACGGATAACCGCAATACCAACCGGCCGATGCTGCAAATCGCCTACGAAGAAGGCTCCAACCTGGTGGATAAAGGAGCGAATATGGAGGTGGAGATCATCAAGCAGGTGCTCCAGTCCAGTTTTCCGGGGATCGAAGAAGGTTTTGACTATGCCGACAAGGTGAATGAATGGGTCGAATTGATCCACACTACCTATGAGAACCCCCTGGAAGGAGCTGCAGCATATGCCAGCAGCCAGGCGGAAGAGCGCATCAATGGCCAGATCAAGGATAACCTGTTGGAGATGGGGTACGACGAGGATGCTGCCGGGGAGATGGCCGACACGATTACCGGTGAGATACTAAATCAGATCGTAAAACATAACACTGAGGAGGAAGCACTGACAGAGGAGCAGGAGGAAACGGAAGAAAGCCCGGAGCCTGAGAAAACCAAGACCGCCGATCATGAAAGGACACCCACCGGAGCGTCTGCTACCTCTACAGTTCAAGACAGTGTGACGTTCAAAGGCAGCCTGGGTATCACCACCATTAATGTGTACGGGTATTGCACAATCCATAATGATTGTACGATGGTGACTAACCAGGTGCAGTTAACCCTTTCGCCCGCGGGCGGACCAGTAAGCGGAAGCGGTACCCTGGCAGCGGATGTGATCCAACCGGAGTGGGCTTCGCAAGGCGTGTACCGGGCCACACATACACTTGTATTTACCGGGCAGTGCAGCGATAACGGGTCCTGCCGGGGAACAGGCACCGGGGATATGGTTTTAGGAGCAATTAATGGCACATACACGTTCACCTGGGAAGGCCAATACTTTGAGGAAACCTTCAGCGGGACTTTGACCACTGAGGAATGGACTGTGGAGATGACTTTGACGGAGTGATGCCATAGGATCCCGATTGCATAGTCATAAATAATAAATTATAAACTTACCAGGAGAATAAATGTTCTTAAAAGTTATTTATTGGGTTTCGTAAAGTCCTTCCCACTGGGATGCTCCGCTTCGCAATGCAATCGACAAGCTCAAGAAACGGCTCTACCCTAACTACATCTTTTTGTTGGGTTTCGTAATGACACTCAACCTAACTTACAAGTGTTTAGGTGCGTTGGAAACGCACCCTACGTATCTTTCAGGCAGGAGTTGTTCAGCTCATTCCCTGGGCGATCTTATGCTTAATCCACCACATAACCATGAATGAATGACATTTCCCCCGGATTGGACGGATTTTTAATACAACCTGCTCGCCAGTCTGTATAATGATTTTGGCGTGTTGAAATTTCAAAGCAAAATGCTTCACAATTAATGCATATTCTTGATGGAACTATCATTCGCGAGGTGATGGATGGATAATCAAACGGATCAACCAACGAAACACCGCAGCCTGGTATGGCCGGTCACGCGGCTCGGCTGGTGGGCGATCGGCCTGGTGGCTCTTTACGCGGTACTTTCGATCCTCAACACGGCAGTGTTCATGAGAGTGACATTTTCAGAACAAGTGACCCGAACGGTACTGCCTTTTTATGGAATCTTCATGCTTTTATGCGGGCTTGCCGGTGCGATCATCGCCCTGGTGGCGATCATCCGGAAGAAGGAACGCTCGATCCTCGTTTGGATCTGTCTGCTGCCGGGTTTATTTGTTCTGTTCCTTGTCTTTGGCGAGCTTTTGTTTCCCCATTAAGTTCTGTTTTTCTCATGTCAAATCCCATATCCCGGCACCATAGGTCGGAATGGGGGCGCCAGCCAGATTCCGGCAAATTACTGTGGGAGGGGGCTCAGACCTTTTCCCTCTTTATCCTCAGTGTCCTCGCTTAGGAACATGCCACAGTCCTACGGTGACGCTGAACCATAAGGGTTGATCCATTCTACATTCCCAATTCCCGTTTTAGAGCCTCTCATCTCAATTTTTAATGGATGTATTGGGAATGCATCAAAATATTATTTCCCCGCCAGAACCACCTCCACCGGCAGGCCAAACATGGACATTTCCTCCACTTCTTCCATCCTGTATCCGGCAAACTCAATTTCCTGCCGGGGGTAGATGGGGCGGCAGTCCACGTAGCTGGGCAGCCTGGCATGCGCCCATTCATACAATCGCACCATGGAGCCGGGTTTTTCCGGTTTCGCCAGCGCCACCACGCACAGGCGTCCACCGGGTCGCAGCACTCGCCGGCATTCTTTCAACACAACCGGGATCTCAGGCGAATCGAATAATTCGAGGGTGAAACTGATGAAGATTGCATCAAAAAAGCCGTCTGCATACGGAAGCTGCGCGGCATCTCCGCTGGTCAATTCCACCCTTTGGTCAAGGCCGGCGCGGGTCACTTTTCCCTGCGCTACGTTGAGCATCCCGTCCGAAAGGTCGATGCCATATAGCCTGCCAGTATCGCCGACTGCCCGTGCCAGTGGAACCAGGCAACCCCCGGTGCCAAAGCCGATCTCCAGCACCGTTTCGCCCGTCCTGACGGCCAGCATGTTCAGCCCCATTTCCTTGTACTTTTTCTCAGCCGAACCGGAAAGGAGGTCGTATATTGAGCTCATGTTGTCATAAGCAGAGCGGGCCTGCTCCTTCGTTCTTGTCACCCTGCTGGTGTGTGGTTCAGCGCTCATGATTTCCTTTAGCTGCTCATATTGATCTTCCCTTTTTACTGCCAACTGCCAGCCTGCTCCCACTGATAGCCCGCATACGGCATGTTGACCTGGACATCCAGCCCATTCTTCGACCTGAGTGTATCGATCAGGTCGACCATATAGGCTTTGGGCAATTGCGGGGAGAGGTAGTTGGCGCCTTCAGAAGAGCATGCGGTCGTCCGTCAGTTGACCCTGCTGGCGGGCTATGGCGTACACTTCCTGGCGCGGGGTCCACAGGCAAATGCCGATGGTCATCCAGACACCGACAGGAATGGAGAAGCTGTCGATCAATGCCAGCAATTCGGTGATCGTCTCCGGGGTTTCACCCGGTGCACCGATCATCAACGATACCCCGAATGGAATACCGGACTGCTCCAGGCAAGCCAGCGATTGGCGGATATCCGCAGCGGTATAGCCGCGCTGCATGGAGAGCAGCATCGTGTCCGAGCCGCTCTCGATCGACAGGTTGACATAGCTACAGCCGGAATCCTTCAACAGCCGGCAGAAATCAGTCGTGATACCCATCGGGCGCAGGTCGCCGGTGCCCCAGTTGACATCCACTTTACGGTCCAGCAGTTCACGACAGATGGCTTCAGCATGGTGTTTAGGAGAATTGAAGTTGTTCTCGCAGATCATGAACATTTTTGGTTTTTTCAGCCGCCGAACATGCTCGAACTCGTCCACCACCCGCCCTGGGGATTTGAGCCGGTAGCGTGAACCTTCCAGCGAGCGGTATGGGCAATAGGAGCAGCGGAAGGCACAGCCGCGTTTGGTGAGGATGGCCGGGGAGATGCCCTGCTGGTAATAGCGCTCCAGGTCGAAGAGTTCATAAGCGGGGAAGGCAGTATCATTCAGATCTGCTTCCAACTGGCGCGGGACTTTGACGTATTGCCCATCGCGGCGCTGGATGCAGCCCGGCACGGTGGTGATGTCGCCGCCTTTTTCAAGCCGATCCAAGTAGAGCGGGAAGGAGAGGTCTGCTTCACCGCGGATGCCGTAATCCAGGTCAAGATATTCCAGCCAGTCACGGGCGTAATAGTTGAACCCGGGTCCGCCGAGAATGATGGGGACAGTGGTCGCCTGACGGGCGCAGTCCACCACCTCTTTGACGCGCAGACGCAGGTCGAGATGGCGGGTGTTGAATTCGGCAAATTCATCGATCACGTAGCCATGCACCAGCCGGATAGAGACACCGATCACATCCGGGTCAAAGCGGTGAATGTGCGCCTTTAATCCAGCGTCCAGGTCGGCTGCGAACAGGCATTCAAACACCTCGACCGTATGCCCGGCCCTTATGGCAGCCCCGGCAATGTAGGCCGGACCGGCGGGTGAGGCAGGCAGGGTGTTGGCAGAAATAAGCAATACTTTCATACTCACTCCATCATTGGGCGTCGGGAAGCGCACCCAAACTTATGCCGTTAGCAACGCTTGCTGTTCCAACACAGCATGAGGGGAGAAAAGCCGGATATGCTCTTCGATCTGCTGCAATTGCGCTTCCACCACCTCTGCGGGGACGCCAGCCGGGGCATACGAAACATACAGCACATGCGTGGTCTCTGGTGTGATGGGCGAGCGGTTATCCTGCCCGTAAATGATGGAGCAGCAAATACCGTCTGCATCCTTCATGAGCATGTCGCCCGGGCGCATGGCTTTTGCTTCGCCGCTCATCTGGATGATCTCGTCCCCTTCGCGCGAGACATCAAAGAGGATGGGGCCGATGTAATTTTGCGACATCATGCCCGGCGGTCAGCACAAGCGTATCCACCTCGGCGGTGAAGTTGGCATCCACCAGGGGTGAGACGTTGGGCAGGCTCTTGCCTTTCAACACGATCGACTCGAGCTGGAGCTGCACATGGTAGGTCTTGTTGAACTTCTTATAGTAATTGTCGTAGGCCGTCATGACGGGCAGGGCCAGGAAGTCCGGGCGGGTGAAGCCGGCGTACAGCTCCCGCAGGCGGGTTTCGGTCTCCCGTTTACGGACCTCCAACCGGTGTGAGGAGCGGGTGTTATCCACCCCCGACAGCTCGAGCAGTCCGATGATGCCGCCAGGGTGGGTGGTGTACCAATCTTGAGAGGCTGAAATTGTGAGCATGGTGTCCTCCATTTGGATCATGGTGCGTTAGGAACGGACCCTACAGCTGGGAATAAGCTGTGTGAATATTAATTATATAGGTTTTCCAGATATAATTTACGCATGACTATCCAAAAAGTGAAGGCATTCATCCGATTGATCCGGCCTGATCTTTCCATGGCAGCCGGGATCTGTGTTGTCGCCGGGCAGATATTGGCCGCCGGCAAATTGCCTCCGCTGGCTGTCGGGCTGCTGGGATTCATCACCGGATTTGCCCTGTCCGGTTCGGCCATCATCCTGAATGATTACTTCGACTACGAGGTGGACCTGATCAATGCACCCGAGCGGCCGCTGCCCTCCGGAGCAGTCAGCCGGATGGAAGCGTTGGGGTTTACGGTGGTGGTTACACTGGCCGGGCTGGCGTCCGCCTTGGGGCTCGGCACAGATGCCCTGGTAGTCAGCATCATCTTCTGGATCATCGGCTTTCTGTATAATTGGCGCTATAAGCAATCCGGGTTGATCGGCAACCTGATGGTGTGTGCCTCGGTCGGTATCACCTTCATCCTGGGTGCCATGACGGTGCATGACCCTTGGAACCGGATCGTCTGGACCTTCAGCCTGATCGCCTTCTTCTTTGACCTGGGGGAGGAGGTCGCAGGGGATGCCATGGATATGGAAGGGGATAAGAAACGCGGCTCGCGCTCCATCGCGCTGCTCAAAGGAAAACGATTTGCGTTGAAGATCACGATGGTATGCTGGGTATTGGTCATATTTATCGGCTTGATACCGGTCATTCTCGGGTGGCTGGGGGTGACCTACCTGATCTTCATCCTGTTCATGGATGCGCTGATCGTATATTCCGGCGTGCGGTTATGGAAGTCCCAGGATCCTGCCGGCGGAGTCAAAGCCATGCGGATGGCATATATCGGATTAACCCTCGGAATCGTCGCATTCCTGTTGGGGCAATTCGTCAGGTAGATTTTTTAAATGGTGCGTTGGGAACGCACCCTACGGCTGTACAATCCCTAATAAAACATTATATAAAATTCAATCCTGTAAACAATAAGGACTCCGGCGTGCTATAATGATTTTAACGACAAGCATATATTATCGATTGTCATAACCCAAAAGGAATAAATTTACTATTACGAAAGGAAATAAAATGAGCCTATTCAGTAATATTCTCGAAAAACTTGGCCTTAAGAAACCGGCGGCCCCTGCTCCAAAACCCGGACCAACAGCAACTGCCACCGCAACTGTAAAACCAACACCGACAGCGAGACCGTGGGAACCCACCGGAACATCAACAACACCGAAGCCATCACCCACCACCCCCATGCCAACAGTGCCCAAGTCGAACGTAGATTCGCGCCCTGTACCTGATGCTTTTAAACAAGCTGCTGTTCCGGCTGTTGCACCGGTGGAGATGGTCGATGTTGTCAGCAAACTTGAGAAGCTGGCCAAAGACAATGGCGGCAAGCTCAAATGGAAAGCTTCGATCGTGGACCTGTTAAAGCTGCTCGGGATCGAGAGCAGCCTGGCCGCCCGCAAGGAACTCGCAGTTGAGCTTGGATGCCCACCCGAGAAAATGAAAGATTCCGTGAACATGAACATCTGGCTGCACAAGACCGTCCTGCAAAAGATCGCAGAGAATGGCGGCAATATTCCGAAGGAACTATTGGACTGATCTGCAGCAGCACAATTCGATAAAATTCAAACGTCCTCAACTTTAAGTTGAGGACGTTTCATTACTGATTCAAGTTGTGTTTTATAAATTGATCTTATTTCCCAAACAGTTTGCCGGCAAAACCAATGATCTCATCCAGGGCGGAACCATCACCGTTCGAGTCCAACAGGGTGTTCAAGGTACTCATCATATCCGGAGCCGCCTGCTGGGTCTTCTTCTTTTGCACACCGAGGTAATTTGATAAGGCGTCTGCATCGAGTTTTGACTGCTTCTGCTTTTTACCCAGAGCGCCCATCAATAATGGGGCTGCGATCTGCAATAATTGAGCGATCTGATCACTTTGCATCCCGGTGCCCTTTGCCAGAGCCTGGGTGACGACCGGCTGCTGCCCACCGAGGACATGCTCCAGGATCCCGGCGCCATTGGCGGCCTGCGGATTGGTCAAGTAACCAGTGACATCCTTAAGAATGGACCCGTTGTGATCTTTTGCCAGGGCTTGATGCAGAGCCTGTGCGCCATCCGGTTGGGAAGAGTTCTTTGCCAAAGCCGATACCAGCAATGGCAGCGCCATCGAAAGGGCTGACGAGGTATTCTGCTCGTTCGCACCGATCTGCTGGCTGATCTGGGATAATCCATCGCCTGATAATTTATCCAATAATAATTGAGTGATCGTATTCATATTTTCCCTTCCTGCTTCTTTTATAATAAAGTAAGTGAGTATTTGTAATGCTGAGAGTCTTCTTCATTATAACCAATTCATCCGGGTTGGAAGTAGGGAGAAATTAGCATATAATAAAAAAACCCCGCCGATGAAGGCGGGGCTAAATGCATCAATGATTAGTAGCGGTTATTTCCGCCACTGCGTCCGCGATTATTATTTCCATAGGAGGACCGTCCGCCGCCAGAGCGTTCTTCACGCGGTTTGGCAGTGTTGACTGTCAAAGGACGACCACCGACCTCTTTGCCGTTGAACATGGTGATTGCTTTTGCAGCATCTGCCTGGCTGGCCATGGTGATAAACATGAAACCCTTCGGGTTTCCGGTATCACGGTCTTTGATCACGTCGACGGTTACTACGGTACCTGCTTCAGCAAACATCGTCTGCAGCTGTTCCCCGGTTGTGTCATAATTCAAGTTACCAACATATAATTTTACTTCCATCTTTTCCTCTACTTTCGTTAGCGCAGACATGGGGTTAAAACACACGCCGCCATCATTATAAATAAGGACGGCGGCAAATAGTAATCGCTATTCTGCTTATAAGATACTATCACTATACCACATAACCCGATTCAATGCGTGAAATCAGGTTGGACACCCGGATTATTGATCAATTCTCCAAAATTAAGGTAAATTGTTGAATGTTACAGGAATACCAAGGAACTTTCCATACCTTTGCCCTGCATCACGAACAGCCTGGCTCTCTGATATGGATAATTTCCTGAAGAGGTTGGTCTGGATCTCAACCGAATGCTTACCCAATTCCCGCCGCCAGGTTCCCACGATCAGCCCATCGATCACGATGATGAAGTGCAGGGCGTTTCCCAATTGCCTCAATTTTTCACCGACCGATTCATCACCATAAGAGCTATAGTCTTTATACCCGGAGATATATTCATCAAATACAGACAACAAAAAGACGGATGGAGATGCGTGAATTAGCGATCTGAGAGGCTCGGCAAACCAATATTCCTGCCCATCCACATCTACTTTTTCAAATTGGTCTTTGACAGATTTCAGTCCGCGCCCGGCTTCAGCTTTGGTTAACCCGGACCATTTTGTAAAGTCAGCCACACTTGCCGGACCCCGACTTCAGGAAGTAGCGCCTTGTAAGTTCGGCCAATGCCTCATCCTGCCCCATGGGTGATGTTTTGGGGACCCGTTCATCCATCAAAGCATATGTGAACTGCTTTCCCCGCCGTGCGCCGCTGCAAATCACACCGTTCAATTCAGCTGACATGAGGATATATACAAGATACTGCCCTTTTTTCATCTGGAAGCCGGCGTTTTCGAGCACCACCTCCAGTTCATCCCGGGTGAATTGATAGCCTCCCTGCAATGCACTGGCTATCACATCCTGGCTTTTCTTGAGAATGGCTTCATCCAATCCCTCCCGGCGATACATAAAAGCATTGAGCTTATTCACCCGTGGACCGGTGAGGGCCAACAGCCAGCGGATATCTGAAGGCAGAACAAAATGCCAGGTGGGTCTTAATAGGTGGGTGCGCAGGATGGATCCATTTGTAAATGCGAGCTCAATATCAGCATCGATGGCGTTATCCAGCCGTAATCCCAATGCCCACTTCGCACTTGCATACTCCTGAGATTGGACTGCCACCAGCAAATTCACCACATCGCGCGGATCATTGAACGGATCCGTGTTGATATGCTGGTTGATCAACCGCAATTTGGAAAAATCAGACTTGTTCAAAATGGTTCATGTATTATCAGGTTTTAGCGCCAGGCACCCAGGATCGCCCCGAAAAGTAAAAAGTTCACCAGGTGATTGCCGACTTCGATAGCCCAGACTTTGAATCCGTGAGCGGCAAAGAGCTTATTGACCAGGTACGTGGGCGCAACAAAACCGAGCCAGATCAGGAAACCGGTCGTCAGACCGGATACCAATGTCGCTCCGCCTGATAATTTTCCCATGGCGGTCACGGCGAGGGACATGAAAACCGCCTGGACCAATGAGGAGAGTACCGTTAAGGTCCACATGACAGCCATGGAGCCTTTCCCGCCTGGCATGGCATCACCGGTCTTGCCTATTCCATCCCACCAGATGGGGAAAAACGTTTTCGGGTTGTACCATATTGACCCGCTGATCATACTCACCACCACACAGACGATTACTGCCAGCCAATTAATTGAACCCAGATCCATTCTTTCCTCCTTATGGATCAATGAGGATTAAATATAATCATTTGTTGTCATATGCAGCTTGCAACTTAGCAATATCCAGCTTGACCATTTGAAGCATAGCCTGCATGACTCGATCGGCTTTTACCGGATCTTTATCTGACATCAGTTTGCCCAGAAGCGTTGGTACAATTTGCCAGGTCACCCCGAACTTATCTATCAACCAGCCGCACTGTTGTACTTCTCCACCGGCAGAGAGCTTATCCCACAGGTGATCCACTTCTGCCTGCGTCTCACAGCTCACCAGGAAGGAGATCGCCTGTGAAAACTTATAATTCCGGACCACCATTCAGGGCGGTGAAATTTAGTCCATCAAGTTGAAATTCCATCGTCATGACCTTGCCTTTTTCTCCGTGTGGATTATCTCCATACCGGGCAACGTTGGTTACTTTGGAATTCTTGAATACGGATGTGTAGTAATTGACTGCTTCTTCAGCATTGCCATCGAACCAGAGGAAAGGTGTGATTTTTTGAATCATATTGCCTCCATCACTTGTAATCGGATCACAAACAAATTTACTTGATAAACAGATTCTAAAGGGTCAAATTACTGGAAGGAAGGGTTGTATAACCTAATCTGTAAAAAACAACAGATACACACCTGTCAGCGACAAGAATTTGTTGATCGGGATTTCCTGGCAAAGGACGAATTCTCATTCCAACCATAATAATAAGCATCCTTCTGTAATGAAGGATGCTTCAAGGATTTCCTTAAATTTAAGGCTTGAACTAATGGAAGGGATATTTTTTTGTGGTTTCGTTTAACTTGGTGACAATGTGATGCTTCAACCTCTCAACTGAGGCTGCTTGCTCCCACGCAGCAGAAAGGTCATCAAAAATCCGGCTACAAATCCGCCAATGTGCGCCATGTATGCCACGCCACCGGTCTGTCCCGCTCCAGCAATGGAGCCAAATCCGCTGAATAGCTGCAGAACGATCCATAACCCGATGACGATCAGCGCTGACACCTGGATCACCCGTTGACCCTGTAATACTCTGACTTTTCCCTGCGGGAAAAGCAGAATATAAGCGCCGAGAACTCCAGCAATTGCGCCAGACGCCCCCAAATTCGGGATATCTGATCCGATGCTGAATGCCAACTGTGCAAAAGTGGCTGCGAGACCGCAAATTATGTAAAAGAGTATGAATTTGAGGTGGCCAAAACGGTCTTCCACGTTGTCACCGAAGATCCACAAGTAGAGCATGTTGCCTCCCAGGTGGAGCCAGCCGGCATGCATGAACATTGAGGAGAATAACGTTATAAAATCACCGGCCGGATTGGCAAGAAAACGTTTGGGCACGAAAGCCCATTTCATGATAAACGCATCACCGCCAGTCAGTTCTACAATGAAAATTAGAACATTCACCGCGATTAATGCATAAGTAACCA
Source organism: uncultured Chloroflexia bacterium (assembly GCA_963709535.1). Lineage (GTDB taxonomy): Bacteria > Chloroflexota > Anaerolineae > Anaerolineales > Anaerolineaceae > PNON01. Next base: position 82,565 of record CAVPWY010000019.1, on the reverse strand, counting down.
TGGGAACAGTTCTACGGGAACTGTCATCATCACCTATTGGGAACATAAAATTTATCTCCTTCTTGTCAGCATCAATTTACGAGTAATAGTTGTTCGATAATACGAATAGTATTTCGATCAGTAGATCGGTAACCCTTTTCGTTAGTACGAGGTCAAATTGCTTTAAATATCATCAGCAATGAAAGAAGAAAGCTATTGCCTGGTTACCGGGCATCCACCTTCAGGTGCGGGGATGATATCTCCTTCATGTTTGTCATGACCATTCAATCCATTTATGCTGACTGTGATCTCGTTATATGGATTTTTCTCACTGGCGGTGGCATGACAGATTGTGATCTTGCCTGCACTGGTATCCACCAGGGTTGCAGGGCAGCCGCCTTCTGGCACAGGAAAGAGATCGCCTTCATGTTTGGCATGACCATTTAATCCATTCACGCTGATCGAGATCTCATTATAGGGATTTGTCTCACTGGAAGTGGCATGGCAGATGGCGATTTTTCCATCGACGATAACCACCGGGACAGACGGACAACCACCTACTGGAACAGGAATTAAATCGTTGGGATGGCCGATATGCTCCTGAATATTCTCACTGGTAACATTGATTTCCTGATATGGATTTGCCGGATCGTCTGTGGCGTGGCATACATTGGTCGGTATGTTCATAGTACAGCCGGTGAGAAGTGAGAAGACGAGTATTGAAACAATAGATACTAATTGGAACTTCATTATGATAGGTTTATGCATAAAATCATCCTTTCTTTCTCTGCCACAGCATGGGTATGTGGGACAGGACTGTCGTGAATTTTTCTTTAGGAATTAAGATCATTATCGCCAGACCTTACAGTGATTGTTAGTGGCGCCTTCGGCCGGCGGTGATGCCAAGGATGAGAAATACGATAGCCACGCCGATGAGGAAACCCAGGTTATACTGGCTTCCGTCGTTATACACCTCATACATTTGCACATTAGGATTGATAAATGACATTACCAGGGTGACAGGGGAGATGATCCCGTGCCAGACGCCAATGAGGGCTCCGGCAACATGATTCTCCGAATCGGCTGTATTTACCAATGGATTTTGCCCGGGCGCATTGACTTCTATACTAAAGCCAGGCACGTTGATCTTGCCTGTGGGGTCAGGAGTTCCAGCCTGGGCATCCGGAACAGGTGTATTGACCACTGCGATGGTATTTGGGGAACAACCAACGATGATGACAAGCATTACGATCATAATAACAAAGGCGAATAATTTATTCTTCATCTCTTCCTCCTGAAGTGGATGGAACTTGTATATAATTGATCTGCCTGTGGGAAAGGTCCAATGATCAGGCAAGTTCCATAAATAAAAGAACTGAGTTCGAATTTCAGCTGCATTTCCATCGTAGAGGATAAGTACTATCTACGTCCCTAATAATTTATCTAAAATACCTATATTTTCCAGAAATATCTTCCGGGACATTAAAAACATCCTTCCAATGTTGAACTGCACCTCAAAGTTGGATACTACCAACAGAAGGGTACTGGTTTTATGTACAAGTTAAGGGTGGAAGACCAAATGGAAGCAAATGGACTAGAAGCAGGAGAGAGCTTTGAGAGGAAAACCGGAAGATCAGGATAAGCAAAAGACCAAAGAGCTATCCTGTGCGACCATATAAAGGAAATGGTGAATCTGGACTAACAAATCACGAGTATGGGTGGACGGCGGAATCATGCAAGACTTATGGTTTCTGAAAATGTTATGGTTTAATTATTTCACATCAATTTCACTAATACAGCAAAACCAGGAGGGACCAGTGGACGTATATGAAGCAATGTCAGCACGGAAGACCATTCGCGATTTTGCACCGCGGATCATCGACCAGAGCATCATCAAAAAGATCATTTCCGCCGGGATGATGGCTCCAACAAACAATCATATGCGGGAATGGCATTTTGTCGTGTTACAGGATTTAGATCAGCGCAAGGCACTATTGGATCAGGTCATCAAACCAGTGGGGAAAAAAGGCGCAACCGGCATTGTCAATCGATGGGGATTGACTAACGAAAGTCAGCGCCAAATGTACATCGATGGAATCCCCAGGCAATATGGAATGCTCTTCAATTCCGGGGCATTGATCCTGCCCTGTTTCAACCAACCGACTCCATTGCTTATGCCCGGCGACCTCTCAGCACTCAACCCTTTTGCTTCCATCTGGTGCTGCATCGAAAATATACTGGTGGCGGCTGCCTCCGAAGGTATTTTTGGCGTGACCCGCATTCCATTTGAATCAGAGCGTAAAACGATCCGGCAGTTCATCAACCTGCCGGAGCCTTACGAAATTCCCTGTTATCTGGCGCTGGGTTACCCGGCTGATAATGCCGATCGCGCGGCTCAGATCAATATTGACCTGGACGAACGCATCCATTTGAATTTATGGTAAGGAGTATACACAGCCTGCACTACTCCCCCGTAATAAAAAGCCATGTGATGGTTTGTGATTTGATTCGATCTGCTTATGGCTGACCCACCAACAAAAATGCGGTACATGAAAAATTATGAATGCCTGACACAGCCCAAAATTCAGCCGCGAAAGATCCTTTTCCGGTTGGTGTATACCAGGAGGATGAGGCCGATGACGATGGTGATGGAGCCGTACACCGCCCACTGGCTCTGACCGGTCATCACACTGCCACCGATCACGTTGATACCCTGTAAATACCAGACCGCTCCAACCAGGATCAACAAAATGCTCAAAATGGTTGCTGCAATTTTCATATATTACCTCCGATACATTACTTACCGGTGGATGTATGCTTCCCAACCACCGGTTCCGCTTCATACTTCATCCTTACATTACTATTATCAACAGACAGGGTATTAAAACCGGATAATTTAACCGGTATTCCTTATACACTGCACCATAATCAGAAACCATTTGCTTGCCTTGAGGAGTTAGCTGATGGTTACTGTGATGACTTCAGTGAATGCTCTTTAATTTTGCGGAATGCATAAGGAGGTTGACCCGAGTCAATATGTGTTTTGATCTGCGCAGCGCACTCTTCAGGGGTGAACCTGGATGTATCGACTTCGAGGTCATATATTCCGGGGATATGCACCAGGTGGTACTGCAGCCTGGCCTGCCCGAGCGTGCGGTTCTTGCGCTGTTTTTCGCGGTTTTCCAGCACTTCCAATGGACAGCGCACGCCGATAAAATAAGCCGGAAGCTCGTAAAGGCGGTTGGAGATATCGCCCAGCCAGGCCGGTTCGACCAGGACATGATCGGCGATCACATTGTTCCCGGTCCGCGATAAGGGCTTCGATAGCCTGGTGCATACCTGCCACCAGCGTATGCCCGGCTTCCCCGGCATGATCAGCCAGCCCGAGCACATCATCCCACAGGGGACGCTCCAGGTAACGCGGCGGCATCATCCAGATGAACTTGTCGATCCCGGCTTCGAGGTATGGTTCTTCCAGGATGTTCTGCAATACCCTGACGATGCAGGTTTTGCCGGAACTGGAAGTACCATTCAGAATGATGATCTTTCCCGGGTGTAACCATAGAGTCACCTAGATAACATCACCAAAAATTTCGAAATTCGGCGAGGGTAAACATGAAAGATGTGTTCGTTCCAGATCTGAGATACCTGGTTACCTCACCTGTGGACAGATTTTCCTGTATATACATCTAGTATAACCATGAATATTTATGAGTCCATTTTTGTTGATGGGTTTCAAAAAAGCGGGAAGAATTGTCAAACCAACATTATTATGGCAATCAAGACGGTAAGATATATTTCTAACCAAGTGCAGGCGTAAAATATCCGAATTCATTTTATAAACTGGTTTTATAAAGTGTTTGTCATTGCAAGAATAAAACTTACTCCGGTTACGACATCGATCAAATTCACCAAAACGTGGACAATGACACTAATAAACAAATTTCGGCGCCGGACAGCATAAACCAAAGGCAGCATCCCCAGTGTTCGCGTGATGAACATCCAAGGAGTAAATACATGATAGATAGCGAACAAAAAACTGCTTAAAAGCGGCGCCCACTTACCCGCATAATTCATGCGGGGCAATAAAAACCCGCGGAAGTAAAACTCCTCAACAATTGGTCCTATGAATGCACCAAAAATCGCCACCATTGTGTATGTGATTATGAGGTTTCCTTTTGAAAAGCCCTCCTGGAGACCGCTTTCCATGGCTGGTAACCAGGAAAAAAAGGTATTTTGAAGATAATACATCTATGGGTTTCATTACTGTAAAAATGATCCCAACAATTACAAAAAGTACAGGAACCCAGACGAAATATTGCCATCCAGGAATCGGAGACCGGTACATCACGATTCCCTGAAGAGAAAACCGGCCATTCTTTTTCTTTCCAATATATAGCAAATATCCCAGCTCAACCGGAACAAGGATCAAAACAAATGAAGTCATTAATGCCATTATTGAAGGAAAGCCCATCTGGTGAAGAGGTATAACCAATAAGAAGTAACATAAGCCGATCAAAATCCCAGGAAGAAGGTGCAGCAGTAATGATTTACCAACAGAATGCTGATCGATATTGGGGTCTTGGTTCATTGACGGGTATCCTCCAAAATAGTATTTTGTTATCATCCAAAATTTTACCCGAGAAATTTAAAATCGAATAAATGATTAATGAATAAATTTGCTTATATTCGTGTAAATAATTGTCATTCAGTAAATAACTCTATTCCCTTGGATCATTCGCTCCAATGGGAAAAGAATTCATAATTCTATTGTGTTGTTCCGGGACGTTATGCTTTACAGAAGCAGGAAGTGTCACAACAAATTAAGAAATTCGGCGAGGGTTAGCAGGCTGGATGCATGCAGGTTGTAAAATTGAAAGGATTCTATTCCTCCAAAATATAAAAAAATTGATGTGTTTCGCAAAAACACATCAACCCATCCTAACTCTAGTATATACTAAGCTTATCATCTTCCAAGGAGCAGATATGGAAAACCCCATCATTACCAGAATGTTGAACCGTAAATCCGTGCGCAAATATACCAAACAGCAGCCCGGCGAGGATGTGATCGAAGCCGTGGTGCGGGCAGGTCAGCAGGCGCCTTTCGCTTCACAAATGTACAGCTTTTTGCTCAACCGGAAAAAACGCAACCCGTTTGGTGCGCCGCTGCTGTTCACCATCTGCGTGGATATGCACAAGCTGGAGTTGATCATGGCCCGCCGCGGCTGGAAGACGGTCTCCAGCAACCTGGACCTGCTGTTTCTGGGGATCCAGGATGCGGCTTATGCGGCCGAGAACATGGTGAACGCCGCTGAAAGCCTGGGGATGGGAAGCTGCTTTTTGGGGATGACCCCTTACAATGCCACCAGAATACAGAAAGCCTATCACCTGCCGCAGCGGGTCTTTCCGCTGGTGGAGCTGACGATGGGCTATCCGGCGGAGGATAATCCGCCCCGCCCGCGCTACCCGTTGGAATACACGCTCTTCGAAGACCGCTACCCCGAGATGACCGACGAGATGGTGACCCGCGCCATGCAGTCCATGGACGAAGGTTACCTGTCACAGGGATATTACATCAAGCAGAAAGCCAAGATCGACATCGAGGTCGAGGGGAAGGATGAGACCTACACTTATAAGGAGTACTCCTGGACGGAGCACATCTCGCGCAAGTGGGGGCAATGGCTGAGCGACCCGGCGGAACTGCTGGACCAGTTGAAAGCCTGCGGGTTTGAGATCGAGGTACCGGGGAAAATAAGTATCTCTGTGGGTTTCGATAAATCCCTCGTCGTCCTTCGACAGGCTCAGGATGTCTCGGGAACCGGCTCAACCCGACCATACAAGTAATGAAAGCCGGACCGGTATTAATACAAAGGCTCGTAATCCAATAAAACGATCCCGTTCTTGAATACCCTTGAATGCGGTCAGCTTCAGGTTCAACTTGTCTTTCAACCCCTGGAAGATGGGTGTTCCGCTGCCCAGTACTACCGGATCGATCATGATCTGAAGCGAGTCGAGCAGGCCATGTTCGGCGAACTGGGTGACGATGCTGCCGCTGCCCAGGATGGTCATATTAATGGAAGAGTCCTGCTTCAACCTGCGGATCTCTTCAAAAATGTTGTCCTTGATCAGCCGGGTATTGTTCCAATCCGCCTTTTGCAGTGTGCGCGAGAAGACGATCTTATCGGACTTGTTCATCCCTTCTGCGAGGGCAGGAGAATTCTTGAGCGCTTCCGGTGTCGGCCAGAAGCCGGCCATCATCTGGTAAGTGATGCGTCCAAACAGCAGGGTATTCCCGGACTGTGCATTTTCCGCGGCATATTCATTTTCTTCTTCGGCATGCATGTGCCAGCTGATATTTCCCTTCGGGGATTCAAAATACCCGTTCAGGGTGGTGAATAGATATGCATTTAATTTTCCCATTGTGTCTCCATTAATAGTAAGTTTATAACCGGGCGGGATGTGATGCGAATGGTTGTGGAATGTGAATGGAAATCGATTCCCCGCGCGCAGGCGCGTGCAGGTTTGAGATCGAGGAGTAATAGTGTATTGTTTACAGGATTTTTTCGGGACTGGATCGCTCTACAGAAACCTGTGAATTCTACAATTTAACTCAGGTGAAGATCACTTTGCCTTCAGCAGCTTCCATATCACCCTTACCGACCCATACATAAGCAATACATAAGCTGCAGCCCATCAGGATCCATTTCACAAAAGTAAAAACCGGCGCAAGGGAAGAAATGATCGGTGTGAGGTCCGGGTACCGTGCCATAACAATCGAGGTGGAAATATTCTCCAGGTAATCGAACAGGACTCCGAAAATAGGGACCAGGTTTACCCGCTTCCACAATTCACCATCCAGATCCAGCCTGTGATACAACCAGCTAATGGCAGTGGTGAGGAAAGCCAGGTATACCAGGGGCCAGATCAAATCAAAGGTAAAGCGGGCTTTAATATATTCACTGCGCCCTGCCTGACCATAAGTTTCGGCAGTTTTATATAGATCGCCTGCGGTGTAGAAAAACGTCGTATCAGGCGATCCGGCAGTCCCACTATATAACCTTGCTTTTGCGGATTGAGCGGGCAGTACTATGATGGTGAAGGCCAAAAAGATCACCAGGCATGCCAGGGCTATCCTGCCATTCGTAATTCGGGTGATCCGATCAGACAATTTGATCAGCATGGTCCTCTCCATCATTTATAACAGATATCAAAACAGGCTTACTTATCAGGTTTCTGGAAGAGGGTGATCTGCATGCCATCGGGATCCTGCATGCGGACGTTGATATCGCCCCACGGGGTGACGACCGGAGGATGAACGCAAATGGCTCCGTGCGCCAGCAGCCGCTCCATGGCGGCGTTCACATCCGGGACCTGGAGCGCAAAGCGTATTTGCCCGCTGACCCGCTGCCCGGTCTCGATCTGGTCGATGGTCTGCGCCTGGGTTTCGTCAAAGATCTCCAGCGTGGCATGCCCCATATCGAGGATCAATGCCCGACCCTGGCCGTTGTTCCAAATTTGCGCCGGTTCAATGCCAAGCCCTTCGCAGTAGAATTTCAACGAGCGTTCGTAATCCTTTGTGGTGAGGGCGACACGCAATTCCAGGATGGGATATTCCGGGTTTGTTTCAGCCATGGCTTACCTCAATTTCCATTGTTTCATCAGTGTATCGAAGATCCCGGTGCAGTTGATGGTATCCTGCCAGGGAATCAGATCGCTTTCCACTTTTCCCTGCAGGAAAAGATCGGCACAATGGCGGATCTCGTAGGCAAAACCATCCGCCACCGGTTCAAAAAACTGGTCGATCAGCCGGCCTTCCTTGTTGTACAGGTCGCATTTCTGCGGACCGAAGCAGTTTTCGAGGACAATGTGCCCGCCGGTGCCATAGATCACGGCTTCGTCCTTTGCCTCAACCGTGAATCCGCAGGCCAGGTAAGCCAGGGCTCCACCCGGAAAGCTCATCGAGATCACAGACAGTTCATCCACTCCTGACGGGGATATCTTTGCCAGGCCATTGACCTCATCGGGGTATTCTGCCAGGATACCCGCTGCAAAATTGATCGGATAGATGCCCACATCGTACAGGCCGCCGCCAGCCAGTTTGGGGTTGAACTGGCGATTTTCAGGGTCATATTCTTTTTGATAGCAAAAATTGGCGGTGATCAGCTTTACCTGCCCGATCCTGCCGGCTTTGACCCACTCTTTGGCTTTCAGAAAAGCCGGCAAACAGCGCGTCCACATGGCTTCCATCAGGAGGGTCTTATTCTTCGCAGCCAAGGCCGTCAATTCTTCTGCGTCCTGCTGGGTGATGACCAGGGGTTTTTCGCACAAAACCGCTTTATGGTGCTCCAGGCATAACTTGACGACTCCATAATGAAAGTTATGGGTGAGACCGACGTAGATGATATCCACCTGGTTGTCTGTGATCACATCCAGGTAGTTGTGATATGCTTTTTTCACCCCGAAATTTTTGGCAAATGCATCCGCACGGGACTGATCAGTGGAGGCCACTGAAACCAGCTCAACACCTTCCATGGTATTTACTACTCTGGCAAAACGCGAAGAGATTCGACCCGGGCCAATGATCCCAAATTTAACATTCATATTTACCCCTTTCCCCATCTGATCATTCAAAAGAATCTACTTAATTATAGCGTTCTTAAATCAAAAAGCGCCATCCTGTTGGATAACGCTTCGTAGACCAGAAAGAATTTATTTGCTTATTATCTTCGAAACAGCACCAGGTAAAGGGTGGCACTGGTGGAAAGAACCACCAGGAACGGCGTGATCTGGTGGATCTTGAGGATCACCGCAGGCATGGTTTTGGCGGTGCTCAACATTCCACCTGTGGCGAACAGGGCAATGAAAAACAGGAGGGTAAGAACGCTAACGCCAAGTTCCACCGGACTAAGCGGAGTGACCTGGTGAATTCTGTAAACGGTGATGGCCAGGAAGACAACTGCTCCCAGCGAGATCAATTTGTGAAGCGTAAGGATCAACACACTGAGCGGTCTGCCTGTACGGCTCAACCAAATGCCGGAAAGGATGATAAACAACAGAAATAATCCTGCAAACAACAATTTTTGATTCATTTCATTTTCCTTATATAAAAAACAATTGATGAACAGTTTTAAAACTACAATAATTCCGGGGAAAGAAGGACCAGGTTGCCGATCACCTTCCCGCTTTCCAACCGGAAATTGGCCCGGGCTGCATCCAAAATGGGATATTTCTCTTCGATGATCGGGTCAATTTTGCCTTCATTCAGCAGGTTGAAGAGGATCGCCCAATCTTCGTAAAATGGTTTTTTGTCTCCCACAAAATAGAAAGAGGTTCCATACAACTTGAAAGATTTCTTACCCGGCAGCAGGTTAACTTTAAGTGAGGTTCCGAGGATTTGAAACATGGTGGAAAAGCCATCAGGTTCACCGAAGCTTACCAATCTGCCTCCCCGCCGTAAAAGGGATAATCCACTGCGGATATAGTCCATTCGCATCATCCCATCAAAGACAACATCCAGCCCATCCGGTTCCATGCGACGGATCTCTTCAACAAAATCCTGGGATCGGTAATCGACCGGGGTTGCCCCGTATTTTGCGAGGATGGAGTGTTTGCCGGGTGAAGCTAATCCATACATTTTCAGATCGGCCAGTTTACCAAGCTGCAGCAAAGCTGTACCAATTCCACCGCTGGCGCCGATGATAAGCACTTTTTCACCGGATCTAACCCGCACAGAACGATGCATGCTCTGGTATGCCACAATATAATTCAGGATGAGCGTGACGGCTTTGGCTGGATCGAGTGAAGCGGGCACAGGAATCAGGCGATCGCTTTTCCAATATAAATATTCACTGTAGCCGCCAACAACCGTTAAGGCACCCACCCGGTCCCCAACGGCTGCTTCGACAACATCTTTGCCAATTGCTACCACATCTCCAATGATGGAATAACCCGGCACAAATGGGATCTTCTGTCCTAACGGGGTACCGCTATAGAAACCTTCACCCGTTCGAACGGTTATATCCGGGCGGCAAACTGACGCAGCGAGAACCTTTATACATACTTCCTTAGCTGATGGCGCCCGCAGTTCATTATCCACGACCTGGAGGACCTCCGGTCCCCCAATTCTTGTTACGATTACACTTTTGTATTTCATTTCCTTTCCTATTTCTTTTAGCCTTTCGTAATACTTATTCCATCCCAAAAGAGTTCAAAGCCCTGATGGATGGCTTCATCCACTTTGCCCGGGTCAGATAGCAACCGGATGTGGTTCATTACTGCGACAATATCCTGGTACAGATAACCACCGATGAGGTCGACAGGATAAGGCTTAATATTGCCTTCGTTGAGGCCTTTTTGAATGGCTTCGTAATAAAAACTAAAATTCTTACCTGATTCCAGCGTGGTTTCAGCAGAGATCAAGGTTGTATCCCGGACCTGTTGAGAGTATTGATAGGCTTCCGGGTGTTCCAATAACCAGCGAATGGATCCATTCCAGATGGTGAAGAATGTATCCCGCACAGACAGGGAAGGATCCAGCAGACTATTGATATGCTCGGATTCCTGTTTGGTGATCATCAAGACCAACTCATTGATCAGTTGGATCTTGGTAGGGAAGTATAAGAACAGGGTACCAGAGGCAGTGCCGGCAGCTCTGGCGATCTCCGCGGTGGATGGTGTTTTGGATGCCGTTTTGAGTAAACAGCTTGAGGGCAGCATTTAAAAAACGCTCGCGTTTTTCAGAATTTAGTTCCCGGACCATCATGGTTACCTCGCTTTATTTTCTATAATAACTGACTACTCAGTCATTATAGAAACAAATATATCATTTGTCAAGGGGTTAATGAATTGGATTTTGCCTTAATTACGAGACTTTGCGAATCAGGCTCGATGTAAATTATCCCGGATCATAACAGGGGAGGGAATAATGTGAATGTCAGCATTAACCAGATGATGGTCACAGCCGCAGCACAAACCGGCAGGAGAACCAATTGCATACCGGCCGCATATGACCATAAACGCAGAGAATGCTTCCAGCTTTGTTTGAGAAAGATCTTTATCCAGAAGTATCCGGATAGAATAAGCATCACCAGACCGGATCCAAAGGCAATGACAGGATTATTATTGATTGCTTTGACGGCCAAAACGATGATCACGCCAAGGAGAATTTGTAAAAAGGCAATTACAAAAAGCAGCCACAATTTTGGAGATTCTGTTTTCCGCCAGATAAAACTTTTCCGGGTAGTCCAGGCAATAATTCCACATAGGAGTGCAAATACGAACACTGAACCAAGAATGATGGAAATGGTAATTTCTGAATTAGATCCGCCCATTTTACCCCCGGATGAAAGTATTTAGTAAATTAAGAAAGTACCCATCCATTTTGTGTTATTCAATCTAATCAATAAATTTAAAACTATCGACTATCATGTCAAATTGGTCCGCAAATGAATCAAATGAGTAGGGTGAAGATTGAAAAGACAGCATATAGATCACTGCGTCCTTTTCCAACCAGATATCGTGAAAACGCCACCAGGGTTCACCCCACGGGCGGTCGTAAGTAATTTCAAATCCGGATAATCCATCACGTTCAAAAGCCTGCCGGCTTGCATCTTTAATTTCCGGCATTGGATTTTCATAAGCCATATTGAAACGGCCTTCCAGGTCGACCCCGCCAGCCAGTGGGGAGGATGCCACACTGAAGAAAGCCCTACCTTCGCCTTTACCGGGAGGAGTTTGAATTGTGATCAATGTGGTCAACCCGAGGCCGTAATAATCAGCATCAGCAGGCATCGGTTGCTCCCCAGACTTCTTCCTGTGTTTTCCAATCGGAAGGGATCGTGAAACTGAACTTTTCGTGTTCGAAGACGCGCGTCTCATCCACGACCACCAAGGTGTCTGTAGGGCTCTGGTGGGGTGGGGGTAAGGTTGGGATAACGGTGGGGGCAATAACAGTTTGCTGCGATGGAGTGGACAAACGGCAGGCAAGGGTGGTGAGAATTAAGAATCCAACCAGAATCAAAATTCGTTTCTTCATAAGACCCTCCTTACAACAAGGTGAATTCTCGATGCAGTGTGGGGTGTTGTAAAAGCCAATCAAATTGGTTGGTTGAATTATTGCGTATCAGTCGGTTTCACCGTAGAAGAACCATCCTAATTAACAATGACTTTAGTAAAATATTACTACTTCTGGAACCACAGGGCAAACACCAGTTATTTGAACGTCTCTCCGTAGAAATCCATTTGCAATCCTGATTTCACTTCTTGCTGGACGTACTATATAATTAAAAGCGTCTTTCCGAAGTAGTCAATAACGATGACACATGACAATGCCAAAAATAATCTTACTTCCAAGGAGAATATAATGACTGATTTTTCCAGAATGCCAAGATATGACATACGAAATGATGGAATTGGTCCATACGCCATTTTCTACTGTGACTCGTGCGGAAGGGAATTCCGCAGCCAACCGGATGTGGGAGGCGCTGTAGCACAAGACCTGGGACGGCAAGTTGCCGGCGGTCTGCTTCGGAAGGTGCCATTGTTCGGAAATGCTGTCGCTGATAATGTGGTTGGAGAAGATCCCCGTTACAGTATGAAGCTGACACCAGTCCAACTGGAGAACGCATGGAAGAAGACCCAGGTAAACTTCCGCGAATGCCCGACTTGTTCCCGGATCGTCTGTTTATCTGATTTCGATACCCAAAGCGGATTTTGCCAGGAAGATAGTCCGCGAACGAATGAGATCGCTGAAGCCACGGGGCGAACAGACAGGTGCGGCATTAAAAGGATTGGCGAGCGCATTTGGTCTCGGAGATGTGATGAAGAATGTGCAGCAAGCTGCCAAAACCGCCCAGAGTGCTGCGTCGCAGGCTGCCCGCTGTCCGAACGACGGGACACTGGCAGCGCCCGGTACGAAATTCTGCCCGGAGTGCGGCACCGCCATGGTGCAGCCGGCAACCGAAAAATGTCCGAAGTGCGGCGAGGAGACCCATGGCGCTAAATTCTGCCCCAATTGCGGCGCAGCCTGTGAGTGCTGCACCAAAAGCCGGGTTCTGTTCCAACTGTGGCGCGGAAACAAAAGGGGCAAAATTCTGTCCTGAATGTGGAACCAAGGTTGGTTAACAAATATTGCATTAATATCTAACTAAAAAGTGCTCTGGTTTGATACCAGAGCACTTTATTTATATTAAATTCGGATTTCTAAAATCTGCTTAGATGGAAATTTGTCCTTCCATATAAGTGACTGCTTCGCCAGAGATCAATACTCTATCACCCAGGTCTTTACAATACAGTTTTCCTCCACGGGCTGATAGCTGCAAGCGCTACCATCAACTCCTTCCCCAGCCTTTTACTCCAATAGGGAATGAGGGAGCAATGGGCAGAACCGGTAACCGGGTCTTCAAAAATGCTGGCCTGCGGCGTAAAGAACCGGGAGACAAAATCAACTTCCTTTCCCGGTGCGGTTACGATCACCCCTCCCGGATCGAGATTGATCTGGTCCAGGATGCTTTGTTTTGGCTTCAGGTTGCGGATTATCTCTTCATCGTCATATACAAGCAAATAGTCCCGCGATTTTAACACTTCCAATGGCTTGACTTGAATGGCATCCAAAATTACCTGGGGGCCGCTGCCGGTACAGGTATGCGGGAAGGAAAGTTTAGTGTGATCAAATCATTCTCAACCAGCACTGTCAACTCTCCACTCCTCGATAGGAACCGGATCGTTGAAAGAGTCGGGTCGAGATGCCTGGCGATAACGTGGGCTGCTGCCAGAGTGGCATGTCCGCATAGATCCTGCTCAATATCCGGGGTAAACCAGCGGATTTCATAACCAGCATCGGTTGAAACAAAAAATGCAGTCTCAGCAACCGAGTTTTCCATGGCAATTTTTTGCATCGTTTCATCCGGCAGCCAGGACTCCAGCGGGCAGACAGCCGCCGGATTGCCGCTGAATAATCTATCTGTGAAAGCGTCAACCTGGAAGATGGGGATTTTCATGATAAACCTCTATAATAATCACTGTCTGGCGAATTATTATACATATTCCTTAGTAAACAGGTTATCAGCTGTTTCGCCCGGAAAGCGGATGGTTGTCATTGAGCTGAAGCAGGTCCCATAAATTTCCATACAGGTCTTCAAAAACCGCAACCAGACCATATGATTCTTCTTTGGGTGGTCGGATGAATTTTATGCCTTTGGAGACCATCTCGTTATAATCCCTCCAGAAATCATCTGTGTTCAGGAAAAGGAACACTCTCCCCCGGTTTGATTGCCGACAAAAGGCAGCTGTTCCGGTTTTGATGCTTTCGCCAGGAGTAAAGTAGTGCCGTTGGAGTTGGGAGGAGATACCACGACCCAGCGTTTATCCTGTTCCGGTTGATAGGTATCTTCAATCAGGGAAAAGTGGAGTTTCTTCGTATAAAACTCAATGGCTTCGTCGTAATCCCTGACCACCAGCGCAATATGCACAATGGATTGTTTCATGACCACCTCACTATCCCTTTACGTACGACAGCTTTTCGCTGATCAAACCATTCGTTACTTTGAATATATCGACACCCCGGACATGTCCACTTTTACCTGAAGCATCCATCCAAGTGTACTTCCAGCGCATCACACAACGAAAGCTGAGGCTAAAGATCTCCTCTATCTCGATATGTGCATGCGGGGATTCACTGAAAAAGCCTTCCCAAAATTGAGTAACTGCATCTTTTCCCTTGATCATTGTGCCATCTGGAGCCGGATTGGTGTTTTCAAAGATGCAATCATCGCTCATAACTGCATCATCGCTTTGATATCATGCCGATTGAAGGCTTCATTGAATTCGATCACAACGCGGATCGATGTTTCTAATCGTGACATGCGGGCTGGACTCATATTTACTCCACCTCATTTGTTTGAATGCTGTAATGGTTATTCATCATTATATATATTCCAGATTTGTTGTACATAAGCATGATGAGAGATTATTTTTTTGAAGTTATTTTGGGGTTAGTGAGAAATCTCCCATCCAATCAATGCTTAAAAAATTGGTATATAATGATTTATCTTACTTTAGAAGGACCTCCGCATGAATATTTCGCAAATTACTCCCCTTTCGCTTCCAATTCTCCTGATCAACCTGGCACTTGGAACTGTGGTTTCGCTCGTTGTCGCCTGGTATTACGTTAAGTATGGCAATTCACTCTCCAACCGTCTGCATTTTGGCGCCATCCTGCCAGTGCTTACCCTCATTACCCTGCTGGTAATATCCATTGTAAAATCATCCCTGGCTCTCTCACTGGGACTGGTCGGTGCTCTTTCGATCGTGCGTTTCCGCACAGCCATCAAAGACCCCGAAGAACTCATCTTCCTTTTCCTGGCCATTGCCATCGGCCTTGGTTTTGGAGCCGATCAGCGCCTGCCCACCCTGCTGGCAGTTGTGGTGATCATGGCCTTCTTATTCGTCCGTGCTTTTGTTTTCAAGCGCCGGAAAGCTCTGCACAATCTATATCTCAATATCCAGGTGCATGATACCCAGGAACGGGAAAACCTGTTTGCAGAGATCAACGCCCACCTGCTCAATGAATTTAAGACACTCGACTTCCGCCGGATGGATCATTCCGGCGATCTCCTTCAAGTAACCTACTATATTAATATCAGCTCCCAGGAACAATTAATTCGGGCACAGGATTCCCTCAGAAAACTCTACCCTGGCAGCTCTGTCAGTATTGTGGAACAAAGCAACTTGCTTGGAGGTTGATGCAGTATGAAGTTCCACAAACCGGATGAAGTAAAGCCCGCTCCCAGCGGTACACAAAAAAAGCTCCCAAACCGCATTGTACTGATCGGACTCTTTGTCGTAATTTCCTTAATTGCCTTCGCTGGCGGCATCCTGATCGACCGGTCGGGTCTGCTTGGAAAATTACGCTTAAAAACCGAAGCTGAAGTGCAAACTGCTGTCACCACTGCGGATAAAAACATAAATGACGAATTACGTCTTTACCAGAACAATGGACTTCCCACACTATATATTGACCTTAAATTCAAATATTACCGCCAGATGCTTGAGAAACGAGACGAGGCTCTTAAGGTAGGCATACTTCAGACCACTGATGATGATCTTGTTCCTGCAACAGTCGCATTAAATGACGGCACGAAAATGGATGCCGATATACGCCTCAAGGGTGATTGGGTGGATCATCTTAAGGGAGATAAATGGTCATTTCGCATCCAATTGAAGGGTGATGACCAGGTGATGGGTTTTCGTCAATTTTCCATTCAGACACCTGAAACCCGCAATTATTTGTATGAGTGGGCTTTCCACCAAAATCTGATCGAAGAAAATATCCTCACCACCCGTTACCATTTTGTTAATGTTTTACTGAATGGCAAACTTTTGGGGATCTATGGCATTGAAGAGCACTTTACCGGCGAATTGATCGAAAGCCAGGGTCGCCGCCAGGGTGTCATCATCCGTTTTGATGAAGAAAACCTCTGGGATAAGTGGGCATATTTTTTTGCTAACGGTATCAGATTCATGGGTGACGGTTGGACATCCACCACCGAAAAGACTGCTGATATTTCAAGCTTCCAGTCAGGCAAAATCCAGCTCGATCCGGTGCTTAGCGCTGAAGCCGAGACAGCCCGTTCATTATTACGATCTTACGAAAATGGAACATTACCAGCCTCACAGGTATTTGATGTTCGTTTGATGGGACGATTCTTTGCCATTTCGGACTTGTGGGCAGCCTGCCATGGGACCACCTGGCATAATCTGCGCTTTTATTACAATCCCATCACGACCCGGCTGGAACCGGTGGTGTTTGATGCCATACCTTTTGATGAATGCAAGATGGACTCTACTAAAAACTTTATTTTTGATGCCGGCAACAGTATTTTCAACGATGATGATATCAAACGCGCATATGCTGAAGAACTTTACCGCATCACCCGACCCGGATATATTGAAATCTTGAAACAGAAATACAATTCCCAGGCGCAAAGTTACACCCAGGCGCTTAAGGTCGAATATGATCATGGGGGATTGGATGTGAACTGGCAGAGACTTACCGAACGTCAGGCTTTCCTCAATTTATGGTTTACTCCTCCCAACCCGGTCAAGGGTGCCTATTCGATCAGTGGTATTAATCCCGGCGACACCAACCCGGTTGCCTTGCAGGTGGAGTTGACCAACATCTCCTCCTTACCTGTGGATGTGATTGGTTTTGAAGTGGATGGCAATCCCCTCCAAACCGGGAAAATTGAACCGGCCACACTTTCATCTTATAAGGGCAGTGATACTGTTCCAAACCATGCCCAATATTCCATTCCACTTAACGATGCCAGTAAATGGAAGGATCCAAAATCCCTGCCAAAATTGGATGCTATCGTTCGATTGGGCGGCTTGCAGCAGGAGATCAAGGTCACATTGAATGGTGTGATGACCCCCGCAGAGATCAGTATGGGTCCACTCCCTCAGACGATTGGAACAAAAGAGTTATTGGCGAAGTATCCATTTCTCTCTGCTTCGCCCAATGGTGATCAACTTCTGATCTCTCCCGGTGTGTGGGATATTCAGGGAGATATGGTCATCCCGGAGAATGTTACATTGCAAGTAGCCCCAGGCACCGTTTTACGGTTCGAACCAGGTGCAGTGCTGCTGGCGCAAGGTGCTGTCAACCTGCTGGGAACAGCCAATGACCCCATCCTATTCACTGCCATGGATTCAGCAAAAAGGGTGGGGCGGAGTGGTGGTCATAAATGCCGGGAAAGAATCACTTTGGAAATATGCCAAGATCGAGCAGACGCATGGCATCGCACGCCAGGGCTGGATCCTCACGGGTGGAATCACCTTTTTTGCCAGCGATATCACCCTGGATCATGCCATTATCGGGAATAACCAGACAGAAGATGCCATCAACGTAGTGCATGGTCACTTCACTTTTATTAATTCGGAATTTGAAAATACCTTCGCGGATGCTTTTGACAGTGATTTTTCCAACGGTGAAATCAGAGACTGCTACTTCCACGACATTCAAGGTGATGCTGTGGATGTAAGCGGAACTCAAGCTACTCTATCCAACTTGAAAATTGAAAATATCACAGACAAAGGACTATCAATAGGCGAGAACAGCCAGGTCCAAGCTGAAAATATCAGCATGGACACAGTTGGAATTGGTGTGGCGAGCAAGGACCTATCAAGCGTAAATATTAACGATTCTGAAATTAAAAATGCCCGGTATGCGGGATTAGCCGCCTATATCAAAAAACCTGTTTTTGGTCCGGCAACCATTACAGCAGAGAATGTGACCATCAGCGACTCGCTGCAGATTATGTGTTGTTCAGGTGGACAGCACTATTCAACTGAATGGCAAGACCATGCCGCAGCAGGATTTGGATGTGGATAAATTATATGCAGAAGGGATCCTGGGGAACTAATGGCTGTTGTGGACAGGTTTGATACACGTTATGAGCTCAAGCAAACCTATTCAGAGCTATTTTTGCCTGAATTACACAGTTGGGTGCAGATGCATCCGGCAGGGTTTCGCACAGCCTACCCTCCACGCTGGGTAAACAGCATTTACTTCGATACGCCTGACCTGGACTCGTTCAATGACCATATTGCAGGCGTACCCGTTCGCCGGAAATTACGGTATCGCTGGTATGGAGAAAACTTGGGTATAGCTCATAATGGCCAGGTGGAGGTAAAAAATAAATCTGAGGCGGCAGGATGGAAGTTGATCGAAAAGGTTGCGCCGGATCTTATCCTCGAAAACAACAGCTGGGCCAGGTTTATGGATCAGATCCGGCTGGAAACCAGCGGGGTGGTAAAAGAATTGCTTTCGGTGACCCGCCCGGTGCTGCTTACCGTTTATTATCGGGAATATTATGTTTCAGCTAATCAACTGGTGCGGCTGACCATTGATTCAAGAATGAAGGGGTATGATCAATACTTAACAGCCTGCCCTAATCTCAGATTTTGTCAGCCGGGTGATAAACAGGTAATACTTGAATTAAAAAGCGAGGTAAGCAAGCTTTCTGAACTCACTGATGTCCTGTCTCATTTCCCTGCTCGTTCCAGCCGCTATTCAAAATATGTTACGAATATCTGGCAAGACCTGGTATGAAACGCAGATCAATACTTTTCGCAGCCCCAATTGGCCTGATCGTGTTTCTTGGGCTTTTATTCACAGGACTGTGGTTCACAGAGCGATTACCTTCCGGATTACGGGAATGGTTATATTTGAAAGCTGCCAATATAATCAGGCAAAGCTACTCGCGAACCTGCAGAATTTGATTTCTTTGTAGTGGGTCATTTATATGGTTCACCTTCAATTGATGACCACCTGCCCGACAAGTTATTGTTGCAGCGGCTGCCTGAAATAATTTCATCCAAACCGGATTTTATGGTTTCTCTAGGTGATGTGGTGTATCAGAAAAACCAGACTGACTTCAGTAATCTGGATATGACCCTCCTGCAAAAACTGCCATTTCCCCTCTATAACACACCGGGCAACCATGATGTCGCCAATGATCCCAGTTTATATGAAAGCTATTTCGGAAAGCAAACCTATTTTGGCCAGGACTACGGACCAGCCCGCCTAATATTTTTAGATACCGAACTGGTGGAAGTGCGGCCTGGATGAACCCCAACTCGAAATGCTGCAGCAGGAATTAAACAATGCCATTCATGACCCGGAAACTCACTTTATTTTTGTGTTCATGCATAAAACGCTGGTCTTCCAAAATCCCGAAATGAAAGCGCTTAAAAATAAACAGGCAATGCCCAATGTATGGGATTGCCAGAAAAAAGATGGCGCCAATCCGCTGATGGAGAAATTCTTCAAACCTGCAGCACGAGCATAAACCGGTCATTATCTTTGCGGGCGATGTAGGCGCATGGGGAAACCTGTCACCGTATTATCAGCGTGATCGCTGGCTGCCGTTGACCCTTGTGATGACCGGCTTGGGCGACACCCCGCAGGACAATATCATCCGGGTGCATGTTGCACCCTGATTCAGTCCAAATGGATGCCCTTTTCCTGGAGGATATGCACAGTGCTCCGCTCCAGGAGTATGATCTCAATTATTGGATGGATATCGCCAGGGGGCAGTAGTTGGCAGTTAATGGAGTATGGTTTCAGGTTCGATGTTAGTGCGAGGATAAGAACGTTTCAATATCCTTAATAAAACTTAGTGCTGCCCCTTCAATTTGTGCGGTTAATGCTTCCAAATCATTAAAATCCGGATTTTCGGTTAGCTTATACTCAATAATGGAATCTGCACCTTCCACAGTTGAGATGATCTGGTATTTATCCCAGCCGCTGTCGTTAAATAATTTCCAATATGTTGCTTGAACCTGTTTGTTATATCCTGCCAGCCAAATTTCGAATCTACAGGTCTCATGAATAAATACTATCGCGACTTTCAAGCCACGTTGTTTGAATGATTCCGGAAAGAAGGAAAAATACGTCATATCCATATATCCATAATAGATGCTGCCGGATACGGAATAATCAGGGTATTTGGTTTTTAGGTGGGTCTTCAAACCCATGATGTATTCCATCAATCCCTTGTAAGCTTTTTGGATAGCCCCCTTCTCCATTTGTCTTCTGTATTCATCTACATATTCTTGAAATGATTCCATGGTTACCTTCCTGTGGCTTTCTGAACATCCCGCAAATGATGATTAATATGTTCATCGACGACACTCAAATGTTCCTCAGGCGTATAATCCCGCGACCCTCTTCTGTAAGGGATCATGATCAGCCCGGGGTTGAGAATATTATCCTGAATCACATGATGGGAACGAACAAAACGATCAACAACCGTTTCGAGGGTCTCGGTTCGCATCTCATCCACACCGCCCTGATTCAGGTCGATCAAACGACCCTTGAGGACTGTCGGTTTTCTTCCATTTGCCAGGTCCAAAACATTACGGGAAAAGCTCTCATGCCAAAAAGTCAGGTGGGCAAGGATATCCTTTGCTGACCATAATTCGTAGACCATCACATCCGGGTCGATATATTTTTATAAACACCCAATAATTGGGCAATTGTTGTATTTAAAGTGAGTAATAAATTCTCCCGTTGATTCATTGTTTTATTCTGCAGCCTCCACGCCTTCGATGAAAGCAGGCGGATCAATGATCTTGATGTTTTCATCCCATTTATAAGCAGTATCATATATTATTTGCAATAACTCGTCTCCGGTCAGGTCCGGTCGCAGCTGCCAACCCATTGCCAGCACACCCGCCAGGTATGGCGTGGTCCAGCTTAGTCCCCCCGCGGCGTCATACTGATAATCATAATCACCTTTGTAATATTCTTCAGCTGTTGTACGGTATGACGACGGAATAAAAATCCTGTCTGTTTTTGGGAGTTGCTCCACCCCGGGATAGCCCGGAATACATCCAGAAGGATTTTCCTGGTCTGTGATGGTGTAATGACATGGGGCAGTGATCCCTCTATCATTTGAGCAATCCAACACTAATATACCTTGCGCAGTGGCTTCCTGCACTGCTGCATCCCAGGCTTTGTTGTTTTTAGAGAAGGGTGTACCCGGACCCGAAGGAGCGGCTGAAACAGAAACCACCCTGATCTTCTGATCTGCTGGCAGCAGTGCGTTTTCTGAAATGATCCATATCAGGGCATCTGCATAATATTGAGCATCCCCCAGCCAGGAAGGTGCAGATGCATAATAGACACTGGCATCCGGCGCTGTGCCGATGGTTTCACCCACCAACAAACTGGTCACCGCAGGACCATGCATGCTGCCTTCATTCGGGCTTTGTTTTGTACCAAAATCTTTATACTTGACTACCTTGCCAATGAATTCCGGGTGGTCGGTCAACATATTTTGATCGATAATGGCAACATTAACCCCTTTTCCAGTAACTCCGCGTGAGTGCAGACCGCGAACCCCCAGACCGGGATTCTTCCCGATCTCCAGGATACGTTGGGCTATGCTGCCATCGTTTCCGAACCATTTTGTGGTCTTATTAAACCACAGGGTCAAAATGGTTGGTTCTCCAAGGCTGACACCATAAACGGAAAGGTCTTTTTCCCTGACATCATCATACAGTTTTACCGGTCCGGGTACCGGGATTTCGGTATTCAACGGAGATATTTGTCCAACTTCTGTGGTGGGAGGTAGAGGATTTTCTGTGTTGGGTGCTATTCCACCAGGAAGGCCACAGGCACTTGATAAGAAAGCAATGAGTACTATTGTTAGAATCAGTTTCATCTGCAAAATCCCCTCTTTCCAAAAGAGCTAAATGTTCTTCGAATCATGGATATATGTGACTGCAGGCAATTCATTTACGGCATGATAAACAATTATAGTGAATATTTTGAGGAATCCAAAACAGTTTTACTTAGAAATAGTAGTGAATCCCGATCCAGCGAATACCATTATCCGCTCCAGGTCAACACCCATGGAAGTACTGATAGAAGAATGGCTCTCCCAGCTCAGATCTGATGTATCAGCGCAGTATAAAAACTGCAGGCATCGCTGATCTGGGTAATTTCACAATTTTCATTGCGCATATGTGCCAGCTTGTATTCGCCCGGGCCAAAACCTATCGTGGGGATTCCCATGCTCACCGGAGTGACTGCATCGGTACTGTAATCCCAATAGACATACTCATCCGGTTCCGCCCCGAAAACATCTTTGTATGCTCCTCTGCAGGATTTGGAAAGCATGTGTTTCAGGTCAATTTCCCAGGCAGGATGGAACGGTTTATATTCTATTTCCTTGCCTGTCCAACTTTTTCTGTGGATGGTATCCACTTCCCAGGATGCATTTTTACCGAAAATCAGTTGATCCATTTCCTGTTTAATCAACTCGGCAGTTTCACCCGTTACCATTCTTCTATCCAGGTATATTTCGCACTCTGACGGTACGGCATTCAGGGATGCACTGGTGCTGGAAATTCTGGACAATACCAAGGTGCCATGGCGGCCATTTTTCTTCATAAGTTCCAGGTTTGTTTTTTCGACCCGTTGAATGATCTCAGCCATTTCATATATGGCATTGATCCCCTTTTCGGGGGCGGAACCATGCGCCGAAACCCCTTGTGTTCTGATGGATACCTGGGCTTTCCCTTTATGACCAAGGGAAATTTTGTTTCCTGATGGCTCACAAATTACCACATAGTCGGGTTTGATATTCAACTCTTTAAATCAGATGCTTGAGGTTTTCCCCATCACAATCTTCCTCAAATACCCCGCATGAAACGTAGATGGTCTTTCCAGAATCGAATCCATATTGCTTCGCAATCGCACCGGCGAAAATTGACGCTGCCGCGCCTGATTTCATATCGACAGAACCCCTGCCGTATAGACGTCCGTCCTCGATCCGTCCGCTGAATGGCGGAACATCCCATAATTCTTCATCATTTACCATGACCGTGTCGACATGGGAATCAAACAGAATACTTTTTTCGCCGCTGCCAATCCTGCCAACGACATTCCCCATGGAATCAATGATGACTTCATCGTAACCGATAGCCTTCATTTTCTGCTCAATAAATTTAACAATTTCCTCTTCCTGCCCGGAGAAGCTTTTGATTCTAATAAGGTCTTGAGTAAATTGGATCAGATCGTCTTTCTGTTCTTGTGTTAGGATGTCCGTTGCATTCATGATTTCCTCGTTGTGTTTTCTCTCTATTAATTGGGACAGTCAGGTTGAATATAGACGAGAGATTGACCATTAGCAATTATGCCATAATTATAGAAATTGCCAGCCTTGCTGAAAGGGGAAATAAATACTCACTCGTCTTCCCCCAATCCAAGATGGTAATTACTCGAAAACCTTTGAGGTGTTTCGGGGATTTAGATCACTACAAACGAAAAATTATTGCCGGTTGAAAGGCTGTGAATGTCGATTGGCAATTGCAGACGCAATATAATTAGCATCTTCTCCAACTCCGATGAGGTGCCCGGATTTATATTTATATAACCAAGGCAAGCCCATAAAAAATACCCCCGGGTAGTCCGTCACGCCACGCTTCTGAATGGGAAAGCCATCGTTGTCGAAGACAGGCAATTTCACAAGTGAGAAATCGAATTTATAACCCACAGCCCAGATGATGGTCTTGATACCTGCTGAACGCAGATTTATATCAGTAATTTCCTTTGATTGATAACCATCCGTTAGTCCAGGCAATTTTTCAGGTGGCACATTCATGCCATTCTGTAAAATATATCCATCCACCATTTTGACAATCTCAGTCTCGAATTTGTCAATTTTGGCTAAATTCTCTTTCAGATCAGGGGCTAACCAGACCATATCATCCCGCGCATTCTGAAGACGCCCGAGCAGAACGACCCCGTCCCGGGCAAATTGATGTAAGTTAAGTGTCCGTCCACCATCTTTTCCGGTCACATGCGGATTACCCCAAAACTTGGCGCCTGGTGATGGAAGTTTGTCCACAGTCCGATCCAAAAATCCACTGAGATGCATCCATTCGTAGACGTCCTTTCCGCGGTAACGACGCGGAACACGCCCCGCAGTTCCTATGCATAGATAGACCTTTCTTCCGCTCTGGTATAACTCTTCAGCAATTTGACAGCCGGATTGGGCAGAACCGACCACCAAAACTCCACCGGCGGGGAGAGATTGCGGGTTGCGGTATTCACCAGAGTGAAGCTGCAGGATGTCTGCAGAAATTCCTGTGCTGAAAACTGGTATTTTGGCTCCCTGAAAGAGCCCCGTGGCTATCACGACATTTTGCGCTTCCCAGACGGTATCCTTTGTCTTAACCAAATAGCCATTACCATTCTGTTCGACAGAATTGACCCGCACCATGGTAATTGACAGGGAGGAGGAATTTCTCGATGTATTTATCGAAACGACTGGCGATTTCTTCCCGTGGCATGAATCCATCGGGAGACTGATCTTGATACCCTGCGCCGGGAAGTTGAAACGACCAATTGGGGGTGAGAAGGGTAAAGGAGTCCCAGCGTTCGTTGCGCCAGGCATTGCCGGCTTTGGCGGCCTGCTCAAGAACAATATTTTCTAATCCAAGCTGGTTTAAATAATAGCTGGTTGCAAGTCCGGCCTGTCCTCCACCGATAATTATTGTCTCTATCTTTTGGACCATGTTAAACCCCTACATATCTCTACGCATAAATGATCAATTTAATAACCAAGCGGTAAAATAAAAACGCCCGGCACATCTGCACATCAAATATAGAAATATTTGTTGTGCAATGTGCAAAAACGTTTTATTCGCTCAATGATCAATAACATTCAGCCTGTATTACTCAACTTCATTAGTATTGTAAACATCTGCCCGGAAAGAGTAAAGCGCAGAGTTATACAACCAGCTTAATCGGGCTGAATGAGTGAATTAAATTATCTCAAAATTTGAAAATTCTCATCAAACCTGAGAATCAACTTGGTGACAGGGAAGATCTCTATTCCGTGGTTTTACCGTCAAACTCTTCGTTGTCCGCCTCGGCTTCAGCGTGGGTATGGTGGATCACGCCATCGCGGTGATTCGGAGGTGAATAGAGGGTATAGAGCTTCATGGGAACGCTGCCAGTATTGATGATGTTGTGATTCGCTCCAGCCGGAACCAGGACTGCGAACCCTGCCTTAATGGAATTGTGAACACCATCCAAAATGGCTTCTCCCGACCCTTCTTCGACACGAAAGAACTGATCGAGGTGGTGAACTTCCATTCCGATCTCTTCTTTTGGTTTTAAGGACATGACAACGAGCTGAGTATTCTTTGCTGTGTAAAGAACCTGGCGGAAATCCTTATTCTTTACTGCAATATCCTCGATATTTTTTACAAAACCTTTCATCTTTATCCCTCCAGTTGACGATTTTGGCATCGTCAATAATTAATGGTTAGTCTTGCCATGATGTAGCGATTCGTTATATTCATTATATTCATTTTAGCTACTATTATTCAATGACAAGAATTCTATAACTGTGTGTATCAAAAATCTATGGACTCCCAATAATTAAGGAGTGATTGAACTTCATTTTCGTTTGCTGCAAACATAAATCATGAATCTGCTTGTACCAGTTAGAGGGCTATGATCCCAATCACCAAATTTCTCGACTATATCAAATCCGTTGTAATTCAACAGCATATCCATTTCTTGAGGATATGTATAACGTAAATGTAGCGGAGCAATTTTGAGGACCTCCTGCCCGCTTTCATCCATCCACCTGCGATATGCTGTCTCCAGTTTCACCTGCTGAAGAGGGTCATATAGATCAGTTCCTGACACGATTATGATTTGCCCATTCTTTCCTTCATACCGAATCCATTCCTTCTCCACTTCATCTGAGACCAGTAATTCGGGGTGTGGGAATATGAGGCAAAGGATAAACTTACCTCATCATCGAGGTGTTCCCTTACTCTGGCAAGATATTGCTCCTGGTCCAGTCTGGTAAGAAGGTGGTGGAATACACTCCCTGTTTCAAAAATTAACGGATATTTCTGATCCAGGTGAAAACTGCGAATATCATCAACCACCCATTGAATGGGCAAGCCACCCGCTTTTTGTTTTGCTTTTTCAATCATTGCGGGGACTATATCAAGCCCGGTGATCGGTACTTCATTTTGCGCAAGTGGAATGGTTACTCTGCCACTACCGCAACCAAGCTCAAGGACTGATCCACTGACCTTCTTTGCATAATCGAGAAAGAATTGACCATCGGGCGTAAAATCCTGATTTTCCAGATCATAAATTTCAGGATCTGCGTATTCACTGAGATTTTCACTGTTATCCATTATATTCACCCTTTATTAAATTGGCATGATTACTGAAACCTTGTATGACCATTTAATTATGCCATAGAGTGAAAATGAGATTGACTATTCTGGATCATCATCCAGATATCTAAATATTTATTAATGGGAACAAGGCGCCTGTGTGTTGCCTGTAATCTTCATATCGTTTGCCAAACAACTTGATCAGGTTTGCTTCTTCTATTGGAATGACAAACAGCCTGAATACAATAGCCACGATGCACGGAAATATGAATAGGAACCAATTGCTTGCGACGAGAGCCAGCGCAAACAACTCGAGGAGTGCAAAGGCGTAGAGGGGGTGCCGAATCCAACGATAGGGACCCACCATTACCAGTTGATGGGTGCTCTTGGTTAGCACTGTTTCAGAAATGTTATTGCCGATACTCACAAACACCCAACGAATTGCTGGTATGCAGAGCATGGAAATGAACGCTCCAAAAAACCTTACCCAGAGTGGAAGGAACCAGTAAGACCAGGAGAGCCACGAAGGTGCAAATACATAAGCAAAGAATGATGCAGCCACAGTTAACGCCATTACCATTCTGAGAATTAGAATAAGAGATCCCTCAGCTCGCCTGGGGATAACCTCACCTGATTGCCGGGCTCGTCTGCGGTAGAAACCAGAAATTCCGACAGATGTAAGAAAAACCAGCAGGAATATCACGCGAAATATTGAATCAATCAACATGAATGATCACCCTGATTTCGTGTTTATTTCAAACCGGCTTTTTCGGCTAATTGTTTCCCAATGCGGACCACTTCTTTGGCCAGCACCTCAAAATCCTCCTGCTGGCTGCGGTGATTGGCGATCGCTATTCGCAAACAATAGCGGCCATTCAAGGTCGTATATGAGGGTGCGGCTATTCCCTGCTCGTGGAGCTGCATCAAAATCTCTTTATTGAGAGCATTTATGGCGTCTTCATTCATGCTGCCCGGGTTGAAGCGGAAGCAGACGATATCCATGCCAATGGGAGCTAATAATTCCATATTTGGTTCAGCCTCAACCAGTCGACCGAAGTAATGTGCCTGCTCCACGTTTCGCGTGATCATCCTCCCAAAGCGATCAAGCCCGTGCTCCTTGATCGACATCCACACTTTCAAAGCACGAAATTGTCGGGAAAGCTGCAATCCGTAATCACTAAACCAGATGTGCCCGGAAGCCAGGCCGCGGGTTTCATGGGCAAGATATTCCGGGGTCAGAGAAAAAGTCCGGCGATGGGCTTTATCTGACCGCACCAGGACACATCCGGCTTCGAATGGGATGTGCATCCATTTATGAAGATCAAGGGCAACTGAATCTGCCCGTTCAATTCCCGCTAATTGCGGTTTGATGATTTTGGCCAAAACAGCGACAGCTCCGATGGCTCCATCCACATGGAACCAGATATCGTCTTTCGCGCATAGATCAGCTAAAGCATTCAGATCATCCACTGCACCGGTGTTAATGGTTCCTGCGCAACCCACAATACACACCGGGCGAAATCCAGCTGTACGATCTTCTGTAATGGCTTTTTTTAATGCATCCAGATCGATGGCATAATCACCGTTTACAGGAATTTTCCGAAAAGCAGCGCTGCCGAAGCCTAGCAACTCAACAGCTTTTTGCACACTGCTATGGACCTCATTGGATGCGTATACCGTCATTTTTTGCGGGGCTGCCTGCATTCCCATTTCACGAACGTTAAAACCCGCTTTTTCGTTCCTGGCAACTGCCAGACCGGCGAAATTTGCCATGGAGCCACCGCTGACCAGTAACCCGCTTGATCCTTCAGGGAAACCCAGCATGTCTTTCATCCATTTGATCACCTGTTCTTCGACCAAATTGGCCGCATGATTGCCGCCTGCAAGGTTGGGATTCATGATCGAAGCCATGAAATCTGCGAGTGCGCCAAATACTGTGCCTGCCCCCATATACCAACCCCAAAAACGGGGGTGGATATTTCCCATCGGATAAGGAAATATATTTTCTGAAAATTCTTTATATACTGCCTCAGCACCTTCGGGAGCATGCGGGGCGGGAGCTTTGAAACGATCAGCGATCTCAACCGGCACTTGTTTCCAGACGGGACGTTCGCCTACCGTTTCGAGATAAGTGATCGCATCGTCCACCATGCGATGAGCAAGAGTTCGCATCTCATCCCAATTTTCAGGGTCCAGGGTCTCATATTTTTTTGAATTAATCATCTCAGCCTGCCGTGTTTTGGTAATATATGGTTGATATTGCATAAAGGATAGCATAGCGCTATGGATGAATGTCTATTGTGTAGAATGGGAAATAGAAATTCCTATCCACCTATGGAGGACGGATAGGAATTGTGAGGGAAATTAAAAGGAAAACTGGTTTAAATCTTGAGGTACGATTTCAGGAGAACAAACACGGATCCCAGAATTGCCATATCGATCAAAATGCCAACCCCGCCCTGGTTATCCAAATTCAGCATTTTCCCATTCCAGAAAAGGATATAGGTCAAGATGGATAAAATAGCTGCTCCAGCAACAACAGGTTGAAACCAGGCTTGCTTAAAAAGTAGTGCCAATCCGCCTACAGCAAAGCCAATTGCTGTCAAAACGAGCGAAATATTTGCAAGGATCCTGGTGGTTCCATCACTAAACAATCTTGAAAATGCCCACGATCCGGATGGCCAAACCATACCCGGTTGCAGCTCAAAGAATTTGGCACTTTGGCCAAAATACAACAAGTGAACCAGGCCATGGAAAATAATGAAGATTCCAAAAATAATTCTAATCATGAAAAAAAAACCTCCCAAATTAATATTATATAGATATCTTAATTATCTAGTTTACAAAAATTGTGAATTTTCGAAGTTCTCACAATGAAACGATTATGCCTTGCTATCAAATATTAACTGATTCTATATTTCAACCATTATTTACGCAATCTTTAGGGAAAAATATGAAATTAAGGATGATAATGAATTTTGCGAATATATTGATTTGTAATAGGAGAGGTTATGGAAGATCGCGATAAAATTATCGGCTTTATCGATAAGCAAAAAAATGCCGCCGCAAACATGAAGGATGCTTCTGCAGAAATTAATATTATCGCGATCAATGCTGCGATTGAATCGGCGCATGCTGCATCCGGTATTCGCGTTATGATGGAAAAAATCCTTGATTCTCAAATGACCTCCAACTGCAGATTACTGGCAAATGTCCTGGCTTGTGGTGGTTTCACTCTGGACCAGCCGAAAATCGCAGAATATGCAAGGTGGATCAATGTGGATGAAATCTATATTACGGATGAAGATGCAGTCACTGTCGGTTCAAATATCGAAGCGGCATATGGCTGGCGTTTTCCGGATGATCCGAAAGCCCAGGCTTTTGTTTTTCGAAAGTTGATCACCCAAAAAGATGGAGTAGTTACACAATCTATCCAGTTCAGAGATATAGATAAGACGATGTTTAAATTTGTCGGTGTATCCCGCATCGATCAGCCGGGAATCGTCCAAGTGGGATATAAAGCTGAATCGATCACCCAATACCAATCAGAAATTGGAGCAGTTTTTGGTGTTCTGGCAGACGCAATCAGTACTCTGGGCGGGAAAGTAACTAAAACATCAAAAGAAATGTTGGACTCCGTCCTTGAATTGGAAAAAGAATTAGGCAAAGCGTAGGGGAGAAGTAGTAGGAAGCAACCTCGACCACAGGCTCCTGATTTGTCATAAATAATTTATCACTCTATACTTAGAACCAGAATTATATTATTTACGTAGATATATGTAGAGACACTTAAACAAAGGAGCTTTCTATGTTGCTACAATTGATTTTTGGGTTAATCGTTGCCATTGCCGTAATAATCCTCATCTCGGGAATTCGGTTTATCCCCAACAATAGGATCGGGATCGTAGAAAAAGTATTTGGATCAAAATCATTAAAGGGCGGGTTCATTGCTCTCCAGGGAGAGGCGGGTTTCCAACCGAATGTCCTTCGAGGTGGTATCCATTACCTGGTACCGTTCCAGTATAGAGTCCATATCGAACCGCTGGTAACCATCCCGCAGGGAAAGATTGGCTATGTATATGCCCGTGATGGTGGGCAGCTAAGCGCCATGCAGGTTCTGGCTTCCAACCTGAAAGCGGATGACTTTCAAGATGTGGTAAAATTTCTGAATAACGGCGGCCAGCGTGGACCTCAGCGTCAAATTCTGCGTGAAGGTACATACGCCATTAACCTTGCCCAATTCGTGGTTATCACATTGGGGAAGACATACTTCCTGCCTCTCAGTAAAGACGATGATTCTGCGATCCGTACCATGGCAGAGATCATCATCCAACGAGAAGGATTCAGCCCGATGGTCATTAAGGATTCGGATGACCTAGCCGGCATCGTTACCATCCATGACGGTCCTTCTCTTGGGGATGGCGAGATCATCGCCTCCATCGTTGGCGAGGATGCCAATAATCCGGAAACATATCATAATAATTTCCAGATGCCTGACCGGTTCATCACAGCCGGTGGAAGACGGGGAAGACAGCTGCAGGTATTGGTCGAAGGTACATATTACCTTAACTGCCTGTTTGCTACTGTAGAAAAAATCCCCAAGACTATTGTTGAGGTGGGGTGGGTTGGAGTCGTAGTTTCGTATACAGGCACTAGAGGTACTGACCTGTCTGGCCTGGACTATCGGCATGGTGAACTTGTTTCACGAGGCAATCGTGGTGTGTGGAATGAACCGTTGCTACCCGGAAAATACGCGTTCAATACCTACGCTGGGAATGTTGTCATGGTTCCCACCACCAACATTATCCTGAAGTGGATCAGCACGGAAACCGGGGCACATCGATTTGACGAGAACCTGACCGAAGTATCCCTGATCACCAAGGACGCCTTTGAACCATCTCTGCCTTTATCGGTTGTTATCCATATCGATTATCAGAAAGCCCCATTGGTTATTCAACGATTTGGGGATGTGAAGAAGCTGGTGGAACAGACCCTTGACCCCATGGTATCTGCATACTTTAAAAATGTTGGACAAACCCGAACCATTATCCAACTATTGCAGGAACGTAATGAGATTCAAAAGATAGCAAGCCAGGAAATGAAGGAAAAGTTTGCACACTATAATCTGGAATTAGAAGAGGTTCTGATCGGTACTCCTACTTCACCCAGTGAGGATAAGCAGATCGAAATGATCCTGAATCAACTGCGATCCCGCCAGATAGCCGTGGAGCAGATCGAAACGTATGCCCGCCAGGAGGTTGCAGCTGCCAAAGAACGCGAACTCAGGGAAACCCAGGCGCGTGCAGAACAACAACGTAACATCACAGAGTCGGAGTTAAGCATTACTGTCCAGACCAACCAAGGTAAAGCAGAATATCAACGTGCACAGCAGCAAGCAGCCCAGATCCGAACACTGGCACAGGCGGAATCAGAGAAGATCGCCCGAATGGGTATCGCCCAGGCTATCGCCACCGAGGAACAGGTTGCTGCCTATGGTGGACCGCAGTATCAGGTGACCCAGCAGGTGATGTATCGTTTCGCTGATGCCATCCAACAAGCTAAAGTGGATGTCGTTCCAAAGGTTGTGGTGACAAGTGGAGGAGAAGGCGGAAATGCTGCCGGCAGTAATATTATGGAAGGCTTATTAACCCTGCTGCTCTCAGACAAGCTGGGTGTGGAAGTAACCAAACAACCGGACCGAAAACCAAACCCGGATATTGAGATGCTTCGTAATGAGATTCGTGAATCCATGAAAACAATAAAAGAAAAAGCTGAAACGCCAAAACCTGAAGCACCCGGTGGAAAACCAGCTTAATTGAAAATTAGAAATATTAAAAAACCCCAAAAGTTACTAACTTTGGGGTTTTTTGCTAATTGAATAGACAATTAATTTCGCCTGATCTTCATTCTTGTATAGCGGTTCGGGTTACCTTGATCACAATTCCGGAGGCAGTGGGGTCAGGGCAACGCACGAATTCTGTCGTCACACCTTCAGGGTCGATAACTTTTTCATAAGGTGTTCCTTTATACTTCCAGGAAAGCGTCCCACCATTTTCGAGTGCGCGGATCATCCCGGTCATACTATCCAGCAGCCAGGGGCATAATTCACCCATGTCGTCCGGATAGTGAAATTTTTGACCGACTTGAAGACGCCCATACATCCATGGACAAATGCCTTCCTTTACGAATTCCGGAAAAGTCCCATCTGTACGAAGTTGTCCGCCACTACCTTCATATATTTCGAGTTCAATTTCGTAATACAGCATGGAACCCTCCTGTTCTTGTTTGATTATTATAATGCGCATGAAAATAGGCAATATTTAGATTTTGAATCAATCCATATATTTATTATAGAGCGACTTGAGGACAATCTGGTTGTGATTTGCGTATGGTCTTAACTGCCAGGATATTAGGAATTGATCCTGGTGAAAATATATTCCCTTGTTTGACAGCCATTAGGGTATTTATATTTTCACAAACCCTTATCAGAAAAGACAAGTTGTTTTCCTGATTAAGCTGTATATGAAAAACACTCCTGGCACACATATTGTATCGATACCTACGATGCCAAAAACACGAAGGGATGAAAGATAACAATGGCCAATCGGGTCTTGCTAGTGGGAGATGAAATATCTGTATCCAAAAATCTTCAAGTGCGCCTTAAATCAATGGGTTACGATGTCGTAGCCCATGCAGCATCCAGTGAAGAAGCGATCGAGTACGCAGGAAAATTCCATCCAGACATCATTTTGCTGGATATCAAAGTCAAGGGACCGATGAATGGTATTGAAACCGGAGCGATAATTAATGAAACTCAAGATATTCCGGTGATTTACATAACCTCCCCAACCGACGAGACTAATGTAAAAAAAGAGACCATGACTGAGGTCTTCGGTAATATACCTATTTCGATCAATGATCGTGATCTGCGTTCGGCTATTGAAATCAGCATTTACAAACATAACATGGAGAAGAAGCTGCGCGAAAGTGAACAACGTTATACTTTAGCTACCAGTGCAGCGAATGAAGGAATTTGGGATTGGAACCTGAACAGTGGTGTATTTTATTGTTCCCCGCGCTGGTACACCATGCTTGGCTTGCCTGATGATCAATCCATTTCCACCCCTCAAGGATGGTTTGACCGGGTTCACTCGGAAGATGTCGCGCAGTTAAATTTAGCCATTTTAGATCACCTTCATGGGTTTACTCCACGGCTTGAATGTGAATATCGGGTGAGGCATCAAGATGGAAGTTACCACTGGATGCACTGCAGTGGACTGGCCCTTTTCGATGAACAAAAAAAGCCTTACCATCTTGCAGGTTCACAAGCAGATATCACCAAGCGGAAAGAAATCGAAGAACAATTGGCACAACGGGCTCTTCATGATGAGTTGACCCACCTTCCTAACCGGGTTTTATTTCTGGAACGTTTGAAGAATGTCATTGCACATACCCGGAGCCTGAGAGAAAAATCCGCTGCGGTCTTGTTTTTGGACATCGACCATTTTAAAATAGTGAATGACAGCCTCGGTCATGCGAGCGGGGACGAGCTGTTATGTGAGCTTGCTCAAAGATTGAAACTTTGTATACGCCCGGGAGACACTGTCGCACGCTTTGGAGGAGACGAATTTGCCATATTACTCAGTCGAATCCAGCACGAAGCAGATGCGACCCTTGTAGCGGAAAGAATTCTGGTAGTATTACAAAAACCGTTCAGTATCAAAGGTCAGGAAATTATTACCAGTGCCAGTATTGGGATTGGTTTTCTTTCGAGTCAGTATCAAAACCTTGAGGACTTACTCACGAGACGTAGATACTGCCATGTATCATGCGAAAAACAATGG
The DNA here is from genome assembly GCA_963709535.1 of uncultured Chloroflexia bacterium. GTDB lineage: Bacteria > Chloroflexota > Anaerolineae > Anaerolineales > Anaerolineaceae > PNON01. Next base: position 48,024 of record CAVPWY010000019.1, on the reverse strand, counting down.
CAGGGGGCGCTACGAACTATTCGATGTGAGTATGCATGAACGCTCGGTGTATCGGCTTCAATTGGAAGCTGAAATCCGACATGCGTTAAATAACAATGAATTTATAGTGCATTATCAAAAGATATGCACCGTAAAGCCATTGAAGTTGGTCGGTTTTGAAGCACTCGTTCGGTGGAACCATCCTGTGCGAGGATTGTTGCTCCCGGCTGAATTCATCCATATCGCAGAAGAATGCGGCCTCATTGTCCCCCTTGGGGAATGGGTATTAATTACCGCGTGTAGTCAGGCTCATACATGGCAGAAAATTACCGGAATACCCATCAGGATGGCTGTTAACCTATCTGCACTTCAATTTAACGATAAAAATCTGGTTCAGATCGTTCAAAAAGCTTTAGCTGAAACCGGCTTCGATCCATTCCTGCTTGAGCTTGAGCTGACCGAATCAGTTGCCATGCGAAATGTCGAGAAAGCTTCTGGTATTTTGGTTGAATTGCAGAAAATGGGTGTGTCGATTTCCATTGATGACTTTGGTAGTGGTTATTCTTCACTCGATCATATTCGTAACATTCCGACTAATACTATTAAGATCGACCGTTCCTTTATTAACGAGATCAGGCAAACTGACTCAGCGATCGTGGCTGCGATCATTACAATGGCTCATCAGCTGCATTTGAACGTAATTGCTGAAGGGGTTGAAACGGAAGATCAGCTCGCCATCCTGGGTAGGATCGATTGTGACCTGGTTCAGGGGTTTTATTTGGGAAAAGGTGTTGCCCCTGATACTGTTATGGAAATGTTCTTAAAGGACAATCCAGTTTTGCTTCAACTATAATCGTTCAATAGAGACTATTGAATCACATCAATTTAATAAAGCTTCCAAGGATGCGTTATTCAATCCTGCTTAATCCCTAATGACCATGTTTATTTGACGACATGTGGGTGCGATGCCTCTGGCTTTATTGTCAGGTTACTGGAGTTATTAAAACAATACTTATTTCTCGATCGAATGCTACTCATAGCGATGAACTGAACCATCTTCTCTTAGTAAATAAAGAATGTGACTTTCAAGGACCCAGATCCTCTATTTATCAATTCACCTAAATGGATCTTCAGTGAAGATAATTGCCAGAGTATAATTACTCTACGCTATGATCAGGAATTAAACTATAATTGAACCCACACCCGAATGACCCCTTGCATGGTGTTACCCTCGAAATGATACTCACTCGTTTGATCCAGGAATACGGCTGGGTCGAGCTATCAAAGCGCATCCCAATCCGATGTTTTTATAATGAGCCGAGTGTCCAATCCAGCTTGAAATTTCTGCGGCGAACATCCTGGGCACGGAAGAAAGTTGAAGAACTATATTTAACTTTAATTATTGAGTAGGTTCAGTGTTAGTCCATATTCATTCAACCAAAATAGTCCTCCCATTTGGGAGGACTATCGGAATGCTGAAATATTTCTTAACCGGAAAATTGTCAGGAATTATTTATCATAATTTAATGTTAATCTACCCAGCCGAATTTTCAGTATATATTCGTCAGGTCCACCCCGCAGCATGGGAAGGTGTGCAAACCTCATATAGGTGAGGATCGTTTCAGGAAAGCCAATGTTCGCTCCCAGGCCAGGTTCGCCGCCTCCTGATTATATGCCTGCACTCGGTCTGGTTCAAAGAACCAGTGTCCAGTATCAGGATATTGATAAAGGGTCACCGGCCGGCCAGCCTTCCGCAAGGCAGCTTCGAGGTTGTCAACATTCGATTGCGGCTCATACTCATCCTTTTCGGCAAAGTGACCGAGGAAGGCTGCTTTCGATCTGCTGAAGTCAACAGGACCGGTCCCGTAAAAGACAACGACGGAACTGATGTTCTCAGGGTCTAGTGGCCGCGAGGTCCAGCGCATAATAGGCACCCAGCGAGAAGCCAATCACTGCAAGGTCACTGGAGGTCTGGCCGGCATGTTCGATGAGGAATTTTTTTGCTTCAGCAATATTCTGCCCTGACTTTTGCCTGGTCAGCGTCGAGAGCAGTACTTAACTTTTCAGCATCAGCAATGGTATCTGCAATCTTGCCATGATAGAGGTCCGGAGCAAAGGCCACGAAACCGGAATCTGCCAGGCGCGTACAGAAGGCTTTGATCGTGTCGTTCAATCCCCACCAGGCATGCAGGACCAATACTCCGGGTCCTTTACCAACGCGTGGAATGGCGAGAAAACCTTCAGGTTGAGAATGTATCATGTGAATCTCCTTTTTACTATGTAGTTAATACTATTTCCTTGCTTCAGATGAGTTCAAGCTGGTTCTCTGAAAAGATCATTGACTATTCCATAACTCATTTTGCGTGAGATATCTGCCTATTTATGCACGAGTATACAAATGTTCTCTGTTTATCACTGTCCTAGTCCTGTTTCAGTACATATTTCAGAACGACTATCCCGCAATCAAACGATCTCGAATTAACCAATGTCAGGTTTTGGTTGACATTCAATTCTTTGAATATAGACATTCCGTTCCCAATTGCTGTTGGATTAATAAATAAATGGTATTCATCAATCAATCTGTTTTTAATTAATGCCGATACAAAAGTTGCACCACCGTAGGCCATAATATCTTTACCAGTTTGATTTTTCAGTTTCTTGATCTCATCTACAAGGTCACCTTTCGCCAAAACCGTATTCTCCCATTTAGACTTTTCAAGCGATTTGGAAAAAACGACTTTAGGTGTATCTGTAAACTTCCTGCCAGAAGTATACTTCCGGATCATTCGGATTAGCAGCTACACCTGCCCAGTGAGGAATAAATCCTTCGGCAAGTTTTCTGCCTAAAACAATGGTGTCGATTGGTTCCGTAATATTGGTGACATAATCATTTATGTCATCGCCCCAGTTTATGTTCGTCCAGTCCATTTCGCCATTTGGCCCGGCGATGAAACCGTCAATTGTCATCTGTACTTGTAGTTTTAATTTTCTCATTTCCCTTTTCCTTTTTTCATAGTCCCGATTTTTCTATATTGCATTTCTAGATACCTGTATAAACTCATTATACGGATTCCAGGAACGCAGCAATTCGACTGTATAACATTAGAAAGTTAGGATGGAGGCACAGCCCTGGTGCCAACTTTTCCGATTTCGTAATAAACCATCCCGGGAGGAAAAAGGAAATAAAGAATTTGCAGCTGTATTGATAGATCGTTCGGATGAATCAATTCAAATCAAGTGATTAGCCTTCAGGAATGATATCAATAGGATCATTTCCAGGCCAAACTAACTGATAGGTGTTGAGGGAGTCTCGGAATGCGAAATCCGATGGCAAATTCCTTGTACTCTGGACTCACCCAACCTGCCATGGTTGATATTGTCTCTGATCCATCATCTCCCAGAATATGGATCGTTCCCTGGTTTGAATCAGGAATTATTTTTTGGAATTCCTCAAGTGAAAAAGCTGTTGTGTCTAGAGCTTCCCCACCAGGACCTGCCAATATGATTAAGAGAATCTTTTCCCCGGGACCGGGTTTGTCACCGTTGACTTCATCTACGATACGGGCAGATGAAATGGTGAGCTGTCCCATTTTCGTATTAATAACCTGATTCACGGTGGATGGATACGTTTGCAGTCTGAGGAGTGGTAGGAGAGACCTGAACTGGAGCAGGATTCTTTGCACAGGCAGCAATACCAAATGTCATTAATAGAGCAAGGATGAGTAGTGTTGTACTTCATCAAGTAGATCCTTTCAGTGTGAGAATAGTCCATTTGTAACAGATTTATTTCCCGGCTGCTTAATGGTAATCGTACAGGAAGCCTACGGTTTCCATACGGCTTGTGTTTTTATACCAAATCCACATAACTTGCTGTTGGTTCAATAACAAGAAAAATCATCGGTATACCCAGTTTGAATTGTTATTTTGTAAATCTTTTCGTTGAAATCAGTTACCGCAATGAGGTAAGTGGAAATAATAGGTATTGGTGTATACCAATACCATGGAATTGAAATTTATCTGATTCCTTTCTACGATTTTAATTATTTTTATCAGCGAAGAAATCCAGCCACATGTGACCGGTAGTGATCCGAATCTCTGGATGTTCTGCAGCAGAAAGCACGTAGATCATCTGTTAGCGGACCCAGAACTGACCTGACCAACCATTCCGGCGCATAATCCTCGAGACCAATGGGAGCCGCATCTGCCACATGGAAGAGCCAGACGTCATCCGTGCGAATGGCTACCCCGCAGTGTCCACGGGTATGGCCGTAAAGTGGTACCAACCACATTTCAGGTTGAAAGGGTAGCCGGATGGCTGGCAAATCGAACCAGGTTTCGCCCTGATTGGAGTATAAAGTCAGCTTTGGGTGATGTGCAACATGCCGATGCACATAAGCCAGATCAGTAAACTGCTTCGGCTTGCCGATGAATGCTTCATATTCAGTTTGATTTACATGGATGGTTGCATCGGGAAAATCACTTATGCCGCCACAATGATCGAAATGCATATGGGTCAGAATGATATGTTTCAGATCTTCCGGTTTATACCCCAAACGGGAGAGTTGTCGGATGGCGGCTTCATTAGTATCCATAGGGACTTTAGTGATCACCTGGAACATTCGAAGAATTCCTGGCGGATGAATATAGTCTTGTGTGCCTGGTCCGGTGTCTATAAGCACAAGTCCCTGCCTGGTCTCCACAAGTATGCAAAGGGTGCCGGTGCGCCAACTGCTGGGTATCCGGGCGTTGCATGTAAAGCAGTTCAGGAAGTGTATATTCATGAGTGGTAGCTTAACGTTTTCATCCAGGCAATATTAGGTTAGAAAGGATCATTAATAATAAATACGTTCGAAATTACCAAGCGCATCCTGATCAATTTGATAAAGCAATTATGCATAAAAGCAAGACCCTCTCCCAAGTCAACCTTCATACAAAACCTCCTAAAGGCGTTTTGTAAAAAAGTAACGCTGATGACCGGGAGGAAAGTCTTGCAGTTCACCAAACACCTGATATCCATTTCTTTTATAAAACTCCGGTGCTTGAAAACTGAAAGTGTCCAGATATGAATTCTTTGCACCCCGCTGTCGTGCTTCCTCTTCAACACGCATTAATAGATTTTTTCCATATCCTTTACCCCGCAGTTCTTCTTTTACCCACATCACATTTATGAACAACCAATCCCAATTTACTTCAGCTATCACTCCCCCCACAATTTCATTGATTGGAGAGTACAACGCCAGGCATAAACCTTGTGAGTTGTCGTCACCTGCAAGTTGTTTGTTGTGGTCGCGAAGACCTTGCCCGATGACCCTCCAGGCAGATTCTTCCGGTCTATCAACGAAAGCGATTTGGTAATTTTCACCCATATGAATGACCTATTCCAATCAATTACATTAATGTTTTTTGGCTAACAAAGTAACCTTTGATGTTTTTTATTCAAGAAATATACCGGGAAGTAACCAAAACTCATTATTAAAATATAGAGCGCAAAATAATATCAAGTATTCATCAATCATTTCAACCAGGCAATCAATTTATTTGAATTATCGGTATGATAATCCAGGTATGACCTGCTTTGCAATGAATAGATGCGGATAAAATTATTATCCGCGTTGCTTCCATCTGGCATACCAACACTGTATGTACAAGCATAATGCTCGGAATCTGGATGCCAAAAGCAGGAAGTAAAATAATGCTCCCTGTCGATTGGTTTTGATCCATTAATGTCAATTACGTCTCCATCATTCAATTCGATCAAAATATTCGGAGGGATGAGTACATATTTCTTGTCAGGAGAGAGCAATGGATTTTGGTCTTTTATCACAGTATTAATTATTTCCGGCCTATTGCCATACCACAAAGCGGTATTGTTTTGAATATCACCTGCAATTGGAACACACCTCACCTTGAAGTCACCTTTCGCCAGGTCAATTCTACTCCGCCAATAGATGGCATCACCTGAACATTCATTTTGGGATGAGGATATTGATATAATTTCTTGAAATAGTATTTCTCCACTGAGTGTCATGATGGTTTCCGTTATTTTGCCATCATCTTCCCATAGTATTTCTTTATTATCATCCAGAGTGATGCTTACTTCCTCCGGGAAAACAAATTTTGGATCGAATAACCCGGGCGAATGGGAAAACAGAATAGTATTTGAGTCTACCCAGGTGGGATTTCCCACACCAAGACATACGCTGGTCAATCCAACAATTCCTATGCCATAATCTTTACATTTTGAAACGAAGAGTTCGATAACTTTGCCAGTCGATACATCTTCAACCATAATTTTATTTCCCAGCCCTGTGGCCAGAAATTTACTGTCAGGAGAAAATACTGAATTTTCATTTACATCGATGCTGGTTTCCTGAAATTGCCAGGTTTCTGTATTAATAACTGTTCCTGTTATTCCATTTGTGGTCAATAATAAAGTTCCATCAGCCGATATAATTATTGGTGCTGGTATTCCTGATATTGGGATATTGTGTTCAATATAAGTTAATTCATTCCCTTTGGGGAGCACTTCAGTAAACCCGTCAAGTAATAGCTTCCCTGAAAATTCAAAGACTGGTTGCGTAACAGTTGGCATAATTTGGGACTGTTTTCCCGGAGAGTTTGAGAAAAATAAACCAACAAATAGACACAAAAAGGATGGCACAAACGATATTAGTAATATCATCAAGATTTTTTGTCCAAGGCTGGTTTTCTTGAGATTGGCTATATTTTCTTCATCTTTTGTTTTGAAAACAATCCAAAACATAATAAGTAAAGCCAGGATGAAGGTGATTCCAGAGGCAATTAACCATGGAATTTGATAAATATTCATAACCCCTTCCATGTGCCCTCCCTAGAAAATTATTAATGGTCAATCAACATGAGACTTTTTGTTTCAAGCTTGAATTGAGATAATTTGCATGCCGGCTATCTTTATGTGAACCATAACGTTAACATTCATTTTAGCTCACTTAAGACAAACTTATACAGTTCAAAACTCTATGAAGATCAAACTCTCCATTAGTAGAGCCTTTCATTTTATCCACTTTAATACACTGATCAGATGGTTTGAAGCTGAAGGAGCGTATTGATCAACAATTTCTTCAGTTGATATTTTTCCAATACCCGTCCAGGGAGCTGCTGTTCAAGGTAGAGAGAAACAAAACCGTGCACCAGGCTCCAAACAGCAATTGCACTTTCTTCCAGTGGTCCTGAGCTGAGGACTTTCCCTTTCTGGCAAATCTCAACGACTTCGACCAGCTTGTGATAAGTCTTCTGAACTACTTCCATGAACTCAGGGTACGAGTGATCATCTTCAAGGATACCTGAGAACATCAACTTGAAACAATTGGGTTCAGAAACTGCAAACTGAATATAGGTCCAGCCAGTTTCTGTCAAAAGATCATGCGGGGAATTCTGGAACTGTGATACCGTGGACGTTATCCGATCATGCAAATCGTTAAAACCCATGGTCGAAATGGCAGCAAGCAAGGCCTGCTTATCTTTAAAATGGGAATATGGCGCTGAGTGGCTGACACCTGCAGCCCGGGCTGCACTGCGCAAGGTGAGTGCGTTCACTCCCTCTTCCCTGAGGATTTTCATTCCCGCCTCTATCAGCGCTTGTTTCAGATCACCGTGATGGTATTTTTCTTTTCCCATGTAAATATCATACAAAATAATCTTGACAGTGTCAAGATTATTTCCTATACTATAACTGCATTTGAAATCCGGAGGAAAACCATGAGTGATTATTTAACATTTTGCCAACAGGTGGTGGATACATCCAAAGAATTATCAGTGAAGGGGTTCCTTAGTGCAACCGGTGGTAATTTATCTGTACGCATCCCGGCAGAAAAGGCATTCGCCATCACCCCATCCAATTATGATTATATGAAAATGATCCCAGCGGATATCTGCGTCCTTGATTTGGAATTGAATCCTTTAGGGGGTGAGCGCCAACCTTCAGTGGAAAGTGCCATGCATGCGGCGATCTATAAAGTCCGCCCGGATGTGAATGCCATCATCCATACCCACCAGGTTTACCCCAGCACCCTGGCACTTATTGGTATGCCGATCCCGGCGCTGTTCGATGAGCAGGTGCGCTTTCTCGGGCGTTCCGTGGAGATCATCCCTTACGCACCGTCAGGCACCGGCATGTTGATGAATACAGTCGCAAAGCATGTAAAAAACCACAATAATGCCTACATCATGGCCAACCACGGAGCGCTGTTATTTGGGGGTGATATGGAACGCGCGGTTCATAATGTTTCCGTATTGGAAAAATGCGCCCTGGCGTATCTGCTTACATTATGCACTGAGCATAAAGCCAGCCGAATTCCGCTTGTGGTCCGGGAGGTGGCTTTCGCCAAGCTGCGCAAGGACCAGAAGAAATATGAAAATGAAAATTGATACCTCTCATGATTCATGATCGAAACAGAATTATATTTTAGGAGTTGAAACAATGGAAACCGGTGCTTACGCGATCTCAAAATACCCCGATGTGGTTGATGTCTACAACCGTCTTGAAGCTCTCATTTCTCAACCTCTGCGCCCCATCCGCAGGGAAAAGATGCAGGATGTGCTGAATTATTTCGAAAAACAATGTGAAAAATCCAAAGGTCTGAACGACGAAGCAAAACAAGTCATCCCCGGTGGAGTACAGCACAACCTGGCGTTCAATTATCCGTTTCCCATTGCCATGGAAAGGGCTGATGGGGCGTATTTGTGGGATGCAGACGGTAACCAGTATATCGATTTCCTGCAAGCGGGCGGACCAACCGTGCTCGGCAGCAATTACAAACCGGTACGAGACAAGGTGATCGAAATGCTGCAGTCCTGCGGTCCGGTCACCGGGCTGTTCCATGAGTACGAATTGAAGCTTGCCCAGCTTGTCAGGCGTTACATGCCAGCCAATGAAATGTTCCGCATGCTTGGTTCAGGCACCGAGTCTGTCATGGCAGCTATTCGCGCCGCCCGGGCATATACCCGACATGCCAAGGTCATCAAGGTAGGCGGCGCCTACCATGGTTGGAGCGACCAGATGGTGTACGGTCTGCATATTCCCGGAACAGGCCGGTTGGAGGCGAAAGGCATCCCCTGGGGCGCAAGCCTCAATACCCAGGAGTTCTATCCCAATTCACTGGCTGCTTTGAAACGCCAGTTGATCTTCAACCGTCTGATAGGGGGGACTGCTGCGGTGATCGTTGAACCGGTGGGACCAGAAAGCGGCACCCGCCCCGTGGCATTTGATTTCAATCAGAAAGTGCGCGAGTTGTGTGATGAGTTTGGTGCATTGCTCATTTTCGATGAAGTAGTGACCGGATTTCAGAATGGGTATGGGCGGCGCGCAGGGTTATTTTGGCGATCAAACCGGATTTGACGATCTTTGGAAAATGCATCACCGGCGGGTACCCCATGGCAGGTGGTGTAGGTGGGCGGGCGGACGTGATCATGCGTTTTGCTGCAGGAATTGGAGGTACTGGTGAGCAAGCGTATATTGGCGGTACATTATCCGCCAACCCGCTTTCCTGTGTGGCGGGTTATCATGCATTGCTCGAGATGGAACGCACCAACGCCCCGGTTATTGCCGGGCAGGCAGGGGACAGGCTGACAGCCGGCTTGCAAGCCATCATCACGAAACACAACCTGCCGTTCGTGGTCTATAACCAGGGCAGCATCGTCCACCTGGAAACGTCCGGAGTAATGCTTCTTGATCTGCACCATCCCCTACGGTTGGCGAAGGAATTAAAACCACGCAAGCATATGATGGAAGAGATGGGGGCGGCATATATGGCAAACGGGTTGGTGACTCTTGCCGGGAGCCGCATGTATACCAGCATGGCAGATACCGATGAAGTCATAGATGATGCCCTGGCGCGTTTTGAAAATGTTCTAACCAGTGTTGAATAATTATTACCCGATGGGTTATTGAAGTAACCCACAAGGCAGGTGGTTATGGCTCAAACCAATGAACCCGTGATCCTCTCAATAGACCTGGGCACCTCCGGATTAAAGGCGGCGTTGATCACCATCCAGGGAAGGGTATTAGGGCTGGCAGTCAGAACCCATCCAGCTTTACCTGACTGCCGATGGTGGAGTGGAGCAATCGCCCGAAGAATGGTGGCAGGCGTTCATTATTTGCACCCGAAAATTACTGGCAGAAGGTGTGGTTGCACCCTCTTCCGTGATCGCCATCTGCTGTTCGACCCAGGGAGAAGGCACGATCCCGGTGGACCGCGAAGGCAAGGCTTTAATGAACTGTGTCCTATGGATGGATATGCGTGGGAAGCCTGATCTGATCAGCCAATTCAAAGGATTGGTGAATATCAGCGGGATGAGTGCCTTTAAAGTTCTTAACTGGATCAAGTTGACCGGCGGGATGCCCTCCGCCAGCGGGAAAGATCCTGCAGCGCATATGCTATTTATCCGCAACCACTACCCGGATGTTTATGCCAAAACCTATAAATTCCTGAACGTATTGGATTACCTCAACCTGCGCCTGACCGGAGTCTTTGCTGCCACGTATGATTCCATCCTTACCTCGTGGGTGACCGATAACCGTGACCCGGATAATATTCACTACGATCCAGGATTGGTACGGTCGAGCGGAGTGGACGGGGATAAATTCCCCGAGATCGTCCCCTGCACAGCAATCCTGGGAACTTTGAAAACTGATGTTGCAGAGGAACTGGGGCTTGCTCCAACTGTCAAAGTGGTCGCCGGGGCAATCGATAACACCGCTGCAGCCATAGGCGCCGGGGCAGTGGAGGATTACCTCCCGCATCTGTATATTGGTACCTCTTCATGGATGACTGCCCATGTCCCATTCAAGAAAACCGATATTGGCTCGTCCATGGCTTCGCTGCCTTGTGCTGTGCCCGGACGATACATGCTCACCGCACTGCAAGCAACGGCGGGCGGCAATCTCAATTTCCTGCGGGACAAGATCATCTACAACAAAGATGAACTGCTGCAGGAAGCCGAGGTTCCGGACATATTCAAGTATCTTGACCAAATTGCAGCAAGGGTGCCTCCGGGAGCGAATGGTGTCATTTATACGCCCTGGATCTGGGGAGAGCGTGCCCCGGTGGAAGATAATAATTTGAGGGCGGGTCTTTACAACCTTTCCCTGAATAATTCACGTGAAGATATCATCCGCGCTTTTCTTGAAGGGATTGCCCTGAATACGCGCTGGCTGCTTCAGCCGGTCAAGAAATTCCTCAAACGCGACGTTGATAAGATCCATATCGTTGGTGGCGGAGCGCAGTCGGACATCTGGTGCCAGATCTTTGCCGATGTAATGGGGGTCTGCATTAAACAGGTGGAGGATCCGGTTTACGCCAATGCCCGTGGAGCAGCCTGGATCGGGGCAGTCGGTTTGAAAGAGATCCAATTTACAGATATCCCCGCCATGGTGAAATTCAAACAAACCTATTTACCAATTGAAAAGAACCGATCGCTTTATGATCAAAAATATGAGCAGTTCCTGATGATCTACCACCAGATGAAAAACGTCTATCACCGGATGAATGGTTGACAATTGAGTAAATAAAACTTTGCAGTATAAGGAAGGGATGACCTATGGCTGAAAGATCCTATCGACTGTACCCTTACCGCTGGGTGGTTCTGGCGGTGTTCATGCTCATCAATCTCACCATCCAGATCTTATGGATATCTTACGCGCCGATCACGGGATTAGCCGCCAAATTCTATGGCGTCACCGATCTGAACATCGGACTGCTGGCAATGGTGTACATGATGGCATTCATACCGCTGTCCATCCCTGTTTCGTGGGCGATCGATACCTACGGTTTCAGGCGTACTGTGAGCATCGGGGCAGTGTTGATGGGAATATTTGGCGTGGTGCGCGGCCTGGCTGGAGCAGATTATTTACTAGTGCTGATCAGTACGATCGGTATTGCCATTGCGCAGCCATTTTTGCTTAATGCCTGGACCAAGGTGCCGGCGCAGTGGTTCAGCATCGAGGAACGGGCGACGGCAGTTGGCCTGGTCACTCTCTCCAACCTGGTGGGTACCGCCCTGGGAATGATCCTTCCGCCGATCCTGATCGAAACCATGTCCATCCCTCAATCACAGCTACTCTACGGTGGAGCTGCCGCGTTTTCGGCAGTCCTTTTCCTGATCTTTGCACGGGAAAAGCCAGCCACACCGCCCTGTCCGGAAGGACAGGACGTCCGCGCTTTGATGCTGGATGGCTTGAAACATGCTCTTAAGGTGAAGGAGTTCTGGATCTACCTGGTAGTTTCTTTCATTGGCATGGGAGTCTTTAACGGTGTGACCACCTGGGTCGAGAATATCATCCGTCCGCGTGGATTCACCCCATCGGATGCAGGTACCCTCGGTGCGCTCATGTTAGCCGGCGGTGTACTGGGAGCTGTGATCATCCCACCTTTCTCAGATAAGCAGCATAAGCGCCAAAAATATATATTATTAGGATTCCTGCTTGCGATTCCAGGGTTGATCGGGTTAACCTTTGCCCAGACTGCCTGGCTGCTGTATGCCTCTGCATTTTCGATGGGATTCTTCCTGATCAGTGCGAATCCGATCGGCATGCAGTATTCCGCAGAGATCACCCACCCCACACCCGAAGGTACTTCCAATGGATTGATCCAATTATTTGGTCAGGCTTCGGTGGTTTTTGTTTATGTCATGGAAGCGCTCAAGATGCAAAATGGTGCTTTCACACCGGCTCTATTGCTGGCAGTAGGCTTGATGCTGGTCAGTGTTTTGTTGATCACCAGGATGAAGGATCCTGGGATGCAGCAATAATGATTTGGATTATTAATTAGTAGATTCCCGCCTTCGATTTCATCCGAATGGTACATTCAAAGCATCATCCCGATAAGGATATGGAATTGGAGAATAACTTGATATAGTATCCAGGACAGTGGTTTATTACATACGTGCAAGGTTGGTTGGTATGTAGGTGTTAAGGACGTTCACTTCACTTGGATGCCTATCCGTTCCAAAAGACTACGGCTCAATTCAGCCCGGTATTTGACGGGGGGTTTTCCCGGGCGATGTGAGTCCGACCCCGAACTGATCAGCAGGTGGTGTTTTTGAGCATATTGCAGGTACATCGCTGTCTGTTCCGGCGAATGTTTTGGTTGATAGACTTCCAGACCGTCAATTGGAATATCCTGGCGGAGTTTATCCAACATTTGATCATTATAGGTCACAAATCCGTCTTTACATCCGGGGTGGGCGATGAGGCATACCGCTCCGGCTCTGGTGAGCGGCATTCCACCACAGCAGCTAAATCGTTCACCTCCAACTTGCACCCCGCTTCCAGAAGGATTCTCCCCACGGAAGGTTGACCAGTGCCATAGCCATGTCTTGTTAAGAGGTCTGCCAGTGCAAAGGGCTGCTGGGGGCTGGGTTGTTCCAGGATGGCCGCTAACGCATCAGGGTTCCTGAGGAAATGTGTATCCTTTCTGCAGCAATGTTCTCAAAGACTTCCCGGGTGTTCTCCCTGCTGGCGGCGGACAAGGTCCTGGGCAATGTCGTTCAAGGTGTTTGGGGGCGGACCAAACCCATAGCAAAGCAGGTCGGTCATGTTTTCCTGCCCTGAGAGTTCATCTATCCCGGACAATTCATCTTTCCACACAGTGGACATTTCGGCACCTACGAGCACGGGCAGGTGTTTTTCCAGAGCCAGCTGTTGAATGGCTGCCATCGTATCCACCCGATCATGATCGGTAATGGCCGCCAGGTCGAATTGTTCACGCACCAGATGATCCAGTAGCTGCTCTGGCGTCCAGGTGCCATCACTGTAGGTGGTATGCAGGTGTAGATCAATAGCGGCATCGGGAGTTATGACGAGATCGGTCGCTGAAAAGTTCATAAGCGAATCCTTTCCTGATTATTATATCTATGGATTGGATAGCATCATGTAAGCAGAAACAACCAAAGTTATCTGTAATTTGGCTCCCTTACCATGCACCAAATTGTCAGATCGAATTTTGGAAATTTATCTGTGTAAACCAGGGAAAAGCCTTGTCGTTGATAATAAGCGACGTTATTCTCGTCGTGTGTTTCCAGGTAAATCGGTTTTTGTTCAACATCGGCTTTTTCGACTAGAGGCTTTAATAGGGCAGTTCCGATTCCCTTTCGTTTCTGATTGGGATCGACAGTTAATCCCCACAAATAATAATGGGGACGATCTTTCATTATCTTTTCGTGAGTATCTGCCACGAATTTTTCGCATTCCTGTGACCGTTGATAATCCCGTAAACCTAAAAATAAAGGTGTTAGTAGAAAACCATTTTGAATATATTCATTCTGGGTAATCTTTGTGTGACCTGGCGGCAACGTAAAGATCACCCCTGAGATCTCAGGGTTAGTGTACACATCTCCATAACGCAGTGCGCAATTCAATACATTTCCCAGGTACCAGGGCAGCACACGAGCCCGCTTTTTGGGGTCAGGAAAATAGAAAGTGAACATTGGATAATCAAAAAAGGCAGCTGCAACAATTTCAGCTGCTCTTTTTTTATTATCTGGGATCCAGTTTAATAATTTCCATAAGCTACCCTTTGCATTCGGTTCTAAAATATGTTTTTCCTTTGGTGATTTATTTTATAATATGATTTTGGCGCATTCAACCACTTCCATGAACACACCCTGCCAATCATTATGGTCGATTCCCATCCCGAAGTAAAGCAAGTTCATCGGGACGGCATTGCTGCCAGAGAGCCATGCTCTCTTCCGCAAGAACCCCGCCGACGTAGTTGTGGATATGTCTTTTTACATGAGGCATTTCCAACATAGGCAATGGATTTATCCAGCGGTCAGCCAGCGCAAAAACGACATGATTCACTACGTCACTCATCACAATTGCCCCCAGACACATTTCGCACGGTTCAAGAGTTGTATAGATGACCGCATTATCGTGTGGGTAATCATAGAGGCTTTCCGCGGTCATGAGGAGGGCATTCAACTCAGCATGAGCAAGGCGACTATGCTTTCCCTGGTGTTCTGCCCGTCCTCGTCCCACGATCTGACCTCTGTGGACAATTACTGCACCAATTGGACGTTCCCCTGCCTGCATGGCTAAGGCTGCCTCTAAAAGTGCCTCGCGCATATAAAAATTATGATCAAGTGAGTTGAATTCGAAAGCCATGCATGGTACCTTTCCTCAACAGTTTTGTGACAATTAATTATACCGATTATTGTTTGCCGGGATTTTGTTGCTCAACCAGCATGGATACAATCAGATTTTAATGTGATTTGACCACACCATTCCAGAATACGGAAGAGTTTTTTAATATTCTGTATATAGGTATACACTAGAGAACATCCAGACCCGACCGGGTCATCATGCCAGCATCAATAAACGCTTTGATGCGTTTCCGGTTCTGCTCAGATTCCAGTTCCCCTGGTCTTAACCTGATCATTCAAACATCATGATCGGTATATGCCTGGTTGTCATCTTCTGATAGTCGAGATAGGGTGGGTGATGTTCTGTCGCGAATTTCCACAGCCGATCATATTCCTCACCCTGCGCTTCTCGAGCAGTCACCGATAACACTTTGCCTTTTACCTCCAGCCTTGCTTGGGGATGATCTTTGAGATTGAGGTACCAATCTGCCTGCTTTTCTTTACCCCAGTTCGATGCCACGATCAAATAATGATCCTCGTAATCGAAATATGCAATCGGAATCTCCCGATCCTGTCCTGATTTGCGTCCGATGGTATGCAGGAGCAGGATCGTCTGTGTTCCCAGCTTGCTGCCGATCCGTCCATGGCTGAGTCTCAGAAGAAACACATTGATTCCCATAAACCATTTAATGAACACATCTTTCATTTGAATTATTCTTCCAATAATCACTCTTTATCGATAATGAGTAGTGTTAGGCGACAATTCCTATCTGATTAATTGTCCAACCTCAAATTATTTGGATAGCTGCTGGAAAGTAGAACTCATCCGTAGCGGTTTCCCTCAATAGCGTCCGCCACGTCGCTTAGAAAATCAATCAAAAATCGCAGGTACTTGCCATCAGAAATTCGCCCAAGCTGGTCAAAGAGGATTTCCGACCCTTGAACAAAGATGGTACCTCCCATTTTCAGTTGAGGGAGTTTCTGTCTGATTGTTGCAGAGCCTAGCACTTTAAGAGCCAGCCAATCCGGTTCGCTTGTGGCGTTGAAGTGGCGGTCAATTTCCGCATCACCTGTGACCCGGGTGGCCTCACCGATGGTGATGATCCGGTTGAGTTTCATCTTGATATCCTGCGGGACGTTGATCTTTAGCCGGATGTCCGTGCTGGTATTGGTCCGGGTGTCTCTGCGCTCGCTCATACCCCTGAATTTGTCCCGTTCTTCTGATGTACTCTCTGTCAAAGTGATCGACCGACCGCGATACATGCCGCTCAACTGCTGATCACGATAGGTCCCGGACTGGTGTTTGGAGGACTGCAAACCCGTCTCAGCAGCTATTTGCTTCCAGGCTTTGCCCCTGCCCAGCTTTTGCACGGTGTTAAAGATGAATATGAGCACAATAAAACCGATCAATATGAGAAATAAAGGATTGGTTAGGTACTCCATTAGCTTATCCATGTATCTCCTTTTCCATGTTTATCATGTCATCAATAAAGGATGGGTGGCTGACAATTAATTATACAGATTATTTATTAATTGCTATGATACGGAAATATAGAAAATGCACTCCATAGTTGATTCTAATATAAAGTATTTATGTAGTTAATTTGTGCATTTACCAATTATTTAATTCATTTATAAACTATTTTATTGTTTTCCGCCTCTCGCATCTCTTCTCAACGGATATATCGGGAAACCTTCGTAATACCTATTTAATACATAGGAAAAGAGTACAGTATTTGAAGGGTATTCCGTTTCCCATTATTTATTTCTGATTTTCCCCGGATTACACTCGTCGAAACTATAGATTTCAGGGAGTAAGGTATATGAACAAAGATAATGCTAATTATCCCTGAGCAAGCCCAATAGGTAGCTCAAAAACCCATATCCCGCACATATTGCTTTCTAGGCGGATTTTGCTGATAACCATTTTTTCAGGGAGGAATTTAAAAAATGTTGCTTTCCTAATGGAACAAACACGCAATTCAAAGCCATTATAAATACTTCGCGAGGATTGGCCAATCGAAGTCAAAATATGGCTGGCCGGAAAGAATTCTCTCCTTCCGACCATCCAAGAATTCATCACGCCATTCATCACCATCAACATCACCGCCTGCCGCGCGGTACGACAAAAACTCTGCGTATAGGTCAATCTCCCTCAATGTCATGAAATTGGGAATTTCTGCCAGCCAAGAAGGATCAATTCGATTGTGATCGCGATAGGCTTCCAGAAAAGTTGGCATGAAATCGTCCCATAAATTCCACCGGGTCATCGAATGCGCTAACTGCATAAAAAAATACCATTGCAATGTCATAGATAAAGTGACCATAACAACACTCTGCGAAATCGAAAACCGATAATTTTAGATCCTCTGTTATAGACAGATTTCCAATATGTACATCGGTATGGATAAGGCCGAAACTTTCCGGTTCGCGTGGGAGCCTGCTGAGTCGATCTTTGAGTTTATGGTATTTCTCCATGACATCCTCCTGGCCGAGGGGCATCTCAATCTCAGCTGAGATCGCCCCAGGCGAATCCCAGGCAGGTCTTCGCCAGGTCGGATCTCGGGGTATGTAACTTTTCGTTGCAGCGTGCATGCTTCCTAAGAGTCTGCCGTAGTTTCGGAAGAGTGATTCTCCGAGATGTGCCTTTCGAATTTCTCCACCTTGTGCGCGTTCGAAAGCTACACAGAGGAAATTTCCACCATGACTATCTGGGACTATCTCGATAAGATTCCCCATGTCAGATAGGATAGGACGCATTGCTGGAACGCCATTTCGGATGAGATGTTGAACCCAATCAAGTTCTCCACGAACTAGAGACTTTTGCCTTCGAGGGTCTTGCAAGATACGAAGAACATATCGCCTTTCAGAACGTTCAAATGTGAAAACCAGGCTATCAAACCCCCCGAGGAAGCTCAACTGTTTAGGCTTTATGCCGTAGAGTCCGGCGATTTTTTTAAAAACAGATTCAGTGATGCGCGCAGAGATGGTAGGATCCATGGCTAATTCTCAAACTACACAATAACAATGTCGCAAATGGAAAATACCATAATCTCTCAAGGTTTCAATTTTCCTAGTAGTTACTGTCTTCATTACCATCTTTTCCACTTCAGAGCTATTCATCATCTACCCTTTTCTGGGATGTATTTATTTTATTCTCAAAGCGCATAATGAATAATTATACTGGCCCTTGATATTTTGAAATAACCCTGCATACTGAGCTCAATACATCTTTGAAGGTATACCAGGATCCCACGCCTTTACTAATAGAGTGGATTTTGCGGGTGACCATCTCGACCGGGGGAATAGATTGCAGTTGTAAATGGGGCATTAAGAATGCGCCGTTTTGATTTGAAATGGGAATAGATTAATATCGACGCATTACAGGCGAATACTGCCTAACGGTCAAGCCTCATAATTTTTCGATGATGGAGTGCAAATTCATAACACTCTTTGATTTCGTTTCTCAACCCTGATGAGTAATTACCTTTCATACCCTTAATCACACGCACAATATTGCCGAGTGTTTCTGAACCGGATGATCCTGCTATCATCGCGTTTTTTAAATTTTGAGAATCTTTGAGATAGCCATCTTTTACAAGCCATTCGATTAATAACGCCACAGCCGGGTAGAACTCGTCCAAATTTGAAAATCTAGTTTTCGTCTTCATGTTTCATCCTTGAATTCCTCCTGTTCATAGATCTTGCGAGTGACCATCCCGACCCGGATGGGAAATTGATTGTAAATGAAAAGTTATTAAGGCCAACATTGATCCAATGGAAACGCATTCATCCAGGCAGTATATAGCACCTGGTAATTTTCGTTCAAGATTTGTTCTTGATCCGAAAAATATTTTTCAGCCTTGACCAGTTCTTCGGTTTCTTCTTCTGGTGTCAATGGGCGCAGGAGTACATTCAGGCGGAATTCCATTGTTTTCATATGGACCCAAATCGCAAGTTTTTGCCTGGTGTGTTTCAATGGTTGTTTTAGCTTTTTGTGCCAAAGCCCGGATCTGTTCCAACCGACGAGTTCGCATCGCTTCCGGTGACTTCAAGTAAAGAGCCAGATCATCTCGAAGTGGAAGATTAAAAGAATACTGAACAAGTGTTTCTTGAATCTTATATTCAACGTATGACCACAGGATGACAGTTGATTCGCTTTGACCCGAAAGTGTACTGTACTTATCAAATCTCACACCCCAATGATCTCCAACGACGCTACCTCCATTTTCCGAAAAAGAAAAATGTACCCCCCAGCCTGTCCCTGGTGGAACCCGAAGTGCTTCAAACCCAAGTCCAAAGAAAGCAGGAAACTCTTGCGGATAAGTTAATGTATTTAGGCTTAAGACTTGTTGATCCCGATTATCAATGGTTGATCCTGCAATTCGACAGTCTGATGTTGCTCCAGTTCCATGGCACCAGGAGGTTTGGTAAAAATTCCCATTTAGCTGGTATGGTATTGACGTCCAATTTTCATCAATGAAATTATTGATACATCGATCTAGTGATATAAAATGCTGTCTTGTTTCAGGATCTTGAAAGTTGAGTTCACCCGGATTGACAATAGGTAAGGCAGAAGGAGTCTTCAACGGGGAAAACGAGATCTTCCCGCAACTCACACATACGGTGCCGAGAAGTAAAATAATAATCACCTTAACAATTGCTGAAAAGTATTTCATGTCTTTATCTTCCTAACAGAAACCGCTAATCCACCATTCTGCCCCATTGGAGGCAACCTAACTCCAAATCCAGTATGGATCACCCTCCCTGGTAGTTAAGGCTAATACCTGTAATATCCGTGGCATGCTGAGTAGGGTGTTGTATTAAGAAATATCAACGCAAACCACGTTCATTCTCCAAGCGATAGATTTTCTGTGCAGCAACAACCAATGCCTCGTGCTGTTCTTGTGTATACCACAATGATCTCCTCGGATCATTTTTCTCCACCAGCTCTGATATTACTTCCCAACTGTACCCGGCATGGTTGTGCTTGGGAAAGCGTAATGTATCAATAATATCGAATGCTGCTTCTGCCACAACTTCTTTCAACCTGAACCACAGGTTGTGGTAGGGAACTGTACTGATATATCTCAAGTATACAAATTCGATATCTTCCCGGGTTGCAGGTCTTGGATTTGACAAGACTATCGCCAATTCAAGATCTGTGAATTTCGCCTGATCGTGAATACCTTTGGCAGCAGGCCAGACGATTTTTCCGGCTGGTACTGATTTTGGTGCAGCTTTACTGAATAATGCTGAGACTTGACTCAGACCTCCTCCGCCCCCCGCTTTTTCAACAGCTGCGCCATCGATCAATTCGATGGACTTTGGCCTGCCAAGCACAAGGTCTGTAGCAATAGCTTTGGGCGCTCAATTTTTTCAAAGAGAATTGGATATTGTAATCCGTAAGCCATTGCCTGTTGAACAACATTAAAGTGGGCGATATAAGCCTGTTTTTGTTCCTGGCTAAGCTGTTGTCGCCCAAGACGCTTAATAAAATCGGTCTTGAACTCTTCGATACTCACAATTCGCCCTATGCTCCCTCTGGTTGCGCCTAGAATTATCTGCGAGGGATAATCTGCATAATATTCACCGCAATCGTATTTTATGACTACCTTATCGCTTGGATTAAAAACTATATCTGCCATGAAACCTCCCTAAGTCATATTTTTGCCTTAGCATCCGAAGTGTGGACTAACTTTGGAATACATATTAATTTCAATGAAGAAATGTATCAACTGTCTGGCATTATATGCATATGGTGTCAGGTATTTATCATTTTATTTCTATTTTACTTCGAGGTGACTACAATTATGCCAATGACAACCAATACAATAAGTAATCCACCATAAACCAATGCCGCGCTGCCAATTATTCGAAACACGTTAGTTTTATACCATGGGATTTTTTCTGCGTCAGGGAAAGCAGTAACCATAATCGGTGAAGTCATGTTAAAAGCCTGCAGCTTTTTATAAGCGTTCAATCCGCCGAACAAGCCATATAGGGCAAAGAGGTGAAAGGCAACACCGAACCAGTCACTCGCCCAAATGAGTATAAAAGCATCAAGGGCATACAATATCATTCCTATGAGAATTGCCCAGCGGTACCGAAGATGACCGAGCAAGCCTGTTACAATAAAAATTCCAGCCATAGCAAAGTTAAAAGCAAATCCAAATAAAAGCATAATAAAACTGCCATTCGCCGAGAAATCTTCTGCAATATTGTGAGCAACAACATCAACGAACTGTGTAATTCCAAGACCTACCACAAATGAGAGTGATCCACCAAAGATATAGATCAATGAATTAATGACAGACATTCCACCGATCCAGTAGAACCAATTTACACCGCTTTTATATTTCGCCTCTAATGCTAGTTTTTGTTGGATAAGGAGTACTTGATTTACTTCCTGGGAGTTTGTAGTTTGTATTTCCATGGTGCGAATCCCTCTATTATTGTTGGATGATCTAATACTTATCGATGATTTCAAAATTATATACAAATAACTATAGTTCAGTTAATAAATTTCATGCAATAATTTTATGAATTTATTTCTGTTTTTAGTACACTTGACCGGTTTGAACTTGCAACCATGGCAAGTATTGTACGAGAACGAAGGAAGTGCAATTTACAAGTGTAGGAGGCAATAAAAATACCTTTGTATCAGCAATAAATGGCTCCCTTTATATGCCTTTATGTTGGTGTGAATTCGAATTTTGATCCTAATTGATTAATTCGCTGAAAATTCGCTTTGTGGATATGTTATGATGATATTGTTTTCCACGTTTCTCGGATCCTGGTGACGATGGACACACTTATCCTTCCAACCAAGCTTTTTGCCCCCCCCTTCATCCGGGTTGGATTTTACGCAAAAGACTGATCGAGCAGTTAAATTTCGGCATCCAGCACAAGCTGACCCTGGTTTCAGCGCCAGCGGGTTACGGCAAAACCACACTGATCAGCAGTTGGTTGCACGAAACGAATAACCCTTCGACCTGGCTTTCGCTGGACGAAGGTGATAATGATCCCATTCGCTTTTTCCAGTATTTCATCACCTCACTTCAAAAACTCATTCCAAACCTTGGAATGGATTTGCCGGGTATGCTCAATGTTGCGCAGCCGCCCTCGTTTGAAGAGCTAATGAATCTAATGATCAATGAAATCACCAGGCAAACAACTCCAATTATTGTAGTCCTGGATGATTTTCACGTCATTTCCTCCCAACCGGTAGTTAATATGGTTTTATTTTTACTCGAGCACATGCCTCCCAATATGCATCTTGTGCTTCTTTCAAGAACAGATCCACCTTTCCCGCTTTCACGGCTGCGCGTTCGCAACCAGCTGATCGATATTCGGGCTGATCAATTGCGCTTTAATCAGGACGAAATTGCCGTCTTTCTGAACGAAATCATGCGATTGAGAATTTCCGTCGAAGATCTTGGCGCAATTGAGGTGCGAACCGAGGGATGGATAGCGGGACTTCAACTGGCAGCCCTTTCCATGCAAAATTGCCAGGATATTCATGGTTTCATCTCGGCTTTCACAGGTAGTCATTACTATGTGATGGATTACCTGATCGAAGAGGTACTAAAACTTCAGCCTCCGAATATCAGCACCTTTTTATTGCAGTCATCCATATTAATGCGCCTTTGCGGACCACTTTGCGAGGCGGTCATCGGCGTTGACCCATCCAGTCCAATTGATGGACAAACAACGCTGGAAACACTGGAGCAAATGAACTTGTTCCTCATCCCGCTGGACGATGAGCGGCATTGGTATCGTTATCACCACTTATTTTCGGATGTTCTTAATAAACGCCTGAAGCACCAGTTTCCACATTTGCTCCCGGACCTTCACCGTCGAGCATCTGAATGGTATGAGCAAAATGGATTTATCTCCGAAGCCATCCAGTATGCCCTCTCTGCAGGGGACCAGATCCGGGCAGCTAAATTGATCGAGGATAATGGCTGTTACCTCCTCATGAGTGGTGAGGTATCCACTCTTCTCAATTGGACCAGCGCCATAGAGTTTCAATCAGATGCACATCCCTGGCTGGCCATCCAAAAGGCCTGGGCGCAAGCAATTACTGGAAATTTAGATCAAGTCGAGACAACCCTGAAAGGACCCGAGCAATTGCTTTCTTCACTTGAATCCTCTGTTGAAGTAAGGACAATGCTGGGGACAATTGCCGCTG
Source organism: uncultured Chloroflexia bacterium (assembly GCA_963709535.1). Lineage (GTDB taxonomy): Bacteria > Chloroflexota > Anaerolineae > Anaerolineales > Anaerolineaceae > PNON01. The sequence continues at coordinate 24,734 of CAVPWY010000019.1, read as the reverse complement.
CCCGAGCCCATTGTGCCAACTCGCGGGGGAATACTCAACTCGCTGCGGATTATGCTCAAAAAGCGCTCCAGCAGCTGCCGGATTGCAGTTCAATCGCTCAAAGCATACGAAGTCTGGCAACTTCAATCCTCGGGGATGCAAGCTGGGTCAATGGGAATTTGGAAAATGCCAAAAGTGCCTACACTGAAGCGATGCGTATCGGTAGAGAGGCAAATAACCGACACATGGTCATCATCGCCACCTCCAACATCGCCGACATTCTAATGGAACAAGGGCAACTCCACCTGGCAGCAGACACATATACCCAATCATTACAAATGGCTGTGCGTCCGGATGGTCAAAGATCAGCATTAGCTGCAGGGATCTTTGCCGGGATGGGAAGGTTGGCTTATGAATGGAATCGATTGGACGATGCGGACCTCAATATCCGCCAGTGCCTGGAACTGAGCCGGATCTGGGGAGATTTCGGACAAGAAGCGTTTGCTTATGCCATTCAGGCAAGACTGGAGCTTGCCCGGAATAATCCGGAGAAAACCCGTGACGCCATGCGTCAAGCAGAGCTATTAATTGGTGAACGTCCACTATCGCCGCATTGGTCCATCCAGGTGAGATCGGAGTTGGCGCGGGTATGGGTTGCACAAGGAGATTTAGAGAAACTTTCCCAACGGATTCAAAAGAGGGGATTAACGATCAATGACGAAATTCCTTATCAACGGGAGAGTGAATATGTCCTCCTCCTGCGATTGCTCCTGGCTAAAGGCGATCATGAGGCAACCATTATTCTTTCCAACCGATTGCTTCAGCAAGCAGAGACAACCGGGCAAATGGGATTGGTCATTGGAGTCCTGGTCCTTCACGCACTGGCGCTTCAGGGAAAAAAGGAGACCGAACAAGCCCTGGCTGCTTTGGAACGAGCGCTTTCCCTGGCTCAACCAGAGGGATACGTGCGAGTTTTCCTCGATGAAGGCGAAGCGATGACGAAATTGCTCTGCCAGGTTCAGTCACGTCAACCCGGGAACGGTTATGCAACCGAACTGTTGTCCATGATTGGCAAAAACTCCGGTATGACACAACCATCCATGCAACTCCTGCCTGAGCCGTTAACCACACGTGAGGTGGAAGTCTTGACGCTCATCAAAGGTGGTTGTTCCAATCAGGATATTGCCGAAAGATTGGTCATCTCCCTTCCCACTGTGAAGCGCCATATCAGCAATATTTACACAAAACTGGGAGTGGCGAGCCGAACCCAGGCTGTTGCTTTTGGCAAAGAGCTTAAAATATTCGGATAAGCAGCACCAGATAATCACTATCAAGAAGCTGGCAGTGGAAATCCTCCATCGCCAGCTTTTTCGTTTACCTGCTGTAAGAAATCCGTGAGTGCTGACTATTTCTCCAGGAGAAATAAATACAACCCCATCTACAACCTTTAGTCGATGATGCCATCTCGCGAAATTGATAAATTAGAACCAAGAGGAAATATGATGAACAAAAACGATGAAAAAAACAATGAAGACCAGGGCGAACTTCCTACAAGCCTTCGTGGTGATTTCTACGAGATCCACGTCAAAGGTCATCTCGATGAAAGCTGGTCAGATTGGTTGGAAGGTCTGGCGGTGAAGCTTCTGGATAATGGCGAAATGATCCTCTACGGTCACATTGTAGATCAAGCCGCCTTGATGGGTACTTTGAACAAATTATATGGTCTCAACCTGACTTTGTTGTCAGTGAATGAAAATAAAAATATTAATCAAAGGAGATAAGAAATGGAAAAATCACAGCAGTTCAATCCCAATTCGGTAACCATCAACTGGAGTGCATCTGTTATCGAAAAGGTCCACAAGTGTGAAAATTGCCCCATGATGAAATTAGCACAGAAACAACCACGGTCATTCTTCGCCCGAATCCACGCTTGGCATGCCAAATGGTGGCCGGGCTGGAAAGCCCACCAGGCGAGGAAATGCGCCTACCGGGCAATGGTAAATGTTCAATCGTAAAAAGATAATCAAAATCAAACAACATATTTTGGAGGAAAAATGGAAAATATATTTAAGTCAAACACAGATTTTAGCACGATCGCCTGGGGCGCAATCTTTATCCTGTGGGGTATCACAGAGATGATCCCAACCCTGCCGGAAGGTACAGGCGCTGTAGGTATAGGCATCATCCTGATCGCACTTAATGTAGCTCGATCATGGAAAAGGCAGTCCACCAGTAGTTTTACAACCACCCTGGGTATCATGCTGCTGTTCCTGGGTGCTCTGGAACTGGCACGCCCTCTCCTGCACCTTTCGTTCGAGATACCAACCTTCGCGATCCTGCTGTTGACTCTGGGTGTAATCCTGCTTCGCAATGCTTTGCGAGCTGGCAATAATCAAGATTAGATAAACCGGATATATCTTCACTGGTAGAAGGACAAATCGATGTGTCCTTCTACCAGAGTAATCATCTCATATTATTTTTGGAGCATATTATGGAACAGACAATTGCATTACCTTCAAGCAGCCCGATGATGAAAGTTCTCGGGATTCGTGATTTCTTATTGTTATGGATCGGTCAGAGCACTTCCATGCTGGGAGATCAATTTCACAGCATTGCTGGAGCCTGGCTTGTCATGAAAATGACAGGTGATCCCATGGCTATTGGAATGGTCATGGCTTTGGGTGGAGTTACCCGGGCAATTTTCACAGTGATCGGCGGGGCAGTCACTGATCGAATATCACCACGGAAATTAATGCTGATCTCCGACTTTGTCAGGCTTTTCCTTGCAGCAATACTGGCGATACAGGTCTTTACCGGAACACTGCAAGTCTGGATGATCTATATTTATGGTGCGGTCAATGGTATCATGGGCGGACTATTCGGCCCGGCTTCCATGTCGATCGTCCCCCTTATCGTTCCTGAAGAGGATCTGCAAACAGGAAACTCTCTAACCCAAGGCAGCTCTTCGCTGATCGGTTTTATCGGCCCGGCACTAGCCGGTGGATTGATTGCAGCTTTTACAGATGAAAAAGCAGGCATGGGCATGGCCATTGCCATCGACGCCATGACCTTCGTGATTTCGGTGGTCACATTGTGGAAGATGCGATCCGGTGAGATCGTAAGAACTTCTTTGGAGAAACCTCAACCTGTTAACCTCGTCAAATCCATCAAAGACGGGTTCGGGTATATGCTGAAGGATCCTGTACTACGAATGATGTTCATCCTGATCGCGGTGGCTAATCTCTGCTTTACCGGTCCGCTACTGGTAGGTATCCCTTACCTGGCCGATACACGCTTTTCGGGTGGTGCTGCAGCCTATGGGATCATCATTTCCGGTTATGCGGGCGGCAACTTACTGGGTATCATCCTTTCGGGTGTCCTGCCCAAATTAACCAAACGTATAGTCCGGGGAATGATGGTAGCTTTATTCGCAACCTTTGGTCTGGGGATCATTTCCATGAGTTGGATCTCGATCACCTGGATGGCCACCCTTGATCTATTCATCCTCGGCGTTCTGGAAGGTTACCTCTTCCTCCTGATGATCACAAGCTTACAGCGCACCACACCCAAAGATCTTCTAGGTCGATTAATGAGCATGATCCTGCTTGCCAACCTGTGCATGATGCCGCTTTCTCAAGCTCTTTCCGGCTTTGCCTTACGCTGGAGTGTTGTATCCGTCTTTGTGGCTGCGGGATTGATCATGATCGTTACATCTTTGACCATGGCTTTTAGCCGGACGACTGACTTAATGAGCGACACGTTGGTGGGTGACCAGGGTCAGTAAAGGTACGGGACGACCGGAAATCAGATATAGCGGTTCGCAGGTCTTTATCATTACAGCAAACACCGTGAAATCTGGCAACTATTTGTGGAGGAAAAATGGAAAACACATATAAGCTAAATTCTGGAAATGTTAAACTTACACCGCTCACCAGAGGGATGGGATGGGGTTTTATCGGGGGATTGACCGGCACGATGGTGATGGATGGCATGCTTATGGTAGCATTCCTCGCATTCAGACTTCCGGCTTTGTTGTGCTTCTCGATAGTGGGAGATACTGTTTCACAGCTCTTTTTCGAATTGGGTTTGCAGGTGGCCGGCGGCATTCCAACTGGCGTCATAGCACACTATTTGATCGGTCCGCTGTTTGGTGTGCTCTTTGGTGTAATAATGGCCAAGTTTCCTGCGCTGAGACTGATCACTTTGAAAAAGACCTTACTCGTGGCGATCCTGTACGTCGAGGTCTTTAGTCAACCGATCCTGGTGACAACACCCATACTGTTGAAGATGACGAAATTTGAGATTTTGCAATGGTATGGTGGGTCGTTCGTCATGCATTTGACGATGGCGGTGGTTCTTGGCGCAATCATGTGGTATGGAATGTTCCATAATCCTGGCAGCGAACCCAAACAAGGTACTCAAATAAATCCTGACATCAGTTACCAACCTCAATCCAAAGTCATTTTGCCATGCATGTTATTTCCAGGGATACCTGTACTGTTGAGATGAAATGGGCAGAATCAAAGCAAGTCAAGCTATAATTTATACAGGTAAGTATGTTTGTGGCAGGAAATGATCTGCCTGGTGATAGTGCTAGTGATTATGATGGATGGAGATCTCATGAAAAAAGAAAAGTACCCAATATTGGAATTTGATGATACCCGGGTGGCAAAAATTGAACCTTCCTTTTCCCATAAAAAAGCGGAAGGGTATGAATATTGTGTAATTACTTTTTTTCGTGAAGTTCTCGAGAACATGGAAAAGAAGGGTTTGATCAAGGTGGTCAAACTATTGAATTGTGAGACCATGGATATTCCGATCTATGAAATGGATTACAAGGGGAAAAAGATCCATTTATTTTTGGGATATTTAGGTGCAGCCGGGTCAGCGGCTTTCCTGGAAGAGTTAATTGCCCTTGGTTTCAATAAATTCATCGTTTGCGGGGGTGCGGGTGTACTGAGAAAGGACATCGCCGTTGGGCATCTGGTCATTCCAACGTCAGCAGTACGGGATGAAGGTGCTTCTTATCATTATCTTCCACCAGCCAGAGAAATTGAATGCAACCCTGAAGTAGTTGCAAAGATCGAAGAAGAATTCATAAAAGACAAGATCGAATATATAAAAGCAAAAACCTGGACAACCGATTCGTTTTATCGGGAGACAGAGAAGAAAGTAGAACTGAGAAAATCGGAAGGCTGCGTCACCGTGGAGATGGAGGCGGCTGCCTTTTTTGCGGTGGCCAAATTTAGAAACGTAAAATTGGGCCAGATCTTGTATGGTGGAGATGACCTGAGTGATGTGGTATGGGATAGTAGAAAATGGCATAATAGGGTGGAAATTCGTGAAAACCTTGTAGATATTTCGATCAGAATTTGTTTATCGTTGTGATGAAGTAGCAGAAAGCTTCCTGCAAGTAAGGAACTACCAAGGAGGTTGAACAATGGATGAAAAAGCCCCACAAAGAAGCATTGAACTGTTCAAGTCAGGTTACTTCTGTGCAGAGAGTGTACTGCTAGCGATAGCAGAAAACCAGGGGATCCAATCAGATCTGATCCCCAGAATTGCAACCGGGTTTTGCAGTGGTGTTTCCCGAACAGGCGGCATGTGCGGAGCTGTCAGCGGGGCAATTATGGGTATCAATCTCGCAGCGGGGAGAAATTCACCAGATGAATCAATCGAGCTCAGTTATTTCCTTACTCAAGAATTGATCAACCGTTTTGAAAAGCAATATGGATCAGTCAATTGCCGTCAATTGATGGGTTGTGACCTGGCCACAGGGGCAGGACAGCAATATTTCGTGGAAAATAACCTCATGAATAGTTGCCTGAAATATGCTGAAGATGCTACCAGAATGGCGGTTTCCCTTATATCTGAAATGAATGAGACAAGAACCAATTAATACAAGCTCCGGCTATTGTGGGTGTGAAAATTTCCGAAAACTAATGCCGTTTTTCACTTATTGTGTGGGGATTTGATAAATGTTCCGGTTCAGTGGCGGCGATGCATTGCTCACTGAACCGGTTGTCAGATAATAGTTTTATCAGAGCCAATCAGGGCTCCAGAAGACGATTATTCCACAATCAAGCCAGGTCGAAACGGTCAAGGTTCATCACCTTGTTCCACGCTGCAACAAAGTCCTTCACGAACTTCTCCTGGGAATCTCAAGCATCCATAGACTTCAGCCAGGGCTCTGCAGTTCGGAATTGGAACCAAAGATAAGATCTACACGGGTACCTGTCCACTTAAGTTCGCCTGTTTCTACGATCACGACCTTCAAATACATCTTCATATCTGAGTTGCTTTCCAGGTTGTGCCCATATCGAGCAGGTTTACGAAGAAGTCGTTAGTGAGTGATTCCGGACGCTTGGTGAATAACACCATGTTTAGACTGATCGAAATTCGTCATTAAGACACGCATACCACCAAGGAGAACCGTCATCTCAGGTGCGGTCAATGTCAACAATTGCGCCTTGTCAACCAACATTTCTTCTGCCGATACAGCATATTTAGTTTTAGGTAATTGCGGAAACCGTCAGCAACCGGTTCGAGAACTGCAAATGATTCCACATCTGTTTGTTCCTGTGAGGCATCCGCTCGTCCGGGTGTGAAAGGAACCTTCACATTGTGACCGGCATTCTTTGCTGCCTTTTCTATACCAGCACATCCGCCCAGAACGATCAAATCGGCAAGCGAAACCTTTTTACCACCAGACTGTGCACTGTTGAATTCTTTTTGGATTCCCTCGAGAGTTTGCTAGCACTTTTGCCAGTTGAGCCGGATGTTGACTTCCCAATCCTTTTGCGGTGCAAGGCAATTCGTGCACCATTTGCGCCACCGCGTTTATCGGAACCACGGAAGGTTGATGCGGACGCCCAGGCAGTTGATACCAGTTGGATACAGACAGTCCTGAAGCAAGTATTTTATCTTTCAGTGCAGCGATGTCATCATCGTCAATTAGTTTATGTTTACGACTGGGACAGGGTCTTGCCAGATCAGTTCTTCTTTAGGTACTTCCGGGCCGAGGTAACGTGAACTGGACCCATATCACGGTGTGTCAGCTTGAACCAGGCCCGGGCAAATGCATCAGCAAACTCATCCGGGTTTTCAAAGAAATGTCTTGAAATTTTCTCGTATGCAGGATCCATTCGTAAGGCAAGATCAGTGGTTAGCATGGATAGGAGCATGACGCTTTGATGGGTCTGTGCATCCGGCACTAGTCCCGGCGCCTGCCCCATGCTTTGGTTTCCATTGATGCGCACCGGCCGGGCTCTTGGTCAATTCCCATTCGTAGCCGAACAGGTTCCAGAAAAAATTATTGCTCCACTTTGTTGGTGTTGTAGTCCATGCCCTTCGAGGCCGCTGGTGATCGTGTTTCTCCATTGCCGCTTCCAAATGTATTCTTCCAACCGAGGCCTTGTTCTTCAATACCCGCAGCTGCAGGTTCCGGACCTACATATTTTCCGGATCTGCCGCACCATGGGTTTTACCGAATGTATGTCCTCCGGCAATCAGTGCAACAGTTTCTTCATCATTCATTGCCATGCGGCCAAAGTCTCACGAATATCCGTGGCCGCAGCGAGCGGGTCAGGATTTCCGTTAGGTCCTTCCGGATTCACATAGATCAGTCCCATCTGAACAGCAGCAAGCGGATTTTCCAGTTCACGGTCACCACTATAGCGCTTATCATCCAAGCCACTTGCCTTCAGAACCCCAGTAAATATCTTCCTCAGGCTCCCAAATATCCTCACGTCCACCGCCGAAGCCAAGGTTTTAAAGCCCATCGACTCAAGCGCGCAATTGCCGGCGAGGATCATCAAATCTGCCCACGAAATTTTCTTGCCATATTTCTGTTTGATCGGCCAGAGCAGCAGGCGTGCTTTATCCAGGTTTACATTGTCTGGCCAGCTATTGAGTGGCGCAAATCGTTGGGAGCCGATGTCCTGCACCACCACGGCCGTCGGAGATGCGGTATGTACCTGCACTGTGCCAGGCCATCCGAATGAAGAAAGGGCCATAGTGACCGAAATCTGCCGGCCACCAGTCCTGCGAGTTGGTCATAAGCGCGTATATGTCGTTTTTCAGGGCTTTAATCAAGTTTTTTAAATTCTCCGCATAGTTGAATGCCTCACCCATTGGATTGGATAAGGGAGAGTTTTGGTGGAGCATCTTGAGGTTTAACTGATCTTCGGCCACCAGTCCCGATTGGAAGTACCCTGGCTGGCTTCATGGGTTTGCGAGTATTGCCTGTAACCGGGCATTTACTTTCTGCACTCATAATTTTCTCCTTTTTTGTGATATTTTGAACAAGTATTAATATAAATTCATTATCAGCAGACTCTAAAAATATTTCACGTTTCCTTATTACAATCTGGACAAAGTCCATAAAGCGAAATTTGTGGGCGGAGGTCTTATAACCTGGATTCCTGCTCCAACTTCATGAGCGATCCTCATCGAGGGACACTTCCCCGTCGATAATCTTATTGCAGTTAACGCAAATCAAGTGGGGATGAGGTTGGGGACGGTTGCCATCATAATGACTGTCATCTCCCAGCAAGTCGATCTCCAACACCTGATCCATTTCTTTCAACATACTGAGGGTTTTATACACCGTGGCATGGCTCATGGTTGGAAATTGGAGTTTTATTTTTGTGTATAGATGACTTGCACTCGGATGCCCTTCGCTGGCAGCGATCAATCTCACCAGCTCAACACGTTGGGTGTCAGCCGGAAATTGCGCTCTTTCAATGCAACGATTATCTGATAAACCGGACATCTGAATCGGTCATATAATTCATATGATAATTATACTTATAAATAATCATTATCAATAATTATACATCAATATATAATCGATAGCTCACTTTTAACCACCAGATTGTTCCAGATACAAGCCTCCAGGAAAGAAAAGGAATTATTCATCCGCGGTGAATCAAATATCGCCTTTTTTGCGTGAAGGGGCTTTTTTATTGGATTAAATAATGGGTTCGATGGATTGGTAAGAAATGGCCTATAACCAAGACCGGAAAGAAGGCTCTATATACCTGTGCATAAATATCCCGCGCTCACGGCATCCACGTGTAGGTTCCGTGATTGGCTTTCCCCTTAATTTGTCTTTATTTTTCCCGCGTAAGCATGTTGTGCCAGGTTGTCGATTTGATTTATCGGAACAAAAGCTAGGTAATATCCAAAAATTGGAATAATTTATCCTCATCGATTTTTTTCATCATTTAATCCCTTACCGCTGAGAATTTGCTGAGTATACTTTTCAACCCTTTCGCCCGTGTTTTGGATTGTTTGGGTGCAGAAAAATAAAGAAGGTATGCTCTTTGCCAACCCGGGGTCAACGCATAAAATGCAGTATTCAACTCAGGGTTTTCTTCTAATTTAGTTTGAAATTCATCCGCAATTGCAAATTCTGTTGCCTTTTTATAAGGCACTTTTAAGCCGGATTTTTCCACCTCAATGGCTTCCAGGATATAGGCTTTCAGGATGAGTTCCATCTCGTCAATTTCCTGAACATTGGTAAATCGAACCTGCCGTGCCGATTGCACATTCTCCGTTTGTTGGATTAGTATATGATGGGCATCCTTTAGCAATACACCTTTGACAAATAAATATGCACAATATTCTTTAAATCATGATTAAAACGACGTTATTATTCTGAAAGGTGTAACAGGGAACACCCCACTTCAATTCCTCGGTCAGCTGACAGTCAAGGTGATCTTCTCAATTTCTCCTGTTCTTCCCGCCACTTTTTGGATTTATTAAAATAAAAATCAACCTTTGGATTCACTGTACTCCTTGATATGGTATGTCATTTATATACTGCATTTCAGTCTTGGGAATCAAGACAGTCCAATGGTTGATATTTTTATGCATCGGGATGCCAGTGCCAGAAAAAGCACTCAGCTTACAGCTTTCTTCACGAGTGCGATGATCTTTGCCTCTTCGTTGGCGGTCAACTCCTTGAGAGCGAAGCTGGCCGGCCACATGTTGCCTTCGTCGAGATTTGCCACATCGCTGAAACCGAAGGTCGAGTACCTCGTTTTGAACTTCTGCGCACTCTGGAAGAAGCAGACGACTTTATCGTCCTTTGCATATGCGGGCATACCATACCAGGTTTTCGGTGACAGGCCGGGTGCTGCGTCTTTGATGATTGTGTGGAGCCGCTCGGCCATGGACCGGTCCGGTTGCGGCATCTCGGTGATCTTTCTCGAGCACGGTGTTTTCCCCGTCCGCCTTGTTTGCAGCGGCTTTCAGCTCGCGGGCACGCTCCTTCATTGCTGCGCGTTCAAAGTCCGAGAATCCCTTGTCCGACTTTTGCGTAACTTTTTTGGTGGTGCTCTTAACCTATCCATGAGTATCTCCTTCGAATTGTTTGCAGGTGTGTCCTGAACAACATACCCTGATAATTTAACTGTATATCAGTTGTCCCTCTGTTAATTAAACCAGACTGATGGCGCACTGCAATCATGCCGTATAACCCCCTGGCTGGATATTAGGGAGAATACGACTATCCACTCAAGCACCATTATCCAAACTGATCTTGCAGGGAGAGTATTATTTTCGATAAGCTTTGGTAGCTAAGTTATTTACTTTCCCCGGGCGGGACTTATATTCGTAATTAACACTGATGCCTACACGGTAGTAGTTCCGTTAAATATGTAAAATGGTTGAAAATCAACCCCAGACTTTTATACGGTTAGATCCTACCTCAATCCTTCCATAGGACCTACAACCGGTTTTTCCGACCTGCATGCTCCAAGGTAATCAGAATTAATGATCATCGGATTCCCATTTGGGTCGTCAAAGATCGCATCAACGATTCTGACCGTACCAAGTATATCCGTGGAAACAAGTCGCGTTGGAATATCAAGCAACTCTTGAGGAATATTTATCTCCAGATATACTTTGTCGCCTTCTTCGAAAATTTGCATATCGGATCGAATTCTTTGTCGGTAAATCCGTCTTTTTCGCGGTCAAAGCTCTCTGCGCGGTTGAGGTACGCATTTGCGGAGATATAAACTGGCTGCTCCACTTTTATAAATTTCTCCAGATCGCCGACACCCAGACTTATTACCTTATCAATATACTCTTCAAAGGAAGCTGTATTTGGGTTATATCCCTTCGTTCCACAATCTTGAATGCCCTTGCCACCGACAAAGAGATTGTTGTAAAAGCGATCGTCACCACCGTATACCACTGCTGTTCCAGCAACCTGAGTGGTGTGCGGGAAGTGGTAAGGGGTGGAGCGGTCCGATACTTTTTGCAGGTTCATCTTCCCGCAGCAAAGATTATTCACATAAGCTCCACCCTGCGCATCATTTTCTATGGAGAAATCGGATGCAAAGATGTTATTGTCAACAAGGTATGGACCGTGGCTGACTTCCACCATCAGGTCCATGTCGTTGTTGTAATACAGATTTCCGGTTACGCGAGTTCCCTGTGCTTGCCAATCCAACCAGGTACCCAGTGTACAGTTATGAATTCCGTTACGACGAATTTCACATCAATGGCAGCATGCAGCTTTATGCCAGCGATTTCATAGCCAAAAATTCGTGTTTGACTGCAATATTGTAAATGTGGTTGTCGTAAATTTCACTGAAAGCACCACCCAAATGACCGACAATTCCGTTTTGTCCGCAATCATGGATCTCATTATTCCGGATGATATGTGAGCCGATCTTTTCCTTGCTCCAACCGATCTTAAGGCACGGAAAACCGCTTCCATTTGGTACTGATAACCGGGCTTTTGATGCCTTCGCGAGCTGAGATTGTGCCCGGTGGAAGCTTCTTTGCCAATGCTTATTGCGCTGCATTTGGCATCGTGAATAATGTTATTTTCAATGATCCATCCCTTAGTCCAATTAACACCCAACAGACCAGGTCGATCGGCTGTCGGGGGAGCCCACGGACTGGCAGCTTGCGCCATTTCAAACCCTCTGACGGTTATATAATTCAGCCCGGATTTTACCGGGTAGAAGCAGCATTTTCGAATATTGATCTCAACGTAGCTCTTTGTTTGGATCTGCGCCTTGAAAGTTGGCGTAAATCGTTGTGCTTTCTTCATCCGTTTCGCAAAACCATTGGTAAACCGTCAGCTCCGGATGGAGGATCTGCTCATCGGTTTTAAACCATGGAGGTTATGTACAGATGTGTGTACGGTTGGATTTTTTACTTCATCCAGGGAATTAGCTTCATAAAAGGAAACGCCATTCAGATAAACCTCGCCCGGATGACGATAAATGCCGGGAGCGTATATAAACCAATCACCGTGAAGCCTTTCCTTGTAAGGGTTGTATTGCTGAACATGGAGTTGGGGATGACTACTTTCCATAATGTTCCCTCAAGTTCCCTGCGTTTCATCCGTTCGTAGCCTTTACCGACAACCTTTTCTTTTTCGGCTGTTCATATGTGATCCTGCTGATATTGCTGTAACCGCTATGCTCAGGTTTTACCCATTCACGATACTCGCCTTCGTGGACGACGACTTTATCTCCCGTCTCTGCAATCTTTGCTGCTTTGGATATTGTTCGAAAAGGATGTGATTTGGTACCTTCCGCTAAATCACTCCCTGTAATTGCTACATGAAATTCTTTATTCATTTATGTGTCTCCCGAAAGTAATTTTTCCGACATTTCTCATCATGCAGTTGAATTTTAGCATATCGCAATCGATAATTTTTGACAGTGAGGATTCTTTTTCCCTTGCTGAAATCAAAAATGAGATCCCCTTATAGAGCGTGGCTCATAATATTATCATCGCTTTTTCTTCTAAATTGATTAGCTAGATTTCGTACACCTAAATTCATCTTTTATTGCCACCCGGGCTGGATTGGCGGGGGCGTGGCAGAAAAAGCAAGACCTTTCTTCAAGGATTGCTTAAAATATAGAGATAAAACCCACCTGTCAAGTGCTCGCTGTATTCGTTTGTGGAGTTATTTTAGCTTTTTTTCGCCAAAGTAACTAAATGCTATCAAGGTGGCTGCAACCACTGATACTGCAATTGCAAAGTATAGGGAATTTTTTGGGTTCTTCCACTCTACTAAATGCTCCAAAAACTTGACTGCCATAACTAAAACAATCAAACTGCTTAACTTTCGTTTTAAGTTCATGCAGATTATGTGCTAACATCCAGTCAAGTAAATTTAATTTACCCACAAAGAGTTCATACATGCTTAATGAAAAAATTTGCAGAGCGATGGCGATCAAGAAACTATCCACGAGTTCTATCAATGAAACAGCAATATAGAGTCTTTCCCGTAACTCGTAATAATTAGTGTTATTGTGTTGAAAGTCTTGACTGCGCCCCAGCCAAATGCTGCCACAGACGCCAAAAGACAGAGAAATAACACCTAAAAGCGCTAAGAATCTTGCTTTTTGCAGGAAATTTGACATATGTGTTTACCTTTCTATGTGAATAACCATAATATTTGGAAGTTTCAATTTTCCTTTCGTGCTTTGTTACATTTCCACATTGCGCTTAACTCTTTTCATTCTTGAATCAGTCTGATGAAACGGATGGGTCAATTGCCGAATTGTCAGGTCGCTCCCCGCTTTCTCATTTCCCGATATTCATCTTCCAACAGGCTCATCATCACAAAATCCTGATATTCGTGAGCATAATAATATCCGTCCCGCTGTATTCCTTCCCGTTTAAAGCCAATGCGGTCATAAAAGCGTAAGGCCTGTTCGTTTGTCCCGACCACCCCGATCGACACCCGATGGAAATTTAAATGTCCGAATGCATAATCCAACAATAACTCCATCGCTTCATATCCAACCCCTTTCCCCCGGGCTGTTTTCTCAGCAATGATGATGCTCAAATCCGTGGTGCGCCAGGCCGGGAACATCCGAAGCAATCCCGCTTCGCCGATCAATTGATCATTTTCCTGCAGCACGATCCCGAACCATACCCGGCTGGAATCCGATTGAAGCTTCGCCAGATACTCCTCCACACCAGTCAGGCTGGTCGGCAATACTTCCCCGGTCAACCCCGGATTTCCGGATCGTTGAACCAGATATACAACTGCTGCAGATCATCTTTTTCCAGCGGTCGTAAATAGACCTTGCTTCCGGTCAAAAACTTGGCTTGATTGTTTTCCATCTGGCTTTTGCATCCCTTCTATATATTTTAATGCAACTTTACAATTTATTATAGAGAATGATTCTCACTGCAATAATACCGGATATAACACTGCTTGTTAATCGAGATAATCCAAATTTCCCGAACCTATCCCCAGTTGGAAAGATGATGGAGAGATGAATGTTCAAAACATTTCCCGAAAAAAACCACCGAAATCCGATCTCTTTGGCACGGCGAGGCTTCGTTTCAGGGGTGATACCGTAATCACTTACGCCAGCAGAGAATCACAGAAATGCTTACGAGCCACGCAAAATCTTCTCCATCTTCCTGCCCTTCGCCAACTCATCCACCAACTTATCCAAATATCTCACCTGCTGGGTCAAAGTATCTTCGATTTCCTCCACACGAACCCCGCAGATCACTCCGGTGATGAGGTGCGCATTAGGGTTTAGCGCAGTACGTTGGAAGAATTCTTCAAAAGTTACATTTCCCTTTATCAGTTCCTGAAGCTTCTTGTCATCATAGTCCGTTAACCACTCGATGACTTGATGCAATTCTGCTTTGGTTCTGCCTTTCTTCTCTATCTTTGTGAGATACAACGGATAGACCGAAGAGAAAGTCATTTTTGCGAAACGTTGATTGGTTGTGTTGGAATTGTTCATCAATACCTCGCTATTTTTGGGTTGATTTTATCAGATTATTTTAACTGGTTCCGTTCGCGGAGCATGCGCTCGGGGCGAAAGGAGCTGGATCTTGCGGGAGAGCATTTAGGACAGTTGAGGATTTGGTGATAAATGGATAAGGTGCTTTATGACGCCCCTTACCGGCTTACTTTTGCCTGACAATATCGACCGAGATCTCCACCGCCGGAGTTGTTCCTCTGTTCTCGAGCCAGTGCATGGTGTTCCTATCTTCAGGCCAGCCCAATCCCGGCCCATAATCGGTAGCGATTCCATTTCGAAGGTCTGTGATCGTTCCCTGTAATATGTAGACAAGGCCCGGCCTGTCTTTATGGTCGTGAAGCGGGCCATAAACACTTCCGGCTCGAAGGTCACCATTCGCATCCGAAACTGTCGCCCTGCCATGCCCTCGATCTCAGGGCCAAGGTCAATCGTTTCCAGTAACTTTACCGTAACACCTTTCGTCTCAGGTACCACCTGTTCGATGTTCATCATGCCTTCCTCTCTGTACTTTTATGGCTACACTATTAATTTATCCAGACTCCACTATTTACTGCAATCATGCCGTATAACCCCTGAATAGACTCTTTGAAGGATTACATCTATCCACTCGGATATTACTATGAGGTGGGGTTTGTGAGGTGTATTTTGGCTTTAATAAGGAAATTTGTGGAAAAGGAACTACTTTATTGCAAATGCACCCTATGACTTAGCAGTATCCATCAACCTGGTCCGGAGTAATAAGAAGATCATTACTGCCCAGAGAATGAGCAAAATATGAAGCACATCGTTTTCATTGAACCAAATTCCATTTGACAGGTATAGTTGCGCACCGAATTCCTCCAAACAGGAACACAAAATAACCTTATTTACTAGAAAAACCGATCCATATCAAAATCAAATTACGATTTTAGCGCATCCCTGAATTTTAAATAGTGGCGAATGTTTAGAATAAACATGATGATGAAATTTACTCCAATAAAGGCCATGAACCCCTCATAAGAGACAAGAAATTTTATGGGGATAATTGCCCCTATCAGCATGTAAAGTGAGTATAGAATACTATCGATGATCGCAAATTGGCTTAGCCTCTTCCGTCCGGTTTGGGCAAGGGTGGTGTATCCTGTTGCGGCAACCAGGTAATTAATTGCGTACGCTGTCAGGAGCATGTAAACCAATTCAAAATTACTGGTAAAAGAGAAAAATCCACGATAATTACATTTTAGTTCATAGCCAAAAGCCTGGTAACTTGTACCCGCTACAATGGCGCTAATCCCCCAAAGTATCAGCCCGATTCCCCAATATTCGCGTGACGTCTGTTGTTTTCTCGTAATATAAAAAAGCACGCCAAAACTAATCATGATCAAGCCGAGAGAATACACAAGGATCGTCGAGCTAGGTTGGATCAGAAATATATTGGTGCTTAAAAAGGACAATGAAATATAAGGCATGCTTGAAAGGAACGCCTCTGGTTTAGTGTGAGGGAGAGAAAGCAGTTGGTTTGGATCATTAAAAATACAAACAAGAATAATGGCCGTTATCATTCCGAAAAAGATAAACAATCTACGCATCTTATCCTCTTTGAACAATATGGTTTATCCATTTCGATTGTAATTCACGACGGATGAGTTGGTCAACTCCAGATCGTTTTTTTACCGCCGGAATGGACATTCATTTGTGGGCTGGAGAAACCATGCTCACAAAAGGCAAAGGCACCCAAGCCCAACTGCTTGCATTATACCCCTCCGGGATATAGGTGGGACTGTTGTGGTAACCGGTAGAAATGCAGAAGTGCTGTGATTTAAAAGTATATGAAGTATTGCATATGGCTGCCTGGTTGCATCCAGGCTGGACGTTTGAAACTGCATATTATCCTCTGATATACCGCCAATCGGGCGATCTCTGCGGGTGACCATCATTAAAGTTTGAAGGGTTTGGAATAAGAATAGAGACCAAGCGGTCAAATTACCCACTCGGTGAGGTCCTTTCCACTTCGTTTCAAGGATGCTAACACCGGCGCGAACGGGAGACAATTAGTTTATAAGAAGAACTCTTCCAATAACGGTGCGAGGACATTGGGGGTTACACCGTGTGTCTGTTTAGAAAGATTAGAAGTTGCGCCTGAGGAATTACTTCGGCTACTTTAGCCTCATCACGCATAAATGGTGCTCCGGCACCGCCGTGCATAACAAGGGTCGGAATGGTAATTTTTGACAAGCGCGCGGCTGGCAGAGCATGCCCTTCACCCAGGACTTCGCTGTCATAAGCCAATGTTGGAGCTAATTTTACCAGCCCTTTCCACATCGGCATGTGCATCATGGCTTGAACCTGTTTGTCAGATACTCCCACAGATTGGACAAACAAAGCGACAGCGTCGTCTTTACGTCCATCCGCGAGGAACATTTTGAGCGCTAAATAATACTCATTTGCGGCATTACGTGCATTGTTGTCAATAGTATATGGCACTTCATCAATCGCTAGTTTCCCAATTTTATTGGAAAGACTAATTGCTGCCTCCGATGCGAGGGCGGCACCAGAAGAATGACCATAAATGTAAACAGGTTCTCCAACTGCATCGATCAACGCAGCAATATCTTCAACTTCACACTGAGGTGAATATTGTGCAGTGTCAGTACTATTACCGCGCCCACGCCGGTCATAGGTTATGACGGTGAATCCAGCCAATAGCAATTTTGCTAATTTGGTTCCTGACTTTCTTGTATTGAGAGCTCCAAGAACCAATATCAGCACGGGTCCATTACCTGTCTTGTCGTACGCAATGATTGTGCCGTCTTTTGATGTTACTTTTTCCATGTAATGTTCCTTTACGGTGAAATTCAGTTCGGTGCATATAATCGGAAACACCCTGTTTTAGCGCATATCTTAATTCTATACTGGTGTAACTGCACAACGGTTCGCGTTATTTCTTTTTCCCCGTCGAACGTTAAAACATTCGCTTCGTCACGATGGACACCGTCTGTCCCGACATGTTTATCCCCGATTTCAGCGCCATTCTTGATGACATAAACAATCGCCATGGCATGACCACGGCCAAGACCGTATTCTTCCTTAAAGCGATGCAATGATGTCCCCAGCCTTTGTCTTCGGGTTGTCAAAGCCCTTTTCTTTTGCCTTCGCAATAAGATCATTGGGGGTTTTGCCGGTTTTTTCTTCGATATTATCCAGATATGCTTGAAAAGACATGGTATATCTCCTTTTTATGGGTTAATACCACGACGAATCCAACGACCTATTAAT
This sequence comes from uncultured Chloroflexia bacterium, assembly GCA_963709535.1. Classification (GTDB taxonomy): domain Bacteria; phylum Chloroflexota; class Anaerolineae; order Anaerolineales; family Anaerolineaceae; genus PNON01. The sequence continues at coordinate 6,732 of CAVPWY010000019.1, read as the reverse complement.
TTATCCAGACTCATGAACCACTGCAATCATGTCGTATAACCCCAGGAAAGTATCTTTGAGGGATTACAACCATCCTCCGAGGAAATTGCCGTTCGGATGGGGCTGATTGGTGACCAATTCCACCAGATAAGTGCGGGACCTTGTGCCATCACACATACTCTCGCAGAGTAAGAATTTAGGTACCGATTATTGTTTGTAACCTTCAATAATCGCAATGGCTCGCCCGATACCGTCTTCAGCCCCAATACGTTCACCCAAGGCTGCAGCGCGAGCAATGCCTGAGTTTGTGATGGCGCTGGTGATGGCTGCCGCCAACCTTCCGGCAGTTAATTGGCGCCGGAGAGGTCGAGGGCCAACGCCGAGTTCCACCACCCGTTGTGCCCAGAAGGGCAGATCACCCATGTGCGGCACGAGCACAGATGGTACTCCAGCACGCAATCCAGCGCCTGTAGTCCCTGATCCTCCATGATGGACGACTACCGAAACACGCGGGAACAACCAGGCATGGGGAATTGAATCCAGCACAAACATATTAGCGGACAATCCAGCATCTTCCAATCCTCCCCATCCCGTAGCGAGCACCCCACGCTGTCCTGATCTTTCAAGAGCCTCACTAACTAGTTGGGTCATCTGCCGGGGGGTGCGATTCACCATGCTGCCAAAACCAATATACACTGGCGGTGTACCGGAATCGAGAAAGTCAACCAATGGGGCGGGTGGCTGCCAATCCGCATCGGGATCTAAAAACCAATAGCCGGTGACATGGATGTGCTTACCCCAATCGGAAGGCCTGGGGACAACGATGGAACAGTAACTACCCAGCACGGGCATAGGTTGTCCGTATAGCTGGCTGTATGGATTTTTACCAAGTGGAATCGCTGGCAGATTGAGCTTTTCCCGTCGCCAGCGATTGATGTATTGCCCGGTGAAAGCTTGAAGAAACAGCCCATTCAGAAAGTAAGTCAACAGGTTGTAACTCCCGCCTAAGGGTAGTGCCGGAAAGACACCACCGGGATTGGGGAAGGCGCGTGTGGGGGCAAGTCCAGGTAATGGAGTGGCTATAAAGCATGGTACACCCAGCTTTTGCGACATGATAACCTCCTATACCTACGGTTGAATACACGATCGTTTCTGCATCCTTACAGGATAACCAAGTGCGCTCCATGAGCCTGTCAACCATCGGCCGTACCAGGTTGAGGACATTTTGCAAAGAAAATATGAAATTACGACCTGTTTCAATGCCTGACTTTAGCTTTCGCGATCTCAATAATTCTTGTGTGTTTATACCGAGAGGAAAAAATCCAGATGGTGCTCCCTTACGAGCGGCTCAAAATTATCAGGTGCTGCAAAGCGTACCTTATGCCGCCCTGTTTGCTGCAAGCCGACTGCTAAAGCAAGTAAGGGTTGAATATCACCATTTGAGCCAATCGCCAAAATCGTAATGCGCATTGCCCCTTTCCTTATTCTAATAAAATATACTGTGATCTATTTTCTTACATTTACCTTCATTCGTGGATTGGTGCCCAACAATTTGACCCATCTTTAGGGGATATGGTGGGTGATCTCACGAAAAGTGAGGCGTTTATTAAATCATACTCTGTGCCGATCTGAGGACATCGTTTTGTAGACTTCACACTGATAATACCGGTGTGAACACTAGCAATACAAGTATCTATCTGGTAAATAAGTTCCAGTGTTGTACTGAAACATCCTTCCCCGAAAGAAGACGCAAATTTTAAGTTTTTCACTCTTCTATTCAGATCAAGACCCATCACTTCCGTTTGGAAGATCCTTGAATCCATCTCTTTTAGATTATCGGAAATGAGCGGGGTAAATTCCATTTGACCCAGGATATCTCTGTCCAGGTCGATACCTGGAGCGACTCCACCAGACTAACCCGCGCTCTTCAAGGTTGAATACCGCGCGTTCGGAGAATATAGAGCACTGGTTTTCGGTTTTCTATAGCTTGCTGACCACTAAAACTCACTTGCTCAACGATTGACAGGAATTTTCCGGGAAAAGCCTTCTTTTGTCGTTTTGATAATTCCCTTTCTCGACTTTTTCCTCAAGCCCGCCAGTGGTAAATGTACCCCAGGAAGGCAACCTTTTTTGCGTTCTGGCTGATATTGATAAACCCGCCCACCCCCGCCAGGCGTTCTCCAAAATGACTTATGTTTGCAATATTTCCTTCTCTGTCAGCCTGTGCCATACCCAGGAAGGCAATGTCGAGCCCACCCCCGTCATAAAAATCAAACTGGTAAGGTTGGTCAATGATAGCTTTAGGATTAGAGCTGGCACCGAAACTCAACCCGCCAGCCGGGATTCCTCCGATAGGACCTTGACTCTACCGTTAGAATGATATCGTCCATATTCCTTCTTCCCATGCAACACTGGCAATCCCTTCCGGCATTCCTATACCCAGGTTGAATGATCGCCTTTTGGGTAAGTTCCAGAGCAGCCCGCCGGGCGATCACCTTACGATCACCTAATATCAAGTTAAAATCCGGTTTTGCAACATTGCGCGCTTCGCCTGAAAAAGATGGATCTGATCTTTTTCTCCAAATGTCTGGTAATGGTTTTCGGGACTGGCAACTATCACTGCGTCCACCAGAATGCCAGGGATCTGAACCAGTTTCGGGTTAAGTGTGCCAACTGGAACGATATTTTGACCTGAACTAACACCACTCCACCAGAATTCCTTGCAGCCTGGGCGATAGACAGCATGTCGAAGGTTCCTGCTTCCCTTTCCATGGTCACATTCCCCCGTTCATCAGCTGTGGTACCCCTTAGAAGTGCAGCATGAATTGGAAATGATCGGTAAAATAACCAATCTTTACCGTATCGTGATCAGTTCGACAAGTTCTTCATTAGTACACTCGTTCAGCTTGCCACCCCTCATTCGCGGATCGATAAATGTACGCAAGCCTGCATGTGTGAGGGTGCCAGGTTTTCCAGCCGCTATATCGCGGAACAGATGGCATATCACACCCTGTGGGAAATTGTATGCTCTTCGACTTATTTTCTGATGCCAGTTTACCCAACCGTGGAGCTAGTCCCCAATGCCCTCCTATGACACGCCGCAACAATCCTTCATGAGCCAGGTGGTTAATCCTCGTTCTTTACCATCTCCTTGTCCAGCTGCGTACACCAAAGTGATATCACGAGGATGACCGGTGGCTTTAAACTTCCGTTCCAAAGCTACGGTCAATTCTTCGGCAGTGCCCGCTGCCGACAAAACCCCCACAAGCAACTGTGCTGCCATCCCGGATTAAGGCAATTGCATCATCCGCATTCATGCGTTTATCTTTCATATTCTTCCTTTCAACTTATTATGCAGGCACCCACTACTGAAGTCTGCATGCGGCCGTAATTCATTTTTCAGACCGTGTGCAAAATCATTGCCAGATGGAAGTTAACGCTTTGAGAGGCATTAAGGAAATTCAAGGCACCAACTACAACCCTTTCAGGGCTGCTCCGGATGTTTTGATTGAGACATCGCTATGGTATTATTGGCGCGAACGGGTCAGCGAGTGACCATTTTGATTAGCGGAAATGGTGTGAACTGAAGACTTAACAATAATACTCAGGCTCGCAGGCCTGTTTTTTTCATGTATTTGTAAGAAACTATCCCAAGCGAGATAAAAAATTATTCCCATTACCAATGAGAAAAGCCCATTCCAAAATCCATCAAGTAGAGTGATAACACCCATAATTGTGAAGGGTACACCACCAACCAGCAGTAAGATACTTAAAATTGGCGTTCGCCCTGGCTTCAGTCCATACAATCTTTTGGAATTATCCATCATCGCATGGTATGTAGTAATTTCTTGGTGGCATTTTTCGGAGCAGGAAAAGCCATTGTCGTCAGGAATTGCACAATCTTCACAGATTGCCTTAAAGCAATTCTTACATATGGCTACTGCTTGTTTGTCTTTGTGGTTATAACAGTTTATTTAACCTCCATTTGGGGATTTCGAAATTGTGTGTCTTTGTTTTGTATAAGCCGCCCGACGGTTTGCATTATGCCCCTTCAGATGAACAGGTGTGGACTTTGTTTGAATTGAAGGAATGCTGTTTTGCATTACTACTTAAGTATAGCAAATGTCAGCCCTGATCGCATCCAGGCTGGACGTTCAAGCTGGATTTAATCCTTGCAGTATTGCCTCTCAAGCGGACCTTGCAGGCGACCATCACTACCTATGAAGGGTTTGGGATAAGGACGGAGACTAGGCGGTCAAAACCTCGCTCGGGGAGGTCCTTTCCGCGTTGCTCCAAGGATGGTAACACCGGCGCGAACAGATTATCATAAGAATTACAGAATTTTTCGTGAACCGCCAAACACTGGTCTAAACTTGTCCCCGTATTTATGACTCTGTCCGCGGGGGGCGAACGGTCTTCTTGGGTACATTGGAAGCCACTCTGACCCGCCGAAGATTTATCAATTCTACTTGGATAGTTTGCAACAAAGTCAGTATGGATCTCGTCGAAACAGAATACGCGCTAAATGAGTAGCTGTTTGATTTCTGAGCCTTTTCAAGTATAAAATCCTGCCTATGGGTTTGGAGGCAGGTGGAGTTCTGAGTGCACCACTGGGCCATAGACCAGTCCCCAGAAAACACGGATAAGAAGCGCTAAAACAAAACCGAGTATCCAGAAAAAGGGTATCGAGTGTCGTCGTGCTTGGAGGAACTTCTTCCATAGCAATTCTTCATCGACAAACAACAGGGGAAGAGCAATAAAACTACTGTATGCAAGAGCGTAATAGGCGAGTACGATTGGCGAAAGCCAGAACATTGGTGAGAAGAGCAAGGAGGTAAGTACGCCGGTGAAGAGCAGGCTTCCGTGCGGCTTTTCCCACCTGAAAAGAAGAACACCTCCCGAAAAGATGCTTGGGTTCTCCTAATGACGATGTACGATATGAGGGCAATCGGAATGTAGTCGCCTTGTGCAAGGATGAATGAAGGCAGCGTCTCTGCGTGTAAGCCCCCAACCCCTTCCCCAGTGACTGTCAAGCTCAATTCAAAAATCATTCCGAACAACCAGACGAGAAAGACATAAACGGCGGGAGCAATCTTCCTTGGGATGGGTAGCTTCTTCCGTAAGTCGAATTTCGCGTTGGCCCACAGGCCGCTGAGCATGAGGCTATAGAGGGCAAGCTCAGAGAACCAATAGCGTGACTTGGGTTCAGAAGAATTGCCAAGGTTGAGAGCCGCGAATATAATGCCGAGACCTATCCACAACCATAGGTTCCAGATACCACGCCTGAATGAGCTCATGTGGTCTTGATTTCATCAGCTATCTCCCGGTGCAACTTATTAAGTATTCATGCTAGGGTATTCCTGCGCCGCCTGACTAAAAAATGCTGAGGTGTAGAAAAATGCTTGGAGATCGCGCCAGAATCCCATACTGCCTGTCCTGAACCTGTCGAGGGTCTTGAGCACCTGTGTTAGGCGCACTCACAGAACGCAAAACTCGATGGTGAATAAAAGACGACACCGCTAATATGCTGAAATTTTACACCAGACTTAAAGACCATGCGACTTCAATAGTTCGTTGATTTTTTGCCCAAATAGCCTGGAACTCTTGGGCGCATTACCTGTCACAATATTTCCATCTACAGTAACTCCAGGCCCCATATATTTTCGCTCCCTAGCTTCTTATCGTCTTGGCTTCAAGTCCCCACAACGGTAGCATTTTTCCCTTTCAGAACTCCTGTATTTGCGAGTATCAACTGGAGCAAGACAAATTGCTGCAACAACTGTTTTCCTTTTATGCATTTCTTTGGCGATAAGGAAAACTTCTTCGTTTGCAAAATATACCTTTGACCCGCCGCCGCCTACAAAAACAACAGCGTCATAATCTCCCGTTTTTACTTCATTCAGAGTTAAAGTTGCAGTTGCAAAACCACCACGAGAACCAGGGCAAATTCCCTTGACCGTGCTTGCAATTACTGTCTCGTGCCCGTCTTTTTCTAGTTCTTCTTTTGTGATTTACAATTCTTCATCTCTGAATTGTTCAGGTGCAATAATCAAAAGAACTTTAGCCATATTTTTTCTCACTCATGACTTTGGTTTTGTGCGCCTAATGGTTTGCGTTATGCCCCTCCGGGGTACGCTGGGCCGGGCGTGGACTTGCAATTAAAAGGAACAGAGTATAGCTATATACCAGAATGCCGCGTTCATTGCCATCCGAGCGGACCTTGCGGGTGACCATTACTGCCTGGAAGAGCTACGTGTTTATCGGTAGAGTTCAAGCCCACCCCGCTGTTCAAAATTCGCCGGCGGGTTAGTGAATTGCCTTATCGTGCCTCAACCGTCTTTCTGACCCGGATGGTCACGCCGATGGCGAGGAACAGCGAGAGCAGGTAAACCGCCCCGTTGATGGTCGTGAAGCCCTTGCTCATGGTGTATACCAGGAAAGTGAAGACGACGAACAGGACGGCCTGAAAGGATGGTCCAGGCCGGCAAAGCTTTCTGGTAGCCCGGTCGGTTTTATGTTTTCGCGCCAGGGAATACAGCAGGAAGAAATATAATCCCAGGAACAAATATTCCGTCGAAAGCATGAGCTTGTCGAACCAGTCTGGTGGCGTGTAACCGGCCCACAGGTTCATCCAGGACGGAATCGGCCACAGGATGGCGACCCCGTTGAACCAGATCAGCAGGTCGAGCAGGATGTGCATCAGCACCCCGATCCCCAGGCCGATGCCCAGCGTGTTCCAGCGCGGCTCTTTGG
>CAVPWY010000018.1:0-401854 GCA_963709535.1 uncultured Chloroflexia bacterium | reverse complement strand
GAGGAACGACGGCAAGCGGCCCTGCGGAAGGGGGTTCTCGCAGAATCGGGTGATTTGAACGGGCCTTTTCCATTCGGAGACGAGCAGTTCGAGATCGTCCATGCCAACCAGGTGATCGAGCATCTGAAAGACACGGACAACTTCATCAAAGAGATTTGGAGGACCCTCAAGCCGGGGGGCTACGCGGTGATCTGCACGGAAAATCTGGGCAGCTGGCATAACATTTTCTCCCTGGTTTTCGGATGGCAGCCATTTTCTCTCACCAATGTGAGCGGGAAACGATTCCAGATCGGCAACCCGCTCGCGATTCACTACGAGGTTGCGCCGTCGAACCCGCAGAGCTGGCAGCACAACCGTGTCTTTGCATACCGCGGGTTGAAAGAAATTTTCGCCGTCCATGGTTTCGTCATCGAACACATCGAGGGGTCGGGGTACTATCCCTGCCGAACTGTCTGAGCAAGCTCGACCCGAGGCACGCGGCGTTTCTCACGTTGAAGATCAGAAAGGCCGGCAGCACGGGATCTCAAACGGTGTGACGTAAGAGGCCGTCTGCGGCCGACGCGGCGGATCCGAAATCGTTGCGCATCGAACAGGCTGGGTCTACAGGACAAGATGAACGTAAAGACGATCATATCTCTGGCCTTGTTTTTCACGGTTGCCGCGGGGATCGGGTTTTATCTGCTGCACCACCCCGAGTTGATCGGTCACGTGCGGGACATCTCCCCCTGGCACATGATTCTCCTTTTTCTGATGAGCGTAGCCACGCTTGCGGCAAACGGCCTTTACCTCCGGATTTTCGCAAAAAATTCAACATCCATCTCAAGTGGAAGGATGGTTTGGCCTGGCCTCGGTCACGGCCCATGGGAAATTACCTTACCCCTTTCTCGGGCGGCCTGGTTCCGGGGCGGCTACCTGAAGAATCGCCACGACTTTCCCTATGCTCACTTTCTGGCGATGCTGGCCGCGAACTACATGATCGCCTTTGCCGTTATCGGTCTCACAGGGGTCGTCATCATGCTCACGTTGAGTGGAACGGAACGCTTCTCGTGGCCGGTGATCTTTTTTTTCTGGCAACCCTGTCGACGATCCTGCTGGTCTTGTTGCTCCCTTCGCCGTCGATCGGAGGCCGCAGTCGTTTGTTGCGTCTCTTGCAACAGGCCCTGGAGGGCATGCAATTCATCCAGCGTGACAGGGAGCTTTTGTGGAAACTCGTTGCTCTCACCTTCTTCAACGTGGTGGTCGGTGCATTTCTGTTTTTCATAGCCTTTCATTCCATCGGGGCCGCCATTCCATTCAGGATAGCACTCCTGATTTACCTCCTGACTGCCTGTACAGTGCTGATCAATATCACGCCGGGGAATCTCGGCGTGCAGGAAGCTGCGTCGAGTCTCGCTGCCGCGATACTCGGGGCCGGGGCCGACTTGGGGCTGCTCGCAGCACTGATTGTCCGGGCTGCAGCGATTCTCGCTGCGTTTATCCTCGGTCCGATTTTCACCTATCTGTTGTCGAAAGAGCTCGCAGCGGCAAGCAGCGTTGCGCAGGCTCCCCGGAAAGAATTCCCTTGAGCTGTCGGTTACGGAAGGGATAATAGGCAGGCAGAGACGTTCCGTCCCGCAAGAACGGAGAGACCATGCTCACAAAAGAAAACGGGTTTACACTCCCCTGGCGCTCTACCCTCTCCTTCGACCGGGAGGCGGCCTTCGCCTTCGTTGCCCTGCTCGTCACCCTGCTTCTCGTCTACTCGAACAGTTTCCTGGGCGATTGGCACTTCGACGACTTCCATAACATCGTCGACAATCGGTGCGTGCACATACAGAGCCTGGATGATTTGTCACAGTCATTTATGGTCTGACCTGTGATGGAGCGGACAGGAGGATCTCCAGGCCTCTTGCCTATGCGACGTTCGCCCTCAACTACCACCTCGGCGGAGCGGACGTGCAGGGCTATCACATCGTCAACTTCGCCATTCATTTTTCGGCAGCTTTTTTTCTGTTTCTCCTGATCAGGGTGACCCTTACACTGCCGGCCATGAAAGAACGGTATGGCAGCATCGCCTACCCTGTCTCCCTCTTGTCCTCATTTCTCTGGGCTACAAGCCCGCTGCATGTCCACGCCGTCACGATCATCGTCCAGCGAATGGCGAGCCTGGCCGGGCTCGCTTATGTCGCATCGCTTTATTTCTACGTCCGGGCCCGGACTACAAACACGGGGCAATACAGGATCGCTTTCTATTTTCTCTGCGGCGCCTCTGCCCTGGCGGCCTTTGCCACGAAGGAAAACACCGCCGTTCTGCCGCTCACCTTTTTGCTCTATGACCTCTTTTTCATCCAGGGGATATCGGCGGAGTCCGCCAGGAGGGCACTGAAATGGTCGGTCCTGCCGATTGCCGTCGTGGTCGTGCTCGGGTTGTCTACACCGATTTCTCCCTGCAGCAGGGAACTTACGAGGCAGGGGTAAGGCCCTTTTCGCCGATTGAGCGGCTCCTGACGCAGACAAGGGTCGTTTTTTTATATGCGTCCCTGCTTCTGTACCCTATTCCTTCCAGATTGACGTTTCTTCATGATATCGAAATCTCGCGGACGATTTTCGATCCCTGGACCACCTTTGCCGCAATTGTGGGGATCGTCCTCTGTCTTTTTTTTCGCCGTCCTGAAGGCCAGGAAATATCCCCTGCTCTCTTTCGCTATCCTGTTCTTCATCCTGAATCACCTCGTGGAGGGGACCGTAATCCCCCTGGAGCTCATCTTCGAACACCGCAACTACATCCCCTCGATGTTCTTCTTCGTACCGATCGCTTTCGGGATGCTCCGGTGCCTGGACTATTTCTCGTACAGCGGTGGCTTCCAGGTTTTCATGGCCATGGGCTTCGCGCTTCTTCTGGCTTTCCAGGGGCACACGACCTTCGAGCGAAACGATGTCGTACGTTCGGATGTCCACCTTTGGCTCGACAACGTCAGGAAGGCCCCCGGCCTCAGCCGCCCCCACATCAATCTGGCGAAACATTACTATGAAGCGGGAATGTACGAAGAGGCCATGCGCGAGCTGAAAACCGCCGAAGAGTTGAACCGGGACAGCAATCTGCGGCAGATCGGACTGGCGTCGTACAACATGGGATCTATTTCCTCTACCAGAAGAAGGATGTCGACCAGGCGGAACGGCAGTTCATCAAAGCCCTGGAGAGATACCCGGGGCATCCGTCGGCAATCGTGGGTCTGGCGACCGTTCACCTGAAAAGAGGGGAGACAGAGAAGGCATGGATGCTGATGCAGGAAAACGCATTCCGGCACCGCAACGACGTCGAGATGATAAACTGCTATGGCTTGGTCCTGTTGAAAAAAGGAAACGCACGGGAAGCGATCAAGGAGGCGGCACGGTCCATGGCTCTGAAAGGCAACGACCCGCAGCCCTGGGAGATCTCGGGAGAAGCCTGGCGACAGCTCGGGCAGTGGCAGAAGGCCGCCCAGTGCTGGGAGGAGGTTCTATCCATGAACCCGGCAAATCCTAGGGCACACCTGGCACTCGTGGAACTTTACGACCGTTTGAAGGACGGCCCGGCCCTCGCCCGCATGGCTGCGCGTTGCCTGGCGCTCAAGGGCTCAAAGCCCCTGGACGAATGGCTTGCCGAACTCGCCGAAAATTCCGGGATAACGGCCTACGAGGTCAATCCCGGGATGCTCGGCCGGATCCTCCGGAGGGAAATCAGCAGGGAGTTGGTCCGGTAGGGATTTACGACAATAGAACGACAGGTCGTAGCACGAAGCAAAACGACGCTATTTCGGCAACAGCCAGAAGGCACTGTTTGTGCCTTCAATACCGGGTCTGCCCGCAGCGTTGATTTTGATGGTGAGAGTGTCCACCGAGGAAAAATTCAAGGTGTAGTCGCCGATACTGGTCGTGGTGCCGACAGCATCGACAAGGCTGGCTGCGCCAGGCGGTGTGGCGTTTTCCAGGAAGAGCCTCGCATAATTCAGGGAGAGTCGAGCCTTGCCTTCCGTCACGGCTTGAAGGGCCGCACGGTTCTTGGCCTCCCGCGTGATATCGTAGTACTTGGGAACGGCGATGGAGGCAATGACACCAAGAATCACGAGCGTGGCAATAAGCTCGATCAGGGTGAACCCTCCCTGAGAACGATACAGAGACATAGACGCGTTACAGCCTCATTCCTGTATTTTACAACCGGAACAAACCCGCAATCACCGTCTCTGCACCGGGAAAGCGGTCATGGCGGACCGCCTCATCCCCGAAAGAAAGGCCGACACGACGAAAGGCCGCAAAGGGGCGGCCCCCGTTCGTCGATCCTGTTCGAAAAATATATGCGCAGAACCGATTATTGCGGTCTAACCCAACCGCCAGTAGTTGTCCCCTTTACACTTCCCACTCCGGATGCAGTAATTCTAATTCTTCCAGTTGTAGCTGCTAGTATATGTCAGTCTATAGTCCCCTGCATCCCAGAGAGAAGCGTTTCCCTTAGCGGCAAGATTCGCTGTGCTGTTTTGAGACGAATCGCCTATTAGAAGATTTTTTGCGAACTGATTCGACATCCGGGATTTCCCCTCGGAGACGCCCTGCATGGCCGCCTTCTCCGATGCGACACTCGTCAGGTCCATGAACCTGGGAATGGCGACGGCCGCGAGAATCCCGAGGATCACCAGCACGGCAATGATTTCGATCAACGTAAAACCTTTCTGATTACTCACTTTCGATCGCCTCCTTGACATGGTCAAAAGCCCTCCTTCACATTGTAGATTTCTCTCTCTTCAGACTCCAACAACCCCATTTATCGCACGTTTGTGCGGCGACCGGGGGGCACCCCCGATTCCCCAATCAGGAGTGCCTGTCCGAAAGGTGGCGCATTTAAACCATTTCATCCCGTTTTTCCACAGTTTTTCAACCTCCTGGGCCCCTGGAGATCATCCCCGCATTGCCTGCCGGCCGGCCGAAACATGCAGGGTCGAAAACCCCTGGTCAACGGGTGATCCGTCACCACCAACGGATGCCGGTCCTTCGAGATGACCTGCAAAACGTCGGAGCATCATCCGTGCCACGGGGAAAGGCCGTGAAACCGTAAAATATGACTAAATCAGTTCTTTCACCTGTCGCGGATCACCTGCAAAGGATCGTGCAACAAAAGTGGCATTTGAAACCAGCGCCTCCATGGCGATATCCACGGGAACGTATGGATTTGTACCCTGTTTTTTTAAGATCAACCCTTTTTCCGCGGTCGCTGAAAATTGGCCTTTTGTCAAACCATAGACACCATTATTCTCCACAATGTAAACCATGCGCATATTTCGCCGGACCAAATGCTTGAATTGTCCGAGTCCTAATGCTGGCGGTATCTCCATCCCCGCTTATGCCAATACCTTTCAAACTGGTGTCTCCAAACATTGCGCCAAGTGCCAGAGATGGCATACGTCCGTGTAACCCGTTGAATCCAAACGAACGATTGAGAAAATATGTCGGGCTTTTACTTGAGCAGCCAATTCCGCTGAATTTAATGATCTTCTCAGGTTTCAGACCCAATTCGAAGCAGGCAGTGATGATCTGGCTGGAGATGGAATTATGACCACAACCCTGGCAAAGAGTGGATGGAATTCCCCTGTAATCATTTTTTGTGTACTCGACAACAGTTTGAGCTACCATTATTTGACCTCCAAATCACTGATCTTATTTGTTATCCAGCGTGCAGAAAGGGGAAGTCCATCACTGTGTGCAATAGAGATCAATGATGCGGCTTTGGCAGGATACTCCAGTTGTAGGATCTGATGCATCTGACCATCTCGGTTGACTTCAACCACATATATCCTGTCATGATTTTGGATAAAATCTTTAACTTCGTTATTGAATGGAACGGCGCGTAACCGCATGTAGTCCAATTTGATCCCTTTTTGTTTATATATTGCACGGGCTTCTTCAACTGCCGGGTCTGTGGACCCGTAGGCGACAATCCCTAGTTTGACACCAGGCTCAAGATCAAATACAGGACCGGGCACCAAATTCCTGGCTGTGTCAAATTTCTTGCATAGACGAAGCATTCCTGCTTCCCAAATTTCAGGTTCTTCACTGTAGTGGGCCTGATCGTCATGCCCTGTACCCCGGGCAAGGTATGCGCTTAATGGATGTAAATTACCGGGGACGGTTCGGTATGGAATTCCATCGCCGTCTACATCTGCATATCTTCCCCATTCACCCTTTAATTTCTCGATATCTTTCTCCCAAAGTACCTTTCCCCTATCCATGGGTACGTCAGGATATTCAAATTTCTTGGTCATCCACTGATTCATTCCAAAATCAAGATCTGACATGACAAAGATCGGGGTCTGGAGTCGCTCAGCCAGATCAAATGATTTCCAGCCAAATTCAAAGCATTCATTCACTGACCCGGGAATCAACATTACATTCTGGGTATCTCCGTGACCGAGGAAATATGCCATATTCATATCACTTTGCGCTGTTCTTGTGGGTAACCCGGTACTGGGACCGACCCGTTGGACATCCCAAATGACGATGGGGACTTCAGCGTAGTATGCCAAGCCAGCATATTCTGTCATCAGGCTTAATCCCGGACCAGATGTGGCTGTCATGGATCTCAATCCGGCAAATCCGGCACCGATCGTCATGCCAATGGCAGCCAATTCATCCTCTGCCTGAACCACAGCATATGTATTTTTACCAGTTTCAGGATCTTTACGTAACTGGGGAAGGTACTCAATTAATGATTCTGGTAGCGATGACGCCGGGGTAATTGGATACCAGGCGCTAAATTGAACGCCACCGAAAATTGACCCCAGGGCAGCAGCCGTATTACCATCAGTCATGATGTACCCATCCAGTGGCTTCATTTTATTAACACTATAGTGATCAGTTTTTATTAAATTTTCACCGGCCCAATCGTAAGCAGCCTGGACTACATTGAAATTTGAATCAACTGCTTTTTGCTTTCCTTTGAAATGAAAATTGAGGGCTTCATGGATTGCATCCATATCAATACCGAGAATCCTGGCTACAACTCCAACATAGACCATATTTGCAATATATTCTCTGAGAGCGGGAGATACATCTGCCTCCCGGGCAAGTTTTTTTACCGGCATCGGGTAGACGGTAATATCAGTCCGTTCGATTGGCAACTTTATATCATCTGCATAGAATAATATGCCGCCCGGGCAGATATACTCCAGGTCTTTTGTGAACGATGACTGGTTCATACAGATCAATATATCATCATCTTCCAGGCGACCCAGATAACCATCTTTGCTCACGCGAATACTGTACCAGGTTGGTAACCCCTGAATATTGGACGGGAATTTGTTCTTACCGGATACCGGAATCCCCATTTTAAATAGTGCCCGCATGATCGTAATATTTGCAGTCTGGCTGCCTGAACCATTTATTGTTGCAAAAGTTATGCAAAAATCATTCACTTTTTGTAGATCAGCTTCTGAATGATCACGTATATCCATTTATGCTCTCCTGAAAATCATCGACTTAATTTATTCGAAACGACTAATTCTGGGTTTTGTACTTCGCTTTGATATCATTTCCATGTGCTCTGCGAAAGACTTGTAACCGGAGTCCAATTCACCTCTGGCAATCGCTTCAACAGTTTTTTGGTGATACATCCAAACCTGTTCAAGATACTGTAGATCAGTATAAACATCCAGCCCAACATCCTCATACGCTTGCCAGTATGCTTCTAATATACCTGTTACGAAAATATTGTTAAGTTTTTTGTACATGGAAAGGTGGAATTGTTTATGTTCTTCGTGAGGAATTTGTGGTGGTTTTGCATGGAGCTTATTGAAGGCAACATTGATTATGGTGAATAATCCATCCACATCTTCTGCATTGAGGAGACTAACAGCTTCTTTCCAGTAAGCTGATTCAATGTGTTTACGTAGATCAGAATATGCATCAAAAGACGAAGGATCATTTACCAGAGCATAAGTCAGATTTATCAAGACGGATTTTGAAAAAGAATAAGGAACCTTCTGGATGCCTGTCCGCGGTTTGACTTCAATTAACCCCATTATCCTGGCTACCTCCATCTGCTCACGTAAAGAGGCAACACTCACTCCAAGGATCTGACTTAATTCGATCAGTGATGGAATTTTTGTACCATTGGATTCAGATAATGTACTGAGGTATTGCATAAAGGTGGAGAGCCGTTGAGGATTGGTAGATATATTCTTCATTTTTTGACTCAATAAATATGATTAATCAGATTATTCGGATGATATAAGTGTAGCACAACAGTCACCGAAGTTCAAGTAATATTCTATTAGAATTTGGTAATGTGGGAGAGATTTAATTTGTATTAAGGTAGTTTTCTGCAAATCCAGTTAGGAGAATGACAGCTGTTTCCATGGCTGATTCAGAGAAATCAAATCTCGGATTGTGGTGATGCTCGATCAGTCCTTTTTCTTTGTCGGCAGACCCAACCAGGATATAACATCCAGGGACTTTTTCGAGAAATAATGCCATATCATCGGAGACCATAACTTGATATGATCTGTCAATCACCAGATCAGGGAGAACCTTCTCAGCAGTTTCAATCACCAAATCTGCTATTGCTGGAGAATTAATCACAGGAGGTGTCAGCGGAATAACATTAACGATTGCGCTGCAGCCCATCCCCGCTGCTATCGATTCCGATATTTGCTGCATTCTGGTAATGACCAGATCCCGGGTGGACTTTGAAAAGCTGCGTACTGATCCCTGCAGAACAGCTTGAGAGGGGATGATATTGTGAGCATCTCCGGCGTGAAATTCTGTAATACTCACTACGGCTGAATCCAGGGGAGAGATATTTCTGGAAACGATCGTCTGTAATCCGATCAATACCTGAGCAGCAGTAATTACGGGGTCAATCGCCTCCTGAGGAATGGCGCCATGCCCGCCTTTTCCTGTAATAGTGATCTTTACCAGGTCGGCTCCTGCCATTAAGGGACCCGGATTGACACCCAACCAGCCGATCGGTTTTTCATTCCACAGGTGAAATGCAAGAGCAGCATCAGGTTTTTGATTTTCAAGGATATGCTCAGCCAGCATGGATTCAGCCCCACCCAGTCCTTCTTCTGCGGGTTGAAAAACAATAATAAATTTTCCATTCAGTGAATCTACATTTTCGGAAAGGATCTTTGCTACAGTCAACCCGACTGCTATATGACCATCATGACCGCAGGCATGCATGACACCCGGATTTTGCGATGAGTAATCGCTGATATTATCTTCTTGTACAGGTAAAGCATCCATATCAAACCGCATGAGTAATGATTTCCCCGACCGGCCGGTGTCTAAAACACCAACGACACCAGTTTTGCCTACTTTTTCCATCACACTAAAACCGTAACTATTCAGGTACCTGGAAATGATCGATGCGGTACGAAATTCCTGAAAACCCAATTCGGGATTTTTGTGGAGATCACGACGAATGCTTTGAGTAAGGGAGAAATTCGTTGAAGCCAACTTTTGGATTTCCATCATTATCACCTTTTGTACAATCGTCGAAATCCTTCCACAAATCGTGGATCATCATCAGTACTATCTTCGGTGCGGCGCTCAGCCATTTTTATTCTAAACTGGTCAGGGTCACCGATCTGGCTCTTATGTTGTAAAAGCGAGTTAACTTTTATTGACCAGAATGGGGTCACATCGATCGTGACAGTTGGCTCGTGTGTTAACGAGATCCACACTTCAGCAGGTGAATGGGGTTGTAAACCTTCTTCCAACAATTCAGGAAAATAGAAGAGGTTTCCAGATGCCGGGAAAACAGCTTCGAGGGTAACGAGACCGGCAGCACGATGGTCAGGATGATTGATATATATTCCGCGGATGTACAAATTGGAAGGATCGCTGGTTACAATAATATCCGGTTTATACCGTCGGATTTGACATACGATCTCTTTACGCATTTCCAGGTCTGGAACAACAAAACCATCCGGGTGTTCCAGGAATGTGATCTCTTGTACTCCGAGCACGGATCCAGCTGCTTTTTGTTCTTCCATCCGGATGGCCATCAATTCCTGCGGAGAGAGTAATGGATCCTCTGATCCCTTATCTCCCCTGGTAAGCAGAAGATAAGATATCTCATGTCCGGCGTCAATCCAGCGTGCCAGGGTACCGCCACAAAAAAACTCCGGATCATCCGGGTGGGCAAGGATGACCAGGATTTTCCGGGGAGAGTTCCAATCTTCGGGGGAGAGAATCTTCATCAGTGAGTATTATTTGGTTTCTTGTGATCTTTTCGGAAATTATTTTGACCGCCACCAGGGCGATGAGTATTTTGATTCTGTGCAATCGGAGGAGCTGCCGGTACTGATGGTTGAATGGAAGCTCCCGCAACATCATCCAATACCGTTATTTCTTCCTTGGGGAACTCACGCCTGCCAACATCCGGCAGTTCAACAATAACTCTTTGCCGGAGGGTGACAATATCCACAACCTTACCTTCGCCGATTGGGGTCATTACGCGTTTATTCTTCTTGGGTAATTCCTGCCGCATCGCGCAATACTGATCATATTCATAGATCAGGCAACACCTCAAACGGCCGCACATACCAGTGATCTCTGAAGGGGCGAGGGAAATTCCCTGTTCTTTTGCCATTCGGATCGAAATGGAACTAAACTCGGTAAGAAAGCCGGCACAACAACGCTTTTCAAGGCCGCACGCTCCGATACCATTAAAGATCTTTGCCACATCCCGGGGACCAATCTGTCTCAATTCCACTTGCGCAGGAGCAAAAGCTTTTTGCATATCCTGCCGCATTGATTTTAATTCTGCTTTCTCTTCGCTCTCTGTGCTGAATGAGATGGATAACCGGCTGCCATCAAAGCTATATTCAGACATGATAATCTTGATCCCACGCAATTTGAGTTCACTTACCCGTTCACGAGCTTTGAGAACAACTTCAGCTTCTTTTTGCTGCCACGTTTGGCGCATTACCAGGTCTCGGGGGGTTGCTTTGCGGTCGATCGATTTTAAAGATCCTTCTGGTTGTTGTGTTGGGTTTTACCAGGAAATTCGATCACCTGGCCTAACTGCCATCCACGGGAAGTCTCGACTATTACATAATCCCCTTTACGAATATCAACGATTTTCGAGGCATCGAAATGATATGCCTTTCCAACTGGGTTAAAGCGAACGCTAACAATATTTGTTTCCATCATGGGATTATAACACGCCCGTTATAGCGGTTCCGGTGCGAGTTCGTTTTCGTTATTAAGTGCTGCCATACTTATTTGACCTGCAATCGCCCGGCTGATTTCACTTAGCGCCTTGCCGGCTGGTGAATCCGGAGAGGTAACAACGATTGGTTGTCCTGAATTGCCGCCAGCACTGATATCGGGTTGCATGGGAATAGAGCCCAGGAATGGAATGCCAGCTTTCTTGGCGAGATTCTCTCCACCACCTTTTCCAAATACTTCCAAATGTGTTCCGTCTGGAAGCTCAAGATAACTCATATTTTCCACCACACCCAGCAATGGAACATTCATCGCTCTGAACATGGCTACAGCCCGGCTGGCATCTTCCAAAGATACTTCCTGTGGTAATGTCACAATGACGGCACCAGTCAGTGGGATGGATTGTGAAAGACTAAGCTGGGCGTCACCGGTTCCCGGGGGCAGATCGATCACCAGGTAATCCAGATCACCCCAGTCCACATCACCCAGGAATTGGCGAATTGCCGAATGAAGCATGGGACCACGCCAGACCAATGCCTGGCCTGGTTTTACCATTAATCCAATCGATATCACCTTCACACCAAAAGCTTCTGCCGGGGTAATTCTGTCCCCATTCGGTTGAGGCAAGGATTTGATTCCCATCATGGTCGGGATATTTGGGCCATATATATCAGCATCCAATAATCCGACTTTTGCACCCGAACAGGCAAGAGAGACAGCCAGATTGACCGCAACTGTGCTTTTACCAACACCACCTTTGCCAGCTCCAACCGCGATCGCGTTTTTTACAGGCAGTTTCATCATGCCACGGCTGCGCCCGTCATTCGGGACAGTTGCACCCATATTTATTTTTATCTCACCGATTCCAGGAATTGCCTGAAGCGCATTGCGCACATCATTTTCGATCCTGGTTTTTAACGGACAGGCTGGTGTAGTGAGAATTACAGAAAGGCTGACGTTATTTCCATTTATCTGAATATCTTTCACCATATTCAGGCTGACCAGATCCTTATGTAATTCTGGATCTTGAACTTTTGAAAGAGCAGCCAAAATTACCTGCTCATTAATTATTGATTTTGCCATTAAGAAATTTCCTTTCAAGCTACAAATAAGTTAATTATTCTCGGGGAAGAATTCGATCACTTCATTGAGGGCTTCATTATAAAGGCGAATCAACTCCTCGTCATCGCCACGGAAGCGTTTGATGGTCTGCTTTGAGCACTGGGTGCAACCGCGCATACCTCGAAAAGAATCAGCATTGCAGGTGGAACATCCACCCAATTTGATCATCATTAATACAAATGCAAGATGTTCATGGCTGGATTGGTCAGTTGGAATCACTTTATCGACCAGGTGATTCCAATCTCCACCACGCAGCGACCGCATGCTGGGAATCACCCTGGACGGAAATAGAATTTCAGTATCGTCGTTGTACATGAATTAGGTTGCCTGCGCAGTCAGTTTTGCAGCTGCTTTGGCAGCTTTCGCTTCTTCTTCGGCTTTGTAATTTGCCGGGCGAATTGAGGCATAGTATTCAACTGATTTTGCCAACTTATCAAGACGATAAGCATGATGCTCCATCCGTTCAAGTGAAGCAATTTCGTAATCATGATCCATTTTGATCGCATCAAATGGACAATATTCAGCACACATTCCGCAATTCATGCAAATATCCACATCGATCACGAATTCTTTTGGTGATGGGATGGGTTTTCCGGTGACCGGATCTGTTGACCTGACGATCCAGATGCATTGTGGCGGGCAGACCTTTGCGCAAATTCCACAGGATGTACAACGCATATTGCGCTCACCATTTTCACCAGTTTCATAAACAAGAAACGGGATATAGCGGAACTCTTCAGGAACGGGCATTTTCTCTTCAGGATATTGAATTGTGAAAATACCTGCTGTATCTGAACTCATTCGGTGGGCAATTCCTTCAGTGGTGCCATAGCGTTTCTTGCCCCACCGGATATCATCGATATAAGTCATGAAAAAGTGTTGGATGGTTACAACCAAACCTTTGAGAATTCCTAATCCATACATATTATCTCCCTATACCTTTATTACCTGTCCACTTCGCCGAGGACGATATCAATGGAGCCGAGAATGCAAACGACATCAGCTACTTTGTTTCCTTTACACATTCCAGGTAAACTGGTCAAGTTGATAAAGGTTGGCGCTCGAACATGATACCTCGCAGGATTCGGTTTTCCATTTGAAACAAGATAGAAACCCAGCTCTCCCTTTGGGCTTTCCGTACGGCTGTATGATTCACCGGCAGGTACACGCACCATATATTGGGGTTTACCGGTCAGGATCGGTCCTTCGGGGATATCTCTCAGAGCCTGTTTCAGGATACGAATACTTTGGCGGATCTCATCCAATCGTAAAAGATAACGATCGTAAATATCGCCATGGTACCGAACGCAAACATCAAAATCAAACCTATCATAAATACTATATGGGTCCGCACGGCGGATGTCATACGGAATACCAGATGCCCTCAATAGCGGGCCAGTTGCGCTGTTTGCTATCGCTTGTTGGGGTGTCAATATCCCCACACCTTCGGTTCTGAAGCGAATGATCTCACTTTGCGTCAGGTAATAATCCAATTCATCGATCTTTCGTGGAATTCGGTCCACGAATTCCTTTATCTTTTCAAGCACGCCTTCAGGAAAATCGCGGGCAACACCGCCAAATCGGTAATAATTACACATCATCCGGGAACCAGCGACGGCTTCAAAGACATCCATGATCAATTCACGTTCTTCGAGTGCGTAAAGTACAGGAGTAAAGAAAGCGCCGAGATCGTTCAGAAGAAAACCGACCGCGATTAGATGATTATTGATACGGGTTAACTCAGCCATGATCACACGGATATATTCAGCCCGTTCGGGAGGCTTGATATTCATCAACTTCTCAACAGCCAGGGCATAAGCAAAATTATTGGTCATTGAGCAGATATAATCCAAACGGTCAGTGAATGGCATATTCTGCAGGTAAGTATTCCTTTCGCCAATCTTTTCATGATTGCGATGAAGGTAGCCCATGACCGGCTTTAAATTCACAATGGTTTCGCCATCCAGAAGTGCTGCCATCCTGAAAACACCATGGGTGGAGGGGTGTTGTGGGCCAAGATTGACAATGATCTGCTCGGAACGGAAGCCATCCTCATCAATAATTGGTTCCTGTTCCATGCTCTTATAAAGAGTGGATTCTCCGTCGGGGATCCATTTCTCAGGATCAAACCCTATCGGGAAAGACAGATTATCATTCAACATATTATGTTCTTCAGCTCTTGAGAACTCTCCCCCTGGCCAGCGGCTCTTAAATGGTTTGACTTCTTCTTCGAAAAAGGGCTCTTTCCAATCTTTTCGTAATGGATGTCCACCAAAGCCTTCCCAGGTAAGAATTCTACGCAGGTCCGGATGACCGGTAAACTTGATGCCGAACAAATCCCAGACTTCCCTTTCCTGAAGTTCAGCACCGGGGTAAACACTTACCAGCGATCGGATTTCGCTATTTTCCCGCCCCAGAATGCATTTCAAAGTTAGCGGAGCTCCTCCGGTGCTGCGTTTGAAGTGATAGATGATTTCCAGACGATCTTCGGGAAAATAATCAGCAGCAGTCAGCGAGGAGAGAAAATCAAACCCTTTTTCCTGCAACAAAAATTGAGCTGCTTCCACATTTCGATCTGATGGAACAATAAAACCTTCGTATCCAGGACGATCCTCGAGGATAAACCATTCCGGAAGAATTTCTACCACGGTTTCAGATTGAGTTTGGACAGGTTCATCACTCATTTGTTTCCTCCCCGGGAATAACATCAAGTTCTTCTTTAGGCTCAGCAGATTTCTTAATCAGGTCAAAGTTACGAAGATCGATCAAATCCGGACCTAAAATAGGTATGGGAATCGGCTGAGATGATCCTTTACCATACCAGGAGGCGTCCTTTTTTATGGTCTGTTTGTCGATGACTTTCTGGAGGGTGATCAACCCGTTCAGCAACGCCTGGGGGGTAGGCGGGCAGCCGGGTATGTAAACATCCACTGGTAAGAACTTGTCAATTCCAGGAACCACACTGTAGCCTTCCTTAAAAGGTCCGCCACCGGAAGCGCAAGCACCCATCGCAACGACATATTTTGGTTCCGCCATCTGGTTATAAAGCCGCACGAGCTGCGGCACCATTTTCTTTGTTACCGTGCCAGAGATCATCATAAAATCTGCCTGGCGGGGACTGGGACGCATGACCTCCATACCGAACCGGGAGAAATCATACCGGCTGGCAGCAGCACAGATCATCTCGATCGCGCAGCATGCCAATCCAGACATCAATGGCCAGAGCGAGTTTCTGCGGCTCCAGTTATAAATTCGGTCAATGGTTGTGATGGCGACAACGCTTTTTAATTCTGCTGGGATATCAACACCGGGGGTATTCAGATCATCTGTCATAGTTTCTCATTTCATATCATAAAATGAATGTCAATTCCATTGTATCAAAGGCTAACCATGTGTCAAGGAATAATTAAGTAAAAAATGTTTTGCTAAATTAAGCTATAATTATCCTATGAATAATTCAACTGCCGATAAAATTCTGGAATATTTGCATGATCATCCTCCAGTAAGCTCGGCTGAGATATCCAGTGCGTTATTATTAACAAAAGCGGATATTCGTTATCATTTAAAGAATATGTTAAATGTCGGGATCGTTTCCCGCAGGATAAAGCACCTAGATTTTGGAGCAGGCAGGCCAGCTTATCTTTACACAACATCAGCAGCAGACCCAAAATCCGGCTACTCTCTGCTGGCGGGGATTTGTGCAAATGTCCTTCTTAATGAACCTGCCAACGGGTTAAAAGGTCAACAAGATATTGCAAACGGGCTAGCTGCCGGCTTTCATGATGATGTTTCAACCGGTTCGCAACGCCTGGGAATTGTTGTTCAATATTTAACTAAATTAGAATACCAGGCAATTTGGGAAGCACGTTCAGATCACCCGGTTATTTACTTCAGGAATTGCCCCTATCTTGATCTGGCTGTCAAGCATCCGGATCTATGTAAAGTGGACTTGGTCCTGGTAGAAAAACTGACAGGTTGGAAATGTGAACAAACCCGGAGAATCAGGGATGATTTCAGCCAAATATCCACCTGCAAGTTTTCTTTGATTAATCCACAATAATAGCGGAATATTGTTATAATTCGAACGAAAATTCATCATTCTCACAAATTAAAAGGAATTATTCATGCAAAAACCCAACCCAATACTTGGACCTATGCGTCCGCCGTTTCTCATCCTTGCCCCTGTTTGTGCCTTTCTTGCGATCAGCATTGCTGCCTATCAGTCTCCAAACTCACTAAACTTTATAAAAATATTTCTGGTCGTAATTGGTGCAATTGCAGCCCACATCAGTGTAAATACATTTAATGAATATTTTGACTTTAAATCAGGATTGGATTTTAAAACGATAAAAACACCCTTCAGCGGCGGCAGTGGGGCACTACCTGCTTCACCTGATAAAGCTCGAATCGCATTGGTGGAAGGAATAGTTACAGCAGCTGTGGTGGTATGCATTGGTATTTACTTTATACTAACATCAACCACGCAGATCCTTCCACTTGGGCTGCTTGGGTTGGTGATCATCATCACATACACTGTTTGGCTCAACCGAATTCCATTCCTGTGCTTGATCGCACCCGGGATTGGTTTTGGATCGCTCATGGTCGTTGGGTCAGGATTGGCCTTAGCCGGAGATTACAGTACTGCCCTCGTCCTCGCCTCGTTTATCCCATTCTTTCTCGTCAGTAATTTGTTACTACTCAACCAATTCCCGGATGTTGAACCGGATAAATCCATCGGACGTTTGCATTATCCGATCCTTATCGGGCGAAAGAAAAGTGCAGTGATCTACGGGATTTTTATGGCACTGACATATGTAACGATCATTGTGGGTGTAGTGACTGGCTTGTTTCCATTATGGACTTTGCTTGGGCTTCTTTCACTCATTCTGACCATCCCGGTCGTGAAAGGTGTCTATAGCAATCCGGATGACATTCAAAAGCTCATCCCGTTTATGGGGCAGAACGTATTAATCACCCTCATTACCCCCGTACTTGTGGGTATAGGTTTCCTTATCGGATAATTTGATTTTTGGTTCAGCTATTTACCGGGGAAGAGAATTCTCCCCGGTTTTGCATCTCATTTCTTTTCCAACCGGTATACATTGCCATTTAAATCCAGCAGGTAGATCTCACCATTTTGATCCACTCCGAATGAAGCGATCTGGTATCCTGTCGAGAATAATATTCTGGTATCCCACGAATTTTGTCCTTTAGGGACAGCTCCCCATACCAATCCGCTGCAATAATCTCCAAATAGATACACTCCATGGAGATCAGGTAAGTCCACACCCCGGTAAACAAATCCACCGGTTACCGAACAACCCAAATCGTGGCTATACTCGAAAATTGGATTGATCAACCCTGAAGTGTCATCATTTGCCTGATCATTATAGGGATGGGAACCCTCACGTCTGTTCCAACCAAAATTGACAGGTGTTGAAACTTGGCCGAGCAGGAAGGTAGTCTATTTCTTCCCATGCGTTTTGGCCTACATCACCAATGAATAGATCACCCGTTAACCTGTCGAAAGAGAACCGCCAGGGATTACGTAAACCGATCGCCCAGATCTCTGGTAAACCTCCTCCGTTTGAATATGGATTATCCTCCGGTATGGCATAAGGATTACCTTGATCCACATCAATTCTTAGAATTTTCCCCAATAGTGATTGACTGGATTGTCCGTTGCCATTTGTATCTCCCTGGCCGCCACCATCCCCCAAGCCTATCCACAGGTACCCATCCGGACCGAAAACCAGTTGGCCCCCATTATGGTTCGCATAGGGTTGATCAACTTGCAGGAGGATACTCTCACTGGCAGGATCTGCTTTCAAATTTGGATTATCATCCAATGTCCCAGAAAACCTGGCGATCACTGTATTACCCTGTTTGTCGGTGTAATTCACGTAGAAATATCCATTATTAATAAATTGAGGGTGAAAAGCAATTCCGAGTAATCCCTGCTCATTTCCCCCGCTGCCTACCCGGTCCCGGATATCCAAAAATGGTTCAGGTAGTATTACACCATCTTGAATGATGCGAATCACACCTGGCTGTTCTAAAACAAATAATTTACCGGAAAAATCCTGCGGTCCTGCGAGATCCACCGGCCGGCTCAAACCACTGATGAGCAGCTGCCACTGGTATCCTGCTGGATCAGGAAGACTTGCAGCAGGAAGTACTGGATTCTCAGTTGGTTGAGGTAACGCCTCTGGCAAGGGAGTCTGAGATGGTGGAGGTTGTGTCGGTAAAGCTGGTTCCATAGGTGTGAAAGTCGGTAAGTTCATCTCAGTTGGAACGATATTCGGTTCATTTACAGCAGAATTATTTGCTGGTAGTGTGGTATTGCATGCGGTAAGGATCAAAACCGGAATGATGCTTATCGTAAATATATTATGAAGCTTATTGTTGATCAATCTTTTACCTCTTCTTGGGTTAATCGTAAATATATAGACATAAGCCATTATTGTTTTCTTCCATATTAACCTGCAAAAGGAAAAATAATAGGTCTTTGTATATGCAGGAACATGAATGAACTTTTTATTCACTGCTTTGGAAAAAATTCCCCGGATTACTGCTTTAGCATTACAATTCATGTATATAGATCTTTTTTATGACAGAAAATTGTGTTTTTTGAATGATGGAGATAAAAAACCTTGAGTATTAATCAGAATTTGGATACACCAGAAGAAACCGGAATGCAGGAACCAGAATTACCGGAAGCATCCATAACAGACCTCCCCGCAAAATTACAGGAAGGCATAAGCCGTGCAGGATGGAACGAATTAACACCTGTCCAGGCGAAAGCCATACCTTACCTCTTCTCACATAGAGATATGATGATCCAATCGCGGACAGGCAGCGGAAAGACCGGGGCTTATCTGCTGCCAATGATGGAGTTGCTCAATCCATTGGAGAGCAAAACTCAAGCCCTCGTACTGGTTCCAACCCGCGAGCTTGCTGTGCAGGTGGAAAAGGAAGCAAAAATACTTTTCTCTTCCTCCGGATTTCGGTCTATTGCCATATATGGTGGAGTCGGATACCACGACCAATTCCAGGCGTTTGAGTCGGGTGTTCACCTGGTCGTCGGAACTCCGGGTCGAATTTTGGACCATCTCATGCGGAAGTCTTTCAGCCTTGATAACCTGAAGATGCTTATTTTTGATGAAGCAGACCGCATGTTATCGATGGGTTTTTACCCCGATATGCGCCGGGTACCAATCCTATCTTCCACAAAAACACATCAGCAGTTATATGTTTTCGGCGACATTTCCACCACAGGTGATCAGGCTTTCAGCACAATTCATGCAATCTCCCGGATTTCTCAACCTGAGCAGCGATCATATCCATGTTTCGGAAGTGGAACATGTCTATTACTCCGTCCCCGGGATGGATAAAGACCGCTCACTTGTACGAATTATCGAGGTGGAAAATCCGCTTTCTGCGTTGATCTTTTGCAATACCAAAGTGCGGGTGGAATATGTGACCACGGTCTTGCAGCGTTTCGGGTATGATGCAGATGACCTGACCTCTGACCTTTCGCAAACCGCCCGTGAAAAAGTGATGGATCGTATTCGCCAGGGTACGCTTGGTTTCCTTGTAGCTACCGATGTTGCTGCCCGAGGAATCGATCTGCCTGAGCTCACCCATGTCATCCAGTATGAACCACCTGAGGATCAGGAAGCTTACATCCACCGTGCCGGCAGGACTGGCCGGGCGGGAGCCAGTGGAACTGCAATATCACTGGTTACCACCCTCGAAAAAGCCAATTTATTAAGGATTGCCAAAACGTATCAGATTAATCTCCAGGAAAAACCTTTGCCGGACGATGCTGAAGTTGAAGGCATTGTGGGTGAGCGGGTCATTGCTTTGCTTGAATCACAGCTTCGTAGCCGGGATAAATTACAGACAGAGCGCATGCATAGATTTGCCCGCCTTTCGAGCGAGCTGGGTACAAATGATGAGGAAAAAGATCTGTTGGCCATGCTGCTGGACGATTTTTACCAGGCAAATTTCCACCCCAGCTTCACCATGATCGATAGAGAACCTGCGCGGCCTAGACAAATGCAAAATAAAACTGGATCTTCCGGTCCAAACAAATGGTCCAAAAAATCCAGTAGAAAACCATTTAGCAGGTAACGATTCCTGCTTTACTCGACGGTGACTGATTTGGCCAGGTTACGAGGTTGATCTACATCCAATCCACGAAGAGTTGCAATATGGTAAGCCAGTAACTGTAATGGGATCACGGTCACGACCAGACTTAACATCCAGGGGACTTTAGGGATCCACAATACAATATCTGCCAGGGATCTGATCTTTTCATCCCCATCAGTAGCTACTGCGATCACCCGGCCACCGCGCGCTTTGACCTGCTCGATCTGACTGATCATCTTCTCATACCAGGGGTCATCCGGGGCGATGACGATCACCGGCATTTCCTTATCGATCAAGGCGATGGGACCATGTTTCATTTCTCCAGCCGGGTAACCTTCTGCATGGATATAAGAAATCTCCTTTAGCTTCAACGCTCCTTCAAACGCTATCGGCATGTTAATTCCACGCCCCAGGTAGAATGCGGTATTTACATTCCGCATAGCCATGGCAGCATTGATCGTCTGGTCTTCCCTGTCCAGGCATTGCCCAACCAGGTCTGGAATCAAGCGCAAGTCTTCGACCAGGTTTTTCCGTTGTTCCGGAGTTAGCAATCCTTTTAAGTCTGCAACAGGATAGCCAGCATGTACAGATCCACCAGCGGAGCAGTGAAAGCTTTGGTACTGGCAACTCCGATCTCTGGTCCGGCTTGCATGGAGATACTTCCATCTGCGATGCGCATAGCCTGTGAGCCGATCGCATTCACGATGGACCACGTCAAACTACCAGATTTATGAGCTTGTTCCATGGCAGCCAGGGTATCGGCTGTCTCGCCTGATTGACTGATCGCCAGGACAATTGTGTCTGCATCCAGGATGGGGTCTTCATAGCGAAATTCAGATGCGATCCTTACTTCTACCGGGATCCTGGCTATTTTTTCGATCAGTATTTTACCTACCATGCCGGCATGTGAAGCTGTCCCACAGGCGGTGATATAGATCCGCTTGATCCTTTTTACCAAATCGGCAGTCAGATGGAGCTCTTCAAGGTAGATCCTACCTTCCTCAAAATCCACCCTGCCAGCCAGTGTATCGGTGAGCGAGCGGACCTGTTCAAATATTTCCTTCTGCATAAAGTGTCTATATTCACCCTTCTCAGCGGCTACCGGATCCCAACCGATGACGCTCACCTGAGGATGGACAGGTTTACCTTCCAGAGTCATTACTCGAACAGAAGAGTTTTTTACAATCGCCATCTGTCCACTTTCAAGAAAGATCATTTTCCGGGTGTGTTCCAGAATGGCAGGGATATCTGATGCGATGAAGTTCTCATTTTCCCCCAGGCCGACCACAACTCCGCCGGCATTGCCGATCCTTGCAGCGATGATCTTGTCCGGTTCCCAGGCAGACATGACTACTATTCCATGTGCGCCTTTCAACCGCATCAGGGTCTTTGTTACGGCTTCATCGAGAGATTCGGTCTCACGGTAATACCATTCCACAAGTTGGACGATCACCTCGGTGTCTGTTTCACTCTTGAAAGTCACACCCTGCTGAATTAATTCGCTTTTTAATGCACGAAAGTTTTCCACGATACCATTGTGGACAATGACAACATTTCCGCTGCTGCTGAGGTGGGGGTGGGCATTCTGTTCGTTCGGGACACCATGCGTTGCCCAGCGTGTATGCCCTATGCCAATTGTCCCATGGATCGGGTCCAACCGTACCTTTTCTACCAGCCTGTCCAGTTTTCCTGCGTCCCGCCTGACCGCAATTTTTCCGTTATCATATACAGCAATTCCGGCTAAATCATATCCACGGTATTCCAATTTTTTGAGACCATTGAGAATGATCCCGGTTGCGTCTTTACTGCCGATATATCCAACGATACCGCACATTTTAACCTCCAATGTCCTGTTTTCCTCGCTGAAAAAACAACGAAGGAAACATTGCCTGCCATATAGCAGTCTGATTTGATTTCCTGGGGGTTGGTGGAGTTTCCTCCAGAGGGCATCCGCTGATCTTTCGATTTTCCCGGCGTACCGGTTAACTCCACCCTGCGGTGGAGAACCCTCATCCTCGTCACTCTGAATTTATTTCAGAGCCGTGCGCTTATTCCAAAACTCGCTCCAGGTTATTAATTTGTATTATAACGTAAATTAGATTTTATCTTATACTTCCTTCCTTTCTCTCAAGTTCATTAGGTATCAGCCTAATGACATATTAAGTGATACTTATATTTCAGTGAGCGGATAAGATCAAAATGGTGAAAGTAATTGAAGTTTATCCACTTTTTGACAATCATTGTTCAACCTCTGCAACTGTATTCTGATCAGTCAAAGGTGATGTTGAGATCTTTATATCTTGAGCTCTGGTTGTAACCATGAAGTGGTTTTGAAGATATGCCCGCTCATCTTCTGTGAAATCAGTTGTAGTCAAGGAAATTATTGGGACAATATGGTTATTTCCATTTTTAAAAAGGTTATCCAATATTCCCAAACCATTAAATTCTGAATGGTAAAAGTCAAGTAGAACCAGATCTGGTGATTCTGATTGGAAAAGTAAAACTGTCTGTTGGGCATCATTTGCTTCGACCACGTTCTCAGCACCATGTAATTGAACATAACTCATAAGAATTGACCTAAAACTATCATCGGAATGGGCGACAAGGACTCTGGAATATTGCGAGAAATCATACTGGGTAAGTGCAGCCAAAATCCCATCCCCCGAAAAATCACTGGAAGTTGAATTTCTTGCCATATCAAAGCGTTTATGAACATCTGGTTTGTTTGCGCTGGCCGCGTGACCAGTGCAATTAACGACAACCACATCCTTCTCTTTAATGAGCCCTTGATTGCATAATTTGATCAAGCCGGCAAAGGACACTGCTGCTGCTGGTTCAGCGGAAATTCCTTCCATGCGAGCCAGCAATTGCATGGCTTTATAGGTTTCCTTATCTGTAACCAATTCAAATTTTCCACCGAATTCCTGTTCTATCCTGCGGGCAAGTAGAGTATACGTGCGGCCTGGGTCGAGAGAGCATAGGTTTTCAACGTCTGTTGTTATGCTTTCCAGCGGTTCCGCAACATCCAATCCCTAAGTCCAGGCGTTAACCATGGCCGAACTGCCTTCTGGCTGAATGATCGCCATTAACGGAATCCGCTCAGATTAAGCCCGTTAATCGCAATTCCGAAAATCCCTTTAATACTCCCAGGGGACCCAAACCGACACTTACTGCTTGTAAATACCAATCCGGGGATCGCCAAGGGAAGGGAGGTTTCGATTTATTTTTACCGGGTGGTGGACCCATATGGGCGGTTAATTGTTCTGTGATTTCGAAGGCAATGGTTTTCATCGCCTCCACAGATGGTACTGTTTGTGTCGATTGATCCATAAAGATGTTACGTTGACGGGCAAATTCAAGAGCCACCTGTTTTGTCTTTTCGTACGTTCCTGTGACTGTAACGACCCGGCTGCCATAAAGTAACATTTCGTTGATCTTGGAGGTGGGTACCCGGCTTGATAAGAAAGCCCATAATTTAATGCCTGCCCTGGCTGCATATGCTGAATAAGCAAGGGAAATATTGCCAGTTGACGCGGTAACCATTTCATTTATTCCGGACTCTCTTAACGCTGCTATCGTGACTGCTGCCTGGCGGTCTTTAAATGAAGATGTTGGATTTTGGCGTTCGTCTTTGATGTAGATGTTCGGACACTGCAGCATGGTGCCCAGATTGATTGCCTTTATCAGTGGAGTACCACCCTCACCTAGAGATAACTCATGAACATGGTCGCGGATGGGTAATAATTCTTTGTAGCGCCATACATCAAATGGCCGTCCCGGTAATAGTAAAGGTAATGTCAACGCTAAATTGGCATAGTCATATACAGCTTCCCGCCAACCGCTTCCACAGCGGGGACAAGAAACTGATGTTGGAAAATACGGTGTGGAATATCCACAATCCAGACATTCAACTATGAAATGCGATGCCATAGTTCCTATTATATAGGCTAAATCCAGTTCTGACTTAAATTCTTTCTGAATTTATTTCGAGGTCATGGACATTATTTACCTCAGGGGACGTATTTGTAACCCTGATTGGTTTTTAATTTGCTTATAGTCATTTATTTAGTATAATTGCGTCGAGGAAATGAAAATGAATTATTTATTACACCACACTTGAGCAATGAATAAGGGTACTGGAATGTACCCGATGTGCAGTTTGCGCATACAGGAGCGTGGTGGAATGATTTCTTCCCGCTGAAACGTTGTGATCCTTCTGGACCGCCGCCTGCCTGTGCAAGCGGCGGTTTTTGGTTATTCCGCGTCAAAAGATGCGACTATCCAATATTCAGGAGGATATTATGACAGTTCCAGCTTCAGATACAGTAATACTCGTAACCCGAAATGGTATGGGGGATGCCGAACCAACGCTCCAGCAAAAGTTAATCCAAACTTATTTTAAATTGCTGGATGACAGCAATACGCTTCCAGCAGCGATCTGCTTTTACACAGATGGGGTAAAGCTGGCTGTAAAGGGATCACCAGTGATCGATGTGCTCAAATCATTGGAAACAAAAGGCGTTCGCCTGATCTTATGCAGTACATGCCTGGGTTACTTTAACCTTAACGATCAAGTTCAGGTAGGCATTGTCGGCGGGATGACGGATATTATCGAAGCTCAATTTAAATCCACAAAAAGTGATCTCCATCTAAAAGAGGAAGAATGCATCCTTATGCCATCCGTCTTCATCCGGGTCAGGATATAAAAATTGAACTTGATGCTTATTATTTTAAGAATATTATGAATATTTTTATTTCTTCTGATGAAGGCAGAAAGTTTTTACCAAAAGGTCAATCCAATTTTGAAAACGAAATCACCTGATATGACCAATCTTCATCCAGGATATCCGGGTCATTAAAAGTAATCATAGTGGGAAAGCCAAAATCCGGATCATACTCTATTTTCAGCCATTTGGATTGTTTACTTTTGATTTGTTGTTCAGCCAAAGAAAATAATGCAGGAATGGTGAAGTCATCCGGATCATAAGTCTTAATTACACATTCTCTCCCTTCATATGGAGCGGGGATACAGCTTGTGCTTGAATCGATAACCAGACCGTTTTCGACAGTCAAATTGTAAATTTGTAAATGCCAGATACTTTGAATGACCTGAACAGAAATCTGATAGTTATTTATTCCAGTTACTTCCCAGGTCTTTTCGCCCCTCGTAAGTTGGGATTTTGGAGTTGTTGTGCAAGCTGAGAGGGAAAGGATTAAGAAAAAAAGAGACACCAGTAATCTGACTGAAAGTTTCATATTCTTTTAGGTTGAAAAGGATAGAGCGGGTGATGAGATTCGAATATTATCCCTCGATGGGGCTCACGAATGGAAATTTCGAGTATTCAAAGAGCGGGTGATGAGATTCGAACTCACGAATGGTACCTTGGGAAGGTACTGCCTTACCACTTGGCGACACCCGCAACTGTGAAAGGATTATATGAACCCCACCCCTGGTTGTCAAGGACATCTTTTATATTTCCCGCTTTAAGAGCCAATGTGTCAGGTCCATTAAAACTTGGATATCCGGATGATTCCCTGCCGCTGAATGCAAATAGGTGATCGCTTTGCTTGTATAATCGTCGGCTTTTGATTTAGTTTTTTCTGCAATACCGGTTTGTTCCAACATATGTAATATGGACGGAATTTCTTCAGTGCCGATCTTTCCGGCTTTATATCGTTTAGCAAAGTCCTGGTTTTGTTTTATTGCCAGGACAACCGGATAGGTCATTTTTCCAGACACCAGGTCACTGCTCGTGGATTTACCCAGCCGGGCTGAATCCCCCCATATCCCCAGGTAATCATCAATGATCTGAAAAGCCAACCCGAGATTTGTACCAAATAATTCAAAATTTTCGATGGTATTCTTATCACTAGATCCAAGCAGCGCTCCAATCCGTGTGCTTGCCGCGATCAAGGCAGTTGTTTTCCCTTCGATCATAAATTGATATTCTTCCGGGGTAACATTGGTGCGATCTTCAAAATCAATATCCAGATACTGACCTTCAGTAAGTTTTAAGCAGGTGGTGGTAAGGATCTGGCTGCATTTAGAAACCACATCAGTCGGATAAGATTTTATTAGTTTCCAAATTTCATGCAAAGCCAAACTGAACAATGCGTCACCTGCATTGATCGCCTGTGCAGAACCATATTTTAACCAAAGTGTATCTCTATCATGCCGGGTCAGGCTTTGGTCTTGAATATCATCATGGATCAAAGAAAAATTATGGATCAACTCTATAGACACTGCCGCCGGGAGCGCATTTTGCCAACTTCCTCCAGCTAAATGTGTTGCCAGACAGACAAGCAATGGTCGAATTCGTTTTCCCTTCTTTGTGCTTGATTTACTATCAAACCCCAGGTGATATTTCAACATATCCTTGAGCGGTACAGACTCTGGATTAAATTTTTCCTGGATTGCAGAGTAACACTGAGTTTCTACATGAGTATGAATATCAGCTACGATGGGATGCTTAGCAAAAAATACTTCCATAATATTCTCGAATTTCAACTAAAAATAATCGGAACTTTTTGTAATGAAAAAATATTTAGAGCGCCGACTCCAAACATTGTAATTGCCAACTCTGTTTTTATCTCATCAATCAAAGTATGCAACTCTTCATCTGATTTGGAGGCTGCACGGAGTAATGGGCCAGCAATTCCACCCAAGTTGGCACCCAGAGCGATACATTTTGCAATATCCAATCCGGTTCTTATTCCACCCGAGGCAATAATTGGAAGATTTGGATGGCTGCTGCGTACCAACCTGATTGATTCACTGGTTGGAATTCCCCAGGATTTAAAATCTGCAGCGATGCGTTGAAATGATTTTGAGTCTGATCGATGCATTTCAACCTGAGACCAGGATGTTCCACCGGCACCAGCAACATCAATCGCGCTCACACCGGCATTTACCAGCTTTGTCGCAACATCTTCTGAGATTCCCCAGCCGACTTCTTTTACGATCACAGGTTTTCCAAGATTCTTACAGATCAATTCGATCTTTGATAAAAGACCTGAGAAATTTGTTTCACCTTCCGGTTGAAGGGCTTCCTGAAGAGGGTTCAAATGGAGGATCAAGCCATCTGCGCCAATAGAATCGATTACTTTTCGGCACTCGTCAATTGAATAGCCAAAATTTAGTTGGACCGCTCCAAGATTAGCAAATAATAAGATATCTGGCGCAAAATCACGCACACGAAACGTATCCATGGCATCAGGGTTGTCAATAGCTGCTCTTTGTGAACCAACTCCCATCGCAAGGCCAAAATGAGCGGCAGCTAGCGCGAGCGTACGGTTTATTTTTTGACCTTCCTCAGTACCCCCTGTCATGGATGAAATAAGAAGTGGAATTTTTAATGTTTTTGACAGGAACTTTGTGGAAATATCTATTTCTTTAAGATTAATCTCTGGTAGGGCATTATGCAGAAAATGATAGTTTTCCAGCCCGGATGTAAGGTCTGAGCTTACATCTTTTCGCAAGTTTATCTGGATATGATCTGTTTTTCGCTTAATTACCCTGGTATCTTTCATGTGTTATTGGTGTTCCTTTATGTGAATAATCTTATCCTTTACGATATGCTGTGTCAATTATTCTATGACTTACTTGACAGAATTGCGAGGAAAGATAAAATTCATTGAAAGTGATAACATTCAATTAACTGGAGGTTGGTGATGGCTGGTTCGTTTGAAGGCGTAAAAGAGGTTATCGCAGAAGTTATGAAGATCGATGCGAAAGATATAACATTGGAAACGAAATTCATTGAGGATTTAAAAGCAAATTCCATGGATCAGTTTTTTCTCATTGATGGTTTTTGCGAGAAGTTTAACTTAAATATTGGTGATGATGATGCACGCACGATAAAGACTGTAGGTGATGCTGTTCGTTATATCGATCCTCGAATGAAATAAAATTTTGTGAAACTTAAAAGAGCGCACAACGGTTTGTGCGCTCTTTTTACTTTAAGAAGGCAACGAGTTCATCAGGGTCATGCGCCATTTTTACACCGACATTCTCGAGGGCAATTATTTTTGATAATGCTTTTCCGTTGAGACCTTCGATAATTGCACCTGCATGTCCCATTCTTTTTCCGGGAGGAGCAGAAACACCGGCGATCATTCCAAGGACGGGTTTCGTT
Organism: uncultured Chloroflexia bacterium; assembly: GCA_963709535.1. Lineage (GTDB taxonomy): Bacteria > Chloroflexota > Anaerolineae > Anaerolineales > Anaerolineaceae > PNON01. Next base: position 373,262 of record CAVPWY010000018.1, on the reverse strand, counting down.
ACAGAATTAGCAATATATTCAGCAGCCTGCTCCTCATCAGTTCCGCCAATTTCACCTATCATCAATATTTTTTCAGTGCGTGGATCTTCTTCGAACAATCCCAACATCTGGATAAAGTTTGAGCCAAGGATCGGGTCACCACCAATTCCGACACATGTACTTGCTCCCATACCATTGGCATCCAGTGAGTTTAATATTTCATAAGTGAGCGTTCCAGACCGGGATACCACTCCAATATTTCCATTCTTTTTTATTTTCCCGGGAATGATTCCTGCTTTACATTCTCCAGGAGTAAGAACTCCGGGACAATTGGGTCCAATAATCCTGGTACCCTTCTGATCACCATAATATTTAACCTTCATCATATCCTGGACAGGTATTCCTTCAGTAATACAGATGACCAATGGAATTCCAGAATCGATTGCTTCAAGTAAGGCGTCTAAAGCGTGCCGGGCTGGAACAAAAACAACCGAGGTATTTGCACCTGTTGCATCGACAGCTAATCGCATTGAATCAAATACCGGAAGCTTTCCATTCAGCACCCACTCGCCACCTTTTCCGGGAGATGTACCAGCAACAATGTTTGATCCATACTCCTGCATCTGGGCAGCATGGAATAAACCTTCTTCCCCTGTAATTCCTTGAATAATTATCTTTGTATTTTTATTAACCAGGATGCTCATTCCACCCTCCCGGTAGAGATTTCGACGGCTTTCTTAGCAGTTTCTGTCAAGGTATCTAAAGTGAGTATGTTTGCATCATTCAACAATTTTCTACCCACAGTTGCATTGGTTCCTACCAGTCTGGCGATTATTGGAATTTCCTTTTTTTGAGATTGCAAAGCTTGTAGGATCCCTTTTGCCACCTCATCGCATCTCGTTATGCCCCCATAAATATTGATTAAAATGGTATTTATCGACGGATCGCTGATCAGTATTCGCATCGCTGCAGATACTTTTTCTGAACTAGCTCCACCGCCGATATCCAGAAAATTGGCAGGTTTGCCGCCATAGTACTTGATCATATCCATTAAGGTCATGGATAATCCAGCACCGTTAACCAGGCAGCCAATCTTACCATCCAATTTAATATACGATAGTCCGTATTTTCTGGCTTCAATTTCTGAATGGTCCTCTACATCCAAATCCCGGATTTCACTCAGATCGCTATGTCTGTACAATGCATTGTCATCAATGTTAATTTTTGCATCAAGCGCGACCAATTTTGAATCTGATGAGATCACCAATGGATTAATTTCAGCGAGCGTCGCATCAAGATCACGAAATACCAACCATAAACCCATACAAATTTCCTGAAATTGCTTCCAATATTGATGAGGTAGGTCAATTCCACTGGCCAGGTCTCTAATTTGATATTCCCGGAGACCCAGTAAAGGGTGAATGAAAACACTTATAATTTTTTCGGGGGAAGAACGGGCAATTTCTTCAATATCTACACCACCTGATCCGGATGCGATCATGACGGGTGTACCAGTTATTCTGCTATTTGTTATTCCAAGATAGATTTCATGATCGTAAGTAATAGCTTCATCCACGAGGACTTTTCGAACTGGCAATCCTTTAATATCCATGCTTAATATGGATGTCGCCAAATCCTCAGCTTCTTTTGGATTATTGGCTACCCTTATTCCACCGGCTTTTCCCCTTCCGCCGACTAATACCTGGGCTTTAATAACCACCCTTGTACTTAATTCTTCAGTTATTTGCTTTGCTTCATATGCTGTTTGAGCGACACTCCCCCTGGGTATTTGGACGTTATAACGCGATAAGATCTGCTTGGACTGATATTCGTGAAGTTTCATCCACACTCCTACCTGTCAGGATTAACGTTCATATATAAGTATTTTATCATGCATTAATTTTGTCAAGCGAAAATTTCCAAAGAAAATGCATAAAAAAAACAGTACGGTAAATTAATTACCGTACTGTTTTCGTTTGAATATTTTCTTCTACCCTTTTAAGAAGGCTTCAACAGCATCTCGGCTGATACGAAATGCTGAACCAATTTTGCGGGCTTTCAAATCTCCTGCAGTTATTGCAGCTAAAACATCTTCTTCAGAAACTTTTAATATTGCAGCTGCCTCAGAAGGGGTCATTACATCTGGAATTCCATTCGAAACTCCATTAGTCCCATTTTGTTTGGAAGAATTAGCAGCACCAGCAGCTCCCACTCCTTGAAGAGATTGGCTGAGAACATTTCCAATTCCCATACCAGCACCAATTCCTGCTGTTAATCCTGCACCACCACTTGGGTTTTGGGCAGCATCACGCATTGCATCTGCAGCCTGTAGTTGGGTATATGTTTGCATATCAAGCATTCCCATTGCGCGCAGTTCTTCGGCTGATTTCTCGGATGGTTTTAGATTTCCAATATAGAAAGATTTTAAGGTTAAGCCAATGGCAGCAAAGTCATCCTGTGCTTTTGCCCTTACCCCGGCTCCTAGTTCTTCAGTCAGACCAATCATCTCGACAACAGAGTTTTTACCGCCTGTTTCTCCCAGGAGATCCTGCAGTTTGGAAAGCAGCATTGTGCGCAGGCGGTTCTCAATATCTGCCATTCGGTAAACACCCTGGGCACCACAGATTTGGACAACGAATTGTTGGGGATCTTTGACCTGTAAGCTGTATGATCCAAAACCTTGCAGCAATGCAACCCCTAATCCCATACCTGGGTTCCTAACTATGATAGGTTGGGGAGTACCCCATTTTCGGTCTGCAAATTCACGCATGGAGACGTAGTAAACCTCTGCCGTGAAGGGAGTGCGGTCATTGAAGGCTTTTCCAACAAAATCTATCAGTTTTGGAATGTTAGCAGTTATGATCGTGTGTCTGCCAGGACCAAATGTATCCAGAGCTTTTCCATCCCGGAAAAACACAACCTGTTGAGATTCGCGAACGATTATTTGTGAACCGATACGCAGATCTGCAACACCTACTTCAGGAAAGCGATGGACGATCTCATCGTTCATCTCACTTGCATATTCAACAACATCAAATATTCTTGCCATGTTCTATTCTCCGTATTCCAAAATTGATCATTATGATACAGCGTTCATGCCGGTGATAACTTCAGCTCGTTTGTCAAAAGCGACAACACATTGATCAGCAACAGAAACCAGGTTTCTGATCGCAGCCGGTAATCCATCTGTTCCAATAGAAGTTTCAACTGTATCAACAGCTTTATTTGCAACATCCACCTGATCCATCATTGAAAGATCATATTGGTAGATCAGTGCAAGTTCCGTTTCATTGATCTTAACTGCATCAAAGAACCCGCTATAGCCGTAGGATGCTTTCTTAATTCGATCGATCACTTGCCGGAATTTTATTGCTGCGGCTTCAAGATCATCGATCACTCTGATCTCACCCTGATTGAGCAGATCTCTCTGTAGACTGGATATCCGTTTCCATACATCTTCAAGCCTGGAAGAAACGGTATCACGCAGGATTTTATCCGAAGACCGGCGATTTTCACGCTCAATATATCCGCTGAATCCAGGAATTTTGCTTAATAATTTCTTAATAATATCCTGTTGAGATGTAACTTTGTCGAACATGTCGCTCATTTATCCTCCTCTAGCAATTCGTTTGCTGATAATGGTGCTTATATTTAAACATTATAGTAATATTTGACAGTTCTAACAATATGTACGTATACTTTGGTAGCTAGTTTCAAAAAGGTATGAATATTGCAATACCTCGCTGGGTGAATACCTCCTTCAACTGTAAGGTTTCTGTAATGTATGAAGGTTGTATTGCGATAATATTCACTTATAATGAGTTCAATGAAACAAAGCATTTTATGAATTGGAAGGAGGTGAATACTATGATGATCGAACAGAAGGAAAAAGGTCAGGGCCTTGTTGAATACGCGTTAATTCTTGTTTTAGTTGCAGTGGTTGTAATTGTTATTTTAGCCCTGTTAGGACCCGCCATTGGTAACATTTTCAGCAGCATCGTTAATGGCCTGTAAACAGAATTATTTTGTTGTACGCAATTCATAATTAGTCTTACCTGGAGGACCCTGCTGAAAGGCAGGGTCTTTCACTTAACAAACTAAATTCTCAATTGGCAAGATGCTTGCATCTATAAATATGTGTTCCGAAACTTGACTTTTAAAACGAGTTTGCGTATGATTGCAATATTGAGGAATTTTTAGCAGGTGATGGGAGGCTTTTATGGCACAAGGATCTAAGCAAAGAGGGCGGATTTTCATATATATCGCATTGTTATTAATTTTGGGGGTTGCTGCTGTTTATCTTTTAGTGCTTCGACCGAGAACTCAAGGCCAAAATGCAGCTGTTGTCACTCCAGCACCTGCCGAAGAAATGTCGAATATTGTAGTCAGCATTCAACCAATCCCTTATGGGACTCCCCTCACTGCAGATGTACTCACTACAGTCCCGTATCCAAAAAAACTTTTAGTTCCTGGCGTTTTTTATAGTGACGTCAATGAACTAATCGGTAAAAGGGCAAAAATGGATCTCGAAGCAAAAGTACCTATCACTAGTAGTTTGATCTCTGATAGTGCTGAAGGATCTCTTGCTTCTTTCCAAATACCTGATGGGATGGTAGCTGTCTCGATTCCGATCATAAGTCCATTATCAAGTGTAGGATATGGTGCTCAACCTGGTGATCATGTAAATGTTATTGCGACCATGATGTTTGTCGACATGGATAGCAGTTTTCAAACCCGGTTACCGAACATCACTGCCGGTGTTGTTCCACCTCCAGGAGCCCCGGAGAATCCTTCTCTTGTGGCATTTACGAAAGCTTTAGGGCTTGATGCCGTTCAGGGACGAGCTGAACAGGATCAAACACTTGCGCAACCAGTCTATTTGGTTCCATCTGAACCTCAAAGACCAAGAATTGTCAGTCAGACCATCCTCCAGGATGTGATAGTTCTTCATGTCGGTGAATTTCCACTTACACAGCCATCTGTGGCTGCACAAACTGCAGTTACTCCTACTCCCGTGCCTGGAAATCAACAACAGGCAGCACCTGCCGAACCGAAAAAACCACTCATGATCTCAATAGTGGTTACACCACAGGATGCTGTGACATTGAATTATTTGATGTATAGCGGTGTCCAGATGAACCTGGCTCTGCGCGGGGCAGGTGATGAGCAGCGGATCAAGACAGATGCGGTCACTTTACAATATACGATGGATACTTATAGCATTCCGCTGCCTGTTAAACAAGCTTATGGGTTTGAACCAGTCGTAACCTCTTTGGAATTACCCAATGTTAATATAAACGCGGCTCCAACGCCTAAATAAAATATGACAAAGGGTTTTGTATGAAAAAAAAGGGGATTGACATTATAGAAAAGCCTGTTCATAGCAGGCTTTTGGCATATTAATTGAATATTAATTTGTTAATTGGTATGGAGTTGTTTTATGGTTGATGGCGATAAAATCCGGATATTAATCGTGGATGATAACCCGGAAACGCGGGAGAACATCCGAAAATTACTTCAATTCGAAAGTGATGTTGAGGTTGTCGGAGCTGCAAGGTCTGGCGTAGAAGGTTTGGAATTGGCCGGCGAAACACAACCAGATGTCATATTAATGGATATTAACATGCCTGATATGGATGGAATTCAGGCAACTGAAGCGATCCGCAAGAAAATTCCATTTACCCAAATTGTAATATTATCAGTCCAAAATGATCCCAAGTATATGCAGCGAGCCATGATGGCCGGTGCGAGAGCGTTCCTCTCAAAACCCCCAACGGTTGATGAATTGATCAGCACCATTCACCAGGTTGGAAAAATGGCTGCTGAAGAGAAAGCCAAAATTGCTCTGGTCCAAAAACTTCAATCGGGTAGTGGAGGCAAATTTGGAGCAGCACTTACACATGGGAAAGTCATAACAGTTTATGGCCCAAAAGGGGGAGTCGGAACGACTACAATTGCGACGAACCTCGCGGTAGCTTTACAAGGTCCTGAATTAAAAGTTGTCATTGTTGACGGTAATTTACAATATGGCGATGTAGCTGTTTTTCATAATGAACAACCTCGAAATACGATCCTTGATTTAACCCCAAGAGCAAGTGAACTTGACACAGATATCATCGATGAAGTACTAATTCTTCACGAGAGATCAGGAGTGCATATTCTTGCAGCACCACCCAGGCCTGAAATGGCTGAACAGGTTAACCCGGAACAATTTATACATGTAATAAAATTCCTAAAAACGATATATAATTATATTGTCATTGATACTGAAACCCATCTTACAGAAACAGTTATATCCGCTTTGGATGCTTCAGATGTGATTGTATTGGTGGTAACACAGGAAATCCCGGCAATAAAAAATGCAAAATCATTTCTTACCCTTATCGATCAATTCCAGATTGGAAGAGCACGTGTTATTTGTATTATGAATAAGAATGATAAAAGAATATCACTTTTGCCGGAGCGCGTAGGTGAAAGTTTAAAACAGGAAATTGCTGCTGTTATCCCGCTTGAAGAAAAAATAGTTGTCAATTCGGTTAATAGTGGAGTTCCTTTCATGGTTGATAATAAGATCCAACTAATAGGGAAAGCCATTAGCGGTCTCGTTGAGACTATTAAAGAAAAGATAAATAAATCCGAATCAAGCGATTTTGAACGTTCGATACGGAAATAAATTGGAGTAATCATTATGCCCTCGATACTAGAAAGATTAAATTCGGGTCAAGGAACAACCACAACAGATACCCTCCGACAAACAGGGGAAAAACCGGCGACATCTCCCCTGGGAGCGAGACGTGTTGCCCCATTTATCCCCGGTGGAAATTCTGATACACTGATCGATCTAAAAACCCGTGTGCAAAATAAATTGTTGGGTGAGATGGACCCCAATACAGATGTAACCAAAGTTGAAGAAGTTAAGAAAACCATTTGGACTTTGTTCGAACAAATACTGGGGGAGGAAAATATTATTCTTTCCAAACCCGAAAAAATTAAATTATTTGAACAAATAACCGCAGAAATTCTCGGTTTTGGACCACTTCAAATACTTTTGGAAGATTCAACAATTACAGAAATCATGGTCAACGGGGCAAAGAAACTATATATCGAACGGGCAGGTAAAATTCTCCGGGTTCCGAATAGCTTCGAAAGTAATGAACATGTAATGAGAATTATTGACAGAATTGTAGCTCCGTTAGGACGTCGAATTGATGAATCCAGCCCCTATGTTGACGCCCGCTTACCGGATGGGTCCCGTGTAAATGCAGTCATTCCCCCCATTTCCCTTATTGGCCCGGTACTGACCATTCGAAAATTTGCAAAAAATCCAATTACCATCGACCAATTAGTTCAATTTGGTTCTGCAACTATTGAATTGGTGCAATTCATGAAAGCATGTGTAGAATCCAGACTTCAACATTGTCATATCAGGTGGTACGGGTTCGGGTAAAACAACTCTATTAAATATTCTTTCCGGTTTTATTCCAAGCGATGAACGGATCATTACAATTGAAAATGCAGCAGAATTACAGCTACGTCAGGAACATGTGGTCACTCTCGAATCTCGCCCGTCCAATATTGAAGGTAAAGGTGAGGTCACCATACGAGCGCTTGTGATCAATGCCCTTCGAATGCGACCTGACCGAATTGTTGTAGGTGAGATCCGTGATGAAGCTGCCATCGATATGCTGCAGGCAATGAATACAGGCCATGATGGATCCATGACCACCCTGCACTCCAACAGCCCGCGAGATACGCTTGCTCGTCTTGAAACCATGGTGTTAATGGCTGGCATGGACCTTCCGGTTCGGGCGATTAGAGAACAGGTATCATCTGCTGTTGATATGGTCATCCACCAGGATAGAATGCGGGATGGAACCAGGAAAATCACTAGTATAACCGAAGTCTGCGGCATGGAAGGTGAAGTAATAACTACAATGGATATCTTCGCTTTTGACCTGGCTGGTTATGATAATGGCCGGGTTGTTGGAAGATTAAAACCTACCGGGCTAAGACCAAAGTTTATGGACAAGATAGAAGCAACAGGAATTCGGCTACCTCCACAGATCTTTGGTATTGGTGCAGGTACAAGGAAATAATCTCAGGATTTCCTGGGAATATTATCAAAGGTTAAAGCCATGGATGCTCTTACATTAATATTAATGATTGGTAGCGGCGCAGCATTAATTCTTTTAGTGATCGGCGTTGTGATATCAATTTCCAGCAGCCGAACCCTGGTTGAAGAGCGCCTGGGTCGATATATTGAAAATGAACAACAATACACTCAAATTACAGAAGCCGTCAAAGAAGCGCCATTAACTGAATGGATCACCAGGCAGGTTGAAAAATCTTCCTGGGGAGACCGCATTGCCAAGGAATTAGCCAGGGCAGACTTAAAACTGAAACCAGGGGAATATATCGGTATTATGGTTATAGCTGCTTTTCTGGTAGGTTTGGTGGCTTATATGTTGGGTGGAAAGGTCTGGTTGGTAGCAGGAATAGGAGCCATTCTAGGGGCTTTCCTGCCCAGAATGTATGTTAAAAGAGAACAATCGCGACGTTTGATCAGATTTGACTCACAACTTCCAGATATGCTTAATTTAATGGTAAACGGTTTACGAGCCGGATACTCAAATCTTCAGGCTATGGAAGCGATAAGCCGCGAACTTCCCGCGCCAATCTCAGATGAATTTCACCGTGTTGTCCAGGAAATTCAGTTAGGCGTTCAAACTGAAAAAGCATTGGATAATCTTTGCAGAAGAATTCCAAGTGAAGACCTGGATCTCGTGGTTACCGCCATGAATGTTCAAAGGGAAGTTGGTGGTAACCTTGCTGAGATCCTGGATACCATTTCGCATACTATTCGAGAGAGAATTAGGATCAAAGGTGAAATTAGGGTACTTACCTCCCAGGTTATGTATTCCGGAAAATTTCTCTCCTTGATGCCTGTAATCGTTATTGCCATCTTATATTTCTTGAATTGGGAATATATGATGGAATTCTTTAAACCGGAAAGCTTTCCATGTGGTTATATTGCTCTTGGTGTGGGTGGATTGATGATCATCAGCGGTTATTTTGTAATGACCAAGATAGCCACAATAGAGGTATAGTGACCTTTTATAAGAAGGAGGTACGCGTATTATGGGAATTCTGATTGGAATTGGAGTGCTCGTTATAATTGGAGCAATAGTATTAATAGTAATTGGATTACGAACCCCAAGTACAGATAATATTCTCGAACGCCGCCTTCAGGACTTTTCAGCCCTGGATGGAACTGTAAATCTTGAAGATCTCGAAATGGCTCAGCCATTTTCGGAGCGTATTATCATACCTCTTGCTAGAAAAATGGGAGAGATCGCAACACGTTTCACGCCACAAAATGCTTTGCAAAATACACAAAAAAAGCTTGAACTTGCAGGAAATCCTGGAAGAATGGAACCCAGCATGGTTTTACTTCTTCAATTTGGTGGAGCTGCATTATTCGGTGGATTACTCATACTTGTGTTTACCGTTGCAAATTCAAAATGGCCTCTTGGCAAAATCACTCTACTAGTTGTTGCGTTTTCAGTGATCGGTTTTTATTTCCCACAGTTATGGTTGCAAAGTAAAATTAGCAGGAGACAAAAAGAAGTCCGACTTGGATTGCCAGATGCTTTGGATTTACTAACCATTTGCGTTGAAGCAGGTCTTGGATTTGATGCAGCAATGGCAAAAGTAGCCGAAAAATGGACCAATGAATTATCTCTTTCATTTGGAAGAGTGATTCGTGAAATTCAACTTGGCAAATTGCGGCGCGAAGCAATGCGGGATATGGCCGAAAGGATCGGAATTTCTGAAATGACCAGCTTTGTGGCAGCAGTAATTCAAAGTGAACAACTGGGTGTGAGCATGGCTAAAGTACTCCGAATACAATCGGATCAAATGCGTATCAAACGCCGCCAGTATGCTGAGGAAGAAGCCGCAAAAGCTCCTATCAAAATGTTGATCCCAATGGGTCTTCTTATATTTCCGTCATTAATGATAGTTTTATTGACACCTGCAGCCATGAAGCTGATGCATTCAGCTCTTGGTGGTATGTTTAAATAATCATATATTTATCTATAATTAAGGTGAACCGATGGAACGCTTCACCTATTTTTCTTACCACACTTTTTGGGAAGTAGTGGATTGGATATTTCCACCTACATGCAGTGGATGTGGAAAAATTGGTGAACGGTGGTGCTCTTCCTGTGACCATAAATTAATTCCGTTACATAGTCAAATTTGCCAAATTTGTGGTTACCCGGTTGATAGTGGGGAGATTTGTGATAAATGTTTGAAAGATCGTCCCAGTTTCACAAAACTAAGGTCAATCTATGCATATAGAGACGAGCTTAGAAATGCATTACATCGACTGAAGTACAGTAATGATCTTGGTGTGGGGGAAATCATGGGGCATAAGTGTGCTGATTTCTTGACACCTTTAAACTGGGATGTCGACCTAATTATTCCAGTACCATTGGGAAAGAAACGACGAAGAGAGCGGGGATATAATCAATCGGCGTTGATCGCTTTCCCTATGGCTCTCATCTTGAATAAACCTTATAGTTCAAAAGCTATATTTCGTAAAAAAGAAACAATAACACAAATTGAATTCAAAGCAGAAGAAAGAAAACAAAATGTGAAAGATGCATTCTCGGCAAACAATTCCTTGGTGAACGGGAAAAATGTTCTTATCGTAGATGATGTGATCACTACAGGTTCAACAATGGATGCCTGTGCTCTCGAACTAACAAGAGCAGGTGCAAGAAGTGTATATGGTTTATCAGTAGCCCGTACAATGATAGGTAAAAAATTTACTTGAAGTTTATTTCAATATAAGCGAGAATTGTCATAATAAAATTAACAGGAGGTAATATGACCACAAAAATGGAAATTATTGGCAAGAATATGGAAATTACAGATCGCATCAAAGAGTATGTGGAAAAAAAGGCAGTTAAGTTTGACCGCATGCTGACAAATATGGATGAAGTGAAAGTCGATCTGGCATTTTCCAAATCTGCACGAAGCGCTGCTGACAGGCAGGTAGCTCAGATTACCATTCGTGGCAAGGGGTTTATTCTGCGAACTGAAGAAAGGGCGGATGATATATTTGAAGCGTACGATACAGCCCTGGAAAAAATGCAGAGGCAAATTGAACGATATAAAGGTAAACACTTCAAGGGTCGTGGAGATGGGCGATCGGCTGCGGAAGTCAGTGAAATTGCACCGGAAGTAGAGGAAGCACAAGATAAACCAGTGATCATGCGTAGAAAAGCTTTTCATATGGTACCCATGGATGAGATGGAAGCCATTGAACAAATGACTTTGTTAGGTCATGAAGATTTTTTTGTATTCTATAACATGAGTACTCATAGCATTAATGTTTTGTACCATCGCAGGGACGGAACTTACGGTTTGATCGTGCCTGAAGTTGGATAATTTATAAAATTGAAAGTAGAAGTTAATATTTTAGGAATATTATGTTTTCTGGGCAGAGAAATCTGCCCAGATATTGAATAAATAGAATTCGTAAAGAGGCAGGCATGTTTGGTGACACGGATAATGTATTAAAGCAGCACAATTACTTCCGGGAGATGGAATTGACCAGGAGCGCATAAAAGCATCGGTAAAATCCATGCTGGAAGGCTTTGGGGAAGATGCTGGTCGCGATGGATTACTCAATACCCCTGACCGGGTTTCCCGTATGTATGTAGAACTACTGGGTGGATATCGAATGGATCCCGTAGGAATGGTGAATAATGCCATTTTCGATGTGGAATATGATCAGATGGTAATTGTTCGAGATATCGAATTTTATAGCTTGTGTGAGCACCATATGCTGCCATTCATAGGCAGAGCACATGTCGCTTATATTCCCGATGGAAAAGTTATCGGACTGTCAAAAATCCCAAGAGTCATCGAAATGTTTGCGCGGCGGCTTCAGGTTCAGGAACGAATGACGAGTTAGATAGCAGATTTTATTAATGAACTTCTTAAACCTCGAGGTGTGGCTGTTGTAGTTGAGGCTCTGCATCTTTGTTCGATGATGCGGGGTGTAAAAAAGCACGACGCCAGAATGACAACTTCGGCAGTTCATGGATATTTTAGGACTAATATGGCAACCAGAATGGAATTCCTTGATAATATTTCAAGGGCTGCTGAACCACTGCATATATAAACCAGTTTATTGAAGGACTGTAGCTGGATGTTTTTTGATCCAGCTATTTTTTATTAAATATTGCAGCGACATCTTTCAAGGTTTGATGAGTTTCAGCACAAATCAACTCTGGGTACAATTCAGAGACTGGCACAGCTATGTATGCATAATTCCAAATATTTGCATCAACAATCTTATCGCCATCAAGAATTATGTCAATATCAATGGTGCGAGGAGCATACTTATCTAAACTCCTTACGCGACCCAGATGAATTTCTATATTGCGTAATATATCAAATTTAAGCACATTAAATTCCAAGGATGTTGATATGGAGAGGGCTAGATTATAAAAATTATCCCCCGCCGTGCCGATCGGTTTGGTTTCCCACAATGATGATCGCTTAATAATCGGAATTATGCCAGAAATCTCTTTAATCGCCTGCTTAATATTATTTATTGGATCTATGTTTGAACCAATTAGTAATATCACATCTTGGGCTGGTGGTGATGTCATTCTTTCTGCCAACGTTCAATCTCTACACCCACCGACTTTGCAAATCTGACCGCTCCTGGTTTTTCCACCCTAACGCGAACCCCATTAACAAATGGAACATTAAATATTAGCAATGCTATATCATTTGCCAAGGCTTCTACTGTTAAGCGTTGAGCAGTTTCTGCCAGGGAAATAACCTGTTTTGTAATGGTCCTGTAATTCACACTATCATTTATATCGTCACTAAGACCAGCTTTTGTAGTATCTGTAAATATCACAATATTAACCAAAATATCCTGGGGATGCAGCCGTTCAGAATCATTTACCCCGATTATTCCCCTGGCAAGTATATCTTTGATGATAATTTGATCCATTAAGTCTCCATTCTTTTAGATGAGGTGTCTTCCCCCATCAATATGTATAATTTCACCGGTTATATATTCTGGTCCGGTAAGTAAAAATAACAAGGCTTCTCCGACTTCTTCGAGGGTTGCCCAACGCTTTAGAGGGACATTCTTTATAAGATCTGGTTGCTTTGGTTGATCCACAGGAGGGAGGACAGCGCCTAAAGCCAGTCCATTTACTATTATTCGAGGCGCCAGTGAAATAGCCAGGGATTGGGTCATGGCAACCAATGCGGATTTAGAGATCGTATATGGAAAGTGTTCCACTCCCGGGCGTAGAGCCCGCCAATCCAGAATATTGACTATCCTGGCTTTTTCGTTTTCTGGTGTTTCCCGTGCCATAGCTTGAGAGATTAACATCGGGGCTGTTAAGTTAATATTGATATGCCTTTGCCAATCCTCAATGGTCGTTGTAAGAAAAGAAACTGGCTCAAAAATCGCTGCATTATTAACCAACGCAAATATTGGACCATATGCACTGGCTCTATAAAATAGTTCCGCTGCTTGATTTGGATCAGAAAGGTCAGCGGCTATAATATGGGCGACTGCTCCCAGGGCATTAATTTCAGTAAGGGTTTGTTGTGCTAATTTCGCTGAATGACCATGATGGATAACGACATTTCCGCCAGCATGTGCCACAGTTAATGCTAGACTGCGACCGATACGTCTGGCAGATCCGGTAATAAGCACTGTCTTCCCCGATAATGGTTTTGAACTTGCAGGATTAATTTGCTTCATCGTATTTCCTTCTTGATCGTCATAATTAGTGTAAGATCGAATATTCTGGATGTCAAGCATGGACAGATTGTATAAGCCTGGATATTCCAGAACTATGAGAGGGGATGTAGAATTATTTTATTGAGAGAGGAATAGACTATGCAAACTATTACATATACCATACCAAACATTTCTTGTGGACATTGTATTCATACAATAGAGAAAGAAGTTAGCGAGATAACGGGTGTGAAATCTGTTGAAGGTGATCAAAATTCAAAAAAAGTTACAATTATTTTTGACAACCCCGCAAATGAATTAAAAATAAAAGAATTACTAAAAGAAATAAATTATCCACCGAATGCATGAATAACCAAAAACATGAGCCGAAAGGCTCATTTTATTTTTTTGTAATTATTTTTGGATATATATACCTGGGAGTTCAATAGAATTTATAGCATGGTAAAATTAATAAAATCAAAATTATCGAGGTTATCATGCTTAATGAGCGGGAAATTCACAATAAAGCAATCAACACACTTAGATTCCTGGCGGTGGATGGTGTTCAGCAGGCAAATTCGGGACATCCGGGACTACCAATGGGAGCAGCCGTTATTGCATATACCATTTGGACCAGGCACCTGAAGCATAATCCAGTTAATCCAAAATGGTTTGATCGGGATCGTTTCATCCTTTCTGGTGGGCATGGTTCAATGCTTTTGTATGCATTATTACACTTGACCGGATACGACCTTCCACTTGAAGAACTTAAGCAGATTCAGGCAATGGAAATCTCTCACCCCCGGACACCCGGAATATGGACTGACACCTGGTGTGGAAACAACCACCGGACCACTCGGGCAGGGTTTTGCCAATGGTGTGGGTATGGCTATTGCTGAAGCCCACCTGGCAGAAGTATTTAACCGGCCAGACAGTAAAATAATTGACCACTTCGTATATGCAATTGTGACAGATGGTGATCTAATGGAAGGTGTTTCCTCTGAAGCAGCCTCACTGGCAGGCCACCTTAAACTTGGAAAATTAATTTACTTATATGATGATAACCGGATTACGATTGAGGGTTCAACGGATATTGCTTTTACCGAAAACCGTGGAGCTAGATTTTCTGCATATGATTGGCAGGTACTGCATGTTGAAGATGGGAATGACATTGAAGCAATAGATAATGCAATAATACAAGCCAAACAGGATCCACGTCCGAGTTTGATTATCTGCCGAACACACATCGGATTTGGTTTACCAACCCGCCAGGATACAGCTAAAGCCCATGGAGAACCACCAGGAAACGAAGAACTTGATTTGGCAAAGAAGAATGCAGATTGGCCGATCGAGCCTAAATTTTTTATACCTGAAGACACCCTTGCCTTATACCGAAAAGCTATAGACACAGGTAAACTGGCAGAATCCGAATGGAATAATCAAATGGCAGAGTATAAGGCCAAATATAAAGACTCCTGGGAAGAATTCAACCGCAGGATCACCGGAAAATTGCAGGATAATTGGCAATCAGATCTGCCTGTTTTTCCAGAAGACAAGAAAGGTATGGCAACCAGAGCATCATCGGGTCAGGTGATCAATGCCCTTGCGAAAAAAGTCCCTGAACTAATAGGTGGGTCAGCGGATTTGGCTCCATCCACGAACACCTGGATAAAAGAATCCCCTGATTTCCAGTATGGCAGCCATATGGGTAGAAATTTCCATTTTGGGGTACGTGAAAATGGAATGGGTTCCATCGTAAATGGTTTAGCTTATCATGGAGGCGTTCGTCCGTTCGGGGCAACATTCCTTGTTTTTTCAGACTATATGCGGCCGGCTGTAAGATTATCAGCCCTGTCCCACCTGTCATCCATTTGGGTCTATACACATGACTCCATTGGTCTGGGTGAAGATGGACCCACACATCAACCAGTTGAACACTTGGCAGCACTGAGAGCCATCCCTAATATGACAGTCATTCGTCCCGCAGACGCGAATGAGGTGGTCGAAGCGTGGAAATATGCCGTTTCCAATCCACAAGGTGCATGTGCGATTGTACTTACCAGGCAGGCTGTACCCACATTGAACAGACAGATCTATTCACCGGCAGCCGGACTCGAAAAGGGCGCATATATTTTATGCGACCTGGGGACTAAGAAACCGGATATTATATTAATGGCGACAGGTTCAGAGGTTTCCTTAATCCTTGAGGCAGGAGAAAAGCTTGCTCAAAAGGGATTAAACGTTCGATTAATTTCATTCCCCAGCTGGGAGTTATTCCGTAAGCAATCTCCTGAATATCAGGAAGCAGTATTGCCAAATGCAATAAAAGCAAGGATCGCGGTAGAAGCAGGATCAGCTCAAGGATGGCGCGAGTGGGTTGGGGATAAAGGCGATACTATTACGATTGAAGGATATGGTGCTTCAGCACCAGCCAAAGAAATATTCACTAAACTATGGATTTACTGTTGAAAATATCCTCATGAAATCGGAAAAACTGCTTGAAGGATTAAGGTAATAATATGCGCGTAGCCATTGGAACAGATCATGCTGGTTTTTCGTTAAAAAAATCTGTAGTGGATACAGTTAGATTGTGTGGCCATGAGGTATTGGATTTAGGTATCTATAGTGAAGAAAAAGCAGATTATCCTGATTATGCTCAGAAAGTTGGAGATGCGATCATTTCCGGTTCTGCTGATCGGGGTATCTTATTATGTGGATCTGGTGTTGGAGTATGTATTGCTGCTAATAAGATTTCTGGTATTTATGCTTCTGTATGTCACGATACCTATTCTGCACACCAGGGGGTGGAACACGATGGAATGAATGTGCTTTGTATGGGGGGTAGGATAATCGGGTCTGAGCTGGCAATGGATATTGTAAAATCTTTTCTCTCAGCTAAGTTTATTGAAAGTGATAATTATATAAGAAGGGTCAATAAAATTAAGGCAATAGAATCAAAAAACCAAGAGAGCTAGAATGAATAAAGGTCAACAATTATATTCTTTGGGTCAATCCATCTGGTATGACAATATTCAGCGCAGCACACTTACAAACGGAACATTGCATAACATGATCGCTGATGGCCAGATCTATGGTGTTACATCAAACCCCAGGATTTTTAATCAAGCCATTAGTCGCACAACAGATTATGATGATGCAATTTTACCAATGGCTCTCGCGGGATGCAGTTCACTCAGCATCTATGAACAATTAACCAAGGAAGATATTCAAAAAGCTGCTGATGAATTTCGATCCTTGTATGAGCAATCAAATATGAAGGATGGGTATGTAAGTATTGAGGTAAACCCACTTCTTGCTTATGAAACGCAAAAGATGATCGATGAAGCCAGGATGATATGGAAATCCTACAATCGTCCTAATATAATGGTTAAAATTCCTGCCACAATTGAGGGACTGGATACCATACAACAATTGATCAGGGATGGAATCAATGTCAACGTGACATTGATCTTTACAATTTCTCGCTATCAAAAAGTGATCGATGCATTCTTCACGGGTTTGGAAAAACGCCTTAATGATGGAAATCCGATAGATCATGTAGCTTCAGTTGCCTCCTTCTTCGTTTCGAGGGTGGATACGAAAGTTGATCAAAAACTTCAAGAATTATCCTCAACACATCCCATCCGAAGCAAAAAAGCTAACCGGTTCCCTGGGTAAGGCTGCTGTTGCAAATGCGAAGATAGCTTATGAAGTATTTACAAAGGAATTCTCATCCTGCCAGATTCGAAGCACTTAAGAGTTCTGGCGCGCAGGTACAACGACCATTATGGGCAAGCACTGGAACGAAAAATCCGGCATATAGCGATGTTCTATATGTGGATGAGTTAATTGGATCTGAAACTGTTAATACAGTTCCTCCTGCCACACTAGTTAAAAGTTCTTGACCATGGCAATATTAAAACCACAATCTCGGCGAATGTGCCAGAAGCACATAAATTAGTAAAGGAGTTAGAAACGGTTGGCATCTCGCTTGAATTGGTAGGGATGGAATTGGAACATGAAGGGGTAAAGATCTTTTCAGATTCTTACAATGAATTGATCACCGGGATAGAGAAGAAACGCAAGCAATTGCAGTACCGATTGGGTAGCCTTCGGGAAGAAGTGAAATTACGGGTAGAACTCCTTGGATCAAATCATGTTGTCGAAAGGATCCATGAACATGATGCATCAATTTGGACCGATGATCCAAATGCTGCTAATGAAATAAAACATAGACTGGGTTGGCTGGATCTTCCATCAAGCTCCAAAAAACTTGTTGCAGATATTAGGAAATTTCGCGAAGAAATTTTATCTTCTGGTATTAAGAATATTTATCTGTTGGGGATGGGTGGATCATCGCTTGCTCCAGAAGTATTTCAATTAGTATTTGGTTCAAAAACCGGATTAGAAATGACAATTATCGATTCTACAGATCCGGATCAGATAAGATCGCTGTCAAAAAATATTCAACTTAGTTCAAGTCTATTTATTGTTTCTTCAAAATCAGGGGGAACGAGTGAAGTATCCGCACTTTTGGAATACTTCTGGGAGAGATGCAAAAAAGAGTTCAGCCATAACATAGGCAACCACTTTATTGCCATAACCGACCCGGGATCACCCCTGGAACAAACTGCATTATCCAGAAATTTCAGAAAGATTTTCCTTGCAGATCCGGATGTCGGTGGAAGATATTCAGTATTAACTACCTTTGGATTAGTTCCTGCCGGATTGCTTGGAATTAATTTGGATGATCTATTGAATAAGGCAGCTGAAATGTCTGCACAATGTCGAATCCTCGACCCGATTGGAAGGAATCCCGGGTCTCGTATTAGGTGCGATCATGGGTCAGGCAGCGATTTCTGGAAGAGACAAGGTAAGTCTTATTAACCGACCAGGAAATCCGTCCATTTGGGAATTGGCTTGAACAACTCATCGCTGAAAGCAGCGGGAAATCCGGGTTGGGCATCCTACCGATTGTGGAAGATTTTTCACTTCCAGCAAAATACTCAGGGAATGATCGATTAACTGTCTATTTGAGGCTAAACGGATCATTCGATAAACAGATTCAGAAGCTGTTACGGGCAAAGCAACCTGTGATCGTTTTCGACATAAATCAAAAAGAGAATTTATTCCAGGAATTTTACAAATGGGAATTTGCCGTAGCAGTTGCTTGCTCGGTTTTGCGGGTAAATGCTTTTGATCAACCCGATGTTCAAGATAATAAAATCCGAACGAAGAATAAGATCGATGATTTCAAAGAAAAAGGTAAATTGATCGAACCACCCGTAGTGTGGGAAGATGAGAATGTCAAGGTTTATGCGGCGGAAACATATAAATTTTCCGAACTTGAAATCCATTAGGGATTTGGTGGTTGCATTTATCGCTTCTGGACAAAAAGGCGATTACCTCGCATTAAATGCTTATTTACCTTCTGAGAAATCAAATGTAAATGCACTGAATAAATTGCGAAAATATATTCAAATAAAAACCAGTTTTGCTACCACCAGAGGATTTGGTCCACGGTTTTTACATTCCACAGGTCAAATCCATAAGGGAGGAGCAAGTAATGGTTTATTCATCCAATTCACCAGAGATCCGATTAAGGATTTGAAATATGGCAATCTTAATTTTGGAATTCTCGAACGCGCTCAAGCCCTTGGTGATTATGAATCTCTTACAGCGAGAGGACGCAGGATCATAAGAATTCATATTAAAAAGGGTTCGCTTGCTCGTCTAGTTAATGAAATTACCTAAAAATTAGTACCAAACCATACAGTTGACCAGGATCTAATTGGAGTTATTGGAATATAAACTTTAATATTTGAATTGAGTGAAGTGGAAAAATAGCTCATTCAAGTATAATCAATACTATTATGAAGCTCCAATTAATTCAAATTGAGGCATTTGACAATCTCTTTTCCATTAAGGAAAAATTGATCCTTTCAAAAGCCGAATCATTATTGTTGATCGATCTAACTGGAGCGCCAATTCTTCAGAACAAAAAGCAAGCGAAATTAATCCAGCGAATATTAATAAAAACAGGTAAAGAAAGTGGAGTTGTCACTCAAAACTCCACTGCGGCATCTATATTAAAAGATGTGGGAATTAACCATTTTTATGACCTGGAATCTGCTCAGCGGTTTCCATGGGGAACAAATAAAATATCCATCAAAAATACATGGCGGTCGAAAAAAAATCAGTCATCGTTTCATAAAAATGTGATAAAGGAAGGTCAAGTCTCGCAATTGACAAGAATTATAAGTTTAGTAGTAGGAATTGCATCAGTTATTATACTGGCAGTATTATATATTCCTTCTGCAGAAATAAAGATCAAGGTTCCGGAGCATAATCAAACCATCCAAATACCATTACAAATTAATGGTCTTAATCAAAGTAGTGGATCAAATCTCATGATTGTGATCCCCACTATTACTGAAGTGGAAGTATTTCGGACATCCAATGTCACTGGTTTGATAAATGTTCCAATAGCGAAAGCAAATGGCAAAATCGATTTTGTTAATTTAACAAACGACGTTGTCAAAATTCCGGTTGGATTGATTCTGCGTTCTTCAGCGGATGAGAAGAAGGAATACATCACCGTTGAATCAGGGGAAATTCAGGCAGGACCAGGTAGTATGTTAATTTTAGCTGTAGAAGCTGTAAAAGCAGGTGCGAAGGGTAATGCACAAGTTGGTGAGATTACAGCTATCCAGGGACCATTTGGTCTACGCCTGGCTGCCAGGAACTCAGAAGCCATTCAAGGTGGATCTGATCTAGAAAAATCATATCCATCGACATCTGATCGGAATAATCTTCGTCAACTTTGCCTGGAGGACCTCAAGAATAACGCAAAAATACAAATACAAAATTCACTCACACCTGAAGAAGTTTTTATCCCCGAGACGTTGAATATTACCGAGATACTGTTTGAAGATTACTTTCCAGCGGAAGATACTCCAAATGACGTTCTAAGCTTAACATTAAGGGCAAAGGTTACAAGCATTATCATTCCAAAGGAAAAGTTTGTAGAATTTTCTAAACCTTATCTTGATGTACTGCTTCCTGAAAATTATTCTTCATCAAGTGATATTTCAATTACAAACATAAAAATTGTAAATGCTAAACCTGACGGTAGCATTAATGTCAACTTTACAGCATCCAGATTAATAAAAATGATGATCAGTTTGGATGAAATTAAAGCAATTTCCTCCGGGAGATCAAAAAATGAAGTCATACAAGTATTAGAGCAGCAATATCAGCAAAATGCTCCAGATGTCATTACTATCCATCCTGGATGGATTCAAGATCTTCCCAGGATTCCTCTTAGAATAATTGTTAAGGTGGAAGAATAGAATGAGAATTCTTTCAATAGACCCGGGAGAAAAAAGAATTGGTCTCGCCCTA
Organism: uncultured Chloroflexia bacterium; assembly: GCA_963709535.1. Lineage (GTDB taxonomy): Bacteria > Chloroflexota > Anaerolineae > Anaerolineales > Anaerolineaceae > PNON01. Next base: position 352,093 of record CAVPWY010000018.1, on the reverse strand, counting down.
AGTGACCCTGAGCGGATCATTGCCAGTTCTTATGGAGTGATAATTCATAAATCCTTTGAAGATGATATTTTATCCATAAATAATATAATTCTTCAAAACGAAGTAAGTCTGGTTGTTATAGGTCAAGCTTATAACGAGGATGGAGATGCAACCTCATCCAGCAGGAGAGCATTAAAATTTGGTGAGGGCTTGAAGTCAAGGTTTCAAATAAAGGTAGTTTATTATGATGAAACCGGAACTACACAGGAAGCAAAGGAAGCAGCTCTTTTTATGGGGCTAAAAAAGAAGAACAGGCGAGGCCATTTGGATAATCTCGCCGCGACAATTTTATTGCAACGCTATTTGAACTTTATCTCTGTTCAGAGAGATGATTTGCCATGACGAAACGATCTCAGAAAAAAAGTCAATTATTAATATTGTTAACTTTGGTTTTGTTGGTTTGCATCTCTACGACTATTTACCTTTCTTCAATAGTATTTTTGAATACTGTCGATAATGAATTCGGAACACCCGATCCATCCCTAAACAGTATAAAGAGGATAGAGCTTAGCTTAAGACTATATATGGCCAAGGACCTTATAGTAAATCCAGTCCAAGCTGTATCAGATCAAGCGTTATTTAGTATCCAACCACAGGAGAGTACTCAAGTAATAGCAAATCGCCTGGAGGATGAAGGGTATATTGCAGATAGTGGCGCATTCGTTGATTATTTGATCTATAAAGGGTATGACAGGCTTATTAATAGTGGAGAATTTTATATCTCTTCCAGCATGAATGCCATTGAAATTGCTGAAAAGATACACTCTTCCACGGGGGATCTAACAACTTTTACAATTCTGGCTGGATGGCGAGTGGAAGAGATAGCCAGAGCTATGGAAATCTATCCATTCCCTTTCCAAATAGAACAATTAATAGCAATTGTTCACCATCCAGAAGGAAAAGTCTCCCTACCGAATAAATTTAAAGGTTTCCGGTCATTAGAAGGGTTACTCTTTCCAGGACAGTATAAAGTGGATAAAACCATGTCGATTGATAGTTTCTTAACTATGACATTGGAAGGGTTTGACAATTCAATTACCCAAAAAATGGAGAAAGCATACCAAAAAAACGGACTAAGTCTTGAGCAGGCGGTTATTTTGGCATCAGTAATTGAAAAAGAAGCAATATCACCTGAGGAAGGTCCACTCATTGCATCAGTTTTTTTCAACCGGCTGATGGCAGGAATGAAATTGGAAAGCGACCCGACCGTTCAATATGCAATTGGTTATGTCCCGGGATCAGAAACCTGGTGGAAAAACCCCTTATCATTAACCGACCTACAAATAAACTCAGGATATAATACCTACCAGAATTCTGGGCTTCCACCTACTCCAATTTGCAACCCCGGGATTTCTGCTCTCAAATCGGTTGCTTTTCCTGCGAGCACGAATTATTATTACTTCAGGGCAGCATGTGATTTATCTGGCAAACATAGTTTCTCGTCTACTTTTGAGGAACATTTAAAGAATGCATGTCAATAATTTATTATTAGGAGAATGTAATTATGGATATTTTAGGAATTGATGTCGGCGGTTCAGGTATTAAAGGAGCGATCGTAAGAACAGAGACAGGAGAATTTATAAAAGACCGGTATCGAATTCGACACCCCGACCCCAGCAAAACCAGAGGCGATGGAGAAAGCGGTTGCAGATATGGTAAAGCATTTTGATTGGCACGGGAAAATTGGGGTTGGTTTTCCTACTGTAGTAAAAAAAGGAGTTTGTTATTCTGCTGCTAATATTCATAAATCCTGGATCGGAGCAAATATTGAAGAGATCTTTAGTAAAGCCTCCGGCTGCCCTGTGAAAGCATTAAATGATGCAGATGCTGCAGGAATAGCTGAGATGCGTTTTGGCGCTGGAAAAGGGATAAATAAGGGTGTGATCCTGGTTCTCACCCTGGGTACAGGAATTGGTTCAGCAATATTTGTTGATGGTCATTTAATGCCTAATGTTGAATTTGGACACCTGGAAATGAAAGGAAAAGACGCCGAAAAAAGAGCATCTGCAGGAGTAAGGCAGCAAAAGAAGCTCTCATGGAAAGATTGGGGAAAGCGATTGAATGAATACCTAAAAATGGTGGATTCATTGATCAATCCCGACCTGATCATACTTGGCGGAGGTGTTAGCAGCCGGTACGGAAAATATCAGCAGTTCTTATCCGTAAGGTCAAGGATCGTTACTGCTGAGTTTCTAAATAATGCCGGGATTGTTGGAGCAGCTTTGGCAGCCGAAGAGCTTCCCGAATAATTGAATTATTTTTTATTAAAATAAATTAACCAGGACAAATGAAATCGTCCTGGTTAAATATTTAACTAATATATTTGAGAAACTACATAGAACTATACCCAGGACCATCCTTGAAGTATTTTGCATTAACTGGTGTATCCTTTGTCAGATCAAGGACTTCACCTGCTTTTAGGGTCAGGGTTGCTTTAAGTACGACAGCATCGCCATGGTGATTATTGCCATTGAATACCTCAGTGAAACCGGCCGTTCCTTCAGGTTGGGCGATGCGTTCTCCACCCTTGGCTTTATAGGCTGTCGGTACTTCATCTTCAGGGAAGATGGCTGAGTAAGGACATTCTGGAACACAGGCGCCACAATCGATGCAGGTGTCTGGATCAATGTAATACAATGGCCATTCGGATTTTGGTTTTCCCGGGACAATACATTCCACCGGACAGACAGTTTGACAACCTGCATCTCGTAAACATAGGCGGGTGATTACATGTGTCATTTTGTTCCTCCAATTATTAAATAATGGTTGTATCTTTCTGCAACTATATCCCAATTGGTCAAGTTCCACCAATTAGTTAGATATTCTGCTCGCCGGTTCTGGTATTTCAAGTAGTAAGCATGTTCCCAAACGTCAACTACCATTAACGGTGTTAATCCTTCCGATAATGGACAATCCTGATTCATTGTGGAGTGAACAACCAGGCTTCCATCTTTTTTCACACTTAGCCAACTGTACCCACTGCCCAGGCGGCCCAATCCGGTTTTTTCAATTTCAGCTTTAAGATTTGCAAGGCTGCCAAAAGTTGCATCCACTTTGAGTAATAGATCACCGGATAATGCTTTTGATCCGTTTGGGGTCAAATTTTCCCAGTAAAGGTTATGGTTATAAAATCCACCGCCATTATTTTTTACTATAGTGCGGATATCTTCCGGAATTTGGTCAAGGTTTGATAATATCCATTGGATGGTTTTTTCAAAGAATTCCGGGTGAGCTTCCAATGCTTTGTTGCAATTTGACAGGTAAGTTGCATGGTGCTTGGTATAATGAATTTCCACAGTCCTGGCATCAATGTAGGGTTCTAATTTGTCGTAATCATAAGCAAGGTTTGGCAATTCGAACACGGGATTCCCTCCATATATTCTATAATACAAGCTGGTTTTTCTTAAAGTTGATTGTAACTTTTCACATAAACGATGTCAAGTTGAAACAAGGAACCATCTGACCACAGCAATCATTAATATTTAGGAGCGAAAATTGGAACAGGCATCAAACAGTAGGAGTGTAAAATTTATTGTTTTGTTTATTGGGGTAATTAGTATTTCAGCTGCAGCAATATTTATACGATTAGCCCAAAAAGAAGTGAATTCCTTTGTCATTGCTGCCGCCAGAATGATGTTTTCGGCCATACCCCTTTTCCCGATAGTAATTTATAGACACATACCAGAGATTAGAAAGATCTCCAAAAAGGATCTTTATTTATCTTTATTGGCTGGGCTGTTTCTTGCCACCCATTTTGCATCCTGGATTACTTCATTGGAATATACGACCATTGCCAGTTCAGTTGTCATTGTTTGTACAACACCGATATGGGTGACACTATTTGGGGCTAATTTTCTTTCATGAGAAAGTCGATAAAGTCATTCTTATTGGTGTTTTTCTGACTTTATTGGGAGGTATTATTATCGCGTTAAGCGAGAGCTGCTCTAGTTCGATACTTCGTCCAGTCTGCAATTTCGAAATGACGCAAATCGCAGGTAATCGGATGCTGGGTAATATTCTTGCTCTACTAGGAGCGCTCACAGCTGCCGGATATTTAATGATCGGAAAATCTGTTCGGAAACAAGTTTCCCTTATCCCTTATATATTTATTGTCTACGCTACTTCCGCATTCATTTTATGCTTATTAATAATAATTACCAGATCCGAAATCCATCAATATCTACCTTTAACATACTTATGGTTAATACTCCTGGCTGTCTTCCCTCAATTAATCGGCCATTCGCTCTTTAATTGGTCATTAAAATACATTTCGGCAACTTATGTTGCAATAGCCACAATGGGAGAACCTGTTGGTTCAACCATCCTGGCTATTATTATATTCCGGGAAATACCAACACCATTGAAGGTGGTTGGAGCAATCATTATTTTGGCTGGTATTTATATCGTTTCAAGAGAATCAACTAATGGCTAGTTGATTCTCAGATTATGGGGCGTTCAACCGGCTATAAATTATATTTTAATCGACGAAGGTCTTTAACCAATGACCCATTCTGGTAGTGAAGATCCATCCGCCAATTCCAATTTCCTGCCTCGCGACCGGGATAATTCATTCGGGCTTCATTGTCCAGGCGTAAGAAATCCTGCATGGGAGCAATGGCGAAATTCGCAACCGATGACCAGATCACACGAATCAGATCCCAGGCGATATCCTCACCATTCTTACCAATATATTCTGTACAAAACTGCTTTTCATTCTCCGGAGCAGAACTGAACCAGCCGATCGTTGTGTCATTATCATGAGATCCAGTATACGCAACTGTATTTTTTGAATAGTTATGCGGCAGGAAAATATTCTTATCATCATCCGAAAAAGCAAATTGCAATATCCGCATTCCTGGTAGATCGAAATGATCCCTTAACGAAATTACATCCGGGGTGATCTTGCCAAGATCTTCAGCAATGATCGGGAGACTTCCAAGGTTGTTTTTGATAGCGTCAAACAGTTCTGCACCAGGACCCGGTTTCCATTTTCCAATTTCGGCTGTATTCATTTTTGCGGGTACTTCCCAATATTCCGAGAAACCTCTAAAATGATCCAACCTTAAAATATCGACCAAATGGAGGCTTGCAGCAATCCGATCGATCCACCAGGAATATCCGGAATGCTTATGTATTTCCCAGTTATATAAAGGATTTCCCCAAAGCTGCCCGGTAGGGGAGAAATAGTCCGGCGGGACGCCAGCAACGGCGGATGGATACCCGTCAGGATTTAGAAAGAAGAGGTGGGGTAAGACCCAGGCATCAGCGCTGTCGTGAGAAATAAACAAAGGAATATCACCAACTATTCTAATATTATGTAAATTTGCATATTCTTTAAGGTGGGTCCATTGCCTGAAAAACAGGAACTGATAATACATCAATTCGGTGATCAAGTCATGATTCTCCGTCTTGAAATTTGTGCAAAGCCTGGGGCTGACGTGTCCGTAGATCGGCATTCCACTCAACCCAGGGTCTGCCATTATTAAGATCCTTAAGGGCACTGAAGGCACCGTAATCCTGGAGCCAGGATGAATTCTCCTCCTGGAACTGTAGAAAATCTTTTGATATTTCTGGATTATTTCCATCATTGAACCTAAGGTATGAACGATGAAGGATTGTTTTTTTCCACTGAATGACTGCTCCAAAATCCACCCTGTTTTGAGGAAATTCAGGGCGATCTTTGAGATCATCGAGATTGAGCAATTTTTCATTCAATAATAATGCCGGAGAGATCAAGTATGGGTTTCCAGCGAAAGCAGAAAAGCATTGATAGGGGGAATCCCCATAACCTGTTGGGCCTAATGGTAGAATTTGCCATAAACCGCATCCACACGCAGCTAAAAAATCGACCCAGCGAAAAGCTTCCGGACCCAGGTCTCCAATTCCGTCCGGACTTGGAAGACTGGTTGGATGCAAGAGTATTCCTGACGCTCGATTAAAACTCATTTGTCAATTTCCTTGATTTGATAAATTCACCCTTTTTTACAGTTGGTATCGAATAATCCTGTGCCCTTACATCGGTATCAATGGATGCTCCACCTTCAATGCAATAGTTATCAGGGATAATACTCGACTTTCCTACCATGGTAATTTCAGGATTCGGATCTGAAGAAAGAGAACCAATGACAGCCCCATTACCAACACTGACTCTTTTATCAATAATCGAATTATAGATTTGCGTATTTTTTCCGATGCATGTATCAGTCAGGATGATTGAATTGACCAATTTCGCATCGACTTTCCACGATAACTCCAGGTGATAAGACGCAATTTATGACTTCCGCACCAGATTCTATGCGGCAACCATCAGAGATCATACTGTTTTCAATTGTTGGGTCTTTAGATAAGAACACTGGAGGTCTTTCCTCAGTTCGTGTATGAATAACCCAATCACGATTACTTAGATCAATTGATGGCGGGGTCATCAACAAATCCATATGTGCTTTCCAGTAAGAATCTATTGTTCCGACATCCACCCAATATCCTGAATAAGGATACCCAAAGATCTTGTAATTTTGTGCTAACATTTTCGGAATCACATCTTTACCAAAATCATGTGATGAATTTGTATCTATGTGATCTTCCCACAAAACTTTATCGAGTGCTTCAATATTGAATAAATAAACTCCCATATTTGCGATATTTGAGAGAGGAACCTTTGGTTTTTCATCAAACCTTACTACCTGATAATCTTGATTGACTTCGAGGATACCAAATCGGGAAGCTTCCTCTGTGGGTACTTTTATTGTCGCCATCGTTAGATCAGCTCTATGGTCCAGATGGAAAGTTATTAATGGCTCATAATCCATCGCATAAATATGGTCTCCGGATAAGAATCAGGATCATATCTGGATTGCTTCTTTTCACGAAGGAGTAATTTTGTTGGACAGCATCTGCGGTCCCTAAAAACCAGTCGGAACTCCTGCGAGCTTTATATGGCGTTAAGATTCGCACTCCGCCAGAAAAATCCCGGTTTAAATCCCATGGACCACCAGCGCCAATATGTTCGATCAAAGAGTGAGGACGATATTGGGCAATAAGCATCACATCATAGATGCCAGAGTTCACACAATTGGATAGGGTAAAATCAATGATCCTATATTTCCCAGCAAAAGCGACTGCTGGTTTTGTTCTTTTAGCTGTCAAGACCCCTAACCTTGATCCTTCTCCTCCAGCCAGTATGATTGCCCTAACCTTCATTGTTCCTCCAATAAAAACATTAAAAGGTATTACTCCATTAGGAATTGATATTGATCAATATACTTTTGTGCAGATATATCCCAGGAAAAATCCATCTTCATCGCAGTTGCCATCATAGATGGCCAAAGTGAGTTACTCTGGTAGTCGGATATTGCCCTAGTGAGTTTCGATGCAAATACTGTGGCATTCAAATCCTCGAATAGATATCCGGATCCTGGGTTTCTTTCAGTCGTATTAATGATGGTATCCAACAAGCCGCCTGTAGCTCTCGCTATTGGAATAGTACCATAACGTTGGGAAATCATTTGAGAAATTCCACATGGTTCGTAACGAGATGGCATCAGAAAAATATCTGCACCTGCATATATCTGGTGAGCTAGCGAATTATCATAGCCAAAAGTACAGCGCACTTGATCTGGTTTGTCATTCTGGAGGTTCCGGATTCGCATTTCAAGATATGGATCGCCAGATCCAAGAAAAATGCATTGCCATTTAATCTCTTTGGCAAGTTTATATAATCCATCCACTAATAGATCGATACCTTTTTGATAATCCAATCGGCTAATAATTGCCAGCAAAGGGATTTTACGGTCAATATTCAATGATAATTGCTGCTGAAGAGTGACTTTATTCTGTTCTTTCAACTGGATCGAAGCGGGATGATAATTCGTGTGGATGAATGGGTCGGAGGTGGGATTCCAAGAGGATGTGTCAATCCCATTAAGAATTCCTACAATGTGTTTCTTTCGATAAGTAAGTAAATTCTCAAGACCACATCCATATTCTGAAGTTTGAATTTCGTTTGCGTATCCAGGAGAGACAGGGATAATCAGGTCCGCTGCAGCCAATCCCATGGGCAAAGGAAGTAACCGGGCCCAGCCTGGTAGGTGAGGGTGTAGGTATTCTGGTATTCCATATTCCTTTTCCGTTTCTTCCATTCCATTGCCCATAAAAGGCAGATTATGTACTGAAAGGACCGTTTTGATTTCAGGTTTTGTATGGCCATTGATCCTCTTAAGAGCATAAACTGATAAGGCTGTATGCCAGTCATTGGCATGGAGGATATTGATTGGCCAATTAAGGAATTTTGGTAAATGGATCGCAGCCAGAGAAAAAAATGTATATTTTTCTGCGTCTGCTTTTTGGTCATTGGAATAAGGGATCGGCGATGTTTGTATCGATTTTCCGTCAAGCAAGTAGTAGACCGTACCGTTTGAGATAAATTTGTATACTTGTACTTCTTCCAACCCTTTTCCAGACTCCAGCAGATAAGAACCCATGGATGCGATTGGAAAATGTTTGTCTTTTAATGGTTTGATGGTATGGAATTGCCACCCTGACTTCAATTTTCCTATCCAATTTTCTGGCTATCCGATTAATTGCAATAGGTAATGTACCAGCTACATCCCCCAATCCCCCGATTTTAACCAGTGGATCAGCTTCAGCAGATATAAAGAGAATATGTAATTCTTTTTTTACCTGATTTCATTTTTGCTGTTTGAGTAATTCGAAATAATCTTGCGTCACCACACGGCCAGGTTTTTGAACTAACAAAGATAGTAGTTGGGAGACTTTTTTTGATTTTAACTCAGCATCCAGGCGACTCCAGGTTCTGCTCTTTATTTCAAGGAAGATACCAAGATCAGGTTTGATTATAGTGTCTATATTGATAAAGAATTCTGTATCCTGAAATTTGACCAGGTATCTCTGTCGATCTTTCTCAATCTCGAATTCTGAGGATGGCTTAAAGTATTCACGGTAGAAACGCAGGCTTTGTCCTGCAGGTGCAAAATATTGACTTCTGGAAAGGAGTATATCCTCTGTGTTTTGATGATCAGAGGATGGGCCAATTAAAGTCAAGCGGTAACGGACAGTTTCAACATCTCCTGCCGCGTTTATAAAATCATCTTCCCGATATCTCAATCGGTTGTTTTCTTCATCTTCAAAAAGGAAGTAAGAATCGTATTCGTGGTAATGCCTCTTTCGAATGATCTCGATCAATGGATTTTTCAATGCATCCAGAATCTCTTTTGGATCATCGATGGTAACCTTTAATTGAACTTCAAAGCTCTCCTGTTCAAGAGCTCCTCCGATTGCTATCAATTTCGATAATACTGATTTTTCTCTGATAAACAGGAATGAATCGATCTTTTTTGCATATTCCTGGGCATTTATCAGAAGATCCTTTTCATTTAATGTGAGCAGCTTTTTGTCACGCATCAGGAATTTACCATTCACCATGACATCTGTGACGTCATTTGCTTTTGAAGCATATATGATCTGAGCATAAATCCCATTTTGGTCACGTTCAAATTTTGGTGAATTATGGACCGGTGAGACGTCTAAAAGAATTAAATCAGCTCTTTTTCCTGGTTCGATCGAACCTGTGATGGATCCGATATGTAATGCTTTTGCTCCAATCCGGGTAGCCATGGTTAGAATTGTTTTGGCTGGCATGACTGTAGGATCATTTCCAAAACCTTTTGCAAGCAATGCAGCCAGCCGAATTTCTTCAAACATGTCGAGGTCATTGTTGGATGCAGGTCCATCTGTTCCGATGCCTACATTCAAACCAATATCCAGCATCTTTTTAATTGGTGCTACTCCGGATGCAAGCTTTAAATTGGAAGATGGATTATGAGCAACCCCCGCCCCTGCATGAAGCATGGTGCGCATTTCACCTTCGTCCACGTGAACACAATGCGCAGCCAGTACTTTAGCTTCAAATAGACCCTGTTTCTTTACATACGGGATCACTGGCATACCATGCTCGTTACGCATGTTTTCCACTTCCAAATTGGTTTCTGACAGGTGAGTATGCAGATGGGACGTCAAATTCTACTGCCAATTGTGCTGTTGCCTTTAAGTATTTCAGGTGTACAGGTATATGGGGCATGTGGAGCCACGGAAGGGACGATCAAAGGGTGATTTATCCACCGTTTGATAAAATCTCGTGAATATTCAAGTGATTCTTCAAAAGAGCCGGCATCTGGTGTTGGAAATTTCATAACAGTTTGCGAACAGACTGCTCGCATGCCTGCAGCTGCGGTTGCCCTGGCAACATCTTCTTCAAAATAATACATATCCGCGAAGCTTGTAACACCACTGCGGATCATCTCTGCACATGCAATCGATGTTCCCAATGTAACAAAATCTGTTGACACAAATTCCCTTTCAACAGGCATCATGTAACCCATCAGCCAAACGTCCAACCGAAGGTCGTCAGCCAATCCACGAAGAAGCGTCATGGGAACATGGGTGTGGGCATTCACCAGACCAGGCATCAGAACTTTATCATCACAATCAACGATATTGCTGCTGGAATACTCTTTCAGTATCGACTCCGCTGTACCAACAGCGATTATTTTATCGCCGATTAACAGCTACAGCACCTTTTCGAAATAAATTGTATTCTTCGTCCATTGTGAGAACAATTGCATTTATAAAAAGGGTATCTACATTTTTCATTGATTAATCCTTCTGATTTTCATGTCTAATCAAATACCTGCGGGTAAGATCCAGGGTCATGGTTATTGCCCATTGAGCTCCATTTTCAGGAGATCCTCCAAATTTCCTATTGAATGATGTGAAATTACCTTGATCCAGTATTTCGCATTCAAGCATTGAAACACCATTCTCCTGAGAAAAAATTGAACTGATCACAAATGGAACATCCCATTCTGTGCATCTTTTCGTCATAGTTTTCTATTTTCACCTGGCGAAATATTATTTGGGTATAATCTCTGATTTAATCTGTAAATCTGGATTATTTTGAAAAATCTCTGATAATTGCCCATCTAATCCAGACTTCAAGCACCCCAATTTTCTTCTTTGGTGATAATTCTCTGGTTAAAACTCCAATAAGGTTATCGTCATCATAACCAAAGATGTTTTCTTTTAGGAGAAACTCAAGCTTGTGAATAACATTATCGATCATTTCGAGTGCGATTTGATCGTTATCTGCCTTCGCAGCGACCCGGATATCAATTTGACCAGGTTTGGCTAATAAACCAACAGTAGGATTGGACAACTTCTCGTATTCGCCAATGATCATATCCAATTGCGATTCACCCATCCCTGAAACGTGAATTGTCCTGGATTTAATTACCTGATGATTATTAAATTGCTGAGTTAAAAATGGAAGAATGAAGTTCTTTGTAAGATATTCCATTTCTTTGGGCACACCCGGAACACTCAGGATGACTGCACTTCCTATTATTACAAAAAATCCTGGAGCGGTTCCAACAGGGTTGTGGATCGATTACAGCTGATTTGGGAATATATGCCTGGCGGCGATTATTCTCGGTAGGGACTCTGCCGATACGGGTAAAATACTGACAAATTTCATCCCATAATTCAGGATGAAATTCAAGAGGTTGATCAATGGCAAGGGAGACAGCTTCACGGGTTGGGTCATCCACGGTTGGCCCCAGCCCACCAGTAGTGATCACTATGTCTGCTCTCTGGAGAGAATCCTTGATCGTTTGAGCAATACGTACCGGGTTGTCCCCTATTGTATGAGTTCGGAAAAGATCGATCCCGCAAGCCATCAGTTGACGCGCGAGAAAGGCAGTATTAGTATCCTGGATCTCTCCAAGTAGAATTTCCGTTCCAATGGTTATTATCTCTGCTGATGGCATGGCAATTTCCCGTATTCTGATTTTATCATTGAATAATCATTGAGCAAAACTTATATCAAAGCCTATCCAAGGGATGTACGCATTCTACCTTCCGTGATTAAGAATTGATGGGTAAAATGATATATATGGAGAGGATCTTGTGACCCGATATACTCAAAACTTAGGGAAATGGGGAGAACAAATTGCCGCCAGAGCATTTGGCAGGATTAGGATATCAAATCATATCAATAAACCACAGTACTCCATTCGGAGAAATTGATATCATTGCCCTTGAAGGCAATGAACTGGTATTTGTAGAAGTAAAAACCCGGTCATCGAATGCTCTGGGAAATCCTGAGGGCTCTGTCACCCCTAAAAAGCAACAGCATATCCTTGATTTAGCACAGCATTACCTGGCAGCTTTAAATCCACCAGTGGATGAATGGAGAGTGGATGTGGTTGCCATTACAGGTAGACCAGGAAACTTAAAAACAGATATTCAGGTATTCCAAAATGCGCTCTATTTTTGACAGTCAACCGCTCATTGTTTTTTTAGGACCAACTGCATCTGGAAAAACAGATGCAGCAATACAAATTGCCAAAAGAATAAATGGCGAAATCATTTCATGTGACTCAAGGTTGTTCTATCGCGGGATGGATATTGGGACAGCCAAGCCGTCTTTGGATGAATTGGCAATGGTTCCGCACCATATGATCGATATTGCAGATCCTGATCAACCTCTCAGTCTGGCAGTTTATCAGGAAATGTGTGAGAAGATCATTGATGATTTGTACCAAAAAGAAAAAATTCCAATTCTAGTTGGAGGAACAGGCCAATATATATACTCGATCACAGAAGCCTGGCAAATACCAAAGCAAGAGCCGGATGATGCAATGCGGAATGTACTGGAAAAGATATACAAAGAACATGGGTATATCGAGTTATTTCGATATCTGGAAGTACTTGATCCGATAGCTGCACTTTCAATCGATAAACGGAATATACGCAGGGTTGTTCGAGCCTTGGAAGTCATATTTATGACAGGACATAGGTTTTCAGAACTGAAGAATAAAGGAACGTCACCTTATCACCTGATCCAAATGGGTATTCAATGGCCACGGGAAGAGTTATACCGGCGAATAGATCAGCGCATAGATCAAATGCTGACAGATGGACTGGTTAGTGAAGTAAAAGGATTACTTCAAAAAGGATATACACCCGATTTACCAGGTATGAGTGCAATTGGTTATAATGAAATTACTCTTTACATAAACGGCAGACTTACCCTAAATGAAGCTGTAATGTTGATCAAGCGCAAGACCAGGCAGTTTGTGCGTAGACAATCAAATTGGTTCAAACTTGAAGACCCCCAGATATATTGGTTCTCTCCTGAAGAGGGAATGGTTGATAAAATGGTCCTGAAAATCAATACCTTACTGAGCATAAATGAATGATCTTGATCATATTGCCGCCCAAAAAACTACCGTGCCAACCCATGTAAAATATCCGAAATTCACTTTAGGTGACCTATTACATGAATCAGCGGAAAAATATCCAAACCTCGCTTGCATAAAATATGAGTTACAGTCATACAAATTTCGACAGGTAGATCAGATCACAGATCGCGTTGCTGATGGGCTGATTGCACTTGGATTTAGAAAAGGGGACCGGATTGGAATTTTACTCCCAAACATTCCACAGTTTATTTTTTCATTTTTTGGAATTTTGAAAATGGGCGGGATAGTCGTGGCAATAAATCCCAACTACCAATTGCGGGAAATTCAAAATCAGGTGAATAAAGTCGGTGTCTCAGGATTGTTCATATTAACAACGCACCTCGATATGACTGAGAACCTTCATCATTCAACTGGAATTCATAATTTTGTTTATACTGATCTGAATGAGAACTCTCTCACTGACAGACGTAGAAACCGAAACCAGGAGCCACAATAAAAAAGAGATTACCGATTACCCAAATGCAATTAGATTTAAGAATTTATTGACAATTCAAAGGACAAATAACTTTAAATTTAAGAACAATATTACGCATGAACATCCAGCCATTCTGCAATTCAGCGGAGGCACCACCGGTGTACCTAAGGCAGCAGTTGGATTACATCGTAATGTTGTTGCTAATGTTTATCAATTTAGAGCATGGTTGAACCAAATGGAAGATGTCAAGAATCCATTTCTTGTGGCGATTCCCTTGTTCCATGTTTATGGTATGGTCTTGGGAATGGTTTTGGCTATTCTGATGGGCTGTCCGATGATCTTGGTTAATAACCCTGGAGATGTCCATGGAATTCTCAAGGCGATCCGCAAGTATAAACCTACCATCTTTCCGTCAGTCCCAAGTCAATATTACGCGATCTTGCATCACACCGAATTGGATGTATATAGGGAAGATATAAAATCGCTCAAATTATGTATCTCAGGGTCTGCTTCATTAAACCCGGAAATTAAGAGCAAATTTGAACAACTTATAAGCGGACCACTCATTGAAGGATATGGGCTGTCAGAAGCTCCTACAGCAACGCATTGCAATCCAGTTACTGGGCAAAATAAGACTGGATCAATTGGATTACCTTTACCGGATGTTGAGTGTCACCTGATTTCCCTCGAAAATGGGAATCGAGACGTGGTAACTGGCAGGTTGGGTGAATTGGTCATTCGCGGCCCTCAGATCATGAAAGAATATTATGGGAACCCGGAAGAGACGGAAATAGCTTTAAAGAATGGGTGGTTATACACAGGTGATATTGCCTGGAAAGATAATGATGGTTATTACTTCATTAAGGGGCGAAAAAAAGACTTGATCAAAGTTGGTGGTTTGCAGGTTTGGCCGCAGGAAGTTGAAGAAGTGATCTCGCTTCTTCCCGGAGTGAAAGAATTGGCCGCAGCCGGAATCCCGGACGACTATTTAGGGGAGGTTGTCATTGCATGGGTTGTAAGAAAACCAGAATCCAATTTGACTGAACAGGATGTGCTGGATCATTGCAGGAAGAATTTGGCGAGGCATAAAGTACCGGTTAAATTAAAGATTATCGATAATTTGCCGCGTAGTACGATTGGAAAAGTTCTCCGGAGGGAATTAATTCGGCTGGAGGTAGAAAAAAAGGATTGACGAATGTCAATCCTTTTTTGATTTCAGGTAAATTATACCCTTATGGGTGTTCCGCTCTTTTTCGTATTTGGCGGAGGGAAGATCGCTTCAAATTCGTCGCGATTAAGAGTTTCCACTTCGAGGAGACGGCCGGCAACAGCGTCCAGTTCCTTGCGATATTTGGACATTAATTCTTTTGCTGTTTTGTATGCATTATTTACGAGTTCACGGACTTCCTGGTCAATTTTCTCAGCGATCGCTTCAGAATAATCTCTTTGTTCAGAGATCTCACGACCAAGGAAGATCATTTCTTCTTTTTGACCATAGACCATCGGTCCTAATTCCGTGCTCATACCCAATCTTGTGACCATATTCCTTGCCAATTGGGTCACCCTTTCGATGTCGTTAGATGCACCAGATGTGATGTCATCGAATACAAGCTCTTCAGCGACACGCCCACCCAGCAAACCTATGATCTCGCTGATCAGTTTCTTCCTGGAGACCAGGGTCAAGTCTTCTTCCGGTAAAGCCCGGGTAAATCCACCGTACATACCACGTGGTATGATCGTGATCTTTTGGACTGGATTTGCTTCCTGGAGTGCATTCATCAAAACCGCATGACCTGCCTCGTGGTAAGCTACGATCTTTTTCTCGTCTGGAGTGATCAAACGGCTCTTACGTTCAGGACCGGCAATAACCCTTTCAATCGCTTCTTCAAACTCAAGCTGCCCAACGACCTTTTTATTTCGCCTGGCCGCCAGGATTGCACCTTCATTTACCATATTTTCAAGATCAGCCCCAACAAACCCGGGAGTTGATTTAGCAAGCACCGCCAGGTCAATATCGGGAGATAATGGTTTTCCTTTGACGTGGACTTTTAGAATGGCTTCCCGACCACGAACGTCCGGGCGATCCAATACTACTCTGCGGTCAAAACGACCTGGACGAAGAAGAGCGGGGTCCAAAATATCAGGGCGGTTGGTGGCAGCCATGATAATTACATTCGTGTCTGTTTCAAATCCATCCATTTCAACTAACATCTGGTTAAGGGTCTGCTCGCGTTCATCATGACTTCCGCCCAGTCCAGATCCACGTTGACGTCCAACAGCATCGATCTCATCGACGAACACAATACAAGGAGAGTGGCGTTTTGCCTGTTCAAACAGGTCTCGAACACGGCTTGCACCAACTCCAACAAACATTTCAACGAATTCGGATCCACTTATGGAGAAGAAAGGAACACCTGCCTCCCCGGATACTGCTTTGGCGATAAGTGTCTTCCCTGTTCCAGGAGGTCCTACAAGCAGTACACCTTTTGGAATTCTAGCACCTAAAGAAATAAACTTTTGAGGTTCCCGAAGGAATTCAACTACTTCTTTTAATTCTTCTTTTGCCTCTTCCACTCCAGCTACATCTGCGAAAGTCACAGTTGGTTGATCGCCACTAAACATCCTGGCTCTTGATTTCCCAAAAGACATGGCTGCATTATTACTACCTTGCGCTTGCCGGAAAATAAACCAAAATACGCCAGCGAGGAGAATAAAAGGAAGTATGTAACCCAACGCAGTAATTATTCCAAGCCATGCACTGGGTGGTTTTACTTCAAGTTTGATCTTCGCAGGATCGAGTTCAGCTGAGGTTACACCAAGGTCAAGCAATTGTTGAACAAGTGTTGTATTTGTTTCTTTATTGGATGTTTTCTCACCGTCAGCATAAATAATGCGTAGTCTATTTTCGTCAGCAATGATCCGGGTTACTTTCCCGGCTCGAATGTCTGATGCTACCTGATTAAGATTTAGTACATCTTGAGCAGTGGTCGATTGTCTGAAGCTGTAAAAAAGCATTGCAATGATCGCAATGAACAGCAGCAAATAAATAATATAGGATTGGTTACGAGAATTCACAGATACCTCCAGTATCCACGATACCTTTCATTTCAACTTTGTTCTGATTATACCAATCAAAAAATAAGATTGTAGAATATTGTTGAATATAATCTCAATTTCTTATACATTTCTTATATAATGCCTGTTTCAGGCCTTGAATTCAAATTATTTATCCATGGAATGACCTGATGATGCATTCCTGAGGTAAAGTCATCCTTCAAGATTTGGCTTTTTTCGTTATTCTCGATCCGAAAACAATGGATTCCCAGACTTAATGCCGGCAGGATATCCATCTCAATATCGTTTCCTACCATGACACACTCATCTGCCTTTACACCCAGCTTGGTTATTATTTCCTGATAGTATGCCGGGTTCGGCTTGGTAAAGTGGAAATCCTCATAGCAAGCGATTAATGAGTAATGGATTTCTTTTGGGCTCAATCCAGACCATATCAGGCGTTGCTCGATGGCTTTGAGCGGGAACAATGGGTTGGTGGCAACGACAATTTTCAGCCCAATTTCAAGGGCATGATTGACCATTTCTATAGCTGCGGGTATTTGCTGTGTAAATATTTTCAAATCCGGAAAAATAGTTTCATAAAACTGGACGAGGGATGGATGGAGCTTCTCCTTACTTACTCCTATGCCCGGATAAAAAACTCTATCGAACGCATGCTCAAGTGTAACAGCTGGATCAGTATTCTTCAGCATCGCATTTGTTCCCTCAAGAAGCTTGGGTAACATAACTTCTGGAGCGACAAATGCAGCCAGGTGATTGGATAGAGCCTTGTAATATGGTGGGGCGAATATCTCCATGGAATTTTGTAATAATGTATCATCCAGGTCGACGAGCAGGTGAGTGATCATAATGTATCCTAAAAAAAAGAAAATCCGCAAAAAATATTGATACAGGGCAGGTTCACACCTGCCCTGCTGCTATTGATAGATGCCAATCATTAATTATACTAAGTAAGATTTCTTAAACACGGGTGACGTAGCCACCTGTGCGGGTATCCACCCGAACTGTATCTCCCTCAACCACAAAATAGGGGCAGCTTACTTCCAACCCGGATTTCGTCTTAACTTTCTTGGTTACACCAGTAGCAGTATCGCCTTTGACAGCGTTTTCTGCCCAAACGACCTTTAGGTCAACGGAAGTTGGCAGGTCGATGTCGATTGGTTCATTTTCATAATAGGTGAGCTTAACTTCCATTCCCTCTTTAAGGAAACCGGCTGAATCACCTATGACTTTGGAGCCGATGGCTGGTTGTTCATAAGTTTCAAGATCCATAAAGTGATAAGTTTCACCATCTGTGTACAAATACTGAACGTTATGAAAATCAAGCCTTACATCCTGAACCCGGTCGCCTGATTGGAAAGTCTTTTCCAGAGTGGTACCTGTTCGGATATTTCGAGCTTTCACTTTAATGGAAGCGTTGCCGCGGCCGGTCTTATTATGTGAATAATCCAGGACTTTAAAGAGAGTCCCATCCAATACAAAAGTAATACCTTTTCGTAAATCATTTACATCAATCATTGATCTGTCCTCTTGCTATAGTTTCAATACCAAGCGCTGATTATAGCTTAGCATGGAATGGGTGACAAGACTTCCTGCCTAATAAAGACCAATCATACACTTGTTATTCCAAGATCAATCCTGTGGTTTATGATCCTGGGCAGAAGGTAAACCTCTCAGCTGAGCCACCGCGTGGGGTAATATATTCTGCACGAAATCCAGGCTTTCAACTGCTCCTTTTGGGCTGCCTGGCAGATTAATTATGAAGGTCTGTTTCCGTATAGCTGAAATGGCGCGTGATAACATTGCATGAGGGGTAATTTGAATACTCCTGGAACGGATGTATTCGTGAATACCGGGAATTAGTCTCTCTGCAATTGCCAGAGTAGCTTCAGGGGTTACATCCCTGGGTGATACCCCGGTTCCACCAGTGGTCAGTATAATATCGATTTCCGGATCATTGGATAATGTCATCAATTCAGTCTTTATACGCTCAAAATCGTCAGGAATAATACTTTGCGATTTGATCAATCCGCCTTTGGATTTAATAAAATCAGCCAGGGCGGGACCGGAAGTATCTGGTCTTTCTCCCCGGGACGATCTATCTGATATCGTGACAATTGCAAAACGTAATTCTTTCAATCGAACTCCTTCCCCATGATCTTCACATCCATAATTCTCCAACCGAGTTCTTGATAATACTCAATCACAGATGGATTTTCTTTATTGATCATGAGATAACTCTTGATGCAGCCTTTTCTTTTCAGCCTGGATTCGACTTCCAGCATCAGTGCCTTCCCGATGCCAGATTTTTGAAACTGGGACCGGACTGCCAGATGATAGATGATTCCGCGACGGCCATCGTACCCTCCTATCACAGTACCTACGACTATTTCATTTACAACAGCAACGAGGAAAAGATCCGGGGAGTAATTCAGTTTTTTTTGAATTTCAGCAGGTGTATCCGACCGGGAGAATTTCACACCAGGAGCAGAGTTTTTCCAGATCTCAACTGCCTGGTCATAATCATCTGGATAATTGAAGTCGCGAATTGAAAAGACCGGCATTTACGAATCTTCCATGCCAGTCAATTTTCTCCATTCTCCATGGATTCCATTGGGCGTTACACCAAAGAAATAGCGCATATCCGTTTCGGATTTCAGGATCAAGTCAAAATTCGAGCCCTTCTTTTGGTCACTCCTCAAGACAATACCATAATCTCCATTCCAATCAATACGTGACAGTTCTGGTTTGGTCGTCAATTCTTCAAACCTGTCTATCGCATAGTGCCAGAGACGCCTGGCTGAAGATCTGGTTACATTTTTTACCATATTCCCGTTGCGTAGATCACGCATCGCATAATACTTTACGCCATTTCGGATATCCAGCGGCATGACTTCGACTCCGGTTCGGGGAGCTTCGCCACCATCAACTTTATCCGGTTCAGGCTCAGGGATGTTTATTTGTTCTTTTTCATGGGGAATTAGGCTTTGGGTTATCTCCGGCTTGATGAGATTCCCTTTTCTAAGTACAAGGCTTACAATTTCATCCCGAACAGCAACGCCTGTTTCCGCCTCATCGCGAATGTATATTTTGTTGTCGTCCACTGCATAAGGCGGGTCATCTCCCCGAGGGATCAGTACCCGCAGCAGTTTCTTACCCTTAAACTCATTTACGTCGATCGTACAATGTAACGGAGGACTGATTGATTTGTTGATCTCTTTCTCTAGTGTAATCGCCGCCTGTTTGGTGTCAGTGACTCCAACAGGAAGCTTGTGCAGATCATGACTGATGCCAATATACAGGGTTCCGCCATTTGTATTTGCAAAACCACAGATATCAGAAACGATCGAATACAGTTTTCCGCCTTTGGCAGACATCGACTTGTGAAAGTCCTGGATAATGTTTGGTCCATCATCCAGGGCTGCCTGAATAAAATCAAAGACAGGTTCTTCCTGCTGCCGATGCGGACGAGTGCGGGCGAAGTCATTGCTTTGTAATAATTCCTGAATTGCCGAAAAATTTAATTCTTGCAGATAGAAATCAGTGGTTCTTTCACCAATCCCGAGATTTTTCCTTTTAATGGGTCAGTTAGTAATCGGTGGGAATCTGATCCCTGAATACAATGCATCCGGCGAGGATATTCCGGCTTGGTGCCATTAAAGAACCAGGCTGTGGCGCGAGGCCCTTTAATATCGAGATCGGTAACTTCCAACGCATCGAGATTGGCATCTTGCGTATAGGCTATTTTTGTCTGCCCGCCAAAATTGAATCCGCGCATTGCGACCCCATTGGAAGAATTGGAATGCGCGGCAATAGTAATTCCACCTGCCTGCTTGATCATTCGATAAACAGTGAGCACATCAGAGGTTGCACCTACAGTTGCAGAACCCTCGTCGATCAATTCGGATGGAATATTTAAATTCAGCAAGAGATGTTCAATTTCCCGTACAGGTTTATCGGGTGAGAATAACCCGATGATATGAAATCCAAAGGTCGCAGTGATTTCAAAACCGGGAAGGATCAAAATTTTATTTGTGAGCCGGTGATACTCAGCCAGTTTAATTTTTTCCGCAGGTAATAATCGATTCAGCTTTTCCAGCATGACCAATTGGTCAATTTCTTCACGAAGCCTTCGATAACCGGAAACGGTATTATGATCTGCAAAAGCCAGTAATTGAATATCCTTGGCTTCTGCCCGTTGAAGGATTTCCATGTAAGTTAATTCAGATTGCTGATAATCAAGGGAGGCTGGTGTGTGTAAATGCAGATCAGCGTTATACCATTGAAACGAATTTTTTGTTATTTGTTTTTTCACGAAACTTTCCTTATTGCTCTAAATGTAATTGGATCATTTTTATTAATTCTTCGGGCATATATGGTTTAAGGATAAAACCATCAGCCCCATTGGACAAACAAAAATCTTTCATATCTGATCCGGATGAAATGATGATCTTCGTATTTGATAGGTCCGGCTTCGTTCTGATCTCTTTAAGTATATCCAATCCGCTTAATTTATTGAGGAAAATATCCATCAAAATCAAGTCGGGTTTTGTCTCCAATATTTGTGAGATGATCAGGTCCGTTTCTTCTTGTTCTAATTTTACAGTAATAAAATTTTCCAGATTCAATAAGATCACTAAAAGATTGATCATAGTTTCATCATCTTCAATGAGGAAGATGCAAGGACGAGACTTATCAACCATTTCAGTCGCTTTCTTTCGCTATTTTCGTTTTTAATCTCGAAACTTTCGTTTTTAGTAATGCTGATTTTAGGACATCATCTACTGTATCCGCAAACACAAATTTGGTTGATTTTAGTACTTCTTCTGGAAGTTCTTCAAGATCGATCTGATTTCGTCTTGGAAGTATGATCTTTTTTATTCCTGCGCGGTGAGCAGCCAATACTTTTTCCTTGATTCCGCCGACAGGCATAACCAAACCACGAAGCGTGATCTCACCGGTCATCGCAACGAGTGGATCGACCTGTTTTCCAGTGATCAAGGAGACAAGCGCAGTTGCCATGGTAACACCAGCAGAAGGGCCATCTTTTGGTTGCGCACCCGCCGGTATATGCAGGTGGATATCATGTGAGTCAAAAAAATCAGAGGGGATCTTTAGCTGGTCTGCTTTAGATCGAACATAAGATAGGGCTGCCCGGGCAAATTCCTGCATTACATTACCCAGAGATCCAGTGATCTGAAAACCTTTTCCACCCGCCATTTTGGTTGCTTCAATGAAAAGAATCTCGCCACCGACTGGCGTCCAAGCCAACCCGGTAGCTACTCCGGGCAATGATGTACGCATGGCTATTTCTTGTGAACCAAAATGAGTGGGTTTACCCAACAAATCCTTTACATTCCTCGGGTTAATAGTAATACTTTTGGTAAGCCCTTCACTCATTCGGGTTACAAATTTTCGACAGACCGCGCCAATTTCACGTTCAAGGCTTCTGACACCTGCTTCCCGGGTGTAATTTTGGATGATCGCTTTGATCCCATCATTTGAAAAGGAGATTTCCTTCCCACGCAAACCGTTTTCCCGCAGCTGCCTTGGGATCAGGTAATTTCTTGCGATCTCGAGCTTTTCACCTTCAGTGTATCCTGAGATGTCGATGATCTCCATCCTGTCCAACAGGGGTCCTGGAATGGTATCCAATTGATTGGCGGTGGTAATGAACATTACCTGCGAAAGATCATAAGCCACTTCCAGGTAATGATCTCTGAACTCAGAATTTTGTTCCGGGTCAAGTACCTCAAGCAATGCGGAACCAGGATCTCCGTGGAAGTCAAATGTGAGCTTGTCAATTTCATCCAGCATGAAAACCGGATTGCGGGAATTCGATCTGCGGATTGCCTGAAGGATACGGCCAGGCATTGCACCGATATAGGTTCTTCGATGTCCACGGATCTCAGCCTCGTCCCGTACTCCACCCAATGATATCCGGATAAATTTTCGACCCAGCGCACGAGCTATGGATTGACCTAATGATGTTTTACCTACCCCGGGAGGACCAACAAAACATAGAATTACACCTTCACGCATTTTTCGGATGTAGTCCACGGTTTTATTTTTATCAACTTCTCCTATTCGCTCTTTTCGCAGTTTTCGAACAGCCAGGTACTCCAGTATTCTTTCCTTTACATCGGACAATCCATAATGGTCATCATTGAGGACCTGGCGGGCATGTGAAATATCGAGATTATCCTCTGTGATTGTAGACCATGGAAGAGATACCAACCAATCCAAATAGGTACGGATGACACCATACTCGGCTGCGGCGGATGGTAAGCGTGAGAGACGTTCTAATTCACGTTTGGCCTGTTTTTCTGCCTCTTCAGGCATTTTAGCAGCTTCTAATTTTCGACGGAATTCCTCAACGTCAGCGGATTGTTCGTCACCTTCTCCCAACTCTCTTTGGATCGCTTTCTGCTGTTCCCGAAGGAAATATTCCCGCTGCATTTTTTCGATCTCAGAACGAGCTTCGTTTTGTATCTTTTGGCCCAGTTCAAGAACTTCACCTTCCCGGGCTAGAATTCCAACCAATTTATGCAGCTTTTTCGAAACCGAATCGAGTTCCAGGATTTCCTGCGATTCCTGGGGATCCATCCTCTGGAAGTTTGCAATTGTATAAATGGTTTGGAGCGGATCTTCAAGTGAAGAAATGGACGCCACAAGTTCGCGAGGAATGGAAGGTACGAGGTCTGAGATATGCTCAAATTGGTTGCGGGCATTCCTGGCAAGGGCATCGATTTCCAACCCGGTTTCCTGAATTTCGGGGATCAGCTGGATCCTGGCTTTAAAGTAAGGCTCAAATTGGGTGAATTCACCTAATTTGAAGCGGGCAATTCCCTGGATCAATAACCGGATCGTCCCATCCGGTGCACGGAATAAGCGATTGATGACAGCTATGGTCCCGATGGTAAATAGATCTTCAGGACCAGGGTTTTCCAATTCCGGATCGCGAGTTGAAACTAAACCGATGACCCTATCTTTAGCAATCACATCATCAACCAGACGAATAGAGCGTGGCTGCCCAATCGTTAGCGGTACTGTAGTTTCAGGGTAGACAACCACGCCACGCAAAGGCAGGATTGGCATTTCATCAGGTAATTTTGATAGAAGATCGTCTTCAATCTTCTGATTCGCATTTTCATCTTCCTGTTTTGGATTCACCTTTGTAAGTAAAGGCATCAAATACATATCATTCATGATACGTTCATCATTTTTTATCCATTCAATATCTTTTTCGAAGTCCAACCATTTTGATGCAGGCATTTTCACTCTTCTTTGATTTCAATGATAGTAGGGAAGGCTTTTGGCAAGGTAACAAGTAAAAATCCATCGTGGTATTCTGCTGTCACCTGACTGCCATCCACGGCGGAAGGTAGTTTTATGGTTGACCGAAAATTCCCATATGGGATCTCCATTTGATGGTAAGCCCGATTTAACTGGAGATCCGGCCTGGAGCCGCTGATATCCAACCGATCATCTTCCAGATTAACACAAAATTCTTCTTTATTCATTCCAGCTACTTCCACCCGAACGATGTAATGTTCTTCCGTCTCATATAGATCCGTCGGTGGATGCCATGTATGCGGGTGGTTGGAATGCTTCCAATTAACAATATTTTTTATACTCTTCTCAGATGGATCTGTATCATTATCCGATGCCATTCTGAGAGGTTGATCGATTATTTGTATATCTATCATAATTTACCTTAGTCGGTTATTAATTCTATGTTCTATATTATTGAATACATAGTACATCACTTAATATTACAACATCAATATAAGAACAATGTAAACAAATGCGGATATTTATAAGAATGATGCAAAATTCCCCTAATAAATAGCGCCCCAGGAGAGATTTCGAACTCTCAACCAACGGCTTAGAAGGCCGGTGCTCTGTCCATTGAGCTACTAGGGCGTGGATACAATGATATCACTTATGGCAGGGACGAATACCCATAAAAATTCGTGCACCCGAAAGAAGGCGAAGTATCGTATCACCAGATTTTCCGGCTAGTTCAGCAAGTTCATCAGGTGTGAGTGGCGTGTTCCCGTTGGAAAGAAAGATCCTGAAAACGTTATCCACCAGGCTATGGCTGGAAGATACAAATCCTTCCTGCTTGGAGCAATGTGTGACCAGTTTCTGTTGTAATCCATCCACCTGGTGAATTTCTGCTGTTACCGGATCGATAAAATCGATGAGCAAATCACTTTCCTGGTTTGAAAAAATAGCTTGATGCTCGGGGCAGAGAAAGTCATGTAAAAAGACATGCCAATTGTTGTCATGTTCTTTCCACCAGGCGAAATCTATGTGGAATGGTGTGCTGCTAGTCGGTTTGACCAGGCTATAAGCGTGTGTCTCAGGCATGTTTACTCCTGCTCAGATTTTTCCATTAATCTATAATACAAATCACCAACATGGCTGAAAGCGGTATTATTGGCCAGGTGATGGAATACTAACTGCAAAGGGCTGCGTTTTATTACATTTACTGCAGAGTAAAGCTCAAGAGCATGGAAATGACCTTGAGGATTAAGTTTGGTTAGTTCTTTAGCAATCCGAAGAATTGCCTGCTCTGAATTTATATATTGTTTACCGGTTTGAGCCCAAACCTGGTCTAATGCATCGATGTCGGGAATGACTGTTGTCATCCTTTCGTCGTAAACAGTATTGATCTGTTGTTTTAATAAGGCCAAAACCAATATACCATCGGCACCGACTAAGGCCGTTCGCGCCCATTCTTTTACCGGGCGTCGTTTATTGGCACTCACACCGACATCCCCGGCTGAATTTGCTTTACGTATGGTAATAATGCTCCCGGGGATGACCCCGTTCTCAACATACCATTCTCTTAATCCAACGACATAGTGATGCGGACGGACAACCCAGCCTGGAATAGTCATTTTTGTATCATAGTCAGCAAATAAAAATTTGATCCGAGGAGATCTAAATGATGTCGGGAATAAATGGTCTGTTCGGTTTGACAACGGTAAAGAACCCGCACGCCAATGAGGGTAAGTAAGGATCACCTGGACTTCATCCTGTAAAGGGATGGTTGGATCCACAGGTGAGAATTCATCATCCATCTGCTTCTCTGCACGCAGCATTTGAACGTCAAATAACGATCTATCAATTTTTTCTTCCCTATATTGGAGGTAAACAGGAACGGTTCTAACATTTTCGGGTTCCAACTTTTCCAGGAACCAAAGAACTTCTCCTGACGGCCCCACTTCATCAAAGCGGGGATCTTCCTGTAATTTTAAGTTTAAAGAAAACTCGATCAAGGAGTGATTAACATCTGTAGGCAGATCCAACTGGGCCATTAATGAAGGTGTTGTAATTGGTCCCCCACCAGCCATATCCAGAATTGCTTCCGCCAAGTTGAGGTGTCCAAGGTTGATATCGACTAACAAAGCACGGGGAAACCATACTCCTGTTGTAAGAACTAAATCATCATCCAGGGTTAAAACTTCTTCCAACTTTTTAATTAACGCAGCAGAATAATGCGATAAAACAAAATCCTTATCCAGGTATTCCAAACCAGCCAGGCTGTCTTGTGGAAGGTTTAAGGGGTGGTCTTCATATTCAGATGCAAAACTGCGTACATCCCCATTTTTAAATTCGACATCCATAACTTTAAATGGAGAATATTCAGGATTTATCCCTGTGCGGATGGCAGTTACTTTACCTGCCTGCCAATTCAATGCACTGAATAAAATCGAATCATTAATTTTGTAAGTCTCTTTAGGCAGATATAAGCGTCCTTCCTCCTGTTTTTTCCTGGTAAGGGCAGCTTTTTCCTTTTGGATTCTGAATGATACTAATGCGTCTACTAATTGCTCGGTAGTTTGGGGGGTTTCCAACTCAAAAAGATGGTTGTTTATAAAATCCAAATCTTCTTTTGTGACTTCAAAATGTTGCCAGAAATCTATTTCTGGATTAATTTGAACAGATGACATTCCCTAACCTTTTCCTTTAATAAATTTCAGTACAATGCGCGTTTATTATACCTTAGGGAACTGGGAGGAGCAAGTTTGAACTAAGTAATAAAAAGGATCATAAAATGAAAGTGGGTGTTGATTTTCAACACCCACTTTCGGATTAGAAAAACTTATACAGTGATCTCATCTGGTGCGCGCATGACTGCGTTAGCCTTCTTGACACTATCAGGTACATTGAAGTCAAGTTCAGCTCCGACCATTTGCTTTACGTATTTCTTTACAGCGGCATCCCAATATTTTTTGGTTACATAGTAAACCCGGGCACCACCCAGTTCGTGCTGGTATTCTGGCCATGGGTAGGAAGGCTGAGCCATTCCAAGACCCCAACGCATCCAGCCATTATAGCTTTCATAGGTTGCCCACCATTCCTTGTTGCCAAGGATCTCGAAACCGTAATAAGCTTTGGCATAATACATGATCGCGCCAATGCGGCCACCGCGGGCAAGAGCCATTGTGTGCAATGAAATATTAATATCTTCATTCATCAAACGCCCATTTGCAAATCCAACCCACAGACCGTCAATTAAGCCAACCAGGGTGTAAGGATCTTTTAATCGTTGGCGATACCAACCCAGGATTTCAGCATAAACACGGGCACCGACGATATCGTAAAAGTCGTGATCAACAGTCATATACTTTTTAATGTGCTCGAGCATTAAGGGAGCTTCTTCGAGTTTGGCTTCGCGTATATAAAGTGTTCGACCGTCTTTTAATTTGACCATTGCATCCGGAAATGGTTTTAAATCCATTGGGGGAGCCTGAAGTAACGGCTCGATTTCGCGGACATCAATTGTTAATTGTTCTTCAGATACTTTCTCAGGTGGTTCAAGTCTCACGGTAATTTCTCCTTCTAAAATATATTAATATTTTGCCCAATTATATCTTACAACTTGGACAATTTGTTTAGCCGATCCACGTGTGTAGGATCGTATGCATCACCGAATTTTGTTTTTGGCATGGTGGCAGCTTTCTTCATCAGAGTTTCATATTCATCATCTTCAACGAAAGCTACAGCCCGGCCTATGGAGGATTCACCATCTACAAAACGCCAGGGGAAGAAACCAACTTTGACACGGCGGTTGAGAAGCAGGTCAATCTGACCCCCAAAGCATTCTGCATGAATAATGGATTTTGCAAACAGATCGATATGCATAAGCTGGTACTTGGAATCATCATAATATTCAGCTAATGACTGTTTGTACATTTTCTGGAAAACTTTTTCTGCTTCAGCAGCCTGACGAGGCATCCATGTGCGGACGATTGTGTTCATCGGGTGATCTGCTGAACCGCAATCAACTGCGAGCCAGCGAAGTTTCTTCTTTGTCGCCCAATCAGCAAATTCCTGACCAGGACCTGGATGTTTCACCATATAACGGATCTCATCTGCAGTCGGGTGATCCCAGCCAAAATGATGGTAACCTGTGTGAATTACGAGGATATCACCTTCTTTAACTTCCACACGATCTTCGATCATCTTACTGGTGTAGACCTGATAATCGCCAACAGCATCGGAAAGATCAACAATTGCTGCTTCATGAACTAAATAGTCCAAATCAAGTTGAGCAATATCCTTACCGGCGGTGTAGAAATGGATTTCTCCATCAAGATGGGTTCCAAGGTGATTGGAATGGGTGAGTAGTTGTCCATTTGCACCGTTTGGAGCCAGACGTTTGAAGTATTTCACCTGTAATGGTTCATAGGTCGGCCATGCGGGAGTTGCTATTCCCAAGGGGATGGTAAGATCAATAAGTTTCATTTTTTCTCCTTTTCTCTTATAAATTATCTACTAGACTATTATCCTAACAGCTGATTAATTTGGAGTTATATCAAATCATCTCTCCAATTTATTCTACCTTAAATCGTCCCTGATAGAAGAGCTAACACAACCCCTCCGGCAACAACACTTGCCAATTGCCCTGCAGCGTTCGCACCCATGGCATGCATCAGAATAAAGTTCTCAAAATCATATTCAGCTGCAAATCTTTGAACGATCCGGGCTGACATTGGGAAAGCAGAAATTCCAGCAGCGCCGATCAGTGGGTTGAATTTTTTATTGGATAAAACATACATGAGTTTACCCATGAGGATCCCACCTGCGGTATCCAGGACAAACGCAATAAGTCCCAAAACCAGGATGGCAAGAGTGGATGCTTTTAGGAAAGTATCGCCATTCATCGTGCTGCCAATCGTTATCCCCAGGAAAAGAGTAACGAGGTTGGAGAGTTCATTTTGTGCGGCATTACTCAACCTATCGACAACTCCTGCTTCTCGAATGAGATTGCCAAACATCAAGGCCGCAATCAATGGGGAAGCTTTTGGGGCAATTAATGAGACAACAACTGTGATAATAATTGGGAACAAAATTCGTACTATTCGTGGTACCGGGATCTTTGTATAAGGCATCCGAACAGTTCGTTCTTTCATGGATGTCATTGCCCGCATCACCGGTGGTTGTATGATCGGAACCAGAGACATATAGCTGTAAGCCACTACTGTAATTGGTCCAAGGAGGTGGGGAGCCAGTTTGGATGATACATAAATTGCTGTAGGTCCATCTATGGCACCGATTATTCCTATTGAAGCAGCTTCTTTAAGGGTAAAACTAAAAATTGATGGAAGTGTAGCGCTCAAGACCAGACATAACATTAGTGTACCAAAAATCCCAAATTGTCCGGCCGCACCGAGTAATGCCATCTTTGGATCTTCAAGAAGAGGACCAAAATCAGTCATGGCTCCGATTGCGATAAACACGAATAATGGGAACAATTCAGTCGTGATACCAGCTTTATACAGAATACCGAGCATACCATCTGGTCCAGTGATGCCAGTAAGGGGTAAGTTGGTTAGTATAGCCCCAAAACCGATCGGCAGAAGCAATACTGGTTCATAGTCTTTGGCAATTGCCAGGTAGATCAAAACTCCGCCAATAATCATCATGACAATATTCTGCCATGTTAACTGTAATGGAGCCTGAATAATTACAAGCAGATTAGAAAAATCCATAACTCAGCCTCACTCAAAGGATACAAGAACATCGTTATATGCTACTTTTTGTCCATCAATAACATGGATCTCTTTGATGACCCCATCAAACGGGGAGCGGATAGCATTCTTCATTTTCATTGCTTCGAGGGAAAGCAGATTTTCTCCCCGTTTAATATTGTCCCCGACTTTTGCAGTGATCAAAACTATAGTACCGGGCATGGGAGCACTAACAAATTTCCCAGATTCCCCTGCCGGTTGTGGTTTCGGAGTGGGGGTGATAGAACGTTTAGTGACAGGTGCAGATGAAACAGCCTGAACATTCTGAACCATTTGGGCTTCAACGACCTCTGGCAGTTCCATTTCCACCATATAGGATTTTCCGTTGACTTCCACCTGGACAGGGGATGCGTTGAGGTCACCTACCTTCACCGCATAAGATTTATTATTTACAGTGATAGTTACTTCTTTCATACTTAACCACTCCTCTTCATATTTACTCCGGTGCCCTGTTTTGCTTTCAAACTGTTGGAAACCCACCAGGAACCTTTACCCGATTCCAACGAAGCACCCAGGGTGGAAAATGTCTTTGCTTTCATGTAAGTAATAGCCGCAGCAATCACAGCTATAACTTCCAAATCGTCTTCAACTTCACTTGTACTGACTTCCACGATGGAAGCAGCTTCCACTATTTCCTGGGCATCACCAGTTTCGGGTTTCTCTCTAAAAATCCTTTTCAGGACCAACATCACCAGAATAAAGACACCCAGTGCTGTAAATGTGACCAACAGACCCAGTAGTGTTATTTCTAAACCTTGAACGATAGGGTTCAAATTTCGACCTCCTGAAAATCAGCTTATTTACTTGGTTTCACTCTTAAAGTGGTATGTTTCCGTGTTTTTTCGAAGGAAGAGTTGTTTGCTTATCCTTCAACAGTTCCAATGCGGCAATAAGCCTTGGACGGGTTTCTGATGGTATCAGGATGTCATCTATGTGACCGGCAGCTGCTGCAGCGTAAGGATTGGAAAACTTGTCCTTATATTCCTGGATCAAGCGCGCACGCTCTTCACCTGGATTTGCACTTTCTTTTAACTGCTTGCGATAAAGAATATTTACTGCCCCTTCAGCACCCATTACAGCGATTTCAGCAGAAGGCCAGGCAAAAACAAGGTCCGCACGAAGATATTTGCTGCCCATGACGATCATTGCACCACCGTAGCCTTTACGGGTGATCACAGTGAGTTTTGGAACTGTAGCTTCGGAATATGCATACAAGATCTTGGCGCCGTGGCGAATGATCCCACCATGTTCCTGTGAAACACCGGGTAGGAAACCGGGGGAATCGGAGAATGTGATGATGGGTAGATTGAACGCATCGCAAAAACGAACAAAGCGGGCAATTTTATCAGAAGCATCAATATCAATTGATCCAGCCATGACTGCTGGGTTTTGTCCAACAACACCTACTGGTTGACCATGTAGACGGGCAAAACCGGTTATTGCATTTTGGGCAAAATTAGCAGAAATCTCAAAGTAACTTTCGAGATCAAATATGCGGTTCACAACATCACGCATATCATAGGATGAAGATGGATCGGATGGAACAATGGTATCCAGACTTTTATCCATACGCCAGGGATCATCTGTCGGGATTGTGGAAGGGCCTGATTCTGTATTATTCGAAGGAATATAAGAAAGGATCTTCCGAATTGTTGCAAAAGCATCCGCTTCGCTCTCCGCAGCATAATGGGCTACGCCACTTGTGGAAGAATGTGTTGTAGCTCCACCAAGAACTTCTTCATCAACTTCTTCACCGGTTACTGCTTTGATTACCTGGGGTCCGGTAATATACATATTGCCCATGTTTTTGACCATGACAATAAAATCCTGGATGGCTGGAGAATAAACAGCTCCACCGGCACAGGGGCCCATGATCACACTAATTTGGGGAATAACGCCAGATGCTTGAACGTTGCGATAGAAAACTTCACCATAAGCTTCCAGGCTCCAAATACCTTCTTGAATACGTGCACCGCCGCCATCATTGATACCAATAACAGGTACCCCGGATTGCATGGCGAGGTCCATCACTTTGGAAATCTTCTTCCCGGCTACTTCTCCAAAGGAACCGCCGATGATCGTAAAATCTTGTGCATATACACAAACTCGACGACCATCGATCTTGGCAAAACCGGCTACGACACCATCACCCGGATTTCGGTCTGCGTCCAACCCGAAATCTGTATGGCGATGAAGCATGAAACCTTCCAACTCAACAAAAGTGCCCTCATCTACTAAACTGGCAATCCTTTCACGGGCTGTTAATTTTCCTTTTGCGTGTTGGGCTTCTACACGTTTGACGCCTCCACCCTGTTGGGCAGCTTTACGCTTCTCTTTGAGTTGGTCTATAAAATTATCTACCTTTGACTCCATACAAGGATCCTCCAAAACTATTGTGATATTATGAGTTTATTATTACTTGTCAGACAACGCAAGTGATACTTTTCAATAAGACTGCAAAATTTGTCACAAAAAATAATAAAAAATGTGCCGAATTATAACCGGCACATTTTTGTTTTACTTCTAAGAGACTTTTCCGTCTTCGAGCATCGCCAAATAGATTTTTTCTGCACTCAGAGGAGGATTTGAGACCCTGACTCCGACTGCATCATATATGGCATTTGCCAGTACACCGATCGTTGGGGTCATTGGATGTTCTCCAATTCCGCGAGCGCCCCACGGACCATCGTCCTGTGCTGTTTCGGCGAATAAGGCAATATTCTCTTTAGGTATATCCGAGGTTGTGGCAATGCGGTAATCAACAAAACTGGGGTTCTTCATCACGCCATTGACCAGTTTCATCTCTTCAAAAATTGCTGAACTCATACCCTGAATGAAACCACCTTCGATCTGACATCTTACCAGATCGGGATTGATCGCTTTACCCACATCAAAAGCACTGACGGCTTTGAGTATTTCGATCTTTCCAGTTTCTGTATCGATCTCAAGGTCAATTCCCTGACAGCCGGTCGTATAGTGAACGACTGCGCGTGGTCCCTGGCCGGTCTCTTTATCTAAATTTGTGACGTAGGATGGCATGAAAGTGCCGCGTCCTAATACTGGACCACCAATCCAACCCTGATCTCCAGAGCGTGGAATGCCATAAACAACGATATTCTTCAGGGAAATGGATTCCTCTGATTTGAGAGAAACAACATAACCATTTTTGATATCCAGATTTGCCGGGTTTTCTCCCCAGGCTTCTGCCACCATTTCGAGAATATTCTTGCGTGCATCTTCGGCAGCACGACGGACTGCATTTCCCATGCTCCAGGTAAGACGGCTGGCAACGGTCTGCCATTCGTATGGGCTGTATCGGGTATCGACAGGACCTTCGATCTTAACCATTTCGTAGGCAACGCCTAACGCTTCAGCCGCGATCTGTGCCATGACCGTGAAGGTACCCTGGCCGATCTCCTGTCCGCCGACCGAAACCGTAACTGAAGCATCTTCGTTCAAACGGACTTCGGCAGATGATCCGGCATTGGGGGGCATTGACGGGGCTTTCCATACGATGCCAATGCCTTTACCGCGTTTCTTGTTTGGAGCGCTAGGGGTTTCCTTCTTGCCCCATTGTAGCTCTTTGGCAACCTTATCGATGCACTCCTGAATACCAACCGGATGCATCTTCATACCGGTGACATTAAAATCGCCGCCCTGAATGGCATTGAGTTTAAGGAACTCTACCTTATCCATGCCGATCTTCTCAGCAAGCATATCCATGGTTTGGATAATGCCAGCATGAAGTTCAGACATACCGAATCCTCGATATGCGCCACCGATGGGATGATTGGTATAGACACATAATGCATCGGTGGTGATATTTGGAATATCAAATGGACCTGAAGAATTGTAACCACCAGCGCGCGTGATATTTACACCGTATTCAGTCGAAGCACCACCATCCCAGTATTGCTTGTTTTCCATTGCCAGAACATTACCCTTGGCATCACAACCTATCTTCAGGTGAATGATCAAGCCCTGGCGGACGAAGTTGGTAAAGAATTCTTCTTCACGGGTCAGGCGAACTTTTACTGGTTTTCCACCTGCTCTCGAAGCCAGGGCGACCGCTACGTTTTCCATGGTAACGCCGGCTTTACAACCAAAGCCGCCGCCGACATAACCGGCGATTACCCGAATTTTGCTTTCCGATACTCCCAACGCTTTCGCAAATGACGAACGCTGTGAGAAAGGTGATTGGGAAGATGCCCAAACAGTTACATCTCCGTCGGGCTCCACCTGCGCTACCGCAATATGGGGCTCAATGGGAACATGCTGCACGTGTGGGATCCGGAATTTCTTTTCAATTATGGCAGTACATTTTTTGAAGGCTGATTCAGTATCACCTTTGCGAATTTTAAAATGGTTGGCGATGTTTGTTCCTGGTTCCGGGAAGATAAAATTCGGGCATTCGTAATTTCCCAAATCCGGGTGAATAAGCGGGGCTTCTTTTGATGCGCCATATTCAGCATCAAATACTGCTGGAAGTGGTTCGATATCCACTTCGATCAGGTCAAGCGCTTTTTCTGCAATTTCTTCGGAAATGGCAGCAACTGCAGCAATTCCTTCACCAATAAAACGGACACGATCAATGGCAAAGATGGTTTTATCTTTTAAATATAGCCCTACAAGATTTGGAAAATCATGGCCGGTAACAACGACTTTCACCCCAGGCAGAGCTTTGGCTTTGGACACATCAATACGCTTGATAATACCGTGTGCTACTGTGCTGCGTTTGACGCGGCCAAAAAGCATTGAATTGCCAAACGGTAGATCATCGGTATACTGAGCGCTACCGGTCACTTTTTCCAGCACATCCAGACGAGGGACACTTTTCCCAACTGGATTTATGGTTCCGATATTCTTTTCAGTTATAGACATATGCAGTCTCCTGTTCTTTTTTCGGAATTGGGCATTACGACAATCCAGCGGCTGCTTGTACTGATTTAATGATCCGGGTGTATCCGGTGCAGCGGCATAAATTGCCTACAAGTGCCTCAACCACATCCTGTTCTGAGGGGTGAGGGTTTCTATTTAGGAGTGCCCGAGCGGAAATGAGCATGCCTGGTGTACAAAAACCGCATTGTACTCCACCTTTTTCGATGATCATTTGTTGGACGACATCAAGTTGACCATCTTTTGCCAAACCTTCGATGGTGGTTATTTCCTGACCGTTTGCTTCAACCGCCAGTACCATGCAGCTATTTACAGGTTCGCCATTCATTAGAACAGTACAAGCTCCGCATTCTCCTGCAGAGCAGCCATTTTTTGTACCGGTAAGGGAAAGGCTTTCCCGCAGCATCATCATTAATGTCATATTGGATGGCACGTTGACCAACTCTTGAGACCCATTTACTTTTACAGTAATCTGGTGAAATCCCATTTTTCTACCTCCATTAAATTCAAATCATGCTTGTTTAATTATTCTGCTAATTTCTGCAGGACAGTTGTAACAGCACGTTTGACAAGATTACGAACCATGTGCTTTCGATATTGTGCACTTCCACGAACATCATCGATTGGAGTTACACCCTCCATAGCTGCCTGTGCTGCTTCTGAAATTGTGTCAGGTGAAATAACTTTATTGGCAAGAATATCTTCCGCCTGCCTGGGTACAAATGGGACTGGTGCAACTGACGCAATAGCCATCCGGAATTTGTAACCAGAATTTGAACCCGGATCTTTATATCCGAGAACGGATACTCCAACTATGGATAGATCACTTAATCGGTTCCGGCCTAATTTTATATATTGACCAGCATGTCCTTTAGGAGGCACAGGAAGGGTGATCGAAAGAACAATATCACCCGGGACTAATTTGTTTTTACCAGGACCGGTAAAGAAATCTTTCAGGGGTATAACTTTATGTCCGTTTACACCATGAACATTCAGGCTGCCTTCATATGCTAGGCAGGCCCCTATGGTATCTCCAGCCGGGGAGGCGTTACATATATTGCCAATAATTGTGGCACGGGATCTAAGCTGATAGCTGGCTACAGATTTTGATGCTTCAACGAGTAAGGGATAATATTTTACTGCGTCAGGATAAGCTTCAACCTTGTTCATCGGAATTGCAGCACCGATAGTCAGTCCATCTTTTGGATCGAACTTAAGGACTTTTGTGCCTTCAAGGTTTTTTATATCCACCATGTACTTTGGTGTAAAGAACCCATCTCTCATCCTTACAAAACAGTCAGTTCCTCCGGAGAATGGACGGGCTTGTGCTGCATTTTTTGCGAGAAATTGACTCGCTTCTACCAGATCATTTGGTTTGATATAGTCAAACTCAGGTAATCCTGGATGCGCTGATGTCATATTTTTCACATCCTCTCTTTGATTGGAAAAATTTTTGTGATGATTATTTATATAATCCGAAATATTTAGTAAAATCGTTTGAGTTATCTTTTTGGGGAAAATTTAAACGTTAGCTTCTCTTAAATACCTGCCTTTCTCAACCAATGGATATGGAATTTCGAGAGAAAACCATTGTAACACTATTATTATCCATCCAAAAACGTAAATTTCAAGCTAGAAATTGTCAGACAAACTACGGATATTTGTCACTTATTGTCAGATATAATTATGGTTGCCATGGAAAACGAAATTCTAAGTACTCATGATTTCTCCTCAGCAGGTGTGGGATTGGAGGCATTTCAATCACTGAAGAACCACCATATCTGGGAGGTGTGGGGAAATACATCGAAGGGTATTTTCCTTAAGGGTAAACCAAATGGGTTGATTTTTTTATCGAACGAGAAATTTCGAGGACCGCTCACCATCAATTTTGATCCAACAATAGGTAATTATTTTGATGGGATCGAGATTGGTTCAAAGGTCAATTATCGACCTGAAATTGGATTAATTCTTGAAAATTTCAAGTTGAAGTTATTTGTTGACAACCAACATCCATGGGAACCAGACCCTTTTGATACAACCGGGGGAGATTTGGGAATTTGGCATAACCTGGAGCTTCTAGGAGATTGGTTGAGATTGGCTACAACGACCGGTTCTTTTGCACACACCAGTGCATTAATTGGGCTTGGTATTGAACCAGATGGAAATGAAAATGTCCGGTTATTTCGAATAATGAGGGAGATGTTTGTGGCACTCTCTGATACGAAACCTCAGCGTTTCCTGGTAGCTGCTCAGGATCTGATAGGGCTTGGAACAGGTTTGACGCCGTCGGGTGATGATTTCTTGAGTGGGATGGCTCTGGGAATTGCAAGGTTCTCCAAAATAATACCGATCCTAATAAAATACATTCCCTGGTTCGAAGGACTATTACCCATTTTTGAAAAAAAGACAACACTCCTTTCGTCTGAGTTATTTAAAGTAGCTTTACATGGCAGCGCAGATGAGCGGATCATCGGAGCATTCGATTCAGTCATGCGGAAAAATATTATTAAAGATGAAGTAATTCTTCCGATTTCCAACTGGGGTTCTTCATCAGGCTTCGACATGATGTCCGGATTTTATTTATTAATGAAAGCGAACCAACCATGAGCAATTCTGCGCCGAATGAAATAGAACCCAGGTCAGGTGTTTGCCCTATTTGTGGTGAATCAAACAAAACAACTCAAATATATAAAATGTACTCAGATCTATTAAATGGGTCACATCCGCAAGAGGTCCAATGGATAGCTAAAAAACAATTAACTATCATGGTTTCTCCTCCAACGATCGTGAAAAGTGCTGGTTTATCCTCCCTCCACCCGGATTTACTGGCCTTGATCCTTTTTATTATTTTTGCATATTTATTCGCCATTCAACTGGTTGAAAAAGGTCCACTTACATTTATGTATGGTTTGGGTATTGGAGTTTTGCTCATCGGTTATTGGTTGTTTCGCCAAAAATTAATGGCAAAATATAACCAAAACAAACATGATCGGGAAAAAACAATTAAAGAGCTCAGAGTAAAAGCAGATATTTGGATGGAAATGATTTATTGTATAAAAGATGACCTGGTTTTTACGCCAGATCATAAGGTTCAACTGAAATTGGATCAATTAAGAGAATATTGGCTCAAAAAGTCTTGAGATCATGGATAACTTCCAGTAAGCCAGTCCAGGGGGCTGACTTGCACTCCACCCACCCAAATTTCCCAATGTAAATGAGCACCTGTAACCCGGCCAGTTCCACCAACCAACCCGATCACCTGACCTCCGGTTACTTTGTCCCCTTCTTTAACTAGAGATTGCGATTGATGCCAGTAACCCGTATATACCCCCCAACCGTGGTCGATTAAAGTTGCATTACCGCGAACTGTAAGCGGACCAGAGAAAACCACAATACCATCGGCTGCTGCGAAGATCTTTACACCTTCTCCACCGCAAAAATCCACACCAGAATGAAAGTTAATAAATGGACCACCGTTGTAGGATCTTCGATTTCCATATCTTGAATTAAGACAATCCTGGAAAGAATAAGGTGAAGGGCTGTAAAAGGTACCAGTCCATAACTTTTCAGGTGACGCTGGAGCGACCTGGTTAAGAAGCCAATCCAGCTCGGGTTGGGTGGTGGCTGGATCTATGAATTCATCCTTGACCATCAGCACCGGATCTTTCCCGTAATTACCGTCCTGGATGATCACCATTTGCTCCTGTGAATATTGACTTCCATCTTGAGTGGTCATGGAAATCTGTAACGGGTAGACTCCGGGTTCCTGCATGGCATGAATTCCCTGCAGTGCAATATAGGATCCGTTGCCATCCGGGGAAAAATGGATTGGGTGATCTGTCAATATTCCAGATAGTTGTGTTCCTTCCGGTGCAGCCACCTTGAATGTGATCGTTTTTCCCTGCACCATGGGTAATGGAGATATCTCAACATTACCTAACAGGAAGCGTCTGCAATCCCCGCCCATCCAGATTCTCCTCACCGGAACTATAAAGGATCTGCCCGTAAGGAATCAAAGCAGGTTTTTCGATCTGGTTTTGAAAAACGACAGCCCAGGGGTTTTGGTTGGTTAAGACACTGAATTCCAGAATCGATTGCCCTTCTGAGAGCAGAAATTTATTTCTAACAGGTGGCTCCTGGTCTTTTTCTGGAATGATCAGGCTGACTCCCGTGTACAGTTCAACGGGGGATGTAATGTGGTTTAATTTTGTCAGGAGTTTTCGATTGACCGTGTTTTCAACTGCCAAAGAATTAAGGGTTGATCCAAAAGCAACTTTTCTGGTCATTAAGGTGCCGGTGATTCCTTCCAAACCGGGAATGATCAATTGGTCGCCAACGGCTAGCAGATTCGGATCCGTAATGCCATTTGCTGCAATCAATTCATCCTGGGTAATTCCAAACTGAGTGGCGATACTCGTGAGGTTATCTCCACTTTGGACAATATAAACAGGTCCGGAAGGTTGATTGTCCTGGGCACGAACGATCCCTGTGCCATTCATCAAGATAACAATAATTAAAAGGATAATTAACTTACGCATCGTTGAATTTTACCTGATCGTTCTTATTGAATTCAGCAATTTTTGAAGTATGAAGCTCAAGGGTGTAAAGGGCAGGATTTTTCGGGGCATAATATGGGTGCCATTTTTTTGCTATTGTCTTGTCCACAACATGCATGGAGGAATCCAGCCATATTACTGCAATATCAAAATTCACAAAGAACATATGGATCGAATTATTAACAATACCGGAAGAATCTGCAACCAGGGCGATCCCTTCCTGTTCGTCCAACCTGTGCTGGAACATTAATCCCTTGAATTTGGAAAAGAACGATCTGCAGACTTCAATCTTGATCGGCTTGCTTGGATTGGAAAGATTTATAAGTTGCATAGTTTCCAATTGTAATATAAAAACGAGAACTGCTGTTTTGGCAGTTCTCATGAATGAATCCAATTAGGAATAATAATACCTATTTTTCAGATAAAACTTTTTCGATACTGTCCAATAATTCCTGTGGTCTGAATGGTTTGGATATATAATCATCGACTTTCGCGATGTGTAATCCCAAAACTTTGTCGATGGATTGTGTTTTTGCAGTGATCACAATTACCGGGACTTCTTTTGTGTCCGGTTCAGCTTTTAATTGTTGATAAACATCCCAGCCATCCAGATCAGGCATCATAAGGTCTAGCAATATCAAGTCTGGATGTTCCTGATGGACAAGATCAATCCCCTCGCGGCCACCGTGAGCTCCGTGAACATCAAACCCATGCCGGTTAAGGATCAGTTCAACGAGATCCAACATCTCAGGATCATCTTCGATATAAACAATGCACTT
This sequence comes from uncultured Chloroflexia bacterium, assembly GCA_963709535.1. GTDB lineage: Bacteria > Chloroflexota > Anaerolineae > Anaerolineales > Anaerolineaceae > PNON01. The sequence goes on along the minus strand of CAVPWY010000018.1, from coordinate 311,947 downwards.
TTTTGCAATCGAATCCATTGATTTCCTCCTGATAACTCGTTAACTATACCACAGCCTGAAATCTACGCAATAAATATTTTTGTTTATTTTCATCTTTTACGGTCCGAAAATCTATGACAATTATGGGCAAAGATTTCCCATTTTTTCAAAAACTGACATCAGGATCGCTGGTGATGCAGGGTTGTAATTGTAACTCTGACGAATATCTTCTGCCATCAGATGAAGCTCACCACTACGAACCTCTGCACAGAATTCATCAACGATTTCAGTCGGAGTTTTTCCGCCACTATACTGGTGAATATCCTTTAATTGCTCTTCCGTCATGGGGGCTTCTTTCAGCAGTTCATAATAATCAGAACCGTTTGTTTCACTGAGTGCGAAATTGAGACCGGGAACCTTAGAATTATTTTGAGATATCTCATTCGCATTATTTGAATCAGTATTACTGCCTGTAAAATTATTATTATCTTGAGAAATCAAACTAACTACCAGATTGGCAACCATATTTATGAAATGCTGCGCTGGAGGTTTATCTTCTACTGAAACCGGTGAATTAATAATATTGTTTTGGCTTGGTGCAATTTGCTGACCGGTTCTATCGATTTCTTCAAGAGGAATTATCCGGGAAGATACTTGATCTGACGACAAATGTTCAGTTATTGGGATATTCTGCGTGTGATTTTGAACTGGACTTTGATTGGTATCACCGATCGAGTCTGATAAATACTGAGTGCCAAATATCAAACCTGCACACATGAGAATTGAAATAATTACAAGGCCTTTTAATGACATTGCCATAGGAATCTATCAGGACAATAAAGAGACCGATACAAGTATTTGGAATATTTCATGATTGCTATTATTATCGGTTATATCAGCAAATTAAGTGATTACAGATTTATTACAAAAGGGAAAACGCAAATGGGTACAAAAATCACCACATGGAACATAAATGGATACAGAGCGATTTACGGAAAAGATTTTCGGGGTTGGCTGGATAATCACAAGGGCGACATAATTTGTTTACAGGAAATTAAAGTGCAAGTGGGGCAGCTGAAACCTGAACAGCTGTCATTCCCGGAGTATCCTGTCACTTACTGGTATTCAGCAGAAAGACCCGGTTATAGCGGTGTAGCCACATTTAGCCGTGAAACACCATTATTCCAACAAAACGGATTAGAGAATGTTGATTACGATAAGGAAGGGCGAGTTTGTATCACCAAATACCCCCGGTTCACATTATTCAACGTATATTTTCCCAATGGGCAGCGTGGACAAGATCGTCTCGATTACAAACTACACTTTTATGATCACTTACTGACTTATGTCAACCATTTACGAGAGAAGGGTGAGGAAGTGATCATTACCGGTGATTTCAATACAGCACATCGAGAAATTGACCTGGCTCATCCGAAAGAGAATTCCGAGACTTCCGGTTTTCTACCGGAAGAGCGAGCGATGGTGGATAAATATCTTTCAACCGGTCTGGTCGACATTTTCAGGCATCTCTACCCTGAGAAGGTCCAATATACCTGGTGGTCTTATGTAACAGGAGCCAGAAACCGGAATATCGGTTGGAGAATCGATTACTTCTTAATTACACCAGGTTTATTGGACTCAGTGGAAGATGTGGTCATTCAGGATGAGATCCAGGGCTCAGATCACTGCCCGGTATCATTAATCCTTAAATAGTACAGGCAGCCATAATTACAGCTGCCTGTACAGTAGTGCTGATAATGGTTAAATTAGAGGAATGATCGTGCTGAATAAGTTTCCTATTTGTGGGCCTAAAATAGCCAAAATAACAATTACAGCCAATGCCACTAATAACATTATAAGAGAATATTCAACAAAGCCCTGCCCGCTCTCTTTTAATCTGTGCATCCAGCGTCACCTCCATGAAAAATGTATTTTATAAAAATTAATCCAATACGAAATAATATAATTGAATTATCACATGCTTATTTACTGAATTCAACTGGTAAAAGTTATCAGTTTCTTAACAAATCCCTAAACATACGAAAGAATCAAGCATACTACAAGCATTATTACCTATTATCGGGTAATATTTGGTTTTCCTTACCATCTCCCCAAAAAAGAGGGGTTTCTGCGAGAGCAGAAACCCCGAATTTCTAGTTTTCTTCCGGTATCCAGCAACACAGAACCAGGTCCCGTGCGGCTTTGACTTCATCCAACCGGCCAACAGGAGTGTTGTGAGGTGCCTCTTTAACAACTGCGGATTCTCATGTGCTTCCTGGGCGATCTTTAGCATGACATCCGAGAATACATCCAGGGTTTGTTTTGACTCAGTTTCGGTCGGCTCGATCATCAGAGCTTCTTTTACGATGAGCGGGAAGTAGTTGGTCGGTGGGTGGAAGTTATAATCCATCAACCGCTTGGCTACATCCAGTGCGTGAACATCATGAATGTCTGGCCAGAAACCTTCCACCACAAATTCGTGCATGCATAACCTGTCATAGGGAAGGTGATAGGCTTTTTTGATTTTTGCCAGAATATAGTTCGCATTTAAAACAGCATATTCAGAAATTTTCCGCAAACCTTCGGGTCCATGCATGAGGATATAGGTATAGGCCCGGATATGCATCCCAAAATGTCCCTGGAAGGATTTCATCCTACCGATGGATTTGGATGGTGTTTTGAACCCGAAAAGTGGTGCCAGTTCATCCGTGCCGGGTTCAATGATGTCAATAACCGGATCCGGGAGGAAATCCAATAGATGTTTGGCGACGCCGACCGGGCCTGAGCCAGGACCTCCTCCGCCGTGAGGGGTAGAGAATGTTTTATGAAGGTTGAAATGCATCACATCGATCCCGAGGTCTCCGGGACGAACAATTCCGAGTAAGGCATTCATATTAGCGCCATCACCATAGACGAGACCGCCGGCTTCGTGAACGATGCGGATCACTTCCAGGACATTTTCATCAAAAAGACCCAGTGTATTGGGGTTGGTCAGCATTAATCCAGCCAATTGATCGTCACAGGCAGCTTTCAAAGCGGTGAGATCCACATTGCCGCGTTCATCTGAGGGAAGCGGAACGACATCCATGCCACTCATGGCGGATGTCGCCGGGTTGGTGCCGTGAGCAGAATCCGGAATCAGGATTCTGGTTCGCTTTGCATCCTTCCGGGACAGGTGGTAAGCCCGCATGATCAAGACGCCAACCAATTCACCCTGTGCACCGGCAGCCGGCTGTAATGTCATCCCGGCAAAACCGCTGATCTCTTTCAAAATTTCCTGCAATTGGTACATCAATGCCAGGTTGCCCTGAACAGTTTCAATGGGTTGGAGCGGGTGCGTGAATGCAAATCCAGGCAATCGGGCAGTCACCTCATTTATCTTGGGATTGTATTTCATCGTGCAGGATCCCAATGGATAGAAACCACCGTCGATGGAATAATTCAGGTTTGAGAGGTGTGTAAAATGCCGGACTACATCCAATTCTGAAAGTTCCGGAAGAGGTAATTCTTTCCTCAAAAGGGCTTTGGGTAGCTTGGATACTGGAACATCCGACTCGGGAAATTCAACCCCGATCCTGCCTGGCGAAGTCAATTCATATAAGGTTGGCTCACTCATGATCCACCTCCGCCAGGACTTCGCATAACATGTCGATCTCATCCTTTGTATTCATTTCTGTGACTGCAACCAGTAAATGATTTTCCATTTCGGGATAATCTTTCTCCAGTTCATAACCTCCAAGAATTCCATGTTCCAGCAGATGGGCATTGATATCCCTGGCTGGAGCTGGACAGCAGACTACAAACTCATTGAAATAGGGATGATCCATGCAGACGCTGTACCCTGGAACGGCTGCTATCTTTTCCGCTGCATAGTGGGCTTTATGATAATTCAATTCGGCCACTTTTTTCAAACCGTGTTTTCCCAGCAGGCTCAAATGGATCGTAGCTGCCAGGGCGAGCAACCCCTGATTGGTGCAAATATTCGAGGATGCTTTCTCCCGGCGAATATGTTGTTCGCGAGCAGTAAGGGTTAAAACGTAGGCTCGGTTACCCTTGCCGTCAACCGTTTCTCCCACCAGACGGCCTGAGATCTTGCGGATATATTCCTTCCTGGTGGCGAAAATGCCCAGGTATGGACCTCCATAAGAAAGCGGCAGACCCAAAGGCTGTCCTTCGCCCACAACGATGTCGGCACCCATCTCACCCGGCGTCTTGAGCATTCCCAGGGCAACCGGATTCACAGCTACGGCAACCAGGGCTCCGATTTCATGCGCTTTGGTGATCAACTCAGTGTAGTCAAAAATATTCCCCAGGAAGTCCGGGTATTGAACGATCACAAGTGCAGTCTGATCATCCAGTTGATCGATGAGGGCAGCTGGTTCTCCGCTGGGATTAGATGATGTATCCCCCGTAATGATCAAATTATCATAACCTTGCGTATAGGTACGAGCTACAGCGCGGTATTGTGGATTCAGGGTCGGGGATAAAATGACCTTATTTTTCTTTCCACGGAAGTTTTGGTATGCCATGATGACCGCTTCTGCGGTGGCAGTTGCGCCGTCGTAATGCGAGGCATTGCTGGCTTCCATTCCGGTTAATGCAGTGATCAAACTCTGGAATTCAAAGATCACCTGCAGGGTTCCCTGGGAGATCTCAGGCTGGTAGGGGGTGTAAGCTGTATAGAATTCGCCTCTGCGAAGAAGCATATCGACTGCTGCGGGAGTGTAGTGGTTATATACGCCTGCACCGAGGAAACATACCAGGTCCTGGGTGGATTCATTTGCCTGCGAGATATTCTGCATTTCCGCCATGATCTCCATTTCGGTCATGGCAGGCGGCAGATTTAATTTTGGAAATCGGTATTTTTTCGGGATATCTTTAAATAGGGACTCAATATCCTTTACACCGACCACCTCGAGCATTTCTTTGGTTTCCTGGTCAGTATGTGGAATGAACATTAGTGTTCCCGTCCTTCACAATACTCCTGATAAGATTTGGTGTCCATCAAGTCATTCAGTTCAGCAGTATTGCTCATTTCAATTTTCACCATCCAGGCTTTTTCATAAGGATCAGTATTGACCAGTTCCGGTGAATCTGAAAGGGATTCATTAATGGATACGACTTTGCCGGATACAGGAAAATTGATGTCAGAAGCGGCTTTAACCGATTCAACCGTGCCCAGCAATGCGCCTTTTTTAACCACATCATTCAGAGATACAGCAATTTCCACAAATACCACATCAGAAAGCTGTTCCTGGGCATAATCACTCACCCCGATAGTGGCAACTTTTCCATCCACTTTTACCCATTCATCAGTATTCGCGTATTTCAAACCGGCTAAAATATTCATCTAATTTCCTCCAAAAGAATAAGGTTAGGATTAAACGATAAGGCACACGAAATAATCGTGTGCCTCTGTTTTATACCTGAGAGATTCGCCCGGTGATCCATCGGGTTTGCCCCGTCGGTGTGCATGCACTTTCCAGAGTGAACGGCCAATGGGTCCTTTTTACCTGAGAGATTCATTGAAAACTATTTCCAATTTGCCCCTTCGGTGCCTGTCGCCAGGACTCTTCCCAAAGACAATCTCATTCTACGGGTAGAGTGAACTGGTGTCAAGGGAAATATATATGCTGTGCCATATCTGGACGACAACCCAAGGATCGAAATTTCCTTGCGGATATTTTCCCAACCATGGAGAGATGGGAAAGTATGTGCGGTAGAAATGATCATCCGGATAATCGAAGTTTATTTGGTATTTCAGCCGCCCAACCGTTGATAACTGTCCAATCCCGCCGGTCTTCTTCGACTGCCTTGACAGCCTTGCTCAACATTTTTTCCAGGAAGGTCATGGTGGAGTAGTCAATCTTCCCGGCAAAGAAGACTTCATCGACGGTGTGATATCAGTTGTTTGATCGCATTCGTGTAGTTCTTTCGCAGCGCCTCGCTGGCGGATGTATTCTCCCAGTTCAAGCCGTGGACTGTAAATATGGCAGTAGGAATTTTCTGCATTGTCGTTTGATTATTCTTGACAAACTCAACTGCTTCAGGGAGCCATGCTCCCACCCGGATGGCACTGCCAGCCAGGATGCCATCATAGCCATCCATACTTTTCACCTGGCTTACCGGCAAAATTTCAACCTCATATCCTTTTTCAAGCAGTACTTTTCCCATCGATTTGGCAATTTCGGTGGTCGACCCGCATTTACTGGCATAAGCGATCAAAATTCTATTTGTCATTTACTCTCCGTGAGGATATTGAAAAATGGAATGAATGGGGTTAGTTCACCGAACGTATGACAAACGCAATTCCAAGAATTATACTATCTCGTGTACCCAATTCCCTATTAGCTATTGACTTATTGTGATCAGGTGATAAAATTCGCAACTAATTATGGTCATCCAATCTTTTATTCTTCGTACACGTCGTCCTCAACTTACCCCCACCGGGATGGTAAGGCCGCTTTGGTTTGGATGACTGGCAGATAAAAAGACTGGCATCTACGATTAAAGATAAGCCCTCCAACCGGAGGGCTTTTTTTTATTCCACTTTCGAAGGAGCTATATATGAATCCACAAATGAAGAAAGATATCAAAAAAGTTGTCCTTGCCTATTCAGGCGGTCTGGATACTTCTGTGATCGTTCCCTGGCTAAAGGAGAACTATCACTGCGAAGTGATCTGCTTCTGCGCAGATGTGGGGCAGGGAGAGGATCTGTCCGGCCTGGAAGCAAAGGCGATCTCCAGCGGAGCATCAAAATTGATCATCCGGGATTTGAAGGAAGAACTGGCTTCAGATTACCTGCTGCCAATGCTGCGTGCGGGAGCTGTTTACGAACGCAAATACCTGTTAGGCACCTCTGCTGCCCGGCCGCTGATCTCCAAACACCTGGTGGATGTTGCCCACCTGGAAGGTGCAGATGCGATCGCCCATGGCGCAACCGGTAAAGGTAATGATCAGGTCCGTTTTGAATTGACGGCCATGGCTTTGGACCCGCGTCTAAAAGTGATCGCTCCGTGGCGGGAATGGGATATCCGCTCGCGAGAAGATGCCATTGCTTATGCCAAACTGCACCATGTCCCCGTCCAGGCAACTCTCAAGTCCATTTATAGCCGGGATGCCAATCTCTGGCATATTTCACATGAAGGCGGACTATTGGAAGATCCCTGGAATGAGCCGGAAGAATGCATGTACCAGATCAGCACCTCCCCGGAACTGGCGCCGGATACCCCGGAATATTGTGAAATTGTGTTCAAATCCGGAACACCGATCTCATTGAATGGCGAAAGCCTGTCATCTGCAAATCTGATCGAAAAGTTGAACAAGATCGGCGGCAAGCACGGGATAGGCCGGGTGGACCTGGTGGAAAACCGGCTGGTGGGAATGAAATCTCATGGTGTATATGAGACCCCTGGCGGGACGATCCTTTTGACTGCACACCGGGAGCTTAAATCACTGGTGCTCGACCGGGAAACCCTGCAGTATAAAGATCAGGTTGCGATTAAATATGCTGAACTTGTTTATAACGGTCTGTGGTTTACTCCGCTGCGTGAGGCGTTGGATGCCTTCGTGAACAGTACCCAGGGTCCAGTGACCGGGAACTGTGCGTCTGAAATTGTACAAAGGCGGGATCTACCCTGCAGGGAGAACGAGCCCATTCAGCTTATACCGCGAAGACTTTGCCACATTCGGTCAGGAAAATGTGTACGACCAGAGCGATGCGGAAGGATTTATCCAATTATTTGGATTGTCTCTCAAAGTGCGGGCCATGAACGGTTTACCAATTTCCGGGTTGGATATGCCAAAACCGGATTATTCCAGGTTCAAGAGGGATTGATATGACACTTTGGGGCAATCGTTTTACACAACCTATGGATCCATTAGCCTGGAAAATGAATTCTTCCCTGGCATTTGACCGCAAACTCGCATTACAGGACGTTGCCGGAAGCATTGCCTGGTTGTCCGCGCTGTTAAAAGCAGGAGCTGTAACAAGCGACGAAGCCGCCCAAATGATCTCAGCACTGCAAAACATCGCCTCCGAGTTTGAAACTGATGGATTTGTTTACCTGGAAACTGATGAAGACATTCACTCTGCAGTTGAACGCAGACTGGGTGAGTTGATCGGTCCACTGGCGGGAAAGCTGCATACTGGCCGAAGCCGGAATGACCAGGTGGCTACCGACTTCCGGTTGTGGATGATGCAGGCAACACCGGTTTTGGATAAGGTAATGCAGGATCTGCAGAATTGCCTGATCGATCTGGCAGAAAAGAATATCCATACGATCATGCCCGGCTATACCCACTTGCAGCGCGCTCAACCGGTAACACTGGCTCACTGGCTGCTGTCGTTCTTCTGGATGCTTCAGCGGGATCGGAGTAGATTAAAAGATCTGCATAAGCGCCTGGCAATAATGCCCCTCGGCAGCGGCGCGATTGCCGGCACTGCCTTTCCAATTGACCGTACTGCTCTCGCTGAAGAATTGGGATTTGACTCCCCTGCATGGAACAGTATCGATGCTGTATCCGACCGCGACTTCGCAGTGGAGTACCTGTTTTGCTGCGCTCTGACCGGTGTTCACATCAGCAAACTGGCAGAAAATGTTGTCCTCTTTACTACGAAAGAGTTTGGTTTCTTTAAACTAACGGATGAATATTCCACCGGGTCGAGCTTGATGCCGCAAAAGAGGAACCCTGACCCGTTTGAACTTGCACGCGGAAAATCCGGCACTCTGATCGGGCTTTTAACCGGATTGATGGCCACTCTGAAAGGTCTGCCGTCCACTTATGATAAAGATCTGCAGGAAGACAAAATGCCAGTCTTCCAGGCTACCGAAATTCTTCTTTCCGTTCTGCCCGTCCTGACTGGAGCGATGTCAAAAATGTATATCGATAAAGAACGGATGCTGGCATCCATCGACCCGGGTATGATGGCCACAGACCTGGCGGACGAACTGGTTCGCAAGGGAACTCCATTCCGCGAGGCGCATGCACTGGTCGGGAAGGCGGTGAAATTTGCAGAAGAAAAAAGCCATGCGCTGAACGAATTAAGTTCGAAGGATTGGGATGCCATTGGGATTTCCGGTATCGAAATAAAAGAAATCCTGGATCCGGGCAGATCCATCGAACGGCACAATGCAATCGGCGGAACGGCTCCGCAGGCAGTCATAGATCAGATCAAAAAAGCCCGGGAAATCTTTGTGGGTTTATAGTGAACTGAATGAATACCGGTTAATCAAATGGATGCAGGAAGCTTACGTTTCCTGCACCCATTCATTCATTTTCTTAGTATTGGCCGGTGAGGATGCGCCCCATGCAGACGCCGTTCATGCTTGCCTGCATCAATCCGCGGGTAAGGCCGGCGCCGTCACCCAGCGCATACAGATTCTTGATGCTGGTCTGGAATTTCTTATCCACCACCAGCCGGTTGGAGTAGAACTTGACCTCCACCCCGTACAGCAGGGTCGCGCCGGATGCGATGCCGGGCATGATCTTATCCAGCACCTCCAATGTTTCGTCAATGGCCAGCATGATGCGGTAGGGCAGCACCAGGCTCAAGTCGCCGGGAACGGCGTCTCGCAGCGTTGCCCGCACAGTATTCTTTGCTAATCGGTCGGCAGTAGTGCGCCGTCCGCGTTTGAAATCACCATAACGCTGCACGATCACCTTGTTGCCGGACAGCATGTTGCCCATTTCGGCGATATAGCGCCCATATTCGATGGGTGTCTTGAATGGCTGTGTGAAATTCTTCGAAACCAGCAGGGCGAAGTTGGTGTTGGCTGTTTTGAGCTTTTCGTCCTTGTAGGAGTGCCCGTTGACCACTGCCAGGAACTCGCCGTACTTTTCTTCCACCACTTCCCCGCGCGGATTCCAGCAGAAGGTGCGCACCTTGTCTTCAAAGGTCGGGGTGTAATACACCAGCTTGGCTTCATACAGCACCAAATCGATCTCCGAGGTGATGGCTGCATCGGTTTCGATGCGCAGGCCGATATCCACCGGGCCGGGCTTGGAGTCGATCTTATACCTGGTGCACATCCCATTCAACCATTCACTGCCTTCGCGGCCGATGGCGGCGACGATGTGTTTGGCTGTGATCTTACGTCCGTCCTGCAGCAGCACACCGGTGGCCTGCCTGGTGCCATCTGGCAGCTCATCAATCAGGAAATCCGAGACCGAGGTATCAAAGAGCATCTCGACACCCAGGTTCTCCAGTTCATGCTGGATGCGGGAGTAAATGTCATACGCTTTTTCAGTGCCCATATGGCGTACGCGGGAATCGATCAACTTCAGGTGGGCATGCGCAGCGGACCGGCGGATGGCATCGATCGCAGGGCGGTTATCTTCACCGTAGACGCGCGTATCCGCACCGAAGCCAACATACAACTGGTCCACGTAAGCCAGCGTCTCGCGGAACTTTTCCAGGCCGATGTACTGCGCCAGGTCACCGCCGATCTCGCCATCCGCATTGATGGAGAGCTTGCCGTCGCTGAAGCTGCCCCCGCCGGAGAAACCGGTTGTAATGGCGCAGGGCTGGCAATTGATGCAGGTGCCGGTCTTGCGCTTGGGGCATTTGCGCTTTTCAATGGAATGCCCCTTTTCGATCATCAATACCTTCGTTTGGGGTTGAACTTTACGGATCTCATACGCGGTGAAGATACCGCTGGGACCGGAACCGACGATGATCACATCATAATGAGCGAGAAGGGGGGAAGCAGGCATGGCAAATCCTTTTTGATTGGTGTTATGGGGAGATTATAACCCGAAGACCTTAAAATCGATCCGGATTTTTTAGCTTTTTCCGGATATTCTAATATTCCGCTGACTCATTTTCCAGATATCTTCACCAGGATATACAATGGCTGGCTGCCGGGCTGGAAAGCACCCATAATGAAATTGAACAAATATAAATATTATCTGGAGAACGACAATGACCAATGAAATGGGATCTGGAACAAAGGCAAGCCCCTGGATGTTAAAAACACCCAGTGGATCGTCTGAATATTTCATGTATCGGGATGAGGCAGCCAATCCGCCGGCGCTGGTGTGCGTGGTCGGGAAAACGGAACTGCGCTATCACCTGCGCTGTATCGAAGACCTGCATGCCATGCTCAAGAAACACGGCGATTGGATGCTGTTGGGCAGCGCCGATGAACAAAAACCGGCTGCCGAGGGCACGGTGGAAGCCTGGGGGCGCTCTGCCGGCAACCCGGTCGGAGGTTGGTACGGGTTAAAGAAAGGTCTGCGCGGACGTTTTGGCATGTACCTGCCGCCATTGCTGGAAGCACTGGGCCTGGCGGAAGTTGGAGCACAACCCCAAGAATAACCGCATGCGGGCGAAATAAAAAGCTATTTACATGAGACCTTGTTCAAAACCTTGCGCTCGGTCAGGAGATCAGCGCAGAGTGAGGAGTATTATTTTAAATATTTCCTTACCCATATTGTATACGGGTGATGGATTTGTAAAGAATTTCTTATTTTTTAAAGCATCCTCTACAGTCCTTAAGCCATCAGCTTTCTCCCCTGATAAAAACATGCAAATTCCAAGCCCAATATAGACTTCACCACAATATGGCTCATGAGTAGTCAGGATTTTATATTCAATCAATGCAGTTTTTACGTCTCCCGCAAGTAATAGACAATTTGCGTAATTCTCCCGCCAAGTGTCAAAACCCGGGTATCTGGTTAGAATTTCGGCGTATATTGGAATTGCTCTAGAATAATTCTTATATTCTTGAAGTAAAGTAGCAAAGGTAAAACTAATATCTGTATCCAGAGGATATTTATTATGGAAATATTCCGCCCGTTCTAATGCCAATTCAATTTTTCCACTCTTGGCTTCATATTTACATAGTATCCGAGTGTATGGATTGAGACCCTTTTTTTCGTTTATTTTCAGTTTCTTTAATATTGCATAACCTGTTTCCCACTCACCGATTTCTTGATAATAATTAAGTTCTGATTTGTAATTGCTTCTGTTTCAGACCCGCATTTTTTCTTTTTTTCGTTGATAATATCAAATGCATTTTCTCGATTGCCTGCCTGCACCAGGGCGATGATATAGTCATCGAAATAACCATTAATTCGTTCTAAAAAATAAAAATGACCGTATTTATTGATAAGACATTCGAGTTGATTTTTTTTATTTTCAAATATCTCGTAATGAAAAACTGCTTTTTCCAAATCATATAGGTAGTAATGATAGTGGTTTGCCAAAATCGCATTGAGCGGAAACATATCAGGCAATTTCTTGAGTAAATCATGCAGATAGGGGGTGATCAAATCGAACTTACCAGTTGATTCTATACAGGTCTAATACTTCAGATATGGTGTCTATATTGTTAGGAAATATTTCTAATGATTTCCGATAGAATTCTTCTGCACTAGAAAAATCTTTTAGATTACGGTGACAAGTGCCAATTTCTGCTAAGTGTATTAAATATCCCAAATCGTTACCATAGTTTTGTAACTATTGTTGATTTTTTTCAGAAAAGGAAGTGCTTTTTCTGAATATCCCAAATAACAATAAAAGGAGCCTAACCTAGCATTTACAAAAATTTCATCGGGATCTTTTTGCACTGCTTCTTCAAATCTTTCTACTGCTCGGACGTAATCATTTATCCTTATATACGCAATTGCTAGATCTTGTAAGTCTTGTGCGCTTTTACTATTGATCCGCTCAAGAATTTGAACAGCCAGTTGATGTTTACTATTGTCAATAAAGAACTTAGCTGTATATCTTAACATGTTGTCGAGGTAAAGGTATGTGTGCCATTTAGTTGTCCTCAATTGGTTTTCATCTGCTCCGTTCGCGCCGGGGTTATCATCCCCGAAATGAGGCAGAGTGAGACCCCACCGAGCGCGAAGGTTTGACCGTGAGGTCCACATTATTTCAGTTACACCATGAATATTGGTTCTCTTGCATTCTGGCATATCTGAATTATATATTGGATAATATTTGGTGCGTTAGGAACGCACCTGCAATTTTCCTTTGAAACCCTGCACGCTTTTTCGGGGTTTTCATATTTAATTCCATCGCTATAATAAATACCAAATCCACATTGCTGAGAGGTATCATCCATGTCCCATACCACCCTAAGATCCGGCTACGAACACCTGGTGGACCGCTTGAACCGTTTCCCGCAGGGAGCGCCGCCCAGCGAAACGCTGTTCAAGATCCTGGCATTGCTGTTCAGCGAACGTGAAGCCGAACTGGTTGCCCTGCTGCCCATCAAACCATTCACCGTCGAAACCGCAGCCCGAGCCTGGAAAATGGATACCCTGCAGGCGCAAAAAGTGCTGGATGAACTCTCCAGCCGGGCGATCCTGGTGGATGTGGACCACAACGGGAAAAGCTCTTACACACTGCCGCCCCCGATGGCGGGTTTCTTCGAATTCTCCATGATGCGCCTGCGCGGAGACGTGGACCAAAAAGCCCTGGGTGAACTCTTTTACCAGTATTTGAACGTCGAAGAGGATTTCATCAAGCAATTATTTGTGCGCGGGGAGACCCAGCTTGGCAGGACATACGTCCAGGAGAGGGTGCTGTCGAATGAGAATGCGCTTGTATGTACTGGATTATGAACGCGCCAGTGAAGTCATCCGCACCGCCACCCATCGCGGAGTCGGGGTATGTTACTGCCGGCACAAAATGGAGCATGTCGGGAAAAGCCTGCGATGCACCCAAGAATATCTGCATGACCTTCAACGGCTCGGCTGAATCGCTGACCAAATACGGGTATGCCCGCCCGGTTGATGTTGCGGAAGGGTTGGACCTGCTGCAGCAGGCCTGGGAGCATAACCTGGTGCAGTTCGGAGAGAACGTGCGCCAGGGGGTCAACTTCATCTGCAACTGCTGCGGCTGCTGCTGCGAGGCGATGATCGCCGCCCGGCGTTTTGCCTATCTGAATCCCGTCCACACCACCAATTTCATCGTGGAGGTCAATGTTACCGACTGCAACGGGTGCGGGAAATGCGTCAGCGCCTGCCCGGTGGAAGCCATGACCCTGGTTTCGGCCAATGATCGCTCACCAGCCCAACCGCAAGAAAGCCCAGTTGAACGAAGAACTCTGCCTGGGATGCGGGGTGTGCGTCCGCACCTGCAGCCGCAATGGACTCAGCCTGCGGTCAAGGCCGGAGCGGGTGATCACCCCGCTGAATTCGGTGCATCGGGTGGTGATGATGGCCATCGAACGCGGCGACCTGCAGGAGCTCATTTTTGACAACCAGGTATTGTGGAATCACCGCGCGCTGGCAGCGGTGTTTGGCGTGATCTTAAACCTTCCGCCCATCAAACAGGTGCTGGCCAGCCGGCAGGTAAAATCGCGGTATCTGGAGAATTTGATCGCCAGATATGTGACTTGAGAAATTGGAGAGCTTACGGTCAGAGGCACGTGCACGATGAGGTCCCGTTTCGCTGCGCTTAGGGGATGCTCCGTAAACTCCGGCGCGAACAGAGGTCTCTCTCCGCTGCGTTTCAAGGAGGATAATACTGGAGTGAACAGGATCCTTATTCTTTCACACGATGTAAAGATTTCACTTTCTCCACCGATGACTGCAAACCCACGTTACTACTAGTCCACATATGGTGGAATATAATCTCACCATTTGGTTTTTTGCCAGATTGGTGAGAATAAGTTCATTCATCATCTCAACATCAATACCCGCGTAAGGATCAAAGAACACTCTAGGGTGTGTTCCAAAATAACAATTGGGCAATTCTTTTGGGCAGGGAATACCCATTCCAGTCCAATTCCGCATATTTCTTCACCTGCCGAATAATATCTTCCATGTTCAAGGTGAATATATACACCTCTATTTGATAAATTTTCTATTCGTACAAGGTCCCAACTTGTTTTATATCGGTAATTCGTGTTCTTATTTTCATAGAATTGCTGATACTTACCATCTTCCCGTATTGTAATTGTGTCTGTAATATCTTTCCCATATCGTCGTTTCCCATGTTTCCTACCAAATCTGATACAGACAAATCATTTGGTGGGTCTTCATAAGTATCTGCTGCACAGGCTGAAACACCTAATAAAAATCCTAGAAATAAGAGAATTGAAAGTTTTATTAAGATCTTTTCACCTTTCACCTGCATGCGCTTTGAATAGCTTTATTCATTCCAGCAAAAAGTTTGTGTTGTAGTTCCACATGGACCACCTTTATTACGATCTTCAGTATCCTACTCCCCACCCCCACCTGTACTTCTTATTCCCCATCCCAGCGGTACATTTTATTCTGGCGCAGCGTATCGACAGAGCAATTCAGGCATAATCCGTTGTGGCAGCAGATCGATTCCGCCGCATTCAGGGCAGCTCCACTTTTCCTCTTCCTTATCCAGGAAGCTCTCCATCCCGTTCTCCTGGATGAATTTCAGGTTGGCCACCATGCTCATGTGATATTTGGTGCGGTACCTCTTATCCAGTGACTTCAGCCTGGTGCAGGGAAACTTTCCACATTCAAAGCAAAACCGGACGAGTCCTTTCCCCACCAGATCGCACTGGTCTTTCATGAAAAGGCAGTTTTCACCGCGGGGCAGGCAGCCGGGGCAGTACTTCTTATTGAATCCCTGTTTATTCAGGTCGTTTTTCATCGCCAGGTAATGGACGCATAACCCACAGTTCATCCCGCATGGGGCAATGAGATCTTCTTCCATGGCTGAACCTTACCTCCAACCCCTTGTTTCTAAATATTGATCAATAACCATCACATTCACTTCAACCTGTTGACTGGATTATAGTATTCGAGACCATTTTTCTGCAAACGAAATGCTACATATAGCTCAAGCTGCGCCATGTGCAGTGGGAACGACAGTTTGTTTCTTCTGTGTCAGGAACAGCACAAACCCCAGCAGGCGGATGGCTGCCGCCACGATCAATGCACCGGAGATGCCGATCGTATCTGCCAGGATGGTACCGATGATCGGCGAAACGACTGCCGAAAGGTACTGCATGCTCTGGGCAAAGGATACAAATGTGGCGCTATATTCCACCGGTATGGAACGCATTAGTTCATCGAAAAAGATCAGGTCCAACCCGGCCTGGAAGATACCCGCCATACCTGCCAGCAGGACCACCACTTCCACCCGGCCGGTGATCGCCACCAGAAACGGGTAGAGCGAAAGCCCGAGTGTGGTCCACAAAAGCACCATGCGGGTGCCATGCTTGCGGGAGCGCCTGACCCAGAAGAAATAGCCCACGATCATCACTGCGGTCGAACTGGTGTTGATCAGGCCGATCCATGCGTCTGAGGCATGCAGTTGGCGCACAAAATACAATGGGAAGAGCGGCGCAGCCAGCGAGACGCCTGTGAGATACACAAAGCGCCGCAGTGCAAAATTGATGAATGGTTTCTGGCTGAAGATCAGCTTCCAGTATTCCTTGAGCCGCTGCGATTTACTCCCCTGCAGGGTGATGACCGGGATGACCCGGACCGGCAAGTCGAGGTGGCTGGAGAAGTAATAACTGATCAATCCGCCGATGGAGAGGACCATGAAGACCAGCTGGTAATTGAAAGGGAAGCCCATCCGGTCCAGCACCTGGCCAACGATGACAACGGTGATAGCCGAAGTGAATCCCATGATCGACCAGCGCCGGGACATCAGCTCAAAGCGGCCTTCAGGACCGGCGACGGTATTCATCACCACGCTGAAGAGAATGGAAACGATGGTTTGTGGGCAGGGTTGCCAGCGCCCAGATCGCCAGGATGACAAAAACGAGGTACTGCCTGGGAACAATAAATGGAGCGATACCGGTCAATCGCATAGGATAGTACCACCAGCAGGCGGGCTGTTCCGAACCAGGGAACGATGTTGGATTTACGCTGCAGGTAACCGCCGATCACCAACGCCAGCATCAAACCGGTGAGCGCGGGCATGGAGGTCAGCAATCCGACCTGGAAGTTGGTAGCTCCCAGGCGGGTAAGGAATACAGGCAGGAACGGTGCTGCGGCATTCGCCAGCCCGATCCCGATCGCATCTATCTGGACGAAGAGAAAATTCTTCCGGTTGACTTCAGAGCCTACCTGCGGCTCTTTGAACCATCTGAGTAGTGCCAATGTATAACCACCATGTAGAGGATGATATTAATATTATCACTAATCGTAGTGAGAGTCTGTGAAGAAGTTGTAAATAGATGCTGATCCCTGAAAACAGACGCAGTATGATAAAATTATTGTTTGCCTCTGTAAGATGGAGAGGCTTCATTTTGAAAGGATAACAGGGTTTAGTATGTCAGTAATTCGAGAAGATATTCGCAATGTGGCAATCATCGCCCACGTAGACCACGGGAAAACCACCCTGGTGGATGGGCTGCTGCGCCAGTCTCACACTTTCCGCGCCAACCAGCATGTAATGGAGCGCGTTATGGATTCGAACGACCTGGAACGTGAACGCGGGATCACCATTTTAGCCAAGAACACAGCCATTATGATCGAGGACCCGAAAACCGGTTCCATGGTCAAGATCAACATCGTCGATACTCCCGGGCATGCCGATTTTGGCGGCGAAGTGGAACGGGTGATGAATATGGTGGATGGCGTCCTGCTGTTGGTGGATGCCGCTGAAGGCCCCATGCCGCAAACCCGTTTTGTGCTGAAAAAAGCGCTGGAGATGGGTCATAAAGCCATCCTGGTGGTCAATAAGATGGACCGCAAGGATGAGGACCATGAAACGACCGTCAACGAAACTTTTGATCTCTTTATTGACCTGGGCGCTAATGATCACCAGGCTGAGTTCCCGATCATCTATGCCAATGCGATCACCCAGCAGGCTGGATTGACCCCTGCGATGGGTCCGGACCTCCTGCCGTTGTTTGAGACGATCCTCAACTTTATCCCCGGACCCACTGTGGAGCCGGATGCACCGCTGCAGCTTTTGGTGACCAACCTGGGCTATGACGAATACCGCGGCGTGACTGCTGTCGGCCGGATCTTCGCAGGTACGATGAAATCCGGACAGACGATCGCCCGCATCGTCGCAGATGGCAGCATCAAAATGGATAAGATCCCCTACCTGTATGTCTTCAAAGGACTGGAAAAGGTGGAAGTGGATGAAGTGAAAGCCGGCGACATTGTGGCAGTAGCCGGGCTGGAAGAGATCGTCATTGGTGACACCATCGCCGACCCGATCAACCCGGTTGCCTTACCGCGCATCAGCGTGGAAGAACCGACGGTGCGGATGACATTCGGTGTCAACACCTCACCTTTCACCGGCAGGGAAGGAAAGTGGGGCACATCCCGCAAAATTCGTGAAAGATTATTCGACGAATTGCGAAAAGATGTTGCCCTGCGCGTAGCCGAAACAGAGTCCGCAGACACATTTCTGGTTTCCGGACGCGGTGAACTGCATCTGGCGATCCTCATTGAGAATATGCGCCGCGAGGGATACGAATTCCAGGTTTCCAAACCGGAAGCCATTTTAAAGAAGGGCGAGAATGGCGAAGTTCTTGAGCCATTTGAAGAGCTTTCCATTACCACCAGCCAGGACACGGTCGGGGTGGTGGTCGAGATGCTGGGTGTGCGCCGCGGCCAGATGGAAGAATTGGTCAACGCAACTGAAAGCACTGTCTATATGCGCTATTCAGTTCCGACCCGCGGTTTATTAGGCTTCCGCTACCAGTTCCTGACAGCCACACGCGGCAATGGCGTGATGAATACCATCTTCAAAGGCTATTTCCCTTATGCCGGCGCGATTAATTCACGGGTTACCGGATCCATTGTAGCCTGGGAAGACGGCACCACGAACACCTTCGGGTTGAAAAATGCCGAGGAACGTGGTGTTTTGTTCATTGGTGCTGGAGTTGATGTGTATGAAGGCATGGTGATCGGCGAATACACCCGGCAAATGGATATTTCCGTCAATGTGTGCAAGAAGAAACATCTTACCAATATGCGTTCCTCGAATAAAGACATTGAAGTGCGGCTGAATACTCCCCGCAACCTGAGCCTGGATGAAGCCATCGAATACCTGACTGATGACGAACTACTGGAGATCACCCCAACCAATTACCGGATCAGGAAACGGATCCTGAATACTGATGATCGCGGTAAACAGGTGAAAGCTTCCAAAAAAGAGATTGAAGACTAATCCGTCTGAACTAATATATAAAAAAGAACAAGGCAGGAACTTCTTGACAAAAAGAAGCCTGCCTTTTGATTTAAGAATTTGTAACTGAATTTGCTTATTCGGTCAACGCCGGGAACAGGCGGGTATCCAGTTCGGATTCGTGGCGGAACTGCTGGGTGTACAGGTTGTAGTAATGGCCGCCGGAGCGGAGCAGTTCCTGGTGGGTGCCCATCTCGGTGATCTGGCCGTTATCGATCAGGATGATGCGGTTGGCACGCTTGATGGTGGACAGCCGGTGGGCGATGATGAAGCTGATACGCCCCTTCATGAGCGCTTCCATGCCCTGCTGGATGAGCGCTTCGGTCAGGGTATCGACCGAGCTGGTGGCTTCATCCATGATGAAGATCTCAGGCTTGGCCAGGACAGCCCGGGCGAGGCTGATCAGCTGTTTCTGCCCGACGGAAAGCTGATTGCCGCCTTCACCCACTTCCTGCAGGTACCCTTTTTCCATTCCGCGGATGAACTCATCGGCTCCGGCAGTTTTCGCTGCGGATTCGATCTCCTCATCTGTCGCATCCAGCTTGCCATAGCGGATATTCTCGCGGATGGTGCCGGAGAAGAGGTGCGGGGTTTGCAGCACGATGCCGATGCGGGATTGGATATCGTGCATGGTCAGGTCGGTATAATCCACACCGCCAATGCGTATGACACCATTCTTGGGTTCATAGAAACGGCATAATAAGTTGACTATCGTCGTCTTGCCGCCGCCGGTTGGTCCAACCAGGGCGATCATTTCACCCGGTTTCACTTTCAATGAGAAATCGCTGAGGACGGGTTTCTCCTTCTCGTAGAAAAAATCCACATGGTCAAATTCCAATTCGGAGAGGATGGTCTCAATGGGTACGGTTACTTCTTTATCCTTTACATCCGGGACAGCATCGATGAGCGAGAAGATGCGCTCGGCAGAGGCGATGGAATGCTGCATTTCAGCATACACCCGCGCCATATCCTGCACCGGCCACATCATGAAGGTGATATACGAAGCAAAAGCCTGGATGCCGCCGATGGTGATCCACCCGATGGAGGACTGCCAGCCGCCGTACCAGATGATGGCGCCCAGGGCGAGGCTGCTGATGATCTGGACCACCGGTAGAAAGAGGGCCGACAACCAGGCTGCCCGGTAGGATGAGCGGTACATATTATGGGTGAGCTCGCCGAATTCGCGCAGATTCTCATCTTCGCGGCAGAGGGCTTTCACCACGCGTACCCCGGTAATGGATTCGTTATAAGAGGCAGTGATCTTGGAATTCACCTTGCGGACCGTGCGATACTGCTGGATGATCTTCTTGCGGAACTGGACTGCCACATACACCAGGATGGGAATGACCAGCAGGACGATGAGCGCCAGCCGCCAGTTGATGATGAACATGAATATGGATGAGGTGACAATGTTGATCACCGCCCAGGTGGAATCCAGGACGCCCCAGGTCATCAGGTCGGAAACACGCTCCGAGTCGGAGGTGACCCGTGCCATGACCCATCCGACAGGAGTACGGCTGTAGTAAGAGAGCGAAAGCTCCTGCAGGTGGTTGAACATGCTCTTGCGCAGGTCATAGCGGATGCGTTCACCCAGGATCGCCACGAGGTAGATGAAAACAAATACACCACAGGCCTGAAGGATCAGCAAAGCGCCGTAACGGATCACATACTTGTTCAATACCAGCAGGTCCTTTGGAATGATCGCTTCGTCAATGATCTTCTTGCTTAAAAAGGTAAAGTAACCATCCAGGATGGATACGATGGCGATGGTAATGAGAAAACCGATCACCCATGTCAGGTGCGGACGAGCCAACCCGATGATCCGTTTTAAGGTCTTGTTATCAATCTTGGAAGAGTATTCCTCTTCCTCAAATTCATCATAGTCTGACACGAGAGACTTCCTTTTCCAATTCCAAATCGATGTTCGTTTGCAGTTCGTAGATCTGCTGGTAAACGCCGGGCACACCGATCAACTGTTTGTGTGTTCCACGCTGGATGATCCCGCCTTTATCAAAGACGAGGATGAGGTCGGCGTTCATGATGCTTTGGATGCGATGGGCGATGATGAAGGTGGTGCGGTTCTTCATCAGGTTTTCCAACGCCTGGCGAATTTCCGCCTCGGTCTCCAGGTCCACGGAGGAGGTGGAATCATCCAGCACCAGGATGCGGGGATTTTTGAGCAGGGTGCGGGCGATGGTGACACGCTGCTTCTGCCCGCCCGAAAGAGTGACGCCTTTTTCACCCACCAGGGTGGCATAACCCTGCGGGAAGGAGAGGATCACATCATGGATGGCGGCAGCCCTGGCGGCTTCGTACACTTCCTCGTCGCTGACGACGCGTTCGACGCCGTAAACGATGTTCTCGCGGATGGTGCGGGAGAAGAGGAAGGGCTCCTGTTCAACGATGCCGATCTGCTCGCGCAGGTAATGGATGGGATAATCATTGATATTGCGTCCATCCAGGTAGACAGCGCCGGAGGTGACATCATAAAAGCGCGGCAGCAAGTTCACCAGGGAGGTCTTGCCTGACCCGGTGGAGCCCAGCAGAGCTACCGACTGGCCGGAAGTACATTCAAAACTCACATCGCACAGGATGGGATTATCCTTTTCGTATTCAAAGGAGACATTCTCAAATTTAATATCGCCGTGGATCACCTGGTCGGGTGAGATGGTGCCTGCATCCAACTGCTCGCGGTCTTCCTTGATGATCTTCATCACACGGGTATAAGAGACCAACCCGGTAGACATCTGCACGATCACCCTGCCCAGGGTACGCAGCGGGAAGATGAGCCAGATGATCAAGCCTGCATAAGCCAGGTAGCTGCCGATGGTCAGACTGCCATTGATGACCATCTGTGCGCCGAGGAAAAACCCGGCCAGGATCTGGAATCCGCAGAAGGTGTCGCTGATCGGCCAGAAGAGGGAATGCATTTTCATCAAGGTCTTGCCCTTGGCAAATTTCAGGGCATTCTCTTTTTCAAACTTGTTGATCTCGAATTCCTGCCGGGCATAAGCCTTCACCACGCGGACGCCGGTCAAGTTCTCCTGGATGGTGGTGGAGAGCACGGCTTCCTGTTCCTGGTAGGCTTCGTAAGCTTTGGTGATGCGCGCGAAGAAAATGATCGATGTGATAAGAATGAAAGGAACCACAATGATCGAAAGCAGTGCCAGCCTGGCATTCAGGCTGTAAAGGGCAGCGAAATTGATCACAAAGAGCAGCACGATACGACCGACATTGATGGCCTGGTCGGCGAAGAAGCGCCGGATGGCATCCACATCCGAAGTGCAGCGCTCGATCAATTCTCCGGTCGAGGTCTCGGAATGGTATTTGAAGGGCAGCCGTTGAAGATGGTCAAATAAGTAATTGCGCAGCCGGCGGGTGACGCCTTCAGCAGTGCTGGCGGCAAGCGTTCCGCTGATGAAGGTGGTCGAACCTTCGAAAAGTGCAAGCAGGACGAATCCGAGAGCAGCCAACGGAATGAGGTTGTACTTGCCGGGGGCAAGGATATCATCGATGAAATAGCGCAGGAGCAGGTAGGTAAGCGTCTTGGAAGTGGCGCTGATCCCCAGGGCGACATTGGCGCCGACGTACTGCAGGCGGAATCCGCGCATGAGCCGCCAGAGACCCAGCAGGCGGTTTGAAGAAATGGTGGATTTAATATCCAGCTCTTCGGGTTTATTAATGGATTGCTGTAAAGCTGACACAATGACTCCCTTTGAAAATTCGGAAACACTCTATTCTAAAGCATGCAGGTGCAATCGTCAAACGACCGAATTGCCTCCTCCAAATGGTCGAAGGCATTTGGGGGAGGAAGGTGGGGAAAAAAATGGTTTTAGAAAGAGAATGGAAAGATCCTTCGGGTTCAGCGTCCCCGCTGGACCCTGGCAGGGCACTCAGCGAGGACGCTGAGTACAAAGAGCAGGTGGAACATGAGACCTGGCGGTCAAACCCTCGCGCACGGTGAGGACACCGGCGCGAACAGAGGTCAATTACCGAGTTATATAGTCCTTATTAGATACTATTCACCAGAAATGAGAAAAATTATCTAGCCATCAGATCCACCGATAATTAGCAATACTCCTTCCAATCACATACTAGTCCACATTATAGTTGCTTGGAATATAATCTCACCATTTGGTTGTTTTGCGAACTGGTGAGAACAAGTTCATTCATCATTTCAACATCACTACCCGAATAAGGGTCAAAAAGACTCTAGGGTGTGTTCAAAATAACAATTGGTAATTCTTTTGGGCAGGGAAAACCTAATATCCGAATCCAATTCCGCTATTTCCTCACCAGCTAAATAATACCTTCATGTTCAAGGTGAATATATACACGTTCTATTTGACAAATAATTATTATATCGTACAAGGTTACTCCAATTTGTCGTAAAACAGATAAAATTCGTGTATCTTATATTTCATATGATTGTATGAAACATACCACTCTTCACGAATTGTAATTCAAATAGTCTATATCTATCTTTCTGGCATATCGCGTTATCACCATGTTCCTACCAAAATACTGATACAGAGCAAATCATTTGGTGAGTCTTCATAAGTATCTTGCTGCACATGCTGAAACACACTAATAAATTAATCCTAGAAATAAGAGAATTGAAAGTTTTGATAAATAATTATTTTCACCTTTCACCAGTCCATGTGTTCTGAGTGCTAGTTGGGTGCCTCCGTTGCGCATCGGTATTTGCGATACCATCCCCGAAGTGTACGGAGAGGGAACCCACCTTTGCGCGCGTCTTTGACCGTGAGGTCTCCATGATTCCAATTACCTCCCTGGAACCTGCTGCTATTATGATTCGGCATATTTGAATTATATATCGGATCATATTTGGTGCTTTTGTAACGCACCAAACAAGCTCCACCAATCCCGAAAAGCATGACTTTTATATGACCTGCGACATTTATAGATCCCAATCCCGACAGGTACACTAAGGTGGGTATATGTAAGTTAATTCAATTGACTGCGAAACAGCTCTGAAAGGATGTCAAATGATATTGGTGACAGGCGCGACCGGGCATATCGGAAATGTATTGATCAGGGAATTGCTTGCATCCGGCGAATCGGTGCGGGCGATGGTACTGCCAAAAGACGACCTGACTCCGATCAAAGACCTGGATATCGAAGTCGCCATTGGAGATGTCCTGAATAAAAATTCGCTGCGCAGGGCCATGCGCGGTGTGGATACCATTTTTCACCTGGCCGGGATGATCTCGATCCTTCCCGGTGATGCTGCACAGTTGCAAAAAGTGAATGTGGATGGCACACGCAATATGCTGGAAATGGCAAAAGAGATGCATGTCCGCCGGTTTGTTTACACCAGTTCCATTCATGCGCTGTCCCGGATTCCACATGGCACAACCGTGGATGAATCGATCAGCTTTGATCCGACATGCTGCATGGGTGATTATGATAAATCCAAGGCGCTGGCTTCCCTGGAAGTGATCAAAGCTGCCGGAAACGGACTGGATGCAGTGATCGTTTGCCCCACAGGAGTAATTGGCCCGCACGATTATAAGGCCTCTGAAATGGGTACTTTGATCTCGAACACCCTGTTCAGCAGGATGGTGTTCAGCGTGGATGGGGCGTATGACTTTGTGGATGTACGCGATGTCGCCAGGGGATTGATATTAGCCAGTCAACAGGGGCGTACTGGCGAAGCATACATACTATCAGGAGAATGGATCAACTTGCAGGATATGTTGAAAACGGTGAAAGAGATCGCTGGAGAGAAATTCACCGGCATCAAACTGCCGGTTTGGCTGGCGAAAGCTGTCTCAAAGTTCACTCCATTCTTCTACCGGATGACCAAAACAAAACCACAGTTCACACCGTATTCGATCGAAACGATCCAGAGCAATGCAGTGATTAGCCATCGGAAAGGCGACCATCGAATTGGGGTATGCACCCAGGACATTATATGATTCCCTGACCGATACCGTATTGTGGTTGTTGGAATACCGGAAGCTGGCTGCAAAAACGATCAGGAAATAGACAACAACATGCCAACGAACATTGCCGAAAAGGTTGTGCTGATCACGGGCGCATCATCCGGGATCGGGCGGGAGCTCGCCATTATTCTGGCTGGCAAAGGATACCATGTCCTTCTGGCAGCACGCAGCGGGGATAAATTACAGGCGATCTCAGAAGAGATCAGAACGCGGGGTGGAAAAGCCGATCACTTTGTTGTCGATCTGACCGATGAAGCCGCAACAGATATTTTGATCAGCGAGATCAAACAGAAATTTCCCCACCTGGATGTGCTCATCAACAATGCCGGAACTGGATGGTATGGATATTTCGAACAGCTTCCATGGAAGTGTGCAAGGGATCTGATCGACCTGAACATGACCGTTCTGGTGAAGCTGACCCGGGCATTCATTCCACAAATGCGCCTGAGGAACAGCGGCCATATCATCAATATCAGCTCCATCGTTGGGGATCTGCCGGCGCAGGGTGCGGTGTTATACAGTTCAACAAAAGCCTTTGTGAACAGCTTTTCCAAAGCCATATCCCGTGAATTGAATGGTTCCGGTGTGAAGGTATCGCTTGTCAAACCCGGACCGGTATCAACCGGTTTTTATGATCGATGCTGAAGAGAACAACGGGCAGCGCATTCCGGGCGAAAAGTTCGCGATCTCTGTTGAGAAAGCTGCTCAAGTAATTGCAAATATCGTAGACCACCCACGGAGGGTGACCTATGTACCCTGGTATTATTTCTTTATGCCATGGATCGATCGATTATTTGGACCGATCATTCAGCGGCTTGGTCCGATATTGCTAGGCAAAGCAATAGAGCGTAACAAGCAAAGCGTAACGTAATTATCCGGGGTTGTTCAATTCCTCAAACCCGGATGATGCGGTAAACTGAGTTCAAAAATTGGGAATACAAGTACGCAGGTACGTAGATTATTGGTAGACCACATTACGTCCTTGTATGTGGTGCATTATCAATGCACCCTACAAAACTACATGTAGGTGAGTGTTGATCAAACCCCTCTACGAATTACTTGGAACCCATCCTGGATAATAGTTCTGTCTTTTTCTGGTTATACTCGGCATCGGTGATCAGACCTTTGGCTTTTAGTTCCCCAAGTTGAACGATCATCCCCGGGACCTCAGATCCATTTGTGGAACTCTCACCAGTGCGATCCATTACTACCATATGCTCGGTAGCTTCTTTGGCATTCAACATGGCGGTCTTATATTTGATCGGCTCATTGATGCGTTTTAACAGATTTACCCCCAATTCAGAAGCTGTTAAAATCTCAATATCGCCATAATTAAATATTCGTCCGAGATATGATTGGGTAAGTTTTACATCGTTCACTTTTTCAAGGGATGAATCAATGACATTCTTGTTGATGACGCCATTGATATGAATGACGCGATGGTTTGTGACTATAAATTGCTGATTCCTCCAAAAGAGGATCTTCATGAAAATAAAAAATGCGGGGATCAATAAGAGCAAATAGAGAAATCCAGCCCATGCTGCCTGAAAAGAAAGCATGGCGACCGTAATGCCGATGATCAACAATATTATGAATGCCAGTTCCACCAGAATTCTACTCATCAAGACAAACCAATGCTGGTGAGTTACTAAAAGGATCTTTTCTTTATCGCCTAATAAACTATGTAAGTAGGATGCCATATTCCCTCTATCTTTGAGCAAAATTGTGGTCAGGATTTATTCAGGAGTTTCGAGGTCTCCACGATCTGCAGAGTCGAGAAATTCTCTCGCTTCCTTTTCAAATTCTTCCGGAACCCAGACCTTGACGAGACCCAATGACCCCACAGTCAATCCATAGGTTATGCCAGCACTTTCCTGGAAGATCTGCACAGGAATTCCATTCGCTTCGAGGCTGGCACGAATGATCTCACCATCAAGGTGACCGCGCACTTCATCAACACAAACCCATTTGTCAGAAGTCATAATCATATTATAGTAATAAACATAATAATTAACAAGAAAGAGCACAACCAATGGTTGTGCTCTTATTCAAATCAACTATAAAAATTACTTATTCTTGAGAATGATTCGGGCATCAACTACTTTGACGCCTTTACCTTCTTCGTAAACCAGGACAGGGTTGGCATCGGTTTCGGAGATTTCATCTTCCAAGTCATAGATCATCGCTGCATACTTGCACAATACCAGGCTGAGGGCTTTCTTATCACGGGGAGATTCACCCCGTGCACCATTGAGAATAGGTGCGCCACGGATCTCATCCAACATCATGGCAGATTGGCCTTCTGATATTGGTGCCACGCGGAAGGTAACATCCTTAAGGACTTCCACGAAGATGCCGCCCAGGCCAAACATGACGGTTGGTCCAAAGGTCTTGTCATTGACCGAGCCAATAATTACTTCGGTGCCCCAGGGAGCCATTTCCTGAATGGCAATGCCATGAATATCTGCATCGGCTTTATATTTCTTTGCGTTGACGAGGATGGTCTTGTAGGCATCCCGAACACCTGCCTCATCCTTGATATTGACCTTTACGCCGCCAGCATCAGATTTATGGAGAATTTGAGGTGAAACGATCTTTAATACAAGAGGATAGCCGATCTTCTTTGCCAATTCGACGGCTTCTTCTTCGGTCTTTGCCAACTGTGTGGCTGCGATGGGCAGGTCATAGGCAGCGAATACCAGTTTCGATTCGACTTCGGTCAAAGCTGAACGGCCATCTTTGCGAGCCTGGGCGATGATCTTGCGGGCAACAGTTCCACCGGTTGAGCTGCATGGATAAGCTAAATCATTTACCATCTTGCGAAGTTTATAGAATTCACGTAGAGCTGCCATTGCATTAACTGCCAGATCGGGTGCGTTGTAGCAGGGAATGCCATTCTCGACCAGCCAGCGCATAGCTTCATCAGATCTCTCGCCGCCAACAAATGATATGGTGACGGGTTTATCCTTAATGCCAGATTCTGTGATCGCTTTATGGATAGCTTTGGCAATCTCAGGCGGGTTGGTTTGAGCAGTCTCACAGTACAGAACTACAAGTCCATCGACCCATTTGTGACCATAAGAGAATTTTACTGTTTCATAATACCAATCATTTCCAGCCATTCCGGTCATATCGACAGGATTCTTAGCTGAACCAAAATCGGGCATATGTTTTTTTAATTCAATCTGCACATCCTCAGGAGCAAATTTCAGGGGAATGCCATAGCGTTCGGCTGCATCAGTAGCCAGAACTCCTACACCGCCACCATTGGTGAGGATAAGCATATTATCACCAGGCATCGGGGGCTGTAATGAGAGTGCAAGAGTGCGGTCAAATAGATTATTGAGGTCCATTGCCCGCAATGCACCTGCCTGTTGGAAGGCTGCGTCATAAACTTTTCCTGATCCAGCCAGGGAGCCGGTATGGGAAGCAGCAGCAGCGGCACCGTGGGTTGAAACGCCAGCTTTTAGTGCGATCACCGGTTTACTTGATTTTCTGCAGGCGTCTATGAAACGGCGGCCTTCTTTGAAACCCTCAACATAGAGGGAGACACAGGCAGTCTCAGGATCTTCATCGAGCCAGGTGATCAAGTCTGCAAAGTCGACATCACACATATTACCGATGGAGATTAACTTTTCAAAACCAACGCCTCGGGTATAGGAAATCGCGTCAATAGCGATCAATAAAGCTCCACTCTGGGTGATCAATGAAGCTTTACCGGGGAGGGGAAGGTAAGGAGCAAATGAGGCATTCAATTTGGTCGAATTGGTTAGCGTGCCAACTATATTGGGACCCAGGATGCGCATGCCATAGCTTTTAGCCTGTTTTACGATCAGGTCTTCCAGCTCTTTGTTGCCAGTTTCGCTGAAGCCGGAAGTAATGATGATCAATCCTTTGACCTTTTTCTTACCGCATTCATCAACCACTTCAGAGACGAATTTTGCAGGAACTACGATTACAGCTGCTTCAACTGTCCCGGGGATATCGGCCAAACTTTTGTAATTCTTTAACCCTAATATCTCATCGTCTTTCGGGTTAACGGGATAGATCTTTCCGGAGTATTTACTGTCTAATAAATTTTTGATCACTGTATAACCGATCTTGCCCGGGGTTGACGATGCCCCAACGATGGCGATACTAGTCGGGCTGAGAATTGCATTTATGGATTGATCTTTCACGTATTCCTCCTGAAAAATATTATTCCGTTTTAAGTGGATTAATTAATATAGTTAATAGCATACCTTACTATTTTATATTCGCTTTCGATATTTTCCAATGATGAGAAGGACTATTAAACGCATGACATTCTTCACCATTAAGTCATATTTTATGCGAAAACGATTTTCAACAAGAAATTTGTTTCATTTAGCGAAAATTAATCCAAATGATAAAGAAAAAATATAATAAAATCCGGCTTATCGCCGGATCGTTGATTATAAGATTTCATATGAAGTAGTAATTTCAACTACTCCACGAATAGTAGCAGCCACGGAACAGTATTTGGTCTCGGACAAATGGATCGCCTGTTGGAGAGCTTTCTCGGTCAAGCCATCCCCTTTCACTTTATATAGTAAATGGATCTTGCGATAAGTCCACGGGGGATCCTGATCCTGCTCGGCAGTAACAGATATTTCAAGTGAGATCAGGTTGATCTTCTTCTTTTCCAGAATTTCAACCACATCCACCCCGGTACAGGACGCGAGAGCTACCAAGCAACATTTCACTCGGTTTGACCCCAACCCCTTCAGCGGCGGTTGATAGTACAACCGAATGATTAGTTGAATCTATGCCGATAAATTGCTTACCTGTTATTCGCCTGACCGTTGCATGTGCCATGTCTATTCCTTGATTTCCAGCATTGTGAATAATTTTGATAATTCATTTATTTTGTCCTGGTCTGTATTACGGACATCATCTCTTAGACACTGAGACAAGTATTGCCTGATGATCAACTGGTTGGTTGAGCTGATTGCAGATTGGGCGGCTTGCAGTTGTTGAATTATATCCACACAATTGCGGCTTTCTTCCAGCATCTTTTCGACGCCGCGTATTTGACCTTCCACTTTTTTTAGCCGCAGACTTAGATCTTTGTTATATTCCATGGTGACACCGTTCTGGCAAACTGCCAAATGAGTTATCCTCAAGTAAAGCGGGAATTCGAGGAACAAGATGTGCTGGTTGTTCCTGAATTGCTATTACCAGGAGATGCAAATGAAGAAATCAACCTGTTGGTAAGATTACTCCTGCATGAAGGGCATTCTTTTTGTTCTTTATTTTCGCTAAAATCTACAATTAATTCAAAACTCTTTCCACAATTGAGACACACATACTCATATAGAGGCATTCTTTACTCCTACATATAAAATATCATACTGTACTGGAGTATAGCATAATTCTGATAATCGTCAAGGATAGAACCAATAAGATTCAGATATTAGTGGATAAGAATAATTAACCTGGTCAGGTTATTCTTTGGCAGCTATTTCTGCCCAGGGTTGTTTGATCCACTCACTCCACGAACCAGGGTAGAGTTTGCCCATAGGTAACCCTGCATAAACCATGGTGAAAACACCCAGTGCTGCTGTCACCCCGGATCCGCAATAGTAGACGGAATTTTCTGAAGGGGTATCGCCGAGTAATTGTTATTAACTGTGCTTTAATCTCAGATTTGGGCTTGAACAGCATATCCTCATCCAGGAAATCCGTGACTGGAGCGCTGATCGCCCCGGGGATATGACCTGGAATCGGGTCAATGACTTCTTCCAGGCCGAGGTAACGGATACGTGCACGGGCATCCAACAATTTATATGCGCGCTCATTATTTAGCCTGGATATTGCCCTTGCATCGATGATCATTTTTTCATTTGGTGAAAGGCTTATTGAGGATCTTTCACGGATGGAGATATCGGTTGAAACGGGAAATTCCAGCCGCGACCAATTAATGTAACCACCATCAAGAAGGGCGACACGATTAAATCCATAATAATTAAGCAACCACCACAGCCTAACCGCGGCCATGCTGCCACCAGAGGAATCATAGACCACAACCTGCATACCCTGACGCAGTCCCCATTTTTGGAGCAAGGCATTAAAATCTGCTGATTCTGGAAGCGGATGCCTGCCGGTAGTAGGTGTAATCCTGCCGGATAGGTCTCGATTGAGATGCGCATAGATGGCATTCGGGATGTGGCCACCCAGATATTCCAAATATCCCTGGTCGGGGTTTGGAAGATAGAAAGTGCAATCGACGATCAACCAATCTTTATCGTTCATGTGGCTGCGCAGTTGATCTGGGGTTATCAGTGTGAGATATTTATCAGCCATTCTTCCTCTTGTTGAATAGTAATGCAAATGCAACCGACAATAACAGCAATCCTGCAAAGTCAAAAATCATGAATCTCAGTATCGAAGATCTCGTGTTCACAAGGTTCTGAATACTGAAATAAATCCAGGTTTCACCAATGAAACCAATCAATTGCATCAATATTGCTGATGTCAAAGCTATTGGATATCGATATGGGTGATATACCGCTATCGCGTATGGCACATTCCACATGATGAAGAGGATTCCCAGGGAACGGATCACGACAGTCCCCGCCTCTCCCACCAGATCGAATTGTTGAATATAGCCAGATGGATTGACTACGAATTGAATGGCACATAAGATATTGCTCGTAAAAACAAGCGCAATCAAAAAGCGAATAATCCAAATTATTGTTGGATCATTTCTGTTTTCTATGGGAGGATTATTTTTCATCACCTGACCCCAAATGCCATCCAATATGCAGCGATGGAAAAAGCTATGGCAACATTTAATGATTGTTTGATACCTGCCATTGGAATATGGACTACTTGATCACATTCTGCCAAAATATCGGGGTCAATTCCGTAGTTTTCATTCCCTACCACCAATAGATATGGAGTTGTTCCGGTAAACTGGTTCTCAAAAATGGATGATGATGTGTCCGTATATTCCAAACCTAAGACCCGATAATTACTTTTTTTCAATTGTTTAATCGCCTCCACACCATCCCAATGTTGTTCCCAATGGACGTGATCGTCTGCGCCAAGAGCAGTCTTTGCCATGCGCGGATGTGAAGGGGAAGGAGTGATCCCGCCCAGATGAATGCGTTTTACTCCGCAGCCATCTGCAGACCGAAATATCGAACCGACATTAAACACACTCCGAATATTGTCAAGGAATGCTTCAATGTGCACCGTTGGTGAATCACCATTATTGATTTTTGTATTGAATTGGGGATAATTTGCCACAATGGTTGTATTCGTACCGCATTTTGGGCATATTTCCGCACCTGGATGGTCTTCACTCGCAGGGAAGCGAAATGAACATGCCTTACGAACACATTGCCGGATGATTATTTGGGACATTGAGGTAATAGGGTGTTATTGAAAATGGAAAAAGGACGTATCCACCTTTGAAAAGTCTGAATAAACACCCCGATATTTTTCCGGAAGGAGATCAGCCACCTGGTACATGATCTGATCGGTGGCTTTCTGCCTGAGGTCGCGATCATTCAGGGATAATTCCGGGTCAAGCGTAAATATTTTTCCAACCCGGATATGGAAAGGTGTCCTGACCAGACGATGGATATTATCCCAGATCAATTCGCCGCCATAAAACGCAACAGGTAAGATGGGAGTATTGGTTTTCACAGCGATCATCGTGATTCCCGGATGGCCTATTTGCAAACGGCCGTTCTTCGACCGGGTACCTTCTGGTGCGATCGCTAATATTTTTCCATCGTTGAGGCTGGTCCGGGCAAGATTATACGCATTCCGGTCAACCTCGCCCCTTTTAATGGGAATTCCGCCCCACAGGTTAAATAAGGCACCCATGAAAGGATTTTTCCAGGTCTCTTCCTTGACCAGGGCGGTGACATTCCTAGGTTGGAGATGTGTCATGAATATCGGCGCATCCAGAAAATTCACGTGATTAACCGCCAGGATCAATGGTCCTTGCATCGGAATTTTTACCAATTCGGCATCATCCACCATGCAGGCAGCCCTGGTAATGCCCTTGATCGTGAAGTTCACCATACGAAATGCAATTGTCATTATGTCAAACCACCATTTCCAGTGCTGCAGGAATTAGTTGAATCTCAATCGTGGCGCCTTCTTCGCAAACAGTTTCACCATCTGCGTGACAGGGAATTTTTCCATCAATTGCAGTGGCTTTTATCTTACTGCAACTTAACATCCTGACTGATGGATCGCTTTCGTGCGTTCCTTTCATGAATTTTAACACCATTGGAAAGGTTGCGAATTTGCCCATCGCATTTACCAGGCACAAACTGAACTTCCCATCTGTCGGATCACCTTTAGGCGCGATGAAAAAACCACCACCCAGGCGGATACCATTCATCACTGAAACCATCAAGAATTTGTCGGTTATTTGCTGGTCATCAAAATCAAGCTGCAGGAGAGGAGCTTTAAAGTAAAGGAAAATGGTTTTCAACGCTGCAACAATATATGATGGAAATCCTGTCAGGAACTTGAGTTTCAGCGCTTCGAAACCAACCACCGCATCAAAACCTATTCCAACTCCATTTCCGAAGTATCTTCCTTGCGGAAAAACACCACCGGTTACTTTTCCAACGTCGATCATTTTAGCAGTGGGGTGGATGAAGTGTTCACAAGCCTCGTCAAAATCTGAAGCGACTCCCATACTGTAGGCGAAATCATTCCCACGGCCAACCGGAAGAACACCCATGCTGGGTCTCCGGTTTTCAGCGTTTTTCCCGGTTAGGATGCCATTAATGACCTCATTACAGGTCCCGTCTCCACCTGCGGCAACGACGATATCATAACCCTTAGCAACGGCGTTTTGGGCAAGCTCCAGTGCATGCCCTGGACGTTCTGTGAGGACAAGGTCATATTCAAGTTTATTTTCAGTAAAGAATTTCTCAATAAGGGATTTATGCTTCAACCCTGAACCACGGCCAGAAATTGGGTTTACGATCAACATATATTTGGTCATTGGGTAAAGTTCTCCTTGGATGATTGGTTATGCATAATTGTACAGGAAAATACAGGAAGAATTGTAACTAATTTTCTTCCCGGGTATTCATTATATTGATTTTCAATTCGTCGTAAGAATTTGAGGTCATGAGCAGCCTTATAGCCAGAGGTGAGATCAAAAATGGACGTAAATATGCTTTAAGATGCTTACGGAAAATTACATGACCCCAATCTGGACCGTAGAAGTCGGCCATCAACCTCAGATGATCCAAAATTACCTTTTTTGTTTCTTCCAAAGATATCAGGTTATGATCCACTCGTGAAAAAATCCAGGGATTCCCTATTGATCCACGACCGATCATTACACCATCACACCCGGTGATCGATTTAATTTTCTCGATATCTTTCAGGGATTTTACATCGCCATTGGCGATCACCGGAATGTGAACGATTTTTTTGATCTCAGCAATCGCCTGCCAATCGCTCAGCCCCGTATATGCCTGTATTTTTGTTCTACCGTGGACTGCGATTAAAGATGCGCCGTTATCTTCCAATAATCTGGCAACATCGAGATAATTCAGGGATGAATCATCCCACCCAAGCCTGATCTTGGCAGTCACCGGGATCGGACTGATCTTAACCAATTCGGTAAAAATGGTTTTTATTAGCTCCGGGTTTTTTAGAAGGCCGGCTCCTGCACCACGGTTCGTGACTTTTTTAGCGGAACAACCCAAATTTATATCCAGAATATCCGGGTGAAGTTGAAATATGAGTTTGGCGGCAGCAAGGATCCGGGCTGGATCATTATCGAAAATT
This sequence comes from uncultured Chloroflexia bacterium, assembly GCA_963709535.1. Taxonomy (GTDB): domain Bacteria; phylum Chloroflexota; class Anaerolineae; order Anaerolineales; family Anaerolineaceae; genus PNON01. The sequence goes on along the minus strand of CAVPWY010000018.1, from coordinate 277,102 downwards.
TGAAAGACAACTGGCCTTTCAATCTCCTGGAATGTCAATCTTTTTTCGATTAATTTGAAATTGCCCAGGATGTCTAACGCGTTCACGAATTCCGAGTAGCTAAGGGCAGACCCAAAACGACGGGCAATGATCCGATCCGGTGAATCGGAATATCCTAACATAGGTGCAAGGATCAGATCTCCATAAACTGGAATATCCCGGATATAGAAATTCGGTTGCGGTAATAGAGTTGATTTTTCAACCATCGGCATAAGCTTACAATTTCCTTAGAATATTTTCCTAATGATACCATCTGACAATGGAACGGCTATAATTAATGTCCGAAATATAGGTGAATCGATAATTCATGGCTAATCTGTTATGTCAAAAATGCGGTTTCAATAATCCACCCGGGATGCGGTTTTGCGGGAATTGTGGCAATAGACTTCCACAGGATACTGCATCGTTGATTGCCGATTCATCCGTACAAAGCTCCCTGCCTGGAACAGTGGGTGTCATGATGGGGGCAGATCTCCTTGAAAGATTCAGAGAAGCTGGATTAAATGCCGCCGGACAAAGACGTAATGTAACCATTTTATTCGTGGATATGTCCGGATTTACGCTCCTGTCGCAGGTTTTGAGCACAGAAGATGTATATATTATGATCCAACAATTTACCAGCCTGCTTATTAAAGATGTATACAAATATGACGGCATGGTAGATAAGTTGATGGGGGATGGACTAATGGCGATCTTCGGAGCGCCGATTGCAAATGAGAATAGTCCTGAGATGGCATTAAGGTCTGCAAACGATATGATGCTGGATATACGTCAATTTGGTGATCAGATAAACGAGAAATACACCACAGCGACCCAGGAAAAAATTAATCTCAGTCTGCATATAGCATTACATTATGGTGAAGTGATCGTTGGTGGAATCGGTTCGAACTTGTTGATGAATTACACGGCAATCGGTGACACAGTTAACCTTGCACACCGACTGCTGGAGGTTTCTGCTCCAGGTGTCACCCTGGTTAGCCAACAAGTCTTTCAACGGACCAGAGAAATTGCAAAATTCAAATCAACCGGTCCTTATCTATTAAAGGGAATTGATACCCCGGTAGTGGCTTTGGAATTTGGGAGCCTGATCGATTCTCCGATCAAGAGTTCATCCAACCTGGATATCGAAAGTCAAATTGTTGGAAGGAAAAATGAATTAGCCCAACTGGTCGAATTGACTGATTCAATACAATATTCAGGCAAAGGCAGGGTAATTCTTATTGAAGGGGAAGCTGGAATTGGTAAGTCGAGGGTATTGGCTGAATATCAGAATTATCTTGAGTCAAAAGATGTACGACCCATTATTGGTCATTGTTATACATACAAGAAAAATATTCAGTACTGGGTATTACAAGATATCTTGCGTTCCTATTTCAATACAGGAAAGTCAGATAATCCCAAGCAATTTGAGAAACAGATCCTGCTTAAATTGAATCAAATTGTTCCTGCAGAGATTGATGACTATATGCTCGTCCTTGACCGTTTATTTGGTGCAGGATTCGCACGAGTCAAAAAATTACGTGCAAATGAAACAATTGACCCGGTCCAAATGCAAAGCCAGATATTCTGGACCATCAGGGACTTATTTGAGAAAGAGTCATATAAAAAACCGGCTGTCTTAATTTTTGAAGATATGCAATGGGCGGATGAATCATCGTTAGCGTTTCTAGCTTATTTATTTAAAATCATTCCTGATCTACCAATCCTTGTTGTGATCATAACCAGACCCGGTCAGAATACAACCACCGAGGATTTATATGATGAGTGGGAAAAGTTAATGCGTGGGCGCTTTTCAAGGATATTTCTTGAGAGGCTTACAGAAGATCAAAGTAAGGAAATGATCGAATATCTTCTACCCGAAAATAAAATACCATCCGAGCTCATCAACAGGATTACCCTCCTAGCAGGAGGAAACCCATTATTTCTTGAAGAGATCATTCGGATGTTCATCGATAGGAGAATGATTTCCAGTACCAATGACCAATGGCATCTGGAACCAGTTGAAGGGACAATTGAGGATCTGATGATCCCTGATACATTGCAGGGATTACTCCTGACAAGGTTTGATCAATTAAGTTCCATACAGACGACGATTACTGCAAGTAGCATCGATCATAGGCCGGGACTTTAATTCAAAACTTTTGTGCGAAGTCTTGCGCATTACGGACCCCACCCTGTTTGAGGAAATTCTTTCTCAACTCATTCACCGGGATATTATTGAAAACCATTCTGACATTTCAAACCAGGATTACAGGTTCATCCACGTTCTCATGTCAGATACGATCTACAGTACTTTATTATCGGGTGATAAGACTGAGTTGCATGGACAGATTGGTGATGCTATAGAAGCATTGTATCCTGGGCAAATCAAGGACTATATCGATGTCCTGGCACGCCATTATTTTTACAGCTCGAATTTCTTAAAAGCGCTTAAATATACAAAAACAGCAGCAAAGATTTCTTCTGACAATTATGCGAATGAACAGGCAAAGAATTATTATGTCCAGGCAGAATCGTTGTTTTCCAAGGTTACCCATTCTGCGGAGGATGAGGTGGAAGTCTATTATGGCCTCGGGAATGTAAATGTTTTTTCTGCGAATTATCCCGAAGCTCTGGAGAATTTTCAGACTTCGAAGGAAGTCATTTTAGCTAATACAGAATATGTATCAGATGGAATCAGTTTAGATTCAATTCTAAGGAGCATTGGAGAAGTTTTTGAGCACCTGGGGAACTATCCGGATGCAGTAGAGTATTTAACGCAAGCCAAAAGGATACTGGAAACCCAACCGGCACCCTCTTCCGCAGATATGGCCTGGATTGAAAATGACCTTGGGTGGATCGAATACCGGCGAGGAAACCTCGAGCAATCTGAACAGTTATTCTTATCAGCTCTGGGAAAGTTGGATGAATTTATAGATACAAATTTGGTCGCATCGGTTACGAATCGCCTGGCTGGTGTATATTTCCAAAAAAGCGATCTTGAAAATGCAACAAAATATCTCCAAAAAAGTATCGTCTTACGTGAGCAAATGGGGGACAGGGTGGCAGTAGCCAGGTCCTACAATAACCTGGGTTTATTAAAATGGCGAACAGGTTCATGGGAAAGTGCATTGCAGTATTTTAACAAAAGCCTGGAGATAAATACATCGCTTGGTGATGTTGAGGGGTCTATCGATCTGAACAGCAACATCGGCCTGTTATTACTTGATCGGGGAAAATTCACTGAATCAGAGAATTTCTTGACAACAGCGTTGTCACTCGCCAATAAATTAGGCCTATCTTTCCATATTGGAATGATCTGTTTACACCTCTCTCGTTTGATGATCCTTATGGGTGAATTTGATAAAGCCATATCTTATGCAGAAGAAGGCAGGGCGGTATATTCAGATATCGGAGCGAATGAAAACCTGGCAGACCTGACGACCTTTGCCGGGCTTGCCTGGCTGGAAAAAGGAGAACCGGAGAAAGCAAGACAATTGGGTGAAGAATCATTAAAGTATATTGAAGAGATGAATCCGGGAAATCAATTGACCGAAGACAAGGGCAGAGCTTTCAGGCTGCTGGCTAAGACCGCGATCAAGAAACAGAACCCGCATGCAGCGAATGATTACCTGGAAAAGAGTGACGAAGTATTTAATCATTTAGAAGATAAACTGGAAAAAGCCAGAAATCTGGTTGTCAGGGCTGACCTAGAAACTTTAATGAAAAACCCAAAATCTGCTGCAGAAAGAACCGATCAAGCCCGTAAAATATTTGAAGAGGCTGATGCGGTAGCTGACCTTTTAACCATTAAGCAATAAGCAATTCTTTAAAATAAATAACCGCACATGAGGCGGTTATTTTTAGTTTATATGTAAATCTTGGGTCTTATGGTTCGTCCACCCATTGTGTAATGGATGTAGTTGCAGTTGTTCCAGCTGCGGTTTCACCACGAGTGTATTTTTCCACAAAGGCAGATTGAGAATACTTGGTTCCCGCCCAGGGCTCGTCACCATTCCAGGCTGCTGCTCCTTCAGCCCAGTTGCCATATCCGCCCGACCAGAGGCCGAAGCCTCCAGACCAAAGGCCAAAGCCGCCTGACCATAACCCAAAAGCACCAGACCATAGTCCAAAGCCACCTGACCAGAGACCAAAACCACCGGACCAGAGACCAAAAGCACCAGACCAAAGTCCAAAACCACCAGACCAGAGACCGAAAGCACCGGTCGAAGAATTATCATCGCCCAGCAAACGGAATGCCTGAGCATCCTCATCCCAATAGGAATAACCTTCGAAGTGGGATGTTCCGTCGATGTCGGCAAGAATATCCATTCCAGCATTAGCTGAGCCATCGATTGGAGCATAGACTGCATCAACCGCATTCACCCGGCCGGCACCCTGCTGCCAAACACTATAAAGTGCTTCACCGTTGGAGGGATCTGTCCATGGGAATGCAGTATACATGACACGATATTTAACTTCATCCGGGGTCAAGTCCGGATTATTGGACAGGATAAGAGCAGAAACTCCGGAAACAACTGCAGCAGATTGTGAAGTTCCAGCCATTGAGAAGTACTGGTTGCTAATTCTATTCGCCTGGTGTTTTTTTGCTATGATGCTGCTGGGCAACATGGTTGATACCATGTGAGCACCCGGGGCAAGCACATCCGGTTTTACAAATCCATCAAGAGTTGGCCCAGCTGCAGAGAATGGAGCGACATAATCATCTGACCAATCGGTTGGAGTGAAATTATCGGTAAATGCACCAACAGTGATGACGTATGGATTGTTTCCTGGTACACCAACTGTCATGGCTGCTGAACCTGTATTACCTGCAGCAACGACAACGAATAATACCTTCGGACCATGCCCGCATAATCGCCTGGTTCAGAGGATCAGCCCAATATGGGGATTGAACCTGAGCGACCAGGGACAAATTCATTACTTTAATATTATATTTATCCTTATTATCAAGAACCCATTGGATCCCTTTAATGACCGTTTCATAAGTTCCCTTACCCTTTGCATCTAAAACCCTGACACCAACCAAATTTACACCAGGAGCGACCCCATTCCATTCCCCATCTTCACCGAGCTGGCTATTTGCTATGATTCCGGCAATGTGGGTACCATGTCCGTTTGGATCTGTAGGCATCTTTTTTTTCGCAACTAAGTCGATCCATCCGATGATCCTGGATTTCTTCCTGCCTTCGATACTTTGCATCAGGCCGCGATGCCTGGAGATACCTGTGTCTAGAACAGCAACAGTTACTCCGGTGCCGGTAATTCCATCCTGCCATACCAGATCTGCCCCGATTGCATCAGGGTAATCAGTGCTGGGAGAATTTGGGCTTTGGCCGCCTTCTTCATCCCACGATCCGTTTCCCACTACTGTAGTAGTGGCATTTGGAAAAACGCTCTTGACCAGGCTATTTTGACTGATTGCATTGAGTTGATTTGTATCGATACATGCTGTAACAGCATTGATCAGCGGTAAAACTGATGAAATTAGTCCGTGGTTTTCGCTTACCACCCGAGCTGCCAGATCAGAATTACTTGATGTGACAATAAATGATTGGCAGTTCTCTCCAGCACTTTGGGCAGCCGGTAATGAAGATGCTCCGACTAGCAAAGGTCAGAGAGAGGATAATAACAATATTGAGGGCGATTGATGCGAATTTTTTCATTGGACACCTTCCAGGTAACTGACGTATTCAGTCAACATGTTTATAGCATGTCGAAGGCTGAATTCACCTTACAATCAGCTATCACTTGGAGTAGTGTCTTTGAAGATATTCGTTCACTATGTCTACATCTACTTTAATGGTCGTTCCGCCGTACCCCTGAGTAGAGAGGCCGCCAGTGATATTTCCCCATGCCATGCAGTCCTGGACAGATAATCCACCAAGATATGCTTTGATAAAGCCTGCACTGAAACAATCACCGGCACCAGTTGTATCCAATGCTTTGACAGGTATACCAGGTGATTTCAGCAATATGGATCGGTCATATGCGATAGATCCATTGCACCCATCTTTTATTACTACCAGGGGGCAGAATTCTGACAGTTTTTTTGCTGCCATCTCCAGATCATCCAACCCGGTTAGGGTCCTTGATTCTTTTGCATTCGGAATAAATACGCTTGCGCTGCTGATCGATCGGGTGACACTCTTGGAAGCAATGGATGCGTCACTGGCGCAATTGCCATCCATCACAATCCGCATCTTTTTTACTTTTAATAAATGGAATTGCAGCATTATATTGCTTTCCCTGAACCAATCCTGGAACAAATAATATATCTGCCTTTACAATTGGTAACGCTTTTACTGCTGCGGGGATATCCGGTTCGCGATCATAATGAGTGAAAAAAGCTCTTTCCTTTTCGAAGGAGGCAGCCACGGTGACTCGTCTGAAAGGCCGATCGTGGAAAACTAAGAATTCTTCACTCAGGCCTTCTTTACGGATTTCTTCAATGATTAACTTGCTCATCGGATCATTGCCAAAATCTGCTGCCCATGCTACGTTGACCCCCAGGCGATGTAAAACGACAGCATTTGTAAAAGATTCCCCGGGGACGAGATCAAATCCTTTTGCTATAGTCTCTTCACCTAATGATGGCATATTAGGTAGACCAGTAAAAATAAAATCCATGGAGGCATTCCCAATTAAAAAGACATCATATTTCATATTCATTACCTCGTCTCAGGATAACTTTGGGAAATACTCACCATGATTTTTAAGATAACCATCTACTATCTTCTTTGAGAGTGCATAGTCACCAACCAACGGATGAATTGTTAATGCTGCAACAGCTTTCTTATAAGATCCTTCAAGAGCTGCTTCAATGGTTAGAAGTTCGTATGCTTTTATTAGTTTCATCAACCCTAAACAATGATCAGGCACCTCACCTATGGCAACAGGAAGGACAGTATTCTTTGAAACAACCGCTGGAATTTCAACAATATTGGAAGCATTCATTCCAGTGATCGCACCCCTATTGGGAATATTCAAGATCAACCTGGATGTTTTTCCACCAGATAGACTTTCGATCAAATCCAGGGCCAACTCGGCATAACCGATCTCAGATGATTCGATTATTTTTGCCAGGGCGGATTTAGCATGGCCAGTTTCATTCATCATATAAGATTTGCTTCGGTTTTGTATATAATCGCTATGGACTTTGCGAAGATTGGAAAAATCTTCGAGTTCGCGTAGTTCCCGCAATTTTGAGAATAACTGAACATTCATTTTTGCGATGCTTTCCCCCCGGGTTATTCCAGCTTTTTGAATATTCATTACTGCCTGCCTGGAATGGTAGTAATAGAAAAGATAATCATTTGGAATCATTTTAATTGAGGCTATTAATTCAGGGGAAATATCGAGGCCAGGAACGCCGTTTTCTGCAAGGATCATCTGTATCAATTCGGGCTGGTAATCCTTTTCCCCAATATGAATGGATTTAAACCATCCTAAATGATTTAGGCCAAAATATTCAGCATAAATGTCGCTTAATGGAACCTGCAGCACCTGTGATATCACATTTAAGTATGCTGGATGGGCCATCACAAATGCCGATCGCCTTGGGGAATTTGATGTAATTGAATAAAGCCTCGGTCATCATCCCTGAAGGATTTGCGAAATTGATCAGCCAGGCATCCGGGCAATATTTTCGCATCAAATTGGCATAATTTGCCAGCACCGGGATGGAGCGTAATCCCATGGCGAAACCTCCCGGCCCGGTGGTTTCCTGCCCGATCACCCCCAACTCCAGAGGAACACGTTCATCAATTACCCTGGATTCGATCCCACCCACCCGAAAAGTGGTGATCACATAATCGGAGCCGGATAATGCCCGGACGGGGTCGGTGGTGCGGGTGATCGAAAAGCGCAGCCGGCTGGAAGATTCACCTGCGGCAGTGACTGCTGCGATGAGATCAAGGTGCTCTGCGTCGATATCCATCAAACAGAGTTCAGTGATCCCAATTCGATCCTGTCGATTTATGATCTCGTCAATGATCAAAGGGGTCCGCACCCCGGCTGCTCCGATAATTGTCAGTTTCATTGTTTCTCCATCATTGTGGTTTATTTTGTTGAGATTGAAAATAAGTTATCCTGGTCATTAAAATACCTGCCCCTCATCATATTGAACACAAAAACTGTCTCCGGGTGTGAGATTGCGGCTGTACTCAATAATTTCACCTGTGTCCAAATATGTGATCTGCTCCTTCAAGAAGCAGCGCATTAGGTTCTTTCAGATCCAAATATTTTACTGCTTCTTCATCCGGGAAGACCGCAGAAACAGTGTTGCGGCTGCCCACGATACGAAGATGGTACTCATTTTTTAATATTGAGTACAGAGAACCGTCCGCCAACCCTTTGTCCAGGATGCCGGGGCATAACAGGTGGGGAAGGTAGACTTTATAAAGCGACATCGGGGTTCCATTGGCAAACCGTAGCCGGTAGACATATACCAGAGGCGATCCTGGAATCACTTTTAACATCTGGGCCAGCATGGTTGAAGCGGTAATGATTTTCGCATCCAGTGTTTTGGATTGAGGATGGAGCCCCAGCCGCGCCATCTGCGCTTCAAACCCGATCAAAGTACCATATTCATTGGATAAAGTTTTATTGCCAACGAAGATCCCTTTACCGGGAATGGACCGGATGGCACCCTCCCGGTAGAGTTCATCCAATACCTTGCGTATAGTCATCAAGCTGGTATTGTATATTAAGCATAACTCCCGCTGGGATGGGATCCTGTCTCCGGGAGAATATTCACCGGATTTAATTGAATCCAGGATGGAATTTGTGATCCGGGTATAGGCAGGGAGTGGGGAAGAGTTAAGTATCATGGTTGAAGACTGATATATACAAGTATATATCCAGTATAGATAATATCTCCAATTTTGTCAATAAATCCTCAAATAAATAAAAGAACTGATCTTTTTGACCAGTCCTTTCGAAAATATTAAAATTGGTTTGAAATATGTATCTGATATCAATTTGCAAGCGTAAGAATTACCGGTTTGCCGCGCAAAGAGTATTGCCCGGTGCTCTGGCGAAGGACCTGCCGGATGTGCTTTTCAGCCACATCCACAAAGGTATGATCCTTTTGAATGCTGATCTCACCAATGGCGCGTCCGGGAATGCCTACTTCACCGGCAATTGCACCCACAATGTCTCCGGGGCGAATGCCATGTGTGCCGCCAAGGTTCATTTTCAACCTGACCATGCCGGGTTCCAATTCACCATTCTGAGCATGCGGGGAAAATACAGGGCTACTTTTTCGGTCACTTTTTTCTTTTTTACCCGACCAAAGGTTTTCCTTATGGTATCCGGTTTGCTTCTGGCCAGATTTCCCCTTACTCATCGGTTGGCTGATAATGCGATAGTTGATCGCCGGTTCGATAAATTCGTCGATACTCAAGGAACTCTCTGAGGCACGCGCCAGTTGAATGGCTGCTGCAGCAATATCCATCAGGTCAAAGCTGGTTTCTTCCAGGCGGCCGATCAGGCTGCGTTCGTGTGAGATCTTGCCTTTACCCAGAAGGTCCGTTAATTTGGTGAGGAATTTTTCGTCGCGATTGGCGATGATCTCTTCCCTTGTGGGAACCTTGGCTTCAGCAATGGATTGATGGGTATGTGCTTCAATTTGCCCCAACCGTTGTTTTTCTTTGGGGGTAATAAATGTGATGGCAATCCCTTTTTTGCCAGCCCGGCCGGTACGACCGATACGGTGTACATAATCGTCGGCATCCTGGGGCATATCAAAATTGATCACATGGGAAAGTTCGTCAATATCCAAACCTCGGGCAGCCACATCTGTGGCAACGAGGATGGAAATGGAATGGGCACGGAATCGTTTGAGAACAGCTTCGCGGCGATCCTGGCTGAGGTCACCATGCAGTGATTCAGATTGGAAACCACGGGAAGAGAGTTCATCAGAAATATCCTGGGCACGCGCTTTGGTGCGGGTAAAGATCAATGCAGATTGGATCTCTTCCAGTTCAAGCAGGCGGGTGAGTGCTGCCAGTTTATTATCCTCGCGGACACGGCAATACTTTTGTTCTGTTTCTGCAACGGTCATCTTTGCAGGATTTATGCGGATCTGTTCCGGATTGGAAACATACTTTTCTGCAAGTTTCTTTACTGCATGCGGTAATGTGGCAGAGAAGAGGGCAATTTGCCTTTCTTCCGGAATGGATTTGAGGATGATCTCTACATCTTCAGCGAAGCCCATATCCAGCATTTCATCTGCTTCATCCAGTACCACAAATTTTACGTGGCTGAGATCAAGATAATTCTTGCGCATCAGGTCCATGAGGCGGCCGGGGGTGCCAACAACAATGTCGGTCCCGCGCTGCAACTGGCGGATCTGGATCTGGTAGGATTGGCCGCCATAGACGGTGGTGATGTGAAAATTGGTGAATTGTGCGAACTTGTTGGCGGCTTCCGTCACCTGGATGGCCAATTCACGGGTTGGGGTAAGGATCAATGCTTTGACTTTCCCTTTCTCAAATTGGAGGTTTTCCAACATGGGTAAGACAAAGGCAGCCGTTTTTCCGGTACCTGTTTGAGCCTGACCTACTACGTTTCTACCCTGGAGCAGAAAAGGAATAGCCTGTTGTTGAATGGGGGTGGGTTCAGAATAATTAAGGGCTTCCACTGCCTGAACTAGTGATTTTGATAAGCCCAAATTTGCAAATTGTGATGCCATAAAAAAGAGTTCCTGGACAAAAAAAAGCGCCTCACCGAAACCGGCAAGGCTCAACTAACCGAGCACGATAACTAACATTTGTTGCGAACAACCAAATGATTATAACACAATATTGGAAAATCAGTTTCGGACATTGATCGGAAGGGTTAATTGGTGAATGTACAAGCTAACCGTAGACCTAACGACCAAACCTACACGCGCGTTGGGGACTCTGGCGATAACAGAGGAGATGGTATCTACAAGCTTATTCCTAAGTCGTTTCATCCATCATGCGGTAACCAACCCCTAATTCCGTTAATATATAGATTGGCTGGTTAGGATTGGGCTCAAGTTTGCGGCGAAGATTGCTGATGTTGACTCGCAATAACCTGGATTTATCCTCATACGCTGACCCCCAAACTTTTTGAATGATCTGCCGGTGAGTGATCACCTTACCAGCGTTTTGGATCAACAAGAATAAAATATCAAATTCTGTATGGGTAAGCTCGACAGTATGACCAGCCAGCTTGACTTCGCGCCGATTATTATCAACAACCAAATCACCCACACGGTAAATTGGTTTTGTTCCGGTATTACCCACACGACGCATTACAACCTGGATGCGGGCTAATAACTCTCCGACACCGAATGGCTTGGTTAAATAGTCATCTGCCCCTGCGTTGAGGGCTTCGATCTTATCATCTTCACGGTTTCGCACTGTCAGGATAATAATTGGAGTTTGACTCCATTCCCTCACTCTGCGAGTCACCTCGATACCGTCAATATCAGGCAGCCCTAAATCCAGTATCATCAGGTCAGGATTGGATACACGATGCAGACTAAGGGCATCTTTTCCGTTTTCTGCTTCCAGCATTGTGTGTTGATGAGTTTTCAAAGAAGCTCGCAGAAATCGCCTTATTTCCGGTTCATCATCAACAATTAATATGCGATAGCTATTCTCAACCATTTGTATCCCTTTTAGGATAGTGGCAAGCTGAAGGAAATAGTGGTTCCTTTATCCGCACTGCTTGAAGCCAAAATCTGGCCTCCATGTGCTTCAACAATACCTTTACAAATGGATAATCCAAGTCCGGTTCCAGTAATCGCTTCTTGGCGTTGTACCCGGAAAAATTTATCGAATACCCTTTCCAGATCAACCTCTGGTATACCAATGCCACGATCGGTGATGGAAATTTCAACTTGTTTATCAATTACCCTGGCGGTAATCGTTACAGGACTCTGAGGTGGTGAATATTTACATGCATTATCCAACAAATTATCCAATACTTGAGCTATTAAGACATCATCCATTCTGACCAGTGGGAGATTCGGAGGTATTTCAATTTTCAAAGGGTGAGTACAAAGATCGGCTTCCATTTGATGAATGACCGCCCCTAATAGATCCTGGATATCGATCATTTGACAATTAAGACGCAAAGAACCCGATTCCAACCGGGACATATCCAGCAGGTTTTCAACCAGGTGATTCAAACGGATCGCCTGGCGGCTGGCAGATTGGATCAACTCCAACCGGGTGGCTGGATCAAATTGATTCGCGGGCAGAGCACTTTCAGAATCTTTCAAACTTGAGAGAACACCGGTGATTGTAGAGAGAGGTGTTCGCAATTCATGTGAAATGGAATTTAGCAAAGCAGTTTGCAGTTTTTCTGTATTGCGAAGGGTTTCTGCCTTGGCAGCTTCTTCGGCGAAAGATGCCCGCTCGATGGCAATTGCCGCCAGGGAGACTACACCTTCCATCAGCTGACGTTTATCGCTTGAGAGAAATTCTTTTGGTTCTTGAGGTTTGGTTCCTAATACTCCTATTGCCTCTTGAGATGTCAATAGGGGGATGTATCGAATGGCTGCATCGGGAAGAGTGGTTGTTCCGCGACCTGCTTCTTTTCCATGTTTGAATGCCCAGTCTGCCACTGCCATTTCTGATTCACTAAGGATAAATCCAGGTTTGTATGCCCTGACGGTTAATATTCCCTTTTCAGGCAGAAGTATGATCGTTTCCCGATTAAACATATCACTAACATTCCGAATGATAATTTCCAATACCTGATCAAGGGTAAAGGCTGCGGTCAATTCCCTGCCCAAAATATTTAAAGCCTGGCTTTGCTGCCCTTTTCGCCTTAATGCATCCACCTGGTCTCTTAAGAGAGATGCTGAGTTGCTTATGATCAAGCCGACGACGAGCAACCCAATAAAAGTTAATATATATTGGGAATCATATACGCTAAAAGTTAAACGAGGATCAACAAAAAAGAAATCAAAGGCTATTACGCTCATAAAGGATGCAAGAATGGATGGACCTCTACCCATGTAAATTGCAGAAAATACAACTGCTACCAGGTAGAGCATCACAAGGTTGACCGGTTCTAAAAACACCCGTAATGGAAATCCCAACAAAGTCATTGCCAAGACTAATAATAAACTTGCACCATACCTGCCAAGTGGCTTATGTGGGGTGATGGAATTGGGAAGGATGCTGCTTACAGCTCGCTGAGGAGTCTCATTTCCTTCACTGACCACATATACATCAATGGAGCCGCTTTTGCGAATTATCTGATCGATCACCGTACCACGGAGGATCTCGAACCAGCGTGGCCTAACCGGTTTCCCTGCTATGATTTTGGTAATATTATGCTGATGTGCAAACTCAATTAAGGAATCAGCAACAGATTCCCCGGTAACCTTGACTACCCTGGCGCCTAATTCTTCAGCGAGGTTCAGGTTCACTTGCATTCGCATTTGGCTTTGCAGCCGGCATATGCATGTGACCGGGAGTCTCGACGAAAACTACATACCAATCCGCTTTTAAGTCATCCGCCAGCCGCCTACCAGCCCGGACGAGGCGTTCACCCATAGGGTGAGAACTGATGCTGACTAAAATCCGATCGCCTGCTGCCCATGGACCAGGTATGGATTTTGTCTGCATATAACTCAACATCTGGTTGTCAACCCGATCCGCAGTCCTCCTGAGTGAAAGCTCACGCAAGGCGTTTAGGTTTCCCTTGCGGAAGAATTTATCCAGCGCACGAGCCGCTTGATCTGTGATATATACTTTTCCGTCTTTTAACCTATTGATCAATTCATCTGGGGGAAGATCCACCAGTTCGATATCATTGGCTTCATCTATAATTCGGTCGGGAACAGTCTCACGAACAACGACACCCGTGATTTGTTGAATAATATCTTTCAAGCTTTCCACGTGCTGGATGTTGATGGTCGTGTAAACATTAATACCGGCATCCAGGATTTCTTCCACATCCATATAACGTTTGGGGTGACGCAACCCAGGAACATTGGAATGGGCAAGCTCATCGACCAAGACCAGTTGTGGACGACGCAATAAAACAGCATCCAGGTCCATATCAGAGAGGGTGGCGTTGCGGTAATTTATCTGGCTGCGGGGAAGCACCTCGAGGTCTTCAGCCAGGGATTCCGTTTCTTTACGCCCGTGTGTTTCAACATAGCCGATGACAACATCCACACCCTCGTCTTTACGTTGGTGGGCAGCCTCTAGCATGGCATAGGTCTTTCCTACACCAGCTACATAACCAAGGAAGACTTTTAATTTACCCCTGGCTTTATGTTTTTCGTCATTATTTATTCGAGCCAGGAGTTCATCTGGATCTGGTCGTCTATATTCATTGTTCATCTCTTTATTTTAATGCATCAAGAGCAATATTCAAATTTAATACATTCACACGTGGTTCGCCAAGAAAACCGAGCACACGGCCAGAGGTGTTTTGGTCTATTAAAGATTTAACCGTTTCAATCGCAATATTGCGTACTCTTGCCACCCTGGCGGCCTGGTAATTAGCTGATGCGATACTAATATCCGGGTCCAAACCACTTCCCGAAGCAGTCACCAGGTCAACAGGAATAGATAGAGTATTTGTTGGATCAGCAGCATGAAGAGCATCGATTCGGGCTTGAATCTGGTCCAATAAAGCCTGATTTGAGACACTCAGGTTGCTTCCACCTGATGCGGCAGCATTATAAGGGTTTCCGGATGTAGTTGATAACCTTCCCCAGAAATACCTGGGGTCAGTAAAGAATTGGCCAATCAGTTTTGAACCTAAAATACTTCCATCACGTGCTTTTATTAAGCTGCCGTTGGCTTGCTGTGGAAACAACACCTGAGCAATACCCGTAATGACGAGCGGGTATATCAGACCAGTCAGGACTGTTAGTAAAGTAAAAAGCACAATTAAAGTTCTAGCTGTTTTTAACATGTAAGTTCTCAACTCTCTCATTTGGTAATTTGTCAAAAAGCGCAGGAACATCATTCATTTTGTAAGAATTAGCGTGATCATTCGTTTCACGCATGGTAATACTTTGAAAAAAATATGTAGTTTCCTTATTTTCTTGTGCCCTTATTTGAAACAGACGGTCCTGCTCTCCCAGGCTATACCACAAAAAAATCCAACCGAAAACTAGAAACACCAATACGATTTGCACCAATTCATGATTAATTTCCGATATAGATAGATTGTGCTCCCAAAAACCTAGTATTCCCATCAATGGAAGGGTCGCAACTAACATAAAGTCGGATATTACTGATAAAGAGATGTTCATTTCAACCTACCTTTCCTTTTTCTATACCAAACCTAGAGCGTTCAATAGCATATCAATTACCTTTATTCCAATAAACGGAACGATTAATCCACCGAGTCCATAAATTAACAGGTTATCCCGTAACAACCGGGCTGCACCAACAGCGCGGTAAGGTACACCTTTCAAAGCCAGAGGGATCAGAAGAATGATAATGATCGCATTGAAGATCACAGCTGATAGAATTGCACTTTGAGGTGTCGCCAGGTGCATTATGTTGAGTACACCCAACTGCGGGTAGGTAGAGGCGAATGCAGCCGGGATGATGGCGAAGTATTTTGAAACATCATTGGCGATACTAAATGTGGTTAATGAGCCCCGTGTCATTAACAGCTGTTTACCGATCTCGACGATCTCTATTAGTTTGGTTGGATTAGAATCCAGATCGATCATATTAGCTGCTTCACGAGCCGGTTGAGTACCGGTATTCATCGCAACAGCGACATCTGCTTGAGCCAGGGCAGGGGCATCATTCGTCCCATCGCCAGTCATGGCCACCAGGCGGCCACCTATCTGGAATTCCCTGATTAATGTTAACTTCTTTTCAGGAGTCGCCTGGGCGAGGAAATCATCCACTCCGGCTTCTGCAGCAATGGCTGCCGCTGTCAGGGGATTATCCCCGGTGATCATTACTGTCTTAATACCCATCTTGCGCAATTGGATAAAGCGTTCTTTAAGTCCGCCTTTAACAATATCTTTCAAATGAATAACACCCAGGGGTTTCTCGTTTCGGGTAACCACCAGTGGAGTACCACCATTCCGGGCAATAGTTTCTACTGCTTGATTTATCTCTGATGGAATCTGGCCACCCGAATTTTTGATATGGTCAAGCATTGTATCCGGTGCACCTTTGTAAATCGTTGTATGATCGAAGCGAACACCACTCATCCGGGTTTGAGCGGTAAATGGAATAAAGTGCATTCCCAAAGGCATGGTTTCGGATGGGCTGACTGTGCGTCCACGTAAACCATATTTTTCTTTTGCCAACACAACGATGGAACGGCCTTCAGGTGTCTCATCAGCCAAAGAAGCTAATTGGGCTGCGTCTGCTAGTCCTTGAGGTGTGGAATCACCAACAGGAATGAATTCAACCGCTTCGCGATTACCCAGGGTAATTGTGCCGGTTTTATCCAACAATAGAACATCCACATCACCGGCAGCTTCGATGGCACGCCCTGAAAGAGCGATCACATTGCGTTGAATCAAACGATCCATCCCAGCAATACCTATAGCGGATAACAATCCACCGATCGTGGTCGGTATCAGGCAAATAAGAAGTGCAATTAGAACTGTGATGGTTATCGGCTGGCCAGCACCTGCTGTCTTCACACTATATATTGAAAATGGCAGTAAAGTAATACAAACTCCAAGGAATATGATGGTAAAAGCAGCAAGCAAAATATTTAGTGCAATTTCGTTAGGGGTCTTCTGGCGCTTTGCACCTTCGACAAGGTTGATCATCCGATCCAAAAAGCCTTCACCTGGATTGGCGGTCACTTGAATCACCAGCCAATCCGATAAAATGCGGGTACCGCCTGTGACAGCACTGCGATCACCACCTGATTCTCGGATGACTGGAGCTGATTCACCGGTTACCGCTGACTCATCGACGGAGGCTATCCCATCAACCACTTCGCCATCCGCAGGGATGATATCTCCTGCTTCAACCAGGTATTTATCACCCTGGCGAAGCTGCGTGGATGGAGTCATCGTGAAATTGGTCGGACGATTTCCAGAGCTAGTTGCAGATGATAACTTCTTAGCACTTGTATCCTGGCGGGTTTTTCGCAGTGCCTCAGCCTGTGCTTTACCCCTGCCTTCAGCCAGGGCTTCTGAGAAGTTAGCGAAGAGAACTGTAAACCACAACCACATTGCAACTGCTCCAATGAAACCTGACTGAGAGTCCCCTTTACCCAACAGAGTTTGTATCCACAATCCGATAGTCAACAAGCTTCCGACTTCCACTACAAACATGACTGGATTGCGCAATTGCACCCGGGGATTTAATTTTCGAAATGAATCAAGTACAGCGCGTAGATATAATTTACATCGTTGAGAAGGTAACTTTTCTTTAGAATTTTTCATTTTCATCGACCAATCAACATTAAATGCTCAACAATGGGACCTAAAGCTAATGCAGGGACAAAATTCAAGGCACCAACAAGAACGATTATCCCGATCAACCAACCAATAAATAAGCCTGAAGTCGTGGAAAGGGTTCCAACACCGGTTGGCACCTTCTTTTTGGAGGCTAACGCCCCTGCCAGTGCCAATGTTGGTATTGCAAGCCAAAAGCGGCTGATCAGCATTGCCAACGAACCGATTAGGTTATAGAACACAGTATTCGCACTAAGGCCGGCAAAAGCGCTGCCGTTGTTATTACCCTGGGAGGTAATTGCATACAATATCTCGCTGAATCCATGCGGTCCTGTGTTTAGAACAGAGCTTTGACCGGCTTTTACTGATACTGCGACTGCGGTCAAACCTAAGACCAGCAGAGGCATGATCAGGATCAAGAGTGAAGCCATCTTCATTTCATAGGCCTCGATCTTCTTTCCCAGGTATTCAGGTGTGCGCCCAACCATCAATCCAGCAACAAACACAGCCACGATCACAAAAAGAAGTATGCCATACAGGCCCGAACCTACTCCTCCGAAGACTACCTCGCCAAACATCATCATGACCAAAGGTACCAAACCACCCATTGGAGTATAGGAATCATGCATGGAATTCACTGAACCATTTGAAGCTGCGGTGGTCAATGTTGCCCATAAAGTTGAGTTAGCCTGACCGAAGCGCAATTCCTTGCCTTCCATATTGCCACCCGGCTGTATGTTATTACTTATTTGATCTACTCCTATAACCGCCAACCTGGGATTACCGGCGGATTCTGCCATATAGGCTACCCCGATAAATACGACCAGGAGGATTAACATGGCAGTGAGTATTGCCCATCCCTGACGGGTATCGCCAACCAGCTTACCGAATGTGTAGCAAAGAGCAGCAGGGATCAATAATATCGAGAGCATCTCAATGAAATTCGAGATTGGTGTGGGATTCTCAAACGGGTGCGTGGAGTTGGCATTAAAAAACCCGCCCCCATTAGTTCCAAGCTGTTTTATGGCAATCTGTGAGGCAGCCGGACCGATCGCTATTGTTTGTGTGGAAATATTGTTACCAGTATCGATTACTGATGGCTGGATCAATCTTGCTGTAATACCTGGTGAAAAGGTCTGAACGACACCCTGGGAAACCAGGAGGATGGCAACAAGAATTGAAAGAGGTAGGAGGATATATAGGGTACTTCGTGTCATATCAACCCAAAAATTGCCGAGATCATGGGTGTTGTGACGAGTAAAACCTCGGATGAAGGCAATGAGTATAGCCATACCTGCTGCTGCAGAAACGAAATTCTGAACCGTCAACCCAACCATTTGAGTCAGGTAACTCATGGTTGTCTCACCGCTGTAACCCTGCCAGTTGGTATTTGTGATAAAGCTAACTGCGGTATTCAAAGACGAGTCAGCAGTAACTGCTCCCATACCCGTCGTATTGAGCGGCAAGAAACCCTGCATCCTTTGCAGCAAGTATAAGAAAATAAACCCAATTAAACTGAAAAGGAGCATGGAGACGCTGTATTTTTTCCAATCCATCTCTTCTTCAGAATTTACACCTGAGAGGCGGTAGATCAGCCGCTCAAATGGAGAGATAACCGGACTCAAAAAAGTACGTTCACCCTGGTAAACTTTTGCCATGAACAGCCCCAATGGTTTAACGAGCAATACCAGAACGATCAAATAGACAATTATTTGCAGCCAACCATTGACCGTCATTAGAACTTCTCCGGCTTAAGTAATGCTATGAACAGATAAACAAGTAAAGCAAGGGCAATAACCCCGACGACAATATATAAAGACGACATAATTCCTCCAGCTATAATCGATCAAGCCCTTTAACCAATAAGTAAGATGCAGAAAAGAAAATGATCACCAAAACAATATAAAGAATGTCTGACATATTTATCTCCTACATGGTTAGTTGTATTCCAAACCATGTTAATTCGGTGTTAAGAAATAGCATTTAGGATGAATTTATTTTTCAAGCAGGAGGGGAGATATATTGATTGAATGGATAGACCAGGAATAAAAAAAAGACCGCAGATGCGATCCCCATTTGTTATATAGCTGGAAAGTTGCCAACTCTCTGTTGTTTTGATAGAGAAATAAAAAAAGACTGCAATAGCAGTCTCTCTTATTTAGTGGCGGGAGCGACGGGATTTGAACCCGCGGTCTCGGCCTTGACAGGGCCGCATGTTAAACCACTACACCACGCCCCCGAGCCTCAAAATAATATCACAACCAAATAATAGCGTCAAGGAATTAGTGGTTATAAATTGTAAATCCATTCATCCGAATTGCGGTCCCATTCCACCAGTTCTTCCGGTTTGAACCAGAGTGCAATTTCCTCTTCACCGCGTTCCGGTTTGTCAGAAGCATGGGTGAGATTACGCTCGGGGATGAGAGCAAAATCGTGCCGAATGGTTCCCGGGGCGGCTTCTGCGGGATTGGTTTTCCCCATTGTCTGGCGAACGGTGGCAACTACATTGCGCCCTTCCCAAACCATGGCCATGACGGGAGAGGAACAGATATAACGGAGCAAACCCGGGTAAAAAGGCTTGCCAATATGTTCCTGATAATGCGTCTCTGCAAGTTTCTGATCCACAGTCATGAATTTAGCCGCTACCAGTTTCAAACCGCGTGCTTCCAGGCGTTTAATGATCTCCCCGATCAAGCCGCGCTGCACACCATCCGGTTTAATGAGTACCAATGTCCGTTCCATATTCACCTCTGATCCGATTCAAAAATCAACTCGGGAGTTACCCCGAGTTGAAAAAGATACCACATATTTTGGTTATTGCAAATACTCTTCTGCTTTGATATATGCATCCAGAGCTGTCTGTAATTTGCCTGACCGTCCCAGTGCGTCACCCAAGGTCATCCACAATCCAAAATCGGTTGGGTATGTCTCGGTTGCCTTGGATAATTGTTCAATGACCTTATCAAGATGAGTCTCTTTCTTGATCAACTGACTGAATTTTTCCTGGGCTAACTCGAGATCACCGGATTTGATCGATTTGACGCCCTGGTTATAGATCTTATCCAATTCCTTTAGGTTCTCAACGACCGCAGGTTCTTCCACAGCCACTGGTTCAGGAATGGCGGTCTCGACTTCTTCCGCGACGCTTAATTCAGCTTCCGGAACTAACTGCTCTTCCGCAATAGTCTCAATCTCAGCAATATCTTCAACAGGTTTGACTTCTTCTACGACCGACTCAACTTCCATTACTGGTTCTTCAACGGCTTCTGGAGTTGATACCTCTTCAAATTCTGGAATCGGCGACTCATCAGCGACCATTTCTGGGACTGCCTCAACCGCAGCTGAAGCTTCCAATACTTCGGGAGCGTTTCTTCAGATGCTATTTCCAATGGAACCATTTCGGGTTGCTCGCACAAGCTAATTTCCGTGATGGTTCTTCACCTTCGGTTTGCATTTCAGCAACTGGTAATATTTCTTCACCTTCCATGGTTCCCTGTAATTCCATGGGAACATTTTCCACCTGGCCAACTTCTTCAACTGGTGTTTCAGCGACTGGCTCAACATCGAAAGGTAGTAAATCTGAGGTGGAAATCGGTTTAGGTTTTTCAGTTTCCTGTGGGACATCCGTCAGGGATTCTGCAATAATACCCATTTCTGCAGCCTGAGCCACCTCACCCAGGTCAGGAGACTCTGGTTCGCTTTCAAGTGTTGGAGATATTTCCTGCTCTGAGACTGACATTTCATCAACAACTGGTTCTGGTTCAGGTTCAAGGCCTTTCAACCAATCCGGGACATCAACGACAGTAGATTCGACTGATCGAACCTTTCAAATCCAGGTCACTTAACCAGTTTGGAACCTCAAATTCCTCTGCTTGAGGTTCTTCCAAAGAGGCCGGAGTTATCGGCGCCTGTTCGGTTGGCTCATTCTCAGAGAATCCTTTCAGCCAATCAGGAAATTCATCCGTCGTTTCTTGAGCAGCATCAGCGATTGGGCTGGTTCCTTCCGGATAACCATCCAGTTCTTTTAACCAATCAGGCAATTCATTAGCCAGGTCTTCAGGATTTGGAGGCAGAATTGAAGTTGTTGGTCTTTCCTCTTCAGTATCAGTCACAGCCTCAACTGACTCTGGCAGTTCCGCTTCCACAGTTTGAATTGGAGTGATTTCTTCAGGTATTTCAGATACTATTGCTACTTCAGGCTGTCCTGGTTCTTCTGAAGAATCCTGATCCAGCATACTTAACCAGGATGGCATGGAACCATCATTTTCTTCAGGTGTTTCAGGAAGAACGGCTGTGGCTTTATCCGATGTTTCAACCGGTATTCCAGCCAGCCAGTCTGGTGCTACTTCTTCTGCCGGCAAGTTTGTAGTTACAATTTCCGGCCCCGGTTCATGAGATCTTGGAGCTGGTTGTGTGGGAGCTTCAACGTTTATTGCCTTTGGAGCCTCCGGAGTTTCAGCTTTTTCCTCTTCAGATACTGCGGTAAGGTCTTGCAGCCAATCAGGAACATCATCAGGAGATAAGATCGACGTGCCGCCAGCTGAAGGGAATATCTCTTCCATGTTGAGTTTGTCTGTTTGGGGCGAGTGAGAAGAGGTAGATACTGGTGCAGGAGTCTCTGGCTGCCATTCGGTTGAAGCATCAGATTTAAATACAGCTGCCTGTTCATTGGAAGGTTTACCTTGTTCTTCCAAACCCTTTAGCCAATCTGGTGTGCCATTTTCCGGTTCTTCCTCCTCATTTGGCAAATGAAGAGATGCTGTACCACCGGAAGTTGCTGCATCTTGTGATGGTTGTTCACCGGAAAGCCAGTCATTGAGTTTATTACTTGTTTCTTCAGAAACAACATCATCAACTGCGTCTGTTTTAACTGGTTCGGCTTCTAATTCATCAAACGCAGGGGCTAATCCCTGAACCCAATCAGGAATTTCTGCAGGAACAATTGGAACATCAGCAGGTTCAGCTTCCGGTTCAAGGTGGATCACTGAAGTTGCAGGTGTATCCTCTTGAATCGATCCGGCTGCTGCCCAGCCGGATGCTTTCAACCAATCCGGGATTTCAGTTTCACTCTCTTCGGCAGATTTTTCAGTATCTTTTAACCAATTGGGCAATTCATCATCTTGTGGTTCCATTTCGATCTGCTGGGTTGATGGGGATTCCTCAATGAGAAATAGCAGGTGAAGCTGGTTCCGGGATATCCAGGACGGGATGATTCAGCTGCCCGGGGAGTTACCATGGGTTTCAGATGAAGTGTCTTGTACATTTTCAGGAATAATATTTTCCGGCTGATCAGATGATGGCAAGGCTGATAGAATCCAGTATTCGAGTGAAGCCTTTTTCGCCCAGTTCCTCGCCTTCACCAGTAAGGTCAGAAAGCACCCAATCAGGAGGCGTTTCATCTGTCGTTTCAGGAGAAGGTTCCGGGGTAGGTTGTATGGGTTTTTGGTTTGGATCGTATTCCAGTTTCTCGATCGGAATAGTATCTTCAGGAACCTGTTCCGATGATTGGTATTGATCATTCACCATCGTTTCATAAGGATCTAAGTTGATGATTTTCTGTTTATAGGGTTCACCATCAGCTTTTTTCCCTGAATCTTCAAGGATTTTCAGCATTATTTTATTAGCTTCAAGGCAGTGTGGAAATTTAGTTAATAATCGTCCGCACAGCTCAGTTGCTTCAACTTTCATATTTAAGTTGTAATACATCCGCGCGAGCAATACTTCAAGGTCAACCCGGTCAGGGGATTCAGCCAGAAGCGATTTGATCTCTGCTACTGCCTGCCGATACTGATTTCCACGGGCATACATGCGGCAAAGTGCACCCCTGGTCAAGCGAATTTTTAGCGGCTCTTCGCCGTCCCGTTTACCATAGAGGTGTTTCAGTTCATCCTGAATCGCCTGATTGGAGGGTTGCGTTTCAAATGCACGTTCCATATGCCAGATGGAAGCTGCAAGGTTCCCTTCATCTTCGCGAATGATACTCATCCCCACCTGGGTAATAAAATCATCCGGAGCAACCGTCAGAATACGCTGAAACACATCCATTGCTTCAGCATGACGGTGACCTTCGAGATATGCTTTACCTAGTAACCGGTAAGTTTCAATATACTTGGGATAGTACTGTAATATGTACTGACAATGAGCTACAGCTTCATCGGTTTGACCCCGGTCGATCAGATTACTAATCTCCCGATTATATGCTCTTAAAGAAATATTAGCCATTTCAGGGTTCCTCCCTTAAAATAGTATGCATCAACTGAGCAATCAATGCAAGTATCATACCGGAAAGAAAGGCCATCCTTATGAAACAGAAGATATTTTCAATCTTCTTTCTTCTGGAATCTAACTATTCACCCAGATAATCGCGTAGTTTTCGTCGGATGGTTGGATGGCGTAAACGACTTAAAGCCTGAGCTTCGATTTGGCGAACTCTCTCCCTCGTTACTCCCATCTTACGGCCAACTTCTTCCAATGTGTATGCCTGTCCATCTAAAAGACCGTAGCGCAACTGTAGAATACGTACTTCTCTGGGAGGGAGGGAATTTAATACCTCTTCAATATGCTCGCGTAATAAGTTATATGTAGCAGTCTCATCAGGTGGAGGAGATTGATCGTCTTCAATAAAATCACCGAGCACTGAATCTTCTTCGTCATCGGTCGGAGTTTCAAGGGATAGCGGTCTGCGAGCAACCTGAATCATATTTTCCACTTTTTTGGGTGGAACATCCAAAGCAATAGCCAATTCGTCCACACTTGGCTCACGTCCAAGACGTTGGGTCAGTTGATGCTGAACTCGTAATAATTTATTGATCTGATCACCCATATGGACAGGGACCCGGATCGTTCGACCCTGGTCTGCAATTGCGCGTGTCACCGCCTGGCGTATCCACCAGGTAGCATATGTACTAAATTTGTGCCCTCTCCGGTAATCGAATTTCTTGGTTGCCCGGATCAGACCTATATTGCCTTCCTGGATCAGATCAAGGAAAGGAACACCCCGTCCCATATATTTCTTGGCGACAGAAATAACCAGCCTGCTGTTGGCTGTTATCAGATGCTCACGAGCATCCCAACCATCTTCAATTAAATGGCGAAGTTCAGCTTTTCTATGGGTATATACATTTCCTTTTGCCAGTTCTTCCCTGGACATTCGACCTAGTTCAATCCGTTGAGCCAGAGATACTTCTTCTTTTGCATTTAAGAGAGGAACCCTGCTTACCTCTTTCAGGTATAAACCGATAGTATCATTTGTATCGATATTGGCTAAATCATCTACATCACTACCGGTAACCTCTTCATCTTCCTCTTCTTCATCAGAAGCAAGTTCTTCCTCACTTGGACCTTCAATAGACGAAAGATCTTCAATATACGGAATACCTGCACTAAGGAGCGCGGCAAAAGCTTCTTCCAGCTGTTCCACATCCTGTTCTGCATCTGGATAAAAATGCAAAATATCATCGATTGTTACAAAAGTCTTTTGTCGACCTAATGTAATTAATCGAGCTATAACTGAATACTCATCATCTTCCGCTTCAACCACATTTACAATCATGTCATCCATAATCAATATTATCTTTCCTTAAAAAGGCAAATTTTACTTAGCAAGATCAGCCACCCTGCTTTTTCCTTAGCATATCTGCAGTTCGAATTTGCCTATGGGTATGCACATTTGATAAAGCTAATTTAGAATACACCGATTTACAGTCGATTTCAATACCTATATACCTTTGTTAATAGTTTGATCTTTCAGTTTCGGCACTTTCATGGCGAAACTGTAGCAGTCACAGAAGCGAACGGTGTTGGAGTGGCAAAAAATTGAGTAAAGATGTCCAATATGTTTTCGACGCTTACCTTGTTTAAAATCACTGCCTCTCCATTTTGTAATCTCGCATAATATCCAGATTCGATCGGAGTTTGGTCACCAATTAATATTGTATCTTTTTGACCACCAGAATACTCCAGCAGGATATCAAGTGCAGGTTGGTTTTTTAACCCCAATACTTCATCTGAGGTGTTACTGCTCAACAATCTATACACTTTTAAGGATAAAATCTCACTTAGTTTTTCCTGAAAAATGCCAGCGCCATCTGCATAGTCGGTTGGAGAAATTACTTTCCAGCCCAGATTAGCATCTTTGATTACGACTATTTCGTGTTCTATTGTTTTAAGGGTGACTCTGCTTATATCATTCTCAGGATTAAGTACCACCTTATATACAGTCGGAGTCGATGTTTTTTGAATAAATGGCAGGTCGTTTCCACGTTTCTCAAGAAACAAGGTTATTGCTGCCAGGACCATAAATATAAGGATAGCAATCCACGCAGGTTTTCGGATCACTGGTTAACCCCTCTTCTTCCGCTGAACCCATACGATAATTCCAGCGATAAGGATCAATCCTGGCATGAGAAAAACTGAGCCTAAAACCAGGAGGTTCATTACAATATTTTGAGGTGGAACCAAAATCCGCTGAGTGGTCTTTTTTGGGGTCAGGTTTATTAACTTATCCTGTTGAGCAGCCCAGTCTATCGAGTTAATAATAAAATCGCCATTTCCAAAAGCAGTATAGTTTTTTGTTATGGCGAAATTGGAATTTCCCACAACTACTATCCTACCGTTTGTTGATGAATTAATTCCGGCCACTGCCAGCGGCACTGGTCCCGGAAAATCCACACCATCATCATATTTGACCTGGTTTTGTTGTAAACCGGCAAAGTCAGTTTCGCCCCAGGCTTGATCAGCAGTCCAAACCAGGGTAGCCAGTTGTATATTTTCAGGTGGAGTTTGAGCGGCAACGACACTCCGCGATGATGGAAAGATAGTAATCAGACCTGCCAATTTATTTACGATCGGGTGATCGCCATATTCATTGGCAACTGCTTGCGAAGGTGATTGCGAATTTGCATCGATCACGAAATCATTCGCGAGAAGTATTCCCCATGTATTCATCGCATAATCTGCCAAAGGATCAGGGGTATTCCCAAACTGGGTTAGTGGGACGGGATCTTCAAGGATGAGCAGCGACTTTCCGGAGTCAACGAATTGTTTCAGTAAATTCACTTCCTCAACAGTCAAAGGTTTAATGGGGCCAGCAATTATTATTTCTTCAGCATCTGCAGGAATTTGCGGGTTGGCAGCTAAATTTAATGTAGCCACCAGATAATTTTTCAATTCAAGGACCGTCTTTACCTGACCGTACGAGCTTTCATCTGACCCCATTGGGTCATGTTCACCATGCCCGGTCAGGAAATAGATTGCATGTTTTGTGGGATTGATCAATTTGATGATAGAGGTAACTATCTCTTCTTCAGAGACCAACTTTACCTGCTCTATTTGATCATTAAGCAATAAAACAATTGTTCCATCCGTGGTAATACTATATTTATTGGCAGTGATCGGATCTGCAACCGGATCGATAAATTGATAATCAAAGTTGCCTGCACTATTCGATTTTAAATTCAGACAGTAAAGAATCCGCCTGGTCTATGGGGTATTGTGGTGAAAAGAAAGCAAGTGCGTTCACTTTTTCGGGCAAGCTCTTTAAAGCAGCCACTGTCTCAGGAGCTAAAGTATTATCCTGATCCTCAGTAAGATCCCATTTGCTTGAATATTTGTTGACGAGGAAATTGGTAACAACCAAAATACCTAGGACAGCAATTGAAAAGATTACAAAGTTACTTCCATATTTTAGCTGCCGGCCAGTAAAAAACGATCTTACTTTTTCCGGGTCGAGCACAGCAAATAATGCGATACCTATTACGATGAATGCCAAACCAAGCTGCAGTGGAATATCAAATTTCCGGACGACAAAATAATACGCACCAGAAAATATAATAGCGATACCAGACAGCAGAAGAGCATATGGAGCATATTTACGAAATTCAGGGTCCATTATCGCCACCTCCGTGATTCAACCGACATCGTTCCCAGGAACAACGCCAATACAGTGACACTAAGGTAATAAACAATATCTTTCAATTCAATTATTCCTCTGAGGAAAGTGTTATAGAAATGTTCGCTTAAGTCCAGGTAGGTGAAGATTTGTCCTCCTGTTGCTGCTTGAATCCTTGATGGATATCCGATCATCCACAGAACAAGAAGAATACCAAGCGTGGTAAAGAATGCTGCGATCTGATTGCTGAACAGGCTGGATGCAAACACACCGATCGCTACAAAAACTGCCACAAGGAAAGTGACACCCAAATAACCCGCAACCATTAGTCCCTGGTCAATTCCCGGTTTAACAAATATATTCATTACAACAGGAAAGATAAAAGTAAGGGTGATGATGGCGATGTAGAAAAGAAAACCGCCGAACCATTTCCCGACAATCAATTCCCAATCACGTACAGGAGCTGTTAGCAGTGTTTCAAGAGTTCCCATTCTTTGTTCATCAGCAATTGTGCGCATAGTTACAGCGGGAGTTGTGAATAGTAATAAAGTCACCAGTGGGCTCAAAATGACTTGAATTGATGGAGGATATTGATTGACAACAGCATTAAGCATATTTGCGTAAAATATTATTCCCAAGATTAACATGATTATAAATGCGACCACATATGCAATGGGGCTGATGATATACAGGTTAAATTCCCGTTTTGCAATTGTCCAAACGTTTCTCATATTTCACCCATTCTTTTCAATATATTCCGAAGTATCCCGAATTTCTTCCGTCAGGTTCATTGAATGTGATTCTTCCAAACCGTCATCAAAAAAGTCAGGAGCTGGAGAATCTTCCCTGGTTAGTTGAAGGAATATCTCTTCGAGGCTGAGGTTTGCTGCCCGAAGTTCCAACAGGTCAAAACCTTTTTTGATCGTTAGGCGGGCAATTTCCGGCCTGGCATCAATAGCAGGAGATACATTTATTTCAAGGGTGTCCTCACTATATTTGCTTACTCCTTCGACACCTTTTAATTTCGTTAACGGATCGATCAGATCATCCGCGATGCCTTTTACACGCAGCATGACATGTTGGGCACCGGATAATCGCAATTGCAGATGCTCAGGTGTGTCTTCAACCACTATCTTTCCCTTATTAATTATTAATACCCGGTTGCAGATTTGTTGAGCTTCGGAAAGAATGTGGGTGGAGAGTAGGACGGTTTTTTCCTTTCCAATCTCTCTGATCAGGTTTCTTACTTCAATGATCTGCGCCGGATCCAAACCAATTGTGGGTTCATCCAATATCAATACATCGGGACTATGAAGTAATGCCTGGGCAAGTCCTATCCTTTGTCGCATTCCTTTTGATAAGTTGCTTATGTACCCTGAGGCACGGTCTTCCATATGTACCCTGGCCAATGCTTTTTCCACCTTGTCATCGCCATCGGGAAGATGACGCAAATCGGCCATATATTTCAAATATGAGTAAACTGTCATCTCGTTATATAAAGGTACTGTTTCCGGCAAATACCCTACCAATCGGCGAACGTCCAAGGAATTCTTAATAACGTCAAACCCTCCGATTCGAGCAAAACCACTCGTAGGCGGCATGTAACCTGATAGGATTCGCATGGTCGTTGTTTTTCCAGCTCCATTGGGTCCTAAAAAACCTACAACTTCACCTTTCTCAGCAGTAAAACTAATATTATCTATGGCACGCCGCTTGCCGTAATCTTTGGTCAGCCCTTCAACTTCGATCATCGAAAGCTCCTTACAAAAAAATGGATTGCCCAAGCACTATGCCAGGCAACCAGGGGTTTCTTCCAAGAAACAGCCAAATATTTTTTATAGTTGGCTTGTAAGACTATACAACTAGGGAGATATTAAAGTCAAGTACCTTAGTAACTTCTAATCAGATACTAATGTCCAAAGGTAAATTGCGTATTAAGGACAAAAATATGTGTAGATATATAGGTTTGTATAGAAATTGTAACTTAGCTTAAGTTAAAGAAAAGAAGTAAAAGAAAATAATTTCAGATTAAACTTTGGACAAAGATGATTTCAATGAGTAGATAGTAATTTTCCTGTATATAATTTAGAGCACCTTGATTAATATACTAAAGGGCTGTAAAATTGGTTAAATGAAAGTGTAGTTGCATAAATTATAATATTGCAAGTGAAACAAGCTATTCTGTTAAGGAAGTAAATGGTAAAATAGTTTTTTATATTAATTTTTATAGTCAATATATAAGGGAGAAAGCATGGAAATTAATCTGTTGGGTTTAGCAAGACATGGTTTGAATGCATTTGAACAATGGGCGATTGTCGGTGTTTTGATCACTGCCTTCATAAGCCTGGCTTATGCATGGATTTTACGTGGTGTCGTCCTCAAGAAGGACAAGGGCACAGAAAAGATGCAGGAAGTTTGGAATGCAATTAGAGTCGGTGCAGATTCATATCTTAATCGACAACTCAAGACAATATTACCAGCTATTGTTTTGTTGGGAATTGCACTCTATTTGAGTGTAGCAGTTGTTCCTCCGAGCAGGGAAGCTGTTGCGGAGTTTCCACAGAATACCAAAACAATCATTGCCATCGGAAGAACGATAGCATTTATTATGGGTGCTACATTCTCCCTACTTGTTGGTCAACTTGGTATGCGTATGGCAATCCAAGCCAATGTACGGGCTGCTTCTGCAGCAAGACGCGGATTTAATGAAGCTCTATCCATTGCATACTATGCAGGTACTGTAACAGGTATGCTCACAGATGGCCTTGGACTCCTTGGTGGAACAGTAATTTTTATAGTTTTTGGAACCGCGGCACCTGATGCGTTGTTAGGCTTTGGCTTTGGCGGCACATTACTGGCATTATTCATGCGAGTCGGCGGTGGCATCTACACCAAAGCGGCAGATGTTGGAGCAGATCTCGTTGGCAAGGTCGAAAAAGATATTCCGGAAGATGACCCGCGAAATGCTGCAGTCATTGCAGACCTGGTTGGTGATAACGTTGGTGACTGTGCCGGTATGGCTGCAGACATTTTTGAAAGCTACGAAGTCACTATCGTATCTGCATTAATCCTGGGTCTATCTTTGATGGCCTTCGATCCGGCTCACAGCCTTAAATGGATCGTGTATCCTTTGATCATTCGTGGTATCGGTGTCATTAGCTCCATTCTCGGAACATTCACAGTTCCAATTTGGGAAAAATTCCCGATCAAGTTCTTAAGAGCACATGATGCGGAAGAATCGATGTTCCGCTCATATGAAGTCTCCAGCGTGAATACAGTTGCTTTCTCATTCCTGGTAGCCATACTTTATGCCGGTGATTGGCGTTTGGCAGCGTTAACATCGATAGGTGTAGCTTTAGCTGTCGCTTTCAATCCTCTTACCTCTTATTTCACAGCTACACGAAAAGCACCAGTAAAAGAAATCGTCAAGTCAGCCAATACTGGTCCCGCCACACTGATCTTATCCGGTTTATCTGTCGGTATGGAATCCAGCGTATGGGCGTTGGTTGTTATCGCAATTAGCTTTACCCTCTCCTTTTTACTTTATCAAGCTGATGGTGCCATCTATGTCTTATATGCAGTAGCCATGGTTGGTATAGGTATGCTAAGCCATACAGGCAACAATGTTGCCATGGATTCCTATGGTCCAATTACCGATAACGCGAATGGAATTGGCGAAATGGCATGGCAGGGTCAAAATGATGAAAATACAATTAAAGCTCGCCAAATCATGGCAGACCTTGATGCAGTGGGTAATACAACTAAAGCCATCACGAAAGGCGTTGCAATTGCTTCAGCAGTAATCGCAGCCGTAAGTTTATTTGCTTCATTTATTACGGATATTGGCCGCGTTCAAGAACAATTGGGAATGCCAGTTTTGAGTGCAATACGCATCAGTGATACACGGGTCTTTATTGGTTTCCTGCTTGGTGGTGCTTTGCCCTGGTTATTCAGCTCACTATCCATCCGTGCTGTATCCAGAGCTGCAGCTGAAATCGTAGAAGAAGTTCGTCGTCAATTTAGAATACCTGGCATTATGGAAGGAACAGTCAAACCGGATTATGCCCAGGTTGTAGGAATTTCCACACGATCCGCACAGAAAGAGCTGGTTCCCCTTGCAGTTATATCCGTAGTTATGCCATTACTTGTTGGTATGATCCTCCAGGTGGAAGCATTAGGTGGTTTCCTCGCCGGCGTAATTCTCAGCGGCCAGCTGTTAGCAGTATTCATGTCGAATGCTGGTGGTGCCTGGGACAATGCAAAGAAAGCAATCGAAGATGAACCACGGGACCTTGCTGCTAATACAGGTAAGGGTTCTGAAAGACATAAGGCTGGTGTCGTAGGCGATACTGTCGGTGATCCTTTGAAAGACACAGCTGGTCCGGCGTTAAACCCGATGATCAAAGTTGTCAACCTGGTTTCACTTCTTGCTGCTCCAGTTATTGTTAAATACCAGAACCCAACAGTTGGTTTCTGGATCGTAGTTGCCATTCTACTGGGTGGGTTGGTCTGGGGTGTCATGACCAGTAAAAAAGAAGTTACACCATTAAAATAGTAAAGAGTAGTTAATAAACAAAGAGACTTGCCAGATATTGGCAAGTCTCTTTGTTTTTACATGTACTTTTGTCTTTTACGCAATTTATTAATTACTGGGGATAAACAATATACTCCGATTCCTACCCACACTATTGATAGAGCTAGATTCAATAAATAATATCTCTGGAAAGTTATCGGCAGCATAAATATTGAAAAAGCAGTCTGTAGGATGGAAATGATCAGCAAAACGAGGAAAGTGTTGTTTGTGGAATTATAAAGTGATTTAATCTTTCTGAGAGACAAAATTAAACCAAACAATCCAATAATTAATGTTAGCAATCCATAGTACCATCCTGAAAATAACCGGTGAAGAATATTTGAACCATAGATCAAGATCGCTTGTGCAAGTTCTTTTGAGTAATTCCCAATATCATAAAACGCTGGAGTGGCAAAATACGTATTGGCAAGCCAGGCTGCCAATTTTGATGGAAAGGTTGTTACTGCCAATGAACTAGATATTGCCTGATATTCAGCTGCTTGAGCTTGAGAAAATGCAAACCGGTGTTGAATTTGCAGGATCGCCACATGGAACGGATCCTTCCATGCTACTGGATTCAAAATATAATAAGTTATGTAAAATTGCTCCACAAAAAATGAGAATCTTCCAAAGAATTAGCAGTTTTTCATTACATTTTATTCCATTTATGATCCAGATGATGACTGGGACAAACAGGATGGGCAAGGTTGTTTGCTTAGCCTGGAAGGCCAAACCAGCTAATATCCCGATCAAGAACGCTTTTTCAGGTTTTCTAATGATCAAGAGTATGACAGCGAAATAGAAACAAAAAGACAATCCTTCAGCCATTGCCCTGCGGGTATGTACCAAAAAGATGGCATTCATTCCTAAAACGACCGTAACTAACAGACTGATTGGCCAATTTGCTACACCTTTAAGAGTCAGGTAGAAAAATACTAATCCAAGTGGGGCGAATACTGCCAGACCTAATCTTGAAACAAGCAGTAAGTAATTGGTTGGTAACGCACCGTTAATTTTATTTTCTTCCCATGAAAGAGACCAATTCCAATCGGATTTCAGGGGCGGCAAATGGAAAATTCCCCGGGATATACCAATAATTGTCCTGGGCAACGGGGCATCTATCAAACGGTAACGTTGTTCAGGTGAAAGAGTAGTTTCTGCGTGATAGGACAAACTACCAGGACCAGTGAATAAGACATCCACGTCACGGCTCATATAAATTTGGGTGGATTTATCAGGATGAAATGGAACGAGGAGGATTGTGGAAAAGAAGAAAACCAAGTAAAGGACAAGAGCAGATAAGGGAATGACTTTTTCACGGGAATGAGATCTCATACTAATCATTCCTTTTATAGATTAATAGGCCCTTACTTTCATAAATATCCGTTGGATATTCTTTCATGAAACTATAGCTCGAGAGAAAATCTGCAGATTTGAGAAGCGTATTTCGACCATAGACCTCCAGGAATACAACCAGGTCGGGTTTTTGATCAAGAATTAATTGTGTGGGAATCGCATAATTACTTATATAGTCTTCACTTGGTAAAGGGTAATAGCTTGATCGCAGATCGGCGAGTTTAATCCCACTGTATCCAGGATAGTTCTATCGGTATAGTAACCAAGTACACCGACATCCCCGGCTGCAACCACAGAATCTGATGTTGTTGCAGCTAAGACATCATTTGAAGCCGATCTATACAGTTCCTCCAGTTTTATCCATGCCATTTCTGGGGATGGGGAATGATTTCCATGATCTGGATTGAGCACCCAGCTGTTTAAAGTAAAGAATAAAGGAATTAATAAGGCCGAATGTCAAAGCGATCTTAGTATATGTAGACCAACCTAGCCCATTAAAATCAACATGGATTGATCTGATTGTCGTCAGTTTGGCACTAACAATTTCCAAACACTTTTTCAGGAATGACTCTGCACCAGTTAGCAGGATAAGCATGTAAATCGGTAAAGGAGGGGTTAAATACCAGCGAAATATTAAGGGATGCGCAATAGAAAAGGTAATAAAGTAGAGGACCGGGTAAAGCAATAGGGAAAGCGATAAGAAATTCTTGCGATAAATGGATATAAACCCGAGGATAAAAAACAATGGAATGGTAAATAATCCGATATACAAAAAGCCTGGACTGAGAGTGTAATCTTCACTAAAAGGGGTTAGATAATGCTGTAATAAACGAATGAAAGCCGCATTATCGGGGAGTAAATAAGCAACTGATTTTGCAGCTATTGAATGTGGGAGCAATGTCCCAAAATATATGTAGCTAAAAATTAACCAGGATACCAAAGGTATTACTGCAAGAATCATCGCTTTAGGTTGGTAAAGATCATGGTACTTCTGAATTATTGGAAGACAAAGTAACGGTAAAACAAAGATTAAAGCATCCGGCCTGGTAAAAATTATCAATGTTGCGCATAGCCATATACCTATTAATTGTTTATTCAAATAGAAATAAGCCGTTGACAGAAGTAACAAAACAAATAAACTTGTTTCCAGCCCACCAATTGCGAAAGTGACACTAAAAGGGGCAATTGACCAAATAAGCGCTGAAATTGCACCAACCCTGAAGGAAGATATTTTTTTCCCGATCTCGAATAAGAGTACACAGGAAGCAGCGTCAAATAATGAATTTAATAACCAAGATATAATGGGAAAAGGAGCTTTTACTCCACCTGTTAATGCTCCAGACCTGTAAGGACAATTGTATACAAAGGAGTTGTTGTACCCAGAACGCGTTCACCTGCGTTGAATGTGAAACCATTACCAGCTAAAATATTACGAGAGTAGCGATAAGTAATATAGGAATCATCAATAATCCGAGGACCGGGGATAATTCTAGCAGCTAAAGCAATTACTATTAGTAACACAGGAAAAAAACGTCTCATAATGGAATTATATGTCTGATACCGAGATGGTCAATCGCAAAAACCCAAACAGATATATTTTGCATATCTTCCTGGTCGTTCTTATCAGTGTTGTGATTCGATGGATCTTTATTATATTGAATAAAGTACCCTTCAATAGCGATGAGGCAATTGTAGGATTAATGGCGAATCATATTCTGAAAGGTGAAAACCCAACCTTCTTTTATGGACAAGCCTATATGGGAAGTTTGGATGGTTATATAGTAGCAGGATTTTTTGCTTTGCTAGGAAACTCAATCACTGCAATAAGGATCAGCCAGTCAATATTATTTGTTTTATTCATGGTTGCCTCATACTACCTGGCTTATTTATTATTCAAATCCAGGAAAGCTGCGCTTACAACTATAATCATTTTGGGTGGTTCCCCAGTTAATTTCTTCCTTTACACGACAGTTACACTGGGGGGGTATATTGAAGCCTTACTTATTGGCATCTGTATCCTAATCCTTGGATATAAAATTGAAGAAAATGTGGACTTTGGTGTTAAAAATACGACTGCACTCAAAGTCCAATTTTTTATGCTGGGGTTATTTGTAGGCGCAGGAATTTGGGTATTGGGGATGACCCTTATTTTTTGTATCAGTGCACTGATCATGCTTGGAATAAATTTAAATCGGAAAAAGTTGAAGTTTGGAATAATAATTGAAGCATTGTCTATCATGGTTGTTGGATGTGTTCTGGGTGGATTACCTGTATTGGTTTATATTTACACGAATGGGGTCGGGGTTTTCCTCAACGAACTCATGGGAAGTGCGATATCCATCGGTCAACAAGCGTATCTTAACCAAATTGGGCTGCATCTGGTAAATTTCATACTGTTTGGCATTTCTGCGGTCTTAGGGTTTCGGCCTCCATGGAATGCAAATTGGTTATTGCTGCCACTCATTCCGGTTATTCTTGCCATTTGGGGTTTCTTACTCAGAAAGACATATATATTTGAACAAAAAACAAGATCATCCTTGCTGATCAGAATTTGGCTGCCGAGTATCATTTTAATGGTTGTATTTGTTCTTACGCCCTTTGGAATGGATCCATCCGGAAGGTATTTCATCCCGATCAATATCTCATTAGCATTTACTGTCGGATTGTGGGCAGCCCATAACAGCTTTCAGAAGAATAAATATACCGTGATTATCCTGGCAGCTTTACTCGCCTATAATATTGGCGGGATTTTCCAGTCAGCTTATCAATCACCAGATGGAATAACAACGCAATTTGCACCTGGAACCAGTATCGATCATAAATATGACCACGAATTGATCGATTTCCTAAAGGAATCTTCAAATACCCGGGGATATTCCACTTATTGGACAGCATATCCAATAGCCTTTAAATCAAACGAGGATGTTATCCTGGTCCCGGCTCTACCGTACCATGCAGATCTCAAGCACACCACCAGAGATAACCGGTATGAACCCTATTCAAAACTAGTTAATGAATCCCAAAATCCAGTTTACGTCACATCCAATAACCCGAATTTAGACCGCCAATTAGTACTGAAATTGACCGAATTGGGTGTTCAATGGTCTGAAAAGATTATTGGAGACTATCGGGTCTATTATGAACTCAGTCGAAAAGTGTTACCTGAAGAAATTGGATTTGGGATAAACCGACAATGAAAAATAAAAATTCGTCAACGAACTGGTCATTTGATTACTTTTTTGCTGCCACATTTTTTATATCGGTTCTCGCAGGCTGCATCATGCTTGGTCCCCGCCTATTGAATATGGATGGAGACCTGGGCAGACATCTTACGGTTGGTTCCTACATTTTAGATTCAGGAAAAATTCCTACATTGGATATATTTTCGCATACCATGACAGGAAAACCATTTACTCCACATGAATGGTTAACTGAAATCATTTTTTCATTGGCAAACCGTTGGCTTGGATTGACAGGAGTAGTATTCCTTACCAGTCTCATTATTGCTTTAGTCTGGTATTTACTTAGTTTTGAAGTAATGAAAAGAAGCGGCGGATTTTATTTTTCGCTCGTTGTAATCATCATCGGTATAGCAGCATCCAGCATCCATTGGATAAGCCGGCCGCACATATTCACATATATATTTTTACTCCTTTGGATAAAAATATATTCAAGTAATCTTTTCATATTTAAGAAATGTGCAGCCTTAGCTCTTCTCATGATCATCTGGGTTAATTCCCACGGGGCATTTATTACAGGTATTGTTTATATCGGAATCGATATCGCTGTTCATTTTATTTCTTCAATTTTTTCGAAATCAATCAATAAAGATATTCACCAATTTAAGAAATCAATACTGATTTTCCTTATCGCCTGTGGTGCGTTGTTAATAAACCCAACCGGGTTTCAAATTCTTGGAACGGTGTTCAACTTTTTACAAAACCGATATTTGACCTCCCAGACGTTGGAATACCAGCCTCCCAATTTATTAGCTCCATCATTTATCCCCTTTACTATATTTTTGTTCATTTGTGCCTATTATTTATTCAGATTTAGAAAACACATCAAATTGGTTGATGCATTTCAAATAGTCATCTGGAGTATTTTCGGAATAATCAGTGCCCGAAATATCCCATTAGCCATTATCGTGGGATTACCCATTTTTAGCTTTTATTATGGGATGAAAAACAAAGTTAACAATGCAATTAATAACGAGAAATCAACCTCATCGAGAAATGAATTTTTAAATCCGCGACTAGCGATTGGAATAGCATTACCTGTATTGATCTCAATTGCTGTCTTTGTTCTCGTGATTAAAAGGTCCGGGGATGATCCAGAGGAATGAATTTCTCCCAACGAAATTTCCACTGAAAGCTGTAGATTACATTATTGCTAATCCAATTGAAGGCAATATGTTCAATGAATTTACCTGGGGAGGTTATCTTCTATATAGGTTATGGCCGGAGCAAAAGGTTTTTATTGATGGGCAAACAGATTTTTACGGGGAAGACTTAACCCGGGAATTTGCCGATGTGTACAATGCAAATATAAATTTTGAAGATATATTAAATAAATATTCCGTCAATTGGGTAATCGTCAGGCAGAGGTCCAAATTAGCTTATGAGTTGGAAAAGAACCCGGGTCTCTGGATGTTGGATTATAAGGATGAATTGAGCGTCATCTACTCCAGAAAGTAACAACTACAAATACAGATCAGGTTTGTGATCTTCCCAGACTGGAATTCTTTTTCTGACTTCATTAACTAAATCCAAATCAATCGGGACAGTTATCAATCCTTCATTTTCCCCCACCGAAGCGACAACTTCTCCCCAGGGATTGATCACAGCACTATTGCCTCCATAATCGACTCCCAGCACTGAACCGATACAATTTACTCCGATCACAAACACCTGATTTTCAATAGCTCGCGCTTGCAGAAGGATTTTCCAGTGCTCAATACGTGCCTTTGGCCATTCTGCAGGAATGATCATTACTCTGCAGTTGTTTAAAGCCAATTTTCTAAAAAATTCAGGAAAACGCAGATCATAACAGATCGCCGAGCCGGTAATACCTAATTCAGAATTGAAGGGTTTTATCTCGTTACCAGCAGAGAAAAAATCACCTTCGCCCAGCAAATTGAATAAATGAATTTTTCGGTATGTATGAACAATTAATCCTTCCGAATTGACCACCACGAAAGTGTTATAAAATCTCCCTTGATCATTTTCGACAAAGGAGCCGGCAATGGCGATGGAGTTTGTCCTGGCGATTTCACCGATCACATTGGTTACGGAAGGAAGCAACCAATTATTCCATGAATTAATCCTGGCATAATTGTAGCCATGCAGGCACAGCTCAGGTAAGATTAATATGGATGATTTTTCTTTGGCTGCAAGTCTGGCAGATTCTTTTATTCGCAGTAGATTAAAGTCCGGTTCATTTGGATTGATATTGTATTGATAAATGGAAACCAGCTTTGTATTCATATTCCTTGCCTTATTTGACCCGTATTTTTGTTAAGTGTACAATAACCAAGCAGATTAGAATAGATTTCCATGGATGCCAATGAACCAAAATCGAAATAATAACATCAAGTATGCTGTTGTGATGATACTTATCATTATTATCATCGGCGTTTTAACCCTTGTAAATTTTCAGTTTTCTAAACAAAATCCGGGGGGAAATGACTTTTTAGCTCGGTGGAATGGGGCCCACGAGTGGTTGATAAATGGGAATGACCCATATACCAATCAGGTAAGTGATGTTGCCCAGAAAATGATCTATGGCAGACTCGCCAATCCATTAAAAAGGGGAGGATGTCGCCCATTTTGTTTACCCCATTTATTCCATGCTTTTCTTTGCACCATTTGCACTAATGGATTACACACTTGCCAGGGCAGTTTGGATGACGGTTTTAGAATTGGCGATGGTGGCACTGACATTTATCAGCCTGAGATTATCGGGATGGAAGATCAAACCAATCAGTCTCGCCGGGATCTTGATCTTTTCCATTCTCTGGTATTGTTCAGTCAGGACGATCATTCTTGGTCAGTTTTCAGGGATAAATGCATTATTAATTCTGATCAGTCTTTTGTGTATAAAAACTGAACATGATCAGGTTGCGGGGGTATTATTGGCATTGTCCACCTCCAAACCGCAAATGAGCTACCTGCTCATAGTTTTTGTAATGTTTTGGGCTATTCGATCCTCCCGGCATCGGATTTGGATCAGTTTTTTCGCCGCCATGATCATTATGACTGTTGTGGGGTGGCTCCTCCTCCCCGGTTGGCCAATTGGCTGGATTCAACAATTGATGAATTATCCGGGATATACCGATCGTATCGGTTCCATAGTATCGATAATCGCCGGTGTGACACCTGGAATAAAAGACCAGGTATCTACTGGATTATTGATTGTATTTTACGCCTACATGGTATTTGAATGGCTTAGGACCCGTGGAAATGATATTCCCACATTCTTATGGACCGCATACATCACTTTAGTCATTACCAACTTTGTTGCTTACAGAACTGCCACGCCGCATTATGTGGCTTTGCTTGCTCCAATATTTCTTGTAAGTAAGGTTATGGGTGAAAGATGGGGAACATTTGGAAAATGGTTATCTGGAGCAACGTATGTATTATTTTTTGCAGGTTTATGGGTATTGTTTATCTTAACCATCAAAGGTAATGATGAACAGGCAATCATGTATATTCCTGTTCCTGTTATCACATTAATTGGACTTTGGTGGACAAGGTGGTGGGCAATTCGTCCTCCAACCAGGTTAGTTGAGGGGTAAGCTTAGTCTTGTAAACCATGGAGATAAAATCCCACACATTTGATGATCTGATCCATAAATGGAATAACCTCCCAATATTTCTAATATTACTTACTGGGTTTCTTCTCAGGTTGATCAAGGTAAGCACGCGGGGAATTTGGTACGACGATGCTTTCAGTATCCTCTTAGCTAATCGGTCATTTGCAGATATTATTCGTGGGACAGCAGCAGATACAATGCCGCCGGTCTATTATTTTCTTCTGCATATATGGGGACTACTATCACAACAGATCTGGTTTCTGCGGTCATTAAATATTCTGCTTAGCACCAGTTCGATCTTCCTGGTTTATATCCTGGTCAAAAAACTTTCCAACCCAAAAGCAGCAATCATTGCTGGGTTTTTAACAGCTATTTCTCCATTCCAGATATTCCATGCCCAGGAATTGCGGATGTATGTGGTATTACAAAATGCATTACTTATCCATATCATTTTATTTATCGACATTTTCATCATCAATATCAAAATCCAGTTCCCCCAAAATGCTTATGGCTGGATTTGTGTTTTCCGGCGTAATAGCGCTCTATACCCACAATCTGGCAATATTTACACTGGTTGTTATGGATGCATACCTGCTGATAAAAAGGGAATGGAAGAAATTAGTGCGGTTGGTTATGATGCAGGGCGTTATGGTTATTTTATTCATCCCATGGCTGGTATTTCTTCCAGGGCAAATAAATAAAATCCAGACCGCTTTTTGGACACCCAAACCTGGTTTGGTCCAGTTAATTCAAGGAGTATTAACTACACTATCGACCCTGCCACAATCAACCATTGGAGTTTATGTTGCGCAGTTTTGATCGCTATTGTGTTTGTGATCCTTATTCAAAAAACCAAAATCCAAGTAATTAAACAGGGTAGAAATACAACTATTACTCTGTTTGATCATCATTCCACCCCTGCTCATGTTTTTCGTTTCGTGGTTTATGCGGCCGATCTATGTTCCCAGGGCATTTATTGTATCTGGCGTATTGTTTTATGCCCTGGCTGCCATACTTTTATTAGAACCTACAATCTTGTCAAAAAATGAAAGTGGTGAAATTAAATCAACAAGCAAAATTGACCCGTTTGCTAAAATGGCAATATTACTATTTATTCTTATAGCGATTCCGGCATTACTTTATCAATACACTTACCATTCTTTTCCACGCAGTGAATTTGAAAAAATGATGAAAACGATAGGTGACCAGCTGTACTGAAAATTGTGTTATTGTTCATGACAATAAGCTAAGCTACTTTCCAACTTCTGTTTATGATCATCAGGCAAACCAGGTATTTATTGCTGATGAAGTCGGTACTCACAACGACACACTTGCTTTAATTTCGCAAGAGGCAATGAATATTTATGCACAACCGGATATAAATACTGCAGTCGGAAATAATCAAGAAGTCAGGTTTGTTGTTTTTTCCAAAGCCATAGCAGAGTATAAAGAAATCGGGGTATTTGTCCACCCGAAAATTCAGTGGTTGAATAACCAATATATTCAAGATAATCATATTAGCATTGGGGACCTTGAGATCTTTTACTTCTCAAAGAAATAATGAAAATCCGGGATTATTTCCTTTTATTTATTGCAGGCCTTATCGTCAGTTCCTTGATGCTTTTAATTCGACCATATACAGGGTATATGGATGCTGATTATTATTTTGGAACAGCCAGAGAAATTGCATCAGGCCACGGATTTATACAAAATTTTCTTTGGAATTACCTGGATAACCCGGCAAGTATTCTTCATCCTGCTTTCACATATTGGATGCCATTAAGCTCTATTATCGCTGCCATAGGATTATGGATTTTTCAAACGGAACGAACTATTATTTGCAAGAATTCCTTTCGTGATAATTTTTTCATTCGTTCCTGTAATTACAGCAATGATGACTTACCGGATAACCAGTTTGAGATCTTCTGCCTGGGTGGCCGGCCTATTAACTGTTTTCTGCGGTTACTATTTGAGATTTATTTCAGAACCAGATTCTTTTGGGATCACAATGATCCTGGGACCAATGATCATACTGCTTTCCAGTACTACCCCTCCAACCAGAAAAAGATGGGTCATGCCATTATTGGTGGGAATACTATGTGGATTGATGCATATGTCGAGGGCAGACGGGATTTTATGGCTGTTCATTGGAGCTGCAGGTTTGATATTTTCAGAAAGAAAATTTGAAGAATCTGCCAGTCGCCTTACAGAGAATAATTTCAGCTTCAGGAACTCCATTTTTAGAGTGTGCCTACTTTTTGCCGGCTATTTGATCATTACATTTCCCTGGTATTATCGGAATTTCGAATATTTCGGATCTCCATTTCCACCGGGAAATTCACGTACATTATTTCTAACAGAATATGCACAGGTTTTTTCTTATCCAGCAGCAAGCCTCAATTTTCTTACTTGGTGGAATGGTGGAGTTGGCAGAATAATCTCGGGGATCATATCAGCTGCAGGCACAAACTTGGTAACAGCAATTGTTATTCAAGGGAATGTCGTCATGCTTCCGTTGGCACTAATCGGTATGTTCAACAAAAAATCGACACTAACCACGAAATTAACAATTCTTGCGTGGATGATCAATATTCTTAAGCATGAGTGTAGTTTTTCCATATGCAGGGAGTAGAGGCGGATATTTACATTCGGGTGCTGCCATACAACCGTTAATTTGGGCGTATGCTGCCCTGGGCCTCTCCATAGTCATTCAAAAAGGAATTGAATGGCGGAAATGGAATAGCAGGATGGCCACATGGGCATTTACCGGCTTTGCTATTTTTATTGCTGTGATCATCTCCGGATATGTTGTTTGGGGGGATAAAATTAATGCGGAAAAATCAGTCTCAGCAAACCAATGGAACGATTATGTATTGGTTGACAATTACATTGGACAGACAACGAATATTTCTAATTACTACGTGATGGTGAATAATCCACCGGCATACACAAACGCAACTAATCGACCTGCAGTTGTTATACCTTATGGTAATTTGGCCACTCTCAATGATGTGGCTTCCAAATATAAAGTCAACTACCTGATCATTGACCAAAACCATATTCAGAATTTTGAGATGCTTTATAAAATTCCGCAAGATTATGACAACCTGATTTACCTTGGAAGCATAAAAGATTTTCGTGTTTATGAGTTTACAAAATAATGAATATTGGCAGAAGGAAGACCCGGATACTTATCATTTCAGGCACTTGCCTGGCAGTCGTTTGCGGATATATCATCGCTGCTGCTTTACATTTCCGCATTGGTTTTCCTCTGGATGATGCCTGGATCCACCAAACCTTTGCGAGAAATCTGATTGAATACAAAGAGTGGTCATTTAATCCGGGTCATCCTACCGCAGGATCGACTTCTCCCCTATGGACGATCTTACTTTCCGGAGCTTACATCTTCCATATAAGTCCACTTTATTGGGCTTACTTTCTAGGCGGGTTATTTTTCATAATTACTTGTCTGCTTGCCATCAAAATTATTAATCAAGCTTATTTGGTGGATAAATGGTTATTCACAGTTTTCATGCTCGCTTTAATTCCTCTTGAATGGCATCTTATATGGGCAGCAGCATCCGGAATGGAAACGATACTATTTACATGTTTAGTGGTATTAGTGTTCTATTTATTACTCCACAAGGAAATTCAACCCTTAACTATTGGTTTAGTTATCGGTCTGGCGGTTTGGGTAAGACCGGAAGGAATTAGTTTGATAGGTCCAGCCGGGTTGATAATTATTTATCAAAATTATAAAGAACCAAAAAGCTTACTTATAAATCTCACCAAATTAATTGGTTCGATAATCTTTGTCCTAGTGCCATATTTGTATTTTAATTATTCGTTATCCGGTTCTGTTTGGCCGAACACTTTGCTTGCCAAGCAGATAGAATATCAGAGCAATGTACAAGCAAATCCGGTAATACAATTTTTTAGATTATTTGGAGTTATTTTAATAGGCAGTAATTTATTCATATTGCCTGGTTTTATTTATAGTTTATTTTCAGCGATAAAAACTAAGAAACTGATTCAAATATCCATATTACTCTGGTTTTTTGGTTTTATCCTCCTCTATGCCATAAAGCTACCAGTTAGCTACCAGCATGGCCGATACCTCATACCAATTATTCCGGTTTATTTGTGCCTCTCAATTCCCGGGGTATTCAAATTGATCGAAGTAATGAGCAGAAGAAGAAGAATTGGCTGGGTGATGGGGCAAGTCTGGCTGTTTTCATCTGTTTTTATATCCATCGGGTTTTGTATGCTGGGGGGAAAAGCATACGCTTCTGATGTTGCGATCATAGAGACGGAGATGGTAGAACCCAGCCGCTGGATAAATAATAATACACCACCTGGTGCGGTAATCGCCGCGCATGATATTGGTGCATTAGGATATTATGGGGATCGATTTGTAATAGACCTGGCAGGATTAATCAACAAGGATGTTGTTCCTATTGTTACCAACCCTGGAGAGTTGACAAAATACTTAAAAATTTCAAATGCAGAGTACTTAATGATATTTCCCAATTGGTATTCCGAACCAATAGTATCGGAATCTCAGTCTATTTATAAAGGCAAGTTTAA
Source organism: uncultured Chloroflexia bacterium (assembly GCA_963709535.1). GTDB lineage: Bacteria > Chloroflexota > Anaerolineae > Anaerolineales > Anaerolineaceae > PNON01. Next base: position 232,446 of record CAVPWY010000018.1, on the reverse strand, counting down.
TTATGCCTCTCAAGCTGGTGGGGAATCAATGGAAATCTATCTGCTCAATAAGTAAAGTTGGTCTGATTGTTTGTTTGTTTTTAGTCATTTTTAGGTATAATTTATAATTGGTTTTAAATTAATATTCTTTGGAAATTCATAAAATCACTAAAAGGATTGGAGCCATTCAATGGTACTTACAAGCGGGAAGGAAGAGGTTAGCCCTGTTGATGAATTTCTAAATGAGGTAAATCTGGAAATAGATCAAACAGCTCGTTCCTTAAAAGATATTGGGATGATGCTGGATCAAAGCCAAAACGAATTGAATAAACTTTCTCAAAAAAATAGTCAAATATCATCCCAGTTACAAAAGACACAATCAAATATTGATTCTGTTCCTCGGTCAGAAATTCGCACCATGTATGAGAGCGCTCTTGATGCACAACAAAGATTATTTGTGATGCGTGGACAAATTGAAAAGCTACAAAGTGAACAGACCCAGTTAAAAAAATATCAAGGTTTCCTTGAAAAGACAAATAAGATAAATGAAACCGGAAAATCAACTGTCACTGTAAAAAAAGGTAGTGCCTCCGATACGGTTCAAATGTTAATTAATGCCCAGGAAGTGGAACGACAGCGATTATCCAGGCAGATGCACGATGGACCGGCACAGGCATTATCTAATTTCATATTGCAGACAGAAATTGCAATGCGGTTGTTTGACATTGATCAAAACCGGGCAAAAGAAGAGTTGGGAAATCTGAAAAATTCAGCAATGAAGACATTCCAAAAGGTCAGAGAATTCATCTTTGAATTAAGACCCATGATGCTCGATGATTTGGGTCTTGTACCAACCATTAACCGTTATGTGGAATTGTACAAGGCACAAACCGGGTTGGATATTGACATCACAATCACAGGATCTGATATTCGCATGGAATCCTTTTTGGAAGTATTGATCTTCAGGTCCATCCAGGAATTACTAAGCAGTGCCTCACATCATAGCCAGGCTAGTAAAATCAAGATACAACTCAATATTGATAATGATTTGGTCCGGGTTAGTGTCAACGACAACGGAAAAGGTATCCAGGGCGATGATAAAGATGCTGATAGCAAGCTTGGTATTAAACTTATCAGGGATAGAGTTGAAATGCTAGGTGGCAGGACAGATATTGATAGTGTTGAAAATCAGGGAACCTTAGTTTCCATTGAAATGCCAATGGTTAAAGCCGCAGAATCCAAACCGGCCTGATCCATTTTGCAATAATTTATTCTCATAGGAGTAGTTTTATGACCAAGACGATAGGTATTTTAACGGGCGGCGGAGACGTCCCAGGCTTAAATCCGTGCATGAAATCAGTTGTTCTCAATGCATTGGACTCGGGTTACAAGGTGATGGGTATACGCCGGGGATGGGCCGGGTTACTAAATTATAATTTGGATGAACCGGCAACTCATGAGTATTATGTCCATTCCTTGGATCGTGAAGATGTTCGGAAAATAGATCGGAGCGGGGGTACATTTCTCCACACAAGCAGGACTAATCCACAAAAAGTAAAACCAGATAAAGTTCCTGATTTCCTCAAGACATCAAGTATGGGGAAGAAAGTTGATAAAGAAGGAACCATGGATTACACAGATCACGTCAAAAAAGTGATCGAAGCAATAGGAATTGATACACTGGTAACCATAGGCGGCGATGACACACTTAGTTATTCCGTAAGACTGCATAAAGAAGGATTTCCGGTAGTAGCAATTCCCAAGACAATGGACAATGATGTATTTGGAACCGATTACTGTATCGGCTTTTCAACGGCAGTTACAAGGTCGGTCGAATTCATTACAAATATGCGAACATCTGTCGGTTCACATGAAAGAATAGGCGTCATTGAACTATTTGGCCGAAATTCAGGTGAAACAAGTTTGATCAGTGCATACTTGAGCTATGTAGATCGGGCGATTATTACAGAAGTTCCATGCAATATTGAAAAGCTTACATCCTTCCTAATGGAAGATAAACGAAACAACCCATCCAATTACGCCATTATGACAATTTCCGAAGGGGCAATCATCGAAGGTTTGGATGTTGTGGAATCAGGAGAAGCTGATGCTTACGGCCACAGGAAATTAGGTGGTGTTGGTGAGATTGTATCCGAAGAAATAAAAAAGAGGACCGGACAGGACATAATGTATCAGGTGGTAGCTTACTTAATGCGCTCAGGTGCACCTGATTCCCTGGACCGAATGGTGGCTATGTCATTTGGAAACCTTGCAATGCAGCTTATCCGTAGAAATGAAACGGGTAAAATGGTAGCTTTGCACGGCGGAAAATATACAACTGTTCCTGTTGATATGATCTTGACTGGAAAGAAACGTGTAGATGTTCCCAGTTTTTACGATGTTGATCATTATCAGCCACGTGTAAAAGACTTCATGGGTGTACCCATGTTCTTGAGCTAATTTTGTTTTAGGAGATTAAAATGAGTAAGAAAGTTTTAGACGAAGTTTTAGGCGCAATTGATCATTCCATCGAATATACCGATGGTAAAGTAACCATAAAGAACGAAAAAGTCTTACGCGAAAAAGCTTATCGACTGGCAGAGATTTCGGCCCTTGATGGCGGAGAAAAAGCCGGATGGGCACGTTATATTACACGGTTGGCTGCTGCTGCATTAGGTACATATCCCGCTTCCATCAATGAATTATATATGGCTCGCGGGAAGGGCAAAATCCCTTCCACTTTTACAGTACCCGCGATTAACCTTCGAGTTATTGCTTTTGATTGCGCCAGAGCGGTTTTCCGAACTGCAGGAAAGATAAACGCCGGTGCATTCATATTTGAGATCGCCAGATCAGAAATGACCTACACTGATCAGAGGCCGGCAGAATTTACCACATCCATCCTTGCAGCAGCCATCGCTGAAAAATATACCGGTCCGGTATTCATACAGGGCGATCACTTTCAAGTTTCGCCGAAGAAATTTTCAACCGATCCAAAGGCTGAAATGGAAGCTTTACGCGCATTAATTCGTGAAGCAGTGGCAGGTGGATATTTAAATATTGATGTTGATACCTCTACATTAGTGGATCTCAGCAAGCAAACCATCAAAGAACAGCAGGATGTGAATACCAGCTTATCAGCTGAATTAACAGCATACATTCGATCGATGGAACCCGCCGGAGTATCCATATCAGTCGGCGGTGAAATTGGCGAAGTAGGCGGCCATAATTCTACAGAAGAAGAATTGCGAGCATACCTTGATGGTTTCAACCAAAAAATCAAGTCATATGGGAATCTGACAGGGCTTAGTAAGATCAGTATCCAAACTGGTACATCCCATGGTGGAGTAGTTCTCCCTGACGGTTCCATTGCCCAGGTTAGCGTCGATTTTGACACCATGCTCAAACTCAGCCGAATTTCCAGAAAAGACTACGGTTTAGGTGGAGCAGTACAACATGGTGCTTCCACACTTCCGGAAAATGCATTTGGTAAGTTTGTTGAAGCGGAAGCATGCGAGATTCATCTGGCAACGAATTTTGCGAATATATTCTTTGATCTCATTCCAGCGGACCTGAAAAAACAAATGTATGCCTATCTGGATGAAAAGAGTGCCGCAGATAGAAAACCGGATATGACCGATGAACAGTTCTATTACAAAACCAGGAAGAATGTGATTGGACCATTCAAGAAACAATCATGGCAATTACCTGCAGACACAAAGGAAAAGATCTTCAAGGCATGGGAACAGCAGTTCACTAAATTATTCGACCTGCTTGCATTGAAAAATTCAAATGATTTTGTGAAGGAAACCATTAAGCATCCTGTTGTTTCGCCAAAATTGTCAGACTTCCTTGGTGAAGCCGCAGCTGATGATAACGTTAGCGACCTTGCTGATTAGTTATCGAGCATAAGGACAGGCAAATAAGGAATACGAGTGTGGGATGAACATTTTCCCACACTCGTTTGTTAAAGGCTGAATGAAGCTATGGAAGAACAAAATTTAGATCGAGCCAGGTATAAAGTCATACCCAGGACATTGATATTCATTTTTCATGAAGATGAAGTGTTACTGATAAATAAGATCGGTTCAAATATCTGGGACGGAAAATCCAATGTTTTGGGTGGACATATAGAAAATGGGGAAGATATTATTTCATCGGCACAGCGTGAGCTATTGGAAGAAGCGGGATTATCAGCGGTTGAATTGAATTATTGTGGAAATATCATGATCACAGCAGAGAAAGACCTTGGAATTGCATTGCACTTATTTTAAAGGTGAGGCAATAACAAAAACTATAACTGCCAGTAATGAAGGCAGCTTAGCGTGGGTAAAGGTGGACGACATTAAGTTATACCCTGTCAAAAGGGATCTTTACGAGTTACTTCCTTTGGTTAAAGAATGGACTGTCGGTGATTTATTAATTATCGGAAAATATAAAAAATCTGGTGACAAGGAATTACATAGATATAAAACCGGATAGAAGGTTATATCTTTCTTTCGAAGAAAACCAACAGGGTATTTCCATATTTACGTTTATCAAATTGGGTCAAGTTATTTAAATTGAGCAGTTCATATTCCTTGGGATGGATTTGGACTATGACCCAACCATCTTGAACCAGGCTGTCCATATGGTCATCAATGATCAAAACTGCTTCTTTCCACATCGCTTTATATTGTGGAGGAGCTACATAGATGTAATCGAATACCCGATCAGTTTTTTGGCGAAGTAGAGAAAAAGCATCCCCAAATATTACTTTGGATTGTGCAGTAAATCCGGTATGCTCCAGGTTGAACTTTAATGTATTGATAGCATTTCGATTTTTATCACTAAAATAGACAAATGCCGCGCCCCGGCTAAGTGCTTCAATTCCAACACTTCCTGTTCCACCAAAAAGGTCCCAGAATACTGCACCCTCGATATCATGACCAAGGATGTCAAACAAGGCTTCTTTTACCATGTCTGTGATCGGACGCGTAGAATCGCCTGGAACGACCTTGAGATGAAATCCGCGAACTTTACCCCCAATAATTCGTAATCCTGTCATAAGACCAACGATTCCACCGCTTTTCGCGCAGCATAAATGTTTACTTCAGGTGTGATAACATGAATCACACATCCGGTACCAATACAAGTGCGGCTTTTGTCAGAGTCTTCCCAGGTATTGATCACTTCTGCGATAACCTGGTCAGGATCACCATAGGTAATTGTTTTTTGCCCTATTCCACCGCAAACCGCAATATTAGTGAGTTCTTTGCCGTGTTGAAGTGAAAATTCAGATTCCCTATCGTGCCAGTTGATCAAATTCACCGGGTAATCTTTTATATTTTCAAGCATTATATTATTTCCATGAATATGCAGGACACGGATCGAAAAATCACGACATGCATCCAGAATTCGTAGATCAAATTGCCGGCAAAATTGATCGAATTCTGTCCCGGATAATAGAGAATATTGGGCATGTTGAACAGCATAATAGATACCATCAATTTTGAGTGATTGTAAAGCTGAAAGATAATCTAAAATGCTTGCTGTGATCGTCTCAAGGCCTGTTTTTAGGGCATCAGGGAACTTGCGAAGGTGATAGGCTAGATTATCTTTGCCAATCAGATTCTTAGCCTGTGAGAGGGGAGAAAAAATGGTTTGAATCACAGGGGTGTTTTTCTCTTTTTGTTTTTGGATCAACTTAAGACAGTTCAATGGTTTTTGCCAGAAATCCTTTATATGGATCCAACGGTTGAAGATTCAGCCAATCTTCAGGTTTAGTAATTGGATAATGTATATAATCCCTGGTCCCTTCAGGATTACCTCGCCATTCATCTTTCACATCCCAATCTACCAGACAATATGAGGATGATGGTGAAACCTTGATCAGATCAAAGTCAAAACGGTTTTGGAAATCAAGGGTAGCCTTTGCATGATTTACAGGATCCTGATCTGCGACCGGGAAGTGTCGCCATAAAACTAGCGGAGGTCGATCAACCGGGCTGCCATTTATACATGCTAAAATTCGTTCCTGATGATTCATTACTTTTCGATTCCTGAAATTACCTGGTTAATTTCCTGCTCTTCAATTTCCTGATTAGCCAGATAATCATCAATGAATTTTGATCTACGTAAGCGAAGAGCCATTGGCAGTACAGCATGAATATCTGTTACTATAACTTTAGTTCTTCCATCGGCTGCACAATATGCCCGTGCTGCTTCAAATAAAGTAATATCTGCTCTTAGTGAGTCAATTTTCATTTTCTGGATAAGGCCGATACCGTAAGATGCAATTTCATCATCCAGTTCAACGTTTGGACAGATCTTTCTGGCTTGGATCAAGTCTGTTCGAGCGTGAATTGTCTCCAAATTGAATTGTGAAACCAACCGGAATGGGTTTTCAAGATAGACATGCACCCTTCGATAGGCTTCCATTCGCTCCTGGAGAGTCTCCAGTCGATGAATGACAACCCTCAGTCCAAATCGATCCATGATCTGGGGGCGTAACCGCCCTTCTTCAGGATTCATAGAGCCGATTAATGTGAACCTTGAACGATACTTACCTGAAGCCAGTCCGCGTTTAAGCGTAAAATGACCTTGTGCAGCGGCATCCAAAATCGCATCAGCAATTTCATCTGGCAAGAGGTTTATTTCATCTATATATAAGATATTTTGATCGGCTTGAGCCAATAAACCGGGTTTTATTCGTAACTTATCCGGTTTTTTTGCCTGGTCATCCAGACTGCCAATAATATCATCCAACGTAGTGTTCAATGGTATCTCAACCATTTTTACCGTATCTGGATGGGTCAAAGGTATATTATTGGCGTATTTTTGAGCACACTCAGGGCAAACAGCATCAATACCTGCTTCTTCAATATCCTCTGGGAGGCAGCCATAATAGCACGAGCTTCGGTCCACTTGAGGTAATAATGGGAGCAAGGACCGCACCGCGGTTGTTTTCCCGGTTCCCCGCGGGCCTAATAATAAAACGCCGCCTAAAGATGGATTTATCAGAGATAAGAGCAAAGCTACTTTCATCTCACGCTGGCTAACGATCGCTAAAAATGGGAAGGGTTGAACGTCAGCCTGAGTTGATATCTCCTCTGTAGATTAATATGCTGCTTATAGGTAAATTTTTACCTGTGGCTGCATCAATCAGATCTTGCAGAGAAGAAATATTTTCAGGTATTTTCTGCTCAGTAATATCTTTTTCTTCTTGCATGAGCTTTAGTCTAAATCCTTCCGTAAATCTCCAGCATCAAGAGTATGTAATAATTCTGGTTCCTCGTAAAGAATATCCACAGTATCATAAGACAATTCAGGCATTAATGGAGCTAGAGGTATCGTGGCAGGAGGGTAGATACGTTCGGGTATGAAAGGTGGCATTTTTTTGGGATGAGTGTATTCTTCAACACGTTTGCCAAGGATTCTGGGATCATTGGATAATCTGCCAACAAAAACACCCAAAATGGAATAGACCTCCCTTTGTGGTGTTACCCAACCGATCCATTCACCCTGGGTATTAAGAGGTAAGGATACATAAGAAAAGCTCCGGGATCACCCCGGGAGGTATAGATTGCAATTATCCTAGATTGGTTATTCATGGATCAATTATGTCTTTCTTAGCTGATATCTCCGTAAGTCCAATACCGGTTTGCAAAAAAATTCCAGAACATAACCACAATTATTGTAACTGCTAATGAAATATTATGGCCTAAAAAGGTGGGTGTGAAAGGGGCTGGAAACGATGTCGCAATAAAATATTTTGAGAAGACCTTTTCCAGATATGCAAATAATGGAGTCCGGATGGTGAGACCAATCACGCTGATTATTATAAATTGCAATAATTGATGGGTAACATGTTTAGTTCGGGAATCCGGGTAAGTCCAATAGCGATTCCAAACAAAATTACTGCAAACCGCACAAATAAATGAAATAACACTTGCTATAACCGCATTGATCCCCGTGAAGTGAGTAAGAAGATTAAACACACCAAAATCAATCACTGCTCCAATAGCACCGACAAGAGCAAAGCGCATGAACCGCGCTTGTTCGTTACGTTTTAGAATTAAAGTCATAATGAAAGCATCTTTTTGAAATATGGAATTGTATTGAGTAACCCTTTTTCAAGTGCAGTGTACGGTTCCCAATTAAGGATCGAGCGAGCCCGGGTAATTTCCGGCTGTCTCCTCTGTGGATCGTCCCCGAGGCGCAACGCAGGTAAAAAGGTTACTCCCGCCTGGTTACCAGTAAGCAGGTTTATGATTTGAGCAAATTCCAAAATGGATGTTTCATGAGGGTTACCAATATTTACCGGAAAATGCTCATCAGATAAAAGTAATCGATAGATACCTTCTACCAGATCATCCACATAGCAGAAACTCCGCGTCTGAGAGCCATCTCCATAAATCGTTAATGGTTCACCTTTCAAAGCCTGGAGAAGGAAATTTGGAACAACACGACCGTCATCAAGGCGCATTTGAGGACCATAAGTATTAAAGATACGCACAATGCGTGTATTCAATCCATGATATCGATGATAGGCCATAGTCAATGCTTCAGCAAATCGTTTAGCTTCATCATAAACTGATCTTGCACCAATTGGATCTGCATGCCCCCAATAACTTTCATCCTGGGGGTGAACTTCGGGATCTCCATAGATCTCACTCGTCGAAGCAAGCAGGAACCTGGCATTATTTACCCGAGCCACACCCAACGAATTATGGGTTCCCAATGCTCCGGCTTTCATAGTCTGAATGGGTAAATTCGGATATCCATAAGGAGACGCCGGGTTAGGACTGGCAGGGGAGGCAAAATGCATTACAGCATCCACCTTACCCGGGATGAAAATAAAATTAGCCACATCATGCTTGTAAAATTCAAAATTGGAATTTCCAGCGAGATGAGCTATATTTTCCGGATTCCCGGTGATGAAGTTATCCATTCCAACAACACTGTGGCCTTCAAGAAGCAGGCGGTTACAAAGATGAGAACCTAAAAAACCTGCTGCACCTGTGATTAATATTCTCATGTTTCCCTCAAAATTTAATAATTATCGCCAATGGATCCGGCTAATAAGGCCATTACCGGTTATCTGGAAGCCCTCCTGGGTTTGAACGTCAACCAGCCAGAGATTTCCCTCATAAATAATTGCAATAAATGCACCATTTTGAAAATCCGGAGTCCAATATATTGATTGAGGATTCAATCCGGGTGATCCTTCTGCAGGAAAAATTGTGACCTGATTGGATGCATCCTGATCCATTACAGAGATCCGGTAGCGACTTGTATCACTCTGGTCTGGAAATATAGCCTGGAGGTAAGCGATAAGAAAGCTTCCATTAGGTTGGATGGGTGAGGCAGCTGGATTAGCGAACATTCCACTGTTTGCATTGAGAGTGACCTGATACTCCTGGTCAAGCGGGATGGCATTCAGCGAAAAGTGGGTTGATGACTCAGGAGATGATGTATCTGTTGACGACGGGTGGGTTACCGTAAATAAAAATTTACTGTCTGGAGCCCAGGTTAATCCTGGAACCCAGGCCCAATCGCTATGGGTCTCATAAGGGACTATGGAGAGCAGCTGATTTAATTTACCACCTTTTAGATCTACATAACCGACACCGTCTGGTCGAAAATATGCCAATTGAGTTCCATCCGGCGACCAGGCAAAATTTGTTCCCCACCAACCGTAAATGCCGCCAGAATTAGCCTCAACTTTTTTTATCGGTGCGCTTAAAGTTCCGTTTGTAACAAAATTTCTATAAAAGAGATCATTATTAGCCTGCCATCCGGGAGCAGTGGACCTTGGTTCAACAGTGGAATAAATGATGGTGTGGCTTGAATTAGGTATCCAATCTGCGAATTGGATCACATTTTTTATTTCCAGATCGATCGGGGTCGGATTATCCCTGTCAATTCGCACCACCCAAAGGGAATTAATATAATCTTGATTGGGTGCACTTTTTCTAGAGAATAACAACCATTCTCGATCAAAAGAAAGGGAAAATATATGGCCATCAAGATCACCGGAAGTAATGACCGGACGACGATTGCCTGTTGCTCCTTCAATCACCCAGGCATTTCCATTGTCGATATATGCTAATATCCCAGAAATTGACCTTGAACTGAACGGAGTTTGCACGCCAATCATTACAATTTCTGGAGTGGGTTCAGACAGAGTAATCGTCTTAAATTCAATATTGGATACTTCCTGACCATCTTCGATCGTACGTTTATATGTAACGGTTTTACTACCATTTATTCCACTCTGTAATATCCGTGATTCTCCTTCTGGAAGAGACTCGTTCTTTATATTTTGATGGTCATAAGGAATAACTTCATTTTTATCGTAGTATTCTTCCACAACCCGGGTTATTGAAATTACTTCTCCATTTGTAACTATTGCAGCCAGCGGCGGTTCGATCCTATCCAATGTTCCGAGCAAAATTCCTGCTTTGGCCAAAGTATTTTGGACAGATGAATTCGCAGGGATATTCAGGGCTGTTTTTGAGCCGTCCGCTGCTATTGTTACTTGAATCTCCTGCACCTCAGAGGGCGATACTCCCTGGCAGGATGACAGAAGAAGGCAGAAGATTACAATGAGGAAGACAATAAATCGTTGCATATCAGCAATATTACGAAAAAGATCTACTCAGTCACAAAAATTGAAATTTTCCCATCTGCAATAGTGACCGAATTTACAGTGGTGTCACCTAATTCAGATTGCATCGATGATAGGAGTGATTGATTAATTAATGCGGAAATTTGATCCAGCATAAAGCCTGGCAGATCAATAGCGTCAAATATTAGTGATTGGATTTCAATTATTGGAAAATGATTCTCATCGACATTGATTTTCATTTCCAATGATACATTCCCGGTTAAGGACTGCAGGATCGGGTTGGCATCACTTGATGCGGGTGGAGCTAAAACCGCGGATATTTTACATATTCCATTATCCAGTTTGACAACTGGATCAGTCAATTTTATATCAGGGTTCTCCGATGAGAATTTATTGATCCACTCAACAACATCCTGTTCAGTGAAAACAATTTCACTACTATTTCCTGTGGATGGTTGTAAAGTCGCTAAAGATATTTCTGCAGTGGGTGTAATACCCTTTACTAAATCTTGAGTATTATTAATTCCCGACATTAAATTACAGCTCATAATCAGAAAGACGAGAATGATTGATATAATACTTAAACGTAAGCGTTTATTAGCTAGATAACATTTATCCTCCATAACTTGAGAGTAATTATAGCATGACAGAATCTAATGAGCTACAGAAGGACATATCCCTTGTTGACCAGGTTGAAGGACTATTATTTGTCGCCCCGGGGCCGGTTGCCTTACAGCAAATAGCTGCAAGCCTGGATGTTTCAACTTCCATAATCGAGGAATCGATAGGAGAATTAGTCAAGCGATACGAGCGATCCGGTGGATTATACTTACAGATCCATAAAGGAAAATATCAATTAACGACAAAACCAGGTTTAGGAGCAGTTATTGAAAAATTCCTTGGATTACAGGCGACTTCACGATTGAGCAGAGCTGGTTTAGAAACTCTGGCCATTATTGCATATAAACAACCATTCACCAGACCTCAGTTAGATGATGTTCGCGGAGTAAATAGCGATGGGGTATTAAAAAGCCTTTTAAGTAAAGGGTTAATTGAAGAAACCGGACGGGCAGATGGTCCTGGACGGCCAATTATCTATGGAACGACCTCAGAATTTCTTCAATACTTTGGCTTGACCTCCCTGGAGAATCTACCTCCACTGGGAATCAATATAGAGAATGAGGCCATGGAAATTCAGGAAAAAGTGTTTAAGGATTAGATATATGACATTGGAAAGAGTACAAAAAATATTGGCAAGTTTGGGATATGGATCCAGACGGGGTTGTGAGGAATTGATTTCAGCTGGCCGGATCAGGGTAAATGGTCATGGGATAAAGCTTGGCGACAAAGCTGATATCGAGGTTGACAAAATAGAATTGGATTTCAAACCGATCAAAGAATCGATTGAACGGATATATATTGCTCTATATAAACCAAGAAAGTATTTATCGGTAATAGATGATAACGATGACCGGCCAAATGTAAGGGATATTATCGGACTGAAAAAACATCTTTTTCCCATCGGACGTTTGGATTTTGACAGCGAGGGATTGATTCTGTTGACCAATGATGGTGAACTTGCTAACAGACTGACCCATCCTCGTTATGGTCATGAAAAAGAATACCAGGTTCAGGTTGGTGCAAAACCTGATCAGGAACAATTAGAGATTTGGAAGAGGGGTGTCGTTTTGGAAGATGGTTATAAAACAGCGCCTGTGCAACTGGAAGTGATGAGCAACTCAGGTGACAAAGCATGGTTAAAGATAATCATGAAAGAAGGCCGAAAACGGCAGATACGGGAAATCGGTTCGAGAATTGGATTACCGGTTTTTCGAATAAAACGGACAAGAATTGGCAGTATAAAGCTTGGTAAACTTAAAGTCGGAGAATGGCGATATCTGACCAAACAGGAAATAGCTGAATTAAATAAATATAAAACCGCCTGAGCAATCAGGCGGTTTGCTTTCTAGGTGGACAACGATTTATTGATCTCTTCGATCGTTTCCAAGGGAATCATATCAGTTTTTGCTCGCTTCCGGACCATATCTTTGATCTTTTTAATCGGGATAGTTGGAATTGGAGCTTCATCTGCATTGATTTCGACGTTTGGATGAGTAAAGACTAAAGCTACGTTTAGCTCAGGAAGGTCAATACCCAAAGCTTTTTTAGCAAATCCCCGGGAATAATCCGCCACCAGGTTTTCATAATCCAGGTTTGGTTTGCCCATACTATCCCCGGCGAAGATCTTGCGTAAAGAATTCCCACCTTTATGTTTCCATTTCCCATCAGCATACGTAATTTTTCCCTGTTGCGGATAAGTGATAAACCCCCAGATACCGTTTGGACTGACCAGTAGATTAGGTAGGGGTGATGAATATATATAGAGGGTGTATTTATCGTCCAGACCCTTTAATGAACTTGTGATCAATTCATCCGGTCTCGGGGATTTACCCCAACGATTTTGCATAAAAATACTTATCTGGGATAGCGTAAAGCCTACCAACAAAGCGCCAAATGTCAAAAACAGAGTTTTTGTTTCTTCTTTTTGAGTAATAGACAGGTAGATGCCCGTTCCTAAAACGGCGAGGCTTGCCCAGGTAATATATTTGGTGATTTTCACGTTTTTATCAATATATTTTTGATTGCTTATGACTTTCATTGGATCCTTTATGAGAAATTACTAACCTAGATTTGAAATATTTTCCTGAATGGATTTTCTTAAGGCACCTAATAAATCTGCTTGGTCCATTTCCCGGGCAAATAATAATGCGTTATATAACGCCTTACCATCAGAACGACCGTGTCCAATAAAAACCAACCCATCAATTCCCAGCAGTAATCCTGCGCCAACCTCAGATGGGTCCATCATTTTTCTAACCTTTAAAAGAGCTGGCCTGGCAAGGAATGCCCCAATTTTGGAGCTTAGTGAAGCCAAAAGGTTCTCTTTTAGTATATTTATTATCAGTTTACCAACTGCTTCGCTGGTTTTTAACAATACATTCCCAGTGAAACCGTCTGTTACTGCTACGTCCGTCTGACCTCCGAATACCTCTTTCGCTTCAACATTCCCTACGAAATTTAATCCACTTTTTGCCAATAAAGGGAAGGTGTCTTTGACTAATTGATTGCCTTTACCTGCTTCTTCACCATTCGAGAGAAGGCCGACGCGAGGTTTTTCGACTTTTAATAGTTTTTGAGCGTAGACACTACCCATAACGGCAAATTCAAGTAGGAACTCCGGTTTGCATTCTGCGTTTGCACCAACATCCAAGACGATACATTTTCCATTCTTTACAGGAAATATGGCTGCCAGAGCAGGTCGTAATACTCCTTTTATTCGACCAAGCTTAAGCAAAGCATTGACCATGGCACCACCAGTATTTCCGGCAGTGACAAACGCATTCGCTTTCCCGCTCTTGATCAACTCCATGCCCACTGCCATCGAATTTTGGCTTTTCTTTCTGGCATTTTCGACCGGTTTATCTTCCATTTCGAGAACTTCAGCTGCGTGGACGATGAGTATTGGTAGATTTGCTCCACCAGCAGCATCAATTTTTTCTTTCAGAGCGGCCTCATTGCCGACTAAAAAAAGCGGCTCATTAAAAGTTCTTGTAAATTGGATGGCTGCCTGGACTTCGGGAACCGGGTATTCGTCGCTGCCCATAGCATCTAAAATTACTGTCATATACTAACCTCATTCCTGAATAGAATAAATATTAAGTCTACTTGACAATCAATTGGAGACGGTTATAATTGCTCTGCTATTGGCGCTGGTGCTGGAATTGGCAGACAGGCATGGTTGAGGGCCATGTGCCGCAAGGCGTGGGGGTTCAAGTCCCCCCCAGCGCACAATAACGCCGCTTTTGCGGCTTTTTTTTATTAATTCATGTTAATTTGCAGATTTAAGAGTATATTAAGGATAGACGATTTAGCCTTTTTTTACAAGGCGAGAAGTAAAATTGTTTGAGCAATCAGTCATTTTCATAATTGAGAAAGATGAAGAAATTGACATGAAAATATCCACTGTTGAACAAATGAAACAATTCGAGAATAGCGCCATAAAACATGGACTATCAATTTCACAGATGATGGAAAGTGCAGGAAAAGGAATAGCTGATTACATTATCGAGAATTGTGGGGAAGAGAAAAGTAATAATGTGGTTATTGGGCTGGTAGGTCCTGGAAACAACGGTGGCGATGTACTGGTTGCCCTAAAGCATTTGGTTATAAAAGGATATAAAACTGTAGCTTTTTGTTATTCACGAGAAAATGAGAAAGATGATCAAGTCCGGGTTTATATTGATTCTGGTGGAACCGCATTACCTGCAGAAAGGACTGTTTTCAAGAAACTGATCGACGGCACTGATAAGAACAAAATCCTGATCCTTGATGGTCTCCTGGGGACAGGGTTTCATCAACCCATAAAAGACGATTTAAAGGTCTTTCTTAACTCTATAAAATCCAAAATTGCAGACAAAGATGTTGAAATATATGCAATAGACTGCCCATCCGGGGTGGATTGTACCACCGGGGAAATGGATGATACGACCCTTAAAGCAGATATTACTATTTGTATGGCTACAGTAAAAGAGGGATTGTTGAAATTTCCCGGGTTTGAAAACACTGGAACTTTTAAAATAGTTGATATCGGCTTGGATACGGTTATGCCGGGTTGGGATAAAGAACTTTCCAACATAATCTCAAAAGAACAGGTTCAAAAAGTTGTTCCGATGCGTTCTAATAATTCACATAAAGGAACCTTTGGAAAAGTTCTGGTGGTTGGGAGTTCGATCAATTATTGTGGTGCGGTCTTGTTGGCTGCAAAAGCTGCTTATAGATCCGGTTCCGGATTAGTGACAGTAGGCGTAACTGAGCCGGTATATAACGCAATTGCCGGACAATTACCCGAAGCCACATGGGTTTTACTTCCTGGTGATATGGGGGATATCACTGAAGACGCAATCAATATTTTACTCAATGAATTTGCTAAATCCGATGCAGTGTTACTCGGACCAGGATTGGGAGTCAACAATAAAACCGAAAGATTTATTCTAAAATTAATTTCATCCTTTCAGCACAGAGCAGTAAAGAAGATAGGTTTTATAGCACAAGAGTCCAATCTTGAACCTAAAATGCAGGTTAACCAACCACCATTCGTCATTGATGCGGATGCCTTAAAATGCCTTGCCAAAATTCCTGAATGGTGGAAGTTCTTGTCCAGCTCTGTAGTGATCACCCCACATCCAGGGGAGATGAGCATATTAACTGGTATTCCGATTAACGAAATTCAGTGCAACCGGGTGGAAGTCTCCCAAAAGTTCGCAAAAGAATGGAATAAGACAATCGTCTTAAAAGGCGCAATGACTGTTATTTCTGATCCTAAAAAAGGGACGAGCGTTCTCCCGATTGCCACTTCATCACTCGCACATGCTGGTACGGGCGATGTACTTTCGGGAATGATCGCAAGTTATGTTGGCCAAGGTATGACTGGATATGAGGCTTCGATCCTGGCGTGTTATATACATGCCCATGCCGGATTACGGGCAACTAAATCAATGGGAAGCGAAGGTGCGGTATCAGCAAGCGATGTTATTCAGGAAATTGGCATGGCATTCTTTAACCTAATAGAAAAAAATAACCCGTAAGGGTTATTTTTTTATCTTTACTAATATTGCTGCTTCGATCAGATCGTTACTTCTGGGGATGAACCTTTATCTTTTTTTACTAATTTCTCGACTTTTTCTTTCCCGTCTTCGTAGACAGCTTTGCCTTTAGTTTTTAAATCTTCTGCTGCCTTCTTAGCTTCTTTTGATAATTCACCGACTTTTACTTTTGCATCAGCAGCATATACACTAGCCTTATCAGCTACTTCTTCATAGGTATTTGATGCCATATCTTTTAATTCGATAGCTTTTTCTTTAATAACGGTTCGGGTTTCTTCGCCTGATTGTGGGGCAAGTAGCAATGCGACAGCTGCGCCTGTTAATCCTCCGACTACAAAACCAACTAAAAATGATCCAAAATCACTTCGTTCTGACATTTTTTCTCCTTTCAAGGTAACTTACAAATTCAAGATTTTCTATTTTTTAAATATATTGATCATATCTATTGCTTTTTTGAATCCAGCCAAGTATTCATTCATTTTAATCACTGGTTCAACCATATTATCACTTAAGAACTTAGCGGTACCTTTAAGTGTAGAAACTGTTTCGTTGGTTGAATTCAGAATCGGTTTGACTTCATTCTGGAGAAGATTGATAAGTGCAGCCAATTGAATGATCATTACAACTAGCGCCACCCCAATTATGAGAAACTCAATCGCCATAAAAATGATAAAAATATCTCTTATCTTGCCAGTTTGGTCATCGGACATTGCAGAAAGGCTGATCACTGAAAGAACAATTCCTGCGATTAGTGCGAGTACTAAAACAACAGCGCCAATAACGATCAGACGCTGCTTCACATTTACTTTTGCTGGCTCAGTAATATTTACTTCTGTATCAAGAGGAGTTTCAGATAAATTAGCCATAATAAAATTATAGCATAGATACCAACTGTATTGATTGTTTATATATGGTTAGTATAAGGATTATTCACCGAATTCGAGATCGTATTCCTGCGTTTCAGATACTTCCCCGACAAATTCAAAAGTTATCTCTGAAAATAAACCATCCTGTTTAGTGACAATCATATTCTGTTTTACAAGTTCCAACAATGCCAAAAAAGTAACTACCATTTCCAAGCGCGATGGCTCGTTTTCGAAAATCGAATTAAATGAAACCAAACCTTTTTCTCGTAATAATGAAACGATCAATCCGATTTTTTCCCTGATGGAATAGCGGGGCATTTGGATCAATCTGCCGCCAAATGTAGTGTCAGATTGGTTAACCAGGATAACTCTGGCGGCTTCTGCCAGGTCGTCTACGGTAATACCAGTGAGATCAATTACCTCTTCAATTTTTATTGGTGGTGCAATGTGTAAAAAGGTTGAGAGCCTAAGTTCTTCACGTAAAGCCAAGGTTTTAGCGCTTTCCTTGAACATTTTGTAGAGTAACAACTGTTGGGCGAGGCTTTCACCCGGATCTTCTTCTCCAGGAGCGCGGGTCGGGGGAACGGGTAATAATGCCTCGGATTTGATCTGGATTAACTTGGCAGCAACCACAAGGAAGTAAGAAATTTCAGTGGGATCTTTTTCGACAAGTTGATCGAGGTACGCCAGAAATTGATCAGTCACCTGAGCTAGAGCAAGCTTCGTGATATCCAGTTCTGCCTTCTCGATCAGTGTAAGTAATAGATCCAACGGGCCACTGTATAATCCCGTGGAGACCTGGTATTTTTCACCGGTAAATAATGGCGGTAACATGGTCATGGCTGCAATTATAGCAACATACTTCCGCGGTGTACACTAATTGCGTTTGGACGTGGTGTAAAGGTATAATTCGAATATGGAAAATAAAGAATTGACCCATTTAGATGAAACAGGTAAAGCACACATGGTGGATGTATCCGCAAAAACACCCACCTTGCGCATAGCTATTGCTAAGGGCGAAATCGAATTATCTCCTGCAACCCTAAAGCTTGTTGCTGAAGGACACATGAAAAAAGGTGATGTCCTTACCGTCGCTCAATTAGCAGGAATAATGGCAGCAAAAAAGACATCTGAATTAATTCCACTATGTCATCCGATCAGCATTAACCAGATCGTCGTTGATCTGGATATTGACAATAACTTACCGGGGATATCAGTCAAAGCCGAGATAAGAACATTTGACAGGACAGGGGCAGAAATGGAAGCGTTGACTGCTGTCAGCGTAGCAGCATTGACGATTTATGACATGATCAAAGCTGTGCAAAAAGATGCGAGGATCATGAATATCCGGCTAGTGGAAAAACATGGAGGAAAAAGCGGAGATATTTTCAATGAATGAGGTAAAAATCGTCGTTAAAATATTATTCTTTGCGCACCTAAAAGAACTTGCCAATTCCAGGCAGATGGAAATGAGTATTTCTCCCCATAGTACCATTCACCAGCTAAAAGAAAGCCTGATAAAGATACACCCGGAAATGTCAAAAGCACTATCTTTTGCTCTATGTTCCCTCAATCATGAATATGTAGACGATGATCAGACACTTGCTGAAAATGATGAGATTGGATTTTTTCCTCCAGTCTCCGGTGGCAGCGATCAATCTGATAACACGGTTCTAATCACTGAAGATGAATTGGATGTCAATTTAATATTAAAGGCACTAACTACAAATGAAACTGGTGCTGCATGTATTTTCACTGGTTTTGTGCGCCAGGATACCAAACGTGGAAAAGCGCACCTGACCAATCATCTGGAATATGAATCCTATTTTCCGATGGCGGAAGCGAAAATGTTACAGATATGTGATGAGATGCGCAAAAAATGGCCATTGATAATTAAGATCTTCATGGTACAAAGAATGGGTGTTTTATTACCAGGGCAAGTAACGACTGCCATTGGTTGTTCATCATCACATAGAGATCAAGGTATATTTGAAGCTGCTCGCTATGGAATTGACAGGATGAAGGAAATTGTTCCAGTCTGGAAAAAGGAAATTGGAACAGATGGATCAGAATGGGTGGAAGGTACATACAGACCGAAACCAGGCGAATAATTGTATGAAAATATCTTGTAATACCTGTGGAAATCCGTTTGATTTCAAACGAATGGATTATTTATGTCCAAAATGCGGGGGAATTTTTGATATTAATAATTTTCCAGTACTAGATCTTGAAAAAGTGGATGCTAAGCAGCAAGGCCTAATGCGGTATTCAAATATTTTTGGGCTGGACTTAATATCAGAACCACTAACCCTCAATGAAGGCGGCACAAGTTTGATTGAGGATGAGGTCGATGGCCGGAAAATATTTCATAAGATGGAATCACTTAATCCGACAGGTTCTTATAAAGACCGCGGATCAGTAGTCCTAATTAATTTTCTGAAACAAAACGGAATAAATACAGTGGTCGAAGATTCGTCAGGGAATGCAGGTGCTTCCATTGCTGCGTATGCAGCTCTGGCAGGCATTAAAGCCAGGATCTTTGTTCCAGAATCGGCTTCCGGGCCCAAACGACAGCAAATTGTGGATTATGGTGCAGAGTTAGTGACAATTCCCGGACCAAGAGCAAATGCTGCCAGAGCGGTTAAGGCGGAGGCTGATGCTGGTGTGGTATACGCGAGCCATGCGTATATGCCCATGGGATTGCTGGGAATTGCAACAATTGCTTTTGAGGTTTTTGAAGCATTAGCAGAAGAGATAAAAAGCATAATTGCTCCTATAGGTCATGGTGGATTAATGCTTGGGATTATGCGAGGCTATCTTTCATTATTTGAAGCTGGATATATTCATCAACTACCAAAATTTATTGGTGTGCAAGCTGCGCTTTGCTCACCTGTTGCGAATTTGCTGGCACCAGTTATGAACGATGAAATAAATCCAAAGACCACTATCGCAGAGGGTATAAGAGTCACTGAACCAGTTAGAGGACAAGCAGTTGCAGACTTAATAAAAATGAATAATGGTATGATAATAAGAGTAGGTGAGGAAATGATTTTGCCAGCTTTTAACGAGTTAAAAGTTAAGAGGGATTGATGTTGAGCCAACTTCTGCACTCACCTGGGCTGGTCTCAAATTATTACCAATAGAAGTCGAAGGGCCGGTTCTATTGATACAAACTGGAGCTGGATATAAGTATCAACCTTAATCAGTTAGTGGAACTCAAAATCTTCACCATGTGAAGAATTTGCGCTCCCTTAACTCAATGGAGATGTACGAATGAATTTACCACCAGATCAAAACGATCAAGAACTTCCCGTTGATTTGGCAAAAAGACTTGGACTGCCATTTTCAAAAGACCTTTCTCTCCTTCAACGTGCATTAACCCACAGGTCTTACGTCAATGAGCATCCAGAATTGATCGAAGACAACGAGAGGCTTGAATTTTTAGGTGATGCAGTATTGGATTTTCTTGTAGGAGCATATCTTTATAATCATTACCCGGAAATGGCTGAAGGGGAACTGACACGGATGCGTTCCGCATTAGTGCACACAGAACAACTGGCCAGATTTGCAAAAAAGATCGACCTCGGAAAGGCTTTACGTCTTGGCCATGGTGAGTTTCAGGCAAATGGCAGAAAGAAATCTCCATTGTTATGTGATGCTTTTGAAGCACTTATTGGCGCAATATATCTTTCAGGAGGAATAAATAAAGTAATAGATTTCTTTTACCCGATGGTTGAAGAAAAATGTATTGAACTCATGGATGATAAGAGTATTCAAGATCCAAAAAGCCAATTGCAAGAGTGGTCACAAGCGAATGGCCTGTTTATCCCCAGTTATCACACCAAAACTGATACAGGACCTGATCATGCAAAGATTTTTGAAGTTGAAGTATTAGTAAATGGAGAGGTATTAGGAGTAGGAATTGGTAGAAGCAAACAAATAGCAGCTAAAAATGCTGCTAAAATTGCACTGGAAAAAATTGAATCTGAACAGAAATAATACATTTTTACTGGAATAGGATCAT
This sequence comes from uncultured Chloroflexia bacterium, assembly GCA_963709535.1. GTDB lineage: Bacteria > Chloroflexota > Anaerolineae > Anaerolineales > Anaerolineaceae > PNON01. Next base: position 211,302 of record CAVPWY010000018.1, on the reverse strand, counting down.
TGATATTATGCCTCTTCGTTTAAAATCATTGGAATTACATGGATATAAGACGTTCGCCAGCCGAACAGGATTTGAGTTTCCTGGAATGATCACTGCTATCGTTGGACCGAATGGGTCAGGAAAGTCAAATGTTACCGATGGACTTCGGTGGGTACTTGGTGAACAATCATATTCATTATTACGCGGGAAAAAAACCGAAGACATGATATTTACAGGATCAGATCAGCGTCCCCGGGCTGGTATGGCTGCTTGTACTATTATCTTTGATAATTCTGATGGATGGCTGCCAATTGATTATTCTGAAGTTGCAATAACTCGAAGGGCATATCGAGATGGTCAAAATGAGTACTTGCTGAATGGTCAACGGGTACGGCTGAAGGATATTTCAGAACTATTGGCACAATCCGGTCTATCTGAGAGAACTTATTCCATCATTGGGCAAGGTTTGATAGATAATTCCCTTGCTTTACGTCCTGAAGAACGTAGGAAACTATTTGAAGAAGCAGCTGGAATTGGGCTTTACCGGGGAAGACGCAATGAATCCTTGACCAGACTTGAGGTTACCCGAAGAAATATGGAAAGGGTAAATGATATCCTGGTCGAATTGGAACCACGAATTACCATTCTGGAGAAACAAGCAAAAAAAGCAGAAGACTTTGAAAGGATCAAAGCAGATCTGCGCATGGTTTTAAGGGAGTGGTACGGGTATCACTGGTATAAGGGACAGGAAGATATCTCAGAATCACATAAACATCAAAATATTCAAGAAAAACACCTGGAACAAGTTAAGAACAAACACGAAGAAATCAACAAACAGATCACTGAGCTTAGGAAAGAAATTCAGAACTTACGTGATGAAATAAATACATGGCATTCACAAGCATCGGATCTGCATATTGAAAAGGAAATTATATTAAAAGAGTTGGCTGTTCGTGATGAAAGAGTACGTTCGCTCACCGACCAGATAAATGCATATGAATTGGATATTACAAGGTTGGAAGAGGAAACCCGGTCTGGCAATCTTAGCTTGGATGAGATTTCGAATGAGAGTCAGGAGATAAAAGCAGAATTAGATTCCTCAATCGAGAAAGAGACGTTGCTGAACAGGCAAATTAGTGAAATTCAAACTAAAAGAGATCAAATAGATAAAGTTATCAAAGAATTGAGAAAATCGATCTCCACCCTTGAAACAGGATCGATAAAAAACAGAATTCAACTCGATGAGAAAAGTAACCGGCAAAAAGTTTTGGATAAAACTTTTGCCGATATGGCTACATCACTCGTGGAACTAAAGAATAATGCTGAGTTGACTGAAGAGAAATTGAAGCAAGCTCAAAAAATTAACCAAGATCTGGTTGGAAAGGTCAAATCGATTGAGGGTGATTTATCTTCCAAAATTGAAGAATCATCTCTGGCGAAAACGGAAATTGATCTGTTACTAAAAGAAAAATCGATCTTGGAACACTCCATATCCAAATTAAAGATAGAAATTGAGATGTTGGAGCAGGCGGAGAAAAACTTAATTGGATATCCATCAGGGACAAAATCACTTCTTCAGGCTATCAGGAAAGGTGATCTTTCTGGATTTGCGAATGCATTGTCCAGCCAAATGATCGTTGATGAGAAATATGAGCATGCAATTGGAGTAGCACTTGGCGAATATACAGACGCCATTCTATTAAATAAGAATACTGACCCGAACAAAGCACTATCAATGTTGGAATCAGAACAGAATGGGCGTACAGCGATTATTCCTGAAGGATGGATAAAATCTACACCCAAGGTGGAAAAACCCGGTCACAAGGCTTGTATTGGGAATGCGCTGGACTGTATTCAATACCCCAGTGAGTTAATTCCATTCTACGAATTATTATTATCCAGGGTATTAGTCATTACTGATCGTCAATATGCACGGGAAATTCTTGCTTTAGTGCCGGCAGACGTGATGTTGGTCACACTTATGGGAGAAGTATTCTTCCACAATGGAAAAATAATTGGTGGAAAAAATAATGCAAACGCCCATATAAGCCGGCCAAGGCAAATACAGGATCTTCGATCCAAACTTGGAAAAATATCACCCCAACTCGAAAAAAGTAATAGTGAAATAACCCAAAAGCAGGCTTACCTCGATAATTTACTATTAAACATTAAACAAAAAACTGACGAAAAGCGTTCTTTGGAAATTGAGCAGAATAAGACGTTTGGCGAATATCAAAGCATCTTAATGCAATCGGAAAAAACGAGTAGGCAATTGGACTGGAATATTTCTCAACATGAAGGCATAAGCCGCGAAAAATCGATTTTAGAGCATGATATTAGTGCATTATCAGTTGCATATGGCGAAAATCAAACCGAAATTAGTGTATTAAATGAGAAGTTAAAAAATTGCTACACTGAGTTGAATTCGATAACCATCGATGACTTAAAACGAGAATTGAGTTATGCACAGACAAATATTGCCGTTAATCAACGTGCCATCAACGAATTAAATAAGAGAATCATTGAAAAGTCCTCCCAGATCAGGAACAATTCCATCATTCTTGAAAACCTAAAGGGGAAATTATCTGTCAACAAATCTGCTATTCAAGACATCGAGACCGGAAAAAATGACAGGATATTGGACGAAACTCAAAAGAATATTATTTTAACGGAACTTCAGGAAAAAATTCAACCGGCGGAAGCACGATTAAAAGTATTGGATGACCAATATAACACATTGCTTACGATTGAAGAAAATAGTCAGCAAATGGTAAATAATGCTGAAAAGTATTTCACCCAGGCACAGATGGACTATATCCGTAAAAAAGAAGCTATTGACCAATTACAACACAGGATCGAAGAGGATTTTGGGCTAGTGGCGTTTGATTACGGGAAAGATATATCCGGTCCAACCCCACTACCAATTGAGGGAATGGTGGAACAACTACCGGTTATAAAAGAAATTACACCAGAGTTGGAAGAGAGCATTTCAAGACAAAAATCTCTACTACGGCGAATAGGTTCGGTAAATCCTGAAGCAAAAGAAGAATATGAATTAACAAAAGTGCGCTTTGACTTTCTTTCTCAACAGATCAATGACCTGACGCAGGCAGAGGAAAACCTGAAGCATATTTTGGTCGATTTGGATATTCTGATGAAATCTGAATTTCAAAAGACATTTAATGCCGTCTCTGAGGAATTTCCACAAATGTTCAATAAATTATTCGGTGGAGGCAGCGCAAGATTAGTTCTTTCAGATCCGGATGACCTAAATGAATCAGGGATCGAGATACACGCCAGGCTTCCAGGGAAACGCGAACAAGAATTGACCTTATTATCTGGAGGCGAAAGAAGCCTGACAGCTGTTGCCTTAATATTTGCCTTATTAAAAATTTCACCCACTCCTTTCTGCGTTCTGGACGAGGTGGATGCGATGTTGGATGAATCAAATGTCGGAAGATTCCGAGAATTATTGCTTGAACTGAGCAAGGAGATTCAATTCATACTGGTAACACATAATAGAAATACAGTTCAAGCTGCGAACGTGATCTATGGCATTACAATGGGGAGAGATTTAACCAGCCAAATGGTTAGTTTGCGCCTGGATGAAGTGCCTGATGAACTGTTAGCCAGAAGCAAGTAATAAATACAAAAAAAGTGAACCGCAGAGGTTCACTTTTTTTGTAAAAGTCAAATGGTCTTAATTTGTAATAGTTGGGTCTGACGGAACAACCGACATCCAATAGTCAGTTTTTGTGATTGTAGCAGTAGCTTTTGCCTCTGTTAACCAGGTCTGGAAGGTTTTATTTTTCAATGTAACTAACTGATCCGGAGTAAGAGTTTTTTCTTCATGGGCTACTACCTGGATCACATGCCAACCAAATTCGGTTTTTACGGGAGCGCTTATACTTCCGACCGGGGTTGCATAGGCTGCCGCATCAAATTGAGCTACCATTTCACCGGGACCGATCCAACCCAAATCTCCGCCATTATTTTTATTACTTGTATCATTGGAATACTCTGCAGCCAGAGCAGCCCAGTTTTCTCCAGCATTATAGCTTTCAATCACTTTAAGGGCGGTTGCCTCATCATTTACAAGGATGTGTCTGGCCCAAACTTGATCCTGAACTTGTGAGAGATCTTTAGTAATATCAGCTTCAAGTTTTTTACGATACAGGCCAGATTCAAATACACGTCGAAGATCAGCTTCAGTGAATTTTGTTACTGACATTTGATCCAGGTATTTGGTTACATTTTCCTGGTAACCTTGGAGCGTATATTCTGTCGGGGTCGGCGCTGCCTGCTCTGTGGCAACAGGTGTTCCAGCTTGAGTTGCAGCAACAGTAGGTTCATTTGTTGCAGTCGGAGATTCAACCTGAAGTGTTGCGGTTGCTGTGAGGTCTAGTGTTGGTGTTAGGGTTGCCACCATTGCTAATTGAGCAGGAGACAGGGTGGATGTGGGTAATTCCACCGGAGAAACTGTCGGGGTTGGGGTACCATTCGCATAGTAATTGAACCATTCTTGAACGGCTTTATCAATTTCTGCGGATGTAACTTCAATCCCGCGTTTTTTGGCTTCCTGTTTGATCAACCTATCATCGATTAATTGATCCAAAACAGCTGAACCAACTGTATTTGGATCAGTCAATTGATTTTGGATTTGTGTCAGCGAGGATTGGAAATAATTGGCAAATTCAGGATTGGAACCAAATGATTGTGCCAGCTGCAAGGTTGAATTATATTGTTGAACCATTTGGGCACGTGAATACCTTACTGTCTTCTCAAATTCAGTAGTAGTAATTTTATCTTGACCTACTACAGCAACCGGTTTTTGACCTCTGAGCACTGTCTGATCCAGAATCCCATAACCTACTGTCGCCAGAACGAGTACGAGAACTACGATCGACGCGATCATAATGTAGCGATTTTGAATTCTTTCTTTTTCCAGTCTTGCCAGGTGCTTCTTTGAAATAATTTTGGGATTATCTTCTTTAGCCATACTACCTCAGTTCAAAAAAATAGGGCAGGAGGTAATTACCTACTGCCCAAAGACATATAAAAACTAACGTTCAGTCCATGCTGCGCTGGTAAATGGCAATAAGGCAATATGTCGTGCCCGTTTGACTTCACTTGCCAATGTGCGCTGGTGTTTAGCACATGTACCTGTTTGACGCCGTGGGCGGATCTTCCCATCTTCAGTGACGAATTTGCGCAATGTGTCAATATTTTTATAATTGATCACAATATTTTTATCTACACAAAACTGGCAAAATTTTGGACGGGTAACATAATGGCGTCCACCACCTTGCTGTTCATTATCGGAATAATTTTCACTCATACTTCACTCTCCGTTCTATTGATGTTGGTAGCCTGAGCTAGAAAGGGAACTCTTCTCCCGTTTCCTCTGAATTATTACTATCAGAAGAATGGGTAAGATTTCCTTCTTTTCGGTCGCCCAGCATCATCATTTCATTTGCTACAATTTCGACATTAACATGTTTGATTCCTTCGTTATCATCCCAGCGGCGGGTCTGAAGGCGACCCTCAATATATATCTGCTGACCTTTGAGTAAATACTGCTTACAAATTTCAGCAAGATTACCCCAGGCAACAATACTGAACCATTCTGTTTCAGAATGCTGCTCTCCTTCAGAAGATTTCCATGATCTGGTTGTAGCTAAAGTAAAGGTTGTAACCGGCCTGCCAGATGGGGTATAACGCATTTCCGGATCTCTGCCCAGGTTGCCTATCAGCATTACTTTATTCAGACTTTTACTCATGGTTATCTCCGTTTCAGGATGATAGATAGAGAATAAAACTAGTCTAATGCTACGATCATATACCGCAATACCGGTTCCAAGAATTGAATATTACGATCAAGGGTGGCGCTGAAGGATGGATCATACGATGCCTCAATCAAGACATATTGACCTTCGCGCTGTTTATTAATTTCATAAGCAAGCCGTTTACGACCCCAAACATCAACTTTATTGATGGCGCCGCCAGCTTCTGTTATCCACTCTTTCACTTTATCAACAGCACCATTGAATGCTGTCTCATCAAGATCAGGATGGATAATACAAACTAATTCATAATTACGCATAGGAAGCCTCCTTTCCTCGGGTTTGCATCCAAAATCACCGTAGATGATCAGGATGTGGAAAGTAAGGCACATTAAGTATGTGCCTTAACTGGAGAAGATTATATCACAGAATTGTTTGTTACCTGGAAACTGCCAATTTGACGACTTTCCCCTTACCATCGAAGGTCAGCCGGGCATAATGCAGGTGTAACCTGGAAGTGACTTTGTATTCTTTGCTGATCGTAACAACTGTATGATCATCATTGGCATCAAAAGTGCTTTTCGTTGCAAAATTTCCCATTTTACGGCCACTCATATACTGTTTTGCGATGGAATATTTGGCATCTTTTAATCCGGGAAGATATTGTTCGACGACCGATTTTACCTGTGTCATTACTTCAAAAGGCAGGGCATTCGCAGTTAATTCTTCGCCTTCCGTTTCAGAAGAAGTAACCAGGGTTTCTTCAATATCAACACGAATATACCCTTTCGTTGCCTTTTTGGGGTTAACAAAAATAGCTAAAGGATCACCAAATAGTACAAAAGAGATCAATGTTTTTTGGTCTTCACCATCAAGATAGCCTTGTTTCCTGCTTATTTCCTGGGCTATATGGATTTTTGCATTGCGAAGAGCTTCCCCAACGGTCTGGCCGTCTTTTATGTTTTTCCAGAACGCCTGGGCAAGTTGATCTGCGGCGATAAGAGGAGTGGTAACCGAACCATAAGATACACAGGTGGAACCTACAAAAGCTTTTGTTCCTTCTGCCAGGAATTTTAATGATATGGCTTCATTTTCATTTTTCCGGTCAATATGCGCCCCGTAACACGCTTCGCTGAATACGATATTCGGTGAAGGGTAATCACTTACGATATCAGTTGGTGTCAAGGCTACCGGGTATTCAGGATTATCAGCCAGACCATTAAATTCAGGCTGTCCGAACCATTCCGCAGAATCAGGGACGCCATGCAGATTGAAATATCCAAGCTTTGCCGGGAATAAGCCTGATCCGATCAAGGATCCGGTTTTGACCGGAGGAGAAGCCAGCATGGATTGTGAATCACCGATTGGTCGAAAAGCCTCAACAGATGCCTGATTCCAAACGGCAGCAGTATAACCAAATGATTGACGGCTGTTCATTACCCCATGTGCAAATGGAAAGATGCGCTGCATCGAATTCCATATTGGGGAGAAAACATTTACCCTGCGCCACCACGGTTGAGGAGTAACCTGTTGTGAGTGGTTAATGATCATCTTTCGCAGGTATTGCATTAATATTCCTGCATCACGATTTGTTCCACCAGGCAGCCTCCCAACAGGCCATTCTGGAATGAAATAATTATCATCCGTCGAAGCATAAGGATTGTCTGAAGCAACCTGCGTATCAGCGTCATCGGTAGGGTTGGGAAGAAGGTGAAAAGGAACAACTTCCGGGCCGCCAACAATAAGCAGAGAACCGATCATCTCACCGCGTTTGGAAAGTGCTTTATCAAGGTCTGCTATGGCTAGTTTTAATTTCCAGGCGTCATTAAAAGGTGCGGGTTTTACCCCCAGGGCCGTCGTACAGGCTGTATCATCCGCATAGTACAATATCGAAGTCCAACCTGGTTTTTTCCTAACCGATTCCACTACCTGCTTCAGCAACTCATCCAGAATAAAACAGGTTTGTGAACCATACTGATTTTCAAGACCTTTTCGGGTCGTGAAGACAACATAGACTGGAAATCTTCTATCAACCCTGCCAACGCCAGGCACCTGCAATCGTGTTGCCAGGCGGTCTAATTCTTCCCTTACATCCTTTAGAATTTCCTTACCAGCCTTTTTGTCAGCTTCTGATATCGGTAGAGTGGGTGCGACAGGCGGCAATGGTTCTTCAGCCACTGTAACAGGAGGTGAAATTGGTTCCTGAGTTACAACGGGAGTGGTTTCAACAGGTGCGGCAGCAGCTTCAACAGGAGGCGTGGTGACCCCTGCATCAGTTGTCACCGCTAAATTTGATGTATCTTGCACTTGTGTTGACTGGTACTGGGCTTCCAGAAGATTCCAACCCTAATTCGGAAATAATGGATTGAGGAATGGCGACATCAAATTTAGAATGCAGATGTTCTGGCCAAAGCATTTGATAGGGATTCTTTTCACCCCAAACCCTGGCTGCAACTTGCCCGGAGCAATCTCTCGATACACACTGGTGCAACAAAGCAACAGCTTCTGAATCGTTTCCGGTCGACATTAATGAAGAGGCCAACGAATAGCTAAAGTAGAGGCAATCTATCCAACGTGAGTGATAGAGATTGGTAAGGTTTTCAATTGTCTGGGAATCGTGTAATAGCGACACAATTCTAAGATGAAGGATGGCAGGCAATACTTTTGTTGGCTCTGAAATTAATGCCTGCTGGATCAGAAGTTCTGCTTCTTCCAGCTTTTCCTGGTTGAATGCTTCATGACTCTGTAAATATAATTTACTCCAGGCAGGTAAAATGGAATTATCCAGTTTATTCCCGGTTAATGCAGAATATGATGAGACGATATTATTATCTTTTGCTCCGGTTAAGCTCTGCGCTTTAAAATGCGTCTCATATACAGGTGCAAACTCGGGATCCGCTGCTTCTACCATCTCAAGGATAGGCAAAGCTTGGGGAGCTTTTCCTTCATCGACAAGGGTTTTAGCATAGAGATAGTTGAAATATAAATCACCAGGATAAGCAGCCAGCCAGTTCAAGACAACCTGACGAACAAATTTATATTCTTTATACTTAAGGCCGGATTGAATTATCGACAATAAATCATCGCGAGATATATCGTTATTAATCAAAAGGGGGTTGGAGTTATTATTAGTCATGGATTATTCAATCCTCCTACGATGGATGTACCAGATTGATTGCAATAATCGCGCCTAACTGGCGTAGGATATTTACATCATCTTTTGAGAACTCAGCTGCTTTTCGCAGCATGTTTTCTGCACCACGATAGTCTTTTGAGTCTTTCATGATCATGCCAAGTTGATAATATGGACGATAATCCTTAGGCAACACCTCGATAGCCTGTTTATAGATGGCTACAGATTTGGTAAAATCACGCCTTTCCTGGTAAGTTTTAGCCAGTTCCAAATAGCCGTCGATATTTGTGGGCTCCTGGGTTATCGCTTCGGACAGGTGATCCAGGGCTTGATCTAATTGGCCATTTTGCCTGAGCAACCGGCCAGCGAGAATGTGCATATCAAATTGATCAGGATTTAACTTCAAAGAAAGTTGAGTGATATTGAGTGCTTCGCTGGTAAATCCATTCTCGGCCAGGGATAATGAATACAGCCTGAGAATTTCAGGATTTTTAGGATAATCATCTACAATTTTCTGCAGGGTGTTAAGATAAGCTTTTTCACCTTCCTGTGATCGAATGATCTCCGCTTTTTCAATTAGGAGAGGTAAAGGTTTTGAAACTTTCTTTATTGCATAATTTATAAGTTTCATAGCCTCTTCAGATTGCTCAACAGCCCGCAGTGCCCGAACTTTAATTACCAGTGCTTCCACATTTTTTGGATCCAGACGGATGGCAGCATCCACTTTCTTTATTGCCTGGTCCGGTTGACCATTAATAAATGAAAGTTCTGCACTCAAGAGCAATGGTTCAACACTATTTGGAGCAAGGGTTACTGATCTTTCAATGTTTGACATCGCTTGTAGATTATCTCCACGAGATTGATAAGTCTTCGCCAGGAGCAACCACGGACGATAATTTGCGGGTTCAAGTGAAGATGCTACTTTCAAATATTGAATTGCCTGGGTCGGGTCCCCAAGATCGAGGCAACCCTCTCCAAAAGCCAGGATCGAGTCGAAGTTTTGAGGTTCGAGATCTGCTGCAATTTTCAAATGATACAAAGCGCTGGATGGATTATCCAAATTCTTGCAGATTTGAGCAGCGAAGCTGTGCCAATCCGGTTCATTCGGCCATTTTTCCAAAGCTTTCTCAATTGATGATAAGGCTATCTCGTATTCTCCGGCTAAATTGGAAACCAGGGCAATTTGTGCAAGGCTTATTGGGTTGGAATCAACATTATCAATACTATTCTCAATTAACTCAAAAGCCTTTACAGGAGCTTTTTCTGCAATGAGGGTAGCTGCATATCCTTCCATTCCTTTTGCCTCAGGATCATTATGAACCAATCCTTCAAGTTCAGCGACATTGTTCTCCAGGGCAAATTTTTGAAGTTTAGATTCAGGATAGGAGATCAATTCGTTGAATTGAATTAGAGATTCAAGGTTATCTTTGTTGGGCTGGAAAGCTGCAATTCCGCGCGTCTCCCAGTAGTGAATGATCTCACTCTCACTATATCTCTTCACATTCAATAAGGCTTCATTAAATTGATCCAGTGCTGTTATGCTCAATACATCACCTGAGGGCAGGTGTTTCTTTATTTTGAGATGAGAGTAGAACCGGTAGGCTTCAGCCTGCAAGGTGAGAAGTTTTAAGCGATAAAGTTGAACACTCGGTTCAAAAACGAAATTCCTGGATAGAGTATCAATCAATGAATTGGCTGATTGGAAATGGTTCACCATCATGGCCGAATTTACAATCATTAATAACATACTGGGGGATGAAGCGACAGGATCATATACACTTACCTGCGGCAGCATCTCAGAATGGAAATCTCCTGATGGCAGCAGGGAATAAATATCGTTTGAATTGTGGCTGGTTAGTTCATCGAAAACGTGATCATATTCGGGGGTTATTGTTTTCGTGGTATTCAGCAAAATATCAACTGCTGATCGCATCAGTGACCATTTTGCAGGCAACTCTATATTTACCAGTGACTGATTTGCTGATGAATTGGAAGTTGTTTCGCGTTTTACCAGAGCATCAAGAATTTCACCAAGGAAGGTGACAGGTTTTGATAGCTCCTCACCTGTTGAGAATAATAAATGTAAATATTCACCGGCTTTGGAGAAATCCAGGATATTGAACGAGAGATCAGCTCCAAGATAAAGGGCTTCACTGTCTACCGATTTTATCGCGAGAGCATCCTGGACATTACCTATAGGCTTTCGCCAGGTCTCCATTCTTACGATTCAGATAAGCCATCCTCAAGAATATCTCGAAAGACTTGTTCTCTTGTGTACTTTCGGTTTTTTGCTGCGTAGTTGTCAAAGCATCTACCAACGTGGCAATGGCAGATTCGTAATGACCGGAATGGGCTAAGAGATCGGCTTTGATGATTTGTAAGTCAATATTCTCCGAATTAATGGAAATTGCACGCTCTATTGCTGAAACAGCTTTAGATAGGTTCCCATTTTTTTCTTCATAATTCACCAGGTCCAGCAGTAACGGAAGCGAGGAAACCGGATCGAGTTCTATTCCGAATTCCAGGTATTGGATGGCTTCATCGATTTCGCCGGCATCGACAAGGTTCTTGGATACCCGGCGGATTAAATTGGAATTGAGCTTTCCATGGGCAACCAACTCCTGAAATGTTTTCTTTGCAGCAGAAATGTCTTTCATCTTTAGCTGTAATTCACCCAACTTTAAGCGCAATTCAGCTTTTTCGGGTTGATGTTTGATTGCAGCGTCCAACGAACTTAATGCTTCAGGAATATCCCCCAGATTGGTGCAAAACTCGCTATACCAGATCAAATTTTCGGGATTTTCTGGTGAAATGGCCAAAGCTGCTTGTGCTGATTCCATGGCTGCTTTTGGCAGTTTTGCCAATGAATATGTCTCTGCCAATTTTTGATGGATCTCAAAATTCTGAGGATTTTGTAATCCGGCTTCCTCAAGGGCAGCAAGGGCAATATCCATTTTCCCGAGTTTGGTGGATGTCATACCCAGACCGTAATTCACTTTCCAACGGACATCAGAGGGTAAATTGACATCTTCTGATAGAGAAATATAAATATCCTGTGCCTCTTCGGCTCTTCCGAGTGCAGCAAACAACTCAGCTTGTAATAAGCGTCCCTGATAATTTTGCGGGTCGAGCTGTAATCCTTCTTCCAAAATATTCTCAATGGATTCGAGATTGATCAACGGATTATTGCTATCCTTCAAGGACAGAGCAATGGTAGCAAGATCAATATAAGGTTTGATATCCGTTGGACGTAGGGCGATTAACTGTAAGAGTGGTTCTACTGATTCTTCGAATTTCTCACAAGATATGAGCACGTTTGTATAAGCGCTTAAGAGTTCCGGATCCTCTTTTGAGAATGACAAAGCGTCACGGAAGACTGTGATTGCCTCTTCAGGCTGCCCCATCATTTGTAAAGTGGAACCATATTTTAATGCGTAATATTGACCTGCCGGCTCTAATCCATATGCTTTTCTCAGATACGGAACTGACTCGGAATATGAACCCTCTTCAATATAATAATCAGCTAACATGGATGAAAGTTTAGCTGAATTGGGGCAGGCATTAATGGCTGTGGATAGAAGATCCAAAACAGCTTCTTTGTTATCTGAAAGTAATTTGTATTCAACCAATTTAATCCATGGTTGATCTTGTTCCGGTGATAAAGCTACCGCATTTTGATAGTAATCAGCTGCTTTGACCTGGTTCCCTTTTAATGAGTAAGCATCTCCAAGTATGCAATAAATATCTCCGTTAGCCGGCTCACTGGCAAGGATCTTCTCGCAGGCATCAATTGCCAGATCTGGGGAGGCCATGGAAATAGCAACCTTTGAGTATTCGAGATGATCCTGAGTATTGATCGGGTCTGTCGGGTCAGCATCATCGAGTACTTTTTCCCAAGCTTCAAGAGCTTTTGTTGCATCCCCATCTTTTATATACAGCTTTGCAACCAAACGGCGGGAAACTTTATCTTTTCCATTCAATGAGAGGGCTATATTGGCTTGGTTGATCGCATCAGAATTATTTCCCGTCTGATCGTATATCTGTGCCAACATTCTGTACAGACCAGGTTGAGTAATATTTTTCAGGGTAAGACCGTGTAGATAATCTTTACCAAGGTCAGAAAAACCGAGTTCGTCGATTAATTTGATGTATCTTTCGACATCCTTTATATTGGATGTTCGCTTATCCAGACTCTTATCAATGGCACACTGGGATAATTCTCTTGAGGTGGTTACATCCCCTTCCGTTTTTGAGATCAATGCACGGGTCAGCAGGACAAGGGGTTCTTCAGATTGCGACCAGACAAGTTCTTTTGAACTTACAGCATGGCCATTGCTCAATTTTGATAACACATACTCTGCCCTGGCAACATCTGATTGGGGAGATTGCTGCGAAATTTCCTGCCATGCTGATACTCTTTCTTCGCTGGATAAGGTTGGAATTGATTTTCTTAATTTATAAGCCTGAATTCCAGCCTGGATTATTTGTAAAAGTTCTTTTTTGTAATCCAATAGGGCATTATATTGTTGGTCATCTTTAGCAATTCCAAATAGTGTTATCCACTGATCCAATGAAGTAAAGTCCGGATCGAATTCTTCACTTACCAAAGGATCAGTTGATTTTGACTGGCGCGCGAGATCCTGTAAAAAGTGATTATATGCACCGTTTGGAGTCTTTCCGTCGATTTCAGGCTGGCCCTGATAAGATGCTATGATTTTAGCCGCCAGATCTTGTGCTAAAACTGGATGTATATCGTTGATATGCTTTACCCAATTTACCTGATGGGTAAAATCTTCTTCTGATAAGAGAGAATAGAAGGTATTCTTTTTTTCTTCAAATAGTTTTTGTTGAACGAGCAAAATTCCGGTAATAAATTCGTAGAACCCATTCTCTGTCATATGCTCTTGTGACAGAATAAGCTCTTTCAGGAGTTCCTCATCCAGTGAAAACCATGACACTAATATGGAAAAGGAAGTTTGCCAGGTTTCCAACGCGAATGGTATGGTCTGACGATGATCTAACGATCTCCGAAAGTAAACCAGTCCAATTACCAGTCAGTCTTTTTCTCTCCCGTAACGCAAGAGCGAGATATGTAGCTTCTGCCAAAGTGGAGGGTATGAATTCGGACTTTAATGCTTTCTGGTAAAAAGCTGAGGCTTGTTGCCGTAATTCTGATGGGATGGGTTGAAGAGGATCTGTACTGATGACTTCATGCAGGGAATCATTGTAAATGGAAAAAAGACCGATCAGGCCGGGATTCCACATTTCTGGTTCATTGCCATGAAGCTTCGAAAATTCTTCCAGGAAATTATCTTCTGAAACTTTTTCCCAGATCTTGGGATCTTGATGCAGTGAGAAGATCACTTCATCGAATTCAGTTGTGTTAATTATTAATTTCAACCCTACCAGAATTTCGCCAGGTTCCATAATACACCTTTCAATGCAGTTTCTGAAATTCTATTAGACCAATGCCGAAATTTGAATGACCAACCAGTATGCCCCGGCCATGAGGAGAATGCCAACAAAAACCAGGAATACACCAATACCAGAACTGGTTTTTATCAGGTCATTCATCGCTGCCAATAGAGAAGAAGCATTTCCTACTAGATCCGCTAACGTCTTCAGCAATCCCTTTTTGGGCAAGTTTGGTGGTTTGATCTGCCAGGTTCTTGATGTCTTTTCCAACGGTCCTGGAGACCAAAACAAATATTCCGATACATATCGATATCAAACCGAGAATAACTAATGCGGTTGCCATTGTCAGCAAAAAATCTGGAACACTTAAATTAAACATTTTATCCTCCTGATAATTTATTACCAGAAGGATATATTGCAAGTTATATGCCGTGCCTATTTCTTATGAAAGCTTGTGAAACTCTAACGGGAGATGCCCTACATCTATTACCGGATCATCACAGAAAAGCATCGCCCTTTCAATTACATGAGAGAGTTCCCGGATATTTCCCGGCCACTTATAATTTTTCAAGGCTTGCAAGGCTTTCGGGGTCATATCTTGAATATTGACACCCAACCGACCATTCAGGTTGCGGACGAAAAAGCCGACCAACTCCGGTATATCATCAATTCGATCGCGAAGGGGGGGTAACACCAGATCCACAACATTGAGCCGGAAATAAAGATCTTCCCTGAATTTGCCATCTTCTATCATTTTCTTCAAATTGCGGTTGGAAGCACTGATCACCTGAACATCCACCCGAACCAGGTTGGTTCCACCAACACGCCTGAAATTCTGTTCTTCAATAGCCCGCAGCAACTTGGATTGCATATCCATCGACATGGATGAAATCTCATCGAGGAATAATATCCCGGTATCAGCCACTTCCATCAGGCCGATCTTCTTCTTATCATCAGCACCGGTAAATGCCCTGGCTTCATAACCGAATAGTTCGGATTTAAGCATGGTATCCTGAATTGCGGCACAATTGATGTCAATGATCGGTTTACTTGATCGGGTTCCGATCTTATGGATATGCTTGGCAAGGACTTCCTTTCCGGTTCCACTTTCTCCGGTGATGAGCACGCGAACACCTTTCGATGCGGCACGTTCAGCATGATTGATGACCACCTGCATTTCCTTGCTCTGACCGACAATAAAATTGACATTTTGTGACTGGACTTTGCGCAGGTGCGCCAGCTCTCTTCGCATCGATACAATTTCTGTGGCGCGTTGAATGGATTGTTCCAACCTGGTCAATTCGATCGGTTTCTGTAGAAAATCGTGCGCCCCATTCTTCATCGCATCCACAGCCATTTCAATATCACCATATGCTGTGATCATGATGATAGGCGGGCGTGAAGGGCAGGTTGCTGGTTTCCTGGAGCAGATTTGGCCCATATCCATCCGGTAAGGTTACATCCAATAAAATAATATCGGGAATATCCTGCTTGATGATCTTTCCTGGCTTCCTCAAGCGTTTTTGCGCTCTTAACCTCATAACCCTGCCGGATAAGAAATTCCGGAATGATTACCTGGATATTATCTTCATCGTCGACCACAAGAATTGTTGCTGTCAATCTCTACCTCCGGCATTAATATACCCCGGGAGTGTAACATGAAAAACGGTTCCACCCGGAAAACTGGTGACATTAATTGTACCTTTATGTGCAGTAATTATTCGTTTTGTAATAGCCAATCCCAGACCTGTTCCCTGGGGATTATTTGTGACAAACGGTTCGAATATATGGTCTTTTATCTCATCCGGAATGCCTGGACCAGTGTCTGAGACAGTGATCTCGACCTCAGGGGAATCCAGCTGAAGATTGGCAGTTTGCCATTTTTATGGCGATGACACCGCCTTTTGTCATCGCCTGGATGGAATTGCTCAGTAAATTTGTAAAAACCTGCTCAAGGGCTCGAAGGTCCCCGATGATGAACTGAACATCCGGTTCCACCTGAAGAAATGCTTCAATATTGGCTTTTGCGAAACGCGGACGCCACCGATCGATCATCCTGCGGAACATTGCCGCAAGATCTGAAGGAACCAGTTTGTATTCCATCGGCCGGGAAAACGAGAGGACTGATTCCATCAGATGAGTTAATCGGGTGCAATCATGCTGCAAACGCTGGAGAAGATCCTGATTTGGATCATCTTGCGGAAATTTCATCGCCAGCAGCTGCAATCCTGTACTGATGTTATTGACAGGATTGCGGACTTCGTGCGCAAAAATGGCTGTCACTTCCCCCAGGACGGCTCGTTGTTCCAATTGTTGAGTACGAACACGAATTTGTTCATTCTCACTCTCATCATGGAGAAGGATGATGATGTTCAGTAATCCGTCTTCAAGCATTACGGGAATTGTCTGTAAATGACCGAGAAATGATTGACCATTTCTCCTGTGGAGAGAAATATTACCCAGATTATGTGTGGGGATACCGCTGAGAGCACTATTCAATGCGGGGATCAGGGAATCCGGGACCGATCAGTATATTTTCTACAGGTACGCCGACGACTTCACGGGAAGCATATCCAAGTAAGAATTCTGCCGCCGGATTCATTTCTTCAATCGTGAGATCATTTCGAATCAGAATGATCCCTTCCATGGCATTGTCCATCACTGTGTCCCGGACAGATAATGACTTGATATGGTGATTAAGGGATTGATTGAGATTCTGAATTAAGACGAAATGATATAAGATTGCTGCCAGTCCATAAGAGATAACATTGCCCAGCGTTTCAAGTTGATCATCCGGTTGATTTTGAGTATCTGAGATGACTAGTAACCCCAGTTGAGTTCCATCCAACATTAATGGAAAAACGGCAACATATGCCAGATCTGCAACCCTGGCAACCCGATGAAATTCAGAAACAACCCTTTTACCTGGAACCCATATTTCAGAAGATGTGTATTCATTCGCTGGATCCGGAGAGACTACAGACGGAAAAATAGGGGATGCCGGGTTTTCAGTCGATCCAACTTTTACATATTGGGAAAGTTTATTATCGATTTGATAAATGCATTGGATATTTCCGCTGATAAGTGTTTGACTGATTTGTAAGACTTTTTCCGTGGCAATTTGGATGTCTGACAAGGCAGTCAAACAAAAAATGTCTTCGACAGCTTTCAGAAGGATGGTCTGCTTTTGGACTAATTCCTGCTGCTTTAGAAAACTATCATGCGGAAGTATCGATAAAAGAACCCTGCTTGAATTTTGATCAAGTGCAGAGCTTCTTGATATCACCTGAATTGAATCTCGAGAGTGGCGGGTTAGTGCAGATAAATGTTCGCCAGTTTGTACCAGTTCATAACGGCTGATATCCGGAAAGATGACACTTATTTCGGTTCGGGTGAGGTCTGCCAGTGAAAAAGCAGTGAGTTTCAGGAATTCGGCATTTGCTGCCAATATTTGGTTTGAGCGGGGCTCAATGACTATCGCCGGTGTGGGTAACAGGTTTAAAAGCGTGTTAAATTCATTTGCACCCGGAGATTTACCTTTCCAGAGGTGAGAGAAAGAAAGGTTTTGAGAAAAACCATTACTCATGTTTCTGAGGATGGTTGTGTCGGAGATGAGCCGGTAAAATACCTTCCATTGCCCGATATTTGGCAACAGTTCGACGCGCTACCATGTAACCTTGTTTGGCCAACAATACTGCAAGATCAGTATCGCTCAGCGGATCTTTTTCTTTATTGATCAATTCCTGAAGCGCAGTACGAATATGCAGGCTGCGATCGAAGAATTTTGCAAAAGGTATGATCCTTCCATTTGGCATTTGGATGGCTTTATTTGATACAGCACGAGAAATGGTCGATTCATGCACTTCAAGCTCTTTTGCCAACTGAGCCCTGGTTATCGGTTTAATTCTTGCTTCTCCAAAATCGATGAAATCTTTTTGCATGGTGGCTATTCGAGTCATTAACCGTTCCATGGTGTGATTTCGCTGTTGAAGACATTTCACAAAGAGGGATGCCCGTTCGAGGTCAGACTTCCAATCTTCAAGTTTATCCGAGGTGACTTCCTTCACTGCGCTGCGGAATCTGGGATCCACCCTGAGAGTTCCGGAAATGGGCATGATAATTTCCACCACCAGGGGTCCGATTGCATCTTCATTCAGGTGATTGATCACGATGTCAGGACGGTGAAAGGCTTTGTCAGTGGGTTTGACCGATTCCCGGGTATCACCCCAGTGGGTGCGAGCCGGGAATGGATTGAGGTTGGATCCAATGAATAAGGCCACTTCTTGTGCGGTCTTAATATTCGTGTGGAGCAGATGCGCCAGGTCGGAGTATTGGTGCCGGCTTAATAGCGACATGCCCTCCATGATCATCTGCCGTGCGAGAGGCGGAGTTGGTTCGGTTTCTGCCAGAATTTCCAACTGGACCAGTAAAGCTTCCTGTGGCGATGCAGAACCAACTCCTAAAGGATCCGCGTGTTGGATCAGCTTAATGATGTTTTCCACTCGTGAGACCGGAATATGATGATACTGGGCTACTTCAACAGCAGATATGGTAAGTAACCCATCCTCATCAAGGTGGGTCAGGATAAAAGCAGCCAGGCTGCGATCTTGAGCTGCCAGATCAGGAGCGATCTGCCGTAATACATAGGTGGGAAGATCTTCAGACACAGCACTGATATTGTCTTCCGGCATTTCTTCCTGGGGGATGGCAGAACCTGTGAAAAAATCTTCCCGTGGGGAAATAAATACGATCGGTTCCTCGGAATCCATCTGTTTTTGCCTGGAACATACCGGGCACGGTTCCGCACTATGTAGCAGCCGGTTACAGGTGGGGCATCTACGTTCCTCGATCAGTTCCAAAGCTGGATTGGATGCCAGTTCAGAATCGATTTTCTGGTAAAGCTCTTCTGCAGTCAAACTTAACAGCGTCATCGTTTGAGCGAGGTGAGCTGTGGTCAGGTGGCGGGTGATTTGGGCAGGTTTTTGAAACATACGGATCTCAGTTTAGGTACAGTATAGTATGTTTTTATGAAAGTTGCAAATACTATGCCCGGTATATTTGTGGAATACAGGGATGCAGCGTACAGACCGGTGCAGCAGGTAAGCTCGACTTTAACCCAACATCGAACATTCGTTAATGGATTGGTTTTTACCGAATGTACAAAAAACAGGAGACCTGGCGGTCAAACCCACGCGCTCGGTGGGGAACCACACTCGAAAAAGAATAAAGCTCGCTTTCCACTGCACTTCTTAAATAATAAAACTAGTGAGAAGGGGGAAACAATGCTCTCTTAGCCGTAGAGAAGAATATTATACGAACTTTCCTAAAATAAACGATATAAAATAATACTCATCCAGTAATAAAATAATAATAATACTCCAAATATTGGTATAATTTTTCCTTTGAGCAGGAATGGACCTAGTTTTAATTCATCTTTAAACAATAAGGGCAAACCGTTAAGACCCCATAGAAATGAACAAAAATCGAATATTATTCCCTTTAAATTTACGCCAATATTCTGCCCATTAGCAATTATCAATAAAACCAAAGATGTTATTACTGTAACACCTAACCAAATTTCAACTGAAGAATTTTTTAGACTTCTTCGTATTTTTTTGAATATACTATTAGGTTGCATCTTAACCTTTTATTCCTCATTCCTTGAATGAATAATTGGGAAGACTACTTGACGATTTGTTTCATCCGCTAAATACGAACCAAATTCACTCATTCCAAGATAGACCCCAATTCCAACCCCGATAGCTAATGGAGGTGCTTCAGCCGTTAATAACCCCAATTCCTTACTGTAAAGTTTTCAGGAAATCCTCCGATAGCCGTAATCCCTATGGATATTGTAGAATTATAGCTGTTTCGAAGTTTTAAATTTATATCAATAGATATAGTTTGATTTACTCCAGTCAAATTATTCGGATTGCCATCGATAGTATCTTTAGAGAAGAAATTTCTCCGTTCGCGCCGGTGTCCCCACCGCGCGCGCGTCTTTGACCGATAGGTCTCCATCATTTCAACTACAACATGAATACTTGCTCCCCTGTATTCCAGCATATCAGAATTATATATCGGAAGTATTTGGTGCGTTAGGAACGCACCCCACAATATTTGGTGCAAGGAATCGACAGCGCAAGTCTGGATTTGTGGATTTTTGGTACAATGACGATCATGATAAATAATCACCTGCAAATCATTGGTGGAGGATTAGCCGGCAGCGAGGCTGCATGGCAAGCGGCCCAACGGGGAATTAAGGTGACCTTATATGAGATGCGTCCCGGCACCATGACGGAAGCGCATCAAACCACCAACCTGGCGGAATTGGTTTGTTCCAATTCGTTGGGATCGATGCAGCAAGACCGGGGAACAGGTTTATTGATCAACGAATTGATCAAGCTTGATTCATTATTGATCACCCAAGCTTTGGCATCCAAAGTTCCTGCTGGTTCGGCTCTCGCGGTCGATCGGGTAAAATTTTCAGAAACCATCACCCAAATATTATCTGAGCATCCCAATATTACATTGAAGCGCGAGGAAATTAAGGAAATTCCCGATGGGGTAACCCTTATTGCCAGCGGACCCTTAACATCACCTGCTTTAGCCAGGTCGATCCAGGAATTCATTGGCACTGAGAATCTATTCTTTTATGATGCGATCGCCCCGATCATTTCCGGGGACAGTATCGACCAATCCATCACCTTTCGCTCTTCCAGGTATGACAGGGGGGACGAAGAAGAGGGGGATTACGTTAACTGTCCATTCACTGAAGATGAGTACAACAACTTTGTCAGGGAATTGGTTTCAGCAGAAAAGATCCAAACAAAGAATTTTGAGACTGACATTTCTGCGGGAGTTAAGGCTGGTAAGGGAGTATATTTTGAACGATGCCTGCCGGTTGAAGTCATTGCTGCACGAGGTGAAAAGGCTTTGGCGTATGGTCCGATGCGGCCGGTTGGGCTGACCAACCCGCGGACTGGCAGGTGGCCTTATGCTGTTGTTCAACTGAGGCAGGAAGATCTGGCCGGAGAATTATTTAACATGGTCGGGTTCCAAACCAACCTGACCTTTCCGGAGCAGAAAAGATTATTCAGGCTCATTCCAGGATTGCAGAACACTGAATTCCATCGTTTCGGTCAAATGCATCGAAATACATTCATTTCTTCTCCAGGAATATTGCAGCCAACTCTTCAGACGATCAAAAGGGAAGATCTTTTCATGGCCGGGCAGATCATTGGGGTGGAAGGATATGCTGGAAATATTGCCTCTGGTTACCTTGCCGGATTGAATGCAGCCAGGTATATACTTGGGCAGGATTTGGTCACTTTTCCGGAAGAAACCATGATCGGCGCAATCATTCACTATATTTGCAATGCTCCGCCTGAACAATTTCAACCAATGAAAGCTAATTTTGGAATCCTGCCGGCGTATCAAACAAGCAAGAAACTACAGAAACGACAGAGATATATTCTCATGGCAGAGCGGGCATTAGCTAAAATAGATCAAATTTCAAGCGGAATTTTGAATGCATAACTGGGATAAAAAAAATAGACAGCTATTTTGGGCAATTTCCGGAATAATAATTATTTGTGTAATTATTATTTTCATTTTACTTATCAAAGAACCAAAATAAGGTATTCGACCAGGAAGCAGCTTTCCAAAATATTGAGACGCAATTGGCGTTTGGTCCGCGTGTGCCAGGCTCGGAAGCCCATCAAGCCTTTCATTGATTGGGCGGGCGCGGAATTGACAAAAAATGATTGGAAGGTCGAACTCCAGACCGGAGAGATATCCGGTCATGCATTGACGAATATCATCGGGAAGAAAGGTCAGGGGGACGAGATCATTATGCTGAGTGCGCATTATGATTCCCGAATTGTTGCGGATCAGGATACTGCATTTCCAACTGTCAGTCAGCCGGTTCCTGGAGCGAATGATGGCGCATCAGGTGTGGCTGTTCTGCTGGAACTTTCACGGGTGTTGACCATCCCCAAAGATAAACAGGTGTGGATAGTCTTGTTTGATATCGAAGATAATGGTAATCTTCAAGATTGGGATTGGATATTGGGATCACGGTATTTTGCAGATCATTTGGAAATTCGTCCATCCATGGTTGTTAATCTTGATATGATCGGTGATTCCGAACTGACCATCTACAAGGAAAAAAATTCTACTGCCAGTGTGAATGATGATATTTGGGGTATTGCCGAACAATTGGGATATAAGGAAGTATTTATTCCGCTATATGCGCATAGTATAATAGATGATCATACGCCATTTTTACGGTTGGGAATCGAAGCTGTTGATATCATCGATATGGATTATCCTTACTGGCATACTACGGAAGACGATATCTCTAGAGTTTCGGCAAAAAGTCTGGGAGTGGTAGGGCATGTGATCGAAACATGGTTAGAAAAGTAAATATATAAACAATTGTTCCGTGATATTGTTGCTACAAAAAACAGCTTGGATTAAGGACTATATGGGAAATAACAAAATAAATTACATGCCTTCTGAACGGATTGCGGGATTTAAACCTTATTTCTTCGCTCAACTGGGATTGAAAATTAACGATCTGAAGACTAAGGGCGTGGATATCATCCGCCTGGATATGGGTTCTCCCGACCTGCCTCCGGATATGAAGATCATCGAAAGGTTAAGGCAGGAAGTCCTAAAACCGGATGTCCATGCATATTCACCTAATGGTGGAACAAAAGTATTCAAAGAAGCTGTCGCAACTTATTACTTGAATCGATTTGGGGTGGAACTCGATCCTGATTCTGAAGTATTCACTTTGATCGGTTCCAAGGAAGGCTTGTTTGCATTAAGTCAGGTCCTATTAAATCCGGGCGACGTATCTCTTGTGCCTGATCCTGGTTACCCGGTGTATTCTGCAAGCGGATTAATTGCAGGAGCTGAAATTGTTGCCTTACCCCTGCTTGAATCAAATCAGTTTCTGCCGGATCTAGAGGCTATTCCGCAGGATAAATTAAAGAAAGCAAAAATCATCTGGGTGAATTATCCCAATAATCCAACCGGAGCCACAGCCCCAGAGGGATTCTATAAAAAAATAATCGAATTTGCACATCAGCATAACCTGCTCATCGCACATGATGCCCCTTATGCAGATATCTCGTTTGACGGATATCACGCACCAAGCATCCTGCAATTTGAAGGCGCACAGGAAGTAACAGTTGAATTCAATTCATTGTCCAAAATGTACAATATGGCAGGCTGGCGATTGGGAATGGCGGTTGGCAATGCCCAGGTGATCAAATTCCTGGCGACTTATAAAAGTCAACAAGACACCGCACACTTTACTCCGATCATGACCGCGGGTATGGCTGCACTAACTGGAGATCAAGATTGGATCAAAGAACGAAATTTGATCTATCAGGAACGCAGAGACCTTGTCGTTAGTGCATTATTAAAAGCGGGTATTGTAGTAAACAATCCAAAAGCTGCAATATACGTTTGGGTTAAACTCCCGGAATATGAAAAATCAAGTGTTAATTACTGCACAAGATTATTGGAAGAAACTGGTGTCAGTACAACACCAGGGATAGTTTTTGGAAAACACGGGGAAGGATATTTACGAATATCTCTTTGCACTTCGACTCCAAGAATATCCGAGGCGATGGAGCGAATCACCCGATGGTCAAGGAAGCAAGGGTAATAAATGGCAAATAAAAAACCTGAAATAACTGAACGACCTCAAGAAAAAGCTTTCCTGGTTGGTGTAGAGCTTTACAATCATCCCGGGTTACTTAAACTGGAAGATTCATTAGCGGAATTGGAGAGATTGGCTGAAACTGCGGGCTTGGAAGTTGTTGGAGAATTAACCCAAAAGATTGATCGACCCAGCTCGGACACTTATATTGGCTCCGGGAAGGTGGAAGAGCTGCGGGCTTTCGTTGATGAAACCCTGGCAGACGTGATCATATTTGACAATGACCTCTCCCCCAGGCATCAGCGTGAACTGGAAAAAATATTTGGTCTTAAAGTCAGAATCTTGGATAGAACTGCATTAATATTGGATATCTTTGGTCAACATGCGTCAACCCGTGAGGGTATTTACCAGGTTGAATTGGCCCAATATGAATACCGCCTGCCGAGATTGACTAGAGCCTGGACACATCTCGCCCGGCAAGCTGGTGGCGGGGGTGGAACAGCGGGCAGTGTCGGCGGTGTCGGTTTGAGGGGTCCCGGGGAAACCCAATTAGAGCTGGATAAGCGGGAAATTTCCAAAAGAATACAGAAGTTGAAAATTGAGATCGAAAAAATAAGGGAGCATCGAAATCAATACAGACAACAGCGGAAACGTTCAAAGACTCCCATTGTTGCCCTCGTTGGTTATACCAATGCCGGCAAATCAACATTATTGAATAAACTGGCCAAAACTGACATATATGTGGCCGATCAATTATTTGCCACACTGGATCCGACAACCAGGAAGGTCATGCTGCCGGATAAAAGAATCATCTTGATGACCGATACAGTCGGATTCATTCAGAAACTTCCGGCACAATTGATCGCAGCATTTCGGGCGACCCTGGAAGAGATTTCAGACGCTGATCTATTGCTCCATGTTATTGATGTGACTCATCCTGTTGCAAAAGAACAAGCAGCCTCAGTTATTCAGACCTTGAAAGAAATAAAAGCGGACCACATTCCAGTCATTAATGTATTAAATAAAATTGATCAATTAACCCCCGAACAATTAGCAGCGATCAGGTTGGATGAGTTTCCGGAATCAGTGGCAATCTCCGGATTAACAGGATTGGGAATTGAAGCTCTATTTAACAAAAATTGACAGCTTACTATTTCAGGCGTATATACCCATTAAAGTTAAACTTCCCTATTCTGAAGGACAGCTCATTTCCTTAATTCACGAATCCGGGCAGGTCGAATCGATAAAATATGGGAGCAAAGTGGTGGAAATTATCGGAAAGATTCCGGGCAGATTATACGCCAGGTTCCAGCAATTTGAAGTATGAAAACAAAAAACCGCTGAAAGCGGTTTATGTCGACAATTCGATAATTTCCCGGGATTACTTTTTCTTCGCTTCTTTATCCATGCTGATCACTTCTTTGCCCTGGTAATGACCGCATTTAGGGCAAACTGTGTGAGATAATCGCATCTCTCCACAATTACTGCATTGGACCAGGTTGGCCAAAACAAGTGTATCTTGTCCACGACGGCGATCGCGGCGACCTTTTGAATGCTTTCTTTTCGGTTGAGGACCCATCAATAATCTCCTATTAAATACAATACGGATTACCCGTTTGATAACTATTAAGCGGACGGATTATACCTGCAAGCTGGTGTTTATGTCAAGAACATCCAAACTAATATTTACCTTTCAAGATAACTGCTTACTTCTGTGTTATCTAAAGACAATCTAATATTTTTCGCAGAAGATGCGTTTGAATCTATTGATATATAAGAATTATTCTTTATATGTGTTAATGATATTAATCTTATAAATATGTTATCCTGATAATGTGAATGATCTACTTTACGCGTTGAGTACCTATTTTCGTATGAAATCTCAAACTAGTATTTGTTGTTTCGAGATTTCGTCTGAACCCCCTGGCATGTATCCTCAATACGCAAATGTGATGAAAATGGAGGAAATGTCATGTTTAATCGAATATTAGTGCCATTGGATGGGTCTTCACTCGCTGAAAGGGCTTTACCGCATGCTGAAGAGTTTGCCCGAATCTTCGGATCAACAATCATACTGTTGCAAGTGCTTGATCCTACTTCTTTCCATGAAAATCCAAATCCTGTTGATCCATTGAGCTGGCAAATTAGAAAAACAGAAGCAGATATCTATATGAATAATATTGCCTCCCGGCTGCGAAAAGAACTGCAGGAGAGCGTTGTTGACATTATTAATGTCCAGAAAAGAGAAAAGGATGAAAAAAGGATCCTTGTAGAATATTCAATCAGGGAAGGAAAAACGGCGGAAAGCATCGTCAATTTTGCCCATTCCGAAAATATTGATATGTTAATTTTATCCACGCATGGGTCGGGTGGATTAAGTCGGTGGAATATCAGCAGTGTTACTCAGAAAGTGATTAATCTTGTTTACCTGCCGGTATTAATTGTACGTGCATATAATCAACCAGAAATTGAAAATGCAAGTATTCGATATTACCGTATTCTCATTCCTATGGATAGTTCGCGGAGGGCAGAATGTGTTTTTCCGGCGGGAATAGCACTTGCTCAGGGAGAAACATTATTGGAACATGCAGGTGAAGATTTTTTGTCTGGCACAGAGTTCCCTTTATTAAAACCTGTCATTCCACCTGCAGAGATTGTAAACAAGGAACCAATACTTATACTAGCTGCAGTCATTTCTCCTCCGGAAATTCCAATACCCGCTCCATATCCAGTTGAGATCAGTAAACTTTCTGATAAGTTGTTGCATATAAGCCATGAGATAGTGTTGGCATATTTAAGCGAGGTTAAATTACGTTTACCTGTAGAGAGCGAGACACGGGTGATAGAAAGCAATAATATATCAGCTGCCATCCAGGATCTGGCTAATGTCGAAAATATTGACTTGATCCTTATGTGTGCCCACGGGTACACCGGGGAGACTACTCGTCCTTATGGAAATGTTACTCGTAACATAATTGACCATGGAACAACTGCGATATTGATAATTCAGGATGTTCCACTTTCTCAAGTTCAGACCGACTGCTGCTGCGATTGCAGCTCAAAAATCCGGAAAACGATAAAAATGGTAGAGGATAATTTAAAACAGGCAGGGGAAGAAAGTGATGTTTCGCAAAAATACACAACTTCAACAAGGCCTGAGCAGCTTCAAGAACTGATCGGTAGACTGTCCACTAATTACAATGAGGTTAGGCGGGATAAAACTGGCCGAATACTCAGGAAAGCAAAGCCAGGGCAGAACCTATTGGGACAAAATCTGGCATTGTATGAATCATGGTTGGAGGAGGCGCATAGTTATTTCCGGGGAATAACAAGCCAAAAAGAATCTCTTACTTACGCTTCTGAATGGGTGTTGGATAACTATTACATTATTCGTCAGGCTATTCAACAAATAGAGGAGGATTTACCATCCGGATACTACAACCAGCTTCCGACGCTTAGTAATAGTCCATACCAGGGTTTTCCCCGTATTTATGCTATTGCAAGCGATATCCTGGCATACCAACATCTATTGTTGGACCCGATCGAACTTCAATCTATACTAATCCAATTCCAAACTAAATACTCCCTTACAATGGGCGAAATATGGGCTTTACCCATTTTTCTTCGGTATGCGTTGATCGAATTCCTTGCACGTGCCCTGGTTACGGCCATTCAACCGGCGATTCCTCCTAAGTTACCTATTTTTAATCCATTACTACAAACACCACTGGAAACATTTCTGGTTATAGAATCTGCGAATTCTGAGGCTTCTAACAATAATGATATTGCCAATATCATCCTTAGCCTTCGAAACATTTCTGAACAAAACTGGAGCGACTTCTTTGAATCTATCAGCTGCCTGGAAATTACCCTGCATAAGGATCCTGTAGGGATATATCCCCGAATGGATTTTAAAACCCGCGATATATACCGTAAAGAAATAGAAATACTTTCGATTGCGACGGGTCTTGAAGAGAATGACCTGGCAGAAATCACAGTTGAGCTGGCGGGTTTAAATGATCATATTGGTGAGTTTCTCCTTGGTAAAAAAAGGCCAATTTTAGAGAAAAAGATTGGCTACCTACCAGATTCTAAAGTATCTTTCAGAAGGTTTATCTTCAGGCATTCTACGATAGTTTATCTCACTGCCATATTTGTGTTGACTATTCTGATCCTGGCGGCCTTTTTCTTCGCGGCACGTTTGCCTTATCTCATTAACAATTTTCCGCTGGATGCAGGAAATCCTCAATGGGATGCAGCTTTGTTAATCGGAGGAGTACGTGTACAGTGGATCGTTGCAATTATTCTTAGTTTAGTTCTCCTTATCCCTGGAATGACCGTATCCACCAGTCTGGTCAACTGGTTGATTACCCTATTAATAAAACCAAGCATGTTGCCCAAGCTTGACTTCAAAGACGAAATCCCAGAACCATATGGAACATTGATCGTCATCCCGGCGTTGATTGCAAATCATAATGAAATTGATTCATTGGTTCACCAGCTTGAATTACATTACCTCCGTAATCCTGAACCAGGCATCCGTTTCGCTTTGTTGACAGATTTTCGTGATGCAGATAGTCAAATACTGCCGGAAGATGATGAGCTAATTCAGTATGCCCAGGAAGCTATCAAACTGTTGAATACCAAGTATATGTTCACTTCTACCACAAGTGACAAAGTTGGAATCTTCCATTAACCAGGAGGGCGCCAATTCAGATAGAGGATATGACCAGCTATTTTACTTCCTTCATCGCAAGAGATTGTGGAACGCATCTGAAGGAAAATGGATAGGGTGGGAGCGCAAGCGAGGTAAGCTGCACGAGCTCAATCTGCTTCTTCGAGGAGGGAAAAATCTTTCTTTTTTTCCAAACTTAGTGGATACTGCCCAAACTAGTGAAATATTACAAAATATTCGTTTTGTTATCACCCTTGATACTGACACAATCCTGCCGCGCGGGGCGGCATGCCGTCTTGCGGGCACACTTGCACATCCGCTGAACCAGGCAAAGTTTGATATTAAACACTGGAAAAATTGTTTCCGGTTACACCATACTTCAGCCTCGTATGGAAATTCACCCAAGAAGTTCAAATCATTCATGGTTTACCCGGTTATTCTCGGGTGATACGGGATTGGATCTATACACACTAGCAGTCTCAGACGCATATCAGGACCTTTTCCAGGAAGGGAGTTATGTTGGCAAAGGAATCTATGATGTCGATGCCTTTGAGCGATGTGTAGATAAGCAAATCCCTGAAAATTCTGTGCTCAGTCATGATCTTCTTGAAGGAGTAATGAGTCGAGCTGGATTGGTCACTGATATTACGATGATCGAGGATTACCCGCAGAATTACTTCACCCAGGTTCTGCGACAGAGGCGTTGGACCCGAGGAGATTGGCAACTGCTGCCATGGATACTCAAACCTAATCGCAAGGACCTGTATTTTTCAGTGATAGACCGCTGGAAGATGTTTGACAACCTGCGCAGATCATTGCTTGCCCCAGCCCTCCTTTTGATCTTCATCATAGGTGTAGTTTTTGAACCCCAACTCGCTGGTCTTTGGACAATTGTTGTTTTGATCTCACTTGGTACGCCAATGTTGACCAGTGTTGCTCACAGTACCCTTAGATTACTTTCAGGCGAGATTCCAGGCAGAGCTTTCCGTCCTTTAGGCTGGAACATTGTACGCTGGTTGTTGGCAATTGCTTTCCTTCCTTATGAAGCGTATATCACAATTGATGCCATTTTCACCACTTTGTACCGACTTATTATCAGCCATAAAAACCTCCTGCAATGGACGACAGCAGCCCAAACTGCCAGGGTTTTCGGTTTACAAGCCCGTAGGAGTATTGCATGGCAGAAATTAGGAGCAGCTACGATACTGGCTTTGATCCTTGCTGCCTGGTTGCAGATCATTACCCCCCACAACGTCATTTTCGTGGCTACACCAATAATCTTTTCATCACCTGTTCTACTGCTTTGGTTGTTCTCTCCTTTGATTGTTTGGTGGATCAATCGACCGATTGTAAGGGAAGTTGTACCACTGAATGAAAACCAGGCCAACTTATTGCGACAGGTTACCCGCCGAACGTGGGGATTTTTCGAAAAATTCGTCGGACCAGAAGATCACTGGTTGCCCCCCGATCACTATCAGGAATCTCCTATAGGAACAGTTGCTCATCGTACCTCTCCTACAAATATTGGGATGCTGCTCACTTCGACTCTGGCCGCATATGATATGGGTTATCTGGACCAATTGGGATTAACTACCCGTTTGGTGACTACGCTGGATACCCTTGATCAGCTGGAAAGATTCCGGGGGCATTTTTTGAATTGGTATGACACCCTAACCCTTCTACCACTCAACCCGCGTTACATTTCTACAGTAGATAGCGGCAATCTGGCAGCCAGTTTCATTGTCACTGCTCAAGCGTGCATGACAATGCCGGATGAACCAATTTTTCGCTGGGACTTGTGGGAAGGATATCTTGACACCCTATCCAATTTAACCCAGACACTCACTGAGATGCGCAAAGCTGAGTTCGATCAACAGGTTGAAGGGATCAACCATCGAATTGCTTCAATACGGACCGAAATTATTTCAGCTAGATCTCATCCGGAAAAATGGTATCTGCTTTACTTAAAAGCAAGTGGCCAGGTGTGGCAGGATATTTCACAACGCTTAATGGAACTTGTTGAAGTAGGACGAACAGCGTTCAACCTGAAAACGCTTAGTAAACTACAAGAAGTTGCTTCACAGGTGGAAAGACATCACCTCGCTGTACAGCGTACGATCATTGAGCTGGTACCCTGGATTCCCATAATTCAAAATCCCCCCGAATATATCCGTAAACCCCAATACAGCGATGCATTAATTGCGCTGAGAAATAGTCTACCTTCCAACCTCGCATTAGGGAATATCCAGAACCATATCAAGAATGCTTTCCCATTAATCCTCTTGATTCGGGAACTAATAGCAAAAGATAGGCTTGATTCAGTTGAAGGTGGAGAAAATGCTGAATTGAATAGAAGCAAAGCGCTTGAATGGTTGGGAGATTTAAGTCAATCTCTTACGAAAGCAGATATCAACTCGGATTCATTAATTAAAACATTTGCACAAATCACGGTAAGGGTGGAGCAATTTGTAAATGATATGGACTTCCGCTTTCTCTACCATTTTCAACGGCGGGTATTCCATATTGGTTTTAACATGGATGCTGGACAGCTGGATCATAACTATTATGACCTGTTAGCTTCAGAAGCGCGGATCACTTCGATCATAGCAATAGCCAAAGGCGAAATCCCACAATCTCATTGGATGCAACTTGGAAGGCCCGTGACGCGCATAGAAGGTTCATATATCCTGCTCTCTTGGAGTGGGACGATGTTCGAATACCTGATGCCGCCATTATTTTTACGATCATATCCTGGCACATTATTGGCAGAAAGCACTCGTGGTGCAGTATTGCACCAAATCTCATATGGAAAATTACATAATGTTCCCTGGGGTATATCAGAATGTGGTTTTTATAGGTTCGATGCCAATCAAAACTATCAGTATCGCGCATTTGGAGTACCCGGATTGGGTTTCAAGCGAGGACTAGGGGACGACCTTGTAATTGCACCCTATGCATCGCTCATGGCGATCAATTATGAACCTCATGCCGTAGTAAACAATCTTGCCAATTTAATAAAGCATAAGCTACTTGGGCTATATGGAGTATACGAATCTATTGATTTCACAACTGACAGGCTGCAGATGGACGAAACATCAGCAATAGTCAGTGAATACATGGCACATCACCAGGGAATGATTTTAATGGCGATGGCGAATTACCTGCACGGGGATATCATGGTTAAACCAATGCACAGAGACCAGCGTATCCAAAGTGTTGAAATGCTTTTACAAGAACAAGTACCTCATTCCGTCCCTGTGCAAGACCCATATGCTGGAGATGTAAAAGGTGTGGAGCGGTTAACAGCGGTACCAATAGAAATCACTCCTTGGAGAGTACCAGTACAAACACCAATTCCCCAGGTGAATCTCCTTTCAAACGGTAGTTACAATGTGCTGCTATCCAACATGGGAGGTGGGTACAGTTCCTGGCGCGATATTGACCTGACTCGATGGGAACCCGATGGGGTATTAGACCCATGGGGGTCGTGGATATATATACAGGAAATGAGGTCAGATTCTCAAAAATGTAAAAATTTATGGTCGGCAGGACAATTGCCCATCCCGGGCGATGCTGCAGATATGCAAGTTACATACTTCGCTCATATGGCAGTCTTCCGTCGTATTGTGGATGATATCGTTTCAACCCTGGAGGTCACCGTTGCTCCTGATGATCCTGTAGAGATTCGCCGGGTTCATCTGCATAACAACACTAACCAATCCCGAATCCTTCGGTTAACCTCGTATGGTGAAGTAATTCTAGCATCACAATCTGCAGATTCTCGTCACCCAGCATTCAACAAACTATTTATAGATAGCGAATTCGTACCAGAGCTAAATCTACAAATCTTTACCCGCCGTCCGCGTTCCGACCAGGAAACCTTAATATTTATGGGTCATATGCTTGTCACAGAAGCTTCGCAAGAAATTGCACGACATGAAGCAGATCGTTATAAGTTTGTTGGTCGTAATCATACATTGCGAAATCCAGTAGCTTTATCTTCCGAACAATACCTATCCGGCACGACAGGGGTGACACTTGATCCCATCTTCTCCCTGGGCCAAATAATTGAACTGGACCCGAACGGAAGCGCGGATATTAGTTATCTGACATTTGCTGGCGAAAGCCGTGAGGCAATTATTGCGCAGGCTAATCGATATCGAAGCAGGACATTAATTGACCAATCTTTTCACCTGTCAAATATAGCTGCTCAGACCTGGCTTGGAAAACAAAGTATTACCACCCAGGCATTCAGAGATACTCTCAAACTATTGTCAGCATTGATCTATTCATTCAAGGAAGCTAGAGCACCGTCTGAAATAATTGCAGCAAACCAGATTAGGGCAATCTGCTTTATGGCGGTTTGGTATCTCCGGGGATTATCCAATTCTTCTCGTCGAATTGGATAATCCAAAGAATATTGACCTGGTACGTGAAACTTTACTGGTGCATAAATTCCTGCGCAGTCGGCGTTTTATGATGGATTTAGTGATTATCAATCGCCAAATAACCGATTATGGGGCAGAGTTGAATGGCATGCTTTTTCGAATGGTCAGTAAAATGAACGGAGAAGAGTGGCTAAACCAACGCGGAGGAATATATATTCTGTATAGCGACCAAATGATGCAGGATGAAAACATTCTTGCTCCAAACAGCAGCACGGGTTCACCTTATAGGAGCTAATGGATCATTAGGATCCCAAATGCCGCATTATTCAATTCAGGTTCACCATCTACCCACTTTTACACCTACCCGACAGGCTGTATCGAGGTCAAAGTCAATCCGTGATCCTTACACACTGCCTTTAGCGGAATTAAATAACACTTTATTCAATAATGGTTATGGAGGGTTTAGTAGTGATGGTCGGGAGTATATTATTGACTGGAAGTCCCCTTCGATCAGTACCAATGCTTCACAGGCAGGCAAGGTTACTCCAGTACCATGGGTGAATGTGATTGGCTATCCGGGATTTGGTTTTATGGTCAGTGAAGCTGGAAGCCAATGCACCTGGGCATTGAATAGCGGAGAAAACCGGCTCACTCCCTGGTCCAACGATCCGGTGAGCGACCCAACCGGCGAAGCACTATACTTGCGGGATGAAGAAACCGGCGAGGTGTGGACGCCCACACCTTTGCCTTCGGGAACGAAACAACCGTACAGGATAACCCATGGAGCAGGATATACCATCTTTGATCACAACTCACATGGGCTTCGCCAAAAATTAACCTTATTTGCAAGCCCGGAAGACCCCGTAAAAATTTATCATCTGAGGGTAGAGAATACCTTGGACCATGCTCGCCGGATAACCGCAACACAATATGTTGAATGGGTACTGGGTACCAAGCATGCTTCATCCATGTCTTATATCATCCCGGATTACGATTCAGACCTCGAATGTCTATTTGCCTCCAATCCATATAATTCTGAATTTGGAGAGAGAGTTGCTTTCCTTATTGCGAGTAAAGCTGTTCATGGTGTGACTGCCGACCGGACTGAATTCCTGGGACGGGGCGGAACACCAACTTTTCCTGCAGCTTTGCACCGTTTGGGGTTGGAAACGACGAATTACACCTGGAGAGGACCCATGTGCAGTTCTGCAGGTGCACCTTGATCTACTTCCAGGTGGAATTGAAGAGATTTACTTTGTACTTGGACAGGGAATTAATAAAGAACATGCACATACCTTAGCCAAGAAATACCATGATTCTGCTTATGTAGGCGAAGCATTCCAACGCACACACGTATTCTGGGATCACCTTCTTGATACCATTCAGGTCCAAACACCCGAAACTGCGACAAACCTGATCCTCAATCGCTGGATGCTCTATCAGACTTTATCCTGCCGAATCTGGGGACGAACAGGATTTTACCAATCCAGTGGAGCTTTTGGTTTCCGCGACCAACTCCAGGATGTACTTGCACTATTACCAATTGACCCTTCAATAACACGCAGGCCAGATTCTCAATGCGGCACAACACCAATTTGAAGAGGGTGATGTCATGCATTGGTGGCATCCACCATCAGGCCGCGGGGTAAGGACCCGCTTTTCAGATGACCTGTTATGGCTTCCGTACGTAACAGCGCAATACATCGAAGCAACAGGTGATCCAGGCATACTGAATGAGAAAATATCTTTTCGCACCGCACTCAACCGCTGGCAGAAGGGGAGGAAGAACGCTACAGTGAATATCCGCTAACTGAGCAACAATTCACTCTTATGGAACACTGTCTCAGGGCAATCGAGAAAGGTTCCACCGCTGGCATACATGGTCTCCCATTGATCGGTTCAGGAGACTGGAATGATGGAATGAACAATGTAGGTATAAATGGTCAAGGGGAGAGTGTTTGGCTGGCCTGGTTCATTTGTGATGTTCTAAAACGTTTTGCGACGATCTGTGATCAATATGGAGATTCAATAACAGCTCAAAAATACAGGGAAAAGGCAGTGGAATATGCTACAGCAGTCGAACGATCAGCCTGGGATGGTGATTGGTATCGCCGTGCATATTATGATAATGGGGCAACAGTTGGATCTGTCCATGACCAGGAATGCCAGATAGATGCGATTGCTCAATCCTGGGCAGTATTAAGTGGTACAGGTGATATGCAGCGTAGTCGCGTAGCATTGCAGTCGGTGATGGAACATTTAGTGCTTCCAAATGATCGTTTGATGCTGCTCTTTACTCCTCCCTTTGATAAAACCACCCATAATCCAGGTTATATCAAAGGATATATGCCCGGTATTCGTGAGAATGGTGGGCAATATACACATGCGGCCACATGGACTGCCTGGGCATTTGCCAGATTGGGTGATGGAAAGCAAGCCGGGGAATTGTTTGATCTACTAAATCCCATCTTTCAATCTGATACCGAAGCTAAAGCTTCAGCTTATCGGGTGGAACCTTATGTAATTTGTGCTGATATTTACAGCAAGACACCATTCATTCGAAGAGGTGGGTGGACATGGTATACAGGATCTGCTGCCTGGATGTACCGGTTAGGAGTTGAAGCTATTCTTGGATTCAAAAAAGTAGGAAATTCTCTACATTTCGATCCGGTTATTCCTCCTGTCTGGGATGGATTTGAAATTCGGTATCGATTTGGTGAATCCGAATACCTATTTTAGCGTTCACAACCCTGAGCATGTGGCAAGTAATGTCCAGAAATTAATTTTAGATGGGCAGCTTTTGAAAGACTCATCCATTCCTCTGGTCGATGATAAAAAGAAGCATCAGGTTGTAGTCACTATGGGAAATCCAGCTCGGTCCTTAATCAACTGATGCCTCCGAGTAGAGTTGTTGGTATGATGAAGCCATGACCAAATTGGGTTAATAGCGGAAATTTGTTATAATTCCAAAATTAATATTCATAAGGAATGCGCATGTCTATCATCGAAGAACTAATCGCAAATCTTCCTTCAAAGATTAACATTTCAAAACTTTAACCTTAGCAATGCAGTTATTCAATTTATTATCGATGGTGAGAAGGGTGGTAACTGGTATTTACAAATAGACGAAGGATTTCCTACATTATTACCGGGTTGTTCAAATAATCCTGATCTATCCTTAAATTGTTCTTATGAAGATTTAATTAGGTTATCGCTGGGTGAATTGGATCCAGGGAAAGCGTTCATGACTGGAAAATTAACCATTAGGGGAAATAGATCAATTGCTTTACAATTGCTCGAACAATATAAAACCGTAAATTATTAATACCTGCTTATTGCCACATTCCCCACTCAAAACCCGCTGAGGATTCCATCATTGAGAAATCCCATGGTTCCATTCCAAGGGCCATAATCACTGGCATATCTACAGATTCTGTAGCTTTCTGTGTTGTCATTTCAATTAATGCAGGAGCATATGGGCAAAATGGAGTTGTCATGATCATGCTAATTATCAAAGAACCATCAGTGATTTGTACATTTCTGACCAGTCCCAACTGAATAATGCTCAACCCCAACTCGGGATCGTTCACCTGTTGGAACGCCTCCCGTAATTTTTCGACAATCTCCGGGTGGGTGGATTCAATATCCCATACAGCTTTATTTGAATTCTCAGGTGTTTCATCCATATTGTTACCCTGTTAGTTGAGGTTGTTTTACGACGTATGTGCAATGGTCATTGCCCAGAAGCAGGCAGTTAATTTTTTCAACGGGAATTGAAAGGATCGACGAAATCATAGTTTGGTCCACTTTACAGACTTCCGGATGATTTTGGCCGACATGGAAATATGGGCAGGAAATTTCATGGATCCTGTATTCATCACCCGCTTTCTCCCAATCAACAGTAAAACCTTCACGTGAGAGCAGAGTTTTGATCAGATTGAGCTTTTCCTCTATTGTGAGGTTTTGAGCCAGTTCCTGATAATTAGCGCTCATATCCAGGGCGATTTCTGTGAAAAGTTTATCTACTACCGGCGCCGGGAGGGTGCTTTTCATCTGATCCAGAATTTTGGTAGTCAATCTTAAATAATTGGTTGGAAATCTTTCTGAACCAGATTCGGTCAGGTAATATACTTGTCTTGGTCTGCCAACACCGTGACGTTCTTCTTCAGCGACAATTAATCCTTCTATAAGCAGACTGGAAATATGATGACGGACGGAAATAGAATTAATACCAACTTTTTCTCCCAATTCAGTGATCGTTGAGCGTGGATGGGCTAGTAGTGATTGCAAAACTTTTTCGCGAGTAGATTTCATCTTTCTCCGTCTATGTGTTTCCTATAGGGATAATATACCACCTTTAATAGCAATTTGTCAATAATTATGATTATTATAATAAATATTGACTAATCGTCCAAAATTTTGCTATAATTTGGGAAATATATACCATATTCCAGGGAGCACTATGTCTGAGTTAATCATAAAAGATTTATATGTCAGTATCGAAGGTAAAGAGATTCTGAAGGGTTTCAACCTGAAGATCAACTCTGGAGAAATCCATGCGATCATGGGTCCAAATGGAACTGGAAAATCAACACTGGCCTATACGATCATGGGACACCCATCCTACCAAATTACCAGCGGCGAGATATTTCTGGATGGAAACAAGATCAATGACCTTGCTCCGGACGAAAGGTCGCGAGCCGGGTTGTTCTTAGCATTCCAATACCCGATGGCAATTCCGGGGGTAACTGTTGCAAATTATTTGCGGACTGCTGTAAATTCTCATAGAAAATATAACAACCCCGAATATAAAGGTATTCCGATACCAGAATTTAGAAAGATGATGATTGAACAGATGGATTACCTGAAAATGGATCATTCCTTCGCCGGAAGATATTTGAACGATGGCTTTTCAGGTGGTGAAAAAAAACGGAATGAGATACTACAGATGGCAATATTAAAACCTCGTTTCGCAATACTGGATGAGACTGATTCTGGCTTGGATATTGACGCATTGAGGATTGTTTCTGAAGGTGTAAATGCTTTGCGAGGACCAAACCTGGGTGTCCTGGTAATCACTCATTATCAACGGATTTTAAATTATATCCATCCCGATTTTGTTCACGTGATGATGGAAGGAAAAATTGTAGAATCCGGGGATGCACAACTAGCCTTGCATCTTGAAGAACAGGGATATGAGTGGGTTAAGGAAAAGATGGACAATAGCAGGGATGAGTTACTGAGGTAATTATTATGGGTACTGAAAATAAAAATGAATTCCTTGAACAGTTGAGTGATTATCAATATGGTTTCAAGGATTCAGAAAATTTTGTTTATCGGTCAAAGCAAGGACTTGATGAAGAGGTTGTTCGGGAAATCTCTCTCCGCAAGGGCGAACCTGAATGGATGCTCAATTACAGATTAAAGGCATTAGCTCATTTTAATCTGCGGTCAATGCCTAATTGGGGCGCCGACCTATCTGGTTTGAACATGGATGACATCTACTTCTATGTAAAACCAGCAGAAGCAGCCAGCACATCCTGGGAGGATGTTCCTGATACCATAAAGACAACATTCGATAGATT
The DNA here is from genome assembly GCA_963709535.1 of uncultured Chloroflexia bacterium. Classification (GTDB taxonomy): domain Bacteria; phylum Chloroflexota; class Anaerolineae; order Anaerolineales; family Anaerolineaceae; genus PNON01. The sequence continues at coordinate 172,668 of CAVPWY010000018.1, read as the reverse complement.
GGGTATCCCTGAAGCTGAGCGAAAATTTCTAGCCGGGGTAGGGGCGCAGTACGAATCGGAAATGGTTTACCACAGTATTCAGGAACATCTCGAGAAAAAGGGCGTCATCTTCGTGAGTATCGAGGATGGATTACGTCTTCACCCTAAGTTATTCAGGCAATATTTCGGAACTGTGATCCCCATCGAAGATAATAAATTTGCGGCATTAAATAGCGCTGTGTGGTCAGGTGGATCGTTTGTTTATGTACCCCCGAATGTAAAAGTGGATCTTCCACTTCAGGCCTATTTCCGCCTAAACGAAGCTAAAATTGGACAATTTGAGCGCAGCATTATTATTGCTGATGAAGGATCACAGGTTCATTATGTTGAAGGCTGCACAGCACCATCTTACACAACCAACTCGCTCCACAGCGGTGTGATCGAGATCATTGTGAAGAAAGGCGCCAGAGTCCGTTATACAACCATCCAGAACTGGTCTACCAATGTTTACAACCTGGTGACCCAGAGGGCAATGGTCTATGAAAATGGAACGATGGAGTGGGTGGATGCCAACCTTGGTTCAAAAATTACCATGAAATACCCATCCTGTTACCTGATGGAACCTGGAGCGAAAGGAGAAATTCTTTCCATGGCATTTGCCGGACCCGGTCAATATCAGGATACTGGCGGAAAAATGCTGCATTTTGCTTCTAACACAAGCAGTAAGATTACTTCCAAATCCATCAGTCGTGGCGGCGGCAGAACTTCTTTTCGCGGATTGCTTAAAGTCCAGAAAGATAAACAGGACATAAAGAGCAATGCTGTTTGTGATGCCTTGTTACTAGATCCATTGTCCCGGTCAGACACATATCCATATATCGAAATCGATTCAGAGGATGTGACAATTGGACACGAAGCTTCAGTATCAAAAATAGGCGAAGAACAATTGTTTTATCTGATGAGCAGGGGAATATCCAAAGAGGATGCCATTACCATGGTCGTTTCCGGGTTTATTGAACCCCTGGTAAAAGAGCTGCCCATGGAATATGCTGTGGAAATGAATTGATTGATCCAGCTCCAAATGGAAGGATCGGTGGGTTAATGATGGTTAAGATGGATACAAGGACAATATGACAGAAGCCCCCATTGTGATTAATAGGTCCCGCATGAGGACCGTGGAGAGTGACTTTAACTTTACTAAGGAAATGATACCTGAGGTAAAGTCAGTGGAATTTCAAGCTTATCAGCAAAATGCCTGGGAAATATTTAACGAACTTCCATACCCGACAGATAAAGATGAAGCCTGGAGACGCACGAGTTTAAGCAAACTCGATAAACACATCATAGACTTTAAAAATGGCTCCCATGGAGAAGTTGTTATTCCTGATAATTTCAAGACACCTGTTATTGAAGGCAGGCATGCAGGACAGTTGATCCTGTTTCCGGGTGGAAAGTCCAGGATATTGGAAGAAAATTACCAAAAAAGTGGTGTCATTTTTGATGATCTGGATTCTGTGATTATCAATAACCCGGAACTGGTATTGCGAACCGCCGGCTCAATGGTACATGCAGCGGATGGTAAGTTTGCTGCTCTAACAACAGCTTTTGGGAATCATGGAGTTTTCCTGTATATTCCTCGTGGAGTAAAAATTAAAGAACCACTCCATAGCCTATTTTGGAATCAAGGAAATAATATTAGTGTATTCTCGCATAATGTGATCTGGTTGGAAGACGACGCGGAAGCTACATTTGTTCAAGAGTATGCCAGCGAAATTGATCAAAACCTGACAAAGTTTCATTCAGGTATCCTGGAAGTGTATATTGGGAAAAATGCATCCTTAAAAATGGTTGAACTTCAATCATGGGGAGAGGGCGTTTGGAATGTCATGCATGAAAGGGTTAATGTGCAGCAAAATGGCGAACTTTCCTGGATCTTTGGCGCCCTTGGCAGCCATTTGACCAAGTCATTCTCATCAGTCGACCTGGCTGGGTCCGGAGCTACGGCAAGAGTTTCGGGGTTTTATTTTGCAGATTCAGATCAACATTTGGATATGGATACAGAACAAAACCACCTGGCTCCTAATACTACCAGTGATCTTCTTTATAAAGGGGCAGTTACTGGAGCAGCCAGGTCTGTTTGGCAGGGGAACATTTATGTGGCTCCTGGTGCAAACGGCACTGATGGATATCAGGCAAACCGGAATTTAATCCTGAGTACCAAAGCAAGAGCGGATTCAATTCCAGGATTGGAAATCCTTGCGGATGATGTAAAATGTACTCATGGCGCCACGGTCGGAAAAGTTGATCCTGAGCAAATATTTTACTTACAGAGCAGAGGATTAAACGAAAATGAAGCAAAACACCTGATCGTGGAAGGTTTTTTTGAGACAATCATGGAAAGAATTCCGTTTCAAGAAGTCCAGGATCGATTCAGAAAAGCGATTATTGAAAAAATTGATGCAATTGTATAAGTAAATTATTTTATGGAGGCAATTATATGAGTCCTGCACCATTCATGCGAGATCCTGAACCAGAATCTTCTTATGATGTCGGTGATTCTGTAGAAGTTTTTTGTGACCACGAGAAAGGTAGTGATCGAATTCGAGGGTGGATGCGAGGAGTCGTGGTCCAGGTTGATCAAAAAATGGTCGCAGTCCAATTTAATACAAATGTATTTTTGACAGATGGGTGGATGGTTCCTGATCATATTCTATGGTTCCCGCACACTTCTCTGCATATTCGGCCTATTCAAAAGGGTCAAAAAGCAATATTGACAAATAACCCGGACATTGATTATTAATATGCAAACAACTTCTGAACAAATCCCTATTGAAATAATTAGAGGCGATTTTCCAATTCTGAAATCGACAAATCAATAACAAACCTCTAATATATTTCAATTCAGCAGCCACTTCGCAAAAACCTTTATCTGTCATAAATTCAATTTCCGATTATTACTTAAATTCACAATGCAAATATCCATCGGGGAGTCCACACTCTGGCAGAAGAAGCAACAGGGCTTTATGAGACAGCCAGGGAAAAAATAGCAAAATTCATCAACGCCAAATACGCAGCGGAGATTGTTTATACGAAGAATACGACAGAATCGATTAATCTTGTTGTGAATACATGGGGAAGATCAGAATTACTTAGTGGTGAACTGGTTTTACTTACTGAAATGGAACACCACTCCAATTTGGTTCCCTGGCAAATGCTTGCCAAAGAGAAAGGTCTGGAACTAGAGTTTATTCCGGTTTTGGAAAATGGGACTCTGGATCAACATGCATATGAACAATTATTGGTCAGAAAACCAAGAATTGTATCATTTACCCACATGTCGAATGTCCTGGGGACGATTAATCCGGTAAAAAAGATGATCGAATTGGCGCATAAACACGGAGCAGTTGTTCTCATCGATGGCGCACAATCAGTTCCTCACATGAAAGTCAATGTTCAGGATCTGGATGCTGATTTTTATGCTTTTTCTGGACATAAAATGCTTGGGCCAACAGGTATAGGAATTCTATATGGCAAGAAGGCTATCCTGGAAAAAATTCCACCTTTCATGGGTGGCGGAGATATGATCAAACAGGTTCATCTCAGGACTTTCCTGCCCAATGAAATTCCTTACAAATTCGAAGCAGGTACACCGCCAATTGCAGAGGTGGTTGGTCTATCATCCGCAATCGACTACCTGGAAAAAATCGGTATGAGTAATATACAGCGGTATGAACATGCCTTGATGCGATATGCTTTTGATCGATTAAGTAAACTGGCAGGAATAACAATAATTGGAAAAGAGCTTGAAAACCGGGGTGGTGTAATAGCATTCACGATGGACGGGATCCATCCACATGATGTTGCCCAGATCCTGGATAGCGATGGTATAGCGGTCCGTGCAGGGCATCATTGTGCCATGCCGCTTCATGAGAGATTTCAACTTCCGGCGACAACACGGGCGAGTTTTTATCTATATAACACTGAAGCTGAAATTGACCAGATGGTAATTTCTCTTCAAAAAGTTCAAAAGATGTTTAACTAGTAGGTATTAATTTATGGATGATCTCTACAGGGAACTCATAATAGAGCATTATAAAAACCCGGGATACAGGGGAGAACTTGATCCCGCGGATATTTCCTATGAAGACGAAAACCCCTTATGTGGTGACCATATACGCATAGATATTCGCCTGGATGATAACAAAATGGTGAAAGAAGCGGCATTCAGCGGGCATGGCTGCGCAATTTCACTTGCGAGTGCCGATCTACTTCTGGAATCGATCATTAATAAGAACCTTGAAGATGTAAAAAAACTGACAAAGCAGGATATTCTGGATCTATTAGGAATTGAGTTGGGTCCAGTGCGTTTGAAATGCGCATTGCTTTCTTTGAAGGTTGTCAAAGCCGGTGTATATGGCGTAAATAAATCAGAAGATGTCGATTTTAGCGAGGAATTTGATGTATAGTTTTATTGATAAACCTGGAACTTCCCTGGTTTACCATCCAATTTGCAAAATCGATGACCTTCCAGATGGAGAAAGAATCTTTGTTGAAATAGCGCATGAGCCTATTGTGATTTTCAATTTGGCAGGAAAGATTTTTGCCATTGGCGATGTCTGCTCGCACGATGGAGGACCTGTCGGAGATGGCGAAATTGTTGAAAGCTCTATAATTTGTCCCCGCCATGGCGCTAAGTTCGATATATTTACAGGAAAAGCAGTTGGCTTACCCGCTGTAGAGGATATCCCTGCGTACCCGATCAGGATAAATGCGGGTCAGATTGAGATTGGAGTACCTGGATAAAAAAAAAGCGCATAGCGCTTTTTTTATTGAAATGATCCAATTATTCGCAGAGTTTCGAAGCCTTCCGCGTACTTGCATTCACATAAAGCACCATTACGAATTAATGTCGCCCGGGTTACTTCAGGATCAAAATAATATTTACCGGAATATGTTTTGTATTGGGCCAATGCATCAATTTTTTGTTGAACATCTAGTTCATTCACACCAGTCAGCAAATTTGGAAAAAAGCCGTAGCTGCTGCGAATGACATCATATCCCAGGACGGTAATTCCCCTAAATGCACGCAGAGATTCTTCTGTGACCGTATTATGGTCCTGATGTAGATCCGACCGGGTATGGACGAATACAACATCAGGATAAAGTGTTTTGTTTAACTGGATCAGGTATTCAAGGATATCCTGCCGTTGAGCAGGGAAACGTCTGGTCTCAAATTTCTCCAAAATGGTATTCTTTGATGGAATTCCGAGTGCAGACATACTCGCTGAATATTCTTGTACCAGGTTCGCCAGGAGCGGATTCTTCTGATTATCGGAAAGTGTTACGCAGGTAACATTGTCTTTATCTTGAAGACTCGCTATCAGTGCACCACATCCCAACTCAATATCATCAGGATGCGCACCAATAAAACAAATTCGTTTTCCGGAAAAGATCATAAGATTATTCTAACCCAAGTTGGATTATTTTGTAGCAAGGATTCCACCAACTACTTTTGTCATGACTATCTGGCCATCAGAGTTAATTCGTTGTACTGCTACTTTGTTGATTTGTTCCATTACTTGTTCAAAACCGGATTTATTATCAAAAAGACTGGTCCAAAGACGACGATCTTCGCTTAGGGAGGCGCGAGTATATTCCACAAATGGTTCGGCAGAATTGAAAACCAATGGGTTTTCGAATATTTCGACTTTGACATCGCTAAATAAGCTCTTGACTGTATTTAGGATCTCACTTCCAAAGCGGGAGCTGCCAGGCATCGGTGGAATGGGTTTGCCGGTTGCCTCGCGAATAATATCATAGAAAACTTTTTTGTTATCCGGCATGGGTCCTGTGGTGAATAACCTGCCGCCTGATTTTAATTACACGATGCATTTCTTGAATTGTGAAAGGTATATTTTCAGAATAATAGATGGCAAAACAGCAGGATAGAAGATCAAATTGATTTGATGGAAAATTGAACGGTTTATTGAAATTCAATTCAACGAACTTTACCGGATTATTGAATTTCTTATTCTCTTCAATTGCCTGACCTAATAATTCGGTTGAGACATCGCCCCCGGTGATATCGCAATCACCCTTCAAATAATTATAATAAGAAAAGCATTGCTTCCCAGCGCCGCAACCGACATCCAGGATTTTGCTGCCTTTCTGTATATCTAATGTAGCCAACATCCATTGGTCAATATCTTTGCTGCCAAATTTATTGTGAATATCGATACGTTTCAATAAGTCACTGGTTGTTTCTCTATAATCAATTTTCATGCATCCTCATCAAAGTCCTATATATTATTTACAGCCTGTCCATTTTACCAGATTAACAAATTTAGGTATTGCTGAAGTTCGTGTAGGTTGATTTATCCAGCTTATCCAGCTATCCAATCCTTCATCCGTAACTCAGGAAATTTGAAAATGACCAGATTAAGCAAAAGCAGGTTTATTACATTTAATAAATAATTGTAATAAACCTGCTTTGAATTGCGTAAAAACAAATCTGAGTTGGGAGCTTTCTAACTATTTCGTAACGTAACCTCGACCAAGAATATAATCTTCCATGCTGTCGATCGTGGAAGACTTATCATCAAGCAGGTTCTTCACAACGTCACCTATTGAGATAATACCGAGCAATTGTTTTTCCTTAACAACGGGCAAGTGGCGGATATGCTCTTTGGTCATCCACACCATGCACTCATCCAGTGTTTGTTCAGGGGTAACAGTAAAAACTTTACTTGTCATAAATTCTTTTACAGGTAAGATAAGGTTACCCGATCGGGTTTCCGCGGTTTTTCGTGCAAAATCTCTCTCAGAGACAATCCCGCATATTTCTCCATTCTCCTCAACAACGAGAGCACCAACATTTCTTTTCGACATCTGCATTAAAGCATCAAGTATGGTAGCCTCCGGGGAAATTGTCCAAACAGTACTACCTTTCTGGTTCAACAATGCACTAACGTTAATCATTTTGCCCTCCCAAAGGAATAATTAGAATATTAATAATTATTATAAGTTAATTCTGGTAATTACTATCGACCTGTATAACTATTTACCAATAGTTTTGTTAGTTACATTTCTATCAATGAATTATCAAAAATGTAAAGCAATGCTACCTATTTCATGGGGTAGAATTTCTGCAATCCAATAAATTAATTGCGGTCTTCCTTGAAGAGAATATGACTAATTAACTCGGGTCACCCTACTTACATAAATTGCATTCTTTTATACAACATTTTCACCAAATATAATACGTTCCGAGTGCGAAAATGCATTCACATGCATTTTTCTAGCTCCACAAAGTAATGTAATGCCCCAATCATTTGCCAGTTTGATGCTAGTAGAACTTGTCGATTTCATTGAGATCAAAAAGGGAATCCTTAAACGTATCGCTTTTTGCATCATATCAGAACTTACACGTCCAGTAGTAAGAAGAATCGGTAGTGCCGGAGTTACTCCTTCCATCAAAAGACGGCCGGCAATTTTGTCAAATGTATTATGGCGGCCAATATCCTCATGATAGAAAAGGATCTCTTCTCCATCGGCAATAGCTGATGTGTGAACTCCACCTGTCTCGGAATGGGGTGGCTGTTTGTAGATAAAGGAGGAGACAAGACTTAATATTTGATCGATATGAAGAGGTGAATGACTCAGAATTGGTTCGATTTTTTCTCGGTCAAGATCTACAGTTGTTGTCCCTCCATGGCAACCCGAAACTCGACGCCAGGTTTCTGGTTTCACGGCTTCATGGTTCAGCCAGATATCCACATTATCCCTTTTTTCGCAAACTTGAATTGACGCTACTTCCTCTATCTTTTTGATAAAACCCTCATTAAATAAAAAACCGATGGCCAATTGTTCCAAGTAATCTGGAGTACATTGGAAAGTTAACCAAATTTTCCCATTTACAGTTAAGGATACAGGAGTTTCAATAGCAATATTGGTTGGAATCAATTCGATCCCTTTAGAGGTGTATTGCTTGAATTCAAAAGTGGTATGGCTATTACTCATATTGCTTTTTACCAAAGACTAGTGAGATCCACCGGGTTGATAAATGATTATTGCCATTGCACGCGATGACCGGTTTCTAAGGTTATTTCTTCCCGCGAAGATACACAGACCAGTAAACAACCCCAACCATTAAGGCACCACCAATAATGTTGCCTATTGTTACCGGAAGCAGGTTCTTGACGAAGAAATTTGCCCAAGTAAGGTTTGGGAAATTCTCAGATGTTTTTCCGATTGCTTCAAAAAACTTTGCATCACCACCTGTTTTAATAAACAAACCTATTGGTATGAAATACATATTCGCAATGCTGTGTTCGAAACCGGATGCTACGAAAGCTGCGATGGGAGGGATAATAGAGAGGATCTTATCTGTGGTTGAACGAGCAGAAAAGCACAACCATACAGCCAAACAAACCAGTGCGTTACACATAATTCCGAGGGTAATTGCCTGAACAAAACCAAGACTGGCTTTTGATTCTGCGGTGTTCAATGCTGCCAAACCAATTGCTCCGCCGCCAAATGTAAACTGCTTAGAGTAGAACATGATAATTGCTGTCGCAATTGATCCGACGAAATTGCCGGTAAACACGATTGCCCAGTTACGCATTAGTTTACCAAAAGACACTTTTTTATTCATGAAAGCCATCATGATCAGGTTATTTCCAGTAAATAGTTCTGCGCCACCCACAACAACAAGAATAAGACCAAGTGAAAATACCAGACCTGCCAATAGCCTAACCAAGCCATAGGGCAGGCCTGTGCTAAAAGTTACTGCACCTGTAGCATCTTTAATGGGAATGGAACCTGCGCTTACAGTTGTCGCAAATATTGCGCCAAGGGCAATAAAGGCACCTGCCAGGACGGAAAGCACAAAGCTATTCCAAAAGGGCATCGTCGCTTTATTAATACCTACTTTTTCAGCTTTTATAGCCATATCCATCGGTAGGACAGCATCAATATTAAATTCACCGTTCATATATTTCCCATCCATCCTTATTATTGCTGTAATACTTTTTTTCAAACAAGATCAGTTTAACGATCAACAAATACGCGGCAAAATCTCACCTGCAAGCATTGTTATTATTCTGGACGAACCATAAGGGGTAACTAAAACCACACAACCTGGGTCAGTACTTTCAACAGTCCCAATAATGACACCATCTTTACCATAAGGATGACTTTGGATTGCTTTTAATGCGGATTCGGCTTCTCCAGGAGGAACGAAGGCGATTAGTTTTCCCTCATTGGCAAGGTAAAGTGGGTCGAAACCCAACATTTCACATACAGCCTTCACGGCTGGTTTCACGGGTATCATACTCTCATCGATCCGAATTGAGACATGGCTTTGCTTAGCAATTTCATTCAATGTTGTTGCTAATCCACCACGTGTAGGGTCGCGTAATACATGTACATTGGGGGCTTTTTCCAATAGCTGCTCGACTAATGAATTTAATGGAGCGACATCTGAATTAATCATCACTTCAAATGACAACTCATTTCTTGCGCTTAAAACTGCTATACCGTGATCTCCAAGGGATCCTGAAAGAATAACTTTATCTCCGGGTTTAGCATTACTCCCGGAAATTGTTCCTCGATTTAATGGTATAACCCCAAATCCGGTTGTGGAAATAAATAATCTATCTGCTTTTCCTTTCTCAACAACCTTTGTATCTCCTGCCACAATAAGTACTCCAGCTTCCTTCGCTGCATCAGCCATGGAATGTACAATATTATCAAGTTCGATAATTGAAAGACCCTCTTCCAAAATGAATGAAGCAGTTAAATACATGGGAACAGCACCAAGCATGGACACATCATTTACAGTTCCACAGACAGCCAATCGACCAATATCTCCCCCGGGAAAAAATATGGGATTAACTACATGTGCATCAGTACTGATGACCGGAGTGCCCTGTAAAAGCGATTGATCCAGACGAGCACCATCATCACCCTGATCCAGAAAAGGGTTGGAAAAGAATTTATGAAATACTGATTGGATCAGGTCATGAGTTAATTTTCCACCACTACCATGACCAAGGATTATTGTATCTTTATGTGATAATGGCACAGGGCAAACAGGACCTTCGGATATATTTGTAATCATATTGTGGAGATCTTTCTATAGCGATAGTAGGCTGAGCAGGCGCCTTCATTTGAAACCATTGGTGCACCAAGAGGATTTTCCGGTGTACAAAGGGTACCGAAAGCTGGACAATCATATGGTTTCTTGTTGCCTTGCAGGATTTGACCTGAAATACAAATCTCTGATTCTTTTGTTTGTATGTGACCCAAACTAAATTTCTTTTCAGCGTCATATTTTGCATATTCAGGTTTAAGAGACAACCCGCTGAGGGGAATGTTGCCAATTCCTCTCCAGTTGCGGTCAACCGGCTGAAATACTTTATTAATAATATTTTGTGCAGCCACATTTCCAGGTTCCGTGACTGCTCTCGAATACGAATTACACACTTTGTATTCTTTCCCTTCAAGCATCCTGACACAATCCACCAGACCGGTCAAGAGATCGACTGGTTCGAAACCTGTGACTGCAATAGGTACTTTATACTTTGCTGCAATGGAAGGATATTCCCAATAACCCATCACAGCACAGACATGACCAGCAGCCAAAAATCCTTGGACCCTATTAGTTGGAGATGATAGTATAGCTTCTATCGCCTGTGGAACCCGTACCTGTGATACAAGCAGCGAGAAATTTGTTATTCCCAACGCTGCTGCTTGAATTACACTCATGGCATTTGCAGGTGCAGTTGTTTCAAAACCGATGGCGAAAAAGACTACCTGCTTATCAGGGTTATTCTTTGCAATTTGCACTGCATCCAATGGAGAATACACAACCTTTAATATTTCCGCCATTTGCACGAACTGTGAAAAGGTCTTTTTCGGAACCGGGCACACGGAGCATATCTCCGTAGCTGGTGAGAATGAAATCTGGATCAGATGCCAATGCGATGGACTTATCTATCATTTCAAGTGGTGTAACGCAAACCGGGCAACCTGGACCATGAACCAGTTCAATAGTATCTGGAAGGAGTTGGTCGATGCCATAATGCATAAATGAATGAGTTTGCCCACCGCAGATCTCCATTATTACCCAGGGGTGTTTTGCTATTTGTTGTAATTCTTTAACTAATAGCTTGACCCGGTTGGCATCCCGAAATTCCTCAGTGAATTTCATGTGTTCTGATCCTCCAAAGCACCGAGGTCATCCATCTCTTTCAAAAGGCTAAGTGTTTCCATGGCTTCCAATTCACTGAGCAAGGAAATGGCAAAACCAACGTGAATAATGGCGTACTCACCGATTTGTGCCTCAGGAAGTGTCTCAAAACAAGCTTCGCGGACAACTCCTCCAAAATCCACTTTACCCATTAATAATGATTCTTTTTGATATAGTTCAGTAATTTTTCCTGGAACTCCAAGACACATGTTATATTTTCCTTTTGTAATTTAGCCCAGCGATCACTGCCTGTCCCAGGCTGATACACCCATCATTAGGCGGGAGCAGGTTATGTATTATGAAATTTATACCATTCTTTTTAAGTAATTTGATGGTTTTAGAAAGTAACAAGCTATTCTGCCAAACTCCGCCGCTTAAAGCCACAGTATCACAATCATATTCTTTTATGACATTAACTACTAAATTCAATGGATAATTGAGCGATTGTATTGTGGAACCTGGCAGAAATTATTTTTGGTAAAGACATTTTTCTTTAGATCAGCGATGATCGAATTAATAATGGGTAAGACATTAGATTATTCCATCTTGGATTGTATAGGGGTAGATACCGTCTTCATCGGGATCAGCCATGGCTTCCAACTCAATTGCTGCCTGACCTTCGTAACTAACTTCCTGTCGGATACCAATCAATGAGGAGACCGCATCAAATAACCTGCCCATCGATGAATTTTGAGATATGTTGATTTTCTTTTCGATTTGATCCTTTAGCAATCCGGCTTCACTAACGGAACAATATTGTACCGATGCAATACTGTTGTCCCAGGTTAATCCCAAGGCAGTTAAATACTGCCAGCGCAATCCTATAGGGCTTTTTTATCGCCAGGTCACCTCCCGGTAATGGAAGATATTGTAAATGACCGATCCGTTTATATGATAAAGCATTTCCTACAAGAATCTCACCGCCCCAGATATTACCATCCTGACCATAACCGGTACCGTCATAGCACAAGGCGATCACGTTTTTATCCAAAGGATACTTGTTCTCAGCAAGGCATGCAGCCAGGTGGGCATGGTGATGTTGTATCTGCATGACTGGAATTTTATTCTCTTCCGCCATAATAGCTGCAAAGCGGGTGGATAAATAGTCAGGATGAAGATCACAAGCAACAACTGCATGGAGTGAATTGAAAGAGATCAAAGTATTTTTGAATGGATAATTCGTAATCCTTATATGCTTCAAGATTGTCCAGGTCGCCGATAAAATGACTTACGAACGCCTGTTTATTTTGAACCAGTGTGAAAGTATTCTTTAGTAAAGCACCGGATGCAAAGACAGGTGGGAGATCTTCCGCAATCAAAATGGGATCAGGCGAGTAACCGCGCGCTCTGCGTATAGGTATAGAATAGTTGGTTTTAGATTGATACACTAGAATCATCCACACGGTTAAGAATTGGCCGGTTATGCCCAAGAAAACCATCAGCAATATGGTTGAGATGGTTAATAGCAGCTTTGTCTTCAATAAACATAGGTTCATCACTAATATTTCCACTTGTCATGACCAGAACTTCCGGGTAAGTAGTTGCCGGTTCAGTAATTAGGAAATGTAGTGGAGTATATGGAAGCATAAATCCAAGCGTATTTTGCCGCGGTGCATTATGCTGTAATGACGAAGGTTTTGCAGGAAGTATGACTATAGGGTGCTGAGGTGAGAGGAGAATATTTTCATCCTCTGCTAATAGATTGCAATATTTCCTTATTGTTAGGGCATCGTATGCCATAAGCGCAAATGGTTTATCACTGCGGAGCTTCCCTTTTCTTAGGCGGGTGATCGTTTCTGGATTGGAAGCATCGCAAACAAGTTGATATCCTCCAAGTCCTTTCAAAGCAAGTATTCCCCCGCTTTGGATCAAGGTCCTTGCTGCTTGCAATGCTTCTTCACGTTTTAGATCTGGATGATCATCCTGATAATAAGTCAATTCCGGACCACAGGTCTGGCAGGCGATAGGTTCTGCATGAAACCGGCGATTTACCAGGATCCGAATACTCCTGGCGGCATTCAGGACACATAGGAAAGCCTGCCATGGATGTAAATTCACGGTCGTACGGCATCTTTCGAATAATGGAGAACCGGGGTCCACAGTTAGTGCAATTAATAAATGGGTAACGGTATCTCCTGTTTGTTGGATCAAATAATTCAGCCTGACATTCCGGGCATGTGGCCATGTCTGGAGGAACCAGGGAAAAAGCGCCCGGAAGAATGGCACTTTCAAGGATGGAGAATCCGGAATATTCAATATTTGTTATCGGTTCACGACATATCGTATCAATCCGCGATAGAGGAGGTGCAGAGGATTGGATCTGGTTATAAAATGATTTCTAGAACATCTGGCGAGCTTGTTGCTTCAACGATCACTCCAGAAGACGTATTCCGAACTGTACCTGAGATATCAAGTCTTTTAGCTAAATTGTAAATGAACGGACGGAAACCAACCCCCTGCACTATTCCCTTTATCGTGATCCTGGTTGTTATATATCCTAATCGCATGTTAGCTGCTTCGGAAATCCACATGAACGGATGTGACCCACTTTAACCCATTCATCCATTCCTTCACCAGTTTTACAGGATATTGGAAAACTGACCAAGTCCGGGTTGAGCATTTTTACACCACTTATGAAATAATCCATATTAAATGGTACATAAGGGAGCAGGTCGATCTTATTTATGATAAGAGCATCTACAGCTGAATACATAGCCGGATATTTATAGGGTTTGTCATCCCCTTCCGGAATTGAGGCTACCAAAATATTCTTATAAGTACCCAGTTTAAAAGCCGCAGGACATACAAGATTCCCTACATTCTCAACAAGCACAAGATCAAGCGATTTCAGATCAAGATTATCCAATCCTGACCTTAACATATTCGCATCCAGATGGCAATCTCCGCCAGTGTTGATCTGAACTGCCGGCAATCCCAATTTGGAGATCTTATCTGCATCAATCGTGGCAGCTGACGTATCACCTTCTATGACACCGATACGGTACTTATCAGATAGTTTTTCAATGATCTTTAAAATAAAACTTGTCTTTCCGGCACCTGGGGATGCCATGATGTTAAACGTCATCACGCCATTAGCTTTCAACAACGATGCATTTTTTATTGCGATCTGGTCATTAGCTCCCAGGATATTTTCGATGACGTTGATGTGGATCGTCTGTGACATAATTATTCGTCCTGTATGACTTCTATACTATCTACCCTGAATTCATTTCCCCTAAGGATGGTAACATTTGAAGAGTTGCACTTGGGGCAGGGAATCAATTCATCCACTAGATCGTATTCATTCGCACAATTATTGCATTGTAAATGACCGGGTATTCTAGTGAAATGTAGAGTAGATTGAGCACAGATCGTGTCCTTGCTAATAATCTCCCAGTAAAAACTTATTAAATCATCAATAATACTGGATAAATTTCCTATCAGAAGATTAATTTCGGTCACACGGGATGCATTTGCTTTTTGGGCATGTTCCAATGCGATTGCTAATATACTTTCAGTGACTGCCAATTCATGCATGGGCGAATTATAATCTAAATAGGACAAAAACAGGTTGAATTATAATTACTGCTCAATATCCTGATTGATCCAATCCAATAACCATCCAATAGCAGTTTCTGAGGCGGTCAAAGCCTGGCTGGATAATGTATTTATAAAACCAAAATCCTTTCCGGGAATGGTTAGTAAAAATGAAATCGGGCTGTAATCATTCATTGATTTGGATATATCCAGCAATGATTGTGGAGACATATGATGAGAGAGAGGTGAAAATTGATATCCTGGAATAAGCTTTAGGATTTCCAGCTCTCTTGAGCCAGTTCCAACACTGGCATCAATAAAACAAACCTCATCATAATTCTTGATCAGATCAGACATCTCTGGTGTAAGTTGTAATGAAAAGAAGAAATCGGGAGAATTTCCCAGCCTGGCATAAAAATCATCATTATAGCCAGAAAATGCCACCCCAATCTTCTGGGCAGTTTTCTCAAGGGTATACCAACCAGCACCATCATCCTGCCGGTCTGGATTTCCATACGCAATGATCAGTTTTCGTTTCATGAGATTAAGCTGGACGATGCCAGAGTTATCTGGCATCGTCATATGATGTTCCAATTTCGAATTAATTCCTGGATAAAGACCGAATCAATTCACCATTTAAATCAACAATATCTACAGAAATAGGCATTTTACCAACAGCATGTGTGGAACAAGAAAGGCAGGGGTCATAAGCCCGAATTGCAGCTTCGATCCGATTTAGCATGCCTTCCTTGACATCTGGGCCATGAACGTAGGTTTTCGCTACTGAATCGACAGCGTTACTCATCGCCCAGTTATTATGACCTGTAGATACTATCAGGTTGACACTTGTAATCTGGCCCATTTCATTTGTTTTATAGTCATGGATAAGAGTTCCGCGTGGGGCTTCGACCACACCTACACCGTGACCTGTAAAGTTTTGGTGAGTATTTAGAATATCAGTGCTGAGAATATCAGGGTCATCCAACAATACTTTTACCCGTTCTGCGGCGAACAAGGCTTCGATCAAACGAGCATAATGATAATAAAGAGTATTTTCAACCGGTTTGCCACCATTAATCGCTTTCCAAACCTTTAATTCATCATTGGCAAGCGGGGTATCAATATGATCAGAGATATTCAATCGGCCCAAAGGACCAACCCGATAGACACCATTTGGATAACCTAGTTTCTTATAATATGGGAACTTGAGGTATGACCAATTTTCCACATGTTCTGAAATGTAAGAAAGGTATTGAGTTGGGTCAAACCTTTCCAACTGATCGCCATCCTGGCTGACCAGGCGGATATTACCATCGTACAACTCAAGACCATTCTTGGGAGTTATTAGACCGAAGTAACCTGTTTTAAAAACAGCAAATTTATTAATATCTTCAGAATTCTTTGCTGCCCAGTCCTTCATAATTACAATTCCGGTTTGGATGGTTGCAATTGCATCATCTATTCCAGAAAGTATATTATCCCTTTCAGCACTCTGGAGAGCTTTATTTACTCCTCCGGGTACAGCAAAATTAGGATGTACACGTCTACCGCCAAGGGTGTGAATGATTTCTTGTCCAAATTTGCGTAATAGGACGGCTTTCACAGTTAGTGCTGGATTCGCTTGAGCTAAACCAACAACATTACGAATAGCGGGATCAGCATCAAAACCAAGTAAAAGGTCAGGACCTGCGAGTTCAAAGAAATGCATTCCATGGCTTTGGATAATCTGCCCCATGTGCATTAACTCACGCAAAAGAGTTGCTGGCCGTGGTGGGACAGCTCCCACGATCTGGTCGCCAGTTTTTGCAGATGCCAGGTGATGTGATACCGGACAAATTCCACAAATTCGTGGTGTGATCAATGGCATTTCGAAATACATTCTGCCTTCACAGAATTTTTCGAATCCGCGGAATTCATTTACATGCAAATAAGCACGATCAACTGTATCGTTCGCATTCATATGAACGGTAACTTTTGCATGGCCTTCAATTCTTGTTACTGGTTCAATTGTAATTTTTTGTGCAACCATAAGAACCTCCAATTAATGCCATTGCAATTTTTCGTCTTTTAATTCCGGCATCCGTCCCTGTGCCAGCTCAGCAAGTACATAGAAGATGGTATCAGCATCAGGTGGGCAACCAGGAACAAACAGGTCCACATCCACGATTTCACTGAGAGCTCTTACTTTTGTCGGAACAGCTAGTTCAGGATCAGATGGGATCTTTCCGGATTCATCCGTACTCTCGGTCTCAATGTATGCCCGGCGTAATGATTCTTCTATGGTGAAGAAATTACGCATGGCTGGAACACCACCAAATACAGCACAGTCACCAAGGGCGACGAGTGTTTTACATTTGGAACGCATTCGAAGAACAACTTCTTCGTTAGCGGTATTATTAACACCGCCTTCAAGAATGCCTACGTCAACACCAGAATCATCAGGATGTTTAAGATCAGTGATAGGTGTCGATCGTAAATCTGCAAGTTCGATAACCTGCAAAATTCTTTCATCAATATCAAGCAATGACATGTGGCATCCAGCACAGCCAGCCAACCAATCAGATGATATCTTGGGTTTTGCCATCATTTCTCCTTTCGATATTTATACCGATAACTCATCAATTCAGATCAAGGCCCACAGCTACCCTGGTTTTATCCAGGCCGGATTTCCAGCCTTCAACCAATTTTGTACCAGTGGAGGCTGCAAATCGTTGTAAAACTTCAATCGTTGCCCTGGTATCTTCTGATGGGTTGATTACTTTTTTGATAGTCTGAATTCTACCATCGGCACTAAGGTAAGTTCCTTCTGTCTCAGACCAACTTGGCGCAGGTAGAACAACCTGGGCTTTTGTAGTCAAACCAGAAACAAATGTACTTTGGACCACAAGATTTGGAATCAGCTCCAATTCCTTGGCTAATTTCTGATCGATCTCTTCATCGCCTTGGAAAACAAAGACGGTCTTCAGACCCTTAAGATTGACAGGTTTATCAAGTCCAAAAAGGTAGGCCATATATGAATTTGCCTGACCTTTTAAGGTGATCACATCCAGAGTTTGGTCTTTTGATTTTAAGGCTTTCACAAATCCGGTAATTTTATCGCTGCCAATATTTGCAGGTAATTTACCAATTATCAGCATTATTTTTCCTGCAGATTTTATAAAGGAAATCGCTTTACCAAGATCCGTTTTCTCTTCGTGTTTCGAAGCTTGTAAGCCATCCTTTAATTGATCAAATATCAAAGAATAATCTTTACCTGGTTCAAGTACTGCATCAGCATAAGATGCTAGTTTGTTCGATTTTGTGTCGACCAAGATCAATTTTGAACCAAGAGGCAAACTACGTTTTACCAGAAATCCTGCTACCTGATGATCCTTAATCAAGTCGGCTCCAATAACCACGATGCAGTCTGCTTGATCTATTTGATCTAATGCAGCATCTTTGGTTTTGCCATCCAATGAAGAGTTTGCAGACGAGTAACCAGTGCCATCCAAAGTTCCGAATTGAACATTTTTCATCCCTTTGAATAATTGGTTAAATGTAGAGAGAGCCTCAGCTGAAACTTTGGAAGAGATCAATGCTCCAACTGAAGAACCATCTTTTACACTTGCCTTTAATAATGATGAAGCAGAATCGACCGCATCAGAAAAGGTTGCTGCTTTTAATCGGGAATCTTTTCTCACAAGTGGAGTTGCAACACGTTCATGGTCATTCACGAGGGGTTCAAATCTACCCAAAGAACAGAGCAAGCCATGATTGATCTCTGAATCCCAATCCCCATCAATACGAACGACGCGGTTGTCCCGAGTAACCACATCAATTCCACATCCCAGGCTGCATTGGGTACATACTGATTTAACATGGGTGACGTCTTTGTCACGACCATAATAAGCACTTTGGCGATCAATTAGTGCACCTGTCGGGCATACCTGAATACAGGTTCCGCATGAGATACAAGTTGATTCTCCCAGTGGTGTGCCGAGATCTGCTACCAGATAAGCTATTTGCGCCACGTTCTTCAATGCCAAGGGTATAGTTACCAACGAGCTCACCACAGGCACGGACGCATCGACGGCACAAGATACAACGATTGTTATCCAGGACAAAAAATGGATTGGATGCATCCACCGTAAAAGGAGAATAATTG
This sequence comes from uncultured Chloroflexia bacterium, assembly GCA_963709535.1. GTDB lineage: Bacteria > Chloroflexota > Anaerolineae > Anaerolineales > Anaerolineaceae > PNON01. The sequence continues at coordinate 153,757 of CAVPWY010000018.1, read as the reverse complement.
GGTTGTAAAGGCCAGTGAGTCATCCCTTCAGCATAAGCGGAATTTTGCAGCTCACAATCTCCACCACTTACCTGGCAGAACATGCAGAAATGGTTGCGCTCGCTAAAGATGAGTGTGAGGACAAATTTTCTGGCTTCTTTTACCTTCTCAGTATCAGTTTTTACAACCATATTTTGATTTACAGGCAGAGTGCAGGAAGGCTGCAAAGTACGGGCACCTTCAACTTCAACTAGGCAAAGTCTGCATCCACCATAAGGTGTCAATTCTTTGTGATCACAAAGTGTTGGAATTTTTATCCCGGCACTTTCCGCCGCCCGTAAAACGGTAGTTCCTTCTGGAACCTAAATCTGTTTGCCATCAATTGTTACGTTGACCATTCTCTAACCTCTCTTTACAGGTATCTTATGAATTTACTTTGCGACCGCTCATTGAGCAGACACCGGTAGGACAAACTTTTAATTTAATATGAGCCTCAACCTCAGCCCTGAAATGATGCAATATATCTTTGATTGGGGTTCCTGCTGTTTGTCCTAGACCGCAATTGGACATTTGATAAAGAAAATCGCTGATCTGTTCCAGATCATCCAGATCATGTAATGAACCTGTTCCTTCAGAAATATTTGTTAATATCTGATAAGCCCGGTCGTTGCCAATTCTACAGGGGTTACATTTTCCACAGCTCTCATTTTTGAAGAAATTAATAAGAACCTTGCACAAATCCACAACACAAGTATCTTCGTTGCAGATGAGGAGTGCACCTGAACCTAGCGATACACCGGCTTTACTAAACGACTCAAAATCCATAGGTGTATCTTGCAAGCTGGCTGGAATGATTGAACCGGAGGAACCGCCTGTTTGTGCAAGTTTGAATGTAGAATCACCTTTCATTCCCCGTGCATAAATACTGATCACCTCCCTGAGGGTAATACCCATCGGAACTTCGATCAAACCTGTGATATTTACATTTCCTAGAATTGTATATACCTTGGTTCCAGGGCTTTTGGTAGTGCCAATACCCCTATACCAGGCAGAGCCATGATTAATGATGGCGGAAATATTTGCCAGAGTTTCAACATTATTTACCAGGGTGGGTTTACCCCATAATCCATGCGTGGTCGGATATGGTGGTCGTGACCTGGGTTCTCCACGTTTACCCTCGATTGATTCAATCAAGGAGGTTTCTTCACCACAGATATAAGCCCCCGCACCTGAATGAACATGAAGTTTGAAATTGAAACCGGATCCAAAGATATTTTCACCAAGAAGACCCATATCTTCAGCTTGTTTAATTGCTACTTTCAATCTCTCTTGAGCTAAGGCATATTCTCCGCGAATATATATATATCCTTCATCAGCTCCAACCGCAAAAGCAGCGATCGTCATCGCTTCAATAATGCTATGTGGATCTCCTTCGAGGACTAATCTATCTTTAAAGGTCCCGGGTTCAGATTCGTCAGCATTACAAATAACATATTTTTTTGTTCCTGGAGCCCTGGACACAAACCGCCATTTTTGTCCGGTAGGAAAGCCTGCTCCTCCACGCCCTTTTAATCCGGAAGTATCAATTTCATCGATGACTTTTACCGGAGTCATTTCGGTCAATACTTTGCCCAATGCCTGGTAACCGTCATGAAGAATATAATCCTGGATATCTTCAGGATCGATTATCCCGGCACGTTCCAGCACAATACGTTTTTCAGCGGGGAGGGTTCCTTTTCGAGCAGATAACCAGGCAATTCGTCCTGATAATTCATGGGAAGAAGCTACCAGCCTTGATGCTATTCGACCTTTAAAAAGATGTTCTTCAACGATAAACGGAACATCCTGGGGTGTCACAGGACCATAAATTACGGCTTCCGGATAAACAATCACAAGAGGTAAGGCATCATGACGTCCGGCATCACTCATCATTGAGAGAGAAATTTCATCTTGTAATCCAAACTTCTTGAATTCAGTCTCAAAAGTTTTATATATATTTTCAGATCCACGTCCAAGACTTTCTGGATCACCTGAAACTAAGACCATTGATCGTACGGCTCTCATTCTTATCCTCCTCTACTGGTACTTAGCCAGGATATCTGGAACTTGAGATGCAGTGACGTTGCCATACACATCATCGTCAATAATAAATGCAGGACCTACACCGCAAATTCCCAGGCAGCTGGTAGTCAGGAGGGTCCATTTTCCATCTTTGGTAGTCTGTCCAGGTTCCACCTCGAGATGCTCAAGTAGAGCCTGATATACAAGGCGACCACCAACAACATGGCAGGGTGCAGATTCACAAAAACGGATGACATGCTTTCCGACAGGAATTGTAGAAAGCATTTCATAGAAGCTGGCCACTGTGAAGAGCTTGCTCTTTGGTGTTCTTAGCAATACGCTAAGCTCTTCCAGGGCTTGGCTGGGAAGATATCCGATCTCATGATTGACATGCGTAAGAATGGGAATCAATTCGTCATCTTTTGCGCCATATTTTTTGATAGCGCTCTGTACTGCTGTGTGTACTTTATCGGTGATACTTAAATCTGATGCCATACTCCTCCTGCAGTTATATTTTTCCAGATCACGACCGGGTGAATCCGGTTTATCGAATTTCTATCGCATTAAAGTTACAAACCTGCATACATATGCCACATCGAACACAGATATCCGGATCTATCAGATGAGCTTGTCTGCGTTCACCACTGATTGCATTGACCGGGCAATTGCGGGCACAAACTGTACAACCAGTACAGACATCAGGAAGGATATCATATCGAATTAGGGCTTTACAAACTTTCGATGGACATCGCTTTTCATAGATGTGTGCTTCATACTCAGCCCGGAAATGTTTGAGGGTGCTTTCTACGGGAGTAGGTGCTCCCTGACCAAGGCCACAAAGGCTGGTCACTTTGATCTCATTACAGAGCATCTCCAGTGTTTCAATATCTCCATCCTTACCTTTACCAGCGCATATGTTTTCAAGTATGTCTAAAATACGGCGGGTTCCAACACGGCAAGGGGTGCATTTACCACAACTTTCATCCTGAGTGAATTCCATAAAAAAGCGGGCGATATCCACCATACAGGTATCTTCGTCCATTACGATCAAGCCACCGGACCCCATCATGGACCCTGCCGCAGTTAAGGACTCATAATCTATTGGCAGATCAAGGTAAGTTGCCGGTAAACAGCCGCCCATTGGGCCACCGGTTTGGATGGCTTTAAAAGCTTTGTCGTCTTTGATTCCACCGCATACGTCATAAACAACGTCTCGCAGGGTGATCCCAAATGGAACTTCGATCAAACCGGAATTCTTGATATCACCAGCAATGGCAAAGGTCTTCGTACCTTTACTCTTTTCATTTCCCATGCTGGCAAACCATTCCGCGCCTTTAAGAATAATTTGAGAGACATTCGCATAGGTTTCGACATTATTTACATTTGTAGGTTTTCCCCAAAGCCCGCTATCGGCGGGGAAAGGTGGTCTTGGTCGAGGTTCTCCCCTTTTGCCTTCAATGGAAGCCATTAATGCTGTTTCTTCACCACAAACAAAGGCACCTGCGCCCATCCTTACTTCAAGGTCAAAATCAAAACCAGATCCAAGAATGTCTTTTCCAAGGAAACCAATTGCCCGAGCTTGTTTTATTGCTAGATTGAGTGTGCGGACGGCTATAGGATACTCTGCACGGCAGTAAATATAGCCCTGGTGAATACCAGCTAGCGTAGGCAGCGATAATCATGCCCTCAATTACAGAATGTGGGTCACCTTCCAATACACGCCGATTCATAAATGCGCCGGGATCACCTTCATCTGCATTACAAATTAAGTATTTGATCGGGTCTTTTTTTGCGGCAACAAATGACCACTTCTTTGCAGCCGGGAAACCAGCTCCACCCCGGCCGCGTAAACCGGAAGCAAGTACTGTATCAATCACCTGGGATGGAGACATCTCAGATAAAGCTTTTCCAAGGCCAAGATAGCCGTCTTCTGCAATATAGTCTTCAATATTTTCGGGGTCTATTATTCCGCAATTACGAAGGACAATTCGAATTTCCTTTGATTTAGGAGCACGTAATTCTTCATCGGCGACAGTAGTTTCTACTTCCAGAAACTTTTGAGCAATCCTACCCTTTAAGAAATGCTCTTCAACCAGGAAGGGAATATCATCAGCAGTTAAATTGGTATAGTGGACACCTTCCGGGTAAACCATAATTTCAGGTCCATGGATACATCCGCCAATACGTGATGTTTCCAAGACTTGAATTTCATCAATTAATCCTTCAGCGACCAATTCATCCTGAAGTGCATCCATAACATCATGAGCACCTTTGGAAAGACATTCAGGATCAATGCATACTAATACATGAGAACGATAATACTTCATATAAACCTTAATAATCTAAGAATTAGGAGAGCTGTATAAGATTGCTCTGGACAACATTACCATTTACGACATGTTCTTTCATAATCCTTCTGGCAACTTCGGGAGTAACCTTGCCATAGGTAATTTTGGGTTGTTCACCAATAACTACCTGGACGATCGGCTCTTTCTCGCATAATCCTATGCAACCAGTCTGAGTAACCAGAATACTGGAAAGGTTATCAGCTTCAATAACATCCAAAATCGTTTTCATTGCGTCACGTGCCCCTGCAGCAATACCGCAAGTACCCATACCAACTATGACCTGTGCTGTGCCCGAAGTTGCTTTTGCTTTCCTTTTTTCAAGAGCTTCTTCACGGATCTTCTTCAAATCTTCTAACGTTTTGACAGTGGACATTTTTCACTCCTGTTTACGATAAATTGGTAATTATTTTATTGCGAGGACATCACTTTGGACCCCGGCAATCCCTTCTCTCAGGTGATCCCGGAGAAATGAGATTACTGTTGGTTCTGAAAGTGATATATCTCCCAATTCGCTTTTAAAAAACTCGTCATCAAATTCAAACATCACTTCATTGTACTCATATCGAAATATCCAATGGATATCGGGGTACCCAATTACCAGTATCGTGATCGTATTGACAATATCACCCAATGGCATACGATCAATATGGCTTCGCTGAAATGCGCAAGATATTTTTGTCCCCTTGTCCGGAATGGAATTAATTGTTAAACTACCGTTACAAGATTCTGCTGCAGCTTTTAATAACGGAATACCCAAGCCAACTTTGCGGGTGGTTCTGGTGGTGACAAATGGATCGGTCACCGTGCGGACCATCTCTTCGCACATTCCTTTTCCATTGTCAGTGACAGAAAAGGATAATTTATCAGTATGCAAGTTTTCATGAACAGAAATTCGAACGAGATCTGCTTGTGCGGTGACACAATTTTCCGCTATATCAAGAATATGCAGCGCTAATTCTCGCACAATCTCCTATTCCTGGCACTGCCGGATAAATTGGGGGAATTTATTTGGTTTCACCCGACCGTGCGTTTCTTCATCCACTACAATAACCGGAGCCTGACTGCAAGCACCAACACAACGGCATACTTCCAAAGTGATCAAGCCGTCTTCGGTTGTATCCCCGGGATTAATTCCAAGAGATTGTTTTGCTTTTTCTATCAATTGAGGAGTGCCGCCTACGTAACAGGCAGTTCCCATACAAAACTTAATGGTATGTTTTCCACGCGGCTTTGTGGTGAAAAAGGAGTAGAAAGATACAACTCCATGAATTGCACTTACCGGGATATCCAATTCTTTTGAAACATAGGCCTGCATGGGTTCAGATATATATCCAACCTGACTCTGCAATTCATTTAGAATTACCATGGTTGCCCCGGGTCGTTTTATATTATTCAGAATTATGTTGTCAATAATATTTTTTTGTTCCGGAACATTAATCGGGTCTGTTGCTGGTGCATTATCAATGACATTTAACATTCTTAGTACATCCTCTCAACTGGCAGTTACTACGCCAGAAAGTATATAAGTAATCATTAAAAGTGTACCTGCGAGATGAGAGTTTAGTCAGATACTAAATGTCATATTCTCTAACGCGAGTTGTCAACTAGTTTGGAGCAGAGAGAATGATCGATTTTCTATTCCAGTAAACGCTTTGGTCATTTCACCGACGGATGAAGATTCCATCTCAAACCTACAAGTACCCATAAACTCATTCAAACGATGGACGTCACCACTTTGGATTATTGGGAATCTTTTTATTTCGGGATGTAATAAACCAATTTTTTCCGCGGATGTAAACCTGGAAATTTCAACAGCATCAAATTGTGCTTCTGGAGGGAAAAACCCCAACATATTGATTAATCCGTATGCTTTTCTATCAACATGAGCTGGAATGGCAAGACCACCTAGTTTATGCACTTCCATAACTGCATCATCGAGCCCAAGATTAACTGATGCCAATAAAAGGCGAGGTTCGGTCCTAATAAAATCACCAGTTGCATCAACTACAAACTGTTCACCAAAATGCTCCGGATCATTATTTATCGATGGCATTAAACGGTCGATCAATTGTTGTAATGCGAAAGCTTGCCTTGGCTTATCAAAAATACATAAAAGATGCACTTCTTCCCGGGTTTGCAATTCCATGCCGGGTAAAATGCTAATTCCGGAATTTACTGCAGCATCCATCACTGCAGGAATGTTGGCAGTGCTGTTATGATCTGTAATTGCAAGAAGATTAATATCTAGATCCAGGGCAGATTGAATAATTAATGGAGGGATCATCTCCACTTCCGCACATGGTGAAAGTACAGTGTGAACATGTAATTCTGCACGGTACTTATTCATGATTTATCCTAATTGCGGATATTGTTATCCCCGTAATCCGAGCTCCCAGATTTTACCGCAAATATCGAAGGATTTTTCTGATGTAGATAATAAAGTAATTCCTTCGGTATTGGCTTTTTCTATGGTTTCAGGTTCGGGTTGTGCTCCTTCAGTAATGATAATTGCAGCGAGGTCGAGTAAGGCTGCTACTGCGACAATATTTGTGTGGCACTGCAATGTGATCCAAATTCCCTGGTGGCCAGCACCAGCCATCACACAACTTAATAAATCGGAGCAATATGCACTTGATGCTTGAATTGTCGAAAAGTCTTTAGGGTTCGTAAGGATGGTCAATTGGTTTTTTTGAATGATATCTTGAAGGTTCATTGATTATTCTCCAATTATTGTGGTGAGATTTCTCCAAAACTATCCTGATCTTTCAGGAATAACTTCATCTTTAGGCGAGTCCCTTTTTCCAGAGTAGATTCCAGTTTTATTTGATCCACACAACGCGAGATATTGACCAGTCCCATGCCAGCTCCAAACCCCATTTCTCGAACTTGCTCGGAAGCAGTGGAAAAACCGGGTTTCATCGCCAACTCGATATCTTTAATACCAGGGCCATCGTCTATTGCTTCCATGGTTATTTGGTGAGGTTCAATCTCAACTCTAATTATTCCGCCATTCTTTGAATGTATGATCAAGTTTATTTCAGCTTCGTATATAGCAATTCCACATCTGCGTGCAATTTGTGGGGATGCTCCAAGCCTCATAAGTGCGCGTTTTATGTAAGATGAAGCAGCACCCCCATGGACGAAATCCCTGGGTTTAATGTTATACCTTAAAACCAAACTCGTTCGAGTGGAAATAATATCTTCAAATAAATGACTGGCACGATAAACGCGAATTTCCTCCTGTTGAAATTCATTGGTCAATTTCTTAAGCAGACCCCTGGTTACGTCGCCTTTCGTAATGATTCCAACAAGTTTGTCATCAATATCCAACACGGGCAAACGACCAATATTGCTGTGAACAAAGGTTTTGAGTGCTTCAATCACCGGATCAAACTCTTTAACTGAAATCACATTTCGCGACATGTATTTGCTGACAGGTGATTGTAGATCATATTCCCTTAAACAACGAATGAGGTCCTCAATGCTGAGAACCCCAACCAATTCTTCATCCTTTACAACCGGTGCACCAGAAATCCTTTTTGCACGGAATAGCTCAGAGACTTCTTCCATGGATGTCTCAGGTTGGATGATCAATATTTTGCTGGTCATCACCTGGTTGATCTTTAGCTCATAGGCTAATTCTTCAACCTTCGAAATGTTATCGGCGATCTCATCTGTAATTACAATCCCCTTTTTATCGCTCTGATTCATTCGATTACTCCCGGGTATTAATCGTCACAGGAACAAGGACCATCGCCTACCGGACTCTCAAGTGATGGAAGTCCTGCTCTGAATAATCTTCCACATAATTCAAAAGTTCCGTATGGGGTAGAAATCAATGGAATGCATTCCTCGTTGGCCAGGTCTATTGTCTCTTGTGGAGGCCGTTTCCCTCGAACCACTACGATTGCCGCAACATCTGCCATTTGTGCAGTCCTGACCACCTGTGGATTGCACAAACCGGTCAATAAAACAGCATCAGGTTGGATGGAGGCAAGTACGTCACTCATAAGGTCAGCTCCGCAGCCACCTTTAATTTCACGATTAAGATCACACCCGTCAGAAATTAATGTTCCATCAATAATTGTAATTAATTCTTTTGTATTCATAACAGATAGCCTATCAAACGCTAAATAAGTAATTTTTTCTTCTGGTTAGTATACAATAATAATAAAATATCTCAATAGTATTAAATGTGCAATTTAGAAGGATGATTGTAACATCATTGCATGTTAAAATAAGAAATTCCTATAAAAGAAAGCAGCAAAAATTATGAAACCTACCATTCAAGGAGTAAAAGGGGCGAGGGATTTTTACCCGGAAGATATGGCTTTTCGATCGTGTCTGTACCAAAAGCTGGGAAAAATATCTAAAAGCTTCGGCTATCAGGAGTATGATGGACCATTCCTGGAGAAAATCGAACTATATGCTGCAAAATCCGGGGAAGAACTGGTAAAAGAACAAAGTTTTGTTTTTCCCGATCGAAGTGGTGAGCTTATTACCTTACGCCCCGAACTAACCCCCAGCCTGGCAAGAATGGTTGCAACGCAGCAAAACGAGCTCATATTCCCAATAAGGTGGTGGTCATTCGGCCCATTCTGGCGCTATGAAAGACCACAAAAAGGTCGTTCCAGGGAATTCTTTCAGTGGAATATTGACCTGATCGGCGTGAACTCCAGAGAAGCGGATGCAGAGATGTTGGCAATCGGATGTACATTATTTAAAGAAATAGGATTAACCCCTGACCAGGTTGTTATCAATGTCAATAGTCGTGAGCTGATGAAATCAGAGATACTTAGGCTCGGTATCGAAAACAGCCAACTGCCATCTGTTTTCAAACTGATCGATAGAAAAGATAAAATGAGTCCAGAAAGTTGGAGGAACTATGCCATTGAGAATGGTATCAGTGAAGCCAATTTCACCGGGCTCAGTAATCTGCTGCAGAATAGTGAACTCTGGAAACAATCACCTGATCTTGTCAGAATATTCGAATTGGTTGAAGTAATGGGGGTTTCTGAATACATTCGCTATGATGCCGGCATCATCCGCGGGTTGGATTACTATACCGGGATCGTATTTGAAGCCAGGGATCTGGAAGGTGGCCGGGCAATATTTGGTGGAGGCCGGTACAATAACCTGGTGGCCGATGTAGGCGGCCAACCAGCCGGTGGGATCGGTTTTGCCATGGGTGATGTCGTCCTACGACTAACCCTGGAAAAATATGATCGATCACCAGAGGTGACAGTCAATCCCGCACAGGTATTGGTGACAGTTTTTAATGAATCCACTGTCGAAAAGTCTAATGCCATTGCAGCGAAACTCAGAGGAGCTGGAATTAATACGATCTGCTATCCAGAGGTAAGTAAACTGCCAAAGCAATTTAAGTTTGCCGACCGAAACGGTATAAAATTTATCGTGGTTATTGGGCCGGATGAGATCGATAAAAGGACAGTGGTTGTGAAGAATTTATTGAATAGCACTCAGGAAGCGATCCCTGAAGGTGATTTGGTGAAATACATTTTGGAAAAGTTCCAATAAGCACAAAAGTCTTCATAAGTTGGATCGAGGGCGCAAACCCGAAATCCAAAGCTTTCTCTAATGTCGGATTTCGCTGCGTCCCTCGACGGGCTCGGGAATCTGCTCTATCCGACCTACAAATCCCACATTTTTCGTAGGTTGGATTGAGGGTGCAAACCCGAAATCCAACGCTTACTTTTTTATCGGATTTTGCTGCGCTCTATCCGACCTACAACTCTATCGGACCTACAACTTCCAAAGAGGTTTTACTAGTTAGAATTATTTATATCGTTCCCGAATCGCTGGAATAAGATAGTTGTTGAATAAATCTGCCTCGTTATATTCGGGCAGCCAGTTCCAATCTTTTCTGGCTGCTGAATTCATCCAGGTCAGCCGGCCAGGAATCAACGATCCTCTGGCGGTTGGTATCCGGTACAAAATCGATATTCGCATTTGGAAATGCCTGGAGAACATATTTATAGAAATCCTGTGCAGTAGGGCTGAAACTGGTAACGTTATAAACCAATTGAGAAAGATATTCCCGGGGAGCGTTCTCCAACATGATCAGCGATTTGACTGCATCAGGCATGACCATGAATGGCAAGGTGGTATCAGGGCGGACAAAACACTTATAATGCAATCCTTGGGCTGCATAATGCAGCATTTCAGGTCCGTAATCACTGGTACCGCCAGTAGGTGTTGTAAAGGCGCTGATCAAACCGGGGAACCGCAGGCAGCGGAAATCAACATGGTTTTCCTGATTAATTCCAGCAGCCAATTGTTTATAGTGCCGGCTGTAATAACGACCAAGATGTTCACAATACAGCTTATTACACCCATACATGGTGGTCGGAAAACACCAGTTTTCTTCCGGGACTTTGCCTGCTGACATTTTCGCTTCTACGGTTGGGAAACCATATGCGGCTATGGAACTAGGGTAAATGAATTTAACCGGGTTATTCTGCCACTGGGATTGTTCTACAGCCATCCTGAGGAGATTTAGTGTACCTTCCACGTTGATGCGATGGGCTGTTTCAGGATTATATTCTGCTTTGGTGGATAGGATCGATGCGAGGTGATATATGGTAGTGATCTCATACTCACCAACCAGCCTTCCCAGAAGCATCTGGTCCATAATATCACCCTGAATAAATCGCAAACAGTGTTTGGTTATCTCCTCGTCAAGAGGCTGCACGTCTAAAGCAAGAATTGGGGTGGAGCAGTTACGAGAAAGGTATGAGATTAATCCATCCCCGATCTCACCGTTTGCACCTGTAATTAAGATCACTTCTTTTCTCATCAGCAGTCTCCTTTTAGAAAAATAATGGGTTCCGAGAATTCACTCAGAGCCCATTTATTCAATTGCGCTTCTTTACCTGCAAATTGTCGCAGTTGTTATCAATAACAGGTAAGTATGATGATCCATGATCAGTTTTAGCATTAGATTATGCTGGAAGGCTTTCCTTCTTTTTGAACCAGGTTTTCCATTCCTTATTTTCCCAAACCACCAAAATCGGGGAAGCATTGAAGATGGAAGAATACGTTCCGCTGAATACACCGATGAGGAGAATTAGAACGAAGTGCCTGATGGTTACACCACCAAACAATGTCAGCGCCAATAAAGTCAGCATGACGGTGAGAGATGTGTTTATTGATCTATCCATGGTTTGAACAACAGAATGGTTGACAACTGTCTCAAACGGAAGTTTTCGGTAGATCGAAGAGTTTTCACGAATTCGGTCAAAAACAACGATCGTATCATGAACGGAGAAACCGATCACTGTTAGAAGGGCGGTTAAGAAGAGTAAATCGACTTCCCAGCCCAGAAAATGGCATAATATTGCTTCAATTCCTACAACAACCAGAACATCATGCAGCATGGCGATGATGGCAGCTGTTCCAAATCGAAATGCATGAGGAACACCTCTAAATGCAAATGTTATGTAAATGAGGATTCCCAGTGCAGCGGCACCTACTGCACCTGCAGCACGGGTTGCTACTTCCTTACCTATGGAAGGTCCGACAGTGTCAAATCGCAATAAGGTGACCTGTAGTACTAAATTTGGAATTGATCTCGTTCACAATTTGAGTTTTGGTTACTTCAGAAATTTCTTTTGAACGAATAACCACAACCCCTTTTTCAGAACTTTGAACTTGCGGGTCATTGACACCTTGAGAATTGTAAACAGCAATGATTTCGGCAGGCAGGGGAGCTTGTTCGTTTGGGAATTGAATTTCAAGCATCGATCCACCGGTAAAATCTATCGCCAGCGGAAGTTTCCAGAATATTCAATGCTAGAATTCCAGGAATGATCACGATCAACGAAATGGCAAAAAACAAATAGCGTCGTTTAATAATCTTCATCGGTTTTCTCCTACAGACCAAACCACTTATTGTGGCCAGTTAGCTTTAGATTATCCAGCGTAATGTGTAAGAATGTCCTGGTAACAATGATCGCTGTGAACATACTTACAAGAACGCCAAGGGCAAGGGTAAGTGAGAAACCCTTCACCAGGCTGGCACCAAATGTACTGCCAAACCAGAAAAGAATGACACACGTGATCAGGGTGGAGATATTTAAATCACGGATGGAAGACCAGGCACGTTTCCAGCCAAGATCCACGGCTTGTTTTAAGATGTTCGGCCTGCAAGCAATTCTTCCTTTAGTCTTTCAAATATGAGTATGTTCGCGTCGACCGCCATCCCTATATTCAAGACAAAGCCGGCAATACCCGGGAGAGTGAGTGTGACAGGGATAAGGCGGAAAAGCGCATAAGTGATCAATGCATAAATAATAAGCGCGAGGTCAGCCAGTAAACCTGGAAGCCGATAATACAAGGCCATAAATAGCATCACGATAGATAGACCGATTGCGCCGGCAATTAAACTATTTTCGGACAAAATCCTGTCCAAGTGTTGGACCAACAGCCTGACTTTGCACGACTTTCAATGGAATTGGCAGAGAACCATAGCGTAATTGAATGGCCAGGTTATTGGCACTTTGCTCGGTAAAGCTGCCGGAGATAGAACCGGACCCTTCCGTTATGGCGTTCTTAAATTACAGGAACAGATATTAGTTTGTCCAGACTAATAGCCAGGTATTTACCAATATTTTTTGATGTATATTCAGAGAAAACAGTTTTTCCAGCATCAGTTAGAACAAAACTTATATAATATTCCCCTGTAACAGTGTCCCGCCCAACACCTGTTTCATTTCCTACTAAATCCGCGCCGGTCATGACGGTATGGTAAACCTTGTCTTCAGGAGCAACTGATGTTGCGGTTGCAGCACCATCCGCTGGTGTGGCTGCAACAGTAGGGGTGGAATGACTTCAGTTGTTCCAGTACCAAAATCGTGTCTTTACAACAGATCCTTCCGGAAGGGGTGTGTCTCCCATGTCCAGGAATTCAAGTTCACCAGTCTGTTTTAATACCGCAATTACCTCACTGGTGTTGGTTAATCCAGGGAATTCTCCAACAATACGACAATTCCCAGCAATCTGGAAGACAACTTCACTTACACCCAAACCATTACTTCGGTTTTCAAGGATCAGTTTGGCATCCTGTAAAGCCTGGGGATCTACCACATAATCTGCTGGTTTATCGACTTCCATTTAACACTTGTAAACCACCCTGTAGGTCCAAACCTAGTTTTGTTTCAAGAGACCTTGAAAAAGAGCCGATCTGAATGGAGGGCGTAACATCTATCCAGATTACAACAGCTACCAGGGCCAAGATCAATAAAAATATATAATTATTTCGTCGATCCATTTTGCTTTTTCTCCTCTAATTCACACAAATGCCAGCGATGGCTGGCTTGTGAAAATATTATACTCTTATTGGGAATGAGTGAACAGGGATTCATTTGTCCAGGATGTCTTTATGGATTAACCCTTTTTGGATTAAGAATGAGAGAACTAGTTTTTCTATCGGATTCGGTGACAAATCATCGGTATCAATATGCAAATCTGCATGTTCATTCGCATGCCTTAACCGATAAAGCTGTTCCTGGAATTCCAATAAAGTCCAATCCAGGTTACTTCGCTGTATGGTTGTTAAGATAAGAAACATTCAGAATATTAAATCTCCGGTTGGGTAATTATTTCCCACATTGCTGGTACATAGGAATGCTCTTGCGCGATATGCCTGGCATTTATTCCTATTTGGGACAATCGATTTACCAGGGTAGATTTTCCGGATGCGCAAGGTCCCACAACTCCAATGAGAGGCTTACGGGATCTTTCCATTTATTGATATATATCAGGGACAGGCAGCCTGACCAGCATTCTCCGTACTTGATCACCAGCATTTTGGACAACTCTCAATACCACGACGCTAATATCATCCATTGGTCTGCCATCGTCCAGGTTTAAGGCCTGGTTCAATAATGAATCAGCAAGGTATTGAGGCGTTGGCTGCTGGTCTTCCAATAAGGCTTCCAGTGTGGTGCAGATATCCAGAGAAGTACCTTTCCGACCACCAGCAGTAGTGAGACCGTCTGTGAACATTACGGCTGTCAACCCATTTTGAATTCCAACCTCACTGATGGAAGGCCGAATATTCCTGCTTAGTGCCTATTGATTGGCTGGCTTGTGCTAGAGCATCAACTGTTTCCCCGAGCGCTATGAATACGGGTTCAGGATTATTGCGTGTGATTACAAGAGTTTTTGTATTCAGGTCAATGGAAAAAATATTGAGACAGGCTGATACTTTACCACTTTTTTCTGTAAACAAATAATCTGACGCAGCTCTCGCTGCTGCACCATCCCGGACACCCTCAGCCAGTAACGTTATCACTTTACGTACTACCAGGGTGGAAATTGCTTTTGCACCGTGACCGGATGTTTGTCCGTCGGCTAAAACTACGGAGAGACCACCATTTGGGCGCTCGACCACTTCCAAAGTGTCTCCACTTTCAGATGTTGCATATTTATTTATCTTTGCAACCGCTATTTGTATTTCCATAGTTATATTCTACAATAAAGAATGACAATTAATGCATCAAATTAATTAATTATGCATCTAAATTATTAATATAACAAAACTATTGGAATTATTAATTTAAGGAGTAAAGATGAATGAACCAGTTCATGTAAGTGATGCAGCTTTTGAAAAAACTATACTTCAATCGACAATACCAGTTATTGTAGATTTTTGGGCACCTTGGTGCACACCTTGTAAAATGGTAGCCCCGGTTCTCGATAAATTGGCAAAAGAATATGATGGAAAATTATTAATTGCAAAAGTAAATACAGATGACAACCCGGAATGGGCAGGAAAATATGGGGTGCAAGGAATACCGACGATGCTATTTGTCGCCAATGGGAAGATCGTTCATCGCCAGGTAGGAGCACTACCTGAAGGATTGATCCGGGACGCAGTAGGACAATTTTTAGAAGCAGTCGGTGTTGTTAAATAATAGAGCTGTATTCGATTAGATCAAATCCTATCAGCAGCTAACTTTCGTTTAGCCTTTGGATATTTGCTCCAAGGGCTATTAATTTTTGATCGACTTTTTCATAACCTCGATCGATTTGACCGATATTTCGAATTACTGATTTGCCATTTGCAGACAAAGCCGCCAGAACTAAAGCCATACCAGCCCGGATATCCGGGCTTTCCATTTTTTCCGGGAATAATTGGGTAGGTCCTTGAACGATACAGCGGTGAGGATCACATAATACTATTTGAGCTCCCATCGATACAAGCTTATCTGTAAAGAACATTCGACTGGGGTACATCCAATCGTGAAACAGCACGGTACCTTTAGATTGGCTGCTGATGGTAATGGCAAAACTCATCAGGTCGGTGGGGAAGGCTGGCCATGGCATCACACTAATTAATGGAATTGCTCCACCAAGGTCATGTTCTATCTCTAGCGGCTGATCACTGGGAACAAAAATGTCATCTCCGTTAGTATCCCAAACCACACCCAGGCGTTTGAATACAAGTTTGATCATGTCCAGATAATTATTTCCAGCATTATTAATTTTCACAGAGCCATGTGTCATTACGGCTGCACCAATAAAACTGACTACTTCCAAATAATCCGGACCGATTGTAAACTCTCCCCCATGTAATTTCGGAACTCCAGTGATATGAAGGGTATTGGATCCGATATTCTCGATCTTTGCTCCCAATATATTCAGGAAATGACATAATTCTTGAACATGCGGTTCAGAAGCTGCATTTCGAACGATTGAATGTCCTTTTGCGGTTACACAGGCCATGATCGCGTTTTCAGTACCGGTCACACTGGCTTCATCCAATAATATATCTGCACCGATTAATTCTTTTGCTATGAAATGAAAAGAGCGATCATAAGTCGCAGATGCACCAAGAGCATGAATAGCAAGGAGGTGAGTATCAACCCGGCGCCTTCCTATCACATCTCCACCCGGTGGTGGTAAATGCAGCTCTCCTGACCTGGCAACCATCGGTCCAGCAAGAAGGATGGATGCACGAATTTTGCGACAAAGATCCGGGTCAAGATCAGCAGGTCGAACCTGGGCAGCATGAATTCTCCAGGTGTGTTCTGCCAATTCAGTAATTTCAACGCCTAAACTTTCCAGCAATGCTCTCATCGCAAAAACATCCCGGATGAGAGGAATATTATTCAAGATAACAGGCTCATCTGTTAATATGCAGGCTGCAAGCAGGGGTAGAGTGGAATTTTTATTTCCGGATGGGGTAACTTCACCCTTCAGTGGAACTCCACCTTGAATGATAAATTGCTCCATATTATTCTCCTGTACTATAATAATCTGAGATTGGAAAAGCCAAAATGATCATCTTAAAAATACTGTTTTTTATAATTTGTGGTTGGACCATTGGTGTGATTATAAACTATTTATCCGATACTCTTCCGGTATACAGACGACTCAAATTTCCCGGATGTGAATATTGTCAAAATCGTATTTCCATACTCGATTACTATTTAGGAATAAAATGCCATAACTGCGGTACAGCTCGGAAAATAAGGTTTTGGATCATTAACGTACTAATATGTATGGTAATCATTTACGAATCCATCGTTTCCAATGGGAACAGTGCTAAATTGATATCCGAAACGATTATTTTTTCATTATTAATTCTGATCACTACGATTGATATTGAACATCATCTTGTTTTAAATCTGGTTTCCCTGGTGGGGGCGATCATTTTCGGAATTATTGGCATAATTTCTCATGGTTGGTTAGCCACCCTAATTGGAGGATTAACCGGATTTGGTGTCATGTTCGTTCTCTTCATACTTGGAAAGTTATATAGCCAATATATTTCCCGGAAACGTGGAATAGAGGTGGAAGATGGCATCGGATTTGGAGATGTCACTTTGAGCGCGGTCTGCGGCTTATTATTAGGATGGCCTGGTGTAATTGGTGGATTATTCCTTAGCATCATTCTTGGGGGATTATGGAGCCTTGGAATGATATTAGCTGCTATGATTCGTAAACGGGAGAATCCGTTATTAAAATATATTGCTTACGCTCCATTTATTACAATAGCTACCGGAGCTCTCTGGTTGATGCGAAAATAAAATTTGTTATGGATTTATGTCAAGGTTTAACAAATTTTGCTTAATTTCATTTTGATTCTCTACAACACTCCCTAAAACACCATTAACAAAGCGTGGTGTAGCATCAGAACCAAACAGTTTTCCCAGTTCAACTGCTTCATTAATGATTACCTTGATCGGAGTTTCAGGGTCAAAAACAATTTCCCATAAAGCTATTCGCAATATATTGCGATCAATAAATGCGACCTGATCGAATGGCCACTCAGGTGCATATTTTGATATTTGCTCATCAAGGTGCTTTATAAGTGGAAACACTCCGCTTATGATCTTTTGGGAAAAATTTAGTAAATTTTCTTCCAGGGGATTATCTTTCAAGCGGTTTTCAAGGATATAGCCAACTTGATGATTTGAAAGATCATATTCATAAAGTACTTGCAAGGCAACACTGCGTGCCCTGGTGCGAGGTTTCATAATTAGACTTCGCCGAAATGGATATTTTCGACATGGATATTGATCTTACCCACTTCCATCCCGACCATTTCAGATATGGATCTTCCAACCTGATTTTGAATCGAATGACTTACTTCAATTACATTGACGTCACTGTTCAGGATCAAATATAGGTCAATATAGACAGTATTGTTTTCAACAATGATTTGTACGCCGTTATGTTGGTGGGTTTTAAATAGTTTTGTTACATCAGTAGGAGCATCCACCAGTTGATAAACACCAGGTACACTCAATGTCGAAAGCTTGGCAATTGAGATCAATACATCTGGTGCAATTGTAGTTTTTCCTTGAGGTTGTGACTGTTCTTTCATGATACCTCCATACCATCCGAATCAAAATATACAAATATTATATCCTGAATTATCATGCTCACTTTAAGATACGTCTGATTTAGAATTATTTTGTATAAAGGCGATGGTCATCTCTGCAATTTCCGGCAGATCCTGAGCTAATATCATGCAATGGGGACTATTATCGAATATATGAATTTCTTTCCGGGATGATCCGATGTGATCAAGAATATACTCTCCAGATTTTGGTGAGATGCGAATATCTTTTCCTCCGATAAACACACAGACAGGTTGCTGAATTTTTATCAAGTCTTTTTTAACCAAGTTTTGAAGTTTGAATAATTCAGCGGAAGCTCTGGTTGGGTTTACTTTATACCCTTTCCAGGGAAGATTATCTGAAAGTCCGGTTTTTGGAATTTCTGATCGAAAATATCGAATAAGCAATGAGACCCACAAATGATGAGCTAAAATTGCAGGAGAATAACAAATAATCCCGGAAATTTCTCTGTATTTCGCTGCAAGGTGTAGGGATAGCAAAGCACCCATGGATTCGCCGGCAATGAATATGGTTGGACATTTCTGGTGCAGAAGTGTATAAGCTCCTTCCACAGTTTGAATCCAATTTTGATAGGTGGTTTTATTCAGTTCATCTGGTGTGGTGCCATGTCCAGGTAGAAGGGGTGCATGGATCGTGTAACCTTGTTTGGAAAGGTTATCCGCAAGCAACCTGACTTCGGTAGTTGTGGCAGTAAATCCATGGATTAATAAAATACCAATTTCATTCCCTTCACAGGTAAATGAGTTTCCATCGAGATCAGCATTAAGTAAAAATTCAGTATCCATTATTCAGTCGACACCAGTGGAATTGTTATAACTGCGTTCGGCATAATAGCCAAAGTATGACCGTTTTAATATTATTAACCTTATCAATGAGGTCATTTATTGAAATTGGATCAAACAAAAGCTGATGTACCAACTGGTCATCCATATTTGAGGCCAAATGAATGTTTGTCCTTGCAGCAATTCGCGCTATTTGGAAGGCTTTATGCGGTCCGACACTAAATCCGGAGCTTTTAAATTTATCCAATACTTCACGTGGAGAATTGATACCCTCAAGGAAACTTTACAAAATTAGAATTTCCAGCACCTTCATCGCATGCAGCTATCAAATATATATCTCCACCATCCGTGGTAATTTCCGCTGCGTTCGTAAGCGCTTTTTGGGATTGGTATAAATTAATATCTTTTGGGTAACCCCCGGCAGACGCAATAACACAATCAAAGCGATGTGCAACTTTGACCTGACAAATCCTGCTGGATAATTCAAATCCTTTTATCATTACCTCTGTTGGATCTCCCCAAAGTGTTTGGACAATTTCCCTCTTATTATTTAGTATTACATTTAATGCATAATCAATCCGCATCATTTTACCAATTTCTTCAACATCAAGGCGGCATGGATTGGTAGAAAATGAACCTATCCTTGAACTGTCTTCCACCAGATGTGAATGGTTTTGGTTGATGGTTTCTCTACCCGCAAGTCCTATTGCAGCACTCTTCATACCCCCTGAAAAACCCATAAAGTGGTGTGGTTCAATATTTCCCACGACAATCTTTATGTCAGACTGGAAATAGTGTTGATTAACATAAACTGGGGTACCCAGGTGGGTGGTTCCTAAATACTCGAGGGATTCCCGGGCATCACAATCGTGACAAATCACCCGATATTTACTTGAAAGGTCGTCTGGTAATACTATCTGATATTCATTCTCAAGCATGGGAGAATGAGTGCCTGAGGCAATAAAGAAAGTAATGTCAGTGGGATGTATTCCACATGAAAGTAAATAATTCAAAAGGGGAGGTAATAATAATGCATGCGGTACAGGCCTGGTTTTATCGTTGATGGCTATCGCTACAGATTGTCCAGTCACGATTTCTTTTGACGCTTTACTAAATACCGGATTATTTATTGCATTAATAACATTTTGATTTTGATACTTTGCTGCTGTTACTAACTGTGGTTCAATAATCTCAGCATTAACTTGACTGTTTATTGGGATCTCAATATAGGAAGTACCATATTTTAACTTGAAGGAAGTCATTTATATCTCGCCAGATGCCCAGGATGGTTATAATGAAAAGACATAGTTTATTCAATTTATATTAATATAATTCATAATATTGATAAAGCAATAGGAAGGATTTTCATCAAATATTCTGTTCATATGAGAACACTGCGCGTAGATTATTGTCATGATTCTCAATACCAATTATAATAGTTCCATTACCAATTGGAGAAAAACATGTTAATTACTGACATCGAAAGTATTCGAGCTGGTCATAAAACTTTAGCATCATATGAATATACTAAAAAGCCTGTCGAGAGGGGATACGCAAACCGGACTTTATATATCAACATATCCGATCTTACGATTAAAGAAAAGCCTGTATCACAAAAAATGAAAGAAATTTTTACAGGGGGAAGAGGATTCTGCCTTTGGCTGCTTTGGAATGCTGTGACAACGGCTACAAAGTGGGACTCCCCTGAAAATGAATTAGTCATAGCAGGCGGACCGATCGGGGGGATTACACAGTACCCCGGGAGTGGAAAAGCGACAGTAGTTACTGTTTCACCTCTTACCCATTCGGTCATCGACTCAAACAGCGGTGGTTATTTTGGTCCATATTTGAAATTTGCCGGGTTTGACGCCATGGAAATTCAGGGGAAAGCTGACAAAGATATTATCATTTATATCGATGGTGATAGTGGAAAAGTATTCATTGAGGAAGCTCCATTGGAGGCTTTGGATACCCATCTTATAAACCGCCAATTAACAGAACTGTATGCAGAGAATGAACAACAAAAAAGAGGGATTTCTGTGATTTCTGCAGGTCAAGCTGCGGATAATGTACCGATCACAGGATTAAATATTAGTTTTTATGACCCAAAGAGGAAAGAGATCAGGATCAAACAAGCCGCACGCGGTGGAGCTGGTCGAGTTCTGCGCGATAAGAAGATAAAAGCAATCGTGGTTAAGTACTCCAGTCTATCTGGAGATAACAATGGTGCAGCAAATATGGAGCTTTTACGAAAAGCCGGGAAGCGTATCAATAAAGAAATATCAGATTTTGATGCTGTCCAAAATAATATGCGGCAAATTGGTACCCCATATCTTGTGGGAGTAATGAACGATTATGACCTTCTACCATCACACAATTATAAATTCGGTGCTGTTGCTGATTCTCGAACACTCACCGGGGATATATGGAAGAGTAAATTTGATTTATCTGCTCCGGATGGCTGCTGGTATGGTTGTACTTTAGCCTGTGCACATCTGGTGGATCACTTCCATGTTCAGACTGGCCCGTATGCCGGAGAGGTTGTAATCGTCGATGGACCTGAATATGAAACCTTAGGCGGACTGGGGACAAATATTGGAATTTACGATCCACAGGCCATCCTGGAAATGAATTTTTATTGTGACACCTACGGGATCGACACCATATCCCTGGCGAATTCTGTTGCCTTTGCGATGGAATGTTATGAGAACGGCATAATCACCTCAAAAAACACAGGCGGATTGGAGCTCACCTGGGGGAATTATCCCGCGGTCATTGAAATGATTCATCAGATGGCACGTGGAGAAGGATTTCGGAATGATCATTGGTCAGGGTGTACGGGCAATGAAGAAAATATTTGCCTCCGAATATAAGGCTGATGGACAATTCTTAAAAGACATTGGCATGGAAAACAAAGGGCTGGAATTCTCTGAATATATGACCAAAGAATCATTAGCCCAACAAGGTGGCTATGCACTGGCAAATAAAGGGGCTCAACATGATGACGCCTGGCTGATTTTCATTGATATGGTGCATAAGCTTCTGCCTACTTTTGAAGCAAAAGCAGAAGCTTTACATTACTTCCCGGTTTGGAGAACCTGGTTCAGCTTGCATGGTCTATGCAAACTACCCTGGAATGATATTATCCCGGAATCCAATAAAACTGCCAAAGAGCCAGCCAAAGTACCAGAACATGTTGAGAACTATACCTGGCTTTATGAAGGGGTTACGGGAATAAAAGTAACACCTGAAGATCTGATGCTTCAATCGGAACGTGTTTATGACTTTCAGCGTGTTTTCAATTTGAGATTGGGTTACGGCACAAGAGAATATGACTATCCTCCATATCGGGCAATGGGCCCTGTTACAGAAGAGGAGTACCTATCTCGGGTCGAGCGGTATGACAAAGAATTGCTGGAGCAAGTGGAATTTGACCCGAAAGGGCACTCTACTACTGAGAAAGTGAAAGCGGTCAGAGATTATCGTGAAGATCGATACGAGAAATTAGTGGATGCTGTATATAAGAGAAGAGGTTGGGATGAGAGGGGAATTCCAAAGTTGGAAACCCTCAAACGATTGGGGATTGATTTCCCGGATGTTGTGCAATTAATCAAATCTCACCAAATCAAGTAACAAAAAGGCCGGTTTTCGAAAACCGGCCTATAGTAAACTTATATTAATTTTTTCTTATTGAATAATCCAGTATGCTATCTCATCCAGCACAGCAGTAAGTTTGGTAGTTTCCTTTGGACCGACATAAAGACCAATATACCCCTGGCTATAACTGGAATCTTTCACTGTATCTACCAGAACCCCATTAATGTATAGTTTTAATTCATTTCCTTTTGCCATTATACCCAACCGATTGGTTTGATTGGAACCTTCAAGAATTGCATCATTTGATTTCCAGTTTTCCAATACTGTCATCGTGTCAATGCTCCATTTCCGAAGAGCAAATTTGCCATCACAGGAGATACCAAATAAGATATCCACGATCAGCCAGAGACAGGTTGGGCACTCTGAAGAACAATCCATAATGGTCTGCGCCAGAGCAAACGGACATCTTTCCGGTCAGTTGAAGGTAGAAATTTACTGCTTTTTGATTGGATAATCTCCAGCCATTTTTATTCGTCAATCCAACCATTTGCAGGGTGCCGCCACCGGATTTTAGATCAACAAATTTATCAACTCCCAGAGGCCAATTGTCTCCATTATCGAAGGTATCTTTCCAGGTTGGAGCACCCAGGGATAGTATGGGATCATTAGCAGCTTGAGTTGGAGTGCTCGCAACAGTTGGTGTGGTGCCAAAGTCGTGACTGGTTGGAATTGCCTCAAGTGTCGCGGGCGGATTCCCCTCTTCCGGCAGAGGCGCAGGAGTAGATTCAAAAACAAGATCTTCGGGTGTGCTGGTAATAAGCTGACCAATTTCGACCGTAGGAGTCAGATCAAGAATTTGGTCTGCGGTCGGTTCTATGGATACTTCAGTAGAGATAATGACCTCTTCAGTTGGTGGAAGTTCAACTAATGGTACTTCGGTTTCTGTTACCATCGCCGTTAGTATTTGAGCAATCTCAGTCTGCATTGCACTTTCAGATGCCGGCCTGGACCCTGGCAACAGCGAGCAAGATACAAGTAACAAAGCTAACACAGTAATGATAGTGATTGAAATGGTTGATTTTTTCATATGTCACCTATTCAAATAGAGTAATATTAAGAAAAGCATGCAAGAATAATGCCTATAAAGGGTTATCAAATTTGACCGAAATATTTAACAGAATCTTTTGGCATAATGATTGCATATTGCTATAAAGCTTGTCCAATTTTGCAGGTAAAGGATAATTGATGATTATTCATGGATTAAAAATTGAGCCAAATGCGGTATTGAATTATGCCAATCTGAGCAAGGCAAAGATGGATATGGTTAGTCTTTCCGGAGCAGGACTTATTGGAGCAGAATTAAATGGGGTGGATTTACGATTTTCAAATCTAAACAATGCTGTAATGGCTTGTAGTGTACTGGAAGATGCAGATTTATCTGGTTCTGACCTTTCCAAAGTGAATTTCCTTGCCGGGGCAGGGCATGGGTCCATATTTATTGGAGCAAACCTAAATCAGTCGAATTTAATGTTAGCGGATTTTTCTTATGCAACGCTCAGCAACGCCCAGGTGAATAATGCTGATCTACGCGGGATAAATTTCATCAATGCAAATCTATTAAGTGCAAGCATTACTAACGCCAGGTTGGATTTCTGTGATTGCAGCCAGGCGAATTTAGATAAGGTGGATTTTTCTGGATCTAATTTGACAGGCACACAGATCATTCGTTCCAGTGCTAGATGGGCGATATTCACCTCTGCCATTCTTAACTTATGTGATGCTTCGTGGACAAACTTCTATGAATCAAAATTCATTGGTTCAAGTTGTTTTCAAGCAAATTTCTCAAACGCAAATATGACCAATACTAATTTCTCTGGTGCGAACCTGATGAATGCAAATTGCTATGGTACAAATTTTCAGAAAGCAAAGTTTTCCAACGCAAATATGGATGGAATTAATCTATCTAAAGCGAATCTAAGGGATACAGAAATTACCTTTGAGCAGCTTTCATATGCTGCATCATTAACCGGAACCATCATGCCGGATGGATCAATCCATCGCTAATGGTTGTTACTTACACCAATGGCGCAACAGCGGTCATTAGCTTATTTATTTGTTCCATCTTCAGTTCTGCACTGTTATCTGACACAATAATTAATACTGTATATTTATTCAAAGCACTAACGAAGACAGTATTGGATTCACCTTTTAACAATGTGTATGAGAACTGGTCCATCTTTAATAAGCCCAGTGCCCGTTTACCGAAATTATAGGCTGCAGCACCAATCCCTCCGAGAACAGCCTCTTCGATATTCTCCTTGTATGCGCCGGATTTAACAAATCCATCTATTCCTACGACTGCAGCCAGATCCACAAATTTAAAAGCGCTTACAAATTGATTTAACAAAGTGTTTAATTTTTCACTTTTTTCTGGTGAACTGTCTTCGGTGACTAATCCCAGGTCCACATCCTGTTCTGCAAGCTCATCCAGTCGTTTTGCCCCTTCCAACAATAGACCCGACCAATTCCTTTTAATAGTCACATCTGGGGATTGAGCCCCAACGTTTAAAACAAATTCACCTTCATCCCAGGAAAGGATCTTATAGATAGCCTCTTCACCGCTGGTCTGATCAACCGACGCATGAACGACAGAGCCTTCTTTAAAGTAAATAACAGCTTCTTTCCCATTGGAAATCAAGGTAACTGATGCTGTTTTCTTGTCCTGGCAATTCACTTGAATGATATCGGCAACCGACATATCCCTAAGACTTCCCTGTAGGCCCATGAGTAGCTCCTATATCTCCCAATTCATGATAATTTCCCGAAGAGTCTTTTTTAATAATCGCTTATATGTCATAGATTTTCCAGGCATTAATATTGCTAGAAACATTGTTGATGATCCTGCTTTGAAGGGACGGATGATCAATCTCTTACCATTATTATCATATAAAGATATCTCTTCAAGATCCGTCATTTGTAAATGATCTTTGGTTATAAATATGGATTGTTGTATCTTGGAAACGATAGCTGCAGTAACTTCGGTGTCTTCAGTCTCATTGCTGGAGGAAAGGATGGGTAGACCAGAATCATCTGTAAGCAATACTTCACTAAAACCGCCTTCCAGATTGATAGCCTTGAATAATTCCTTGTAATAATGCTGATTATTAACTATTTGCTTTTCCATCACTCACCTTTTCTCACATGGTTTCCCGTTGAATATTAGTGACAACGCTTGAGATAATCGCTTTAAGGGTATCAAAAATCCCCTGACCTATATTT
Organism: uncultured Chloroflexia bacterium; assembly: GCA_963709535.1. GTDB lineage: Bacteria > Chloroflexota > Anaerolineae > Anaerolineales > Anaerolineaceae > PNON01. The sequence continues at coordinate 127,819 of CAVPWY010000018.1, read as the reverse complement.
GCAACTGCGGTTGTTGTTTTATAACCCTGGCAATTTAGAATATTTTGTAAGAAAGCCGGCGGTAATGCATTTGGCAAATCCTGTTTATTCAATTGCACAACTGTGGGTAATGTATCTGGAGAGAGTTCCAACGATACCAGGTGTTTCTTCATATTTTTCCACGATTCAATATTTTCATTGATCCTGTTGGCACCTGAGTCAGCAACAAAGACTACCCCATCTGCCCCCCTTAAAACTAATCGTCTACTGGCTTCATAAAAAGCCTGGCCAGGCACAGTATATAACTGAATTTTCGGGGTTAATCCATTGATCTTGCCTAATTCCAGTTGCAGGAAATCAAAATATAATGTGCGATCCTCATAAGTTTTGAGTGAAACAAGATCACCCCGCCTGGATGGATCAATTTTCATATGGATTTGTTCTAAATTTGTTGTCTTGCCACTTAGAGCAGGTCCATAATAAACGATCTTTATATTGATCTGGCGCAGCTGCCAATTAATAAACATCCAGCTATTCCTTCCAGATCTGATCCAATGCGTTATTAAAGAGTTCAGGTAGATCCCCTCCAGAATTGTCCCCGACTGTTGAACTTATCTGGTCATTGGATGGTTGAGGGATATTTGTAAACTCATAGATCGTCAAGGATGATTTTTGTATCAGCTTACGTGCCCAACCCAGTGGTGTTTCTTTGGTGAACAAAACCAGAAGAATCAAATGTTTACCTGCTTCTGTAATAATAATGTGGGTTTTTTTTCCCTCTCGCAGGACCATTTGATAATCTTGATATTCTTCTGTCAATCGGGCAATTTCCTGAGAAGCCGCAAGGTCAGCAGCAATAAGAGATCCCATTATTGCGGGATCAACCCCGCCTTTCTCACCAACCGAAGTGACATATTGGCCGGATGTATCGACTAATAAGATGTACTTTGCCGGAATCATTTCGTGCAAACGGCGTAAATCACCCTCGATCAAGTTTATTTGATTGACAGAGAGAGAAAAACCACTTCTCAATTTGATCAAATTTGAACTTTCAGCTGCTTCTGACATATTTGGCTCCAGTTTAATTAAAAATTGATCAATCGGTCTATTTCTTCGTCTATGGTTTTGTTATTAACATCATTAAAGATTGGCTGATTGGGGGCTATGTTACTCTTTAATATTTCAGCGTCCAGCGATAACGCGGTTTGCCTGGCATAGTACCAGACTGTTCCGAGTTTACTGTAAAAACGGCCTTTATCAATGATAATAATTAGAATTAATACCTCTCCAATATTGAGTGCATAAAGGTCAGTATTTTTACCTTCACGATACGACAGATTAAGGACTGCTTCCTTATCTAATTCCCTCCCAGCTTCCAATAAAGTCGCTAATCCACCTCCCAATAAAGAGGTGATCGTATCAGAAGAAATACCCTCAAGAGAGCCAGTTGAAATTAATACCCTTCCAACCGGGTCACTAACCATGATGCAGCGAGCATTGATATTGTTGCGTAGTCGGATTAATGCTTCGTTGCATCGGGCAAACTGATCTTTGGATAAACTGAAATGCCCCAGATCACTGGTTCGAACAGGTCCAAGTATCTTCTCAATGAGTGAATAAAGATTTCTGGAATCGACTGGCTTACTCAGGAAATGAATATTTCCTTCAACTACTAATGGATAATCGCTTTCTAATGAGTCATAGCCTGTGAGAATAATATGAATTGCGTGTCTTTCCGGACCAGTTAAATTGGAAAGGATGGCAGGCTGTTCAAGTAAATAAGCAGCGTCGGCGATAATAATCTCCACATCTTGTTGGCTTAGAAAAGTTAAATATTACTTGTACATCTGTTGAAGCGGTTATGAGAAGATTAGGGTCAAATCCAATAAAGCTTTTATTAAATAAGGATGATACAAATTCGTCCGGTTCAATTATGAGAATATTCTTACCTGTCATATGATCATCCCCAAAAAGTATAGATATTCAATCCTCTAGTAATTATACTATGGTAAGAACATAATCAATTTATAATGATGGCATGGATTTCCTTACTTTCATGTAGTGAAAGGCGGTAAGGAACTAATTTGGTTTGCAAATTGGTATTGAAGGATTAGTTTTTGTTTGAGTTCAATTAATTTTACGGAATCCATCGAGATATTTATGAAATTCTAATTTGATGGGTTAATGTTTATATTATAGAAACCAAGTTCGTTCCAGGAGAAAATATTATGAAATTAAAAAATAAAACCGCAATAATAACAGGTGGATCTTCTGGAATAGGTGCTGCTACTGTAAAAAAGTTTATCAAGTCAGGAGCTAACGTTGTCGTCTGGGATGTCCAAATTCCTGAAACGCCAATGAATAACGAATCAAACGAACAATTCATCCAATATCAGAAAGTGGATGTAACTGACAGATCTCAAATAAATTCCGCATTGTTGGAACTCAAGAAAAAGAATGTAATTGTGGATATTTTGATTAATAACGCAGGTATCACAGCCGATTCTCAGATGGTCAAGTGGAAAGATGGTAAGGTGGTAAAAGAAATGACGATAGATGAATTTCAGCGAGTGATTTCAATCAATCTCACTGGAGTTTTTAATTGTACGCAAGCAGTTGTACCGATGATGATCGAAAATAAAGGTGGGGTAATCCTGAATGCTGCATCCGTAGTCGGAATATATGGGAATTTTGGTCAAACAAATTATGTAGCCACGAAAAGTGGTGTGATAGGAATGACAAAGGTTTGGGCAAGAGAGTATGGAAGATATGGAATTCGGGTAAATGCTGTTGCACCTGGATTTATTTCAACAGAAATGGTTCAAAAAATGCCCGAAAATGTAATAAATGACATGAAAACCCATACACCATTGGGAAGGTTGGGGACTCCGGAGGATGTGGCCAACGTATATGCCTTCCTCGCCTCAGAAGAAGCGGCGTTTATTCACGGGGCTGTTATCAGCGTGGATGGTGGAATTGTAATTGGCACGTAATGCGCATAGGTATACTAATTATCTCTCCCCCTATCTCTCGATGGGGGAGGGGAGATGGTGTTACTTTTTTAGCTTTTGTGCGACCGCTCGAATATGATCCGGATTACTGCCGCAACAACCACCAAAGATCTTAACGCCTTCATTCAAGAACAATAAAGAATATTCTGCCATGGTTTCAGGAGAGACATCGTAAACTGATTCTTCCTTTTCGAGATGTGGCAAGCCGGCATTTGGCTTGGCCATTAAAACGGCTTCTGGCATAGTTGATTTCATCTCTTGTATGGCTGAAAGTGTTTCTGTTAATGTACGACCGCAATTTGCACCAATTAACTGTATTCCCAGTGGCCATAACTCTTTCACGGCCTGTGAGGGTTTAACTCCCATCATTGTTCTTCCACGGGTATCAAAGCTTAGGGTTACTAATATAGGAAGTCTTGTAATGGATTTTGCAGCCTTTATGGCTGCTTTTGCTTCTTCCAATGAGCTCATCGTTTCAATTAGAATTGCATCCACTCCACCTGCAACAAGAGCTGAAATCTGTTCTGTAAATGCAGATATGGCTTCCTCTTCCGAGAGATCTCCCAGTGGAGATAATAGATGCCCGGTTGGTCCTACATCACCAAAAACGAATCGATTGGATCCAGCTGCCTTCCTGGCCAATTCAGCTGCCCGAGTATTGATCTCACTTGTTCTTGCCTTCAAGATTATGTGAGCGTAGTTTGATGGCATTGCCACCAAAAGTGTTGGTTAATACGATATCTGATCCTGCATCGAGATAAGACGAATGGTGGGCAATAATCGCTGTTGGATTTTCTAAATTCCAAAGTTCCGGAGGGTATCCTGCAGGTAATCCAGCTTTTTGTAATTGTGTCCCTGTAGCACCATCAGCAATTAGTACAGTATTATGTTTGTAAAGCAGTTAGTAAATCCATGAGTTCTCCTAGGGTCGATAACGATTAATACTATTATAAGCATGATCGCCAAATTTTCGGCAAAATAAGAAGAATCCCTTATCAGAAGAAGTTCTGATAAGGGTTATATGCAGTCCACCAATTAATAATCAGTACTACTCACACGTCAATAGGCCACCCGGCTCAAGTGTGGAAGAATTGATCAAGTAATATGGCAAACCATTTTCTAGAATGGCCATTAACTTAACATTATGTTGGATACCTGTTGTAAATGGGTTTCCCGGAAGAGTAAGAAGGTCGAAATTGATCCCTCCACCTTTAGCGGTGTATTTACCGGCTACAAGAACATCATCCAGATAGATTCGAATGTAGACAGTTCCGGTTGCACCGCTTACCTTGTTGGCATAACCAAGGACACGGCAATTTGCGAGTGTTTGGCTGCCATAATTTCCGGTTTGAACCAAATTGTAGGCATAAAGTGGTCTAGGTGTGGCAGTTGGTCCACCAGGGGTGCTGCTGGGGGCTATAGTTGCGGTTGGAGGAACTGCAGTCGGGGTAACAGGTGTAGCTGTAGGACCAACGGGAGTACTGCTGGCTGGTATGGAGGTATTGGCTGGTGTGGCAGTCGCAGACGGTATCTCGAACAAGTGATTGTTCCACCAGGAACACCAGTTATTGAATTGATCAAATAATACGGCAATGAATTTTCCAAAACAGCCATGAGTTTGACGTTATGTGCCACATTGACAGTAAACGGATTACCAGGAAGGGTGAGCAGGTCGAAATTGATCCCTCCACCCTATTGGTGTATTTACCTGCTACTAGAATATCATCCAGATAGATCCGAATGTAGACAGTTCCGGTTGCACCACTTACTTTGTTGCATAACCAAGGACATCCGGCAATTGGCGAGTGTTTGGCTGCCATAATTTCCGCTTTGAACCAAATTGTATGCATAAAGTGGTCTAGGCGTGGCAGTTGGTCCACCTGGGGTGCTGCTGGGGACTGTAGTTGCAGTTGGGGGAACTGCTGTCGGGGTAACTGGAGTTGCTGTAGAGCCAACGGGAGTACTGCTGGGTGGTATTGATGTATTGACTGGTGTGGCAGTTGTCGCGGTATCTGAACAAGTGATCGTTCCACCAGGAACACCAGTTGAGGAATTGATCAAATAATACGGCAACGAATTTTCCAAAACAGCCATAAGCTTTATGTTATGAGCCACATTGATTGTAAATGGGTTCCCGGCGAGGGTGAGCAGGTCGAAATTGATCCCTCCGCCTCTAGCGGTGTATTTTCCGGCAACCAGAACGTCATCCATATAGATCCGAATGAAGACAGTTCCAGTTGCACCGCTTACCTTGTTGGCATAACCAAGGACTTTGCAATTTGAGAGAGTTTGGCTGCCATAATTTCCGGTTTGTACCAAATTATATGCGTATAGGGGAGCGGGTGTAGATGTAGGTCCAGGAGTGTTGGTAGGTACTCCGGTTGATGTTGGGGTCGGTGTATTCGTTTCTGTGGGAGTATTAGTTTCAGTTGCAGTAAATGTTGGCGTATGGGTTGATGATGGTGTATATGTGACTGTTTCCGTAGGTACAAGGGTTGATGTCTCGGTATTTGTAGGTACAAGAGTTTCCGTAGATGTCTCTGTAGGCGTTTCTGTAGGTGTTTCTGTTGCTGTGGCAGTAAAAGTGGATGTAGGGGTCGGTAGTAAATACGCATCTACTTCATATGCTCCAATATCACAGGCAATTCCTTGCGGCCGTGACATTCCACGCTGATCATCAGTGATGATCGTGCCACAACCATTTGTACCGGTCACAAGAGCATCAATTGCAGAAGAGCCAGCCTGAAGAGGAAGAGTTTGTGTATTACCGCCGTTAAGTCCGATTGCACCGAGCAGGGGGTCAGTTGAAATGATATTTGTACAATTGCTGCCTGATGGGCAATCATCCTCTACTACACTGTCGTTAATAATTGGTACACTCAAAGAGTTATTTATTTGAGAACCAATCATAGCTAAGTTTCCCCAGAAAATGGTGTTATAAACCGTCGGATTACTATTCCCATTATGCATCCCTCCACCTCTAAAGGAGGAATTACCATAGAAAGTCACGTTAGTCAAAATCGGAGTGCTATCATCATTTAACATTCCTCCGCCATTTTCATTTGAGGTATTCCCGTAAAAGGTCACGTTTGTTAATGACGGGCTGCTGGTAAACCTATTTGCCATGCCTCCACCATAATTCTGCGCCTTATTATCGCTGAAGGTCACGTTTGTCAGGATTGGATCGCTATTATCGTTGTACATTCCACCAGCGAAATCATCCGAGTAGTTTCCTCTGAAAGCAACATTAGTCAATATTGGATCGCTGTCCTTGTTGTACATACCAGCACCTTTATCCATGGGATTTGGCCCGAATGCATACCCAGCAGTTATGGTAAAGCCATCAAGGATTGCGCCAGATGCGCCGGTGACGACATGTAGACTATTTCCATTATTTCCAGTCACTGTATTTATATCTGTTATCACCGGTGACTGGGAGTCATCATTGTTGATATCTCCGCTTAAGACTGTGACATTTGCTGCCAGATCGCGGTCATTCCGGACGATCTCATTACCGTAGAATCCACCATAGATGGAAACACCACTCTTCAATTGGAAGGTGTCAGTATTTATAAGTCCGGGGGTATATTTTCCAGCAGCAACCCAGATTTCATCACCATTCAGAGCAATCGAAAGAGCAGTTTGAAGTGAGCACGCGTTTTCCCAATCAGAACAATTAGCTAAACCAGCATCAGTTGGTTTCACATAAAGAGTTACAGGAGTGACAGTAGGTACCAGGGTGGATGTGGCAGTTTCAGTCGGAGTCGGTGTTTCAGTTGGTGTTGAGGTTGCAGTTTCAGTGGAGGTTGGCGTTGACCCATCGGAAAAATTGACATTAATTATGTAAGATCCTTGCGTATTTCGTGCCGTGGCTACTTCTATAAATAGAACATCGCCAGAATTTACCGGAAATTCCACTTGAGAATCTGTCCCATGGGTGAGAATATCGTAATCATCATTACATGACTCTGCAGGGTCTACTGTAAAGGGAGACCAATCTGATGGGGCTTGAGGATCCATTCCAGCAGGGGGCTGCCAAACACCCAACACTGTGTCTGTTGTACTGCCAAAAGTATCTACGGTTAATATTCCATTTGCAACTGGAGTATATCTATACCAAACAGATCCAATTCCTTGTTCTGAAGGACCAACACATGAAAAATAAGGATCAGATGCAGCTGTTGTATCATCGATATTATTGCCCGTGTCAGAATATGGAAAAGGGGGATTTACATTTTTATGCATGTACCATGGGTCATTTATTGATTGGGCTCCCAATAGAGCTGCCTGGACGGGTTTGGAATGATTATTTATTGGGGAAATTAATTGGCTAACTATAATGATGGAGGAAATAATTATTCTGGTAACAATATTTTTCATGAAGCAGCTCCGTATATCGGCAAGTTAATAAGATGTTGATTTAGAATCTAACATTATTAACTTAGCAATATGTGGATGATTTTCATGTAAAGGCAGGGTGAAGATAGGGGGAATATACTGTAAATAATTCTATTATCTAGTAGTAGTTGATATTAGGTGAAGAGCCGGGGGAATTAGCCGGGTTTGTCGTGGGAATCAGCTTCAAAAACATCCCAGTAACCTTTATCCAGTTCATTGTCCGCCAGATGCGCATAACGTTGAGTAACAGCAATATTTTTGTGCCTGGCGAGGTCCTGGGCCAGCTTGAGATTACCAGAAGATTGCAACACCCGGGTCACAAAATAATGCCGGAAAGAATGGGGGGTGATGGATCCGACGGCATCTTTGCCCAATATTTTTTCCACCCATTCTGACACAATGTTTCGGCCGGTAGTTGTTGTCATAGGTTTGATCTTCTTACCAGCACCCTTATCATGCCTGGCGAAAATGGGTAGGGCACCCATGTTCTTCCCGGCCAGGTGGTCCAATTCTGCGCGTAGTTGAAGATATTCTTTCAGCGCATTTTGAGCCCTCCGCGAGAACCGAACAACTGCCTCACGATTGCCTTTACCGATCACCTGGGCACGTCCTTCATTCCAATCCATGTCTCCGCGAATGAGGTTACAGGCTTCGTGAACCCGTAAACCGGTTTCTCCAAGCGTGAGCAGAAAGGCTTTATCGCGCAATAAGCGCAGCTTTTCGTTGATTTCTGTTTCTTCAGAGACGGGAAACGATTCTATGGAATCCAATACAGTAGCGATGGCATCTTTTGGGAACTGCGGCAATCGTATTCCCGGTTTTCTGGCTCTTTGCTTGATCAATAATCGTATTTTTTGCAGATTGATCGTTGTTGAATTGTTTGCAGAAAGATATTCAAAAAAGCCGGTAATTGCTGTCAGGTACAGCCTTTCCGTGGAAGGAGCATGGAATTTTAGCGATTGTATCGACCAGGTTACTGCATCTTCCGATAAGTCTTTCACAGGAAGGCTTTGTGGATCCAAATGATGCAACTCGACAACAGACGAAAAGTGCTCCAGCGCTTTACGATAAGTAAGGTGTGTATTTTCACTGCGCGAATGTTGAACCATTTGCAAATATGCTTCCATTGCAGAAGATAACGTTAATAGCATTTGGTTTCTCCTTATCCTTGCTTATGATAATAGTACTTATCGAAACCATTATATATAAAAGGTAAATAATTGTCAATAATATCCCCTCCCCCATATTTTCATTCTTCTATTAAGTTATTTATGCTGGAATTACATAAGATGAGAAATTATTGAGCTTTGTATTTATCCCACGCGCCTATCCATGGCGTACCGATTCTAGAGCGTTCTGTCACCTTGACATTGGATAACTTTTGTCCGATCTTTGCTGAACAAAGTGCAATATTCGGCCAATCACCTGCTTTCAGGGCAATTAGTATTTCGCGCCCAAGCTGCCCTGCCCAGCCCCACTCCATCCGGAATCTGTCAGCTTTTACCCAATAATCCCTTTTTTCCCAGGGAGCTACCGTTTGTTCAATATTTGCGTCGATGGCGACCAGGCTGAGCCCAATGAAGGCTACTAAATCATAGCTATGCGCATCTGGCTCTTTTTGTTTCATTAGTTCCCTTAATGCAGCTACTATTCCCCGCGTAAACGCGTTTCTTTCTTTACCTGGACCGCTTATATTAATTACTCTGGACAATTTTGTCTCTCCAATTTTGAATTTGTTTATTATATCTGAGACCTGGCTTTATTGACTAGCTACTTCCTTGCGCTTATAATTCCACCTCGCTGGGGAAGTGCTGGAATTGGCAGACAGGCATGACTTAGGATCATGTGCCGCAAGGCGTGGGGGTTCAAGTCCCCCCTTCCCCACTCTGTAAAAAAATTAGCACATATTTGGATGATTTTTGATAGCAAGTCCTAGGTGCTTTTTTTATTATAGCCAATCGAAATTTGCAATCAATGAAATTATTCCGAATATCTGCTGGATAGATTTTCCAAACGGTGTAAATAATATAAGAAGTTTGTTAATAATGGCACTTTTCTTACACAGTTAGCCCTAAAAAGGTATATTCTTGGTACAATTGGTACGCTTTTAGCAAACTGGGAAGTGTGTAATAACTGAATTCTGACTTGGGATCATTTATCACAAGACGTGAGGGTTAAAATACCCCCTTCCCCACCTGGGAAAAATATATCATTGTTGGAAGGATTATAAATTGAAAATCGAAACTGAAACCCGTGATGATCATCAAGTGAAATTGATTGTCGAATTAGAGCCTGAAATGCTCGAACGCAAAATGCACAAAGCAGCCCGCCAAATTTCTGAACAGAATAAATTCCCCGGGTTTAGGCCTGGTAAAGCCCCTTATGATATTGTATTGAGAGTTGTAGGCGAAGAACGGGTACAGCAGGAAGCAATTGAATTACTTGTTGATGAAGTTTACCCAGAAGCCCTTAAAGAACAAAACATAGAACCAGCAGCAATCGGATCACTGGATGAGATTATCAGCACGAATCCTCCCAAATTCTCTTTTATCGTTCCATTAAAACCAGCAGTCGCTCTTGGTGATTACAAGTCTGTTCGGGTTCCATATGCTTACCCGGGGGTATCTCCTGAAGAAGTTAAAGAAGCTATCGAGAAGTTCCGCAGCTCTTATTCAACCATTGAACCAGTTGACCGCCCTGCAAAGGAAGAAGATGTACTTAAGCATTACATATTCTGCCTATAACGTCACCGAAAACGGCGAAGAAATGGTATTCGAAGATCGACCGCTACAGGTACGCATCTTGAAAAAGGATGAAGAACGAGAAGCGGAATATCCATTCAACGGTTTTTCCCGAAATTTTCTGAAAGCAAAAGCACTCGATGAGAAAGATCTGGAATTTACTTATCCTGAGGATTACTCCAGACTTGATCAAAAAGGTAAGAAATTTCGCTATCATGTCAAACTGGATGCTGTCAAAAAAGTAGTTTTACCGGAAGTAAACGAAGAATTCATTAAGAATTTTGGCGAATTTAAAAGCGTTGATGATTTCAAGGCTGAGATCACAAAACAACTCGAAGCAAATAACCTGGCTGATTACGATTATCAGTATTATAAGCAGATCATCGATAAAATTAAAACTGGTGCGACGATTAAATATCCACCTCAATTCCTGGAAGATGAAAAAGCAGAAGTTACGAAAAGCATTGAACACGACCTTTCTCACCAGAAGATGGACCTGGAATCTTACCTAAAGATCCGTCAGCTTACCCGGGAGGAATTTGTTGAGAAAGAAGTTGTACCATCTGCAACCGAACGCCTGGAGAGATCATTAATTCTGAATGAATTATCTAAAGCGGAAAATATCGTCTTAACTGATGAAGATATGCAAAAAAGTTATACCGAGACATTAAATGAGATGGTCGGGACCCCTGATTTTGAGAAACTCCAGAAAAAGATGCCCAAAAAGAAGTTGATCGATGCAATAGCCATGGAAGCGGCATCCCGGGCTATGAATCGCAGGGTATTTGAATCATTGAAAAAAATAGCCACAGGTGAAGCTGATTTACCGAAGGCTGAAGAAGGTTCTATTGTTGAGCCGGCTACTGATGCTGCCAAGGCAAAACCAAAAGCCAAAAAGAGCAAGAAAGCAGTCGACTCGAAGGAAGGTTGATTTATGTCTTTACCAAATTTCCAAGATGTTGTACCGATGGTCATCGAATCATCCGGCCGTGGAGAACGGGCGTATGATATCTATTCCTTGTTGCTCAAGGAAAGGATCATCTTTCTGGGAACTCCGATTGATGACCAGGTAGCCAATGTTATTGTAGCCCAACTATTGTTCCTCAATCGTGAAGATCCTGAAAAGACCATCCATATGTACATCAACTCACCGGGTGGCCAGATTTATTCTGGACTGGCGATCTATGACACGATGAAAATGATCTCCAACCCGATCAGCACTTATGCGATTGGTTTCTCAGCATCCTTTGGAACGGTCATTCTCGCAGCAGGAACAAAGGGTCAGCGATACGCCCTACCCCATGCCACCATCCACATGCACCAACCATTAGGCGGGGCTCAAGGCCAGGCTTCTGATATAGAGATCCATGCCAAAGAGATATTGAGATTACGCGCTCGACTAAATGAAATCCTGGCTGAAAGCACTGGCCGGACGTTAGAATCGATCGAGCATGACACTGAACGTGATTTCTTCATGGATGCAAAACAAGCTGTTGAATATGGTTTGGTTGATGAAGTATTAAAAAATAAAACTGAACAATAGATTTGTTGTTTCGTTTGATTTCACAGCCGGATAGATATATCTATCCGGCTGCGTATTATAGAATAACCTTCGGAGCGCTTGGAATGATTGATTTTAAGAAACATGGCATCAAAGCAGTTATTTTAGACATGGATGGTGTTTTGTGGAAGGATTCTGAACCGATCGGTAATTTACCCATCATATTTCAGCGATTTACAGATGAAAATGTTCATGTGATCCTGGCTACTAATAATGCCACCAGCACCGTGGGTCAATATCTTCAAAAGATAAAACATAATGGGTGTAACACTTTCAGAAGATCAAATTGTGACTTCAGGACAGGCAGTTATTTTTTACCTTAGAAAAACGTATCCCATCCGGAATCGAAAGTGTATGTAGTTGGATCGGATGGGTTAAAATCAATGGTTACAGATGCAGGCTTTTCATTGGATGAAAATTATGCTGCCGCTGTTGTTGTCGGAGTAGATCGTGATATTTCATATAATAAAATAAGAATTGCCAGTAAATTAATTCGGGAAGGTGCAGAATTCATTGGAACAAATCCGGATAAGACATTTCCCACCCCGCGAGGGTTGGAACCGGGAGCCGGGTCAATCATCGCCTCGGTGGCTGCTGCCTCTGAAAAAGAACCATTGTATGTTGGAAAACCAGGCAGGATTATGATGGATCTGGCTTTATCCCGCCTGCAGGGTATCACCAGGGAACAGGTATTGCAGGTCGGTGACAGGTTGGACACAGATATTGCAGCCGGTCAGAACTATGGCTGCCTGACAGCTGTGGTCCTATCAGGTGTCACTACATTGGCTATGGCACAACAATGGAGACCCGAACCCGATTTTATATATAATGACCTGGCTGAAATTGTTGGATTATGAATAATCCTATCGAAAAGCCATTAATTACAGATATTAATCTTCATCAACTTGAAGATAAATTGCTTTCAATGGGAGAAGCAAAATATCGAGCTAAACAGGTCTGGGAAGGAATTTACCATTCACAGGCTGCGGACTTTGTTTCAATTTCCAATCTTTCTATTGCATTCCGCCAAAAATTAAACGATCAATTTGCCTACAATTCATTAACCCCCCTTGTGGAAGTACATTCCAGTGATAAACAGACAACGAAAGTATTGTTTGAAACCAATGACAATAAGAAAATAGAAACTGTACTTATGAAATATAACGAACGCAACACCTTATGTATTTCCACCCAAAGCGGATGTGCAATGGGGTGTGTCTTTTGTGCGACCGGACAAATGGGTTTCTTTAGAAGCTTGTCTCCTGGTGAAATTGTTGAACAAGTATTGCATTTTAGCAGGCAGTTAAAATTAATAAATGAAAAAGTAACAAATATTGTGTTTATGGGTATGGGTGAACCATTTCATAACTATGAAGCGACCATAAAAGCAGTAGATCTGCTTGGAGATGTGGATGGGTATAACATGGGAGCCAGGCGACTGACAATTTCAACGGTTGGGATCATTCCCCAGATAATGCGATTTGCTGATGAGAAACGCCAGGTCAACCTGGCTGTCAGCCTGCATTCCATAGATGATGAAGTCAGATCAAATATGATGCCAGTGAATAAAAAATACCCGGTAAATGACCTCCTAAAGGCATGTGCATACTATATCAACCAAACTAATCGAAGAGTATCATTTGAATGGGCATTAATAGATGGGACGAATGATTCAGTGGATATGGCCAGAAGATTAGCCAATAAATTACGGTCATTATTATGTCATGTGAATCTCATCCAATTAAATCCGACCAATAAATATTCCGGAAAAGGGTCATCCAAAGATACAGCCGAGAAATTTAAAGACACATTGGAACAGGAAGGAATTCCCTGCACCATCAGGCTTCGGCGGGGAATCGATATACACGCTGGTTGTGGTCAATTGGCCACCTCAACAAATTAAGTGACAGGATACCATGGCAGATTTCTTAAATAAATGGAAATTAAGTTTATCCAAAACCAAAAAACAGACTTTCGGGCGTATCGCCTCGTTATTTGGTGGAAGTGAAATATCAGAAGACACCTGGGATGAGTTGGAAGCATTACTCTTGCAGTCAGATTTGGGAAATAAGGTCACCCAGGAAATTATTGTGTCTCTACGTAAAAAGATAGATTCTGCCGGAGTGATCAAATCCACGGAATATCAAAATATTCTGACTGAAGAGTTGGTCTCGAGAATAGTGGCAAATGAAGTAATTATTCCATCCAGTAAACCGGTGGTGGTATTAATTGTAGGTGTAAATGGGTCCGGGAAAACTACCAGCATAGCAAAACTTGGCATGTTATATAAAAAACTTGGTTATTCGGTTATGTTCGGGGCGGCAGATACATTTCGGGCTGCAGCAGTAGAACAAATAAAAGAATGGGGAACCCGCCTGGATATCCCGGTAATTGCGGGGCAAGAGGATGCTGATCCTGGAGCTGTAACTTTTGATGCCATTTCAGCTGCAAAAGCAAAGTCAGTCGACATCATCTTCATAGACACTGCTGGCAGATTACACACCCGTTATAATTTGATGGAAGAACTTAAAAAGGTATATCGTGTCTGTGATAAGGCGCTGCCAGGTTCTCCACAATTTGTCTGGTTGGTGTTGGATGCAACCACGGGACAAAATGCTTTTCAACAGGCAAAGGTCTTCCAACAGGCAGTAAACGTTGATGGGATCATTTTAGCCAAATTCAATTCCTCAGCAAAAGGCGGAATGGTATTTGCGATACAAGAACAGTTGGGTTTACCCATTCTTTTTACAGGACTTGGAGAAAAACCTGATGACTTCGAACCATTTGATAAAGTAAAATTTGTTGATGGCATTCTTACAAATTAATTTTGGAAAGGTCTTACAATGCAAGACATCATTAATCGTGCACAAATAGGTCTGGATACAATCCTGAGTATTATGGAGCATCTTTGACCTGGCCGAAAAGGAAAAAGAACTAATTAAGCTAAAGGTAAAAGCTGAATCACAAAGCCTATGGGATGATCGTGAATATGCATTGTCCTTAATGAAAAAAATTAGCGATCAATCTTCTTTGATCGATGGCTGGAAACAAATTCAAAAACGTTTCAAAGATATTTATGAGCTGGCAGAACTGGAAGACGAAGCTCTGAGACCAGAATTAGAATCTGAACTTGGAGAAGTCGAAAAATTACTGTCTGAAAAAGAAATCACAGCACTCTTATCGGGACCATACGACCAGGGTAATGCCCTGCTGATGATCCAGTCCGGTGCGGGAGGTACTGAAGCACAAGATTGGGCTTCCATGTTGATGCGTATGTATTTACGCTGGATTGAAAAAAGGGGATTTAAGTCGGAGATCATTGATCAAGCAGAAGGGGAAGAAGCTGGAATTAAGACTGTCACAATAGCTGTGGAAGGAACTTTTGCGTATGGATATATGCGCTCAGAGAAAGGTGTACATCGGCTTGTACGCCTCTCACCTTTCGATGCTGCCCACCGCCGGCATACATCATTCGCATCTGTTGAAATTCTCCCTGCAGATGTGAGCGGCGATGATGAGATTATTATTAATCCTGATGAGCTGAAGATTGATATTTTCAAGTCATCTGGAGCAGGTGGCCAAAATGTTCAAAAGAATGCTACAGCTATACGCATAACCCATTTACCTTCTGGATTAGTCGTTATCTGTCAAAATGAACGCTCACAGCTTCAAAATCGAGCAAATGCAATGAGGGTACTAAAAGCACGGCTGCTGGAAATTAAACAAGCGGAAGATGAAAAACACCTTGCAGAATTAAGGGGCGATTATGTGAAGACCGAATGGGGAAGCCAAATTCGATCCTATGTCTTGCATCCTTATCAACTGGTAAAAGACCATAGGACCGATTTTGAAATTGGAAATGCCCAAGCTGTTCTGGAAGGAGAAATCGATCCTTTTATTGAATCATTCCTAAGAAGTAAATCCTCACATAATTAATCCAAAATTTTTGCCAAATCCAACAGTTTAAAATCCAATTCTTTCTTACGATTGGCAACTTCACTTAAAGATGTTGTCTTTATAATGCCATTCAACTGACCTACTAACACTCCAAATTCGTTGTTTTTTATGCAATCAACTGCAGCTGCTCCAAGCCTGGTTGCAAGTATCCTATCGAAAGCACCAGGCGAGCCACCCCGTTGGACATGACCCAGAATTGTAGCTCTCAGGTCGAAACCCAGCCTTTCTTTGTGCTCCTTAAAATATGCGACTAATGCCTCTGCGTTATACTTCGCTCCTTCAGCTACCACTACTATTGCATGCGGTTTACCTTTTTCATAAGAGGATGACAGTTTCTGGGCTATCATTTCAGGATCAATTTCCACTTCAGGAACGATGATCAATTCAGCGCCTCCAGCGATCCCAGCCATTAATGCCAAATATCCACAATTCCTGCCCATTACTTCGATAAGAAAAGCACGTTGATGGGAGGAAGCAGTTGTTTTCAGTCGATCAATTGCTTCGAGAGCAATATTTAATGCTGTATCAACCCCAATAGTAATATCAGAACCATAGAGATCATTATCAATTGTGGATGCTACGCCAACAACCTGGAAACCAAATTTACTTATGGCATGGCTTCCACTTTGAGATCCATTTCCACCAATGACGACCAATGAGTCAATTGCGTTCAAATTCAGGTTACGTATGCCTTCCCTCTGACCTTCAGGTGTTTTGAACTCGAGACACCTGGCACTGCCGAGAATGGTTCCACCTCGCTGAATTATTCCACCTACATCCCGGGTACCTAAATTGACAAATTGATTATCCACCAAACCAGCAAAACCACCCCTGACACCCATAACTTCCCACCCATTATTGATCGAGCAACGTACAACAGCCCGGATGGCAGCATTCATACCAGGAGCGTCACCTCCACTGGTTAAGACAGCTATTTTCTTCATATTTCCTCCAACAATAACAAGGACATAATCATATCGTATTTAGATAATTTTAGATATTGTAATGGATTAAATGGAGTATCTGCATGGTATGATTAGGAACTTCTTATCATTATTACGCATTCGGTTTATAAGGATAGGTATGGTCAATTATAGAGTAACTTCCCACCCAATTCTTCAAATTCCTGAAAAAAGAAAGATATCAATATTTTGGGAGGATGAAAGAATGGAAGCATTCGAGGGAGAAACGATCGCAGCCGCCTTATTTGCTCATGGGATCCACACTTTTGGATCTCATAAAAAAGATGGGGCACCATTAGGGATTTTTTGCGCGAATGGTCAATGCTCGCAATGCATGGTCCTGGCAAATGATTTTCCTGTAAAAGCTTGCATGGAAAAAGTGATCCGAAAATATAAGGTTGAAACCAATTAATGGTCTACCGGAACTCCCAAAAGATAGTATCGAAGTAGCCACCTCCCCTATTACAGAAATCAGAATTCCAGCACTTATTATGGGGGGCGGCCCCGCAGGATTATCTGCGGCCATTGAACTTGGGAAACTGGGAATACCAACCATTCTTGTTGATGATAAACATCGACTTGGTGGAAAACTAGTCCTTCAAACCCATCGATTTTTCGGATCAATAAATGCAGTATATGCGGGTACGAGGGGAATTGATATTGCAAGTATCCTTGAGGCTGAAGTTCGCAAATTCCCTTCCGTTAGTATCTGGCTAAATAGCACTGTCCTCGCTGTATTTAATGATAAAAAAGTCGGAATTCTCAGGAATAATAAGGAATATACCCTGATTGAACCGGAGATTCTACTTGTTGCAACTGGAGCAAGAGAAAAGTCACTCGCATTCAAAGGGAATTCTCTGCCCGGTGTATTTGGGGCAGGTGCTTTCCAAACATTACTCAATCGAGATTTAGTCCGTCCAGCGGAAAAATTGTTTATTGTGGGTGGCGGAAATGTCGGTTAATCACTGGTTATCATGCTTTACAGGCAAATATTTCAGTTGTGGGTCTTGTTGAAGCCATTGCCGGAGTGTGGTGGGTATAAAGTTCACCGGGATAAGCTCACCAGGATGGGTGTACCAATCTATACATCTCATACTGTGATCAGCGCAAATGGGGCGAAACAGGTAGAGTCCGTCACAATTGCAGAGGTTGATCAACAATTTAATGTAATCAAGGGAACTGAAAAATCCTTTGCGTGTGATGCCATTCTGATGGCAGTTGGCCTTGATTCAGTCAACGAATTTTACTTAAAAGCGAAAGAATTTGGATTACCTGTGGTTGCTGCAGGAGATGCTGAAGAAATAGCAGAAGCATCTGCAGCAATTTTCTCCGGAAAGATCAAAGGCTTGGAAATGGCCAGTTTACTGGGTTATTCAACTGGACCAATTCCAAAAGACTGGTATAACACTGCCGAGGTATTGAAATCAAAACCGGGGACGAGCAACGAGGAAGAATTACCAGAAACCAACGAGGGTGTTTCACCGGTGATCCATTGTTCACAGGAAATTCCATGCAATCCTTGTGCTTCTATATGCCCTCAAGGATTAATTTATATTGACAAGACTGACATTCGAAACATCCCAAAATTCTTAGGCGATAGTTATTGCTGCGGAGTATGCGAAAAATGTGTAACAGTATGTCCAGGATTGGCAATTACTCTGGTTGATTATCGCGATGACAAGGATATGCCAGTGGTAACAATTCCGTATGAGTTTCAATATGGAATGCTCCAGAAACAGGACAACATTCAAGTAATGGATACTTCTGGTAATGAGCTTGGAATGGTAGAAATACAGGATGTTACCGCAATCTCCGGAAACGACAGAACCATTCTTGTACGGGTAAAAGCGCCAGCCAGGATTGCCAGGCAAATTGCTGGAATAAGGGTTCAGGAGGTTGAAGTGTCTCGTCCGATGGACCATTACGTTCAGCATATCGAAGATGACACAATTATTTGCAGGTGTGAGCGTGTAACTGCCGGTGAGATCAGAGCATTGATCAGGAATGGTTATCGCGATCTGAATGAAATCAAGACAGTAACAAGGGCGATGATGGGAGCGTGCGGTTCAAAAACATGCCATTCATTGATCTACCGATTATTCTCGGATGAAGGAATCGATCCATCGAAAGTAAAAGACCAAACCAAACGACCAATATTTATAGAAGTACCCCTTGGTGTTTTTGCAAATAGTCACAATAAAGATAGGGGGGAGAAATGAGTAACCTTCCCTACTCCAGCAATTCATATGATGTCATTATTATTGGTGCTGGCTCAATTGGCGTACCATCGGCTTATTATTTGGCATGTAACGGCTTAAAAGTGCTTGTAGTGGATTCTGAGGCTAGTGTAGGTCAGGGTCAAATAAAAAAGCAATTGGAGGTGTCAGGGCAACCCATTCTGATCCAGTAAAGATAAGATTAGGACTGAGAAGCATCGATATCTTCTCGAAATGGAAGGATACCACTGGTGACGATATAGAATGGTCACAGGGAGGATATTGTTTTGTAGCATACAGGGAGAGGGAAGAAAAAATCCTGAAAGACCTGCTTTCAGTTCAGAAGGACTATAAACTGAATATATCCTGGTTGGATAACAAGCAGATTCTGGAGTTGGTTCCTGATTTTAACCCGGTAGGATTGATAGGCGGTACATTCAGCCCTGATGATGGAAATGCTTCACCTTTACTGGCCATACATTCATTTTATGTACAATCACTTCAAAAAGGGGCAGAATTCAAATTCAATGAAAAAGTGATTTCGGTAATCATCTGAATCAGGAAAGGTTATTGGAATACGTACTTCCCAGGGGAAGTATTTTGCCCCTGTGATTGTTAATGCTGCTGGTGCCTGGGCACGATCAGTTTCCCGCCTGTTCAATGAAGATATTCCGGTTACACCAGATTCACATGAGTCTGCCATTACTGAACCGGTTGCACAGTTTCTAAATCCAATGATCGTTGATATCAGGCCTTCTCCCGGGTCGGCTAACTATTACTTTTATCAGCACAGTACCGGACAGATCATATTTTGTATTACACCTAATCCAAGTATTTGGGGAGACAATATTCAGGAAACCAGTGATTTTCTCCCTATGGTTGCCCGAAGAATTGTTGAATTAATGCCCAGGCTAAAGAATATTCGGGTGAGAAGAACCTGGCGGGGATTATACCCAATGACGCCGGACGGGTTTCCTTTACTTGGATGGTCAGAAATTAATCCAGGCTATTTGATCGCTGCTGGGATGTGTGGGCAGGGATTTATGCTTGGCCCGAGCGTTGGAGAGCTTATTACCCGGATGGTTTCGAACTCCATCACAAATGACGATGAGGATATCCTCAAACAACTTACCCCATATAGAGCATTCTCTCAAATTGAACTATTAAAATAATTAAGGATCCAATGGATAAGCATATAACCGTACCAGTCCAGTTATTACGTAGTTTTGCTGTTGATGTTTTTATTGCTGTCGGTGTGCCGCACGATGATGCAGATATTTGTGCTGATGTTCTCATCACATCAGATATTCGGGGAATAGAATCGCATGGCATGAGCCGGTTGAAAATGTATATTGACAGAATATTGGACGGGAGACAAAAGCCAGTCACCAATCTCACCATAGAAAAGGAAACTCCATCCACTGCATTAATCGATGGTCACGATGGTATGGGAGCTGTTATTTCCACAAAAGCCATGTCTTTGGCAATCAAAAAAGCAAAAGAAGTGGGAACAGGCACTGTTGCGGTTCGAAATTCAACACACTTTGGTATCGCCGGCTATTATCCATTGATGGCTGTAAAAGAAGATATGATCGGAATTTGTGTAACGAATACTCGCCCATCGATGGCACCCACATTTGGGGTCCAACCATTGCTGGGCACCAACCCGATCGCATTTGGAGCACCGACAGATGAAGATGAGCCATTTTTATATGATGGAGCAACGACAATTATTCAGCGCGGCAAGGTGGAGATCCATGCGAGAAAAGATACTTTGTTACCAGAAGGATATGTTTTAGATCAAAATGGTGCTCCAGCTAGTAAATCCTCATGAAATATTATCCGGATTAAACAATCGATATTAATTCGCTCCTGCCACTTGGCGGACAAGGTGAAGAATTTGGTGGATATAAAGGATACGGGTCTGGCAACCATTGTCGAAATCCTCTCTGCAAGTCTTCAAAATGGTAATTTTCTCGACTGGTCTGACGGGTTTTTCGGAAAATGGTAAGAAGCAGCCATTTGGAATTGGTCATTTCTTTCAAGCAATTGCTATTGATGCTTTTACCTCAGCTGACGAATTCAAGAAGACAACCGGAGATATCTTAAGGGCATTAAGGAACTCGAAACGTGCTTATGGTCATGAAAGGATATATACAGCCGGGGAAAAAGAAGCTGAAGAATCATATTAAGTCGTATCGTGACGGAATAACAATTTCTAGTAATTTAGCAGTTGAATTAAATCAAATGGCAATAAAATTTGAACTTCCCAGTACCGTTTTTAAAGATTATTAACTATGCTTAAAGGATTAATTTTTGATTTTGATGGATTAATATTAGATACAGAAACGCCGGCTTATCAGACCTGGCAAAATATTTTTGCTAGATATGAATGTTCACTACCATTAAATTTATGGCAATCTTCTATAGGGACAGCTGAATTATATTTTGACCCTTTAGTCTACTTGCATTCAATAAGCCGCTCAGCAATAAATGATATGGAAATCGTTGACGTGTACAACAAATTAGTCGAAGAATTAATACAAAAAGAAAAAATATTACCTGGCATATTTGAATTAATAAAAGCTGCACGAAAAAAACACATTAAATTCAGCTATAGCTTCCAGTTCTCCAATCAGTTGGGTAAAAAAATATTCCATATCTTTAGGAATACATGATTACATAGACTGTTATGCAACAAAAGATGATGTGAAACGCACAAAACCAGAGCCAGATCTGTACATGCTGGCATTAAGAAAACTAGGACTTGATCAAAAGTATGTGGTAGCTATTGAGAATTCACCTATTGGAGTTGAAGCAGCAAAGAAGGCTTGTCTGTTTACTATTGCAATTCCTTCAAAATTGACTGAGCATTTAGATTTCTCTGCCGCAGATATGGTTGTTCCCTCTGCCTTAACTCTTAATTTGGAACAACTTTCAAAATTGTTTAATCAACAGTAATAATCGTAATATTGGATTTTTTACTTTTGAAGTTGTTATAATATTCCATTAATATCTTTTATTAGTATTTTCAAAGCAATTGGAGACACCATTGAAGTTTGAAACCTTATTAAAATCGTTGCCGGAATATTACAATCTCGTAGATCGTGAGATGTTAACCCGCGCCTATCAAATAGCTGAAAAAGCACACGAAAACCAAAAAAGGGTATCCGGAGAACCTTATATATCACATTGTTTGGCTGTAGCTGCCATTTTGGTGGAAATGAAAGTTCCTCCGGAAGTAGTCATTGCTGGAATTCTGCACGACACTGTTGAAGACACTGAGATCTCATTGTCTGATTTGAAAAAAGAATTTGGTGATGACATTGCAAAATTGGTTGATGGGGTTACTAAACTGACCAATTTACCCCGGGTATCCAGAGGTGATCAACATCTGGAAGAATCGCTGGATGATAATCCAGAGTCATTGATGAAATTGAAGAGGAAGAAAAGAAAACCCAATCTCAAAGATCGCGTAAACGCGACCTGGCATCGGAAACATTACGAAAAACGTTTCTCGCAATGGGAGATGATATTCGGGTTGTGTTAATCAAACTAGCCGATCGCCTGCATAATATGCGTACGCTTGGATATATGCCTGAGCATAAGCGTAAACGAATTGCAAAAGAAACACTGGATATTTTTGCTCCACTTGGCAAATCGCCTTGGTATTTGGCAAATGAAATGGGAACTGGAAGATCTTGGTTTTCGATATACATATCCGGAAAAGTACAAGGAAATCGCAGAACAATTAGCTGAAAGAAGGGTGGATCGGGAAGAGCAAATTGAAAAAACGATAGCAAAACTGCATCAATTACTTGAACAAGCCGGAATAAAAGTTGAAATAACCGGCCGACCAAAGCATATATATTCAATCTATAAAAAAATGATGGAAAAAGGTAAATCATTCGAAATGGTCCTCGATCTCAGGGCTGTCAGATTGATTGTCGCTGATATACCTTCATGTTATGCCGCTTTGGGAGTAATACATACCCATTGGCGCCCCATTCCACATGAATTTGACGATTATATAGCTGCCCCGAAGGATAATTTTTACCAATCTCTGCATACTGCGGTGATCTATGATGACGGCAAACCCTTGGAAGTCCAGATCCGTACATCTGAAATGCACCAGAGTGCTGAATACGGAATTGCTGCCCATTGGCGATATAAAGAAGGCCGTAAACGGGATGACGAGTTTGAGCAACGTGTAAATTGGCTCCGACGCCTGATGGATTGGCGAAAAGATGTTGATGATGCCCAAGAATTTGTTGACGTCATGAAAACTGATGTCTTCCAGGATAGGGTATATATTTTTACACCCAGAGGAGACATAATCGACCTCCCCAGTGGATCAACGCCGATCGATTTTGCCTATCATGTCCACACTGAAATTGGTCATAGGTGCCGGGGAGCAAAAATCAATGGAAAATTGGTTACCCTCGATTACAAGCTAAAAACGGGTGATCAGGTGGAGGTGCTTACTGCAAAACAAGGTGGCCCTTCCCGGGATTGGTTGAATTCGAACCTCGGTTTGGTAAATACGCAGCGTGGTCGTGCAAAGATCAAACAGTGGTTTAAAAAGCAGGATTGGGATCAAAATGTATCCCAGGGAAAAATACAACTGGATCGGGAGCTACGAAGGTTAGGGATTGAAAGTATAGATCTGCATAGTTATGCATCAGAGTATGAGTATAAAGACCTGGATGACTTCTACGAAGCGATTGGTTGTGGTGATCTTTCCCTGGGAAGGTTAATTGCAAAGATATCAGATGTATCCAAGGAAAATGATCAAGATATTCTGACACCAGGTCCGGCAACAGATACAAAACCAAATCCGGATGGTATTACTGTCCTCGGATTGAAGGGTATGCTCACCAGTATTGCACGATGCTGCAACCCCGTTCCTGGGGATGAAATTATTGGTTATATTACCAGAGGCCGTGGAGCGACGATCCATAGACAGGATTGCCCAAATATCCTTCGACTTAGGGGGGATCAGGAGAGGATCGTTAAGGTTTCATGGGGAGAAATCAAGAATACTTTTCCAGTTGCTGTAGAAGTAAAGGCCTATGACAGACAGGGATTACTCGGAGATATTTCGAGTGTTCTCAATAATAAATCAGTTAACCTGATTGACATCAGCCTTAAAGTTTAATCATAATCTAACAGTCATCAAGCTGGTATTGGAAATTGGAGATCTTGTTCAGCTAAGTCGAATACTTATCAGGATTGAGAGTCTACAGAATGTAATGGAAGTACATCGATTGAGACCCGGATGACATTTGGCGGATATTTGTCAAATTTATTAAATATTACCTGGATATGCTTATATATTCATACCTTTACGAAAATTATCAACTAATGTAAAATCGCATCTTGATTAATAAGGATAGGATAATCTTCCAAATGCGATCTATTAAAACGTGGGGAATTCTTTTATCTCTAATAGGAATTATTGATTCGGGTTATCTTTCCTGGATAAAAATTAGCAACAGTGAGGAAAAATGTATCGCTGGAATAGGAAATTGTGCATTAGTGAATTCCAGCACATATTCTGAAATATACAATATACCCGTCGCATATTTTGGGCTGTTGGCATATTTATTGATTTTTATTCTGATGGTTTCAAGGGGCTCCAGAATAATGTTTGCTACTAGCATTCCATTTCTATTATTTGGAATCACTCTAATTGGATTATTGTTTTCGAGTTATCTGACTTATATACAATTTGGTATATTACATGCATATTGTCCATACTGTTTGTTGTCTGCAGTAACTACAACATGTTTATTCATTATTTCGACCATTATGATGGTCAAAGAAATAAATCTTAAGTAAGACATAGGAGTATTCATATGCCACGAATTCGCTGCCACTACCTAGATTGCGTATTTCTTGATGAGGGTTTTTGTACAGCTGCTGCTGTAGAAATTGACCCAAATTCTGGTTGTGCAACTTATTCCCCGAATGCTGAAGCAGCTGCTGAAGATGACTGGGATGAAGAGGAAGAACTGGAAGAATGGGATGAACTGGATCTTGAAGACGACCAGGATGAAGATACCTGGATGGATGATGAAGAAGAGTATTAAGAAATCCTGCATATAATCATGCGGATTTTGTAAAACCGATATATTTTAATCCAAAATTAATACTTATTGACATCCAAGTGATTGTAGTTGTATAATATTCTCAACGTATATGGCATTTGTGTTTGCAGTGACAGAAAATAATTCGATCTGAACTAAAGAACACGTTCAGGTCATTTTTGTTTTCATAATGTCATGGAAATAATTGACAAGCAGCACAAGGCTACAAAAGGATCAATCAATAAGGAGTGAGAGATGAGTGAGAGAGTTCAAGGAACTGTAAAATGGTTCAATACAAGCAAAGGGTTTGGATTTATCCAACGTGCTGGTGAACCTGACGTATTCGTCCACTATTCAGCTATTCAGGGAGATGGTTTCAAAAATCTCGAAGAAGGCCAGCCAGTGGAATTCTCGGTCGAAAAAGGGCCAAAAGGATTACAGGCGACTGAAGTTGTACTAATTCAATAAGATAAAGGATTTTCAAATTTATAGCCCTCTTTTGAGGGCTATTTTTTTTCCTTAAGGGTTTTTCTTCCAATTGACAACCAGTAACCAACACCTAAAAACAAGATTGTTCCACCGATTGCAAATCCAAGGTGGAGAGGACCTAATTTCCAGAAATCCCACCCTATCATGCTTGAAAGAGTATGTCCGCTCCAAAAACCAAATCCACTTAATATTTCATATAACAACAATTGACTCAACCCGCCATTCTTCCATAGATGAAAAACAGCACCAAACATGATCGAAACAAGGAATCCGAACAAAAAAGCAGGAAGTGTCATTTCATCGTATTATACAATAATCCCTCCACCCATGCAAAGTTCATCAGTATAGAAAGCTGCAATTTGGCCGGGAGTGATTTCTGCAGCAATGAGGGTAATTTACCATTACTGATACAGTATCAGAGGATCCAATATTTACAGTTGCGGGTATTTCTTGGGATCTATAACGGATTTTCACCATGCATTGAAATATATTTTCATATTGTTTCGGTGATAACCAATTCATATTTTTTACAATAAAATTTATAGGATTGGATGAATTTTTGTTTCGGACTATTAGTGTATTAGAGGAAATATTTTTTGAAATTACAAAATATTGAGGGTTATTGGCTATGCGCAATTTTTTCTTTTGTCCGATGGTATAAAAAGGTAACCCTTCATGCTTCCCTAAGATATTACCTTCTTCGTCAACAATATCCCCTGGGAGAATACTTTCGCTTGCATATTTCGTTAGGAACTCCCGATAATCCATTTTTCCTAAAAAACATAAATCCTGACTATCCGGTCGATCTGCACTTGATAATCCAAGCTCTTTGCTTTTTAATCCGAACTTGATTTTTTGTGTACTCTCCTAATGGCAACAATGTATTTTGTAGGTTTTTTTTACTTACCATGGATAGGACATAAGATTGGTCCTTGTCGGTATCCAATCCTTTTAATAGCTGGATCTCACCAGGTTTACCTTCCACTTCGATAATTCGCGCATAATGGCCGGTAGCAATGGTTCCTATTCCAAATTTATTAGCCGTTTCCAGAAGCAACTTCCAACGCAAATTTGCATTACAGTTCACACATGGATTTGGTGTATTTCCTTTTATATATTCATTAATAAAGTGCTCAACCACGATGTTATGAAACTCATCTTTTGCATCTATGATGTAAAAAGGAATATCCAATTGTGCGGCCACTCTCCTGGCCTGATACTGTGAATCCAAGGAGCAGCAGCGGTTATCATCCTTTTGAGTAGGTTCTGTCCATAGGTTGAGCATAACCCCCACAACATCATAACCTTCCTGCTTTAAAATCGCAGCAGTGAAAGAACTGTCAACTCCTCCACTCATTCCTACCACAACTTTTTGTTTCTTCATTATTCGCTTTATCTACTTTGTTAATCGAGAAATTATTCCAGGAAGGATATTGATAAGCCGATTTACCTGTTCTACCGTTGTGGTTCTTCCTACAGTTAATCTCAATGAACCTTTAGCAAGAGCCGGATCCATACCTGTTGCCAATAGAACATCTGATGGCTCAGGATTTCCTGTTTTGCATGCAGATCCGGATGAACAAGAGAATCCTTCTAGATCCAGTACCATTACTAATTCATTTCCGTCCACCCCGCTGAAGACAAAACTTGCATGGTTACACAGTCTGTCTTCCTTGCTCCCCGTTAGGATGGCTGTCGGGATGTTATTTGTTATGCCGGAGATTAGCAAATTACGAAGAAGCATGTAATGATTCAAAAACTCTGCCTGGTGTGTTCGTGTTATTTGTAATGCTTTAGCCATTCCCACTATGTACGGTACATTATGAGTTCCCGCTCTGAGGCTTCTTTCTTGTGCACCTCCAGTCTGGGTAGTAATTATTCTATTTGATTTATTTTTATAAAGAAACCCGACACCCTTTGGCCCATAGAATTTATGAGCACCAGCAGATAATAACTTGATATTCTCGTTAGCTCTTATGTCAAGATAACCCATTGCTTGCACAGCGTCAGTGTGGAATGGAATGCCGTATGATGAGCAGATCTGCCCAATATCATCGATGGGGTTTATCGTTCCAATTTCATTATTCCCATAGATCACAGATGCAATGGCAACATCATAACCGACCATTTTTTTGAACTCGCTCATTATTACCATACCATCGCCATCTACTGGAATGTAATCCAATTGAAAATTATAGAGGTCTCTCAGCTGTTTAGCTGTTTTTTGTATGGCATCATGTTCAATAGGTGAAATAACAATCCTGTTTGCTCCCATTTCCCGTCTTCGTATTAAAGCCGTTCCCCTCAGAGCTAAATTATCTGATTCTGAACCCCCGGATGTAAAAATGATCTCTGAAGGATCACATGACATTAGGTCTGAAATCATACCGCGCGATTCCTCCACTGCAGCCTCAGCTTTTTGGCCGTGCTGATGGATCGAGGAAGGGTTTCCAAATTGTTCTGTAAAGTAAGGGAGCATCAATTCCAATACTTCTGGATCTATAGGAGTTGTAGCTGCAAAATCTAAATAAACGTTATTCATTTAACACCTTAGGATAATATTTGATGATTATACTTCACGAATATCTGGCACCATCTAGTAACGTTGTTATAATTAGGATAATAGAACTTTATAGCGGAGGAATTATGAATTCAAAAATAAAATTTGGCACAGATGGGTGGAGAGCTGTCATAGCTGATGATTATACATTTGCCAATGTAAAACGATGTGCCCAAGGTTATGCATCATACTTACTCAACCATGGAAAGAAGGGGAAAGCTATTGTGGTTGGGTATGATAAGAGGTTTCTATTCAGAAAATTTTGCCAGCACGGTTGCAACAGTATTATATGGTAATGGGTTTAAAGTATTTCTAACTGATACAGCCACACCTACTCCCGTAATTTCATTTTCAGTTGTTAATCTAAAGGCAGTTGGTGCGATAAACATTACAGCTTCTCATAATCCACCCACGGATAATGGTTTTAAAGTTAGGAACGAATTTGGTGGAGCAATTGATCCGGATGGATTACTGGAAATCGAAAATTGCATTCCAGATGATGCTGCACAGGTAAAGGAATTACCTTTTATTGATGGTACAAATTCCGGTAATATTGTGCTTTTTGACCCTGCGCCAGCATATATCCAACATATTAATAAGTTAATCGATGTAAACCCGATCAAACAAGCTGGTCTTAAGGTAGCAGTAGATTGTATGTGGGGCAATGGTGCTGGTTGGTTTACCAGGTTATTAGATGGCGGAACGACAACAATCCTTGAAATCCATAACCAGCGAAATCCAATTTACCCAGAGATGAAAAGGCCTGAACCCATACCACCAAATATCAATGTTGGACTTCAGACTACTGTTGATACTCACTCTGCTGTGCTGTTAATTACCGATGGTGATGCTGATCGGATAGGCATCGGTGATGAAAATGGTATTTTCCTCAACCAGCTTCAAGTCTATGCCTTGCTTGCATACTACTTATTAGAAGTTCGTAAACTAAGGGGGCCGATCGTAAAAACCCTATCTACCACAAGTATGTTGGATAAACTGGGTAAACTTTATGACGTTCCAGTCTACGAAACAGGTGTTGGTTTTAAATATGTAGCTCCGAAAATGATTGAAACTGATGCCATGATAGGTGGAGAAGAATCAGGCGGCTATGCCTTCAAAGGTAACGTTCCTGAAAGAGATGGAATTCTTGCAGGGTTGTATTTTCTGGATCTGATGGTCCGTTTAAATAAAAAACCATCCGAACTGTTGCAAATACTATTTGATAAAGTGGGTGCCCATTATTACGATCGTATCGATACATCATTTACAGGAGATCGTTCCCAAAAAGAGCAAATGATCCTCAATGCTCACCCAAAAAAGATTGGCGGACTAAACGTAACCGGTCTAAACTCCACGGATGGCTACAAATTCTCCCTTGAAGACGGCGGATGGTTATTGATTCGTTTCTCTGGCACAGAACCAATTATTCGTGTCTATTGTGAAACAACACACAAAGAGAGCGTACAAGCCATCCTAAATGATGGATTAATTTTAGCCGGCATTCGTTAGTCTTTTATTGTGTTCGTTGATACTCATTGTCACCTGGATTTTATAGAATTTTCCAGCGATTTGCAGGAAGTATTTGCACGTGCTAAAAAATCCGGAGTTGATCTATTCATTAATCCTGCGATTAATTTAAAATCCTCCTCCCAATGTATGGCATTTGCAGAATACTACCCAAATGTTTATTCTGCGATTGGAGTACACCCTAATGAAATTAACGATTTCTCAGAGGGTGAGATTATTGCTGGTTTGTCAAATTTTCTCGGAAACAAGAATATTGTTGCCATAGGTGAGATAGGATTGGATTATTATCATAATGTTATTGACCATGAAACCCAGAAACAAATCTTCTTACTTCAACTAAATCTCGCTTTGGCTAATCATCTTCCGGTTATCATTCATTCCAGAGAATCAATTAAAGATGTACTTGACATAATAGCTGGTTGTTATTCAAAACCCGGACCAAGCGACCTCTATCCATACAAGGGTGTGTTACATGCTTTTGAAGGTGATGTTGAAGATGCTTTTCTGGCAATCGAATACGGGCTCTGCATTGGCATTGGAGGTCCAGTTACATACAAGAATTCGATAATGAAACAGAACGTAGTCAAAAATATACCATTAAGTTCAATTTTACTTGAAACAGATAGCCCATATTTATCTCCCGAACCATTCAGGGGTAAGAGAAATGAACCTGCAAATATTGGAATTATCGCAGAAAAATCGCAAAACTAAAAGAATGTGATATAAAACAAGTAGAAAATCAAACAACAAAAAATGCCCGATCATTGTTCAATATTGGAGAAGAAATTGATCTCAACTGATTTTTACACACCCGTTCAATTCCAGCTAACTAAAGTAGATGCATTAATGCGTGCCCAGGCAAACGACTATCACCCCGACCTGCAAAACGCATTAGACCTTATCCTTAGCTCTGGCGGGAAGCGTATTCGAGCGACACTGACTTTGTTAGCGGGAAAAGTTTTGGGAACTGAAGAAGATGGGATAATTACCCTGGCTTCAGCGATTGAGTTGCTGCATACTGCAACACTGGTGCATGACGACCTGATAGATGGATCACTTTTACGCAGAGGAATGCCAACACTTAATTCTCAGTGGTCGCCAGGAGCAACAGTATTAACAGGTGATTTTCTCTTCGCGCGAGCAGCGAAATTAGCCTCTGATACTTATAATATCGAGGTGATGAGGATCTTTGCGGAGACCTTAGGGGTAATCGTTAATGGCGAGATCGCTCAACTATTTTCAAATAATTTTTTGACAGATAGAAATATTTATTTTTCGAGGATCTATGCGAAAACCGCCTCTCTATTTGAAACAGCTTGTAAGGCAGCTGCTTTACTAAATAATTGCACTAGTGAAGATCAAGAGGCGATGCGTTTATTCGGATACAACATAGGAATCGCATTCCAAATTATTGATGACATTCTCGATTTTACTGGTGAACAAGGTACACTCGGAAAACCGATAGGCAGTGATCTCAGGCAAGGAATATTGACTTTACCTGTTTTGTACTATTTAGATAAATTCCCGTCAGATCCAAATGTACTACACATTAAAAGCCATGGCTGCCTGACTGATAGCAATCAAATGCATGCATTTATCCAGGATATTAGAACCAGCAATGTAATTGAATTTGCCCATGATGAAGCAACTAAGTATATAAATCAAGCTATACTTGCACTAGCCAACTTTCCATCTTCCAGTGAAAGATCCGCCTTGGAAGAGTTAGCTTTATATATTATTAAGCGAAATTTGTAACCAAAGATTAATTAATAAAAAACAGAACCACTTTTATAGTGGTTCTGTTTTATTATCGAGCTGAAATTACCCAACAAAGGTTTCTGGGCAACGGAAGTTTTCATTAGCTTTACGAACTTCGTCAGTCACATTGAAGTTCAGATCGTTTCCCAGCATCTGTTTACAGAAATTCTTTACTGAAGAATCCCAGTATTTCTTAGTAACATAGAAAACTCTGGCACCGCCTAGTTCGTGTTGATATTCTGGCCAGGGGTAAGAAGGTTGTGCCATTTCAAGGCCGGCCATACGCCAGCCATTGTAGCTTTCAAAAGTGGACCACCATTCATTGGCTCCTGCAATTTCCAGGGCGTAATAAGTCTTGGCATAATACATGGCCCAACCAATACGACCACGTCGGGCAAAGGTCATGGTATGAAGGCTATATGCAAGCGATTCATCCTTAAAACGACCATTTGCAAAACCTGCCAATTGACCGTCAATTAAGCCAATTAGGGTAAAAGGATCTTTTAGGCGTTTGCGATATTCACCTAGGATTTCAGCATAAACACGTGCCCCGACAATATCATAAAAATCTTTTTCAACTTCCATGACCTTTGTCATGAAATCCAGTAATGGAAGGACATCGGATGACTTCATCTGGCGAATATAGAGAATTTTTTCGCTGCCATCACGAGCCTTTAATGGGATCATCGCTTCTGGCCAGGGTTTGAGATCCATAGCTGGCGCTTGAAGTAATGGTTCAATTTCACGAACATCAATTGTTAATTGCTCTTCAGATACTTTCTCTGGTGGTTCTAGTTTCATTTGTCATTTCTCCTTAATTGGATTATTACTAATTACTATACCGTACAATTTCGAAAACTACTTGTACATTATACATATTTGATTGTAAGTAGCACCTATTTTCTTGTCAAGTATTACTCTATCAGACCATTTCACATAAATGTAATAACTTTACCGGCTCTATTTGTATGACAAATATCAAGATATTAGTGATTTATGGAGGTATGCACTTATGTTGACGCTGTTTTCCTTATTTGCTATACTGATTAAGTGATCCACAAGGATTGATTATTCTTTGTAATTCGTATATTTTGGATATATTTATCCCATTTGCTAATTCAAAGGTTTTATAGGATTTCGACCTACCCGTGGACTTCATCTGTAAGAATTATTCTTCCCAACTGATTGATCGCAAAATTGCAGACACCTGCCCGTCAAAAACCACACCTATGGTTTGGCGGGTATATTCGATGTATAAAATTTATTGGAGGAAACAATGACAGTAATTAAATCTGAAGTTCGAACCGGTGTGTATTATGATTCAGCCTTTTTAATGCAGCTTCAACGCACCATCTCCGATTTTGCCGGCGTGGAAGATGCCGGAGTTATTATGGGAACTGAAGCGAATAAAGAGCTGCTCGCCCATATTAATTTGATATCACCTGAAGTGAAGTCAGCTAAACCAGACGATCTGGTTGTTGTTGTCCGCGCAGACAATGACAAAGCTGCAACTTTTGCTTTAGCTCAGGTTGAAGAGCTTTTAAAGAAGAAGAAAACAGCAACTGACTCGGTTATCCGCCCCAAGAGTATCGAATCTGCTGCTGAAAATCTACCGGAAGCTAGTTGGGTTTTGATTTCTGTGGCTGGCCGTTATGCTGATATAGTTGCGAATGATGCACTTGATCTCGGTAAACATGTGTTTCCTTTTCTCTGATAATGTTTCCGTTGAAGCAGAGATCCAACTTAAGAATAAAGCCGCCGAGAAAGGTCTCCTGGTAATGGGACCTGATTGTGGAACAGCAATTGTTCGTGGTATGGGGCTTGGATTTGCCAATAAAGTACGTCTTGGACCTATCGGTATGGTTGCTGCTGCCGGGACAGGATTACAGCAAGTTTCATCGCGTATTGCTCAATTAGGCAGCGGTATGACTTATGGAATTGGAACTGGTGGTCGCGACCTTTCAGAAAAAGTCGGCGCAAAAACTTTCAGCCAGGGAATTGATATCCTCAGCCGCGACGATGAGACAAAAGTGATCGTACTGGTCTCCAAACCACCGGCTCCAGCAGTGGCTGAAGAAGTACTCAAACAGGCTCGTAAAGCCAAAAAACCTGTAGTAATATGCTTTGTGGGACGAACCCCTTCAGTAGCTCATGAGGAAAATCTATTCTATGCAGGTAGCCTGGATGAAGCAGCAGAAATCGCAGTTGAACTAACGAAGGACCTTTCTGGAAAATCTATTAAAACTGCTGCGAAGAAAGCGGACCCCAAAGTTGACGTAACCAAATTCGTTAAAGGGCAAAAATACTTCCGTGGATTATTCTCTGGCGGGACCCTTGCCTATGAGGCACAATATATCCTGGAAGATTATCTGCCTAAAGTTCTGGCAAATTCTCCTCTTCGTAAAGAAAATAAACTGCCGAATTCATTATCCAGCCAGGAGAATTGTATCGTTGACCTCGGCGAAGATGAATTTACCGTAGGCCGTTTACATCCTATGATGGATAACGAATTACGTGTCCGCCGCATCCTTGAAGAAGCAGCTGATCCATCTGTTGCTGTCATCATGCTGGATGTGGTTATTGGCTATGGTTCTCACCCAAATCCAGCTGAAGAATTGGCTGAAGCTGTGGCAAAAGCATTCCAAATAGCCAGGAAAGCAGGGCGTCATCTCGAAGTCGTCGCTGTAGTCACTGGTACCGATGATGATCCACAGGGATTACGAAACCAGATTGCACAAATGGAAGCTGTTGGTACCTGGGTTAGCACCAGTAACGAAGATGTTGTACGATATGCAGGTACGATCATTAAGGCTTTGAATCCCAAGGATGTTCCATCCGGACATCCTGCGCCAAAGGCTGCTTCAACAGATGTTGTTGTAGCAACTCCTAAATTTGTAAAAAGCGACCTTGGTATGCTCCGGAAGAATCTCGAAGCAATAAACCTTGGTCTGGAATCCTTTGCTGAGAATTTGACTGCACAGGGCGTCCCTGTTGTACATGTTGACTGGAAACCACCGGCTGGTGGAAACGATGTCCTTATTCGAGCGCTATCCAAGTTGAAAGAGCCTTTGTTAATTGCCAAGATCGAAAAGGCAAACAAACTCGCACTTGAAAAGATGATGGATGCTCATCCAATTCTTACCGGCGTTGGCCTGGCAAAAGATTTGATCCCGGGTATGAAATCCAATTTACTGCTGCACGCTGGTCCTCCGATCACTTATGATCGCATGGCTGGTCCAGTTAAAGGCGCGATCTGGGGCTGCCTTATGTATGAAGGACTTGCCAAGAATATCGATGAAGCTAAGAAATTAGCAGAGTCTGGCAAGATCGAGTATGCTCCCTGCCATCATCACGCATCTGTTGGTCCAATGGCTGGGTTGATCTCACCTTCCTTCATGGTCTATGAAGTGGAGAACACAAACGGTGGTTATAAAGCATACTCCGGCTTGAATGAAGGTCGCGGTAAAGTGCTCCGAATGGGCGCTTACAGTGATGAAGTCCTTGCAAAGCTGCATTGGATGAATGAAGTCATGGGGCCTATCCTGGATAAAGCTATCAAATACCTGGGCGGTGTAGACATTCGTGCTCTACTAAGTAAAGCATTACATATGGGTGATGATGGACATAACCGCCTGGATGCCTGCTCAGTTCTGTTTACAACTACTCTCGCGCCCGCAATAGTAAAAGTCTGTGATGACAAAGATCAAGCTGAAAAAATCGTCAGATTCCTTGCAGAAAATGCCCTCAGTATCTTGAATCCAGTGATGGCTGCCGCTAAGACCATGGCTGAGTTTGCCGCTGGCATCGAGTACTCCACTGTTGTCACGACAATGGCACGCAATGGAACTGATTTTGGCATCCATGTTAGCGGTTTGGGTGATAAATGGTTCATTTCGCCTGCTCCAATAGTCAAAGCTTTATACTTCCCGGGCTTTACAGAAAAAGATGCAAATCCCGACATTGGTGATAGCGTAATTACCGAAACAGCAGGATTTGGTGGATTTGCCATGGCTTCAGCACCAGCACTTGTTAGTTTCATTGGTGGAACTGCCAAGGATGCAACAGCAACCACGTATGATATGTACGAAATCACGGATGGCGAGCATAAATTCCTGACCATTCCGTACCTTGATTTCCGTGGTACTCCAACAGGCGTTGATATTCGTAAAGTTGTAGATAAAGGAATTGCCCCCAGGGTGAATACGGGTGTAGCTCATAAGGACCCCGGGGTTGGCCAGGTCGGAGCAGGTGTTGTAAGCGCTCCAATGAAGATGTTCGAAGAAGCGGTCGTAGCTTTTACAGAAAAATACGCATCTAAATAATTTCAAATTCAAATACTAAGTGGAGGATCGGATGGATCGAGAAAAGTTTATCAAAATGTTGAGTGAATGCAAAATTATATGATCTGACCCAGGGTTGCAGCATCTTCACTACGCCCTGGCCTTTCGAAAAAGCACTTGAAGTGCACTTTTTTAAACGCTTAACCGGTGCATATGGCGGTGGAGCTGGTGCAAACGGGCAAATATTAAACTGGAGCAATACCGTCGGCACCCATTTGGTCGGGGAGCGGGCTTTCCATTCAGGAATGCGCGCAATTGCAGATATTCCATTAACCGATCTTACAGGTGAAGGTGTTGTGGTTGATCTCTCAGACGTTGTTGAAGACTACGGGTTCTACACACCAGAGATGATCACAAAAAAGGTGACTGTTAAAAAAGGTGACATCCTGATCATCAATACTGGCTACCATAAATATTCATGGGACCAGCCAGATGTAATAAATCCAAGTGCGCAAGGTGGCGTTGAAAATAAAGATTTTGGTTTCTACGTCCGCCATCCAGGTCCCTCCCCTGAATTTTACCAGTGGGCTCTGGATATGAAACTTAAAATGGATCGGTGTTGATTGTGGTTGCTCTGAACATCCGATGAATACACCCATCCGACGGTTCCATGAGAACCACTTCAAGAAAGCTGAAGAAAAACTTGT
This sequence comes from uncultured Chloroflexia bacterium, assembly GCA_963709535.1. GTDB lineage: Bacteria > Chloroflexota > Anaerolineae > Anaerolineales > Anaerolineaceae > PNON01. The sequence goes on along the minus strand of CAVPWY010000018.1, from coordinate 91,584 downwards.
TGCCAAATATGGTAAAAAATGGGATGAAATGTTCCCAACTGATGAATATTACACCTTGACCCATATTACCTTGCCTAAAGCCCATATGTTATTCGTAGAAGCCATCGTGGGTGAGATTGACAAGCTCAAGAATAAGCGGGCATGGATTTCTGTTCAGCCAATCCCATTCATGGAAGTGGAGGCTGCCTGGTCTCGTGTATTTGCTTGGACTGCTCCTGATGGTATGACCGAAGAGGGTTTCCTTGACGCGATGAAATCATCCAAGATGATGGATCTCTCAGTCCCATTCAGCGTACAAAGCCCACAATGGGCCAACTATGAGCCATTAACTGTAAAATACACAAAACGGGTTGGTGGACAGCATTTTGGTATGGGTCGCAATGGATCCATTTGTAATGCATCCATCCACCTTGCCACCCACATGGATGGCGAAAAACATTTTTACCCGAATGGAAGAACGATCGGTCAGGTTCCACTCGAAGAATGGGTCGGTCCTGGTGTCATTGCAGATATCTCCGGTCTGGTAAGCAACTCCTCGGTTTATACACCTGCTATGATTGAAAGTGTAGTCGACATCCGTGAAGGAGACATCCTCATCATCAAAACCGGTTGGTCAAAATATGGATGGAATTCAAAGGATTCTGACGAATTCCGATATATGATCAAGCATCCGGGTCCATCTCCTGATTTTGCAGACTGGATCATCAAAATGAAGATCAAGTGGATCGGCATCGACTGTGTTGCGGCTGATCACCCGATGAATACCATTCAACGAATTTGGCACCCGAAAACTTTCGAAGAAGCCAATAACAAACTGAAAAAAGATTTCGGAAAAGATTGGGATGAAATGTTCCCGCTTGACCAATATTATCAGGATATGCACTATAACCTCTTCCCGAAGAAAATTGTCCATGCAGAAAACCTTGGTGGTCAGCTTGCTGAAACACCCGGTGGTCGCTATTACATAGGTTGTTTTGTACAGAAAGCCATGGAAATTGAATCGATGTGGGGTCGTTTTGTAGCTTTTAAAGAAAGCTAGTCAGAAATAAAATAAATCCTCACAGAGAGGATCAACCCTTTCTGTGAGGATAATTTATCTATTGAAATGTGTAGGAGGAGGAACTTAGATGAAACCAGCCTCTTTTGAATATTATGCCCCGACCAGCGTCGAAGAAGCATTAGCCACTATCGCTGAAGTTGGTGATGATGGCGGTAAAGTACTGGCAGGTGGTCAAAGCTTGGTACCCGCCATGAATTTTCGCATGGCACAGCCAACAGCCCTTGTAGATCTAAATGGAATTAAGGAATTATTTTTTATTAAACCCTCCCCTGCAGGTGGATTACTCATAGGTACCATGACTAGGGATAGGGTCGTGGAATTGGATCCTTTAGTTATAGAACGGGCTCCCATTATCCCTGAATGCCTTTATTGGCTTGCCCATCCAACAATTCGTAACCGTGGCACCTTTGGTGGTGCTCTCGCTCACTCTGACCCTGCAGGTCAATTGCCAGTTGTTGCTTCTGCTTTAAACTTTAAATTCCATATCCAGTCAAAAGATGCTGATCGCTGGGTGGATGCAGATGACTTTTTTGTATCGATCTACACTACCTGCATGGAAGCAACTGAAATGCTGACTGAAATAGAAGTTCCAGCTAAACCCAAGAACACAGGGTTTAGCTTCAAGCAGGTATCCCGTCAGGCGGGAGAATCTGCACTTGTGGGTGTTGCCACCATGCTTACATTGGATTCTGCCGGCAAAATTGAAGGTGGCCGAATTTCATTTATGGGTGTTTCCGAAAAACCTGTACCAGCTGAAGAGGCGTTAAAGCTCCTCAAAGGAAATAAACCGACAGATGAACTTATTCGGGATGCCATCGAAGCCACAGTTGTGAACGAACTGGATCCCGGACCTGATATTCATGCTTCTGCAGAATATCGAAGTCACATGGCTCGTGCCCTTGGTATCAATTCTGTCAAAGAAGCCATTGCCAGGGCAGCTAATTAGGAGGTCAGAATGAGCGAAAAAATAAAAATTAAACGTAAACGTCAATGGTACTGAATATGAACGCTCTGTAGAACCTCGTCTGCTTTTGAGTGATTTCATCCGCTATGAACTTTGCTTGGGGGGTACTCATGTTGGTTGTGAACATGGGGTTTGTGGAACCTGCACAATTTTATTCGATGGAAAACCGCAAAGGTCCTGTATGACATTTGCGGTCCAGGCAAATGGTCACAAGATAGAAACAGTTGAAAGTTTGGGCACACCTGAAAAGATGAGCGTCCTACAACAAGCTTTCCAGGAAAAACATGGCGCACAATGTGGTTTTTGTACTCCAGGTATCCTGATGACCATGACTGCTTTCCTGAAAGAGAATCCCAATCCGACACTCGAAGAGATCCGTGAAGGAATTGATGGAAACCTTTGCCGATGCACTGGATATCAGAATATTATCGATTCAGTTAAATATGCAGCAGAACAAATGGCTGCTCCCGTAAAGAAGTAACGGAAAGGAACTCACCATGGAAAAGAAATTTCTTGGACAAAGAATAAAGAGAAATGAAGATCCGCGGATCCTGACTGGACGGGCAAAGTATATAGCGGATATTAATTACTATAATGTTTTGCAGGCAGCTTTTTTGAGAAGTGATTATCCACATGCGAAGCTCAATAGTGTCGATGTCAGTGCTGCCAAGGCAATGCCGGGAGTTGTGGCTGTTTACACGGCTGAGGATCTTGGGGATCTATGGCATCCAGGTCCGGTACTTGTTCCGGCTCCACATTCCATTCCTGGTATTACTGCCAATTCCCGCACCCAAATACCGATCGTAAAAGACTTCGTCAGACACCAGGGAGAAGTAATCGCCATGGTGGTTGCTGAAAGTCGATATATGGCTGAAGATGCCCTGGCTGAGATCATAGTTGATGCCGATCCTCTTCCAGTTGTCGAAAATGTAATGGATGCACTCAAACCTGATTCACCGCTGGTCCATGAAGAGCTTGGAACCAATTTGGCTACTTATGTCCGCCAGGAACGTGGCAATTTTGCTGAAGTGAAACAGAAAGCTGATTTTGTTATCGCTGAAAAATTCGTCATGGATCGTGGTAGTGCCGGAGCAATGGAAAATCGCGGTATCGTCGTGAACTGGGAACAGGATATTGAAAAGCTAACAATACATTGCAATACTCAATCTCCTTCCGGTTTGAGGAACAGCATGGCAGCCTGGTTTGGAATCCCAGAACAGAAGGTGCGAGTGGTGGTTCCTTTTGTTGGTGGTGCTTTTGGTCCTAAAGTCATGACCAACCAACCAGAAGAAGTGTTATGTGTTTTTGCATCAATCAAACTTAATCGCCCCATCAAGTGGCTTGAAGATCGTGCAGAAAACTTTATTGGCACAACGGCTGAAAGGGTTCAGATGCATGATTGTGAAATAGCATTCAACAAAGATGGGAAAGTACTGGGTTTCCGTGATTCCTTCCTTTACGATACTGGAGCATATAATCCCTATACAGCTACTATTCCGCTCAACACACAAACCCACACCACAGGAACTTACGACATTCCTGTATTTCTCACCGAGTTTACTTCTGTTTTTACCAACAAAATGATCGTTTCACCAGTACGTGGCGCAGGCCGTACATATGGCGTTTATGTGATGGAACGTATGTTGGACGCAATTGCTTATAAGCTTGGGAAAGATCCCTCCGCTATCCGTGAACTCAACCTTATTCCAGCGGATGCCAAGTTTCCACTTGAAACCGGTATCATCGCTCAGGATTTTGCCCAGTTTGTATTGGATAGTGGTAATTACCCCGCAGCATTGAAAAAAGCTAAAGAAATGATCGGTTACGATGATTTCAAGAAGAACCTGCAGCCTAAGCTACGCGCAGAAGGCAAGAAAGTTGGCATAGGGCTGGTTTTATTCACTGAAAATACAGGTGTCGGTCCTTATGAAGGAACCAAGATTACTGTCGGGAACAGTGGAAAAGTCTTTGCATCAAGTATTTATGGCACCCAGGGGCAAGGTCATTTCACTGTATTCGCTCAAATTGTTGCAGATCAAATCGGCTGTAAGGTTGAGGATGTCATAATTGAAACCGGTGATACTGACAAATTTGCCTGGGGAACAGGTACTTTCGCCAGTCGTGGAGCAACAGTATTAGGAAATGCCTATCACCACACAGCCCAATTAGTTCGAGCGAAAATTCTAGCTACTGCCAGCAGGTTGTTTAACGTACCTGAGGAAGAGTTGGAATTAGGTGATGGCGTTGTTCGCGTTGCGGATATTCCTGAGAAATCTATCAACCTGGGTGATCTTGCTACCAAAGCCAATCCTATGCGTGGAACTATCAAACCGGGCACAGAACCTGGGTTGGAGGCTACCGGCTTCTATGCGCCACCATATGGTGCCACAGCATATGGAGCAGCAGCAGCGATCATTGAAGTAGATCCTGAAAGCTATAACTTAAAGTTCCACAAATTCATCTTTGTAGACGACTGCGGTACAGTCATCAATCCAATGTTATTGGATGGCCAGCTCCATGGTGGTATTCAAATGGGAATTGGTAATTCGTTCTTTGAGAAACTTGTTTATGATGAGAGTGGCCAATTGATGAATGGCTCGTTCATGGATTATCTCATACCTCGTGCATCTGATATGCCGCATAGGATGGAGATAGGACATTTGCACACACCTTCACCATTAAATCCACTTGGAATTAAGGGTGTGGGAGAATCAGGTACAATACCGATTCCGCCTCTATACTGCCAGGCGTTGGAGAATGCATTGAACATTCCCGGGCTATTTATTAGGGATGTACCCTTAAGCCCGAGCATCCTTTATCATCTGGTTGAAGAAGCAAAAATAAATATTAAATAAAAGGAGTTCGATATGGGAATGAAAATTAATGGCGAGTATACATTCAATGGACCAAGGGAAGTTGCCTTTGCTGTTGTCCGCGATCCCAATCTGTTGTTATTAGCCATCCCCGGTGAAAGCACTATGACAGAAACTGGACCTAGTTCTTATGAGGGAACTATCAAACTCAAAATTGGCCCTGTCAGCGGTACTTTTGCTGGATTGTACACTATATCTGAGGAAAACGCTCCAGAATCTTTTACAATGACTGTAAAAGGTAAAGGTGGTGCGGGTTTTGCTGAAGGTGTTGGTAAAGTCCATTTTACTCAACTGGATGATGGCAAAACTTTATTCAAATACTCTGGCGAATTGAATATTGGCGGTAAGCTTGCCAGTGTAGGTCAACGCCTGATTGACAGCGTATCGAAGAGTATGCTGAAGAGTGGGCTTGAAAAACTGGATAAGGAGGTCGAGAAACGAAAGTAACTTTATTGTGTTATATTGTGTAAGTGCTTGACATTTACGGATTTGTGTTAAAATAGTATTAATTATTTGGAGGATTTACTGTGTCAGATTTAATTGAAGAAAAAGAAGTACCTGAAGAAGAAGTAATCGGTGAAAAACTATCTAAAGAATACCGAACGAAAATTAAATTTAAAAATTCAGCAGAATTAAGAATGATTATCTACATTGTCCCCGCGGCGATTATTATGATTCTTATTGCTGTGGTTCTTTCGAAAATCAATTACTAAAACTTATATGGATCTGGGTTAATAACCCAGATCCATAATTTTTTGAAGGGAGGTGGTTGTTATAGGATAGAGTCGCACCCCTACGAATCTGGAGAATTCTGCACGACCAGATTAAAAAAAGTAATTTTTTAAAAATCTCATATATTGAATTTCTAAGGAAGGAAAAATCGTATGGCCGCACAAACAAAAATATTGGGCTATTTGCCTAATGATCAACCTCCATTTGGTCAGTTAGTGCTTCTTGCTTTACAACATGTACTAACCATGTTCCCTGCGACAGTTCTTTGCGCTCTCCTTATGCACTTCGACGTATCCGTTGTGCTTACCATCACCGGTTTAGGGACAATTGTTGCCCTCCTCGGTGCAAAATTTGCAATGGGCAAGTACATCCCCTTGTATTATGGATCCAGCTTTTCATATATTGCTGCAGTAGCCATGGTTGTCAACACTCTGGAACCGGGATTAGGTTTCGGTGTAGTGGCATCTCCTGCTACTATTGCAGTAGTCCAGGCTGGTTTCTTAGCCACCGGTGTCATTAATGTCATCGTTGGTCTAATTATTCGCCTGTCCGGTGGTAAAGAAGGCGTTGATAAGGTCCTGCCTCCGATCATCACTGGTTCAGTAGCCTGCACCATAGGTATTGGCCTTGGATACACCGCTTTGACAATGGCCTCCGGTACATGCTGTGGTGTTGATCCCGCTGCTACTCCTGCCGTTACACTTCAATGGTGGGGCGTCGCCTTGGTAACACTACTGGCAACAGTACTGTTCTCGGTCTATCTTCAGGCAAAAGGCTTCATCGGAATGCTCCCGATCTTATTGGGTGGTATCGTTGGTTACATCGTTGCAGTCCTCGTTGGACTTCGCCCTCTCTCTGGAATTTTCACTTCCGCAACTTTCATTCTACCCCATGTAACCTTCCCGAACTTCGCCAGCCCATTGACCGGCACAGTTCTTCTCGGTGTAGGAATTATGGCTATCGCCACTATCCCGGAATCAACAGCCCACCTCTATCAGATCTCACTCTATGTTGACCACCTGGCCGAAGAACAAGGCCGTGAGAAGTATTTCCTTTCCCGCTATATTGGTCTGAACCTGATGCTCGATGGTCTGGATGACATCATCAATGGTATCTTCGGCTCTACAGCTGGTACTAACTATGGTGAGAACAACTCCCTCATGGTAATCACCCGCAACTACTCCGGTCCAGTACTTTTGGGCGCTGGTGTAATTGCAATCATCCTTGGTTTCATAGGCCCACTCCGTGACATCGTAAATTCAATCCCCACAGCAGTTGCAGGTGGATTGATGATCTACTTGTTTGGTGTCATTGGAATGCAGGGTATTGCACTCTTGATCGCTGAAAAAGTAAACCTGTATGATCCCCGCCAGCTTGCTCTGGGCGCTATCATTCTGGTTGTAGGCATTGGCGGCACCATTGGTTATCCAAATGGACTTCCAATCCCGTTGCTCCAGGGTGTCTTCGCTGGTGGATGGCCCCCCATCGCAACCGGTGCACTGTTCGGAATCCTCTTAAACCTCATCTTCATGTGGTTCAAGCCAGGTTTTGAACGCGCTGCAGTCAATAAGTAATTTGATTATCTAACAAAAATAAGGGACGGGGTAAACCCCGTCCTTTATTTAATAATTACGAATCTCAGACGAATCCTAATGAACATTCTTAATTACTGGAGTGGGGGGTAAAACTGGAAATTCGATTATCCGGTTGCTCTCAGGAAAAAATCATAATTTATCAGTATATTTACACAGGCAGGAAACAATTAATGAAATAAAGAAGCTTGCTGATGTAACGGCATTTGTAGGTGACCTATCAGATAATGATCGATTAAAACAATCTTTAGTTAGGAATTGATACTGTTTACCTCATCATTCCGAATATGAACCCCAATGAAAGTCTTATTGGGGAAAATATGATCAAATTATGCAAGCAAATCGGGTGTCTCTAGAATTATTTACCATTCTGTTTTGCATCCACAGGCATTGGCAATGCCTCATCACAGACAAAAACTCTTAGTCGAAGAAAAATTATTTGAGTCTGGTCTGGATTACTCAATTCTTCAACCCTCAGCTTATATGCAGAATATCCTTGGCTACCGGAATTCAATACGAGCTGGTTCTTACCCTATGCCTTATCCTGTTTCAACTATGCTGTCATTAGTAGATTTAAATGACGTTGCTGAGGTGGCATCGAATGTCATTACACAATCTGGCCATTCGCTATGCTACCTATGAATTGGTTGGCACTCACCCGCTTAGCTCAATCAGATATTGCAGAAGCTCTACCAAACACACAAATAGAATTGTAAAGCCCGAAGAAGTATTATTAACTGATTGGTTGGATAGTGATCCTCGTAAAAGCAATGCCTGAATATACACGCGCACTACCCTTTTGGCAATGTTCAAATATTACGCGAATTATGGTTTGGTTGGTAATACAATCTGTATTATCACATTTATTAAATCGAAATCCTTCCTCCCTTGAGGAATTCCTCAAGAGGGATTATATTATCTAATCAAAATTATCATTGGAGGTAGCTTGGACCTAAGACGATCGCAACACTATAATTACACACATGAAACCATCCCTATGATCTTCCACAAACAAACAGGGGATTTCTTCAAGTATATTGAAAAAGATGGTACAACTTTCCTTCGGTTTTGGTGGAAGCATCTTGAGGATAATATGGGAGTCAAAATATTATCTTCTTCTGAAGGTCTTGGGTTTCAAGTCAAAGAGGTTACAAACAAAAAGAATGAGAAAGTTGCGATTGTTCTACTGACTTTGCCGAAACCTTCAACTTCGGGTGAAGTCTATTATATGTGTCTGGTAAAACAACCTGAAGTCTTACAAAATTAGCCAGGTTTTTTCTATTAAAGTTGCCTAACACAAGAGTATTTGCTCTTGAATTGGAAGGCTACCAGGAAGATGGAGCACCATTAACTGGGCTCTTCGAGTTAACTCCCCGCGCCAGAAATGTCAGAATGAGAAATGGTCCTGAACCTGTTTTGGACTTTTTTTATAAAGAGATTTTAAAAGAATTAAAATTGGAGAGGTAAACCTGCTATGGAATTTTGGAGAGAACCTGGATTTATTGTAGTACTTGTAACTCTTGTGATCTTTTATTTACGACTAATGCAGCTGCGTGGAAAGAAACGACGTCTCGAACGCCAAGCAGCAGTCGCTAGAATGAATGAAGCAAACCGAAAACGGGGAAAAATACCACCACCTGCAGTAAAGGATCCCAATAAACCACCTTTTACCGTTTCCAATTGGTATTTAGTTCTTATTGCAGCCATTTTAATGCTCTTTGGAACAACGATTCGGTCAGATATTACCTTTTTGCCCTTACTTGAAACATATTGGTGGATTACCCACTGCCTTAGGAGTTCTTATTTTTACTTTCTGCTTTAAAGTAGTAGTCTGATTATATCATAAATATACAAGGACCATAAGATTGCAATCTAATGGTCCTTTGTTTTCAATATTATTTTCTAAAATTCAATCTCAAGAAGAAAATATAACTTCCAAATAATAATAAACTCATTATCGTTGTGTTATTCAAAAATCCTGTTGTAAAATTTGGGTTTCCACCAAGGTATAAACCAATACCCACCATTTCCAAGATCCCTCCCGGGATAAGCGGCCACCAGATAAATTTGTCCCTAATAACCCTGGAACTGATTGTTATTAACGCCCAGCCTAATCCAAACCAGACCAGCATAACTCCAGTCTGGCTAATCAAGTTCGTCACCCCAATACTTTTCCACGGGAAGGATATTCCTGGTGCAACCGTAAGAACAATAGAGCCAGCAATGATCAACCCAAATAGCTTTGCTCCTATTCCCCACAGCAGTAAGCTTATACCCAATCCTATTCCAATATAAAAAACAAAATCCAGCAAACCCGCATCGCTATTGAGGAAACTTCCAGCAAGTGCTAGACATACTCCTGAAGGAATTAATTCCCACCAGGAGAGAGATTTCCAAATGATATTTGTGAAAATAAAAGTAATAAGCCAGGATAACCCAAATGTCCCGCACAGTATTCCGATGATTTTATGTGGTTCCCAAATTGGTTGTGTCCATAAAACAATCACACATCCAATTAATAATCCTGATACTAAACTGGTTACAAAAAACCATCCTCGATTCTTCTTTATTATTGACCATACTAGAAATGAAATCGAAATAATTGGAATAATGAGCAAATATATTTTTGAAATCCTTGTGATCCATCCAATTAATACCAGTAGAATAATAAGTGAGCCAATCGAAATGGGAAAAAATAAATGAAAGTTTTTGAAAGACCTCATAAGAGACCTTTTTGATGCGCTTTCACAGCAGCCTGTAATCTATCCTTTACTTCCAATTTTCCTAATATATTTGAGATATGGTTCTTAACTGTTCCTTCCGTAATAACGAGAATATCCGCAATATCTTTATTGCTCGCTCCAGTAGCTACAACTTTTAAGATTTCTATCTCCCTCTTGGTTAACGTTTCAACCGGGCTTGGAGAATATTCATTTGCTGGGTGTGACAATCTTGAGAACTCAGCCACGATCTTTGCAGTCTCTGATGGTAACAGAAAAAATTCACCTTTAGCTGCTGATCTAATTCCGTCAAATAATTGTTCAGAAGATATATCTTTCATTAGGTAGCCAACAGCACCTGCTTTTAATCCTTCGAATAGATCATTATCATCATCAAATGTAGTCAGTATTAATACGTGTGTATTAGGGTACTGGCTTGTAATTATTCGTGTCGCCTGAACGCCATCCATAAGGGGCATCCTTAAATCCATTAAGATTATTTCCGGTTTTAATAATTCCACGAGCTCTATTGCTTCTTTTCCGTTACCAGCTTCACCTACTACTTCAAATTCAGCCTGAACACTAAGCAGGGTCTTTATTGCTTCTCTGAACAGTTGTTGATCGTCCGCAATCACTAATCGAATAATCTCATTCATAATGGCAACTCGACTTCTATCATAAATCCTTCATTTTCCATGGATTGATAATTTATTGTTCCACCAAATTGCTTAACTCTTTCTTCCATACCTCGAAGACCAAAACCCTTATGGATTTTAGCTCTACCAATCCCATTATCATGCACCAATAGTCTAAGAATACCTGAGATGCTATAGTCAATGGAAATTTGCAGTTTTGTTGCTCTGGCATGTTTGATACAGTTTTGAATGCTCTCTTGTATTATTCTAAAGACTGTAAGCTCAAGTTGTGCGGAGCCACTTCTAGGTTCACCAATGACCTCATTCGTTACAATAAGTGAATCGGTTGATGAAGAATCAACTAGCTGATTAATTCTCTCTTCTAAAGGTATTCGAGCTGCATTGTCATCCCGTAATGTTGCTACTGATCTGCGGACATCCATAAGGGCTTCTTGCGATTGTTTCTGAGCGTTAATAAGAGTATTCATAGCCTTATCAGGATTGCTTTCCATCACAGCTTTTGCTGCTTGAATTTGCATATGAATTACTGTTAGGTAATGCCCTAAACCATCGTGTATTTCTCGAGCGAAACGATTTCTTTCTCTGGCAACGGTGAGTTCTTCAATTTGGTTAGCATATGCTTGTAAATGGCTATTCGCATTTTCGAGTTCAATAATGAGTTGCTTTATCTTTGAGTGAGCATTTTCTTCTTCTATGTACATCTGCATAAATATAATTACAAATATCTGACCCGCTAAAAATATGGGTAATCCGCTTAATGGTATAGTCCACCCCTGAGTAAACAATCTGGATGCGCCAAAATACAATAGCACGATTAATCCATTTAACCCAAGCATTGTTCTTGGAGCAAATAGTATGACACTATGTCCAATAATTGGTAGCAAAATTAATAAGCTAATCCCAACACCCTCACAGATGATTATTATCAGGACGGCCAGTACCAATTCTACAAAAATATATAGAAACCTGAGCCAGATCAATGATTTTGCAGCACTAATGGAATAGATATATATTCCTATAAAAACATAACAAATACCAAGCACAATCATTATGACTATGCGCATCCAATATATTTCTTTAACGGAAACAAAAACAGATAAAAAGACCCCCATTACTACGACTGCAAACGACATGGCGTTCCCAAATGTTACTTTGGGATTTGTATATTCAGAAATCATTAGTTCATTATAGCATTACGCGTTATATCGTTAGGCACATATTTATCTGTTATTTATCAAAATTCTTATGCCTTTAGATAGTACCAGAGATACATACATTCCAATGCTCCAATCGCTAATCTAATATAGAAATAATAAATTTCGATTGGAGATGCAAATGAATGCGTTATTGGTATATCCTGAATTTCCAGACACATTTTGGAGTTTTAAACATGCAATGAAGTTTATTAATAAGAAAGCTGCAAATCCACCCTTAGGATTGATCACTGTTGCCGCAATGCTTCCAAAGGAATGGAACCTTAAATTGAAAGATTTAAATATTTCCCAATTAGTAGCGGAAGATTGGGAATGGGCAGATATTATTGTAATATCAGCAATGATTGTTCAAAAAAAGTCAGTGACCGAATTAATAGAAAAGTGCAAATCACATAATAAATTGGTCATTGCCGGTGGGCCATTATTTACCAGCGAATATGAAGATTTTCCGGAAGTCGATCATTTCATTCTAAATGAAGCGGAAATTACACTACCCCCATTTCTTTACGACTTTTCCCACAATACAGCGAAAAAAGTATATAAAACAGATGAATATCCGGATATAAATTCGACACCAATTCCCAGATTTGATTTGCTTGAATTGGATAAATATGATGCCATGTCCCTTCAATACTCTCGGGGATGTCCATATAATTGTGATTTCTGCAATGTTACTGCTTTGTTTGGTCATACACCACGTATTAAATCAACTGAGCACATCCTCCAGGAACTTGATGCCCTTTATCAAGCAGGATGGCGCAGGAATATTTTCTTTGTTGATGATAATTTTATCGGCAATAAACGAGTGATCAAAGATGAAGTACTGCCGGCGTTGATCGATTGGAGAAAGAATAAAGAAGGGTGTTTGTTCATCACCGAAGCGAGTATTAACATGGCTGATGACAAGGAATTATTACGGCTAATGGCAGAAGCTGGATTTATTTCAGTGTTCATTGGAGTTGAAACTCCCAGTGAAGAAGGCCTTGTGGAATGCCATAAAACACAAAATACTCGTAGAGACCTGATTTCCAGTGTTCATAAGATCCAATCCTCAGGCATTCAAGTCATGGCTGGTTTTATAATTGGATTTGATTCTGATGATCCAATCCATCTTCAAAAGGCAGTTCGACTTCATTCAGGAAAGTGGAATTATTACAGCCATGGTAGGGCTTCTTCAAGCTCCATTTGGTACCAGGTTATATGATCGGATGAAGGCCGAAGGAAGAATTATCGAAGAAATGACCGGGGATAATGCAGATGGAACTACAAATATCCGAACCCGAATGGATCAATTCACATTAATTACGAACTACCGGAAACTAATGATTGAACTATTTTCTCCAATTCCGTTCTATCAGAGAATTCGGACATTCCTAAACCATTATCATCCGCTACTCAAGGCCAGTATCCATTAGGAAAAATGATATTCTCGCTCTTCTTAAGACGGTTTGGTATATGGGCATCACAGGGCCTGATCGGACTTGAATATTGGGGTTTGATCTGGTGGGTATTAACCCGAATGCCTGCAAAATTTGCAATGGCTATTACTTTAACAGTTTATGGGTACCATTTCCGTCAGGTAGCAAAATTACATTTAGGAAATGTTGTTGAAAAAGATATGATCCACATACCAACCAACATAAAGTTGAAACATAAAGAATATTCGAAAGTCAACATCTAGTTTGATAAAACAACAACCCGGGTTGAATAACCCGGGTTGTTGTTTTATTTTTTAATTTCCTATTCAATTTCAGATAATTTTACAGGTCTATTTTCTTTGAGTGATTTATTTGCAGCCATAGCTATAAGGATGGGTTTTCGTCCGTCAATTGCCATTACAGGTGTATCTGTGTTATTTCTTATAGCTTCAACAAATCCCCGCATTTCGGCAATAAACGATTCTGAATATCTCTCCAGGAAGAAGTACAAGGGCTTAGACCCACTTACCTCTTCGCCATTGCTATAAATATGGGAATCAGGGAAATTATTTGTAACAGCAACCATTCCACCTGATCCAAATACTTCAACTCGCTGATCATAACCATATACTGCTTTTCGGCTGTTATCGATTGTGCCGATAGCTCCGTTAGCGAATTTTAAAGTAATAATCGCAGTATCTATATCACCCGCCTTACCTATTTCCGGATCAACCAGGACAGCGCCAGCGGCATACACTTCTACGACTTCATGATCCAGAAAGGTATCTGGCCATATCAAAATCATGAATGGTCATATCGAGAAAAATACCACCAGAGACTTTTACATATTCAGGCGGTGGTGGATTCGGATCACGGCTCGTTATACGCAGGATGTGTAATGCACCGATCTTCCCTTCTTTTACCATTTCTTTTACTTTTTAAAGTTTGGATCGAACCTTCGATTAAACCCGATCTGACATTTCACGCCTGCTTTTTTTACTGCATCCAATGCACTATCAATTTTCTGTAGATCATGGTCAATTGGCTTTTCACAGAAGACATGTTTTCCTGCATTGGCAGCTTCTGTAAGAATTTTCGCATGTGTGTCAGTGGAAGAGCATATGGCAACAGCATCAATGCTTTTATCTTCCAAAATTTTATGGTAATCTTCGTATGCGTTTTTAATATTCAGCTTTTCGCATAATTCTGTAGCAAAAACAAAATTTGGATCAGCTACAGCTACAACCTCCACACCAGGAACTCTTGTTGCAAGATTTTCTGCATGAAGCTTCCCAATACGTCCCTGCACCAATGACACCAACACGTATTAACTTTCATAGCCATTCTGCACTCCTTATATAAGATTTTGGTTGTTATTCGCCTCATTTACTTCAGTTCAACTATAAGTACTTCAGAGACTTTCACAAGTCTTTGTTCATCTAAAGAAAGTGTAGCTGCAATTCCTATCGCTGTCGCAGCACGCGCATCTTCTCCGGAAACCGTGGGGTTGGTGCCATCAACAATATGTTTTACAAATGCCCTAATTTCTTCTGCATAAGCTAACCCAAACCGTTCCATGAAATATGGAACCGTATCATGGGTTACACCTTGACGATTTAACATGAGCATGGCTGTTTGTTGTAAATATCCTATCCAAATACTGCCTTCTGTACCAAGAACTTCCGTACGAATATCATATCCATAAACAGCATTTCTACTCATATCGATATTTCCGACTGCACCACTCGTGAATCGTAAGTTGACAACAACATTATCAATATCCCCTACATCTTTCAACTCAGGATATGCAATACAAGCACCTTCACTGTAAACCCTATCCACTTCACTACCCATCAACCACCTGGCCAGATCGAAATCATGAACACCCATATCCACGATTAATCCCCCGCTGTTCTCACGACGAGCAAATTCAAGACTTGAACGCTTTGGATCCCGGCTGACAGCTTTAAACATCACTGGCTTCCCGATCAACCCCTCCATTATCTTGGATTTCGCCATCATATAAGGGGCATCAAATCTTCGCATAAAACCTAGTTGCAGTTTAACACCAGTTTGTTTAACGATGGCAATAGCATCATCACATTCTTTTATGTTTTGCGATAAAGGCTTTTCACTAAAAATATTCTTTCCAGCCAGAGCTGCGTCTTTAATGATCTGAGAGTGAGTGTTTGTCGGTGTTGAGATTACAACAGCATCAATTTCTTTATCGTCAAGAATAGCTCTATAATCCAAATATCCTTTGGAAATCCCATACTTTTCCTGAGTTTCCTTCAAGCATGTTTCATTCGGATCAGCAACTGCAACTAATTCAACCTCCGATACTGTATAAGCCAGGGTATTCGCAAAGACCTTACCCATTCTGCCTGCCCCGATGAGACCAATATTAATTTTCATCACCATGCTCCTGTTTGAATGGTTACAGATAATATTTTTCGTTCTTCTTCTTTTCCACATACTCTTTACGAGCATTTTGGACAGGTTTCATAGTCGAAACTTCTGCAATTGCTACATCCCACCATGATTCATACCCTGGAACATGTGCTTCGCGATCCGCATCTACGACAATTACAGAAGTTGTTTTTAACTTTTTTACTTTCTTTAATGCTTTAGTAAATGATTGAATATTATTGGCAGAAAAGACAGTTGCCCCAAGGCTCTGAGCATTTTGCGTAAAATCGATAAGGATCTTTTCCCCGGTTAGCTGACCTGTAGCAAAATCCCGTTTAAGAAATCTTGTGCCAAACCCTTCGCTGCCGATCGATCCGCTAAGTGCCCCTATTGAACCGAAACCCTGGTTATTCACCACAATAATATTAATTTTTATACCCTCTAATATCGCTGTGACAATTTCGGTGGGATTCATCAGGTAAGTACCATCCCCAACCCAGACATAAACCTCTCTGGTAGGATCAGCCATCTTTACCCCAATACCCGCTGGTATTTCGTACCCCATACAGGAGTATCCATATTCCATATGGTAACTATTAGGTGTCCTGGTTCGCCAAAGTTTATGCAGATCACCTGGTTGGCTGCCTGCTGCTGAAAGAATTACATCTTTTGGTCCAGCAGCTTTCCAAATAGCGTTTATTATCTCACCTTGAGACGGAATTGGCTTATTATCGATCGTGAATAGCCGGTCTGATTCAGCTTCCCATTTTTGTTTTAAATCAGAAATCTTATCCGAATATCCAGCTTCTACATGGAACTCCTTTAACCCTTTTCGCAGCTCCTTCAGGGTTACTTTTGCATCAGCCAAAATTGGTATTCCACTATGCTTATAGGCATCCATTTCAAAAACATTAATATTAATAAACCTTACGTTTGGGTTTTGAAAAATGGTCTTGGAAGCTGTTGTAAAATCAGAATATCTTGTTCCAATCCCAATGACTACATCTGCGTCTTTTGCTAAAATATTAGCCGCCAAATTTCCGGTAGCACCTACTGCTCCAACACAACATGGATGATTGTAAGATAATGATCCTTTTCCGGCTTGAGTTTCACAAACAGGAATGCCAGTTTGTGTGACAAATTTCTCCAACTCCTGGGTTGCTTCCGAAAATAATACTCCGCCGCCTGCCACAATCAAAGGTCTTTTAGCTTTTGAAATTAAGTTCATCGCTTTTTGTAGTTGACTTCGATCAGACATAGTTCTATTGATATGCCAAATCCGTTTTTCGAACAATTCGACAGGAAAATCGAAGGCTTCAGCTTGAACATCTTGCGGCATGGCTAAAGTAACCGCCCCAGTATCAGCTGGAGAGGTTAATACGCGCATCACCTCAGGGAGTGCGGTTATTAATTGTTCTGGCCTGTTTATCCGGTCCCAATATTTTGAAACGGGCTTAAAACAATCATTAACACTAATATCCTGGGTTAAATTCAATTCGAGTTGTTGCAACACGGGAGCAACATTCCTTCTGGCAAAAATATCTCCAGGTAGAAGCAGTACAGGGAGCCGATTGATCGTAGCAAGAGCAGCACCAGTGACCATATTTGTTGCTCCTGGTCCAATGGAGGATGTACAAACAAAAGCCTGCATCCGATTTTTCATTTTTGCATAACCGCTTGCAATGTGGACTGCAGCTTGTTCATTTTTTACCATAATATATTTGAAATCAGGATTTTCCTGGAGTGCCTGTCCAATTCCAGCAACATTTCCATGCCCAAATATACCTAATACCCCGCCAAAAAATTGCATTTCAATATCATCGCGTTCCACATATTGATTCTTTAAGAATAGAATTAATGCTTGTGCAGTTGTTAATCTCTTCGTTTCCATATCACTCTCCGAATATTGATTTATATTTTGTTTTTTGTATTCATTTCCAATGTCACCATTGGTAATCGGTGATCAAGTTCGCTCCAGGTATTTTTTATCCATGCAAATTCTGGGTCATCTGAACTGGCCAAGGATTGGTCCGATCCTGCTAACATATTCAGATAGTACACATTGAAACCATGTGCAGCAACAACGGGATGATACCCTTCTGGAGATAATACTAATTCATTATCTTTTACCAGGACTAATTCATCTATTTTCCGGTCATCGGTATAAATCCTCTGGTAGGCATATCCCTCTGGTCGATCTATCTTATAAAAATATATCTCTTCGAGATCGGCTTCAATCAGATTTCCGTTTTGATCCAGTTTTCGGACATCATGTTTGTGTGGCGGGTACGAACTCCAATTTCCTGATGGAGTATACACTTCGACGACAACTAATCTGTCACAATCAAAACCGGGCAGTATCATCTGGTTGATTTGCCTGGTGGCATTTCCTCCCCCTCTAATTTCTACTTTCACTTCTTCAGGTTCAATTAATTTCGTTGGATGATCCAAATATGCTTTACTCCAGCCTATTCCAAATTCCAGATTCTCACTTAAAGCATAAATAGTAACCCAATTATTCCTGGAAATATAAAGTGTCGTTGGCATTCCTCTAAACACATTACTGCGTGAGCCCACAGATTCCCAGGTCTGATCTTTTGTTTCAATCCTTGCAGTTCCACCCAATATCACCAAAGCCATTTCATTTTCCTTGCTATCAATATGCCAGGTCGCTCCATTATTCAATTTGACAGCAGAAAAATTCAAATGCTCCCATCCCGCACTTTTTGGTGTTACCTTTATAAATTCAGATTCTTCATAATTTGGTTGTACCAGTAGATTAGTTGGTTTGCTCATATTCACCATACCTTGTTCGTCTTTTACACTAAGTGTGGATTATTTATTCATAACAATATATCAATTATACAATACAAACGTGTGCATGGATATAGATTTTGTCATATTATCTCTCATTATTTAATATAATGTAACTGATATTTCAAATCAACTATATTTATAAATATCATAATAGAAAACTCTCTGCGTTCTGTGTAGTGCACCCCATTTATTGGACAAGAGTTAAGTAGAAATAAAGGACTGAGTTCTGAACTGAACAGGACTCAGTCCTTTTAGTTTAACCTTAATTCTGCGGTTGTTGTAGTAGTCAATATATTCAGATAGCTCCTGTTTGAATTGATCAACGGAAAAGAAATTTTGGTTGTTGTAAAATTCAGATTTGAGTAAACCAAAGAAGTTTTCCATCACGCAATTATCATAACAATTACCTTTTCTGGACATACTCTGCCTGATTCCCTTGTCTTTAAGCATCTTTTGGTAAGGCCTCATCTGGTACTGCCAACCCTGATCGGAATGAAGGATCAACTGACAATTATCAGGGATTTTTTGAAAAGCACTCATAAGCATCTCTGTGATTTGATGGAAAGTTGGATTTTTGGATAGGTTATAACTGATGATCTCCCCATTGAATAAGTCCATTATCGGGGAAAGATAAAGCTTCTGTCCAAACAATTTGAATTCTGTAACATCCGTGGACCATTTCAAATTGGGTTTTTTAGCTCTGAAATCTCTTTTCAAAAGGTTCGGAGCTATCTTTCCCATCTGTCCTCGATAGGAATGATACTTCTTCTCCCTCAACAAACAAGTTAGGTGTTCCTGCTTCATGAGTTTCATTACCAGCTTATGGTTTGTTTGAAACCCTCTATGGCGCAATTCGAGTGTGACCCGCCGATATCCATAGCGGCCCTTATTCTCGATACAAATATTCTTTACCTCATCTCGTTCTTTGCTGTGTTTTTGAGGTTCACAGAGATGCTTCAGGTGATAGTAATAACTGCTTCTGGGGATCTTCGCTGTTATCAGAAGCACTGCCAATGGATATTCACGCCTTAGTTCAGAGATTACAGCTATTTGGTCTCTTTTTCGCGTTTTTCCCGCTCTGCAACCAAGGCGTTCAATTTTTTTAGGTAGGCGTTCTCTGCTTCCAAATATAGAATCCTATCCAGTAATTCTTCTTCCCTGGTTTTAGGTAGTTTGGGCTTTTGTTTTTTTGGCTTTCTGCCCTTTACCTTGCCTTCTAACCCGCTTATCCCGTTGTCCAAGTATCTGCGCTCCCATTTACTGATTGTTGCCGATCCACTTATTCCAAATTTTATACCTGTTTCTTTACAGGATAAGTGGTTTTCGTGCATGTATTTCAGTACCTGGTATTTTTGCTCCGTTGTCCAGTTATAAGCATGGTTTGCCATCCCTTCTGGACCATGTTCGTGGTAAAGCCTGGATACATACCCAATCCCTGCTTTGTCCATTTGATATTCTGCTGCTATGCTTGCTACACTTTCTCCTTCTTCTACTGCCCGCCCTATTGCTAATCTCTCTTCTTTACTTAGTTTAGTCATAAAAACTGCACCCTTTCGGTTGGTTGTGTCCAACTTTTGGGG
The DNA here is from genome assembly GCA_963709535.1 of uncultured Chloroflexia bacterium. Classification (GTDB taxonomy): domain Bacteria; phylum Chloroflexota; class Anaerolineae; order Anaerolineales; family Anaerolineaceae; genus PNON01. The sequence continues at coordinate 71,549 of CAVPWY010000018.1, read as the reverse complement.
TGCAGTTCATTCTCCTGCAGATAAGTCTTTTATCCATAAAAATAAAATTCCCCCTAATATTATTTACAAACCATGATTATGAGCATTACTTCTGACTAATTCAACCATCATAAGTACTATTTCCGGATCAAATTGAGTTCCTCTACATCTAATTAACTCTTTTAATGCAAGTTCTTCAGGAATTGGATTCTTATATCTTCGTCCACCGATCATTGTTGTGTACGCATCTACCACAGCGAGGATGCGAGATCCTAATGGAATATTATCCCGGCTTATTCCATCCGGATATCCACTTCCATCGTATCGTTCATGATGCCATCGCACCATTGGTTTAATCACATCAAGTGCATGAATTGGATCCATCAATGCAGAACTGTAAACTGGATGTTGTTTCATGATTGACCATTCGGTTTGACTTAATGGACCAGGTTTTGTCAATAATTCTTTTGAAACCACAGATTTACCAATATCATGAAGTTTTCCAGCCAGTCCTAAGGTTAATACTTCAATGCCTGGCAGCCTCATAAATTGGGCTAATCTTTGTGCCCAAATTCCTGTCTCCTTGCTGTGACCACTTGAATCACATCGATCAATAGAATCGGCTAATGTGAATAGTGCATTTACATAATTATCCTGAAATTTTGGAATGATTGGTCCAACATAAATATTTAATCCCGCCAGTTCTACTTTTAAAGGTGTACCAATAATTTCATCCAGGTTTTTTTGGCCATCATTAGGAAATTGATAATTATCAAGATAATAATAACCAAATGAGTTATTTGAACCATCCAATTGGACAGGAATTAAGATATTTTGTGACCGATTATTTCGGTCCCCAAAATCTTCTACTTCTCCCTGCAATTTGGGAATATTCGAGAAGGTATGTGTTGATTCCAATGCCATAATATGTTTTTAACCTGACTGCCTAAAAGGAAGAGATTTCAGCCATTTCCGAAATTTTGATACTGTTCACCATGAGTAATACTGCTTGAGAGAAATGCTCAAGGCTGCTGCTTTTAATCAACGAGATACTATTCAATAATTCAGCAGGAAGATGGAATGCTTCCCCAAAATAACCTGATTCTATCGATTGCAGAGGGTTGCTTAATAGTTTTTCTCTAAATGTTTTATTAATGACTGCTGCCTGAAGAACTTTACCGATTTCACACATCAGATCATCTGAAGTATCGTATTTATTGTCCACAGAGGTAATTGAAGGAAAATTTAAACTATTTTGTAACATTTTTACTCCTTTATTGGGTTGCTAAGAGACCATAATATACTTATCATTCCAATGGAAATGAGTATATCTCCGACACTAAATGCGAATTTATAACTAATCCATGCTGGTAAATTCAATATATCAGTCAGAAAAGCTAAATTTGTTCTTTCTGGCAAAAGAATCCGATCTTTTGTAAGGGATAATCGTTCTCCCACATTCCACGTTTCAACGGGAATATCCGGATGCAGCCGTGCTAGAGTATTCACACTAATGGGCATCCATCCACCGTTTGCCGCTATTGCCAGAAAATTACTCACCAATCCTACTCCTAGAATAACAAAACCAGTTTTATTAATGTTTACTGCTACAAAAACCATTAATCCCAACATTGAAAAGATCTGCACATAAGGAACTAATGTTTCTGGTACTACTTTAGCCAGGCCTGGAATATAGAAAATCATTATTTGTGGTATTACTGCTACAAAAACAAGCCATTCCAGGTGTAAAGATGGTAAAACCAAGCTGCGCTTCATTATCCTGGCCCGTATAATTGTTGCTGCAAGGCCAATTATTACTGCAAGACTTAATATCATATTTTTGAGGCTGTGTTTTATGTCTGATGCAATCTGCGTTGTATTTATCTCATATAAGAGTGAATCGCTAACCTAAACTCCAGTTGCTCCAGGAGCGCCAGCGCCAAGTACAACCATTACAAGTAAAATAACGAAAATAACTAAACGGACATTTACTTTCTGTAAAGATGATCTTGTGATTTCCGTGGCTTTTGTGAACATGTTATTCTCCTATATGAATGATTTCAATTTGAAAAATAAATGATTACGCTATACTCCGGTTGCTCCTGGGGCACCAGCACCAAGGACTATAAGGACAAGCATGAGGGTAAAGAGTACTAAACGGAAATTGACTGGTTTTACTAACGAATTGACTGTGGTGCTGAATTTTGTAAGCATGTTTATCTCCTTAATTTGATTAGTAACCTATTATCATTTATGCCGGTCTCAAAACAGGCATTAAACAATAATCAAATAACTTACTAACCAATTTAGAGTCTTTCGCTTGAATTGTTGTTCTTTGGGGAGTGTAAATTGAATATTAAATAATATTACTCATGGCAACCATTACCAGATACTGATTGCACCTGACTAATTTCGAGGAAATTAGTCTTTATCTTTTGTTACATTTTTATCAAAGTTTCTGACTTATTGAAGCAGGTGATGATACAGGTCCCGGGTTTGTGGTGATGGTGTTGCGCATATTTCCCGTTCGAGTACTTCCACACAGGATAAATACTGCCTTACCAGACCTGCCCTATTTCCCATAGCCGCATAAATTCTAAAGGCTAATCTGTAAGAATCTTCCAATAGATTATCTTCATCAATCGCAAGCTGACAATATTCAAGTGCACTTTCTGTGTCCCCTTCAATTAAGAATAATTCGGATATTTGCAGAAGGGAAGAAATATAGTTCTGATTCAGGTTTTCCCGTAGATTATGTACCCAATTTTCTTCAATTTCTGGTAAATATTTTCCCCCATAATTACTTATTGCTTCTTTTAAATAAGCTCTTTTTTTTGCAGGATCAGTTTCTCTTGCAGCACTGGCATTGTCTCTTAGGAATAATTCCACGTCAAATTCATAATCGATTTTATAATTGAAACGATAGAAATCTTGCTCCAGTATTACACTATCTTTCCCAACTGCTCTACGTAACCTGTACACTGTATTCTTAAACCTAAATTTTGCATCATCAGGAGAAGCATCTGGCCAAAAAACAAGACATATCTCATCCTTGGTCATTCCTTCCGGATGAGCCATAAGCATAAAGAATAAGTCCTTCGCAGCTTGAGTTTGCCAATCTGAGTTAGAAATAATCTGGTTATTAATACTAACTTGCATCTTCCCCAGAGATCGAATAAATATTTTTGGTGGTGCAAATGGGATTCCTCGAGAATTCTCGCGCAAGAATTTTCTAATTCTTGGTAAATTATTATTAAATTCATCAATTTTCTCAAATAAATGATTCAACTTTTCTTGTAAATACCCAATCTTGCAATTTTGAAGATCTGATTGAAACCTTGAGCTAATTGCTATTAATCCAGCCGACGGTAAGTCTTCATCGATAATCGAAATAATTTGCAATAGGTGTTCGATTAATTTTTCCGGTTGGTTAGTTTTTATATACGCCAATGTCAGGTACAAATGAGTCCTGTCGCACTGGACTTTGTGGCCCTCTTTTTTGAAATATGCACAGGCATCTTCTAATAATGGAATACTTTCTTTGATATTTCCACCAATTAGATCTAGTCCTGCGAATTCCAAATCGCACAGACTTTTTTCCATCTCTGATCCAGATGTGCCGATTAATATCCGGGCTTTATCAATACATTTATATCCTTCAGCCAAATTTCCGGTTTGACCTAGTAATGAAGCCCTTTGTACAAGAATATAGACCTGCAAAAAATGTTCTTGTGAGTCTGTGGCCAGTTTTAATGCTTTATCATATCCAATTTGTGCTTGTTCCAGAGCTTGTAACTCAACAAATATATCTGCAATTCCTGTAAATATAAAAGCTTCCATCCTTGTGTATTTTGTCGCTTGGGCATAATTTAATGCTTTATCAAATGAAAGGATAGCATTTTCATAGTCACCCATTAATTGGTAAAGTACACCCAGATTATTTAGTAGGTTTGCCAGCCAGAATGGGTTTTCAATTTGCTCCCAATAAAGTAACGCTTTTATATACCAATCTTTTGATGCAATATAATTTCCCAGGTTTTCGTGTACGAGGCCAATCTCCATTTGAATGATAGCTTCATTCTTTTTATCCCCTGCAGACAACATTACCTTTTGTGCTTTTTCCAACCAATTAAGGGCTTCCTGCAGTTTTCCTTTGTGAAGATTACATAATCCTATGCAACGAAGAACATCCCCTTTGATCTTGCGCAAATTGAGGTTAGACATAATCAGTTTATTGCTTTCATTTGCGTCAATAATCGCAGCATCAAGATTTCCAACCAGCCGATGATTATTTGCCCTCATGGCGAGAGTTCTAGCTAAGTACTCCTTATTTAATCCAGATCCAAGAGCATCGATTGCTTGATCATATAATGTCATCGCATAAGATTTATCGCCAAGGATCATTGCAATATATCCTTGAAGAGCAACAATGAAAGGGTGAGAATTAATTAAGTCTGGTTTTAATGCTTCAATCCATGATGAGACAAGGGCTATCTTTCCATCAAATAACATCTGTGGCCCGGCAATTTCAATTAGGGAAATGAGATCTTCATCTGAATTTAATTTGTTGAGGATCGCATATGCACGATCCCACTCGTTTCTTTGAATACAAAAAAGTGCTAATTCGTGTTCTATCTTTTTTGATTCAACCGGGAAATCCATGTAAACACGTGCCTGTAAGAATTCAAGGAAGAGTGGATGGTACCGTATCCAATCTCCTTTTTCCCCCACAGGTAATACAAATAAATTATCCTTTTGGACGCTGTTCATCCAATTTTGCCAGGGAACCTGATCAATAAGTAAAGCTTGTCCTAATACTTTTGAACATAGCTCAGCATTGAATTCTTCCAAAAGAGAAGACCACAGTAAAAAAGATCGCAATTCCTGATTTAGCGAATTGATTAAATGAAGGAAATAACTTTCTAACCCAAAACTAGAAACCCGAGACAGTCTTGCACGTGCTATTTGCTCTTCTGTGTTCACTTGACTCGATAATACAATACCTGTGATCCAGCCTTCTGTATGCAGTTGTATCTCTTTCGCGTCGATTAATGACAACTTGTACTCTTTATTTTGGGAATAAAGCTGTTGAATTTCCTCCGGTTGAAAAGCTAATTCCGCGAAGCTGATACCAGCTACTTCAGATCTGGCTACCATGAGAGGTAAAACAGGAATTGACAGTAAAGCCCTCGAAATTATTACAACATGGATGTTTTCTTCCATGTCTTTTAATAATCGGTTTATAAAGAAACGGACCGAGGTGTTATCATTTACAAGATGATAATCATCCAGAACAAGGACAAAATGCTCTGTAACGTGTTCACTTAAATCGATTAATGAATACCGTTGCCGAAAAATCGATATCAAATTGACCCTGGCTTCCATGCAAAATTGCTTGTGTACTATGTCCGAAGTTTGGGAATTTTGTTTGGATAGCAGCTGTTATGTATGATATAAACCTTTGTGGACTTTGGTCGATTTTATCGATCGAATACCAGCAAACTGGCATCGAACAACTTTCCGCAAAGTCTACGAATATAGATGTTTTTCCATATCCCGCCGGTGCAGACACTAACACTAGACGTTTTTCAATAACCTCATTGAGTAGGCCTGTGAGTCTCGGGCGTGATAATAAATCTGATCGCCGGCGAGGAACTGTGACTCGTGAAAGTATTATTGTTTGATCAGCGTCCATTTATGACAACATTGTCCGTTATTATAACGGAATCAAATTACTTCATTTATCAAATATTATATATCATATATTCTTTGTTGGATTATTTATAATGATTTACTATAATAATCTCAAATTGCTAACACTCTTTTTGGGAAGGATATAGTATGACAACAGCGATAAACTCTAATAATAATGTAAAAAAAGTAAGAACTGTACTTGTTGGTTGTGGGCTGATGGCGCGAGAACACTTAAAAAGTATGCTGTTGCAGCTAGACACCACAGAAATAAACATTGTATGTGAACCTTCGCAAGATGCTTATGATGAAACATGTAAAGCATTCATAACTGTTGGACTTAAACCACCACCTAATGAGCCGAACCTTGACAAACTATTATCTACTTATGGTCAATCTCTCGATGCTGCATTCATAATAACACCGCACTCTTTGCACTACAGCCAAACAAAAAAATGTCTGGAAGCTGGCTTGGACGTTCTCCTGGAAAAGCCGATGGTGATGAATGCAGTTGAAGCTCAGGATTTGGTAAATACCCGTAATAATTCCGGAAAACTATTAGTAGTCGCATTTCAAGGAAGTTTATCTCCTCAAGTACGGAAAGCAGTGGAAATCCTCAAAGATGGTTCAATGGGGAAAATGTTGAATATTATTGGATGGACATGGCAGAATTGGAAAAATGAAAAACAAGGGACCTGGAGAATGGACCCGAAATTAGCCGGCGGTGGTTTCTTCTTTGATACTGGTGCGCATTTGTTAAATACAGTTGCTGATCTTGGCCTGGAAGATTACGATGAAGTGTGTGCGTGGTTGGATAATCGTGATACACAGGTAGATATAGTTGGTGCTGCCATGGGAAAATTGAAATCAGGTACGATGGTATCTCTAACAGCCTGTGGAGATGCAAAAGAAGATTGCCTTTCAGATATTAGGGTTTATTGTACAAATGGAATTATTAGGACTGGAATGTGGGGAGAACGCCTGGAAATGCAAAAAGGTGTTGACAATTTTTATCCAATTAAAGTACCGTCATCTCTCGGGGTCTGGCAGCAATTTCTGCAGGTGCGTTCAGGGCTTATCAGCAATCCTTCTCCGCCTGAAATTGGTCTTCGAATGGCCAAGTTATGGGATGCGATTAAAGAATCATCGGATAATGGTGGAAAACCAGTAAGAATTCAATAACACCAGAATTATGGGAGATGAACATGGAACACGTAAATGTTACTGTATGGAATGAAGGTATTCACGAGAAGATGCATGAAGAAGTCAAGAAAATTTATCCTGATGGGATTCATTCTGTTTTGTATAAATTCTTGACCGATCAGGGATTTAAGGTTCGAACAGCAACATTGGATGAACCTGAAAATGGTTTACCTGAATCAGTTTTGGAGACCACAGATGTCCTCACCTGGTGGGGACACATGGCTCACGATCAAGTGAGTGATGAGGTTGTGGAACGTATCCGTTGGAGAGTGTTGCACGGAATGGGATTAATCGTCCTCCATTCAGGGCATCATTCAAAGATATTTAAGCGGCTCATGGGTACTACCTGCAGTTTACGATGGCGTGAAGCTGATGAAAGAGTAAGGGTTTGGATGGTCAATCCTTCCCACCCAATTGCATCTGGACTTCCGGAATACTTCGAAATTCCAAATGACGAGATGTATGGAGAATATTTCGATGTTCCTGCACCAGATGACTTAGTGTTTATTAATTGGTATCAGGGTGGGGAAGTATTCCGAAGTGGTTGCTGTTACCATCGTGGAAATGGCAAAATATTTTATTTTAGTCCCGGGCACGAAACATTCCCGGTTTATTACCAGAAAGAAATTCAACAGGTGATCACTAATGCCGTGCGATGGGCAGCTCCAGTATCTGGTCCCCAGTTTGTTTATAGCGAATCTATAACTCTCCATATAGAAAAACCTCTTGAGAAACTTAACCACTAAATACGAATTCTGAACAAGATAAGATATTTCTACTGATCCATACCCAATCAGATCCAAATCTAATGTTGGGTCTGATTTATTTATGAGCCTTTGATAAATGCTAAGAGTTTGAAACTATTTATCATTTTCTAAAATAACGATATGATAATGGTATCTTCCTAATTGTGGATATATAAATGGCTATCATTAAAGTTACCCCTGGAATAAAACATTCCACATCTACTTTTGCCGATCTATTCCCTATTGACACTCGATAATATATTTCTATATAATGTAGTTGTAATGACGTCTAACAATGTAACAACAAAATATTTCCGAAAGGAAATTAAATGATAAAACCAGTTCGCATTAGTAGCAAGACGCTAACAGAAGTGGCAGAACAAGAATTACGCAAGGCAATTCTTAGCGGAGAGTATCCTCCAGGTGGACAATTGCCCAGTGAAGCTGAATTGATCGATTTGCTTGGTGTTTCCCGGACTACAGTCCGGGAGGCTCTTCGAAGCCTTGAGGAAAGTGGAATAGTTTTACGCCGGCATGGTATCGGCACTTTCGTTTTAGAACGGCCGATAATTAACAATTTCGGAATGAATTATGGCATTACCGAAATGATCCTTATGGCGAATATGACTCCCGGAACTCGCGAAATGAATATTTATAACCAAAAAGCAAGTGAGGATGTTGCCAATCAATTAGGTATCGAAATTGGCACAGGGGTAAAGTGCATTGAGAGGGTTAGGACTGCGAACAATAAACCTGTTGTCTATTCTGTGGATCACTTACCTTTGACGATTTTTGAAACGAAAGAAATATTGCCAGAGATGTTAAGTAATTCCTCTTTATATGATCTCCTGCAGCTTGAGTTTAATATAAATATTGAATATGGTGTCGCCAGGATCTCGCCGCTTCTTGCATCAAAAAAAATAGCAGACAAGCTAAACCAACCAAATAATTCTGTTATATTATTTATTTCACAAACTGATTATCTGTCCAATGATAAGCCAGTTTTATACACACACGAATACAATATTCCCAATGCATTCAAATATCAATTTCTACGTAGAAGACCATCAAAAATTCAATAAGATAAGGCAGGAACAATGTCAGTTTTAAGAATTGTCAACTTAGTAAAAAAATTTGGAAAAAATATTGTTGTGGATAATTTAAACTTGGAAGTACACGATGGTGAGTTTGTTACATTACTTGGTCCATCTGGTTGTGGAAAAACTACCACCTTAAGGGCGTTAGCTGGCCTGGTGGAAATTGATGGGGGCGAGATTTATTTCGATGACCAACTAATGAATGATGTTCCAGCCAATAAACGCTCTGCATCAATGGTTTTTCAGACCTATGCATTGTTCCCGCACATGACCGTAAAGGATAATGTAGCTTTTGGTTTAAAGATGCAGAAAATTGATAAAAAGGAACGCGATGAACGTGCTCTTGCTGCGATAGAATTAATGGGGCTTCAAGATCTAGCCGAACGCAAACCCGGTCAACTATCCGGCGGGCAGCAGCAGCGCGTGGCTGTGGCTAGAGCAATTGTAACTCAACCAAAATTTCTTCTCTTTGATGAACCTTTATCAAATTTAGATCTTAAACTTCGAGAGAGATTAAGGGTTGAAATTCGTGAACTTCAAAAAAGGTTAAATATTACATCCATTTATGTGACCCACGATCAGGCTGAAGCATTAGTTATTTCTGACAGGATTGCTGTAATGGATAAAGGACGCATTGTTCAACTTGATGACCCGGCTACCATATATAACCGTCCGTCAAGTGCATTTACTGCTGAATTTATTGGTCAGGCAAATATTTTACATGCAAAGATCCAATCAAAAGATGCATACCATGGTCTACATTGATTCACCTATTCGGATTATTAAAACACGAATGAGATGCCGAGCTTTTTCAGGTTTGAATGTATTGGTTTGTTGGCGACCAGAAGATATGGTTGTTTATACTGATGGCATGTCAAACCGGATAGTTGGTAAAGTGCTGAGAAGCATATTCATGGGAAATTTAACTGATGTATTTGTAGAAATTAATAGCGTTGTTTTTAGAGTGCAGATGGCAGGTTTAACGGACTGGAAATAAGGTGATGAAATAATTCTTGGCTTACCCAGCTGATAAAGTCAGATTGATCGAGGCATAGGAATGACAAAAAAGAATCATTCATTTCTTATTTTTATTTTATTAATGCCAGGCATCGGATTTATTGCAGTAATGCTGGCTGCTTCGTTTGTTATGGTTATTCTTCAAAGTCTTGGTTTGTTTAATTTTACTGGTGAGAGTGTCTTTGGAGTACATAATTGGATTGCAAGCTTTACACGCCAAAACCTTGATTCCTTTTTATATACTTCCAAAATTGCATTTCTGAGTTCTTTTGTTTCTCTCATTATTGCCTATCCATTAGCATTGCAATTGAGAAGGAGTTTCTTCGGTAAAAAATATTTAAATCTTAATTATTCGCATGCCTTTGTTTGTGCCAGCATTGGTTGCAGCATTTTTGATACTGAATGTTTTCTCTTATCAGGGTCTTGTCAATGAATTATTAAAGTTTTTGGGGTTAATAAATGAACCTTTGAGGATGACCCATGACGAGTGGGGAATAGGCGTTGTTGTTATTCAGGTTTGGAAGAATCTTCCATTTCAGGCATTAATCTTATCTTCAGCATTGGCAAGTATACAGGATGATATAGAAAGTGCAGCAAAAAACCTTGGGGCAAAGCCTTTGTCCATTTTTCGCGAAATTCTATTTCCTCTTTCCATTTCAGGAGCATTAACAGCTTTTGTGTTCGTATTTATCGGTGTTTTTGGCGATTATGCAATCAATCAAACCTCAGGTCCCAAATACCCTCCTTCCCTTGCCATGAGAATGTACACCAATGCACAACTTTTAAATGATTGGGGTGGGGCAGCTTGTATCGCTGTAATTATTATGCTTGGTGCTTTGATTTATGCCTGGCTATCCTCCCGTATTGCAAAACTTATTACTGGATAAGGATATGGTCAAATATGGAAATGTTAAAATCGCCGAAGAAAGAAATATATTATAATTATTGTCAAAGTTCATAACAAAATATGGCATTCCAACAATTTTATTGGTTGTAAGCCTCATTCTTGTTGGTGCGCCATTATTAATGGCAGTATTATGGTCGTTGGTAAATCCTGATTATCCTTGGTCTTATGGAGCTGTACTTCCAACCCATTTGTCTTTATTCCAGTGGGATTTCGTTTTTAAATTTTCTGGCATCATTGAAGCAATTATTACCAGTTACTCAATTGCCCCCCTGGTAACGATTTTATCATTCATCTTAGCCCTTCCAACTGCTTATGCAATTGGTACCTATAGTTTTCGCGGAAAAGAATTTACGCGAATAATAATTCTTCTTCCGATTATCTTACCCGGTATGGTGGTGGCTTTATTTTTAAGCCGAGTTTTTCGTTTTATTGGTTTATCGCAAACCTTTTTTGGTGTTGTTCTAGGCCATACATTAATGGCTATTCCGTTTATGCTGAGATTACTTTCAACAAGCTTTGAAGCAATTCCGCGTGATGTTCCGGATGCAGCGGCGAATTTAGGTGCGAATACCTTTTGGAAATTTAGAGATGTTTATATTCCAATGATTCTTGCCAGGTATTTTTGCTGGTGCAATTTTTACATTTATTACCAGTTTGGAAGAATTTGCACTTACATTTATTATCGGAACACCTGATTACACTACTATCCCTATAGTTCTATTCTCCTATTTAGGCTATAAGTTTTTCAGAACGAATGCAGCAGTTGTTGCAATTTTGCTAATGGTTCCAAATGCCACTTTGTTATTTATAGCAGACAGGTTTCTTAAAACCGATTTCTTATCTACTGCCTATGGAAAGTTATAGAAAGGAGGTGTATTAGACAAGTCCAATCTGAATCCTACCAGAAGTTAGAGGACATAGTACCATCGATAAATTATTATTAAAACTAAGGAGAAGGAAAAAATGAAAACGTTTTATAAATTGTTTGTCGTATTAATGTTGCTGGCAATGCTTGTACCTGCTTGTGCACCTAAACCAGTAGCAGAGGCTCCTAAAGATTTCTTGACAATGCCATGGGATCAAATTGTCGAAGAAGCAAAAAAAGAAGGTGAGCTTTCATATTTTGCCTGGTGGGGTGAAGAATATTGGAAAACAGCTGCTGATAAATTTGAGGCACAATACGGAATCAAAGTAAATATAGTAATGGGTGATAATCCTATTGAGAAAGCCCTAGCTGAAAAAGACCTTGCGGTTGGTACTATGGATGTTTCGGATTTTGGTGGAGCTGCTGTAAAAACCGCTATCGATGCGGGAATTGTATATGGTCCAATTCTACCAATACTCCCAGACGCGGATAAACTAGATCCAACTTTATCTAAAGTCCAGGAAGGTGTTCAAACTGGTGGATATCTTGTTCCGATTTATCGGAATCAGGTAGGTCTATTATATAATCCTGAAAAAGTACCGAATCCTCCGCAAACATGGGAAGAACTTCAGGCATTCATTGATGCAAATCCAAAGCAGTTTGCATTTTGCGATCCCAATAAAGGTGGCACAGGACAGGCAATGGTCCAAACAGTAGTTGCCAATCTCACAGGCGGCTTGGATCAGTATATGTTAGATAAAGAATTAGATCCCGCAAAGACTGCAAAATATACTGTGGTTTGGGATTGGTTTAAAGCTAACATGGATAAGGTAACCTTAACAGCCTCCAACAATGAATCTACAGATACCTTAAATCAGGGCGCGACATCATTAGTTCTTGCCTGGGATGATGATACCCAAATAGCCTTTAATAAGGGAACTCTGTTTTAAAGGGGCCACAATGTATATTCCTAAGTTCGGACTTCCAGGCGGTGGTGATACAGCTGGAATTCTTAAGAATGCCCCGCACAAAGCAGCTGGATTATTATTCATTCAATTCTTGACCACACCTGAAATGCAGAAATTAATGAATGAAATGATCGGTCCTTACCCTGCCCGCACAGACCTTACAGGTATTAAAGCCTTACTTGGAGATGATCAGCGTTTGGCTAATGGCAAACCCTGGTACCCGGCTCCTTATAAAGCTTATGGCTCAGAGGAATTTACGAAGAACGTGTTAATGGGTCAATAAAATAAAGTCAATCAACCAAAAAGTAGGGCAGATGCATATCTGTCCTACTTTTTTCTTAATAGACACGTATATTTTTTTATCTGTTATGTAACAGACCAGCTAAGCATTTATTGCATCGACAACTTTTCGTGCAACTTCCGGATTATCTCCCATTATTCCGTCTGTGCCAAATGCAATCACCTGGTCAATTTCTTCTCTTTCGAAAGGATTCCAGCTCCACATGGCAATATTTGCTTGATGTAATCCATCAATAACGTTTTTATCCAAAGTATGGAAGTCAGATAGTAATATCGGTGAATTCAATATCCTTGCTTGCTTTATTGCATCCTTCAAGTCAAATGGACTGTCATCTGGTAATCGTTCTCGTGTAATGATTAATTCAGGACAAATTTTTCTGGCGACTTCAGATGCATCAGGAAAATAAGAAGAGATGCTTGCCCATTCAAAAGCATTGTATTTCTTGAATAAAATCATAAGCTTCTCAGCAATTATTTTTGCCTGGAGCGAATTGCATCCTTTTATTTCAAAACAAACCATAATTCCTGCTTCTTTAGCAAGTTGAAATGTCTCTTCAGTTGTAGGAATGCATGATATTTGGAATATATGGTTTGAAATTGTATCCAGCATCTAAAAGTCTCAAATCACTTAAATTATGCTCATACACAAACCCGGTCCCATTGGTTGTTCTTTCCAACCGGTAATCATGGATCATAACCAATTCACCATCTCTTGTCAGATTTATATCCACTTCAAGCATATCAGCATGACTTCAATAGCTCTCCGGTAAGATAATATCGTATTCTCAGGTGCTACTAATGAGTATCCACGGTGGGCAATAACCAAAGGTTTTTCGGGACGTATCCAAGGATTTATTCTATTTTCCTTTCAAGGTACTTATGCCGATTTACATAATTCATTTACCAACTTTACTGCGAGGGTAGGATCATCACCCATCACACCATCTGCTCCTGTTTTAATGGCAGGAACGATCTCTTCTTCAGTAGTTGTTGGCCACGCCCACAACGCGATTCCTTCCTCGCGCATTGCTTTCACGATACTTGGGTAGAGGTATTTATAATGAATTTGTAGTACTTCAGATTTTAAGTTCGAACTTGACGAAATGCTTCTTCCAGGTCGGGCTCAACATCATCGGGTATTCGTTCTGGAGCTAACATTAATTGGGGAGCCCTTCTTTTAGCCTCAGCAAGCGATTCATGGTAATAAGAAGACATAAATGCCCATTCGAATGCATTCTGCTTCTTAATCGATTCTACTAAGCGTGTGGATATTTCTATAGATCTTTCTGAATTATCACTCTTCACTTCGAAGCACATATATATATTATTCTTTTTGCCAAACGCCATGGCTTCTTCCAAAGTAGGAATTTTTTCTCCTTTGTACTTTTTATCAAACCATGAACCAGCGTCTGCTTTTTGGATTTCTTGCAATGTAAACTCGTGTACCTTACCTTTTAAGTCTGTCGTACGACCTAATCTCCAATCATGAATAATTACCAATTTTCCATCTTTGGTTATATTTACATCAGTTTCGATCATCTCTGCCCCGGCTTCCACTGCAAGGCGGTACGCAGAAATTGTATTTTCCGGAGCAGCAACTCCATGACCTCGATGGGCAATAATTAATGGTCGATTTTCACGAATCCAGGGATTTGACATTTAGCACTCCTTACAAAGATAATATGGATACAAATTTATAGTAATACTTAGCAATTTCATCTATATCTAAACTAGTTTCTAATTTGATATAATCTGAAAATTTCCCTATGAACTCTACTTAACTTACTTTTACGTTCCCATATAATTTATTTGTGATTTCCCATCTTATTCTAAATACTAATACTTTTCAGCTTCTTCCCTGGCAATTTTGCACCAACGAATAGCATTATTTGGATTATTCCCCAAGGTATGATTGTCTTTCATTATGACTTCAACTCTACATCCACGAGTTAATTCAAATGCCTCCCTCAATGATTTCCGGATACCCTCCTCATCAATTATTGGTCTTGCTAATGGACCTGGGTGTGGTTTCATTGAGAATATATATTTATCTTCCAAGAACTTTGCCATTTTGTCAATATTTGCCCAGGCTGAAACAGATATCCTTCGTAATCTCGGGATTTTATTTATTACCTGCCATCTGGAATTTAGCGGCTCGCAGCAACCATAACAATTCAAACCAAAACGGCTCATAATTGGTAGATGATAATTAAAAACGAAACTCTTCAAACATTTTTGGAGATACTCCTATCGTAGATTGCTCTTCACCAAATCCCCATAAATCCATTGTTCTTACCCGACCTGAAAAATCTTTTTGCGGTAACTCAGTTGTCCAGCCAAAACCTCCGGATGCGATATAGGTTCCATCATTATTTAATGTAAGAAGATCATTATTTTCTAAAAAGTCAAGCATGGATAAGGTTCCATCTCTCAGAAAAGCCATTCCTTCCTTCAATTCATCAGGATGGTCTACCAGGTCATATAATGTTTGTTCTAAGTCCCCTAATTTCCGTGAAAGTGCGTGTTAATCCAGTTGACCACCACCAAACACCTTTTACTCTTACCGTAAGAATTTCACCAAATACTTCTTCAGCTAATGATTTCAATTCATTTGTTTTTTGGTAATCTACAGTAATTTTGGGAAACCGGAGTTTGTCCATGTCTCGATACTCCTTTAGTGGTGCATCCCAGATATATGCACCGCCATCCTGTCCCCCATGGATTTCAAAACTCATTCCCCAATCTGTCATAGATGCGATGTAAGGTATCTCAAATATCGACTCTATCACCCTGTCATCCTGCATTTTTTCGCCCGAAAAAATGGTTTTCCGAAGTTTCATCTCCCAACGTTTGCCAAGCTGTGTTTCACACTTTAGGTCATCAAGGGGAATAATTTCACTCCAACCATTTTCGGGATCACAAAAAAACAGTGGGCGACATGGTTCAAGTCGATTATGTTGGTACCAAAGAGATTTCTTTTCTTCTTCCTCTGGCCGTTCGGAAAGTTCTGCGACTTTCATTGCCAGATCTTTAAGAAGAACTATATCCTCCTTGGATAATAGACATTTCCTGATAATATTCAAAACTATTAATGCTGTTTATTGTAGGCAACAATTGATCAAGCATCTTTTCCTTCCTTTGCTCAGAAATAATATCTTTAATCTTGATTTCTGATGTGTTCAGAAGTATATTATAGTTGTAATGACGTCTTATGATATTATAACTAATTAATTTTAGCATGAAAATAATCATAATAAAATATTCAACTGCAAGTTTTCTAAAGTTACAAACAAATATTCAATTATCAACTCCAAGAATTAAAAGCGTTGGATATGAGGATCTATAAGTAAATCATCATATAATTGTTACTGTTGCTCACACTATTCTGAACGGGAGTAATTACAAGGAATTATGCCGAAAATATCCTCTCATGATCTTGATGTCTTACGAAAATTAGGTGAAGCTCAAGCACAAATAGCAGCCTTACCTATCCAAAAAGAAAAAGCTGAACTTTGGCGTAAATTGAATGATCTTGAACATGTTCGGCCTCTGGTATGGATTAATGAAGTTCCCTGGCATGAGATGGAAGTGAATGGTGAATTAACCCTGCAAACAAGTGACCCCGATCTCCAACAAATCGAACTTGATCTCAGGCGATTGTTGTATCAATGGAATCATTTTCCTGCAGATATGATTGTATCCCCATTTATTCCGTGCCCTCTGGAAATAAAGTCTTCTGGGGTCGGTTTGCTTGAAAACTTTGATGTAATCCTGACTGACCCTGCAAATGACATTATTTCACGTCATTACCACCCCCAGATTGTAAATCCTGAGGATGTAGAGAAAATAGAAATGCCTGTCGTCACTTGCGATTGGGAAGCAACAGAAGAGAAGTATGCCCGAATGATTGCGATATTTGGAGATATTATCCCGGTTCAAAAAGAAGGAAAACGGGGTACTTGGTTTGCCCCCTGGGATGAACTGGTTAGCTGGTGGGGAGTTGAAGCCCTAATGGTAGACTTGACTCAACGTCCCGAGATGGTAAATGCTGCAATATCAAGGCTCATGGATGCCAGACTTTGCGAACTGGATCAATGGGAAGCATTAAACCTGCTTTCTACCAATGCAAATAATACTCGCATCGGTTCTGGTGGATTTGGTTATACACATCAATTACCTGCTGCTGATGCAAGCCACACCGAAAAATTGCATATCAAGGATTTATGGGGAAGTGCAACTGCTCAAATATTCGGCTCTGTTTCCCCTAAAATGCATTGGGAATTTGCACTCAGGCATGAACTTCGTTGGTTGGAAAGATGGGGATTAACCTATTATGGCTGCTGTGAGCCCCTTGATCGTAAAGTAGATATCTCTAAAACGGATTCCCAATCTCAGAAAAGTTTCTCTAAGCCCATGGGTTGATACGGACAGGGCTGTAAAATTTATGGGAAGCGATTATGTGCTATCAAGAAAACCAAGCCCGGCTGTATTCGCGGAAGATAATTGGCGTCCTCAACAGGCTCGTTTGGATTTGGATGAATTTTTGACAAAAGCGGATGGTTTACCAGTCGAAATAATCATGAAAGATATTTCTACCGTCCGTTACCACCCGGAGAGATTATGGGAATGGGAAAAACTCGCGATGGAAGCGGTAATTTCAAAGGAAAGTTCAGATCAATAAGCTAACTGGCTGGTTTTTTGGAAAATCGAAGCTCATTTTTATTAATCAAAAATATTCCAATTAATACAAGCACTCCTCCAATTATTTCGCCAATTGTTAATGATTCACCAAAGAAGATAAAAGCTAATAAGGCAACGGTAATTGGTTTTGCTAACATTGTGGGAGATACTATAGTTGCAGACAAATGTCCCAAAGCATAGCTCAATGAAAAGTATCCAATTACCTGTGAAGTGATTGCTGCTCCCAAAAAGAATAAATATGATTCTAAAGGATACCCAATGATCGATTGCTTGAATATTATATTGAGCAAACCCAAACATAATGCACAAGCTAAAGTAGCTATCCAGGTATATGTAAGCGTGTCCAAGTTTCTTCTTCCGATCTGTGTCACTAAAAAGTAACCCCCATAAAAGAAACTCGATAATAAACCAAGCAGATCGCCAGGCCCTAAATGTGGTCTGTATACCAAATCGAGACCAAGTATGATCAATGTCCCACCGAGAGCTAATGACAGCCCCACCCAAAAGATCCACTTCAGTTTTTCTTTAAAAACGAATAAAGCGAATAACGCAACCCACAAAGGTGCGAGGCTGTTAAAAATAAGTGGTATTGGCCATTTTGGCCATTAATAAAGCAGAAGCCCAGGAAGCCTGATCCAATGCAATCATAAGGCCACCCAACATTGCCATAGGTAACCATGGGGATATACTTTTGAGTGATTGCTTATTTTGTATCAGGTTCTTAACAAAAAATGGGGCCACCAGAATTGTTGATAGAGTTGTGCGATAGAAAACAGTAACAATTCCCGGTGCATTTGCCCACCTAATAAACATCCCCCCAATGCTGGTAGCAAGAACAGCAATTATCTAAGGCAACATAAGGTAAAAATTTCCTATATCGTTTTGTTTGCTCAATTGCGCTCAATTTCGTATCAGCCTAAGTTAGTTACTACGTTTATATGTATTATTTGACATCTGTAACTTCACGTAATATAATAGTTGTAATGACGTCTTATGATATTATAACTACCTAATTTTAGCACGGAAGGAATGATTATGAAATATTCACTTGTGCGGCAGGCACACCGGGGATTTTCTGGACTTTATCCTGAAAATACGCTGCTATCCTTTAGAAAGGCCATAGAAGAAGGTACTGAATTCATTGAAATGGATCTGCATCTCACTAGAGACCGGCAAGTCATCATTATTCATGATGAATCTTTTGATAGAACCACGAATGGGACTGGTTGGGTCTGGGACATGGACCTTATAGATGTAAAGAAACTTGACGCTGGTCAAGGTGAAAGGATTCCTACTTTACAAGAAATTATTGAATTTGCTCGCCCTACCGAGGTCCGTTTATGTCTCGAACTAAAATATGAGCCTAATACTAATGATCCCATGCGCGCAGAACCCGAGGCCATGGAAACAGCAGTGGAGGTAATAAAAATTTTACATAAAACAATTTCCTGGATAGGGTGGTTGTCACATCTTTTTCAGCCAATGTGCTTAAGAGAGCGAAGGAAATTGAACCCAGGTTATCCATTGTCCTTACGCCCTCCCCTCATGATGGCTCATTAACTCCCAAACAAGTTATGGATCAGGTAGTACCTTGCGCCAATGTTGCAGCATATTATTATAAGCATATTGATAAAGCATTTTATGGATGAAGCTCGTTTAGCCGGGATTACTGTTTGGGCATGGGACCCGGATAAACCTGAAGACATTCTTCGAATGATCAACCTTGGAGTCAGTGCAGTCGAATCAAATCGCCCTGACATATTAAATAAAGTATTACGTGAAATGGAATCCATTCCGATTGGATAGAAACCATCCTTGCTAAATATTTTTATTTAGCATAACAAATACTCTTATTAAATTATTGGCTATGCGCAATCCTTTAATATTATAGCAATTTATGCCGTATTTTCGTTTGAGAAATATTAATTTAAAGGAACCGAGGATATAAATGGGATATAAAACAAGATTTACTTTTACCGGGGATGTAACTGTTGATGGCAATCAAGAATATATTCAGGATTATATTCAATATCCATTTTCTGTTCCGTCTGGAATCGAATCAATAAAGGTACACCTTACTTATGAACCTCTTGTTGTGAGGGATATTACGAACTTAATCACACTTGGATTATTCGATCCATTGGGGTTTCGTGGCAATGCTCATCGCGAACCATCAGAACAAGGAGTAATCCTCTCTGCAACTGAAGCAACTGTTGGTTTCATACCCGGGCCAATTCTTGCTGGAGATTGGTTAGCTCAGTTATCTGTCCACGCAGTTGTGGCTGATACAAGACCTTGTAAATACAAACTCGATATTGAGCTGGTGGAAGGTATTTCACAACAAGGTGGTGAGAAAAAGCCCTGGGATGGTAACCAACCCATAGTACATTCTTCCCCAGGTTGGTATCGCGGTGAGTTGCATTCACATACAATCCATTCAGATGGGGACTGTACAGTACAAGAATTGATCAATAATGCAGTAAATAAACATATTGACTTCCTTGCAATTACTGACCATAACACCACCAGCACTTTATTTGACCTTAATCAGGCTAAATATAAGGATTTATTGATAATTCCAGGTTTTGAATTAACAACTTTTCACGGACATGCCCTTGCCCTGGGTATTGATCAATGGGTGGATTGGCGGACTGGATATCAACGGATGGACCATTAATGATGCGGCACTTGCTATTCAAAAATTAGGTGGATTATTTATTCTCGCGCATCCAAACGATGTCGGTTCTCCCCGTTGTACCGGTTGTAAATGGGAATATCCTGACATTAACTTCGATCTGGTTGATGCTCTTGAAATCTGGAATAGTGGATGGTGGGAAGGTGAAGGCGGAAATGATAAAAACCTCTTAGAGTGGCAGAGTTTACAAAGGGAATCTCGTCATATACCATTTACTGCTGGAACTGATTACCACCACGCAGGTGATTGGGATAAAAAGGTAGCATTTACTTATGTGTATGCTTCTGAGCTCTCTGTAAAAGGTGTCCTTGATGGAATAAAGAGAGGAAGGGTAATCATTTCGTGTGGTCCCTGGTTATCTTTGAAAGGACAAAGCGATAAAGGACCGGAATTGGTAGGAATTGGTGATATTTTACATTCAACAAGTCCCCAAATAAACCTGTCTGTAAGCTGGAAGGATGTTCCGGATAATTCAGAGTTGTTGATTCGCACCAAAGAAGGTGTTAATCGCAATATTATTGCTTCAGGGTCTGGGTCACAGGATATCGAAATCAAAGTGCTTGATAACGATAGCGTCTGGCTTGAACTTTACGCTCAAGATGGATCGCTGCTTGCTATAACCAATCCAATTTATATTGAGCGTAAATAACCAATTTTGCTTGACGTTTACATCCAAAGCAATCATCTCAAAAACCAAAATAATAACGACTTGACGAATAAAAATCCTTCAGGGGATTCTTATTCTTCCGTCAAGTCGTTATATATGTATTATTAAGTGGCTGTGCTTATCACATCTCTTTAGTCAATTTTAAAATATGGAGATACGACCTTCACCGTGTTTTCGTAACACTTTTTTGCCAATTCAAATGGATCCCATTCCCAATATTCCGGTCGGAATAATTCAACCGTACATACTCCGTTGTATCCAATTTCCTTTAGTTTTTTACAAATATCATCCAACGGAATTATTCCTAATCCAGGCATTAACCGAATGCTATCTGTTATTGCTTCTTTTGGTCCATCTTCCAAGTCATTTATATGGAAAGTTATAAGTTTTTTCGGATCAACTACATCCATTTCATTTAACAAACCTCCACCTCCATAGAAATGGCAAGAATCAAAATTCATTCCAACATTTTCCCTGGCTGTCTTTTGTACGATTTCATAAGCACCCCGGGGTGTTCTTACTGAACACCAACCAAAACCCAGAAATTCAAAAGCCAGGTTGACACCATAAGGTTTGGAAATTTCGCTCAGATCTCTAAGAACCGTATACATATTCATCAACCATTTGAGTCCAGGGATAATTTAATATTTCTTCCCCAGCCATTGTTCTAGGAGTTGGACTTGGAACAACAACCATGGCAGAACATCCAATTTCAGATAGTATTTTGGAGTATTTAAGGCAATAATCTTTTACTCTTTGATATTTTCCACCTTGAAAAGCAATAAACTCCAGCGAATTTACGGAAGTAGGCTCTATTCCATTTTTA
Source organism: uncultured Chloroflexia bacterium (assembly GCA_963709535.1). Classification (GTDB taxonomy): domain Bacteria; phylum Chloroflexota; class Anaerolineae; order Anaerolineales; family Anaerolineaceae; genus PNON01. The sequence continues at coordinate 49,887 of CAVPWY010000018.1, read as the reverse complement.
TTCAATAAAGTCTTTAAATCGTGCAGTGTATGATCTTTTAAATAATCATCAATCTTGTGATCTTTAATTTCCAATGCTTTAAACCCGCTTTTGAAGCAGAAAGTATATCGGTTTCAATATTGGATTTCATGCTTGTCGAACCGTGGTACGCTAGTTTCATAATTTTCTCCTTGAGGGTAATAGTTTGGCTACGATAAATTAAATAGCTTTTTTGTATTAATTAATGCCTCTGAAAAATAATCTCTAAAGCCTTCATTCATTTCCAATATTACATATCCATTGAAGTCAGGTAAACAGGATATCGCCTGTTTTAACGGGATACTTCCCCAACCTGGCGGCATATGCATGTCAGCTTCTGCAAATGCCCATCTATCTGGTTCGTGATATACATTTCTATCAAGGTTTCCAAAATTATCAGATATATGTAAGTGTTTTATCCATGGAGCTGCCTCTTTTATTGCCTGGAAATATTCAAAACCTGCGATTTTTGATGCAATGAATAGGTGGCCAAAATCCAGCGTCATTGCTACATTCGGATGGTCAACTTCTTCTAATTGCTTCACAACTTTTGGCAGTAACAACCTGGCATGATACTTTGGTAAGTCAGATGCTTTTCCTCCACATTGTTGTATTACATTGAGCTCCCATAAATGTGCATCACTATTTTCTACACAAATAAGTACTCCAGCATCCTCTGCGACCTTACCTGATAGTTTTAATGCTGTTACCTCATTTACCTCTCCTTGACGAAGCTCTTCATCAGATAATAAAGTATTTCTTACACCCTGCCTGATGGTAGTTAGTGACTCCAAGCCACTATGAATTACTAATCTCGTTGCTCCAATTCCCTCGCAGAACTCAATCTGGGTGTTCATAATTTTCCGACATAAATCGATTCGTTCGTCGTAAGCGAGATTAAGTCTGAGGAAGCCATGCACCGAATAGGTTAAATCGAAGTTTTTTAGTACTGATTTTAATATTTCAAACTCTTTTCGCCTTAAGTCGCCATTAATAATCAAATTCAATTGTTCAAGTCCGATTTCAACAACTCTGAAACCCATATCTACCAAAGTTCCAAGATTTTCTTCTACCTGCTTCATTTGATTGATTGGACCAAGTCCACAAAAATCCATACCTATACCATTGATCTTCATATTATTTCCTCTTTCTATAAGCTTTCCTTTTTGGTATGTTCAAATAATATTCTTGCTAAGTTATGTTATTAATTATATGCTTGCAAATCATTTATCTGTCCAGAAAGCTCTCTAACAATGATTACTCCGATTTAAATCATACATTATCCATAATTTCTTTTACTTTTTCCAAATGATTTTAATTCTTTATTTATCTACCATTGATCTTGTTATGCCATATGATTCAACAATAAGGTAACAATTTCGTGTGGTGCACATCGAAATGACACTCGTTTGTCTTTTAAACGCAAGTTCTCCTCCATTTTTTCCAGGAGATTTGCTTTCGAAACTCCTCTTACCCATTCAGGGACTTTTAATTGGACAAGATGGCTTTTTCCACTGGTCTCATAACCTCTCAATACAAGATGTTCATGATCCTCTGACCTTTTTAACGCAGTCACCAAAAAATCGGGAGATGCTGAAAAGGTGTTGAATGTACTTGAGTGATTAGAATTGTTTGTATATCCTCTAAAAGTATAAAATTGATTATTCAAGCTCTGTCCGATCATACTAAGCTCACTATAATTCTTGCTTCCTTTATGGGGATATAGGGAATATTTATAATGATGTGAACCATGTTCATTAGCTAATTCAGTTTGCGTTGAATGTTCGTATCCAGGAATACCTTTCTTTAAAACCAAGTACCTGGTAATCTTTGTAATTTGAAAATGACCTGAGTAATACTAAATCAAGACTACCATCACCAATCCAGTATCCTGGTGTGCCATGATTAAATAAAGCAACACCATAATTCTTAGCCGAACAATCCACCCAGTTTTGCGCCGCAAAATGACCTGTTGGTCTGGAAGTGGCTGCGAATGGAGTTTCGTATGTATTTCTTACATTTTTCCAATCCAAATTTAGCGGGAATGATACTTTAATTATCTCGTCTCCTCCCGAGTAGTTGATAATGGATGTATCGAAATCAATTCTACGAGAAAAGTTATATAGCATGATTTTTCTTTGAATGGAACAGTTTACATAGTTACTTATAAAGGTACAAGATATACCTAATTCATCGTCTTCCACTATTGTCTGTATTAACTCAAAATCACTTGATATTAAATTCCTTCCATTCAACCGAAGAGATCCTTCCATATCAGGATTATTTTCTCCCAGTGAAACGATGACATTCCCTGGATTTGACAAAACCTCCCGATTGTTATCTTTATCCCAAATTTTAATCAGATCCCCTGAGCTTGGAGACCATTCAATCTTATAAAACTTATTCTCTATAAAATTGATACCTTGTTTAGTAAAATATTGTAATCCCTGATTTGCTTCATCTTGAAAATATTCAAAACATCCAAATCCTAGTGCGGGAATATTATCTGCAAGAAATTCCAAATAAGAAATATTTTGTTCTTGAATTATTCTTGAAGGTACAAAATTACCTTTACTGTCTCGCAAAGTAAAGTTTTCGTAACTTTCCAAACCCAATGAAAACCGGGTAATTTCCGACCGAGGAAAAGACAATGGATTAAACACAATAATTGATCTGTTTTTTTTCAATTCGTCTTCTGGAAACATCTGATGTAAAGTCGAGGTAATAATTTCTTGAGATCGTTTATATACAAACTTTAATCGCTCCATTGCGCTTAAATGAACTGGATCTGAATCACTCCCTCCTAACGTGTCATGAAACTGAGAAATAAGTAATTCCTTCCATAATTCCTCAGTCTGTTGTTGTGGGTATGGAATGCCCTTCGTTGATGCGACCGCTGCTATTGTTTCCAAATTCAACAATGACACTTCGGCTTTTCTGTTTAATTTTTTAATTTCTATTCGATTATCATATGTTCCCCTGAGATCATATGCCAGATAAGGGGGATTAAAATCCAAATCTAATTCCTGAAATTTATCATCGCTTTCTTTGATTTTCTTAAAATAATCAAGAATTGTAGCAGTCTGAATAGTAAATTCTTGTCCGTTTGATTCCTTCAATATTTTCGTAAAATTCTCTTTCATTTCCAAAGAATTCAATTCTGGAACGGTAACATCATCTCCAAATGGAATTAATACCAAGTCTTGATCTGAATGGTCGAGAATCATTTTCACTTGTTCATGTCGGTATCCGTACCCTCCTGCCAGCCAATGGGTCAGGATTTTAGAACCATCCGGAGAGATCCAGTAAAAATCAAGTGGCATTTTTTTCATATCTGATATTGTTGGAATATCCCTCCAGAATACATTGTATTTGTATCCTGACTTCTTGAGTATCTGAGGAATTTGAGGAATTTGCCCAAATGTATCTATAAACCATCCACATTCACTCTTTACACCTAATGTACTTATAAGCCATTCTTGTCCCTTGATTATTTGCCGGATCAGGCATTCTCCATTTGGGACAGAAACATCCGGCATCACATACATTCCTCCAACAATGGCAAATCTTTTTTCTTAAATCATCCTTCTAAAAACTGCTTTATCATTTAAACTTAGGTCATTCCAAAACCACTGAAGCAAAATAGTCTGGTCTTGTGTAAAACAAAATTCCGTGTCTTCTTCCAGTAAAGATAATGCTTTATGAAGTATGTTGTTGCTCCATGCTCGAGTTACCAACTCAGTCCAATACCATTCCACGTCAATGTGTGAATGTGGCATTATGAAAAACGTTTTTCCTATAACATTTTCAGTACTTATAGAATTCTGCAGCACGTTTTCCAAACTACGTCCCTTCCCCGATTATCCTATTAATAACAACAGAACCTGTAAGCATTCCACCCCGTCATTGTTTCAAAACATGTAAAAATATATTCGTTTGTAAATGAATTGAAGAAAGTAATTTTGCACGGATATATCCAATATCCTTCTAGAAACAAGATCATTTATGAAGTTCAGTGAATGTAACCCATATCCTTCTTGTCCGTGAGGACTTCCTACATAATTTCTGTATATACCTGTGGTCAAAATTAAGATAATCTAGCTAACCAAATATATTGTATTTTTCTAAAACAAATTCGGTTATGTCGTCAAATTATTAACTTTCGTTGCTTATCATATATTTGCTGCCATAAGGTTTCTCTATTCCAATTTGTGAAAATAAATAGATCGCCGATCGTCATTCGTTTTCTCATAAGTGAAGCATTCATGAATGCAAAATGAGCCGCACTTTCTTGTACTTCTGGAACAAGCATTTCCCATTTAATCGGAGCATTTATTGCCTTCAATATCTTCAGTATTACTTCTGTTGATCTAATTTGGTTTTGTAATGCCTTTTTAATTTGGGGCCAGTTTCTTAAATGTATCAGAGAATCTATCCCGGCATTCCTTCCACGCATCAAGTTTTTGTTTATAATCCGACCAGCATTCTTCTCCTGCTTTCCCTGTAGGATCGATCGTTTTAAAGTTATCAAAGATTTGTTTCTTCATGATTTCAGGTTTTGGGTAGCAATCATCTAAAACAATTGAGGTCGTATCAAATGTGTTTAAAAATTCCTGATACATTTCCAAACCTACGATAGTAGCTAATGCTACCTGAGAACCGTGTTGTGGAAGGGGTAAACCTTTCATTTCAAATTGTAGGTCCAGAACATGAGACATTACATGCTCAAACCCGGACATCGGTGTCGTAGCATGGGATAAAGACATTGCTAATCCACCTAGTGCAATAATTTTTGCCAGGATGGACATACCTTCCAGGCTCCTATTATTTATTTCCTCAGTATAAGATAAAAATATTTTATCCAGTGGACCCAAGAGTGTACTCGCAAATTCCGTATATCCGGGATCCATTCCTAATTGATTAGCCAAATACCAATCCGGTAGGCTTACGAATCCTGCCAGCATATCACCAACACCCGCAACCGTCATTTCCCGTGGTGCATCCGCAAGTGTTTCAAGATCGCATATCAGTGCATCCGGATATCTTGAATTTACCGTTCTTTTTACACCATTAATAAATACTGGGGCTAAACATGAAGTGAAAGCACTCACACTATTGGCTGTTTGAAAAACAATAAATGGTAATTTTATATTTGTCTCTTGTTGAAAAAGATAACATGCGTGTTTGGCAACATCAGTTACTACACCAGATCCTACAGATAGCACACTGCAGTCTTTAGGTCAAAAACTTCTTTGTGAACTCGATTTGTGTCATATCTGTGTGAACTTGCCCTAATTTATCTGCTTTAAGTGTAATGACCTCTACTCTCCACCCTTCCTTCTGCAGAAATTCCCGTAATTCTTTTTTGAGGTCTTGACCTTTTCGAACCATCCGCGTCTCATCAGCGACTACAATCAGGGAAGACAATTTTTTAGCTCCAACGGCAGTTAATACTTCTCCAATCTTATAGATCGCACCAGATTCAAACAGCATTGAGCTGATTGGCATAACCTCATTTTCGGGATACCCCGGGATTCTACTGATATCGTCCCAAAATTCTTCCCCTTTTGAAGGATCAAATCTTAATTCCATTTCGCCACCATAAATATTTCCCATACGAATATTGAAAACTATATATATAAATACAATAACTAATACTAAACCGTATCGTCACGTATTGTTTTGCAGCCAGTCGCCGATAGATTTCAAATTATCAAAAATAAAATCAGGTTTGAAATCTGATTGTTCGATTTCGCTTTGTTTGGGTCTCTCCACTCAATACCAAGCAGGTGGTAATCCCAGAGGATATTCCTAAAGCGATATCGGTATAAAGTCGATCACCAACCATTGCCATTTCCTCTATCGCGATATTTAACTTCATCGCGAGGGCATCAACTATAAAGCGATTAGGTTTTCCAATTATCAAATCAGGGTCCCGACCAGTGGAAGCTTTTACAAAAGCTATCATTGCCCCAATGTCAGGCATGAAACCATTTTCTGTCGGACAATTAAAATCAGGGTGTGTAGCAATATATGGTAATCCGGCCCGCACAAGATCACATAATTTCCATAATTTTTTATATGTAAGTGATGTATCGAACCCAAGTACAACAACATCAGGCGATTTTGGCTTAATTCTTATTCCAAACTCACGAAATTCAGAAATTAATTGAGATGTTCCCACCAAGTGAACTCTGCTATTCGGGTAGTTGTTATTTAGATAAATTGTAGTAGCCTCACCGGAAGTAAATATTTTCTCTTTATTTACACTTAATCCTAGATTTGTAATCTTGGCAGCATAATTGTTACGACTTTTCGACGAATTGTTTGTTAGAAAAATATACTGTTTCCCCTGGGAAATTAGGATATCGATAAAATCCAAAGATCCATCAATGATATTTTTCCCGAGGTTAAAATGTTCCATCCATATCGAGTAAAAAGCATTTAACTTTCTTAAGAGACCTCTTCATACTTTTATTCCAGCACCTTCCTTAAAAACAGGCAATAAAGCGGAATAAGTTGACCGATAGAGATGATAATACTCATCATAAATGGCACGATTTTTTTCAATTGGTTGAGTTGTCTCTACGATGTTTACAACTTTATCAGTTGCTTCTTTAACTGCTTGCATTTGTCCAGATCCTACCAATGCTAAAATTCCTGCTCCTAATGCAGCCGTCTCAACAGTCTCGAGAAATGCAATAGGAATACCAGTAACATCGGCTTTTATTTGCCGCCAAAATGCGCTCTTTGCACCTCCTCCGACAACACGAATTTCAGATATATTTAACCCCATTAATTTCATTTGATCGGTATTATCACGAAGACCATACGCACAGGATTCCGATTAATGCACGAATAAAATGCCGGCGTTTATGAGCCAGCGTAAACCCCATATATGTTCCTCTGGCATCTACGTTCCAGGTAGGTGTCATTGCCCCCATAAGGCAAGGAAGCATGATCAATCCTTCAGATCCCGGCAGAACGTCTCCGGCTTCACTAGAAAGGATGGAATAAATATCTACACCAAGTGCAGCAGCTTCTTCAAATTCCTTGTTGGCAAATTGGTCCCGAAACCAACGAAACATGCCACCAGAAACAAATCCAGGATTCTCCAATAGCCATAAATCAGGATCAGCATGTGAATGTGTTTCCAACAATCCGGTAGGATCAAAGATGGGTACTTCAATGGCAGCACAAACAGGTTCTCCCGTCCCGGCAATATCACACACCAACCCCGGACCGACCACCCCTGCTCCCAGGCAAGCAGCATGCTCATCACCTGAGCCTAAAATGACCGGAATTAATGGAACTACACCTAGTTTATTTGCAAATTTTTCCAATAATCTCCCAATTATATGAGTTGCCGGAAAGATTGGAGCCAACTTCTTTTTGTCAATATCAAACTTACTGCAAAGTTCTTCTGACCAGGTTTTTGATTGAATATTCATTAACATTGTGGATGAAGCATTTGAAAAATCAACACCAAATTCTCCAGAGAGGCAATATGCCACATAGCTCCCTGGCAATAAGAAATACTTTGCCAATTCGAAAATCTCCGGTTCATTTTCCTTCAACCAGAGAATTTTTGGAGCTACATGAGATGGATCCAGATTTTAATCCTGTAATGATTTTTATCTGCTCAGTTGAGATCAGATCTCCTATCTTTTTACATTCCTCTGTGGAACGTCGATCCATCCAGATTATTGCGGGGCACAACGGAATTCCTTCAAAACCTAATGCTACAAGGCCATCCACCTGCGCATCCAGTCCAATAGCCACGATATTTTTTGGATTAACTTTTGTCTTTACAATTAGCCCCCTAATAGCGTCAACTAAACTATCCACCCAAATATTTGGATCTTGCTCTGCCCATCCAGGATGCGGATAATTGATCCCATAACTTACGCTAAATTGTCCTTCCAGCTTTCCACTAACTGAAAGTAATACGGTCTTTATTCCTTGAGATCCAATATCACAACCTAGAACATAATTCATAGTTGTAATCCGCTAAAAAATTTATCAACCACCTGGAAAAATTCCTTGCTTTTCTTAATTAGTCCCAATTGTTTTGATCAGAATTCCTGAAATATGGATTACTCCAGGCAGATCGTCCATGAAAATCGACAACTTCTATTCGGATAATTTCCTGAAGAGGTTTAATTTTTAAAATTAGCTTCGGTTATCGGTTTCTTCTTTCCAATTTTTTCGAAAATATAATTTGCCCCTTCTTCAAAAGTATCCCCGTCCCACGCATTCACCGCTAATGGGCTGTAATGATATTGATCGAAAACATAAATGGAACGCGCAGGAGAGCTTTAACTGTTAACTTGTCTCCTTCCAGGCTGATATCCTGAATTTCCGGTCCACAAGACGAATAAAAATCACCTTGTTTTATAGCATTAATAATTGAGACTTGATCTAACTTATTTGCTCTAACAACAATCCACCCACCACCGTGGTCAGCTGTCTTCCAATGGGAATCATCCACTGCATACCCCCAAATTTTTTGACCCCGGCTTGTGAGTGCATCCCAATGAACAAGGGCATGGCCTCTTTGTTGTTCTATCCAACAACCAGTATTATAAATTTCAATCCCATCATGTCCACCAAGTGGAAGCATGTCATCAAGTTGTAGATCATGCCAGTAAGGGTGAGCAATTATACTGATTCCTCCTACAGCAGTAATCGCATCGATCGCTTGTTGCGGATCCTGCTGGGATTCAATAGGCATCGAATCCAATCCGATGCCTAATATGTGATATTCCTGGTCACCTCGTCGACAAGTTAATTCTGTTCCCGGGATCGCTAAAAGAGGTGGTTTTCCAAATTTATCGGGTATGGTCAACCGATTATGATCAGTTATTGAATTGAAGTCATAACCATGAGAAGAATACCAATTCATCACTTCCATAGGGGAGCGAATGCCATCAGATTCTGTGCTATGGCTGTGTAAATTACCTTTGTACCATTTTCCGGATAAATTAAAAGGATGCAGAGAAGCCATCGTGTTTCCTTTCCAACAGTTCTATATATTACACAATTCATATGCAGTTTTTAATGCTGCTAAAGGTTCTCCCTTAGGTAAAAACTCATGACCTATGTAACCTGTATACCCAAAATCCATAACAGCCTTAACTATACCTTCATAGTTAAGTTCTTGTGTTTCATCAATATCATTTCGACCTGGTACTCCTGCAGTGTGGAGGTGCGCAATATGTTTCAGATGCGTTTCAATAGTATGAATAACATCGCCTTCCATGATTTGCATATGATAAATATCGTAAAGTAATTTGAAATTTGGAGATTTTACTAATTCGCAAACCGCCACTCCCCATAATGTTCGATCGCACTGGTGATCAGGATGATCAATTTTTGAATTCAATAATTCAAGGACGAGGGTAACACCTAGTTTTTCTGCACGATGAATTATCCGATTAATTCCATTCACGGTATTTGCTAATCCGATATTGTCATCAATCCCTTCCCGGTTTCCGGAAAATACTGTTAGGTATGGAACTCGATATTTAGCTGCCATTTCCAACTGTGTTAAAACTTCCTTTTCAAGGTAGTCGTGGTTTTCTGTTTTGTTAAAACCCTTCTCCAACGGACGATGCCCAGCGACATTAACGATGGTTAATCCAACCTTTAGTGCAGCATCCCAGTATTCTGTGGGAATTAGGTCAACACCTTTGTAACCAATGTTTTTTGCTTCCTGCAGCAGTGTGAGCGCGTCTATCCCTCTGTTTTCAAAACACCACCAGGAAAATGATTGCTTTACATTAGACATAAAATCCTCCAAAATTAGGTCATTTTACAAATTTATTAGCGCCTCAGATAATTCGTTTAGGTCATTGAATACGAGATCTGGCTTAGGTTGATCACCTGTGATCGTTCCGGGAAGTGTATCTCCGGAAAATATCAGTATTGTTGGAATGCCGGCATTTTTTCCCATTGGAATATCCGTTTCCAATAAATCGCCGATGATCGCCATTCTATTTAATGGATACCCAGTCATTTCTGATGCGATCTCTGCCATTATCGGGTTTGGTTTCCCAATGACAACCCCAGGTTTTTTCCCTGATGCAGATTCTACGTAGGCGATCATTGGAGCTATCTCAGGCATAAAACCATTTTCGTACAGACAAGTTCTATCAGGATTTGTTGCGATATATGGAATACCCGAAAATGCTAATTCAGAGAGCTTCCACAATTTGTCATATGTTAGTCCAGTGTCAAATCCCAGAACTATAAACTCTGGATCCATGTCAGTTAATTTGAAACCTCTGGTGAGGAACTCATTCTCCAATGCTGGAGTTCCAATCAAGAAAATGCTTGCTCCTGGGTGATTTCGTTGTAAGTATAGAGCAGTTGCCTCACCAGATGTAAGAATTTTATCCTTTACAGTTGGCAAACCAATGTGAGTAAGTCTTTCCGCAGTTATACTGCGATTGATCGAAGAATTGTTTGTAACGAATAAATAATCTTTGTTTAAATATTTGAATGTGTCAATCAATCTTCTTGAGCCATTTAATAACATATCTCCCTTATAAATGGTTCCATCCAAATCCACAAGAAAGCAATCCACATTTTTTAATATATCTTTTGGAGAGTAAGGCATCGGTTACCTATATCGGAATAGTCTTTATACCAGCGAGAACTTGATTTACGATGTCTGGACGGTTGGACATTACACCGTTCACCCCCAGGTTTACTACTCTTCTGATATCTTCCGGCTCATCAGGGTCCCAAGCCCAAACCTGGATACCTGCGAGGCGAGCTTCATCCATAAATTCCTTGTCAATATGCGGATAATAATAAGCTACTACATTCGCACAAGGTACGACTTGGTCCATGACCTGCCTTGGTGTCAATGTTCCGTCTTGCGGTGATGGATCTAAAACCGTTGGTAACCTTGGTTCTAATTCCTTTGCTCTTCGCAATACATTGGGTGAAAATGACGTGACCACTACTCTATCAACAAAATTCTCTTCTTGTAATATTTTCACCACAACTGCAGCTGTTTCCAAAGCCTCCGGTTCGGATCGGAGAGGATCGAGTGTATGCGGTTCGAATTTCAATTCCAGACACAATCGAACAGATGTGGGTCGTACCAACTCTATTACTTCTTTCAAAGTGGGAAGGTGTTCTCCCAGGCCGGCATCAAATTTTCTGGCGTCTGAAAGATCAACGTCCCAAACCCAACCTTTTCCATTGGTTGTTCGTTCGAATAATTCATCATGCATAATTATCACTTTGCGATCTCTCGTTAAATGGAGATCCATTTCAAGAAATTCAACCCCCAATTCAATTGCCTTTTTGAAAGCTAAAATGGTGTTTTCCGGATACATGCCTGAAAATCCTCTATGCGCAAGACGTAACAATGAATATTTCACTTCTCCTCCAAAATCGGATCAATTAACTAGTTGAAAACCCTATATTTATTGATATAATATCGTAAGACGTCATAACAACTATTATATTACCTCGAGAATAAAAGTCAACTTTTTTGTAACGAGAAAATATAATATGCCATTTTTACCCGTGCATGATTTTTACTAAAATGATTTGTTGCGTTTAAATTATATTGCGTTAACTGTCGCATTTTTATTCGTTTAACTAAGGAGAATTTGCATGGTACCTGAATTTATCTTAATGCTCACCAATAATGACGAAACAGTAAAAAACTCATTAAGTATATTCAAGGAGTGCAAAGACCTTCCAGTTAAGCATTGGGGTTTTAAAGATGTCGGATTGCCCCCAAACGAGATGAAGGAATTGTTTACTGAGATGAAAAATGCCGGGAAAACGACTTATCTTGAAGTCGTTAGCCTGACAGAAGAACAGGGTTTAAAAGGTGCAAAGCTTGCAGTTGAAGCTGGCTGTGATGTGTTAATGGGAACGGTTTTCTTTAAATCCATCCAAAATTATCTTGAGGGTAAACCGATCAAGTATTTTCCTTTTCCAGGCCACATATACGGTCACCCCAGCAAATTGGATGGATCCATTGATGAAATAGTTACACATGCAAAATTTTTGGAATCGAAAGGTGTACAAGGATTGGATTTACTCACCTACAGATATCATGGTGATGCACCATTGCTTTTACAAAAAATTGTAAACGCGGTGTCAATTCCAATCGTGTCTGCTGGTTCAATAGAATCAATCAAAAGAATTTCAGAGGTACTAAAAACCGGTGCATGGGGATTTACCATTGGCAGCGCGCTTTTTGATAAAAAGTTTGCGCCCAAAGGATCCTTTGCGGAAAATATTCAGGTTGTTACCAATTGGTTAATGTAAGAATTCCTGATAATTGGATGATTGAATACTTGACAATCTCAATTTTCTTATATAATTTGTATATTCTGATATTTTCCAATTGTTCGTGATAACAACTAAATCAGGTTTACTTCTCGATCAAGAAAGGAGGCTCCTATCGTAAAATAATGGATAAATATGTTCCAGACAGCATTACGAAAAGTTGTTCATTTAATTCTAGCTTCTAAGGAGTGAGAAAATGAAACTGAAACAAGTAGTTCTAATGCTAATAAGTATTTTGGTTGTGGCTTCAATGATTGTGTCGTGTGCTCCGCAACCAACCCCATTACCCCTACCTGTTCCACCAACAGCTGAACCCGCTGCCCCTGCTGCTCCTGCTGCCCCTGCTGCCCCTGCAGCTCCTGCAGCACCAGCCGTTGTTGGAAAACCACCTGCTATTACAGTCGCTGATATGCAAGGTGTTGCACCAGGAAAATATCCAAACCAGTATGAGGTCGCTGAATTTGAAGCAGCTACCGGTGGAAAAATGGAATTTTCTGGTCGCGAAACGATTGATCCGAAACTTGTAGAACTATTCGGAGAAATCCCGGCTGATGTGACTGCTCGGCTACCGGAAGAACCACTGGTAACAGTACCTTATGCTGAAATTGGCGTGTATGGTGGCCAACTTGAAGGTCTTTCACTTGGACCAGAAAGCGGCAACTCAGAATATTTAAGCTTGGCGCCATGCAAACCTGGTTCGGTATGGTGATGATCTGGTTCAGATCCTCCCGAATTTGGTAAAAGACTATGTTGTCAGCGATGACTTGACTGAGTTCACCTTTACTCTTCGCAAGGGACATAAATGGTCAGATGGTAAACCTTTCACATCCGATGATGTAGTATTCTGGTGGGAAGACATCATCCTAAACAAAGAGCTAACCAAAGAAGTTCCATCTGTTTGGACCTTTGGTGGTGAGCCAATGAAGGTTGAGAAAGTTGATGATGTCACCTTCAAATTCATTACTGCAGCCCCTGCACCCGGAATGATGCCCTGGCTAGCCCGGACCTGGATCCTTCCTGCTGCTCCAAAACACTGGCTTGAAATCCAAACACATCAAGTATAATGCTGCCATCAACGAAGAAGCCATTGCAGAAGGTAAACCAAGCTGGGTCGAATACTTCTACACCTGGTATGGTGAATGGGCAAGATTCCGTTCATCGTCCTGGAACTCCCCGACTTGAAGCCTGGTTGGTTGTTGAAGAAACACCAGAATACCAAATGGGTATGGCTAATCCGTATTATCATGTTGTAGATACGGCTGGTCAACAATTACCTTATGTTGATAGAAGTAAAGAAAACTACACTCAGGATAACCAGGTACTTGAGTTGAAAGTCATCAATGGTGAAATTGATCAAAAAGCTCAAACTTTAAAATTTGCATCAGCACCTGTTTTCAAACAGCATGAGGCAGATGGTGATTACAAAGCTTACCTGTTAAAGTCTGCCAGCGATGGTATGAATGTAGCCTTCAACTGCACCAGCAAAGATCCGGTACTAAAAACATTGTTCAGCAATCCGGATTTCAATTATGCTATGTCAATCGCACTTGATCGCAAAGAATTCAATAAGGTTACCTGCTTCGGCGAATGCGAAGAGATCAATACCGGAGTACCTATTCACCCGACAGCCAGTTTTGCCAAACCCGAATGGTATACCAAGGCAACTGAATACGATCCAGCCAAAGCAAATGAGATGCTGGATGCTTTAGGCTTGGATAAGAAAGATGGTGAAGGTTTCCGACTTCGCTCAGATGGTAAGCGGTTAATTATTTTCGCAAACTATACCATCCAATCCATCAGCGCTGAAGCAATGGCTTTGATCAAAAGCTATTGGGAAGCTGTTGGCGTAAAGGTTGAATTGAAGGAAGTTGCTACAGAAGCTTATCGTGCATTAGTGTCTGGAAATGATCATGATCTTGCATCATTTACCAGTGGCGGTACACTGGAGCCTTCATTCCTTGCAAACCAATATCGTTTCTATCCACCTTTCGGTGATTCAGTACTCGAACCCCAGTGCGGTTTACCTTACTATGAATGGCTAAAGAGCGATGGTGCCACTGGTGAAGAACCACCCGCTGATATGAAAGCGCTTTATGATCTGACAAATCAGTGGAAAGTCACTTTACCTGGTTCAGCTGACTACATCAAACTTGGTCAGGAAATCGGTGATATCCATAGTAAGAATATGTATTTGATCGGAATCATTGGACCAGCACCGTCTGTTATGATTGTCAAGAACAGACTTGTCAACTTCGTTTTACCGACAGTAACCGCTTTCGAGTTTTACCGGGAGTATCCATTCCGCCCGGATCAGTGGTTCCTCAAGTAATAAAACAATTTCGAAGTAGTGCAATGGTTAGGGGGGGGAATCTCCCCCTAACCACATTTTGAAAAGAAAGGGTGAACATGTTAAAGTTTGCTCTAAAGCGATTACTCATCATGTTAGTGATGTTAATCGGTCTTTCCCTAATTGTTTTTGTAATTCTTGAATTACCACCCGGCGATTTTGCTGAACGCTATGTTTTCGATCTACGACAATCTGGCGCTCAAATTACTTTTGATCAGATAGATAACTATCGGCATATGTTGGGATTGGATAGACCCTGGCCAATACGATATCTTCAATGGATTGGTGGAATTGTCACCCGGCTTGATTTTGGCTGGTCGTTAACTTACCGCATTCCTGTGACTGAGGTGCTTGGAAGTAGAATTCTATTTACTGTAGTTTTATCCGTTGTCACAATTGCATTATCTTATTTGATTGCAATTCCATTAGGCATATATTCAGCCATGCACCAGTATTCATTTGGTGATTATGTCTTTACTGTATTGGGATACCTTGGGATGGCAACTCCAGCATTTCTATTTGCCCTTATCCTGTTATATATTTCCACTATGTACCTAAATACAAGTGTTGGCGGAATTTTTTCCGGTGAATATCAGCAGGCTGCCTGGTCCTGGGGAAAACTATTGGATTTCTTTAAGCACATGTGGATTCCTGTTCTTGTGTTAGGAACGTCCGGGGCTGCATCCACTATCCGGACCATGCGTGCCACCATGCTGGATGAAAAAAATCAATTATATGTAACTGTCGCACGGGCAAAAGGCGTAAGTGAAAAGAATTTGATACAAAAATATCCCGTACGGGCTGCATTAAATCCAGTTGTCTCGCACAATAGGTTGGGAATTGGCTTCCATTGTCTCAGGCTCACCTATTACAGCTACTGTTCTTGCATTACCTGATATTGGACCAGTTTTTCTTAAAGCGTTATTAAATCAGGATATTTATTTGTCTGCTACAGTACTATTAATATATTCATCTTTGACAATTATTGGAACTTTTCTCTCTGATATCTTATTGGCTGCCCTTGATCCGCGTATCCGATTTGGGGGAGGTGCACGATGAACTCAACAACTACCCCCACTAATACCTCAAGTTCAAATATCCATGAGTTGAATACAGAATCAAAAGAAGAAAGAAGCATATTACACTGCTACTCAGTTACAGCTGATGTGGTGGAAATTCCGCAAGCATCGTGTTGCAATAGCCGGCTCATATGTCCTTGGTATTTTTGTTTTTATCATGCTTTTCTGTGAATTCCTAGCACCTTATGGATCACAATCCCGAGATGGTGACTATTTATTTGGAAAGCCGCAGAAAATTCATTTTAGCGATGATGGATGGCAATTTTATTGGCCCATTCATTTATAGTTTGACTACCAAGTTTAATAAAGAAACGATGCAATTGGACCTTACTGAGGATACAACAACTCCCCATAAAATAATATTTTTGGCGAAAGGCAGAGTCATATAAATTGTGGGGAATTATTAATGGTGATATTCACTTATTTGTTGTCCCGATGGCTATTTACATTTGTTTGGAACGGATAGCCTAGGTAGGGATGTTTTCTCCCGGACCCTCTACGGTATCCGCACTTCGATGACTATTGGTTTATTGGGTGTCTTTATATCATTTATTGTAGGTTTATCTTTAGGTGGTATATCCGGTTATTTTGGCGGAGCAATAGACACAATTATTCAACGGATCATTGAATTTATCCGGTCGATACCTACCATTCCACTATGGATGTCACTTGCTGCAATATTGCCAAAAGAATGGTCTCCACTTAGGGTCTATTTTGCTGTGACTATCATCCTAGGTTTCCTTACCTGGACAACTCTTGCCCGAAGAGTTAGAGGAAAATTGATCGCAATGCGCGAGGAAGATTTTGTTTTCGCTGCCCGCCTCGCTGGAAGTGATGATCTTCGAATTATCTGGCGCCATATGTTACCCGCTTTCCTAAGCTATATTATCGTTGACCTGACAATATCTTTTCCGGCAATGATTCTTGGCGAGACAACATTAAGTTTTATTGGTTTAGGATTGCGTGAGCCAGTTGTTAGTCTCGGCGTATTACTCCAGGCGGCACAAAATATTAAAGCAATAGAACAACATCCATGGTTGTTCATCCCAGCGATCTTTGTCGTGATTAGCGTTTTGGCTTTCAGTCTTGTGGGCGATGGAATGCGTGACGCTGCTGATCCGTATTCGCAATAAGAGGAATGTCATGCACCTAGAAAAGAATGAACTGATACGTATAAGCAATCTTAAGGTTACTTTCCCGCTTGATGAGGGTACCGTCCAGGCCCTGGATGGTATCGATATGACCATTGGGAATGGAAAGGTCATAGGTGTTGTTGGTGAAAGTGGTTGTGGGAAAAGTATTACTGCAAGAAGTATTTTAAGAATTATTCCATCTCCTGGAAAGATAGATGAAGGTGAGATCCTGCTAAGAACAAAAATAGGCTCCCCGGATGGAAAAGACTATGTGCTTGATATTGCAAAATTAGAGCAGGATAGCGATTTACTTCGACAAATTCGCTGGGGTGAAATTTCCATGATCTTCCAGGAACCTATGACATCATTTTCTTCCTATCATACTCTGGGTGATCAGATCAGCGAAGCAGCCATTGTCCATACTAAAATATCCAAACCTGAAGCACGAAAATTAGCGATTGAAATGTTGGATCGCGTGGGAATCCCCAATGCATCCACCCGGGTCAACCAGTATCCTCATGAGTTTTCTGGTGGAATGCGTCAGCGTGCTATGATTGCCATGGCATTGATTTGCAATCCTTCATTGTTAATTGCCGATGAACCTACAACATCTCTGGATGTAACAATCCAAGCCCAGATGCTTGAACTGATGCGTGATTTACGCAAAGACTTCGGTTCAAGCATCTTATTTATCACTCATAATCTTGGTGTGATCGCACAAATTGCTGACGAGGTATACATTATGTACCTTGGAAGGATCGTTGAGAGTGGTTCCGTAAAAGATATTTTCCATGATCCAAAGCATCCTTACACTGTGGATTTACTTCAAGCCATCCCCAAGATCTCTGGTGCAAGGAAAGATAGACTGGTTGCCATCGAAGGAAATGTACCAAGCCCGTATGATCGACCCTCAGGTTGTCCATTCAATCCAAGGTGCAATCGGTTTATAAAGGGTGTTTGTGAGATCCAGGTTCCAAAAATGGTTGATTTTGGCAATAATCACAAAGCTGCTTGCCACCTTTATTAGTTGATAACAAATAACTTAATATTCAGGAGTAAATGAATGGTTGAAGAAAGACAGAAACTCATTCAAGTCACAAATTTGCGAAAATATTTTCCCATTCGCCAGGGCACTTTTGGTACATCAAAAAAGGTCGTAAAAGCGGTGGATGATGTTAGTTTTTTCATTTATAGAGGTGAAACGTTTGGATTGGTTGGCGAAAGCGGATCCGGTAAAACAACCACCGGACGCTTGATTTTGCGAGGTTATGAACCGACTTCCGGGGAAACCATCTACCATTTAAAGGGGCAAGATCCCGTGGATGTGGCAAAATTAAACCGGAAAGACCTTTGGGATTTCCGTAAACATGCACAAATGATATTTCAAGATCCATACTCCTCTTTAAATCCCCGCATGACTGTTCGTGACATTATTGCAGAACCTCTAATTGCTACACATTCCGCTCAGGGAGAGGAAGTATCCACAAGGATAAAAGAGACTGCAGGTCGTTGTCAGATCAGTATTGAACACCTGCGTACGGTATCCACATGCTTTTAGCGGAGGCCAACGTCAAAGAATCGGTATTGCCCGGGCATTAGTCCTTCGGCCAGAATTTATCGTTTGCGATGAACCTGTTTCTGCGTTGGATGTATCCATTCAAGCTCAAATACTAAATCTATTAAAGATCTTCAGTCTGAATTAAACCTTACCTATCTATTTATTGCACACGACCTGAGTGTTGTTGAACATATATGCAACCGCGTCGGAGTAATGTACCTTGGCCGGCTGGTGGAAATGGCTGAAACGGATGAACTTTTCTATAATCCATTGCATCCCTACACTGAAGCCCTAATGTCTGCAATCCCTGCAGCAGATCCGGAACTGGTGATGAAACCAATTATGTTGAGTGGTGAAATACCCAGTCCGATCGATCCTCCACCAGGTTGTTCTTTCCATCCACGCTGTAAATACGCTCAAGATATTTGTAAAACTGACCGTCCTGAATGGATCGAGGAAAAACCTGGTCATTTTTCTGCATGCCATTTTTCGAAGGAATTATCCCTCAAAGGATTTGCTTAGCTTTGAAGATATTCGAGTAAATAGATAACCTCTACAATTCATGGAATAGGAAGAAGGGGTTTATTTTTTTTATGATTCCTTACGAAAGATAAATATAAAGATTATAGAAAGTTTTTATTATGTTTGAAAAAGTAGAAGTATTCTTATGTAAATTCAAGCATTTTGGAATTCGCTATATATTCTTCCCTTACATATACTCCTTCTTTATGTTTATCCAATGTAAATGATTTTTGATGGATGCTCTTAATTTGGGATTATCCCAGAAATGCAGATTGCTAAACAATTGCTTCAATATCATCATAAACGAAAGAGGATATTCCTATACGCATATAAGCATTATTGTGACAATTACTAAATATTTTCTAAATGAATAATAGAATTATTTAACTCCAAAAAGGATGGAGCAATTATGACAAAAATCGCTATCGTAGGTGCTGGATTAATGGGCTCTGCCACCTCATTCCCGTTATCGGATAATGGCCATACCGTCCGATTGGTTGGTACCCATCTTGATAATGAAACCATTCAAAGTTGTAAAGAGATGAATTATCACCCGCGCCTAAAACGTCACCTCGCTCCCAATGTAACACCTTTCTATATTGGAGAAATTGCAGAAGCGTTGGATGGGGTGGAAATTATTCTTAGTGGGGTCAATTCTTTAGGTGTGCATTGGATGGGGAAAACATTAGGACCACATTTACAGGCGGGTCAAACAATAATTGCTATAACAAAGGGTTTGGAGGTGGATGATCTGGGCAATTTAACTATCCTCCCTGATGTTTTGCGAAGCGAATTACCTGACGCCATACAAGATCAGGTCTCTTATGCTGCTGTTGGAGGTCCATGTATAGCAGGAGAGTTAGCAGGCCGTCGCAACAGCCTGGTTGTATTTGGTTCACGCAATCAGGAGATTGTAGATAAATTGGCAAACATATTCCGCACATCTTATTATCACGTTTGGACAACTACAGATCTGATCGGCCTTGAAATATGTGCTGCATTGAAAAATGCATATACCTTGGCTGTAGGTATGGCTACGGGTTTGCTTGAGAAATCAGGTGGAGTGGATAACTCTGGTGCATTTATGTACAATTTGGCTGCAGGAATATTTGGTGAAAGTGCAACCGAAATTCATAAAGCATTACAACTTACAGGCGCAAATCCATCCATGGCTTATGGCTTGCCCGGTGTTGGTGATATGTATGTCACTTGCATGGGTGGAAGGACCGTCCGATTGGGTAAGTTGATCGGTGAAGGGAATAGTTATGCTCAAGCAAGAATGATCATGGCAGGAGAAACGCTTGAATCAGTCGAAATAATCCGTGTAATGGGCGATGCCTTACCGGTAATGGAATCCAAAGGGTTGATCACTTCTTCAGACTTTCCATTAATGCGATTTTTAATCGAAACAATTGTGAACAGCAAAACCCTCGAAATCCCTTTCGATAAATTTTTCGGTGGCTTACAAAGACTCCAATAGAAAGATTTGAGATGCAATCATATCTAGATCAACCTCAATTTGCATTTTTCCAAAAGGGGCTCGATTTATACAATCGTGCTCTGATAGGACCAGTTGAGCGCATTCCTGTATTCGCTCAAATTCATGAATTTGCCGCCCACTTATTACATATTCCGAAAAGTATCTTCTATACACGGCCAGAGATTCGGATTCCAGCTCTTCTTGAAGTGCAGGCAAAATATGACCTGGACCTCCCTCTTTCTACCTATGATGTCTATAACATCGAGGCTGAAAGCCTGGGACAACCCATTATCATGAATGATGATTGCATGCCTGATGTTGACCGGTCTAATATTCTAATTCAAGAGAAATCCGATATAAACAAAATTAAAACGCCAAATTTTAAATCATCTGGCCGGTTTCAGAATGTTGTTGAAGGTGTTCAGTTATTTAGTTCCTTAACAGGATTTGAGCCTGGATTGGAGTTTTGCGCTCCATTTTCCCTTGTAGCCAATATTCGAGGGATTGAAAATTTCATTACTGACATTTATACCGATCCTGTATTTGCACGGGATTTGATGAATAAGGTAACGGATGAAGTCTTAACTCCGTATATCCTTTACCTAAAGAAAATATTCCCAAAGGCAAATAAATTTAGTGGTGCAGATGCAACAGCTTCTTTTCCAATAATTAATTACAAGATACTGGAAAACTGGTGCGCTGCCCCAATTTTCAGGTTGCGAGAACTCACCGGGTTGGATGTTTATGTTGGAAATTGGGTGGGAGAGCGGTATCTAAAATATCCATATCAAATGCTTGACCTAAAACTAAAAGTTGCATCTGCAACTATCCAAGGCCAGGATCCTGATGTAGAAACCTTAGGACCTGAATTATTCAAAGAATATGCTGTCAAATCAAATATTCCCCTGGTATTGGGCGTCGGAGCAGCATTTCTAGCCCAAGCCACTCCTGACCAGGTAGTTGAAAGGGTCAAACACTATGTCGGAGTTGGTAAGGCAGGTGGAAGATTTGCATTGTATTTATGCAATATCAGCGCAGCAACCCCTCCCGAAAATATTCGAGCTGCAATAGAGACTGCCCACTCTTGTTGATGAATTATAATTTTATTGAAAAGATAATTCCATTAATAACATTTGGTATTATCTATTCATAAGCTATTTACTGGTATAGAATTTTTTTTCAATTTCAATGATCTTGTCTGTCTTTCGCGTGGATTGACCACCCTGGAATTCTGATACAAGCCAGATATCGACCAACGATTTAGCTAATGCAACTCCTATTGTTAATGCACCAAAAGTAATAATTTGTGCATTATTACTTTTTCGAGCTCTTTCGGCAGAATAACTGTCACTTACATTTGCTGCATAAACCCCAGGAACTTTATTGGCTGTGATCGCCATACCAATACCGGTACCACAAATTAATATCCCCCGCTCATTTTTTCCTGAAGCAATTGATTCAGCCACTCTTAACCCAGTATCAGGGTAATCAATATCTTCATCTAAATTCACACCGAAATCCTCAACATCCACCTGGACTAATAATTGTTTTCGTAAATGATCGATCAAGCTTTGCTTCAATGTATATCCTAATTTATCAGATCCAATGGCAATTTTCATAATTCTCCTTGTAGTTCCTAAAAATCGTAATGCAACTAAGTTAAAATCTCCTTAGTAAATATCAACTTTATAGATGAACATAGGAATGAGCGGTATCCTAATTATGACCATTTTACTAAAGCGTATGTTTTATTTTTTTGACGCAAAAGCAGCATCAAAAGCAATATCTGATGCAGTAAAGTCTTGCGATTTGATCATCTTTAAGTGCCTCAGGTGCTCCCCATTCACGGTTCATGCCGCTATCTTCCCATTCGATGGACAGAGGTCCCTGGTAACCAAACCGGTTCAACGCTCGTATCAATCGATCCCATTTTACGTCACCATGCCCTGGAGATACAAAGTCCCAGCCCCGACGGGGATCACCAAAGTCCAAATGCCCACCCAGTATACTGTTCTTCCCGGTTAACTGAAGACGTGAATCCTTTACATGAACATGGAAAATATACTTTCCAAATTCGTTTATGAATTCTACAGGATCAATGAATTGGTGAATAAAGTGGGAAGGGTCAAAATTAAATCCGAACGCAGGGTGATTATTTATCGCGTCCAATGTCCGTTGAGCTGTAACCAGATCATAAGCAATTTCTGTTGGGTGAACTTCAAGAGCGAATTTGATCCCATTTGCCTTGAAAACATCTAAAATTGGAATCCACATATCCGCAAAGAATTTGTATCCCTTATTTATCATATCCTGGTTAGTGGGAGGAAAAAAATATAAATTCTTCCAAACCGGACTACCTGTAAAACCATTGACTACCTTTACTCCCATCATTTTTGCTGCAATCGCAGTATCTTTCAGTTCTTGCTGCGCCCTGGATCGTACACCATCCGGAGATCCATCACCCCATAATCGATCTGGCAGCACAGAACGATGTCTTTCGTCGATTGGATCATCAGCAACGCATTGGCCAACAAGGTGTGCACTAATTGCATAGCATTTTAGATTGTATTTGTTGAGGATGTCCCAACGGCTTTTGATATAACCGTCACTTGCTAATGCTTTATCCACTTCAAAATGGTCGCCCCAGCATGCCAGTTCCAGTCCATCAAAACCCCATACGCTTGCTTTTTTAGCGACTTCTTCCAATGGCAGGTCAGCCCATTGTCCGGTAAATAAAGTTATAGGTCTACTCATTTAAGTTCCTTTCCATTTTTTATAAAAAATTTAAGATACAGCAATCGTTATTTATTTAGCCAGGTTAAGTATGAGAATCAATATTAGTTAATTTTGTCTACTTTTCCTTAAACGCTCCATTATCTGTTGGTTTCTACTATGTACTAACACTCAAGTTTAGGTTCAGAATCTTATATAAACCTAAAGAGCAAATGAATGAAAAGCATTTTTTATCAGCTATAACAATGCTTTCTTTATGGATTATAATCCAGCCTATGTTAATTAAACGAAGATTTAATGAATTGTTTCTTGTTGTCATAATTGCCTTAAATATATTTCCTATTCAGGTCTCAGCACAGGAAATCAGCCCTGTGGATCAGTTGATCGGGTATGTAAATGCTTATCGAGAATCCAAAGGATTGGGGGTTTTAACCCCCAACCCACACTTGATGGCAGCTGCCCAGGCTCAAGCAGATTACCTGGCCAAAACATACAACATTGATAAAGGTGGAGATGGAAGGATTGGAGACCGCCAAACATCCCCAAAAGACCGTGCTTACCAATATGGCTATGCTCCCTGGGAGCAATACGATGTGGTTGAGAACTGGATATTCCTAAATAAAGACTACCCATTGGAAAAAGTTGTAACCAATGATTGGTGGCGACAGGAGTACGACCAAAAGAATTTTCTGGATGGATGGGGCAATACAAATAAAGACATTGGTGTTGGTATCGCCTATCAAGGCAATGTTGTTTTCTATATAGTTGACATTGGATATACCTTTGACTCAGCAGGTATGATTATGTCAACAAATGAGGCGGGAGAAGTTTTTTCTTATACTCCAGTACTTACATCCACCCCAAATCCGGACGGTTCCATAATTCACATTGTAAAAGAAGCTGAAAGCTTGCTTTTAATTGCCCTTTCTTATAATGTCCCTTTACAAACAATCAGAGATTACAACGGTTTTGCAACGCAAGGGGTCATTATCTTCCCGGGACAGCAAATAGTGATCAGGAAATCATTCTCAGACACATCTACTGGTCAGGCAAATATAACCACTACAGGTCAACCAGTATCGACCGCAACAACTGCTCCATCTTTTACTCCCAGACCTCCATCGACTGCATACACCATCACCGACACTCTTGCCACTTACAGCCACGCCTACAGCTCACACCAACACCTTCCTTTATGAGTCAGGTGTCTTTAGGTGGAGTGGGTTTGCTAGCATTGCTATTAGGCTTAATTGGTCTTGCAGTAATGTTAATTACTTCAAACCGTCGATCAAGAAATCTACTTTAGCTCTACCACGATGAATGTTTTCAAATTTTGTACTTCTTCCGATTTCCCTAGAGGTTACAATAGATAATGACTCTTTTGTAATTGTCATTTATGCTTGTTGCCGTCTATTTTTTCCTTAATACTTTTTATCGATTGGTAATTGCGTCAATCATTATAGTAAATTGAATGATAGGTGGAAGATTTATACCTCCGCTTTATAATCTTCCAGATCTAGTTGATGGTAAA
Organism: uncultured Chloroflexia bacterium; assembly: GCA_963709535.1. Taxonomy (GTDB): domain Bacteria; phylum Chloroflexota; class Anaerolineae; order Anaerolineales; family Anaerolineaceae; genus PNON01. The sequence continues at coordinate 25,165 of CAVPWY010000018.1, read as the reverse complement.
CATGCACAATTCGGTAATTTCGTTTTTAACTTGAGACAAATGACATGTTACAGTTTTTGATCGATCTCCTAACCATTTTTTTTCAATTCCAAGATCCACTCCTGGAAAATCATAAGGTAAGATGAGCCATACTCTCTTCCCTGATCGAACCTCCTGATTGAGAATGCTCAGGCTTATTTTATCCATTGCAACTTCAGGATTGTTTGTATTTTGATATTCTTTGATAATTTCCGGTATCGGAAAATAATATGGTAATGCTGTCCACTGAATTTCTGGTTTTGTCCAATTCATCCAGTATTCCCATGCTGGACTTCCATATGATTTAATTAATACTAAATCACCAGGTAGATGCATTTCGGAAATTCTTTTTTGCGAATTCTTAAGGTCTGTACGATTTTTAATGTAAACTGTATCGTTTTGATACATAAATAACATTACTATGTTCAAACCGATGCACGATATTACTGCTAAACAGGAAAGTCTTCTTAAAGAATAAAACTTGAAACTAAGGAAAATCAATAATAGTATAATTACTACTCCCAAAAGTAGAATGGTAATCCTTTCATTCATCCTCGTAATTGCGATATCCAGTGGCTTCCCGGATAATATCCAATTCGCACTCCATACTATAATAGAATGCTTAATATCCCAAATGGTTGAAATCTCGGAAATCGCAGGGATTGTGCTAAAAACTTCAGTATAAAACATTCCAATCGGTGGCAGTATCCCCAGTAACTGAATAAAAAATGAAACTGCGCCCACTAATATTATTATCACCCGTCCTTTTGTAGATATTAGTGTTTTTTCGACTAATGGAGCTAGGGTAAGCATAAGAACAGGCACCGCAGGCAATATGTACCTTAACCCCCAATTTATATGACCTGACCACTCATCATCATAAAACAACCCTTGAAAAACGATCAGTAAAACCAAGTAAAGCCAGGCAGACCAAGATGATCTGAACCGATAGAGTAAACTCCATATTGAAAGAAACAAAACCGGCGAGAAAATAAATATGCTTTTCCCTGGACTAATAAAAGGTCCCGCGAAGGTTTCCAATAAATGTGGATGTGGTGTAGTAAAAAAAAACTGAAGCAAATAACCATAGTAGGCTGGAGTAAACCGGGCAAGCGATGGAATTGATGGGATAACTAGGTACCATAATATTCCAATCAAGAAAAATCCGCTCAAAACCATCAACCATGCCTTCCATGATTTTTTAGCCATATTTTTAATCTCTGAAATTCGATTCCCATGCCAATTTCCGATCACTAATTCTAGGAATATTACCGGGAATGCAATTAAAACAGTATTTTTTGTTAGTACACCTGCACTCAGATTAGTTATTAATCCTATCCATAAGAGCGATTTTATCACGCCATGCCTGCTTTTGTTTGTCTGCTGAAGCATTATTGCTACAAACATCCATGCCGAGGCTAGAAAGAACATTGCAAGAGGATCGCGAAAAAATGTGCGAGTGTAGGGAAATGCAATTGTGCATAAGCCAAATAAAAGCGCCACAATGAAAGCCACAGCTTTTGAATACCCTTTTATGATAACGGTCAAAAAAAGAATCACCGAAGTGAGAGCTGTGACCCAAATATTCATCAGAAAAAGAGCTTGAACCTGGCCGACACCCAAAAATTCCGCAAGTTTTACCAAAGGCACACCTATAACCGTTTGAGCTGGTTCAATATTCAATGCTGCAATTGGTAGTTGAGATAACGCAAAAACACGGCTGTTGCCAATTACCCGAGTATTATTGACAAAATCATCAAAAGCTAAACTGATCGTCCGTGCGGCAAGAATATGTTCATCATCAATTATAAATCGACCAGAGTAGACAAAGCTGTAGACACTAACCAGGAGAGCCAGAATTGAGAATGCAGTAAATATATATGAGCGTAAGGAATTAATGGTCTTCAATTTATATACCGAGAAAATAATCCGTATTAGTCTTTGATCATAATTTATGGAAATCGAACTCGCCTGAAATCATCAACGACCTGGCGAAGGAGTAACTGTATCCTCGCTGATAACTGAAAAGCCACTTCCATCAGATTGGCTTTGTTTTGGGAATCTTTCGGGTGAAGGACCAAGAAAACACATTTTCTTATAGCTTCATTCATTTGACGAAATGAATTCCTGACATTTGATTCAACCGGCAGGTGTAAGTTTTGCTGTGCCAGATAATGAACGAACAAACTCGATTTTATGGTACTTTTCAAATGCTTTACTGTAAATCGCGAATCATCCACACAATGAGTAACTTCAGCCTGCGGCAGAATTGCTATAGAATATCCCAATTGCTGTATCAAACTTGCAGCTATTATTTCTTCTCCCCCATTGTAATCATTTCCCCGTCGTCCATATCTACCCCGAAAGCCGCCAATTTGCATTAATGCTTTTCTATTGGCGCACCAATTAGCTCCCCAAGGAAATTCCCACCAATGAGTAACTATTTTGAATTCGATAAATCCGGTTATAAATTCGACTCCAATACCTTTCCCATCCTTCCTTCCAGGGAATCGAAAGGATTTGGGGGCGTTTCAATATTATATGTCCGCCTACAATCCCAACGTCAGGGTGATCTGAAAATACCTGGCAATATTGTTCCAATATATCACGTTTAGCAATAGCATCATCATCCAGAAAAAGAAGTATCCCGCTTTTTAATTCAGCAAGTCCTGCGTTTCGGGCGTATGATAAACCCAGAATTGGACATTGTACCAACCGGAGATGATCAGGATGATCATAAAACTCTTCAGCCCTTATCTGGTCAATCAGTTTGGATAGGTCTGATTCTTCAGGATTGTTATCTACAACGATGACTTCATAATCCGCTTGGCGAAGAGTCTGGTTGGCAATTGAATGCAAAGATAATTCCAGAACCTTGTTTCGTTTGTATGTGCAAATAATGACAGAAATTTTCACATCAGCATCAGGACGTACCAAAATTTCCTGTTCAATCTTTTTCAAATGTTGTGATCGGTTATGAATATCCAAGGATTTTATAAGAGTAGGAATATCTTTGGATGCCCACCATCCCAGACAAACATCATTAATTTCTGGAGGGTATCTTTCGGACCCATAAGAAAGGCAGATATCCCAGCCAGGATTAACGGTTATTGGCAGGTCCTTGTCGGATATATAAAGCATTACCTTAGTTATATCTTTAGCTTGAATGACTGGAGGAATTATAGACATGGTGTTCCTCGTAATATTGAGATAAATATATGGTATCCAAAGGTGTGGTAAAGAGAGGTTGAGGTATCCCTCCACTGATAATATGATATTCCCCCGGGTTTCTAATATCTTCATTACCGACTGCACTTCATTGGAAATATCCTGGTCTTCAATATCGTAATCGACCACATATATCATAGGCATGAGATAAAAATCACGACGAAAATCATCAAATACCATTAATAACTTGCGGTCCCGGGTAATTCTTAAGGTTTCATCCTGACTGGTAAGGGAACGAGAATGAAAGCGATAATTATAAACTGGGAATTTGAAGTCTGTGTGCCTTAATGTCAGAAGGGAATTTACCTGCATCCAATAATCATAATCTTCACGGGTAAATTGCGTTGAACTATACCCTGCCAGTAAATTGTCTACCTGTTTTCGATATAGAAATGCCCCACCAATATAATTATTGGGCAAAGTGTTTAGCTCGAGTGTATTCGTGGGAAGATGAATATGGTCGCTGCCATTTGGCACTTGATATCCGCCATACCAATCTGAATTGTATAGTGGATCACCACCTTCCCCGATAATATCCATGTTTGCATAAACCATATCCCATGATGGATGACCAGATAGACATTCCACCATTTGTTCCAGAAATATCGGTTTCATGATGTTGTCATGGCTCGTCCATGTTAAAAACTCACCTTTTGCCAGTCGAAATCCATTATTAAGAGCCTGAGGGAGTTTTTGATTCGGTTGGTGAATTACCTTTACCCTCTTGTCTTTGGCTGCATACTCATCTGCGATCTGACAAGTATCATCAGTAGAGCCATCATCGACAATGATTATCTCGAATTGGGAATATGTCTGGTTCATTATGCTATCCAAAGATCCACGAAGGTACTCGCCACCATTGTAAACAGGAAGCACTATTGAAACCAAACCGGATTGATATGGTACATGTAAACTGCTAGTCTTTATTCTAAATAGCCGATTGCGTGACTCCTTATATAGATGAAATGCAAAAGCCTGGTTGGATATTCTCAATCCTGTTTTATTTTAATATTCTACTGACAATACTTTTTCCATAGTGTAAAGGACTAGATAATAAGCTACGAGTATTGCGATAAAGCTTTCCAATTACTCTTTCTCTTCTTGAACTATGAGGAATTAGGAATAACCTCAATTGCCACATTTCCCATAACAGCTTCCATCCCCGGCTTTTCTTAATCGTCTCCAACTCATTTGAAAGGCGAGTAACTTCTATTTGCATACCGCTTGATTGCTGTTCCAGCGTGTCAATTTGTTGTGAGTATTCCCTTTTTTCCGTGTTTTGTTCAGAAATCAATTCGGCGATTAATTTATTATTTTTGTCCGCAAGTTTTGAAATTGTATTATTAAGTCTGGTCTTATTCTTTTGAAGTTTATTTATCTCCAGTTCCATTTTTTTTCGATCGTCCATCCACAGATCGTACTTATAAATCTGTTCATCGAATAAAGTTTTAAGGTTATCATATTCTTGTGCCACTTCAGACAACCGAGTTTGGTAATCAGAATTATTCTTAATAAGTTCATGATTATGAATTGATGTTGTTTCGAGCTCACTTTCTAGGATTATCAGCTTCTTTTCCAAGTTGGATACTTGAGCATCCAGTTCATTCTTACGAAGGTGAAGCTCTGCGGTAGCCAATTCATATCTTTCGACCTGATCCAAAACCCCTTTCAACATCTTTGTTCGTGTTTCCAGGGATTCAACCAGCGACAACATCGAACTTTTATATATTTCTTCCGTTGCAAGTGAAAATGCAGGAGGCTGATCAACTGTCTTCGCTAAAAGTTCAATTACGACATGTGCATTCATGAAAGCTACTTTAGCTAAATTAGAGCTGGTATCCCGTAATTTTGCAGATAGCATTGACTTGTTTTGGATCACTTCCTCGATCGATTTGGTAATCACAGCACCGGTTGCTTCATTTAAGTCAATGGCATATTTCGCAATTCCAACCTGCGACATGAGGTTTTTCACTTTTGGATCATAGATCAACCCGATCACAGGTATTCCGCTCCCAATAGCCAATATTAGCGAGTGCAAACGCATACCTAAAACAATGTCACACTGTGCCAGATTAATTGCACATTCAAAATATGTAGATGTTCCATTAATTACCTTTGTCCTGTTTGAATTTCGTAATAGATGCTGAACTCGCGTGGAAATTACATGATCATCCAGAAGCTGCTCCTGCAAATCTTGAAAAGGCACAAATTTTACACTGGCATTCGGATAATTATCAAGAAAACGATCGATTGCATCGGCAACATTTGCTTCCCAGTAATCGGGTTTGATACCCACATCCCAGTTACGTAAGGCCACGCCCAATTGAAATTCCCCTGAAGTGTAAATGTCGTTTGTATCCATCGGTGATTGTGGCACCCTTAAGCGGAAAGCAGGATCTGCAGACACAACTATTCGATCCGCTGGGATATTTAGCGCTATAAGCTGTTCTTCCAATTCTTTGTCTCTTACAGTGATGATCGACGCTTGTTCGGCTATAGCACGAACATAAGTTTTCCCTTCTTCACTCAATAGCGGGCCAACGCCAACAGAGTAAAGCATAAGGCGTTTATTTTAATATCGAGGATAGCAAAGCAATACTACTGTAAAACGAAATACCTATATGGTTAGAGGTGAGTATTGTTGTTTTGTCAAATCCCCAATAATCATGGAATATCCCACCACCTCCCAAGATAACCAGATCACAAGTTTTCATTGCGGCAATGATTTCTTGAATATCGGACCAGGGGACACTTTTTACTTGATGTAGATTTGTTGTTTCTTGTGGATTACCAGAAACTACAATTATGGAAATATCCGGTTTCAGAATACGGAAATCATTGATCATCGCCTCCAGAATAGCTTCATCTCCAGTATTCCCAAATCCATAATAACCAGCAATTAGAACTTTATGCGGCACTGTATGTCTATTCTTTACCATCTTTTAATGATTGGATTATTTATGTGTTTCAAGTAGCTATCGACTACATGTTTTACTTCTCCAGCATTTATTATTGATCCCTGTTCTACCCAGATAGCTCTGTCACATTTAGATAATACGGTATTTGAATGTGCGTTACCAATAGAATTGTAGATCCGTCCTCTCTAAAACCATCAATTCTAGAAAGACATTTATTTTTAAAGGCCTCATCACCAACAGCAAGGATCTCATCCAACAGCAATATCTCAGGTTTCCATGATGTAGCTATCGCAAATCCAAGACGGGCAATCATACCAGAAGAATACTTACGGATTGGAGCATCAATAAAACCTCCCAATTGGGCAAAATTAAGAATATCAGGTAAGTGATCGTTGATCTCACGCTGAGAGTGACCCAGAAGGGATCCATTCAATGAGATATTTTCTCGTCCCGTCAATTCTGGTTGAAACCCAGCTCCAAATTCCAGTAATGGAGCCACTTTTCCTTCTACTATCAATCGCCCCTTTGTAGGAGAAAGAACCCGCGAAACAATCTTTAATAATGTAGTTTTACCGGCACCATTCCGCCCAATAATTCCTACCATTTCTCCATGAAACACATCCAGGCTAACATCTTTTAGAGCCCAAAAGTCATGCATCTTTACCTGACGCTGAATGAGTTGAATAACAAATTCTTTAAATGACTTATAGGGTTCCTCAGGTGCCCGGTACCTGACGGAAATATTCTCTAAGTGGATAACAGCTTGATGTTCAACCATATTTCCTTGCTCTCAGGCTATGTACGATAGGTAAATTCGTTAGCTTTCCAAGTAAAAATTAGCCAACCTATAATGAGCGTGAATAATGCAATACCAGAACCTACAATTAATATTGTAAATGACGGAATAATACCCTCGTATATTGGCTGTCTGAATACCTCAACCATATAGTACATCGGATTTAGAACCAATATTAAGTTACGATATGGAAGAGGAATAATCTCCACCGGGTAGATAATGGGAGTCAGATACATCCAAGCAGTTAATGCTATACCATACATATCGACTACATCGGGGAAATACATGGCAAGTGTCGAAAACAGTAACCCTATTCCAAGAGCAAAGGCTACGAGGATGGATATTGAAACTGGCAGGAATAGGATAGTCTTATAGAACGGGTACCCGGTAAAAAGCATGATCAATAACAACGGAATAAGTGAAAGGCATAAGTTTACAATCCCAGTTCCAATGGAAGAAACCGTAAAAGACGTACGAGGCAGATAGATCTTGTGAAGCAAAGACCCTCCCCAGATGTTTTGCGTAAGCGATGCTGTGGTCGTTTGTGAAAAGAATGTCCATGCAATTAGGCCGCTAAGGATATAAATGGGGTAGCCCTGAATTGAATGGAATAAATTTGAAAACACCAACGTTAATATAAGCATAGTCCCCAAAGGATTAAGCATCGTCCATGCTACACCCAGAAATGATCGCTTGTATCGCGATATAAGATCCCGCCGTACCAGTTGAAAAATTAGTTCCCGGTATTTGAAAATACCCCGCAATTCCTCAAGTGCCAAAGGCTCATGATGTGCACTGTCATATCTTGAAATCGAAGGCAAGGATTTTGCTGGTCTCAACGAATTTCTTTCTTCCGAATAAATTCCACATGAAATTATCTATTTTGGCATGTTACATAGTGTAGGATTATTTTTTTCGTTCCAATCCACCTGGGATCCAGTTTGTCGAGCTCTCAACCAGGTCAATCGCTGCATTGATAATAATATTCCTTTAATCCACATTACAATAAAACCTGGTATATAAACCAAGGCTCGAACGAATTTCCATTTGTCTGGCAAACGTAAAACACCTATTAGAAATAGGACGAGTTCTAGCAAAACCAGGGTTAATAGTACACCAGATATTATTGGAAAATTTAATAAGGCAAATCCAAGAATAGTCATCATTAATATCTTCAGCCAGCGCGGTTTAAGGAATAGCGAACTCACAATCGACCAACCGGGCAAACCACTTAATACCAACTTCATAATAATAAAACGATATTTCCAAAACGCAAGCCATTGGCCACGAAACCATCTTGCACGTTGTCTGGACGCCGCAGCCATTTCAGTAGGTTTTGGATCATAAACGACTACTGAATTTATTGAGTGAATTTGTATTTTTTTCTCAGCAATTAGTAAGCTAAGCGCAATATCTTCAACCTCTGTATCAATTTGTTCGGATACTTCAAGTAATATTTCAGGTTTAAACACCATACCAGTTCCGCGAAGCCGTACGGACAATCCAAAAAATGATTTAAAACGCTCAAAAACAGTATGCTCAATGATTTCAGATAATGCGATAAGTGTGCTTAATGGAGAACCTTCATATTCGGAAGGTCTGAGAATACATTGGGCTGCAATTACATCAGATGTTAGGGTGATGTTCAGCTTATCGATAAAATCTGGTTGAATTTGACTATCAGCATCAAGAACCACCATATAATCATATTCTAAAAGTATGGACGAATAATTTTGCATAAACCAATTAATCGCTGCTCCTTTACCAAGAGGTTGCTCTAGATTTCGGAAGAAAACTTGTGCCCCAGCTTGTGAAGCAAGACTGGCTGTTCTATCAGTGCAGTTGTCTGCGACAACAAATAGAGAATCCTTATTCCGTAAAGCCGTAATAACAGTTTTGGTTGTCCTTTGAATCAATAACAATTCGTTATGAGCAAAAATCACCATCGCTATCCGAAAATTATTATTTGCTGAGTTTGTCATCATAATTATTTTATATTTATGCTAGGTCCCCTTGTCTAAAAAGACCTTTGATAATTTCCACAAACGGTACAATGCAGTCCATCTGCTATCATCAACATTTCCCCATTGCAATATGTACAACCTTTAAATAGTATTTCCGAAGAATTCTTTAAATTTAATGATTTTGAAAAATTCCAATCCCAATGCCCCTCCCAAGCTTTCGCGATCGTTTGCCAACCAAAAACAGAATGTACGGCATTTTGACGAATATACTCCATGTAATCCGGATGTTTCAATAGATGGTTAATCAAATCGGCAGCTTTTCCCTGCGTTTCCAGGTCATTATGGTTACCAGATAAAAGAAATCCATTATATCCATTTTTAATGATCTCTGGATATGCCCCAACAGGACTTGCAATTACGATACAGCCCGCCCGCATAGCTTCCGTGACCGCTATTCCGAAAGGCTCTTCTCGCGATTGCAAGATAAGACTAAAGCTAGTTCCTTGTAAACTATGCGCAAGTATTTTTTGTCCGCTCAAACCGTGATAGAACAAACCTTCTCCGGTAGGTATTGAAGACTCAGGTTCTCCCCATAGTCGGTTTCCTCCATATATATGCAATGTGAACTTTGGATCACTAGACTGTAGGATTTTAAAGATTCGATATCGCCGCATCCAATCCCTTTGATGGATGTCCTACATAGACCATATTATAGAAATCTCTATCATTAGGTTTGAGTTTATAGTTTTCCTCAGCTATACCATGGTAGGAAACAAAGATCTTTTGTAAATCCAATCCATTATTTCCCATATTTGACCGGATGAAATTACTCGGAACATAGAAGTAATCATAATCTCTTGAATTCGTATTGGGAGGTAAATCGCTACCATGCATCATCAGAATGTTTAATTTGGTTTGAATTTCTATATCACCCAACACCGAAAGATCCAGGTTTCCTGCACTGGTCGATGCTACAAAAACATCAGTAATCACATTCTTCATTTGCGAAAAATGTTTAAAAGTTTATACCCCTGATCTTTTCTTCCCGAGGACAATTGACATACATAGTGATGTTATGGCCTCTTGTTGCCAAAGCATGCGCAATGCGAGTGCGGGCGGTGATTCCACCGCCCACACCCATACGATCTAGTGTATGGAAGTTATATTCGATATGATGATCTGGACAATAAAATGTGACATCTTTATAAATCATTTTACCGGTTCTAACCTCATAGTTAGTTCACCTATTCAGGAAGGGTCATTCCCTTGGCCTTTACTATCATGTATGCACTCCATGAGCGATCCAATTGATCTAATGGACAGAATTTGGGCTTTGTACTTACCGGATCAATTCCGCAATCAGGGATCAATCCCTCAGCATATGCCTGTTCCGCCCATCCAACACCAATACCATCACTAGATACTAGATCGGTCATATCTGCAAAAACTTGACCGGTTCCTACCGGAACTGGCATATCTGAGCCATGTTTTATTCTCAATGCGAAGACTGCGCCCATATCCCTGGTGAACAAAGTGTACGGGCAGAATAGCTTGGGATCTGCCCCAGCTGGATATTGGCAGCCTGCAGTCATGCCTTCATCCCACATTTTCTCAGCCCATGGGATTGCCCATTCGATACTGGTCCAATCATCTCCAAAGACATAGGGTTCAGCATCTGTAGGTGTTCCTATAGCGCCCAGTTTCCCTCGCAGCATAAACACCGCTAACTCAGCCCGAAGCATGGTTTGTTCCGGACAGAATTTCAAGGGCTCTCCTGTAGCCTGACACCCTGCGGTAAAGCCGTTATCCCACAATGCTTGTATATATGCCCAGTTTGGATGAGTGAATGGAACATCACTAAAAGTGGTCTTCTGGAATTCTGCAGTCACAGTCTTTGCAGCATCCATCGTAGCGAAACAAGTTCCAATCCCTGAGCAACCCGCACCAGACCATCCGATAAATCTGTCGTACCCACCAGCTGTCGGTGTTGCTGTCAGCGTGACGATTGTACCATCGTTGTATGCCTGGTTGCAATCTGATCCGCAGTCTATTCCAGGTGGAGAACTGGTCACCGTACCGGTTCCTGTACCAGATTTACTCACACTCAGTGTGAAAGTGTTAACTGAATTTACAGTTACAGACAAATTATACGGATCACTGGTGGAATTCCCATCATTCACAGCCACTGGAACAGTCAAAACGCCTGTGAAACCCAAAACCGGTGTAATTGTAGCTCCCACATGGGTGTAATTGGTTCCATCCAATACCATCAAGTAAAAGTCAGTTGGGTACGTGTTATCTGGATCGACGATCGTTATATCGGTCACGTAGATCGTTAATTCTGTATCCATATTGGTGGAGAGCGGTACCTGGCCGGTGATCACTGGTGTATCAAATACTGAATAAATATTGACGTTGATTGTAATTGTATCTGTAGCTATACCATCCGACACCTGTACTACAAAGCTATCACTACCAAAGTAATTTGCAGTTGGAGTATAACCAATGACTTTGGAAGTGCCTGTACCTGAAGCAGAAGCTGTGCCATGTAAGGCAGCTGTTAAGATACTCCATGTTAGAGTGTCACCCGCATCAGCGTCGGTGGCGTGAAGTGTAAGAGCGAATGGATTCGGAGAGCCATCTTCATCCATGTAGACAGGTTGTGGGTCAGTCTCAGTTATTACAGGAGGATTATTCGCCCCTCCAATGGTCACATTGACCGTGATCGTGTCTATCAGACTACCATCTGAAACTTGTACCACAAAGCTATCTGAGCCGTTGTAGTCGGCTGTCGGGATGTACCCGATCACTTTGGAAGCGCCAGTCCCTGAAGCTGTTGCTGTACCATGTGTGGCTGCCCCGGAGATGCTCCAGGTGAGCGTTGTACTGTCGACGTCAGTGGCATTCAAGGTGAGGGCGAATGCGGTTGGTGTTCCATTTTCTGACATGCTGACCGGTATCGAAGTTCCCTCGGTAATCACCGGTGCATCGTTGACTGCATTGATCGTGACATTGACCGTGATCGTGTCAGTTAGACTGCCATCTGTAATCTGTACCACAAAGGTATCAGAGCCATTGTAATCGGCTGTTGGGATGTACCCGATTGCTTTTGACACGCCCGTCCCTGAAGCCGTCGCTGTACCATGCGTAGCTGCCCCTGAAATACTCCAGGTGAGCGTCGCACTATCAACATCTGTGGCATTCAGGGTCTTTGAGAATGCAATTGGACTGCCATCTTCTGACATTGTGACAGCTTGTGGGTCACTCTCGGTGATAACCGGTGCATCGTTGACTGCATTGATCGTGACATTGACCGTGATCGTGTCAGTTAAACTCCCATCCGAAACCTGTACTACAAAGCTATCCGAGCCGTTGTAGTCGGCTGTCGGGGTGTACCCGATCACCTTGGAAACACCAGTGCCAGAAGCTGTCGCTGTGCCATGCGTGGCTGCTCCGGATATGCTCCAGGTGAGTGTTGCGTTGTCTACATCTGTAGCATTCAAGGTCTTTGAGAATGCCGTTGGACTACCATCTTCTGACATGGTGACAGCTTGCGGATCACTCTCTGTGATCACAGGGGCATCGTTCACTGCACTAATGGTCACATTGACTGTGATTGTGTCTGTCAGACTGCCATCCGAAACCTGTACTACAAAGCTATCCGAGCCGTTGTAGTCGGCTGTCGGTGTGTACCCGATCACCTTGGAAACACCAGTGCCAGAAGCTGTCGCTGTGCCATGCGTGGCTGCTCCGGATATGCTCCAGGTGAGCGTGTTGCCGTCAGCATCAGTAGCATTCAAGGTCTTTGAGAATGCAGTTGGACTGCCATCTTCTGACATTGTGACGGCTTGTGGGTCACTCTCGGTGATTACCGGTGCATTATTAGCTGAAACTCCAGCTAATACTTGAATTTCAGCAAGGCTGAGTGCCCTATTATATATTCGAGCATCATCCATCCAACCCATATAGAAACGTTGAACATCATTCTGAGCGCCAATACTCACCGGTACATTATTAAGTGCGATTGTCGTCCCTCCTGGTGGAGTGAGACTGCTCTCAAGGACGCCATTGATATATAGCCGCATGGTTGTTCCATCATATGTAGCAGCTGCATGCATCCAAGTGCCGTCAATTGGATACTCTGTAATGGCACTTACCCGGTATGTATCTGCATTAGTAGCTTGATTAATTCGGAAAAACACTCTTTGTGAAGTTGCATCAGTTTTGGTGGTTGCAAGAGTTAGCTCGTATCCATCCACGGATCCATTTGTTGCCTTTTTAATCAAATCCATAGTGGCATATTGTTCTGGCTTGATCCAGGTCGCAATGGTTATCTGATTGGTAATATCGAGTGAGGAATCATCTGCTACAAGCCCATACTGAGATGTACCATTCAGGTCAAGTGAGTAGCTACCCACTTTTCCGGCAGCCCACGCTGGTGACCCATATAATGCTGCATCATTTGTATAGGATGAACCATCTAATAGCGCTGATCCACCATTTTCTTCCATTTGCCAGCAACCCACAAGGGAGCTATCGGTTTCGCAGGATGTTGTCAAAATTGTGATTACATCCGTATCTGTCGCTGAATTATTTGTTAGAGCAGGATCTGTAACACCACCTGGTGGAGTGATTGTGGCAGTATTGACCAAACTTCCCGTTGCTGAATTAGCCACAGTAGCTGTTACGGTAAATGTAACAGATGCTCCCACGGGTAGATTAACAGTATTATTGATGTTGCCTGTCCCACTAGCTGGACATGTTCCACCGCCAGAACCAGCACATGACCATGAAACTCCTGTTAAGTCAGCTGGTATGGTATCGGCTACGGTTGCCCCTGTTACAGATTGCGGACCGGAATTAATTGCAGTAATTGTGTAAGCTATTGGGTCATTGGGTCGAACAGTTACTTGACCATCAGTCTTGGAAATGGAAAGGTCAGCTCCAGTAGCTCCAGAAGCAGAACAATACTGACCTCCGACTTCAGAGGCACTGGAATATATCACTACAAAACCTGTGTCGTAATTGCCTTTCATACTGGAAACATCGTTGAAACTGCTTGAACGAAGTGTCTTTCGTCCATCGAAAGCTATACTTGCTGTGGATGACTGTTGGTAAACGATTGGGTTGTAACCTTCAGATGAGGTGTATATAAAACTCAAGAAACCATGTACTTCATCCAAAAGTATAATCGGGCGGGTGCCAGCTTCGTCAATTGGGTAAATATTATCCCAGGTTCCATTCGGTCGGCGAACCAGCAGTGCCATTCTTGGATAACCGGTTGTGTCATAGCTGGTTTTGATAGCTACATAGAGGGTGCTATCGGATGCTACAGCTACATTCATGTGATCATCCGCCATACCAGTTCCAATACCATCAACTGCGGATTGAGAAGCGGGAACTTCATTTACGCTCCAAGTTCCAGCAGCTGCCCCGTCTACATGATATCGGAAACCGAAGCGACGAACACTTGCGTTCTCATTCCCCCAGAATACACCCACAGTTCCATTCGGTAAAGCGGTAATAACTGATATATCATCACTACCTATTACACCGGTCTCCAGAACAATTGGACCACTCCAAGTGCTGTAAGGAGAAGGACTATGATAAACAACTATCTCTCCAGCACTTGTGCGAGTGGCTAACCACATTCTATCTGTCGTGTCCAATGCGATGGTGGCGGTTTCACTGCCAGGAAGAGAAATACTTACAAGGGTGTTTCTGGTGGACCATAACTGATAGGCTCCACTGACATACTCAATTGAAGACAACTGAGTATTCGTATCCTGCCATAATAATATATGCGCAACTGATCCATCAACCAATACATCAGCATGGGTATCGGTACGGGTGGAAATCTTTACCACTTCCGTCCATGTTGTCCCCACTAACTTCCAAACCCATGTACCTGCGGAACTTGCTCCAGATGCACTGGTAGGAAATACTGCATACCAGCTACCATCATAATTCCAAACTTTGGATTGTGGTTTCTCGCCAGTCGATGCTGTAGCAGGTTTTGGGTTTAGAATTCGTACAGGTGAGACCGGTCGGTATTGAGGTCGTGGAATAATTGGCCGTGACAGAGGTGTTCGCATGGATTGTAACGTTGACGGGATTGGAAGTACTTGTTATTCCGTCGCTCCAGCTAGAAAAACTCCATCCAGAGGATGCTGCAGCGGTTAATTGAACCACATCCCCGTCGTGGTAATATGGTTCATCAGGCAATTTTGTCACTGTACCATGATTGGATGTTACTGTCAGGGTGAAACCGGGGTTTGTCAGGTTCAGAGTAGAAGGAACACCACTATGCCATGTACCAGTTTCAACCGCTATAAGATCGCCAATATGGAAGACAATAGTATTGCCCTCCACACCTCCTTCAATCGCAGGAGTAGTTGCTGGATCATCTCCAGGTACGTCCATCGAATATACTGTATCCCCCAAATATGAAGTTGCAGGTGCAGACGCATACTGAACTCCATTAATCCAGGCTGTAATGGATGTGCCAAGGGGCACATTAACTCCATCTACTTTTAACCGTACCATAAATGGTGGATGGTAACGGTGGTAGAGCATAAACGGTTGAAACATTGCTAAATAGCATGGTGAAAATAACTAAAAAAGCTAAGACTGTTCGTTGAGTTTTCATAGACATTCCTCTCTTCTACAAAATATATAACCAGTTAAGAATACTTGATTTCTCATACCAGTTTATTTCTATCGCGAAATATTTTAATAATTATTGCTAAAATAGCCAGCATAAGGCCAAAAATAAATAAAATCACCAGGATCAAATTAATAATTCCTCCTCCTGGTATCAACCCATTTCCTGTTGAAGCGCCTTGAGGAGTAAGTGTAAGACTTGTAACTATAAAAGTAGGAGTTTCAATAATGGCACCAGGGTGAATGAATGTACTTGTTAAATTTAAGACATAAGCTGTTTTGGTAGCGTCAGCTGGAATGATTGTGGGTAAATCTGTGGCATACAAAATAATGATTGGCGTTTGCGTAGCAACGGAAGTTGGGGTTGCTTGCGGTGTATTTAACATACTTGAAGAAGAAATCGTTAAATTGAGCATAACATTAGTTGCACTATGCCATATACCCTTTTCCAAAGCAGAAACCCCACCGATTTTGAAAGAAATAGTGTCTCCTTCTTTTCCGCCTTCGATCACTGCTGTACTTGTGTCATCACCAGGTACATCTAATGAATAAACAAAATCACCCTGGTAAGTTTGTGTGTATCCTTGAGCAACCACCTGATTGTTGATGGATGCCTCGACCAGGGTGCCATCAGCAACATTCGCATTATTTGCCTTAACTGTTCCATATATACTGGATGGTAATGGAGGAAATGCCTGAACTGCAGACGGGTATGCCAGAAGTGTCAGAACAGTAATTATGATAAAAGCAATAAATTTGTTCGCTTGTTTCACAAATCTCTCCATATCCGTAATCAAAACATTATTTCGTGCTTTCCGGGGGAGTAAAACCTGTTACTCCCCGGAATATTTATTCAATACTATCTTCTAATATCCAATGCTCCAAGTTTCAGCTAAAGTTACATAGAGCCAGTATCCCCATCCAGCAGTCAAAGAGTTGAGGTCGTTGGCATAAGGAGCGCCAATGGTATCGTGTAATTTCCACGGGTCGCCGGTATCGCCAGCATGGAAGGCATACACCATAGTGGAATGCGCAGTCAACGAACCGGGAAGTAAACCACTTCCCGCGGATGGATAGCCGACAAGGTTCCAACCACCTGCATTTGTTGCCAGAGAAATGTTTGATGTACCAGGAACACTGCCAACCACTTCAAGGGTATCTGCTTCTGTCATGTGGATCCAGAAGCCCATCGTTTCATCCAAATTTAAAAGAGTATCGGTGGGTGCTGGATTGTTATCTGCTCTCATCCAATTGCCACCAGTTGAGTGAGCACCGGTTGCGTCCCAGGCATAGACCAGGTCATAATGACCAACTACTGAAGCCAACACATCCTCAACCAAAGTACTGGTTGGATGCAGGCTGAACGACACCAAATTCCAACCAGGAACCAAATCGATGCTGTGAAAAGCAGAAATGACCATGGTGTCGGTGGCAGAACCGGTGTAGTTCGGGTTCGTGATCGTTGCAATCACGGCATAACTCCCGGCTGCAGAAGGTTCTGTGGTTGATCCATTGTATGTGACGGTATTGGCCAATCCTGATGGGTTGGTGGTGACTGTGGCTGATTTTGCAGATCCATCGTAGATATGGCTCAAATTGCTCAGGGTGACAGTTGCCTCAGCCGGAGTTATGGTGATGGTTGTTGTTCCGCTGCTGCCATCATGATTGGTATCCCCTGTGTAGGTATAGCTTGCTGTACAGGGCGTATCCGCAACATTACTGGCGCTGCAGTGCAGGCACCCGAATAAGCCGGGGCTGGTGTCAAGCTCAATCCACCTGCACCGGTTACAGATACACTGGCTGGACGAGCAGCGACTGTTATATACATAGGTCCCACCTCCAGAAACTGTGGTGGTGGAACTCGCTTTTGCGATCACTAATGTGTCGCTGGCAATACCTTCATAGTTCGTATCATTTACTGTGGCTACAACAGCGTAGCTGGCAGCATTGGTGGGTGCTGTGGCTGATCCATTGTATGTGACGGTATAGGCCAGGCTTGTTGGGTTGGTGGTGACTGTGGCTGATTTTGCAGATCCATCATAGATATGGCTCAAATTGCTCAGGGTGACAGTTGCCTCAGCCGGAGTGATGGTGATGGTTGTTGTTCCGCTGCTGCCATCATGATTGGTATCCCCTGTGTAGGTATAGCTTGCTGTACAGGGCGTATCCGCAACATTGACTGGCGCTGCTGTGCAAGCACCCGTATATACCGGGGCTGGTGTCAGGCTCAATCCACCTGCACCTGTTACAGAAACACTGGCTGGACGAGCAGCACTGTTATATACAAAGGTTCCTCCTCCAGAAACTGTGGTGGTGGAACTGGCTTTTGCGATCACTAATGTGTCGCTGGCAGTACCTTCATAGTTCGTATCATTTACTGTGGCTACAACAGCGTAGCTGGCAGCATTGGTGGGTGCTGTGGCTGATCCATTGTATGTGACGGTATAGGCCAGGCTTGTTGGGTTGGTGGTGACTGTGGCTGATTTTGCAGATCCATCATAGATATGGCTCAAATTGCTCAGGGTGACAGTTGCCTCAGCCGGAGTGATGGTGATGGTTGTTGTTCCGCTGCTGCCATCATGATTGGTATCCCCTGAGTAGGTATAGCTTGCTGTACAGGGCGTATCCGCAACATTAACTGGCGCTGTAGTGCAGGCACCCGAATAAGCCGGGGCTGGTGTCAAGCTCAATCCACCTGCACCGGTTACAGATACACTGGCTGGACGAGCAGCGCTGTTATATACATAGGTCCCACCTCCAGAAACTGTGGTGGTGGAACTGGCTTTTGCGATCACTAATGTGTCGCTGGCAGTACCTTCATAGTTCGTATCATTCACCGTAGCAACCACCACATAGCTATCTGCGTCGGTCGGCGGAGTTACGAAACCATCATATGTAAAGGCTACAGTTAGGCCAACTGGAGCTGTTATGGCTGAGGCAGATTTTGATGTGCCGTCATAAGTCTGGGCTAAATCACCAAGAGTAACTGTGGCTGTTCCTTTGCCAATGACTACACCAACTGTTGCTGTCCCTACACCTTTTTGCAGATCGGTAACTTTAAGCCCAACTGTATAAGTACCAACAGCACTCCAGGTATGGGTCGTATTCTGGCCGGTCTCATCATAGGTACTATCGTTATTCCAATCCCATTCGTATTTATCAACATCGCTGGCAGCATCATTTGCTGAACCGGAAAAATCAACTGCGACACCCACAACTCCAGATGGAGTTCCCGGTAATGCCTCAGGCGGGTGGAAATTCAGGCGTGCATTTGTACCCATGTGCCATGTACCTGTGGCGACAATACGTTCACCAATTTTAAAGGTAACGACATCCCCTTCAATTCCACCTTCTTTTTCCAATGCCGTGTCTGGAATATCTCCGGGAATATTGATGTTGTACACTAATTTCCCGGCATCACTTTTTACGGTGGTTGAGGCAGCAATTCCCGGAACACCAGGAACATATGCATTTATGGTGTCACCAACAATCGGTGCCCCATCAGTTATGTGGATCTCCCCATAAAAGCTCGAAGGAAGAGGCGGTTGGGCGTAAACAGTATTTACCAATCCGAAAAAATCGCGAATACCATCACAAAGCCAGCTAATATCTTATTTTTATTCATACTTTCTCCCTCCGAAATAATATATTTTTACCTTTATTCATGTATCTTTTCTTCCACAGAATTCGTGGAAAGTATTTCTTCCATTATTACGGTATATAGTTCACGGTCCAGGGGTGGTCTGCGGTTACAAGTACCCAATATCCCCAGCCGGGAGCCAGTTCTAACAGGTCATTGGCAAAGGAAGGCCCGGTGCGGTCATACATCTTCCAGGGGTCGCCCGAATTGATGGCATGATTCGCATAAATCAGTGAGAAATCTGTGCCGACGCCATGGGTGCTCAATGCCTCTGGTAGGCTATGGTTGCCTGCTGATGGATAACCCACCAGGTTCCAACCGCCAACGTCATTCAGAAGTGAAATACTGGATGTAGTTGGTTTGCTACCGTATACATCCAATGTATCCGCGGTGGTCATATGGATCCAGAAGCCCATCTTCTCATTTATGGCGGTGAGCGTGTCGGTGGATAACGGATTATTGTCAGCCCTCATCCAGTTGCCGCTGCCAGAGTGTGCACCGGTGGAGTCCCAGGCATATACCAGGTCATAATTCCCGGTGATAGGCAGCAGCACATCGGCAATCGCCGTGCTTGTGGGCTGTAGGTTGAACGATACGAGGTTCCAACCTGACAACAGGCTGATGCTGTGTACGTTTAGTGTAAAGGTGGCTGTGACTGCTTTGGCAGCATCAATTGTTACTTCACAGGTACCCGTGCCAGTGCAACCCGCCCCGCTCCAACCGGTAAAGGTGGATGTCGGTTCAGCAGCTGCCGTTAGGGTGACTACCGTTGTGAGCGGGTAGGTCTCGTTGCAGTCGCCACCACAGCTAATTCCAGGTGGAGAGCTTGTGACCGTACCTGTACCAGTGCCATCTTTGTTGACAGTGAGTGTTTCAGTCGGTGCAACCCCAGCCAATGCTTGGATTTGCTCCAGTGTGAGGGCGCGGCTGTAAATCCTGACATCATCCATTGCGCCCTGGAACAAATTAATGACAGTTGCAGCAGGTTCAGCACCGATACCAAGGTTAGTTGTATTGGTAGCAATGGAAATACCTGGTTTGGTTCCTTCCAGTACTCCATTAATGTATAGTTTAATTTCTGCACCATCGTATGTGGCAGCCAAATGCATCCAGGTTGTGCCATTCGATGGGTAATCTGTAGTAGAGTTCGATCCGATAGGTAGCATTGCCATTGAAGCGAACAAAGACTTTTCCTGAGCTTCCTAATGAAATTTCATAGCCATTAGCGGTAGTTGTACCCAGAGTTTTCTTTAGTATATTCTGTGTGGCCACCTTTTCAGGTTTGACCCACGCTGAAAGGGTAATGGCAGTGGTCACATCCAGGCTGTTACTGTCTGGTGCTACTGCATATTGACCCGTACCACTAAGATCAAGCGCCTGCCCATCTTTTCCAGCTACCCAGGTCGGACTGCCAGTGATCGCGGCATCATTGCCATTTGCTGTCGCATCGATAAGTACTGCACCGCTGCCTTCTTCCATCTGCCAGCAGCCCACTAGGTTGGCATCGCTGCCGCATAAACCTGAAGAAGCCTGGGAGACATTCCAGGTGAAATTCGCCGTGGTGGGTGTAGTACCATCTGTAACAGTAACAGATGAAGAATATGGGCTAAGCGTTGCGGCGTGATAGGTAATGGTGCCGCTGATCACACCTGTGGTTGGGCTGATGCTCAATCCTTCAGGTAAGTTACCTGAGCTATAAGTCATGGAAGGACCATCCACATCGCTCGCCACAATGGGCAGATTGATGACTGCCCCTTCACTATTGGACTGTGTTCCTGGGCTGGTAACAATCGGAGCATCGTTAACAGGTGTCACGGTCACTGTGACACTCGCAGCACTGCTATACGCAGTGCCATCAAATGTTCGATAAGTAAAGCTGTCTGGCCCGCTGTAATCCGCACCGGGCATATAGTTCAAAATACCAGGAACCACAGACGCGGTGCCGTGCGCTGCAGCGTCGACTATGCTGTAAGTAAGTGTGTCGCCGGCATCCACATCCGTACAGGATGGCGGAACATTACCCAATGTATCTTCAGCCGTGGTAAGTGGAACATCGACGCATACAGGCGCATCATTCACCGGTTGTATGGTGACATTGACGGTAACTGTATCCGTGCCGCCGTTACCATCCGAGACGTCACAACGAAGCTGTCGCTGCCATTGTAGTTACCGGTCGGAGTATATCCAATCACTTTGAGAGCACCCGTTCCTGAAGCGGTGGCTGATTCATTACCCGCTGGCGTGGATATGCTCCATGTGAGAGTATCACTCACATCAACGTCTGTAGCGTGAAGGGTCAGGTTGAATGGGGTTGGAGCGCCGTCTTCCGACATGGTGACGGCTTGGGGGTCACTTTCGGTGATGACAGGAGAGTGGTTGGTTGCAGCTTCGGTGGTAAATGACCAGGTTGGGCTGATAACTGATTCAGCCCCGTTGCTTGATACCGAATACCACTCATAATCTTCGCTGTTCAATAAACCCGGCCATGTGACGCTGGCATCCATCCTGCTGGAACGGTGGTGGTATTTATCAGGGCGAAATCTGTCACCCCGTCCATGGTATAAGGCAGTGTAAACTCGTCTCCGCTTCGGAAAGCGCTCTTCGTGGGAGAGTAAGTCGTAACATAAATGGCGTTATCTGTCGGGGAGAAGCGCATGATGCGCAGATAACCACTCTGCTGGCTGTCGACCATTTGATAATCTGAACGCAAACTGTAAACTGTGTGCCCATTATATGTATCACTGCGTTGGCCGGTGGTATCCAGGTGACCACCCAACATCAAGAAAAGGTTGGCATTCCCTTTAATACATTGTAAATAATGCCGCCCTGGGTCGAGAAGTTATCCCCATTTAATAGATCATGGGTAACTACAATTGCCCGCCGGGTAGGATTTGCTGTCAGGATGGAGTTTGCCCAATCGGCAGCCGGGTGAATTGAAGATGTGATGGCAGTATCGTACTCCAGGAAGACGACAATAAAGTCCATCCCGCCCGCAGTAAAGAGTGCATACGTGTTGTCATAATCACTGGTGCCATAGCGCCCGCCATAGGTAGGTTGACCGGCTAAACGTGCACCGAAGTTTGTATTGAAATTGCCGGTTGCGGTTGGCGCACCATCATGGTTGCCAACCGTCAAGCCGTATGGCACAGACCCGGTGGTCAGAATATCCCAGGCTGTCGTGGCGTTTGTCCATTGTGTACCAGCACTTGCAGTATCCACATTGTCACCCAGGGACATGACGTACCTAATATTGCTGCTGGTTTTATTGGACACCACCCAGTTCATCTGGGAGTTGTATATGGATGGGAAGCTGGCTGCCAGGTATTGAGGATCCGGAAGCGATCAGCGAGAAATCTGCTTCAGGAGCGCCATTCTTAACCCGCCCGTAGAAAGAAACGGTCAGGGGAGCGCTGTGGGCATCCGTTACATTGACCGTGAGCGTGGGTGTGGATGAGACGCCTGTTGCCAGGTCTGCCGGTGATACCAGGGTGGGTGTTCCGGGGGTAACATCCAGGTTGAAAGGAGCTCCCGTACCCGAGCATAATTTACACCAGTGATCGTCCCTGGAACGGTGGGTACAATTGAATCATTGACTACCGTACTGGTACTCTCATTCATTCCCCGAGCGTGCCACCAAAGTCCAGTTCCATTGGTTATCTGCAGGTTGATGTTGGTGAGCAGCTCACTCTGGGTGAGGGCACGGTTCCAAACCCCGGGCTTCATCCAATACACCCTGGAAGAAACCATTTGTGTGTCCTGTGTCTGTAGTTTCTAACATTAGTCGCCCAGGCTGCCTGCTGGGTTGTATCGGATCGAGGAGACATATCCCGCAACACTCAGGGTTTTATCCAGTTTTCCATCCAGGTACAAGCGCCAGGATGTGCCGTCAAATGTGGCCGCAGCATGATGCCAGATATTGTCAGTGATCGGGGTCGTACCAAGAACCGGGCTTGAACCCGTCGCCATGTCTTCGAAGTCCGCAGCGATAACGTCAGTTGTATCATCGATTACCAGCACCCAGTTGGCATCCACACTACTTCCTTCAGCCTGCGGTGCACCGTGCGTGACCAATGGAATGGCATTTGGAATACCTGAAGTGCCGGTGGTAGTACTTATTGTGCCGGCTCCAGTTCGTTTGAACCATGTCTCAATGGTGAATGTCGCCAGGTCCAACTTGGCAGGGTCGCCAAAGGTGACATAAGTGTCTATCGTTGATGCCGGGTTTCAACTGCAGCGCTGATCCCAGGTCGGCCATCGGGATGGCATAGCCTCTGTTTGAGTCACCGGTTTTGTTGGCAGAGGTATCTACTGCGCGCACTACATAGTAGTATTCTGTCCCGTTGACAAGGCCTGTGTCGATCCTGCGCCGAAGGTACAATCAGAATGGTATTGACCTTCGTATAAATGCCAGAGACCGTACCGCGGTACAGATTATAGCCTGCCAGGTCCAGTTCAGTGTTATCCGCCCAATCCAGCGTGACCATGCCATTGGCGCCGACAGCAGTCAACAGGGCGGGGCGCAGCCGGTGGGGTGATATCGCCCACCGGAGTGGTAAACACTTCATTCGAAGCGCCAGACTGGTTGGTGCTTGTATCGACAGCGGTGATCACATAATAATAGGGTGTACCGTTGGTGCGGCCGGTATCGTTATAAGTGTCGTACCGGTCACAAGGGCACTGCCGTCTCATCGGGCTGACACAGAGGAACACCAGCTGTAGTACTGCGGTAGATGTTGTATCCCGCCAGGTCCAATTCAGTATTCACCGTCCAGCTCAATGCCACGGAGAATTTGTGGAGTAGCGGTCAACCCGCTGGGTGCTGCAGGCGGGGTGGTATCAAATACAAGGTTAAATGGCGCCCCTGCAACCCAAGGTTGGGCCGTATTCGTGAGCGTGCCTGGGGGAAAGAACCAACCGAACTGGCAATGGTAAGAACCGCTACCTTCGTTCATTCCCCAACGGGCTAACAAAACTGTACTGGATGTTAATTCGGAATTGATCGAGCTGCGAATTTCAGTTAAATGTCAACGGTATATTCTAAATTCGGGCTTCGTCGATTTTTCCTAAAAAATATCCGGAATTTGCTGGAAGCGTCCCATTTGGATTGCAATGCAAGATGCGAATGGCAGCGTGTTGGATACTACCGGATTGGGAATTGCCAAACTGCGGGATTATCATGGACTTTAGGGCATTGGGTCGTACTGTACTTAATGTTTCAAGATTTCCATCAAGATAAATGTTCCAACATCCAGTCCCGTAAGTAATGTTATAGCAATATGATGCCATTCTCCTGTTGGAATAGTGGTTGTTCCTAATATGGAATGATTAAAACGTATCACTCCGTATCTTCAAAATCAGCTGCAATTACACCTGTTCGGTAGGCTATCTTCCCTGCAACCAATAGTTCATGTTTAAATTTGCGGGAGTGTCATTTTCTCTCCACGACCTTTTGTGATGGAATCGGTAAGCTTGTGGGTATTATGTACCAGTTCCTAATCCCCCTGTGCCAGTCCCCCATAAGTTTTCCACCACTGCTCCTATTTACCCACGTTTCTATCGTGAAATTTGTCACCCCTAAACCAGATGCCACGCCTAATGGTACATAGTCGTCCGTGCCATCAAACTGCAACGCATATGCAGCAGCTGCCGGTTGGGCAGTGGCTTCATTGGAAGCACCGGACTGGTTAGTATGAGTATCGACTGCAGTGATCACATAATGGTATGGGGTTCCATTCGTTAATCCGGAATTTGGATAAGTTGTGCCAGTAACAAGCGTCCCACCGTTGATGGGGCT
Organism: uncultured Chloroflexia bacterium; assembly: GCA_963709535.1. Classification (GTDB taxonomy): domain Bacteria; phylum Chloroflexota; class Anaerolineae; order Anaerolineales; family Anaerolineaceae; genus PNON01. The sequence goes on along the minus strand of CAVPWY010000018.1, from coordinate 144 downwards.
GACCAGAACAACGGGTGATGGGTGCTGCGGTAAACGTTGTAACCTGCCAGGTCTCCTTCACCGTTCGCTGTCCAATTCAAGGTTACCGTGGTGTTGCCGGGAGTGGCTGTTTTTCAACCGGTAGGTGCAGCCGGAGGGGTGGTA
>CAVPWY010000017.1:0-291081 GCA_963709535.1 uncultured Chloroflexia bacterium | reverse complement strand
ACCAACGGATTGGCTCACCTGCCACCGAACCAGCCGGGACAACCAACTCTGAAAACTACTTTTCTACCAAATGACCGGTGCAGACCCGCAACGAGGCAGTCAGGTGGAGCAAGTGATTGGCGTATTTTATACCTTTATAAATAATTGATTGTTATATTCCCAATCATAATTTCCGTGGACACTAAATGCTGTACCATGCTCATTTTTTTGGAAATGTAATTCTACAGGAAACGATATTAGCTCAAATACATCATCTGCAATACATCTCATCGGCATATATGGCCAAAACAAGGACGTATATAGACATTTGTTGATATCGTCATAATTAATGATCCATTCATCATCCCCTGTTCCATTCTGCCATCGATATGTGCCGAGGTATTGCTTCATATCACACGAAATAAAATCTACTTTTCTATAATTAAAACCCAAAAATGTGATGATTTCCTGAGTGTACTGATCCCATTGTTTTTCACTTGTATCTATTTTGATCTTTGAGCATTGTAATCTATCAAATATTTCCATCATCTTTATTTGTTCATACTCAATGGCGGCAAACATACTGTTTTCATTTGTATATACATGATTCCTAAAATACACATGCAGATCATCTCTTCTAAGCATTAGATCTCTCCACCATTCGCCTCGGGCGATAAATGCTTTTTCCAGGCTTTCCCGTAAATCTGGGCGATATAGAAAGACAAGGATGGGATTGAGTTCATTGATAACCTCAATGCTCTGCGAAAAAAATGTAACAATATCATCTTCATTCCAGAGACTATGGATAAAATACCGATCATAGGCATGTAAAAGACATCCTTCGGTAACACATACTTTCCCGGTCGACTTTATTGAATCTCTAAAAGCCATCCACTTCTTCAGCATCCCAATTCTATTTTAATTCCATACCCTCAGCAGTATCCAATGCCCCAAAGCTGAATTCCTCATGGCGTATTGGATGATTTTCACACTCTTCATGCAGCCAATATGCATCATGATCCAAGGCAATTTGTTTATATACACTTTTCGAAACACTAGATTTACCTACTGACGAGTGCCCATCAACAATGATCAGTTTTGTGTTCATTAAGAATCTCCATCAATTCTTTGCAATCCTTTGCGTCTAACCTGTGGATATACAGCAAAAATGCTGGATAACATGTCAATACGATTTATTATAGAGATTCACAGCATAAGGGTACATATGTCCACCTATAGATCACACCTCATGCGTGTTTTGTATCCTATTGCCAGGAGAAGACAACCTTCCCGGTGATGGTATCCACCGCGGCGATCTTTGTTCCGGCGAGCAGCCACAGCGTATCACCCTGCCAGCCAAGAACCGTCGGAGACGAAAAATAATCGCTCACGATCTTGCTCAGATCAATTACTGTTTCTCCAGACCCGGTGCCATCTGATGGGTTGAGGGTGACCAGGGCAAGGCGATTCGGTTCACCCTGGAACTTTAATATCTGGAATCCCTGTGCTACTTCCCGCCAGGTCCAAATAAAATTATCCTCATCGATCGTTCCTGAAACGCCAAAAGATGGATTATACGGACGATTTTCATCCAGGTTGTATTTCCATTTCACCTTCCCGGATGGAACCTCGATTCCCCAAACCTCATAGATCTCGCTGCCGCTCGTTTTCTTCACCCGGGCAACCAGGATGTCCTTCATGGAGGTCAACGGAACGAATTCAAATTTCTGCTGTTCCAGCAATACCTGCCAGGTTTGTTTTACTTTGTCGATGCGCACCAGGCCTTCTTCCAAATTGAAGATGATCTGATCAGGCTCGTTCAGGCTGGCGAAATCATAGAAGCTGGCATCAAAATCGATATCCTGCTTTTTCTCCCAGAGCAGGTCACCGCTGGCAAGGTCGTAGTTCTGCACACAACCGGGCGATGAACCATACACCAGGTACAGGCTGTTCTTTGCATCGTCCAATATCAGGCCGTCATCGTTTCCAAAATACTCCGTGGAAAAAACGTCTCCCGGGTCATCCCCTTCATAACACACCGGGGAGATCACCACTTGTTCCGCTCCATCCACAGGGTTGAGAAATACCAGTTCAAAATTTGTGTCATCCCCAAGCACATAATCCAATATGAGCAAGCGGTCGCCGGAGACCCGCAGCTTGCGGTCGTGCCCCTGCATCTGCCTGCTCCAGGCCGGGCTGCCGGTTTGGGCGTCGAATGCCTGCAGATTGCCGTCGAGGGTCATCACAATGACCCTTCCGCCCAGAACGAACAGGTTGTCTTCATAACTGATGCACTTATCCGTCATGCGGGTCTGCCAGGCCAGGCTGCCGTCTGCATTGTTGAGGGCGAATAACTTTGCGCCGCTGGCCAGGTAGATCCGGCTGCCATCCACTGCCATCAACTCGGCGCGCTCGTCGCCGCTGAATGGGCTGCTGACCCAGCGCGTCTTCTTCGGATTGGTTTCGACCCAGACGATCTTATCCACCTCGTCATCCAGATGATATATCTGCGAAACCACATCCGGATTGATATTCGGCGCTGTTGTCACCATTTCTGCAGGTGACATAGCATTCATTCTCGGGCGTAACGGGCTGCCCGGCTGCAGCATGATAATGGCCAGGATGCCGCCAAAGACGAATAATATGAATCCGATCGTCAGGCAGGTCACCATGCCTGCCCCAGCAAAGATGCCCTTCGCCACACGCTTGCCTGCATCCGTCACCTGATACAACTGGACTTCCGGCACACCGGAAACGAAGTCGGCGGTATTCAACCCCCGCCCTTCCATTTCCGCCTGCATCAATTCCACGGCGATCTTCGCCTGCTTCAAGCTGCAGCCGGTTGTTTCCTTATAAAGCCGGATGGCTTCCAATTTATTGCCACCCTGTAAAAGGGTCTTAATTTCATCCAGCTTTTCTGTACTGACCGTGTTTTGCTGGAATGAAATGGTGAAACCATCCCGCCCGGTTAGCCTGTTGGTTGAGTTATCCCGCAATTGCTCCGGGACAGCCACCGACGTATGGCAGAACTGGCATTTGATGGTGCTGCTGTGCCCGTCATACTCCAGCGGGGCATTGCAGTTTGGGCATTCCAATGAAAAAAGGGTTGGATTTTCTGACATAGGAGTTCACCCGGTCTTTCTATTCGTATCGTTAGTAAATCAAACAAAAGCTGCTCGAATTCATCCCCCGCCTTCAAGTTTATAAAAATGTTACTTGCATGTCAATGTTGATTTTTATAAGTATTAATTCTCGAAAAGATATACTAATTGGCTTGAGTCAGGTCAGACTTCTGCGGGTTCAGCGAGGTTGGACCGGGCAGGCGGACCACCCGAGTAATCACAAATGGCCAGGCAACCAGGCTAATTAGAGCGGTACCCAGTGTCATGATTCCAAGCGCAATGATCAAGTTACTCCACGGGAGCGAGATCAACTGCATTCCCAGGCTTCCCATTAACAAACCCGTGCAACCCATCAAAGAAGAGACTGAGCCAGTATCCCCTTTCTGCTGTTCCAGCATCAAGTTTGCTGCTCCCGGCCTGAGACAACTACCGCCGATTGAGGCAGGTAAAATACAAAGCGCAAACACCCAGGGGTGCAGATTTCCGAGGAAGCAAACCAGAAGTCCGCTGGCTGCTGTCGTGATAAAACAAACCCGGATGATGCTCTCGGTATGAAAGCGTTGTAAAAGCCATAGATAGATTATTGGTCCCGCGATCAATCCAAGCGCATTGAGTGAGAAATAAAAACTGTACATCTGCCCGCTTAGATGAAAAACATTCTGGTAAATATAGGTGGACGATGCGATAAATGCAAAGGTCGAAAACGCCCCTATTGAGAAAAGAATCAACAAAAATACCAATCCGCGATTTTGTAATACCCTCCCCATACGTCCCAAGCTTGGCAGCAACATCCCGGATGTTCGTTGGGCAATCGTTTCGTTAAATAACAAACTTGCTATTAAAGCCACTAAACCAATCCCCGTAAGGGACCAGAATATTCCCCTCCACGACATAATTTTTAGTAAAAAAGCTCCAATAACCGGGGCAACGGCTGGCGATATAAGCACCATGGATTGCACAATGGCAAGTATCTCCCCACGCTTTTTTCCACTATAGACATCTTTTACGATTGCTGTAGCTACCACCCCGGTGGCACTGCCCCCAATTGCCTGGAAAATACGGCCAAGGATCAACCCATCCACATTCCACACGAAAGCACAAAAAGCACTGGAAAATATATAGATCACCAAACCTGTTACCAGGATTGGTTTACGACCATAATGATCACTCAAAGGTCCCCAGACTAAAGTGCCGAGGGCATAAAAAATGACGAAAGCAGTTAAAGTCAGGTTAATGCGGGTTGCATTAACTCCAAAATAAGCACCCATTCCTGGCAAGGCTGGCAGGTACAGATCGATCGATAAGGGGACAAATGCACTGAGCAGCGCAATTAAAATAACCAGGCCTTTGGCCCTCAGAAATTTTTGTTCAGTTTGATTCAAAATAAAATCCTTTCGGGATCAGAAATATACAGGTTATTCTAGCAGAAATTCGGCTGCCAGACAGCCAATATGGGAAATGTTATATTCACGAAAATCCGGATTTTCATTTCTGTACCTGCCAGGCGGCCAGCACTGGCTTGAAGGTCAAAACCTCGCGCAGTGTCCCCTCCGGTTCACTTCGGGGAGACTGCGCAATCACCGGCGCGAACGAGGCAGAGATTCTCGTGTAACTTTTCGTTCAAATCCATTGAGCAGCAACAGTTCTTTCGTTCTGTATATTGCCTGTGTTGAGTGTGGACTTTGGTTCAAGCAGCATAACGTGAACTTCTTCTTCTGCAACCGGGCAGTGTTCAACGCCTTTGGGGATGACAGCAAATTCGCCTTCTTCTAACCAGAGGTCGCCGTCGCGCAACTTTATCAGCAATTTACCTTTGACTACCAGGAATAACTCATCTTCATTTTCATGATGATGCCAAACGAACTCGCCTTTGAGTTTTGCAAGTTTGATGTATGAGTCATTTAATTCGCCAGCGATTCGAGGACTCCAATATGCCTGGAATAGATCAAATTTAGTTGCGATGTTGACGACATTCATAATTGTCCTTTCGCCATCCTAAAGATGGTACACTAAAGTTGAGAATTTCCAGGAACGAGCATTTCGTTCATTCGTTGGTTACACATTCTGCAAGCAAAAGCCCTTCGGTCAAATCCTCGCGCGCGGTGAGGACCGGCGCGAACGAGGGTGCTTTAGATAATAAAGTTGACTTGACCTGAAAAATTCGGAAGATCCATGCGGAGACGCTTTGCAAAGTCCTGAGGGATAAAATTCGCTTTACATCATCTAGATCGAAATGAACATTTCCGACGACCCTCCATTCCCGCTCCATATAGAAGTTATTCGGATCATCATCGTGGAGATGGTTATTAAGACTTGCTAACTTAGAAAACAAAAATCTAGAAATCGACGAAGATCCATTAGCCGAATAAACTCATTAGGGACCCCAGGTTGCTGCCTTGTCGACATGATCAATTTGGTAAATAGGTCCATCATCGAATTGTATTCCGTGACCATTCGATCGTAAGCCTCGCCAAGGGGATCGTCTTCATTTAATCTGACCTTCTTCACCCTTTGATAACCGCACATTAGGTTGATCACCGGAAAAATGTCGCCATCCCTGTACATAGGTGTAGAGGGGAAGATAAAACACTGGAGCACCTCCTTGTCGAGCTACAAACTCCTTGGACAAGGAAAATCCAAATCGACTTACTTAGATGTGTGGATTTGAAGGTCATCGACTGGAATATCGCAGAAACATACTACCCCCGGATTGTACATTGAGTTAGTACTGAGTTTTTCCGAAAGATTGACTTTGAGATTACCACTTTCTCCCGGGATGTGGGGCGGATGTGTGAGGGAACCTGAACGCAAGATATTCACAAAAGGGAATACTGGTCGTCCGGCGCTTTTCCACGTAACAAATGGCTAGCTCGTTGGAAATATATCGCTGATCATTGGGCATGTGGTTGTCTCCTGTCTACTATTGTTAGTATAGAATGGATCCCAATATAAAGTGAAGTGATAATACTGTACCAATTCGGTCTATTTTTGAAATAAGACAATTATCAAAATAAATGAATACTTCATCCGGTTGAGAAAGTCTCTAACCGGAGGCATTATCCCCCAGAATTGCCTTCAACTCCCCAGCCCATGCCCGGATGGCCTCCCAATCCCGGATGTCACTGGCGGGTTCCTTGCCAGCCATCAAATTGAGCGGGAAGCGCAGCAGCGCCGGGTCGTACTTTCCGCCAAACAGCTTTATGGCAGCGGGCTTCAGCCAGGGGAACTTTGCCAGCTCTTTATCGAGCTGTTCCTGCGAATCCTTCCACTCGGCGGCATCGTGGGGTTTGTGCGTCGGACCGAGTGCAAAGATCGCCACCGGCCGTTCCATGAGGGCGTTCCGGTGCCGGGATAGAAAGTTCATCGCGTCCTTGTGCCAGTGGAACATGAGGAGCGGCGCCCCCAGCACGACTGCGCTGTAATTTTCCAGCGTCCGCACTTTGTTCAACGGCTGCAGGTCCACTTCCAACCCGTTTTCGCGCAGCGTCCTCGCGATCGCTTCGGCTACTTCTTTTGTTGACCCGTATTGGGTGGCATACCCCACCAGAATCATTCTGACATGCTCGGCTCCTTTCCCCTCGGCTTACTTACCGTTGCCTATATTTAAACGATACCATTATTTACGATTTTCCGTCCACGATGTGATCCTTAAAATAAGGTTCTCCACGGACCGCAGCCCTGGATGAACGGCTGCAGCATCACCCGTTCGGCCTGGACTGTATGCATCAGGTCATGCCCAGCCCATTCATGCAGCAGCTCGCTCAAGCTGACGATGCCCAGTTCCTGGTGGCGTGCTTTCAGGGTCAGGTCAGCCGGGGTAAGTCGATCGAAAACCCTCAGGCTTTCCGTGCGCAAAGCGGAAAACTGCGCCGATATCTGGACGGGTGATAACTGGCTCATGGCCTTTTTCCCCTGGCTGTCCGGGTTAAAGGCCGCAAAATCCTGCCCGGCCAGATATATTTTTTACCCGCACCGGCATGACAAATGTCTCCACCTCGATGAGGTGCAGCAGGCAGTCCAGGGCGGACCATTCGCCGGGTGCAGGCACACGGGTCAACAGTTCAGCTGAGACGTTTTCGGCGAGGTTTTCCCAGCGCATGGGTGTGGTTCGCAGGATGGTTTGAGCTTCCATTCAGAAATCTCTTCCATAATGTTGCCTCGTTTCAATTATTGATGTTGGATCGGTTAAACAAAACACAGTTCAGGTTAAACTACCCAGCAAACCGGATCGAAAATAAAATCCGGTTGATCACAAGAATGAGCCATGATCCGATGTAATGCGGGGAATATTAATTCAAATCAATCATCACTACAGCAGTCGTCTTCCACATTGGCGGCCTTCTCGAATGCTTCCCTGCCTTCGCTGATCGAAAAATAGATCAAGTCCGAGCGCACCCAGGCTGTCGATAAAACCAAACCCGGTGAATTGATAGACGAGGCTGGAGACCAATAACACTACGGACATGTAAATGCAGACCAGCGAACAGTTGGCATCCGCCAGGATGGGAGCCGAGTTGAGCTTGCGGCCCACTTTGCGCTTTCCGCTGACCAGCAGCCACATGAACGAGATGGAGATCACCGAGATGATCAAGCCCGGTATGGTCGTCTCCGGTTTATGGGCGGTGAAAAGGTTATAGACGGCGGTGGCTCCCAACCCAACAGCAAGAATATAGAAGGAAGTGCCGGTGATGCGCAGGGCAGTCTGCTCGAACTGCGAGCGCGGCGCCTCCGGGTTTCTGCGAGATCCGCACCACCATGGCCAGGATGCCCAACCCGGACATCACCTCGATGAATAAGTCGATGCCAAAACCAAACAGCGTCAGGGCTTCGTCCTGCGCCCCGAAGTAGATTGAGACAAGCCCTTCTGCCAGGTTATAAATGATGGTGAACAGTGCTAAATAGAAGGCATACAGCCAGTATTTGTTTACATCCACTTGAGTGTCGTTCGTCATCGTCGCTCCGATTCCATCGTTACCTTTTATTTTAATGGCTAATTGCGGATGCAGTGCTTATTGCTTTCGGGAAGGTTATACCACTACCGCCAGGGTCTACAAAAAAACCTCTCCGGAGAGAGGTTTTGGGTGAGAAAGAATATGGCGGAGATCTTATATCAAGACACTTGCCCGGTCGGGTCCTCTGCTACCTTCAAGGTGTTTTGTGAAGACTGGCGCGAACGTAAAACCATCGTTACCAGGCCGATCACAAATGTAAGGCTCGCCCAGATCCAATAACGTGTCTGATCTACCCCCTGTACCATCACCAGGGTAGGAAAAAGAGGGACGAATGCATTGGCAAATCCGTGGGCAACCAAACCAGCCATGGTCCTTTTTCCGGAGACCTGTCGTACCCAGGCTAAGAACCAGGAATAACCGATAATGAGGAGCATAAATCCGGCAAACGGTATAAAAGTTTGGCTTACGCCCGGAATAAAAAATAACGGTAAATGCCAGCAAGCCCAGACCACCCCCAGCACCAGGTTCCCCAACCACGGTCCCAGCCGCTCTTCCATTGGATCCAAAATATATCCGCGCCAGCCCAGTTCTTCCTGTCCGCCGCCCAACAGGACCATGAGAATAATATATGGAGGAAAAACCCATACAGATGGCAGCAGCATTTTCAACCGCGGCTCTCCCCAGAGTTCCGGCAGGATCCACGCCAGCCAGGTGCTTCCACCGTATACCAGGATGGGAATCAGCCATGCCTTCCAACCAAAACGCAGATCCAAAAGGCCATGCAGGTAATTACGGACAGCCCCTTTATCGTGTAAGGTTTTAAGGCAGTATAATGCTCCTGCTGCCGGTCCAAAGATACCCAGCATAATCACCGGCACGGTCAGGGCGCTCAGCAGGTCTTTTCCCATTGGCAGTATGCCATTTTCCTGCCAAAACCAGTGGCAGCCAGATCAACCAGGACCAGAGAAATGTAACTACAAAAAAATGGTAGGGGAATTTTGTTGGTTTTTTCATTATTTATCCTTCTGATTATCTATGGTTACGTTTTAATAAATCAATTTTTGCAGAGAGAGCTGAAAGTGAAGATCATCCATGTTTAAGGAGTGAGCTGAAAAATTACAACTTCGACGCAGGATGCATTTTATTCACATCTACGGTTATTTTGGGTTTTTTCATCATTACTTCCTTATTCGCAGCCAACAGAACCAGTACAAAAAGAAAATATACAAAGGCTGTATAAAAATAACAATGGAAGGAGATCGATGTTCACCAGTTTCAAAAGAGAAATTAAACCAAAAATGTATCCACATTGCGATAAGAATATTCCTGCTCTTATTGTAGAAATAAGTGATCAGAATCCGATGTTGAAATTATTGCCAATAAAAATGAAAAAATGTTAGATGAGCAGATACTTTTCCAGAAAACCCGGATATGAACCAAAGTGGAAGATGCCAGAACCCCCATAACACTCCCAGAGATTTTAATGCAGCACTCAAAGGACTATAGCGCTTCTTGAAATACCCCCAACGCATAGCCTCGCCAGCCTAATTCTTCACCCAAAGGACCGGCAGTTATGGTAATAACTAAAGACTGAAAAAACATTTCCGATATTAATGAAAGTCAAGGAATTTAGCGGCAGATCATTAATGAATAGATAAGCGCTCACCACTAATACTAAGTAAGCGAGTAACATGCCTAATAAGTGGCGATGTAAAAAATCAAGTATTTTTACCTTACTTCCAAAACTTCTTTTTATAAAATCCTTTATCGTGACGCCTGGAAACAGTTTAGAAAATAGAATTATCAGTATAAAAGTTGGTGACCATGCAGCAACGTTGGCCATAATGTCCACAACAATTTTTGGTACTGTTCAAATTCGCAAGAATTCCTAGTTATTACCAACATAGCCCAGAACAAGAGATAAGTAAAAATGAAATACGACCGTAAATTCGATGTTTCCTTCTTGTATTCCATATCTTCTCCTTTATTCAAATTTCTTTGTTGAAAAATATATATCTTTCTATTATATTTCCTTACCGGAATCGTTAACTTATCACTTTTGGAGGTTTTATCCAACAGTGATGACAACATTTCCCTTTTTGTGCCCTTTCTCGACATAGCGGTGTGCCTCGACGATTTGCTCCAGCGAATAGACCCGATCGATGACCGGTTTTATCTTGCCCGCCTCAATCAGTTCTTTGAGGAGGATCAGGTTTTCGACCTTATTACCGCCGTCTGAAGCTGTATGAACATTGATATAGACGCCCCGTCTTTAGCGCCTTTTTGCCCTGCGAAGATGGGAGCTTGCCGACCGCGTCAAAAATAACATCGTAGGTCTCGCCGCTTTGGGTGAAATCCTCCTGGGTGTAATCAATGATCTGATCTGCGCCCAGAGATTTGACCAATTCCAAATTCGTGGTGCTGCATACCCCGGTCACTTCTGCTCCAAAGTAGTGCCTGGCAAGCTGGACCGCAAAAGTCCCCACCGCTCCGGAAGCGCCATAAATAAGAACTTTTTGCCCGCTCGGATATTTCCCTTTCTGAGGCAATGCAATGCTGTCATCCCGGGGTGGGAATGGCGGCGGCTTCCTCGTAAGTGAGGTTGTTCGGTTTGATGGCGATCACCCCGTTTTCGGGCAGGCATTTGTACTCGGCATACCCGCCAAAATTGACCGCGAAGGTGGAGGCGAACACCGGTCGCCGGTTTGAAGCGTGTAACCTTCCGGCCGATGGATTCAACTTCCCCGGCCAGTTCCATCCCCAGTATGGTTCTTTTAGGTTTTCCAATCCCAGGATATATCCGAGATAAGAGTCTTTGCCAGCCAGGCACGGGGATTTTAGGCTGCGCATGATCGTGTCGCCGATGTTGGCGGTGGTGGCATGGACTTTTGACCAGCACCTCATTGTCCTTGGGCGTAGGTTTTTCTATCTCTTTGAGTTGCAGAACCTCCGGTGGTCCATATTTTGTATATACAATCGCTTTCATTTTTTCTCCTTTTATTAACGGACTTCATGTATGAAGGACAGTAGAAGTTAGAGTAAGAAGAAGAGAAAGGGGTTTCTCTGCGCGAGACTTTATTAGATGTTTAATCTTTGCTTTTATATGAGTTCCACGCTTGTACATCATTAACATTGATGCGATAAAAAACATCGCAGCGTCTATAGTTATCTGTCCATCTGGGAGTTGGCTATTTCCGGCTGCAACCAAGGGCCAATAAAAAAATAGGCTAAAATGAGTTAGTGCAACGCCATACATAATCCAACTCATAAATCTTAAACCCGGAATCCCCGTTGTGTTTGATTCTTTTCTAATATTTTTTCCAGCAGAGTATGCAAGTGGAACAGCAATTGAGAAAAACAATATTTTACTTAAACATGCGGTAACAAAAAGTGCTGAACCCGAAATATGATTTGCATCAGCTACAATACCTAACAAATAACCAACAATCGCAAGTACTAAACTTAACATTATTTTTGCTTGGTATCAATTTTTCCGTAACATAATTCTCTCCTTATTAGTGTTGCCTGATATTTAGAATTGCTTTTGATTTGTAAAATTGACTATGGTCGCCATATTTCATTCAAAACGGTTTTGGCGGTCATCGCCCAATTGCCACATTCTTTTCCATCGAGCCGTATTTGGTGTAGTCAATTGCTTTCATGAGGTTTCCTTCAAATTTGGTTTGATCCGGCGCAGCCCTCTAGCAGCCAAATTCAAGAGCTCGTTTCTCCCACTCTTTGACATTTACACCCTTAATCAAGAGCCACAAGTAAAATAATTATTCTGCTATAAACGCAAACAGGCCAAAAACCGTAGCATCGAAACTGGGAAAAAGAAAGAATAAAACAGCCAGTACCGTATAACATAAACCTCCAAGCACCAACAAGATGCCCAGAATTTTGGGAAGGAAACCCGACTTGAAAACTAAATATCCAAGGAGAACTACCCAAAAGGAAAAAAACTGGGTGATAAATGTTCCAGATACACGTAAATCGAGAAAGAACATCACCACGGCATTCAATTGATCTGGTTTGAATGCTGTTAAATAACCAGCGCCACTTGATAGCAGCAGGGCAGCAAAATGGTTAAGCTCATTGATCATTGAGGCAGGGGCACAAACGAGAGCGAATATGACCATAAGCGATGCAATGGTTTTGTTTACTGGTTTGAGTAATTTGTATAAAGCAGCGGCAATAAGATCAATAGCAGTAAAAGAATCAGATCAATCACCAGGGAAAGACGAAAGAGCGAAATCAGAAGCCACAATATTCCTGACGGTTGCCGCGGCATCTCGGCACAATCATGCTTGGAAGAATAAAAAGTTCAGTGGACATCCCTAGAAAAAATATGATAAGAAACACGAACGCTGCAAATCTTGCGGTCTTTTGGGGCGAATTAATTCTTTCTTTGTAAGTCATTGTTTTTCTCCTTATAATACTGATTTTTATTGGTAGTTGACACTTTCGTTAAGGTGAAGGGCTCTCCACTCTCAGGAGGTGAGAGCCCTTCATTTAGGTAACATTTTGCGGGTGGATGATCACTCCTTTGTTTTGGCAGATAGTGCAACGATTGCCTTGGATTGAATCCCTTCACGATCAGCCAGATCGCCATAACTAATTCCTGTGGGAACATTCCCGCGATATCCAAATAAAACCCAATGCCGGTGTCCATATGAAAGAATTTCAACAAAGCTGCAGTCAGAGAAGCAGCCACGGCGATGAAGCCCCAGACGGATATCCAGCGCGGGATCAACCGGGTGCGATAGAAAGTGACGTATATAATCGTGGCTCCAATGAGAAAAATGAAGGAACTGATCGGGGCTGTGAGGTTTGCAAACTGATATAAAAGATTGCCAATGGTTTGTAAAACCGCCGAATCAGAACCGGCGGCAACGTATGTGTTGCCAACTGCTAAAAGTGTCAAAAAAGTGAGGGTTGTAAACATATAAAATACGCCTTCCAAAGCCCCGCGGAAAAGGACCAGCCCCATCGCCAGTTCTCTGCTTGCTTTCCTCACGACCGGGTATAGGAAAACCGTCATCCCCACCAGTGAAATTGCCATCATGAATGTTAATAAAGCACCCCATGTAATTCGAGACGAATCGGCAGCTGCGAGGCTCAGCATATCCACACCGACGGGCGGTACACCTGAAATTACCGAGGCAATCACTTTGCCGCCAATAAGTCCGCTTGAAACCCCAAAGGCTGTCCCCAGGAAGTAGAGGATCCCTGTCATTACTGCATTCTTTCTGTAAGTATTCATTTCATTAATCTCCTTATATTAATTAATTTGATTTGGTAAATATTAAAACTGGAATAATAATAATATTACGGTTTGACCTCCTGTGTTTTTACCTGGCCGGGGTGAATGAAATTGACCGAGATTAATGGCATGCCCAGGTCACGAATTCTCTTTAGCAATCCATGCAGCGCGGCCTGATCTACCACCAGGCCAGTTAATAACGTGTCTCCGTTATCATCCAAGGTGATAGTACAGCCCTCAAACCGGTTAGCCCACCGATCATCAAGCTGTCCCTTGAGGCGAATCTCGTATAGTCCAGGATCGTCATAAAACTCAGGCAATGTTTGCTTACAACTCAAGCTGCACCTCGTGAAATTTTTTTCCAATTTGGGTGAATGTTTCCAATTTCGCATTCATCTCTTCAATCAAAAGATACAAGGTAATATGATGAGGCGTCATCATTACTTATGATGATTGATGTGATGATTTATTCGTCGGAGTGAAAGGAGGAGAATCAAAAAATACCGGCAGGAGATATAAGATCCTGTCGGCACTTTGGATTTATTGAGATATGATCGTTACAACAAATTGAGCTCTTCAGCGCGCCGGGCAGCAGCCCGGCGATCGTTCACACCCAGCTTGGCATAAATGTTTTGGGTATGGGTCCGCATGGTGCTCAGCGATACCATGAGTTCCCGAGCTATTTCCGGTCCTTTCAAATCGGTTCTGAGCAGCCGGAGCACTTCCAGCTCACGTTCGCTCAATGGTTCAACCAAAGTCTGTGGATGGCCTTCATATTTTTTTTCCACGGAAGTATTACCGGAAGGCACATCATAAGAAGAAAGCAATTTTCGTATGTACTGTTTTCGTTCAAGTGTCCCACTTTTTGTTTCAAGTCTTTTCAATAACTCCGCCATTAATTTGCCTTCGGCAGCAAAGATGCGGACAAATCCCTCAGGCTCAGCCAAGGCCAGGGCGCGCTCCAGCGTCGGGAGTGCATCCGTGATGTTGCCCTGTGCCTGAAATGCGAGTGCCTGCAATATCAGTATCTCGATCACACTGCCCATCCGGCTTCCTTCTTTCGCTGCTTGGAGCAATCGCGCCAGGAGCCGCACGGCAGCATGAATGGAGGCATCCTTTCGATCGTCCTGATATTGAGCGATGAGCACCCGGGCAAGGGTAATGTGTTCATACTCGTGCAAAAAACCAAGGTCATCGTCAACCGACAGTCCCTGGTCACCTACCCACTCCAGGGCTTTGGTTATCATGCCCTGCGCAACCCATATCCGGGCTTTCATGGCAGATATGGGACGAAAGTCTGGTAATGGGGTCCGGATATACTGGTGTTGCGCTTCGTTGAAAAGTGCGATCGCCCCATCCGGGTCACCCTGAGTCTCATTGAGCCTGGCCTGGTCAATACACCAACGGTACCGCCAGACAGGCAGCTCGGCTTTCTCTCCCAGTTCCTTGCTTGTCTGCAAGTGTTGAGCAGCAGCCCCCAGATTACCCTGTTCAAGATATAACCCGCTCAATTCCCTATACAGGTCAGCCGTATCGGGAGGAATTGGTTCACCCTGATCCATTACAAATTGCATCAACTGCTCGCTTGTACTGATTGCCTCCTTGAGATGCCCCAATACCAGCCCGATATCAGCCAGAACAACTGTTGTGGTGATCGCATCTGGAACGTTGCCAGATGTCCGCAGTTTCTGCGTGTAATCGGCGAAGATCCGGTTGGCGGCTTCCAGATCTCCGCTTGCCCAATAAGTCATTCCCAGCATCATGGATGCCTGGCTATGCCTGAAAGGATCTGTTACGGGGAGCTCTAGTACCCGGCTGGCGTATTTAATCGTTTCTTGTATATTGCCAAATGCCTGGGCGTTATAGGCTCGTCCGATGGCAATTGTCTCTGGCAGGGATCTATATTGTTTCTTGTCCGCAACGATCATCCCAGCCGATCCCGCTTCGGGTATCAACCATCCTTCGGCATCCTTCAATCGCGTCTCGGCAGCTTCAATTTCACCTATACCTAATAACGCGAATGCATAGTCAACATTGAGCACCGGGCGGGCATGGAACATTTCATCCGGCAGCGTCTTCACCCAGCCAAGCCATAACGCGGACTGGCTACTTCCGTCTTCCATTGCCGGGAACGCCAGTTCGATCAGGCTTGCAGCGCGTTCATAGTCTTTTGCAGCCAGCGCATGGCGGATGGCATCGGATCGCAAACCATTCTGTTCATACCACACGCTTGCTCGCAGATGCAGGCTGGATACTATCTGAGGCTGCCCCTCTAACAGATAAGTCATAAGCACCTCAGCGAAAAGGTGGTGATAGCGATACCACTGGCGTTTATCGTCCAGCGGAATAAGAAACAGGTTGCTGCGTTCCAGGACATCCAGAATTTCTTTGCCATCTTCCCGCTCTGTGACTGCATTGCATAAAGAAGCACAAAACTTGTCGAGAATCGCGGTTTGCAGTAAGAAGCTACGGATATCTTCAGTCTCGTGTTTTAGAACTTCTTCGACCAGGTAGTCCAATACAAAACGATGGCTGCCTGTGAAAGCCTGGATAAAACTGGCGATATCCTCCCGTCCTTGCAATGAGAGGGCAGCCAATTGCAGACCGGCGATCCAACCTTCTGTGCGTGTCTCCAGGGCAGCAATATTCTCCGCCGAAAGATTGAGGTTCATCATCTGGTTTAGAAATGCACCGGCTTCTTCAGGGGTAAAGCGCAGATCGGCTGCGCGCATTTCGGTCAATTGACCCCGGGCACGATAACGCGGCAGCGGCAGGGATGGATCCTCGCGGGTGGTGATCACCAGGTGCATCTGCGGCGGCAGGTGATCGAGCATATAGGTGAGGGCACAGTCGATGGGTTCTGAATCGATCACATGGTAATCATCCAGAACCAGGATGAAATTGTTCGGGATTGCAGCAATTTCGTTCAGCAGGTCTGCTAACAGCGATTCATTGATCGTCGTCAGCGGCTGTGATGTTTGGATTGCTCCCAATACCCCCTTTCCTATACCCTTTGTTATCGTTTGCAAAGCAGAGACAAAGTAGGTCAGAAAGAAGGAGGGGTCGTTATCACCTTCGTCAAGAGATAGCCAGGCTGCTGGATGCTGGCAGCTGGCGAGCCATTCGCTGACCAGCGTGGTTTTCCCAAAACCGGCGGGAGCAGAGATCAGGGTGAGTTTACGTCCAAAATTCTGGGTTTGGTGCAAGCCCTCGTTCAGTTTCTCGATCAGGCGGGGACGAAGAACGGTCTTGAGTCCGAGGTAAAGGGATATATAGTTTTGTCGTAAGTATGGAGAAAGGCCATATCTTGCCCACCGGAACCATCCGACAATTTTGCCGCCTTTTAGCTTGTCTTCAATTTTGCCTATTAATTACCAGATAGTAATAATTATATACATCAAATAAAAAGTAAATCCTAAAGGTTTTGAAAACCTTTAGGATTTGGACTTGTTTTTGTCGGGGCGGAGGTGTGGGAAAGCCTGCGAAATCCTGCAAGGCTGAACAAAGTGAAGACCTGTAAAGGAAAACCCTCGATCGCACATGATCAAGGGTTCATAATTTGTCGGGGCGGAGGGATTTGAACCCTCGATCTCGCGGTCCCGAACCGCGTGCTCTAGCCGGACTGAGCCACACCCCGAGTGACAAAGATTATATCATGCCGGGGGCTTTCTGCAAGCCTAGCTTAAGAATACACGCTGGGCAGCGGAGACCTGTTCGGTATTCATCGGCAGGAAGAAAGTAAAATTGCTGCCTTTGCCTTCCACACTCTCCACGGTCAATTTGCCTTTGTGCATCTCGATCATACCGCGTGCGATGGCCAGACCCAACCCCATGCCTCCATGACGGCGGGTAAGGTGCGATTCCACCTGGAAGAAACGGTCAAAGATCCGGTCAATATCCTTGGCCGGAATGCCGATGCCGTTATCTATCACGCATACTTTAACGTAACCGGGGATCTGCTCACCAGTGATCAATACACGGTCGCCTGGATCGGTAAATGTGAGCGCATTCTTCACAAGGTTGCCCAGTGCTATGCGGATCTTATGAGCGTCGCCATCCACAACCACATCCGCCTTGGTTGCGGAAACACGCAGCGAAACATTACGCTCGCGCGCCTGCTCCTGGAAGGAACTGACAACATCCTTGATCATCCGATCCATGGCAAAACGGCGATGCCTGATCTTGCCCAGTCCGGATTGGAAGTTATCCACATCGGCCAGGTCTTCAATAATGTCCTTGAGGTGCATGGCATTGCGGACGATGGTATCCAGCTGGATGCGAGTATCGCCGGTCGCCTCCTCCTGCAGGAGGGAAGCATGTCCCAGTATCAAACCCAGGGGAATGCGCAATTCATGTGAAGAGATAGCGATAAAATCAGATTTCATCCTGTCCAGTTCGAGCAGCTGCCGGTAGGATGCATTGGCGTTATCCAACAATTTTTGGTTCTGGATAGCTACAGCTGCCATAGCAGCCAGTGTCTCGAGGATAAAGACATCTTCTTCTGAATAATTGGCATGGCCGATTTTGTTTACAGCTTCCATCACCCCGATCGGCTCGCCTTTGATCAGCATTGGTACGACACAAATGGAATATGTCGCCTCTTCCAGTACCCTGTCGACCTCACGAAAGACACGTGTATCATGCAATGCGTCCTGGATGATGAGCGCTTGCTTGTGGTTAAATACCCAGCCATCCACACTTTTATCCAGCGGAATGCTCAAAGATTTTAATTTATCCAACCGGTACCACGGAGAAGCTGTATAATGCAGATGGTCACCTTCAGGTGCCAATTCCAGAATGGAGGTTTCTGTACTGAATGTCAGTTCGGATGCAATTTCAATAATGGATTTTAGGTACGGCTCGCAGTCCAGATTAGCGTTTAGATTTCGGCTAACCTCGATCAGGCGCTCCAACCTTGACATCCGGTCTGAGAAGCGGTCAACCACGGAATATCTCCATATCAATCCCGATGGTTGGTGTTAAAATCAATATATACAGATTTGTAATCATTCTATTCAGTTTTTAATTGTCTCTTTATGACTAATACAATAAATCGCCGAAAATTTATAGAACTCGTCAGTGGATCACTGGCTACTTTAGGTATCGGCGCGGCAATGGCTCCCAAAAAAGGATTATATCCACCTTACAGGGCAGTGCAAGATTTAGACCGCGGTAATCCGGCAAATTCCACCGCGCCCGATGCGCTGCAACCACATATTTCCGCTGAGGAAATCGATTTCCTCGCAGACCATGAACTGAAAACCGGCGATCTCTCCCGAAAAGTGGCAATAATGACTTACGACGATGTGTTCCGGAATGATAAATTAGCACATCTTTTGGATGTCTACCGGGAGCATGGTGTTAAATGTTCTTTCTTTATTATCGGCGTTAATCTGGAAGACTGTAAGGAAACCCTTCCACGTTTGATAGATGAAGGCCACGATCTGGGATGTCATGGCTGGATCCATAATCCATTCACTTCATTATCAGATGAGAGTATTCATGGCCAATTTAAAGCATTCTTTTCCAAGGTTGAGGAAATTGTGCCTGGATACAGGGTAAAGTATTTCCGTGCACCTTATGGTGATCGCGATATGCGGGTCCGTACCCTGGCTGCCTCCTGGGGAATGCATCATGTACTCTGGTCGCTTAAATCTGGAGGCATGGATAAGAAAACTGAACATAATGTGGTTGACCGGGCGCAAAATGGTTCGATCATCCTTTCCCACGCCTCCCGTCAATTTGATGTATCCGAAGCAGACGTGATCGTCAAAGAATTGATCCGCAAGGGCTTCAACCTGGAGACGATCTCAAGCGGGATGGATCCGGCGGACAGGTGGGTAGGTTAGCTTCCGAAATCGATTAAGATAGTAGCATTGGAGAATGAATCAATAATGAATAAAACCATAAGTGTACTGTATTATTGTTATACTGAGCGCCTTTTTAATTTCCGGGTGCAGTGCTGCTGTGCCGAAAGCAACAGAGACGCCAGTACCGACTGCCACATTCACCCCGCAGCCGCCCACTGCAATCCCGACCAATACAGCCACACCCATCCCGCCCACACCCACTGCCATCCGCACTCCGCCAGCACTTCCGGGTATGTTCCAATCTTCCCTGCTCAATCCGCTGGACACACCCCATGCTTACATTGCAGATACCTGCCAGTACCTGAAGATGAAATGGGACCCGAATAACAGTGCTCCCGGCACTGTGGTCATGGTCATCATGTACCACTCGATTACTGATGACGCGGGTACATTAAAAGACAACCAGATCGGTCAGGAATTCCACCAGCTCACGATGCAGCATGCTGCAGAATTGGGCTTCATGACGATCAATGCTACCCAACTGGCTGATTTCCTGGAAAAAAACGCAAAGATTCCGCAAAAATCCATGCTGCTGCTATCAGACGACCGGCACCAGGCTGACTTTTTCAAGACCCACTTTGTGCCCCTATTTAAGAAATACGATTGGACCAGCGTGACCATGGCATGGATCAGCACTCCAGATACCCCTGAAGCATATTATGAACCATTGCTCAAGCTGATTAAACAGGGTTACCTGGATGTCCAGGCACATGGCGTGGTTCATAATATCCCCATAAATGATTTTTCATCGGAAGATTACATCCACAATGAATTATTCGGTTCCATCTCTTTTATCCAGCAGCGTTTCGGTGTGACTCCCATTGCCTATATCTGGCCGGGTGGAGGCTTCACCAAACGTGGTGCAGAAGTTGCCCGGGACGCCGGATTCAGGCTTGGTTTTACTGTGAATCCCCGCGGCCCGCTCATGTTTAACTGGGTGCCTCTCAGCGATGCCAAGGATCCCATGCGGCCCAGCTATGCACCGGAAGGTCAAATTGGCGATCCACTTCTGGTTTTGCCGAGATATTGGAGCACCGACGCAGATTACCGTTTTAAAGATGTCATGGCAATTGGAGAGGCTGCTGCTGCAGATGCAGCGGCTAACCGTGATACAGAATTGTTATATTATGATATTATGTGTAAAGATACACTGGGTCCCATTTCAACACCATAAAAGAGGGTCATATGAAGGAAGATTGCATATTTTGCAAGATCATCGCTGGTAAAATCCCCAGTCAGATCGTCTATAAGGATGACAAAGTCACCGCTTTTAAAGACATCCAACCTTTGGCCCCGGTGCACATTTTGATCGCACTTAATCAACATATAGAATCAGTCAATGAAACCACCATCGGGGATGAAACCTCTTTGGGGCATTTATTCACCACTGCCCGGGTCATCGCTGAGAAGGAAAATATTGGGCAAACAGGATACAGGCTGGTGGTAAATACTGGGGCAGGAGCCGGTCAAACAGTTCTCCACCTGCATATGCACCTGCTGGGTGGAAAACACATCTCAAACAAGCTCGCTTAAGAGAAAAAATTGCTGCCAAATAAATTTATCTGGGGATTAATCGCGCTGGGAGTTTCCATTCTTGCCTGCTCCAGGCAGGCTCCGGCTGCCACGCCCTGGAATCCATCCAATTTGGATATGATCAAAACTCCATGCCCGGCCGGTGTGGACATCTCCGGCGGGTGTCTGGTTACACCTACTCCGACTATTCCCTGGTTCCTGCCTCCTACGCGCAGTCCGGATCAGCCAATATTAACACCGACACCGGATGCTCCGCGCATAATGCCTACCTTGAGGCAGGATCCCGATGAGTATATCGTTCAATCCAATGATACCCTTGCGATAATTGCCAACCGGTACTCAGTGTCTTATGAAGAAATCGCCCGTTTGAACGAGATCACTGACCCCAACAGCTTGAGTGTGGGTCAATTCCTCCTCATCCCCGCCCCAACCCCTGCCGGGGAGGCACCCGCTTTTAAAGTGATCCCCGACTCGGAACTGGTTTATGGGCCAATGAGCACCACGCTGGATCTACCCGCCTTTATTGAGGCGAATGCAGGATTCCTCGCGGGTTACACCGAAGAAGTGGATGGGAATAACCTGTCCGGAGCCGAGATCATTCAAAAAGTATCCGAAGACTTTTCGGTTAATCCCAGGCTTTTACTTGCCGTTTTGGAATATACCGGTGGTTGGGTAACATCCAAATCGGTGGGTGATGGTTATCAAAAATATCCATTGGGATATTTCGATGAAAACCGGAGTGGATTATATAAACAGATGGCATTTGCCGCCAATAACTTGAACCGTGGATTTTACTTATGGAAAGTAAATGCAGTTCCTGCCTGGCTTGTTGGCTGATGGATCGATCATCCCGGTGAATAATACGATCAATGCCGGAACAGCCGGTGTTCAGCAGTTGATGGCTGCGCTTTACACCCATAATGACTGGCTGGTTGCTGTATCTGACCAGGGCATTTTTCAGACTTTTTCCAATCTTTTTGGATATCCATTTGATTTTGCGATAGAACCCCTTCTTCCCGCCGATTTGAAGCAGCCTGCATTGCAGCTTCCATTTGAGCCAGGGGTCAGCTGGTCGTTCACTGGGGGTCCACACCCGGGATATGGCGAAGGATCCGCCTGGGCTGCCCTTGACTTTGCACCACCGGGAGAGCTACCTGGATGCGTCGATAATGATGCATGGATCACCGCCGCAGCCAACGGACTGGTCGTTAAATCAGAGGATGGGATGGTTGTTACAGATCTCGATGGAGACGGTTTCGTCCAAAATGGCTGGTCGGTACTATACTTGCACGTTGCTACTAAAGACCGGATCAAATCTGGCAATTTCGTTACTGCCGGAGACAGAATTGGGCATCCATCCTGCGAGGGAGGCGTTTCCAGTGGAACTCACCTTCACATCGCCAGAAGATATAACGGAATGTGGATCTCTGCGGATGGTGAAATTCCTTTCGACCTTGACGGATGGTCCTCCACCGGGTCCGGTGCTGAATATGATGGTTTATTGGTGAAAGATGGTTTATCAATTGAAGCATGGAACGGTAAAAGGGAAGAAAACCAGATCCAGCGATAAGGTCGCTTTCAGGATATTTTTTGGATTCATTATTTTAATAATTTCGATTTCACTTACCGGTTGTAGAAATGACTACGTTTCACTCGACGATATACAAAAAGCCCCGAGCGCCACAATTGAAACAATTCCAACACAAATCCCTACGGTGGTAGAACCACCTACGCAGGTTCCACCGACTGAAGTCATTCCTGGTACCGGCTACGGCGGTGGTTTCGAACCGGAAGAAATTCAACCCACAGAAGTTCCACCATTTACTGAGACACCATTTATCGAACCGGTCATCGAAACGCAAACACCAACCCCTGAGATCGTTGAACCCACTCAGGATGTGAACCAGGCATTGACGGAAGCCATGCCGACCAGCACCAGTATCCCGCCGATCATGTATTACACCCAAGCGGGAGATACACTACCTGCAATCGCAGTGCGCTTTAAGGTCAGCATTGATGACATCGTCTCAGCAGAGCCTCTCACAAAAACGGGATTTCTGGATCCGAATATCCTGTTAATGATCCCGCCGATGTTTTCAGACCTTGCATCGAATTTGAAACTGATGCCTGACAGCGAAATTGTCTTTTCACCATCCGCATTGGATTTTGATATTGATAGTTTCGTAGCAGATGCGGGGGGATACCTCTCCACCTATCGCGAATACTTGAACAGTGAAGGGTGGATAAATGGGGCTGGGGTCATTCGAAAAGTAGCGATAGAGAACTCGATCAATCCCAAGTTACTACTTTCACTTCTCCAATATAAAAGCAACTGGGTTTACGGTCAGCCAGCGAACGAAAATAGTATTCAATATCCCCTAGGACATGTTGCCAAATACAAGAACGGGTTATATTTCCAACTGACATGGGCTGTAAGCCAGGTTTCTTATAGTTATTATGGCTGGCGTGAAGGGATCATGACGGATATTCCGTTTACTGACAAAACAAAATTCCGTGCATCACCAGATATTAATGCCGGGACTTATTCAATTCAATATCTATTCGCACAGATGTACAGCTTAGTGATTGGGAAGCTGTATTATACGGGACAGGATAGTTATCCAGTGGTTCATGAAAGAATGTTTGGAAACCCCTGGCTGCGAGCTGTTGCAATTGAACCGTTATTCCCGGCAACTTTACAGCAACCCACATTGATCCTTCCCATCGAACAGGATGAAGAATGGTCACTAACCGGAGGGCCGCATTCTGCCTGGGGTAATCAGGGAGCAAGGGCGGCACTTGATTTTGCACCAGGCGGCGCAAAGGGATGTGCCCTATCGTCGGAATGGGTGTTGGCAGCAGCATCTGGTGTGGTTGCCCGGTCGGGTGGTGGGGTCGTGGTCCTTGATCTTGATGGTGATGGGAATGAGCAAACTGGTTGGAACTTATTCTATATGCACATTGCCACAGAAGACCGCCCGGAAGTAGGACAATGGCTTGAACAGGGTGATCATCTTGGCCATCCATCTTGTGAAGGCGGCGTATCCACCGGTACTCACTTCCACTTTGCGAGGAAATATAACGGTGAATGGATCCTGGCTGGCGGACCATTACCTTTCGATCTGGATGGATGGATCGCCCATGCAGATGCCCAGGATTATAAAGGGACTTTGACCCGCAACGGTAAAGTGGTTACAGCCTGCACCTGTGGTACAGCAGATACATATATATTTAGAGATAAAATCAGCCCGAATTAAGCCATTTCGAGTACAATTGGCTTAAATGCACAGTATTCGAAGAAAAACAAAACCCAAAGATTTCAAAAATTTTCAGGTCTGTCACCCATCGGTTCATAGTTATCAGTATGAGCGTGATGTTCGTTCTTAACGCCTGCGTACCTTCAGTAACTGAAGGCACCACCCAGGTAACACCGACAGCAGAACAACCAGCTATTGTAGTCAGTGTCACCCCTTTGCCTACCCGGGAAGCCTTTGACCCTGGAGAGTTGGTGGATTATACCGTTCAGGACGGTGACACAGTTGTTGCTCTGGCAGCCAGGTTTAACACGACGGTCCAGGAAATTCAGGAGAATAACCCTGTTTTGCCCCTAACCACCACCACTCTTCCACCCGGCCTTCCTTTAAGAATTCCCATTTATTATCTGCCTTTCTGGGGGTCATCTTATCAGATCCTGCCGGATTTCCTGTTCGTAAATGGACCTGCGCAAATAGCATTCGATACACTTGATTACGTGGAAAAGTCGGACGGGTGGTTGAAATCTTACCGGATCTATGCTTATGGTGACTGGCGAACCGGTGCTGAATTGGTCCAATATGTTGGATTGACATACAGCATCAGCCCGCAGCTTTTATTAGCACTCCTTGAATATAAAATGCAGGCTCTGACAAATCCAACAATCCCTAAAGAATGTAGACCGGTATGCATTGGGGTTTAGAAAGATCTACAACGCTAACTTATACCTTCAACTCCTGCTGCTGGCAGATACTCTAAACGCTGGATATTATGGTTGGCGGTCAGGTGAAATACATTCCATAGAATTACAGGATGGCAAGCTGATGCGGTTTGATCCCTGGCTTAACGCAGCCAGTGTCTCATTGCAAAATTACTTTTCCATCATTTCTTCTGTAGCCGATTTTGAAAAAGCAATTTCCAGTGATGGTTTTGCTAATACATACCATACACTTTTTGGCGCTTTTCCGGTTCAGACATCAGAGTTTATTCCTGGCAGCTTGAACCAACCCGAGATGAAGCTTCCATTTACACCAAATAGATCCTGGGCATATACTGGTGCTCCTCATCCAGCCTGGGGTGAGAATCAACCCTGGGCTGCAATTGATTTCGCACCTCCTGCTGATAAAAGCGGTTGCACCGAATCACCTGAATGGGTTACAGCAGTCGCGGATGGTGTCCTCTCCCGGGTTGAACTTGGATTGACCATCCTGGATCTTGATGGAGATGGTGACGAAAGGACGGGTTGGGCAGTAATGTACCTCCACCTTTCGAGGTATGATGCAGCCGTCCAGGGTAAGCAGGTGAAAGCCGGTGATGTGTTGGGGCATCCGTCCTGTGAAAGAGGTCAGGCTACAGGTACGCATGTCCATATGGCCAGGAAATATAATGGCGAATGGATCACTGCTGACAGCCCCCTGCCGTTTAACCTTGAAGGTTGGATCGTTCATTCGAGTGGTACACCTTACCTGGGAACCTTGACCCGTTTCACCCAAACAGTCGTTGCCTGTACTTGTGCAGACCAGGCCTCCCAGCTCGAAACCGGAAAATAATTGAGCATTTCAAATGAGTGAAAGCGACACTATCAACAAAATAGAGTATCCAAATACCCTTGAATCTCTTTCGAGGGAAATTTCTGATGCTGGAATTTCAGCCGGGGATACACTTCTTGTCCATTCTTCCCTTAGTGCGCTTGGCTGGGTTTCAGGTGGAGCTGTTGCGGTGATTCAAGCTTTAATGGAAGTAATAACCTCTGAAGGAACGCTGGTCATGCCGGAACATAGCGGTGACCTGTCTGATCCGGCTAATTGGCACCATCCTCCAGTTCCGGAAAATTGGTGGACCATCATTCGTGAAAGCATGCCAGCCTACCATCCTGCATATACTCCCAGCCGGGGAATGGGTACCATACCAGAGGTATTCAGGACAATGCCAGGTGTTATCCGTAGTGATCATCCAGAGGTATCATTTGCTGCCTGGGGAAAACAAGCCAGCTTTATAACCTCAGGGCATTCATTGGACTACTCTTTGGGTGAGAATTCTCCCCTGGCAAGAATTTATGATCTGGATGGGAAAGTTCTTTTACTGGGTGTCGGTTTCGAAAACAACACATCATTCCATCTGTCAGAAGTTCGCGCCCGTGGATCAAGTATCGCAAAACAAGGAGCGCCTATCACTATCAAAGGCGAAAGGAAATGGGTGGAATACACGGATATCATTTATGATTCCGCTTTGTTTGATAAAGTGGGAGAGGATTTTTGTAATACCAGCCTGGTAAAAATAATTAAAATTGGAGCGGGTAATTGCTTTTTATTTGATCAAAAGCCTGCAGTGGATTTTGGAGTTCAATGGATCGAACAACTAGCGAGGTTATACCCCGATCACCCCTCAATGATCTCGTAGCGGGTGGTGATCGGAAATGCTTTGCCAAGCATGGCGGATGCAGGACAATATTTTGTACTCGACAGTTCAATTGCCCTTTCAACAGATTTTGAATCAATATTCTTACCAGTGATATGGAAGAATAGTTCTGCTTGAGTGAATACCTTGGGATGCTCTTCAGCACGAATTGCGTGAACTGAAACTTCAAAAGCTGTGACTTCTAAACATTTTTTTTCAAGGATCGAGATCACATCCATCGCAGTGCAGCCTGCTAATCCTATTGCGAGCAATTCGACAGGTCTAAAACCATCGTTTTGACTTCCTTTTTCAATATAACCACCCAGTGGCAGTGTGAAACCGCTATCTGCTGTTCCATCAAAACCCAATCCAGATTTCCAAACTACTTTGGCATCCATGTTCTCTCCTTGTGTTCTAAGGTCTCCAGAACCCGTTTAATCTCATTTACAAGTTCTTCTTCCGGACCTGATCCCACAATGGTACCGGATCCGCTATTAATTGTGGTTTGTGGTACCCCACTCACATGGAATTGGTTCACCAGATCAGGAAATTCCATTGCTTCTATCATTTCAGCCTGAACGTAAGGGGACTCGAAAGCCATTGCATGAGCCAGGTTCACGGCTGGCGGGCAATATGGTCAGGTAGGTGTAACAAAAACTTGTAGCAGAATGTCTTTATTGATGGTTCCTAGGAATTCACGGGTATCCGGGTTGAGATCCGTCGATCGTTGCGATACCATAATGAGGTCATTGATCAAGGACGTGAATTCATGACCGGATGGCATCCCAGAGTACCTGATCCCATAATCAATTATTTCATTTTTTTCTTTGGCAGTAATAACGATTCCAGGGGTTTTATCTACATGATAAATTTTGGCTATATCCGGTTCAAGATCTACATCGTGAATTTCGAGTGATAATTTGTCGGATAATGGAATGATCTCTTCCAATAGAGATCTGGTCGGTTGGCAATACTCACAGCGTAATTCACTTCCAAAAAAAAGGATATGAACATTATTTTGGAGTGTTTGGTCAAAAACATCTTTTACTTGCTGCGCTATATCTTCAGTGAGTAATCTTTCCAGCATCACAAATTCCTTCAATAATAGTCTTTCAAATCTCTACTTATATAATACGAGCAATAGCTACCATTAACAACGAGGAAAATTTCAGTTAACCAGATTATTGAAAGGTAAATCAACCACACCTAAAACAGTATGAATGATGATCTACATATTTTGAAAATAATAGCAATCGAAATCCCCTTTTTAAGCGATTTGACGATCGTCCGAACCAATTGAGCAATTGCTATCTTTCAGACCCTTTTTCATTCGTATTCATATAATCCAATAAGTTAAGTTTTTTAAACAAATTCTCTTTTACCTCTCCGGGAATACCATTTTGTTGAGCTATATCGTGGTAAAGCGAAATTGTTTTTTCAGTAGTATCCACAACTACCCGGCAATGGTCACATCCCTTGATATGCTCTTCCAATTGAGCACAGGCTTCCGGGCTAATATCGCCATCCAAATAATCGCCAATTAGATTTATGAGGCTATCACATTTTGTATGTTCCATCATTCACCTGTTTTTCAGTCTTCCCTTCAGAGAAATAATGTGAGATATTCTCCCGCAAATGTAACCTGGCTCTTAATAACCTTGTCTTTACAGCAGACTCAGATAATCCAAGAGTTAGAGCAGTGTCCCTGATGGAAAGATCTTCCATATCCCGCAGAACAAAAACTATGCGCAGCTTATCCGGCAATAAACTAATTTCTTTATTCAATACCTTACGCATCTCATTCGATAACAACTCCTTTTCCGGTAGATTCGTCCAGTCAACAATTTCATTCGGAGGAGTTGCCCCGTCTTCATCTTCTTTATCCTCGTCGATCGAGATTTCTATTCCTTTTCGTTTCCTGATCAACATTAATGCTTCGTTCACGGCAATCCTGTAAATCCAGGTCGATAAACTGGATCGCCCTTCAAATGAGTTTAAGCCATGAAATACATTGATAAAGGTTTCCTGAAGAACGTCCTCAGCGTCTTGAGTTGAATTAAGAATATTCATGGCAATACGATAAACCGGATTGGAATAGTAATCCACCAACCTGGCCTGTTCTTTATGATCTCCAGCACGCAATAATTCGAGTGAAAACTCTGGTTTTTGATTAGTATGATTCATTTGATGTAACCGAATAAAGAAAGTTTCAAATTGAAGCAAGTGGCCAGGAAGGTAAGGCATCCATATCCAAGGATCCGACTTGTCCGGACGAATAACGATAATAACCGGCAGCCCCGATCATCGCTGCGTTGTCAGTACATAAGGAAAAAGGTGGTATCTGAACTGGAAACCTTGTCTGTTCAGTGAAAGCTTTCCTAAGTGCCTGGTTCGCCGATACGCCACCTGCAACAAGGATTTCTTTTACATTGTATTTTTGCGCAGCAGCCAGTGATTTTGATAGAAGAATATCCACCACTGCAGCTTGAAAACTGGCTGCCATGTCTGCAACTGGTAAGGCAATCTTCCTTTCTTCAAATTGCTTCACTGTACGCAGCACAGCAGTCTTTAAGCCACTAAACGAAAAATTCCAGGTGCCTTCCAGCTTGGCACGCGGGAAAGCAAAAGCCTTAGGATTCCCATTTTCTGCGGCAATTTGGATGGATGGTCCACCTGGATAGGACAATCCAAGTAAACGAGCCACTTTGTCGAAGGCTTCTCCTGCAGCATCATCCAATGTTTTCCCGAGAGATTGATATTGTAAATGGTCTTTGATCAGGATTAATTCAGTGTGCCCTCCGGAAACAAGCAATGCCAGGAGGGGAAATTGCGGTTCTTCTGGTGCTTTTTCTCTGTCAGGGTAGGCTGATGCGTCATAAACCCAGGCTGAATATATATGGCCTTCAAGATGATTGATCCCGACAATAGGGATGCCTCTCGCTAATGCTAATGCTTTCGCCATATTCAATCCGACCACCAGAGAACCGGCAAGACCGGGACCCTGGGTTACGGCAATGGCATCAATATCATTCATCGTCATATGGGCCTGGAGCAGCGTCTGATCAACTACACCATAAATGGTGCGAATGTGCTGTCTTGATGCAACTTCCGGAAAAACACCCCCATATTGAGCGTGCAAATCGATCTGAGTGGCGACTACACTTGACAACAGGGCTCGTCCATTCTCCAGAATTGCAGCAGCCGTTTCATCGCATGATGACTCTATGCCCAAAACTCTAAGCGGGACATTCATTTGATCTCTTTCAACCTTTTCTCACAGGTAATACCAGATCCATTGGAAATTGCGTAAATAGTTCGATCTTACCTTGAGGGCTCACATAATAGGAATCTTCCAACCTTATACCCATTCCTCTTTCTGGATAGTATAGGCCTGGTTCAATTGTAAAAACAGTACCAGGAACCAGACGATCATTTGTTTCGGCAAATGTACTGAACCAGGGTTGTTCGTGAATATCCAAACCCAATCCATGACCGAGGCTGTGAACAAAACCCTCCTGGGTTCCAGGCACAGATCGGATGGTTGGGTGCCCCATGCTTTCAAATAGGTCACAGGTACGAATTTGATACTCCTTACACAACTGGCCAGATTTTAACTCATTGACCACCGTATCATAAACTTTTTTGACATCTGTATAAAGCTTAAGGGTTGGATCATCTGCATAACCCATGCACCAGGTACGGGTAAAATCGTAGAAATAGCCACCACCGGCCTCACAGGGGTAAATGTCAAACACTATCGTTTTCCCTAATTCAATAATGTCATCAGGGTTTCCCACATTGTGAGGGACTGCCGCATCCCTCCCGATGGAAAAGATCGTTCCTTCGGGGTTTTCTGCTCCTTCTTCTGCCAACCACAAATTGATCAGCTTTTTTACTTCCCCGATTTTAAGTGGTTCTCCAGCAGTATTAAGTAGATGGTTAGCATGAACAGGACGTGAAGTTAGTAGATCAGCCACGCGTCCCACGACTTTTGTGGTCACTTTCCCCATTTTGCGGATGCGCTCGATCTCATAATCTTCCTTTGTTGTCCGCGCTTCCATCAGAATGGGACTTTCACCCTCACTGAAAAAATCATATTCAGGGGCTATCTTCTTAAGCTCATCCAGTAATGCCAAAAATCGTCCAGATTCCACCCGGCCATAAAAGCATATCTTTCCACTTGTGAGACCGGCTTCATTCAGCATCCAGCGATATTCCTGTGCCAGGTTAACAATTCCGGCCTTTTGATTATGATGCAAGACTGTTCGCAAGCCTGACCGGGCAGCTTCTTCTCTTTCCATCGGGTAACAATAAATTATCGCATCCGCTCCAGCCAGTTTGATCACATTTGCATCAAAATGGCCGCCACCCGTAAATAGACCATGGCCGGGTTGTGATCACCTGCTCCAGAAATAAGGATTGCATCGATTGCTTTGTCTTTCATAAGTAGGTCTATTTGGTTTTTCATTTTGTTTTCCTATGGTGTGTGCAGACTTCAGCTATGCTGGTGATCAGGTCAATTTCATCATCCTCAAACACTGTACGAGGATCAAAAACTACCTCATCGTCAACGATCCGGGCAATAATTGCCGGCGTGGAATTACGTAATAGTTTTAACATTTTTTCGGGTGAATGGACCTTTAAGGCAAAAAGCCAGGTCGGCAATGTATCTCCCGGCAGGCTGCCACCTCCGACAGTAGATTCTCCTTGAATCACTTTTCCTTCGTGCAGTTGTTCCATCCAATTATCAGCTCTCTGCTTGATAACCTCAGCTTCCATGCTGATCATCTTCCAAACTGGAATTTCCTGAACAGCTTCATCCTTCAAATAATGGATCAATGTCGCCGAGAGGCCTGCCAGGCAAAGTTTGTCAGCCCGGATCGCACGTGCTAACGGGTGCTTCTTGAGCTTATCCAGCAAATCTTTTCGACCAATTATGATCCCGGCTTGCGGCCCACCCAATAGCTTATCTCCGGAAAAACAAATTACATCTACCCCTGCTTTCACAGATTCCTGCACCGTTGGTTCATGGTTAACCCATAATTTTCGGTTTTCAGGAACGAACCGGATCCAAGGTCATCAATGACCAGTGCTCCAGATATGTGGGCTGCTTCAACGATATCTTGTAACTCAGGGGAGCTAGTAAAACCTGTCACTTTAAAATTAGATGTGTGGACCCTTACCACTCCGACAGCACCGGATGCCAAGGCTTCCTGATAATCCGATAGGTGGGTATGGTTGGTGGTTCCAATTTCGATCATTTTCGCACCAGATTGACGCATTACATCCGGAACCCGAAAACCGCCACCGATTTCAACCAGCTGTGAACGGGATATTGCCACTTTTTTACGGTTGAATAGTGCAGATAAGATCAGCAGCATCGCTGAGGCATTATTGTTTACTACCATTGCCGATTCAGTTCCGCTCAACCTGGTCAATAATTCTTCACAATGATCATGCCTGGAACCTCGGGTGCCTGAGCTCAGGTTATATTCGAGATTTGTATAGTTCCTTGCAGCAATTTCAATTTCCGCAATGCTCTCTTTACTTAAAGGAGACCGTCCCAGGTTTGTGTGTAATATCACCCCTGTGGCATTGATCACCTTCTTAACGCTGGGCTTTGTCATTAGGGAAAGTTTATCTACTGTTAATTTGATGATCTGTTCTTCTGTTGGCAGGTCCTTTTTCCCATCCTTGCGGATGTCGTCCAACTGTGATCTGAGTGTGTTAATCAAAAGTGTATGTCCATACCGCAGAAGAAGCTGCTGACATGCAGGAATTTGTAACAGGTGATCGACCGATGGAAGCGATCGTAAATCCTTCATCCCAAAATATCCGGTGGTTCAGTATCAGAAGGGTTTTCGAGATCAGAACCATCCTGAGGTGCCCAACGGCTTTTTTCGCGAAGCCGGATCAGCCATTCCACTATCACCAATCCAACAGCAATTGCCACTCCGATGTTTGTGGACAGGATCCGCCCCAATTGGAGCCAAACCAGGATTCCACCATAAACACCAACCCAACATGCTTGCCGGATCACAACGGCCATTCCAATTGGAGGGTCACTGGGGAAACGAATATTCAAGAATGTGATCACTGGTAGAAAGGTGCCAGTAAGTGCCAATACTACGAAGAAAAAAAATAGCCAGCGTGGACCGAGGGTTGGTAATGAGGTGATCACTACCAAAGCCAGACCTGCCCAGCCGATGAATCCAATAATAAAGGAGAATGGGAGGACAGATCGAAAGGGAGGTAACCGGAATGGGTAGTTCATATGTTTATGCTGTTAATTATATCCCATGTTGTTTTATGAAGAAAATACGAACATGTATAATATTAATTAGGGAGAGTGTATTTTAGCCGAATTAATGGAGAGTAAATGATGAACTTTAAACCAGTGAAGACCTCGAGAAGTTTACTCATGATCATATTAATGATTGTTCTTCTTCCTGGATGTCAAATCATAAAACAGGGTGAAACCCCATTACCAGCACAGAATAGCTTACTTCCGGAATCAACGATGGATCCAAGCGCTGAGAGCAATTCCACACCATCAATTTTATCGGATGCATCCCTTGATGATATTCCATCTCCAAATTTGTTTAGTTACGCATGGCAGGATAGGACCCTTTATGAGATCAGTCTTGTTCAATCTTCCAGAACCACCTTGCAAGAGCGATTCGACCGGAGTGTTTATCATTTGGTGGTTGATATTGCTGATGATTATCGAACCATGACTTTGAAGGAAGAAGTATTGTATACAAATCATGAAGATCGGGATCTGGATAAGATCATTTTTAGGGTGTATCCAGCCCTTTTTGGCGCAAAAGTCCAATATTCAAAGTTTCAAATAAATGGATCAGATATAAAACCAGATATACGGTCTCAAGAAAGTGTGATCGAATTACCCCTTTCGAAAGCATTAGAGATCGGAAAAAGTATCGTCATCACGCTTGAATTACAGGTTTCTATGCCGGATGATCCAACCAGCAACTACCAGGTTTTTGGATATATAAATAACCTGCTTACATTGGCACATTTTTACCCGATCATTGCTGTATATGACCAGGATGGATGGCACGATGAAATCCCACCATCGTATGGTGATGTAATTTACTCTGACGCCAGTTATTACTTGGTTAAAAGTAACCTTGCCACAGAATGCTGTTCTCGTAAGCTCTGGTTCAAAACTTGAGGAAAAAATTGATGGCGACCACCAGATTATTACCTTTGCTGGAGGTCCGATGCGTGATTTCTTTCTCGCTGCCGGAGTAGATCTTGAGAAATCAAGTCAAATTATTGGCGAAACAACGGTCAACAGTTATTCGAGTAAGGATTTATTGGCTGGCAATAAAAGCGCTTTGAATACAGCATCTACTGCAATAGAGGTTTTTAATAAAATAATTGGAGATTATCCATATACAGAATTTGACATCCTTGCTACATCAACGTCAGCTTTAGGAGTGGAATATCCTGGCGTTACAGTAATTAATAAGAATATCTATTTACCAGGTGGTAATGTGAATAATGTTCCAAATAGTATTTATCTTGAATCCACCGTTGCCCATGAAGTAGGTCATCAATGGTTTTATAACGTTGTTGGAAATGACCAGGTTAACCAACCCTGGTTAGATGAATTGATTACTCAGTTTATTACGAGTTTATATTATAAGGATCGATACGGTGATCAAGCGTCACAAAGTTTTATATCTTCGTTCTATGATCGTTGGCGCAGGGTCAATGATAAGGAAATTCCAATAGGATTGCCTGTAAAGAATTATGACCAAAAGACATATGGTGCGATCGTTTATGGGCGTGGTCCGATTTTCTTTATCACTTTAAGTGACCAGATAGGTAAAGCTTACTTTGAGTTATTCCTGAAGGATTATTATCAACAAAATAAATGGGAAATAGCTTCCAAATCAATAATGCAGCAGACAGCAGAAAAAGCCTGTTCATGTAACTTGACCAAACGATTTAATCGTTGGGTTGGTCCGAACTAATTAATTTAAAGGTTCCGCGATGATGAATAACCTGCCCCAGGAGCTTTCTTTACCCTGCGCGATGCAGGTTTGTAATGTCAGGTGAGCTTTTCCACCATAAACTGATTTGAACAACCTTCCGGCGGATAATTTTTCATTCGTTTCCAGATCCAGGAAATTTGAACTGGAGCTGTTGGGTTGCAGTGCCTGATACCTGGAGATCTTGGTGACTATGAATTCTTTTAATTGTCCCATCCCCATAAATTACAGTGACTGTATTTCCTATAAGGATTTTGGAGAACTCGGATCCGGCAGCGAAGTTATGGGCAAGCAAGCCGATCGTTCCGTAATCTGAAGCCATTCCAAATTGAGTGACCACTCCCTTAATTGCTGATACATACCCATTCTGGTTCTTAGGTTGTTGGATAACACGATAAGCCATTACATCCGGAACATATACTCCACGCAGAACTGATTTGCCATCTTTGATGGCTGCAGCAAAATCGGATAGAGCAATGACCGATGATTTCGTTGTTGTAGCCCCGATAGAAGATGCAGCCGGGATCGAGTCAGATGTAATCGGTATGCTTGCTTTTGCCTGGGAAAATGGAAACACACTCGCCAGTAAAACAACTGTGAGTGTGAAAATTTTTATCATACGGTTGAAGTCAGAAACCATCTTGTCTCTCTCTGACAAGGGCTTGACTAAGATATGGGTTAACCGCCTTGAATGAAAATAGGGAAGGTATTATGGTAATTTCGGCGGCCTGGCGGTCATAACCTCATCGGTGTTAGACCCATAGCTTTGCGTCACCGGTTTTCACCGGTTTTGCCCTTATCGTTCGTGCGATTTTAGTGTACAAAAAAGACCCGGGCCTTATGCCGGGTCTTAATCATACGTAATAATTCGTATTTTCGGTAACCTGGCAATCATCATCAGATTTATCTGATCTAAGACCCATAGCTTTGCGTCACCGGTTTTCACCGGTTTTGCTATTATCGTGAACAAATTGTTAAGGAACTAATATTGAGTACTGTAGTTTATTATAGGCTATATGCTTAATAACTTGAGACCTTATTACTTACATACTCTTAACAAACCATTTACTAATTTTCTATTGTTTCGTTTCATCACTTATCGGCTCTGCAATTATAAATAGTCTCCCCCATGAGCTGATGGAACCCTTTGAAATACAGGTTTGTAAAGTGAGATGTGGTTTACCGCTATAGACTTTCATGAATAAGTCTTCCGCAGTTGCCTTTAATTGTGTAGCAAGATCTACGAAACTTGTTCTTGTATTTGTTGGGTCGATTGCCTGGAATTCTAGAATGGAACTGACTCGGTATTGTTGGATCCGGCCGTCGCCATAGACCAGGTTGACCTTATCGCCAACGACCACATCATCAAAGTCTGCCCCTCCAGCATAATTATGGGCTAATAATCCGATTGTTCCATATAAGGAGGCCAAACCGAATTGAGTTGCCTTATCCGGATCCGAAGAAACGAAAGCCGATTGGGATTTGGGTTGTTGAACTACTTCCAAAGCCAGGACCGATGGAATATATAATCCTTTTACTTCCAATTCGCCATCAGCTACTGATTTAACAAAACTCCAAAAGGGCGGTACTTTTTCAGATACTGCTTCTGCTTGAATGGCTGGAAGGTTTTGCCCTGTGATAGGAACAAGACCCCGTATTATTTATATATGATGGTCCCCCGATGAGGAGAATGTTGACTAGTATTATTAGTTTTTTCAACCAGTAATTAATAAGCATTTGTTTACCTTCCAGTTTTCTTCATCTGGCTAAGCATCTAAAGATTATAGAAGAGAAATTATGCTTATTACGTAAATTAACCTTACAGCCACCTTACAAATAAGTCATAGTTTATCCTATTTGTTATATATTTCTTTTACAAAGTCATAGGACAGCAATATTTATACTTACTTGAATTCTCTCTTGCGAAAGTGCAGAAGCTATAGCACAATTAGATAGGATTTATTTTTCACGCAAAATTGAAAGGAGTGGTAAAAAATGTCTCCAGTGAAACAAATAGAAACGCAAAAATTTATTCCGACACCATTAAAGTTAAAAGACACCTGTTCCATCAGACATAGACATAGCTCAAGCGGCCACATTAAAACCGATCATCCAGGTTGCAGCAGAAATGGGCGTTTTACCTGATGAATTGGAACTGTACGGCCCTTATAAAGCAAAAGTGAAGTTGGATATTCTTACCCGATTAAAAAATGCACCTAATGGTAAATATATTGATGTGACTGCCATTACCCCCACCCCGCTGGGCGAAGGGAAAACCACCACAACAGTTGGCCTCAGCCAGGCCTTGGGCGCTGAACTTGGCAAACGGGTGATCACCTGCATCCGGCAGCCCAGTCAGGGTCCGACCTTCGGAATTAAAGGCGGAGCAGCCGGCGGTGGTTATAGCCAGGTGATTCCGATGGAAGATTTCAACCTGCACCTCACCGGGGATATTCACGCCATTACGGCAGCGAATAACTTATTGGCTGCTGCCATTGACGTAAGAATGCTGCACGAAACAGAAGCAA
Organism: uncultured Chloroflexia bacterium; assembly: GCA_963709535.1. Classification (GTDB taxonomy): domain Bacteria; phylum Chloroflexota; class Anaerolineae; order Anaerolineales; family Anaerolineaceae; genus PNON01. Next base: position 254,164 of record CAVPWY010000017.1, on the reverse strand, counting down.
CTGACGAGCAGATGTTCAACCGGCTTTGCCCACCAGATAAAAAGGGCAACCGGACATTTGGCAAGGGATTACAGGGACGGGTAAAAAAGCTTGGTATCACAAAGACCAATCCGAACGACCTGTCACCTGAGGAACGCAAGAAATTATGCAGGCTGGATATCGATCCCTCCACGGTTACCTGGAAACGGGTGATGGATACCAGTGATCGCTTTCTACGCGGAATCACTGTAGGACATGGACCTGAAGAGACTGGTCACGAACGGGATACCGGTTTTGATATTACCGTCGCCAGCGAGATCATGGCTGTCCTGGCTCTAACCACCAGCCTGAAGGATATGCGCGAGCGTCTGGGGAAGATGGTTGTAGCTTTAAGCCGCAGTGGTGACCCGGTCACAGCTGAAGATATTGGCATTGCGGGTGCACTTACGGTATTAATGCGAGATGCGATAAAACCGAATTTAATGCAGACACTCGAAGGAACCCCTGTCTTTGTCCATGCTGGACCTTTTGCAAACATCGCCCATGGCAACAGCTCCATCCTGGCTGACCAGATCGCGTTGAAACTGGCAGATTACGTGGTAACTGAATCCGGCTTCGGGGCTGATATCGGCATGGAAAAATTCTTCGACATCAAATGCCGCACTTCAGGTCTGGTTCCCAATGTGGTTGTGTTGGTGGCTACAGTTCGTGCTCTCAAGATGCATGGCGGTGGTCCCAAAGTCGTTGCCGGAAAACCACTTGACGCAGCATACACTGACGAAAACCTCCCCCTGCTGGAAAAAGGGTTGCCTAATCTGCTGCACCATATAAAGACCGCCCGCAAGTTTGGGATCCCGGTTGTGGTAGCAATCAACCGTTTTGCCCCGGACACCGAAGCAGAGTTGGAGATGATAAGGAAAGCTGCCATTGCTGCCGGAGCGGAAGATTCTGTAGTCAGTTCGCATTGGGCAACCGGCGGTTCAGGTGCCAAAAATCTGGCAGAGGCAGTTGTCAAAGCAGCAGAAAAGCCATCAAATTTCAAATTCCTGTATCCGCTTGATCTTGGCATCAAGGAAAAGATCGAAACCATCGCAAGGGAAGTATACGGCGCAGATGGAGTGGATTACTCACCCGAATTTGAGAAGCAGATCGCCGATTATACGAGGTTGGGATTTGATAAATTACCGATCTGTATGGCCAAAACGCATTTGTCTCTCACAGCTGATCCAACCATCAAAGGTGTTCCGACCGGATTCCGGATCGGAGTTCGTGAAGTACGGGCATCTGTTGGCGCAGGTTTCCTGTACCCGCTGTTGGGCAAGATGAGCACCATGCCCGGCTTGCCCACCCGCCCGGCATTTTATGATATCGATCTGGATCTGGAGACAGGCAGGGTAATGGGGTTGTTTTAGAACAAGTCAGTTAATAGCTGAGAATTGAGAAAAAACGGTGAGCCAGAAATTTGGCTCACCGTTATAATTATGTTGAAGAAAGAGAGGAAAATTAATGAAGACTCTTGAATCTCCGAAAATCAGTCTCATCGCTGCCTGGATCATTGTTCTTGGTGCATCGCTGCTGCCAAAAATCATCCCGCAGGAGATCTTTCACCTGACGGTTTCGTTTACGACGCAGACGATTTTCTCTGCTGTCCTGATCAGCATTGGATTGCTCCTTGCATTGGCCTGGGAACCGATGCGCAGACTGCGCTCCTTTCTGATATTGTTCCTGGTATTGGTTTGTGTCCAATGGGTGGTCTTCACCCAACTCGGTACACTTCCGTTCTATAAGTCCCTGCTGGATAACCCTTCCTTTTAATATCTACATGCTGGCAGAGTTATCCCTGAAGCTGATCGTAACAGGCATAATAATCGCCGTACTGTATCTGATCAAAAAGAACCGGGCAGGCTTCTTCCTCGTCAAAGGGAGTATTTCAGCGCCTGTTGAACCGGTTCGCTGGCTTGGAGTAGGCAAAGGAGAGAATTGGAGAAAATTCGGCCTGATCCTTTCCCTTTGCATCAGTCTGGGCACACTGGCATTCCTGGTCATTGCCGGACGTCCACCGCTTGATATTGTGGTTAAAGCACTGCCTTTCCTGCCTGCGGTGTTACTGGCAGCTGCGTTGAATGCTTTCAATGAAGAGATGACTTACAAAGCCAGCTTTCTATCCGTGCTCGAGGGACCCGTTGGGAAAAAACAGGCGCTGCTGTTGATGGCTGCCTTTTTTGGAATTTTTCATTTTTACGGAATTCCTTACGGCATTGTTGGTGTGATCATGGCCGGCTTTTTAGGCTGGATATTAGGAAAATCCATGTTGGAAACGCGCGGATTTTCTGGGCCTGGTTCATCCACTTTTTACAGGATGTGATGATCTTTACTTTCCTGGCAATCGGTTCGATCACTGCTGGTGGTGCTTGATATCTTGCCATTTATAGATACAATTCAAAATTGATTAACAAGATTCCTGTTGACATCACATTTTAACTTTCACTTTCGAAAGCATTTCCAGGGCAATAATCAGTCTCGAATTGGGGACATAAATTTGACAAAGCAGGTGGTAGAATAACTGGATGCCTTTCACCTTATCACATCCAGCTTTGGTTCTCCCATTTCGCAATAAAGGATTGGTATTTTCCGCGCTTGTAATTGGCAGCATGGCTCCGGATTTCAACTATTACATTCCATTTACTCCGGATAAAGGTTTCACACATTCACTCCCTGGAATTCTGCTGTTCTGCATTCCGATCAGTTATTTAGCTCTCTTGTTGTTCCATAAATTTCTAAAAAATCCCTTACTATCACTATTACCAAAAAATCACAGACTGCGTTTGTTGGATTATTCACCGGGATTTAAATTCCTGCCAAAAAAACGATTACTCACGATCCTGTTATCCATCTTCCTGGGTGTGATCACTCACCTTGTATGGGATTCCTTTACACATCTTTACGGTTGGGGAGTGATGGCATTTTCGGTCTTTCGTCATACGCAATTCCATCTGGGGTCTTGGAGTATTGCATTATATTCTGTTCTGCAGCACCTCAGCACCGTAATCGGTCTGGTTATCATTGGAATCTGGTATTTCAAATGGTACAAAAAAACCACCCCAGCTGCCTTTTTCCAAAGTAACATAATATCGAACAGGGTAAGGGTCACCATCATGCTCATCATGTTATTTACAGCAATCATGGCAGCCCTCTTATCTGCTGTGGCAAGTTATCCTGATGTCCAAAGCCTCCATCAAATCCGTCTTTTTGCAGCACAATTTGCCATCGTCAGTATATCCACTTTAGTCGGAGAAATATTGATCTATTCAATATATTGGCAATACAAGAATTTTTCCCTATCATAAAAAGTCTCCCGCAGAGTTAAACCAAAGATGATACTAATCGTGGAATACCACTTGTCATACCGGTAAAATATTCATAATTGTAGTGATGAAATTTATAGGTGATGAAAGGGAGGTAGAAATGTATGAACTTGAAGACAAAAATCAATGATGCCAGTGTAGAAAATTTTTTGAAATTGATTCCGGATGAGAAAAAACGTGAAGATTCATTCGCCATCCTCGACATGATGAAAGAGGTCACGGGAGAAGAACCAAAGATGTGGGGAACCAGTATTATCGGATTTGGCACTTACCGGTATAAATACGCCAGCGGGCAGGACGGGAGATTGGCTGCGGATCGGATTTCTCTCCCCGTAAACAAAATCTCTCCTTATATATCATGTCTGGATTCCAAGCAGAGCGAAGAATTGATGGCCAAACTTGGAAAACACTCCACTGGTAAAGGGTGTTTATATATCAAGAAATTGGAAGATATTGACCAGAACGTCCTCAAAGAATTGATAAAAGCATCTTTTACCACTATGAAAAAATTTGAAAGATAGATACATATAACCACATATGCAGATCATAGATTTAAAGATCCGATAATCCTTTGGCCATTGAGCAGGCAGCCAGCATGTTGGTAGAAGCTTTCAAAGTCCACTGGCCAAATGCATGGCCGGATATGCAATCTGCCCTGAAAGAAGTGGAAGAAGCTATTCAGCCAGGAAAAATCGTCCGGGCTGCCGTGGATGAGACAGGAACTATCCTCGGTTGGATCGGTGCGATCAGTGAGTTTAATGGTCTGTCCTGGGAACTTCATCCTCTTGTGGTGCGGCCTGATCTGCAAGGAAAAGGATTAGGTGCAGCTTTGGTTGCCGATCTTGAACAACAGGTCAAATTGCATGGAGGGGGAACCATATACCTGGGAACAGACGACGAGGATGGCATGACCACCCTCGCTGATAAAGATCTCTATGATGACATTCCGGGTAACCTCGCAAATATCCGCAATCTTAAAAATCATCCGTATGAGTTCTACCTCAAGCAGGGATTTTCAATTGTCGGGGTGATTCCGGATGCGAATGGACATGGAAAACCGGATATCATTATGGCCAAAAGGGTTAAGAATAGTAAGGACCGGGATATAAAACGCCATATAAAAAGTGATGATTCTCAAACCGCTGCAGGCATCAAAAAGCGGGATAATTGCTAGCCAATCGTTTTTTTTAGAGTAAATTTGATATTCTCGAGAGGGTACATATGCGGTCACTTCTTGCCAGTTTGAGCACCGGTTATGTTTTCTTTTATTTTTCCGAACTCGTTTTTTGGGCACGCCCAAGACCGGAAGATAATTTACTCAACTGGCTGGAAACCTGGCTGGCATATTCATTGATGGCCTTCCTATTCCTGGTTGTGGTTACTAGGTTCAACGTATTGAATATCCACGCACTCTTCCTGGCTGGAGCTTTCTTTGGCTGGATTGGCGAGGGGATCATCGTCCAGACCACTTATGAAAATCTACCGCTAAGCATATCTTTCACTGGATTATCCTGGCATGCTCTGGTGACTATCCTCATCGGCTGGTATGGATTACAAATCGCATTAGGAAAATATACAAAGCGAAGCTTGGTTTATGTCGTTCTCATCGGGATTTTTTGTTGGTTATGGGGAATTTCGTGGATATATGAAGAGCCAGAGTCGATGGTAGCTCCGATAATTTTTACTATATATGTTTTTACTGCAACCCTTTTGTTAGCTCTTTGCTTATTTGCTTCAGTAAAGCTTTTTATGAAACCATTTTCTCCATCACCCTGGGCAATAAAGATCGCTGCAGGAATATTCTTGTTTCTATATGCTTTGGTTATTGTTTCCGGGCAGATTAAAGCACTAATTCTCATACCATTAATGGCGATTATATATTTCTCGCTCAGGCAAAACAAGAAAAGCGAGACGAGTGGAAATATCCTGGAAACCCTGGCTTCTGCGGTTCCTATCCGGCGATACCTGATTTTATTCCTTATACCTGCTACGTCATCTGTCCTATACTATTTCTATTTTATATCGGGATTAAAACTTCCGACTAACTGGTTGGTATATATCATCACAACACCCGTTGGATTTTTTCTTTTTGATTTGGTCAATTTGGATGATCTGGCGGAAAAATTCAAAATTGGTCTAATTTTGTCGCAAGGATATGGCATCAAATTTCCTATAAAAAATATTTCCATACCTAAATCTGAAGTCAGCTCTAATATTTTTTTCTTCTTGGTCGTTAATATCATTTGGCTATATACTCAGGTTGATATAATAAAATTTAATGAGATATTCACTTATCCCAGAAGAATTTTAGATTTACTTTGATATGCATTTTACAATCAAATAATGATAGATTAAGTTATCAAGGCAGACGGACCCTGAAGTAATCAGTGGATGAATGGGTAAATATATTCGGAAAAACGGAGTCGACTCACTTGTTCCTTTACGATTTTCACAATTTTTTTCTTGGCGGACAGGCTGTCCTGGCAGGGGTATCTCCTTATTCGGTGCCAGATTTCCTTCCCCCATTTCCGGTGGCGGTAATATTCGCCCTGGTGGCATGGTTGCCCGAATGGCTTGTGTATCTGGCTTATCTGGTTACCTGCATTTGGCTTTTATGGAAACTACTTGGAAGGAAATGTATTTGGGCATTACTTTCTTTTCCGGTTTGTTTTGGTTTATATGTCGGTCAGGTGGATCTGTTGTTAACCCTGCTCATGGTTTCAATTGGACCATGGGCATTACCTTTATTGATCATGAAACCCCAAGTCGGTTTTGTAATTGCCCCCTGGTACATCCGGCGCTTGACCCGTAAGCAGATCATCGGCACCGCATTAATCACCGCAATATTTTTGGGAATATGTTTTCTAATCAGGCCAACATGGTTAGGCGAATGGATCAAGATCCTGCCCTCTGTAACAACATATGCAAGACATGATTCGAACTTGCATTGGTTCATCCCTCAGACATTCACGCTGGTCTGCTTATGTCATTGGAATAATTATCTCTCTGCCCCTGAGTTTTCTTCTTAAGGAGAGAGAACTCTCATTTACTATATTGCATTTATTTTCCCCGCTATCTAATATCTATTCAGCTTCTGTTTTAGCCGAATGGATCGGACCAATTGAAGTGCTCTTATCCTGGATTGCAGTCATCATCGTGGGAAGCATTCATTCCGGCGCACCGCTTTTTGTAATTGGCTTATCGATTCTAATTCGTTTCTATTTACGTGAACGAAAAAATGGCAACAGTATATTTCTCTCATTAAAGAAATCTACTAAAGCATAAAAGGATTAATCCTTATCAACAAATCGAATTCATACATCAATATTGTGAATTCAAAAGACTGAAATGTATAATCAATGAAATTATAGAGGAGACCAAATGCCAATCGAACCAGGGTTGACCGGAGAAATGACGTTAATCGTTCAGGAGAGTGATACTGCCCGTTTTAGTGGTGGAGAATCTCTGCCGCCCGTATTCAGTACTCCAAGGGTGATTGGCCTGCTCGAAAGGACATCCCACAATACGATATTACCCTTTCTAGCTGAAGGACAGGGGAGTGTGGGGGCGGTCGTCAATATTCGGCATCTGGCTGCCACACCGATCGGTTTTACTGTACGAACACGAGCCGAAGTGCTGGAAGTAGAAGGCCGACGGGTGAAATTCAAAGTGGAAGCATGGGATGACCTGGAAAAGATCGCAGAAGGGGAACACGAACGCTTTATTATTGATATGGGCAGGTTCATCGACCGCGTGGAAAAGAAACGGTTGGAGCACGGACCAAAGTAGTAACACTCTGGGATACGGTCAGATTACTGGTTCAACCACTTTTCTGCGGTTTTCGGCAAGTCAACCACCGAACCGACAATTGTTTTACATTTTGGGATCGATTCGATGAAATATTTGCCATACTTCTTACTTAAGATACGTTTGTCCAAAACCACAACCACACCCCGATCTGATTGCGTGCGGATCAAGCGGCCAAAACCCTGGCGGAACTTCAGTATGGCTTCCGGAATTTGATATTCGTTGAACGGGTCTTCAAACGTCTCTGACCGCGCAGCAATGATCGGGTCCGAAGGTACGTCGAACGGTAATTTGACGATCACCACCACCGATAATGATTCCCCCGGAATATCCACCCCTTCCCAGAATGCACGTGTCCCCAATAACACCGCTTTTTCCGCAGTCCGGAAGTTTTCAAGCAGGGTGGTAGCCGAAGCTCCTTCTCCCTGTTCGAAGACTTCAATACCGCTGCCGGCAAGAGCTGGACCTATACTTTGGGATGTTTTCCTTAATTGTGCATAGGAAGTAAACAAGACCAAAGTTCGGCCATTTGTTGCTTTACATAAACGAATAACCGCACTGTTAACCTCACCCTGGAATCGGTCTGCTTCTGAAGGTTCAGGGAAATCATTCACCAGGTAAAGCAAGGCAGAATTTTCATAATCAAAAGGCGAACCAACAGCTAATTCATCGGCATCATTTGCATTCAAGCGGCCGCGCAGATAACCAAAATCTCCTGCCGTTGTAAGTGTAGCAGAGGTAACAATTATACTGCTCTTCTGATTCCACATATGCTGTTCCATCAATGAACCAATGTGCAGCGGGGCAGCCTGTAAGCTCAACCGGTAACCATTGGGAGCCAGTTCTGCCCAATATATACGATCACTTTCCGGAACACTCACCAACCCATTCAAATTTACCTGGATCTCAAGCAACCGGCGGATCATGTTTCCAATGGAACCCTGGATATCCATAAGTTCATCAGAGGCATCCGCATAATTTTCACCGACCCAGGTGTAGATCTTATTGAGGGATGAATTCAATTGCTTGAATAAATTATTGAGGTCATCCCAGACGATCTCAACCTCTGTCCAATCAGGCTGCACCCGTGTACCTGCAGTAATCCGCACCTGTTGGGAATAAGTTCCCAATTTTTTCCCTTCCCGCTGATTTTCAAGGAAAAGATCGATGGTATTAAAAAAACCGCCGGTGAGGATCTCCAACTTGAAAGGCATTATCTGTAGTTTGCCGGATAATTACTTCCTGACCGGCTGCATCTGCCGGTGGAGCAGTATGCCGGATCGCTGTCAGGTATCGTCCCAGGATGCCAGAGGACGAACCGCCCAGTTCGCGTAATAACCGCTCAAGATCCGGCTGGTTGCTCTTAAAGCTCAAAGCACTGGTTGTGGCATCTTCCAAATGATGACCTTCATCCACGATCAGGTAATAGAATTCGGGCAAGACCCGGCTGCCGGTGGCTATATCTGCCAGGAGCAAGGCATGGTTGATGACAATGATGTGTGCAGATTGGGTAGCCTCGCGAGCCCGGTAGAAAGGGACAAGCCCCGCCCGTCCGCTTGACACAGGTTTCCAGTTTACAGGCATCATCTTCGGCAGAGAGTTTTCCCCAGGCGTCACGTTCGGCTGGGCCATTTAAATTGATCTCGCTCCGATCCCCATTTCCGCCTTCAGATAGCCAGGTCAATACCTTGGCCAACACACGCAGCTCGTCCAGGGAACCCGGAATATGCAAACGTGCAGCTTCCAGTCGACGCGGACACAGGTAATTGTTCTTGCCCTTCATTACGGCAGCCCTTAGATCAATTCCAAGCGCTTTGCGTGAGGTCGGGAATATCTTTCTTGATCAATTGGTCCTGGAGGTTGATGGTGTTGGTGGAGATAACCACCCGGGCGTTATTCTTCATCGCCCATAAGGCAGCAGGGATGAGATAAGCGTATGATTTTCCAGTCCCGGTGCCGGCTTCGACCAGTAAATGACCGTTGTCATTGAATGCTTTGGCGACGGTCTTTAACATCTCCACTTGCTCGGACCGGTGCTCAAATTCAGAGAAATATTTGGAGAATGGACCACCGTCCTCAAGAAGAGATGCCGCTTCTTCAATATTTATGGGAGTGAATTCGGAATTTGCTTTTAGGGGTGCAGAGTGTTCCACCAGTTTTTCGAATAAAGGTCCTGAGTAACCGTCTCCGCCATGTTTTGCCTGTACCGGCTGTCGGCTTTTCTTGCGGAGCACCTGCTGGAATGGATAAGCTCCCTGCCAGTCAAATGGTTCGCTGAGGCGGACGATCTCAGCCAGTAATTCAATGGGGAGCTCTTCCACCTTGGCTAGCAGTTTTTGATAAACATGCATGGTCACCCTGGCATCATTCAACGCCCGATGCATATCTTCTGCAGGGATGGCGAGGAAACCCGCCAGGTATGTCAGGTTATACCGGGTGGACGTGGGAAGAAGAACACTGGCCAGGTCGTAAGTATCGATGGACTGGTTTTCTTCCAGAATTCCATGTTTACGCAGGAAGCTCAGGTCAAAATTTACATTGTGCCCGATGACAATCGAGTTATCAACAAAGACTGCGATCTCCGCGAGTGTCGGGCGGAGCTCAGGGGCGTGGCTGACCATTTCATTTGATATTCCAGTTAATTGGGAAATAAAAGAGGAGATTGGCCGCTTAGGATTTACCAGGGTTGAGTATTCATCTTCTATCCGATGTTCATTGAATCGGATTGCGCCGATCTCTATAATGGTATCGATTTCGGGGTCTAGTCCGGTGGTTTCAAGGTCAATGGCTACGATTGAGGGCATGGGTTGATTATACCAGTGCGATGCAATTTTCGAGGGCTGTCTCAATACTACCAGAGACCGCCGGTTTACCAAATAATTGCCCTTCTAATTAAATGAAGGATCTCTGCCATTATGGCAGAGATCCTTCGATCATTCTTGAGTTCGCAAGTCAGGATGACGTTTAAACCTATGGCAAATTTATCGCGGGGAGGGACAAACCAGCTTCCACGACCTGGTAGGATCTTCCCATTGATCATAAGAATCACTTTCTCACCGAGCGCCAAAGCCGCCGAGACTTCAGAATTGTACCCAGCCAGTTTGAAATAGTCAGCGGAGAGGAAGGAGACTTTAATAGGTGTCATGCTCCTGGGATCAAAGCGAGTATCTGTCCAAACGCCATCCACCAACAGGAAAGTCGAAGAACCAATCACCTTCACCGGGCTGTTTTGTTCATAATCCTGGGTGGGTGCTTCAGCAGCACTCATCGCCCCGGAATCAGCGGCTTTGTTTACCGCTCCAGCCCCGGTTGAAGGTGCTGGCATGGTGCTCATCGCCTGAAATTGTTCTTCCACTATGCGGTCCTGTGCATCCACACCCAGGGCATCCGGTTCGGTCACGAGATATGACGTGTACGGAGTCACAATTCCATAACGGATGGATAGTTTTACGATCTGATCAATGGTCTCTTTATCCGGTCCATTGATGCGGATCTGATTCAGCAACGTACCGATCTTTCTGGTTGCCCACAATCCGGGAAGGTAATTTAATGAGGCATCCTGCTCCAGTGAAGTTCCGGTGAATACCTGTTCAGGGTACACGAGAGACTGGGCTGATCCGTTCACATTCCCGTTCAGGTTGATACTGGTCGACCCGGAACTGCGATACCGCCCGGTGATCATCACCTGTGAGCCATAAAATAGGTCCGGCAATGGATTTGGATTCATATCGTATACCTGGATGGAACCAAAATCAAGGCTTAGGTCAGTCATGACCGGCGCTGATATACGGGAATAGAATGCGCTGATCACCTCATCCAATGATTGCCCGGGCATCACGTATGTGCTGCTGCCGTGATTTTCCTGGGAAAGGGTATCCAGGAGAACGGTATCAACATCGTATCCCACTCCAAAGCTAAAGAAACGCAGATTTTTCCGGGATACCTGATTGAAATTCTGGATGATCTGTTGAGTATTTGTAATGCCTTCGGTTGGCAGGCCATCAGTGAGGAAGATCAAATACGTCGGTCGTTCAGTATCAATCCCGGCAGCAGCTTTTTTCAATGCTGAGTTGATATCAGTTGATCCGGCTGCTGAGAACCGTTTTAACCAGGTAATCGCCTCGGAAGCACGGGATGCCGGCTGCATGGTTCTGGCATAGGCTTCCGCAGCTGTGCTGAATGAAATTACATTGAACTGGTCATCCGGGTTCAGCTTTGTCAAAATAAAATCAGCCGCATCCTGTACCTGCTGAAATTTTTCCCCATCCATACTTCCGGAATGATCCAGGACCAGGATCACATCCTTTGAAACGATTTGGGTGGGCAATTCCGGTTTCGGGGACAATAACAGCATAAAGTAGCCATCCGGATCAGCAGGATCGGCGTTCTTATATGTAAATAGATGGAAGGCCTCTGTGGTACCGGTGGAATAATATATGCTGAAATCTGTATCCGGTGTTACATTACTGTCTTCGTAACCAGCCACAGCATGGAATGGGTCTTCCTGGGTGGTCGAAATCTTATGGGTAGGAGAATAGACAGCCCGGATCGGCTCTAAAGAGGCAATGCTTACTTTTACAGTGACACTCTCCAATGGCTGCATCGAGAATTTTTCGGTATTCAATGGATAGGTGTATCGAACCAGCCCATTCTCGGATAACAGCGGTTGTGAGTATTCCAACTGGATGCGCCGTTCTTCTCCACTCGCTATCGGAAAGATGCGCACCTGAACTGCTCCCCGGTCTGTATATTCCAGTAATGCAGGGTCGCGCATTGTGCGGACAATATCTTCATACTGCTGTCTGGCCTGGTTGGCATCCAATAGTTTTCCGGCAACTTCTTTCCCGTCGATCCAAAGCTTAAAGGAAGAGATGCCAGCATCCTTCGGGATGGGGAAAGAATAAATACCTTCAACTGTCCAATCATTGGGGTTGAAAAATGTCTGGTCTACGGTTGTCACCGCCAGCTGATTTGTGATCTTCACATCCACATGATGGTAGCGGATCACCAATTGCTCCATGATGGGACGATCCGGGATGATAAATCCATCCGCATGTACTGGCTTTGGTATTAATAATGAGACAACAAAGATCACGGAAAAAATGGTGCTATAAATTCTTCTCATGCTACCCTCCCAGGTCATTTGATAATTTCTTATCATTAAACGAAAGGACCCGGGAGAATGTTCCCGACGAGTATGTGATATTTACTTTTTAGAATTGTGACATGCAATTATCAAGTAATTCACGGGCTTTGGTATTTGCAGGATTAAGTTTTATAGAAGTGATAAATGCAAATACAGCTTTTTGGATTTGTTTTTGATTTTGCCAGCTTACCCCCTGGTCATAAATAACATCTGCAATATCCCTCCCCTGTTTAATACAAAAATTATTAAGGTTTTCCCGGGAAATGTCATTTGCTGGATTCAGGATGAGTGAATGAACGAAATTCTCCTGTGCCATAGCATAATCTTTATTCTGGAGAGCGGCAATACCCATTAAATTTATAGCTTCCTGGTTAACAGGATTTATGGTAATTGCATGCATTGCACAAATGGTACACAATCCGGTACGACCCAATTTGATCTCCAATCCTGCCAGATTGGTCCAAATATTTTCCGTAACTCCATTTAAAGCAGCTTCCATGATCGCTCGATCTAAAAACTCTTTTATGCTGTTTATTTTGCCAGGGGTTTTTTCTTGATCAGCTTTGCCCATTATATTGTTTGGCAAATTCCCGGTTAATTCCAAAGCAAGTCTTTTAGCCGCTTGTTGATCCCCAAGAATTAAAATTTGCTTCCATCAATACTCGTTTGATTTGAGTTTGGTTGTAAAATTTCACATCCAAAAGGTCGGACAACAGATCTGACGGCCTTACCATCAACGCCCGGTTTAATACTTTTACAGCGTAACCGGCATCGCCCAATGCATACAGCAGCTTTTCTCCAAGGAACTGCAGCACCAGGGCATCAGAAATATTATCCACCAAGGCTTCATCAATTAATTTGGTCAGTTTATCCCTATTTCGATCCCTGGCATATTGTTCGATCAGGTATACGAAACACATTTCCAGATATTTTGAAGGAAAAATATCCTGGGGAAGGTCTTTTATTGCAATCTCCATCTCAGGTATTCCATCATCGGATCCCAATTGATACAGGATAATTCCCCGCAGCATGCGAAGGAAAATATCTTTGGGAAACCTTTCCAACCCAAATTCACATATCTTGAGATTTCGCAGCTGTTTTTTATCCAGGTCCTGTTTGGAAATATCATAACCAGAATGATGGAAAGTAATATTTGTGATTGCAGTGACTAATCCAAGTCGAATGGCAGATAAGTTAATAGTCTCATGGATGGCATGCTCAAAGAATAAGCCTTTATGATTCTTGAAAAGTCTATGATTTATTACGAGGGAGGATGCATTGTCAGGATGATGAGAATCGCTGCTAATTGTCGTGCACAGATAAACATCTGCAACGCCAGAAACTGCAGCATGCTGAAGTTTTATCATCTCTGCAGGATCTGCCCATTCGTCGGCATCAGTTCGTAATATCCAATCCCCTTTGGCATTTTCAATGGATACATTCCTGGCTGCCGCAAAATCGTCAATCCAGGGAAAATATCTAATTTCAGCGCCGTATGACGTGGCGATCTCGACCGTCCGATCAGTTGAACCTGTATCCACGACGATGATCTCCTGCACAAAATCCTTATAGGATTCAAGACATTGGGCAATATTTTTTTCTTCATTCCTGGCGATCAGACATAATGAAATATTAGGGGGTACTTTTGGAGGCTTGATTTGATTAAATTCTTTATATATTTCTTTTCCGGACCTTTTCTCATTGACTTGTCCCAGAATAATTTGGGCATCTTTTTTCTCTGGGTGTATCAAGATCTCTTTTGTCAGAATATCGGCTGCATCACGCAGCTTTCCAATTTGGAGCAATTCATTTACTTTAATTATCAAAGCCGGAGAAGTCCCTTTGGTTAGAACTGGACTACGTTTTTGGTGGGTGGGTATATATTTGGATTGTCTTTTCATATTATAGGTGCTTCACTTTCATTTCAATTGTGCCAATTATGAAATCCAGTCAGTAAACTACTGGTATCTATCTTTGAAAATAGGCTTTCGATTTGTAGTTATTTTTTTTGAAAACAAGAATTACTAATACTAATTTTATTAACAAAGAAAATCACCTGATCTAATCTTTTGTGTGCAGTAAATATAAGTATATGTTGCTCCTCATGGAAAATGAGTTAAGCTATCCTGAATAATTCGTTAATCGAACGTAAAACTGATTGTAGCTCACACATGTTTATGCAATAATGTAATCAATATATAAGGAAGGTTCCTGATGACGGATCAGAACTATAAGGCAATTTTTAATTCAATAAAGTGCCCTATTGTCATTATTAATGCTGATCTCAAGATATTGGAATTTAATCCCACGGCTGCTAATCTCGGTATTCATATTAAAGAAGGTATGGGTATCCAGAAAGCAATTCCCTGGGCTGAAAACGATCTGAAGGAATTTATCGGCTCTTCCTTAATGAGTAATATTCTTACTCAAAAAGATTCCCCCGATAATGATGGGATCTGGTATGAAATTACCGCGAATAAGATGATCGGTGTCGATGGTGATGTTACTAAAATGATCCTGATCTGGCATGACATTTCCGGGATAAAACAAGTAGAAATGTCCTTTCAACACGATCAACAATTATTTTCCAGTATTATCGAATTCCTTCCTGATCCGACATTTGCAATTGACATACACGGAAAGGTGATCGCCTGGAACAGGTCAATAGTGGACCTGACGAATATTCCTGCAAATGAGATGCTGGGGAAAGGTGATTACGAATATGCAGTCCCATTTTATGGCCAAAAGCGGCCAATCCTCATCGATTACATCCTGAATAAAGAGAAGCAACTTGCGCTTCATTATCCGGATTACCATATGGAAGGAGACTCTGTTTCAACAGAAGTCTACCTGAGTTCTTTTCGGCAGGAAGGAATTCACCTGTGGGCAAAAGCCACAACTCTTAAAAACATAAAGGGTGAGGTTATTGGAGCTGTAGAAACCATCCGTGATATTACCGATCTGAAAAAATCTGAGGAACAGATCCAATACCTCAGCACACATGATCCTGTGACAGGATTATTTAATAAGATCTACTTCGAAACCGAGATCGAAAGGTTGGAAAACAGCAGGCAATTCCCGATCAGCGTACTGTTTTGCGGTCTCAGATCACTAAAAAGGTTCAATGACCATAGAAAATATCCAGTGGATGATTCAAAAATTATAGAAACCGGAATAATACTGCGAGCCTGTTTTAGGAGGGAGGATCTCGTGGCACGTATTGGATCTCTGGAATTTGGCGTTCTAATGCCTGCATCAGAGCTTGCCATTGGAAATAAAGCTGTTCAGCGAGTGATCCAGGCAGTTGTTAAATATAATCAGGCTAAAACCAAATCCGATAGCCTCCAACTTTCGATCGGCCTATCCACATCATCTGAGCCATCAACGTTACGAAAGGCGGTAAATATTGCCCGAGCTCGAGCTTCAGAATCACAATCTTAAAGGAAATTTTTACCATTTCTTGAAGTTGTTCGATGAGAACATTGTTGCAGTCTTGAACAGGGAAATAATTATTTCAAATTAATATTCGCAATTTTCAGATAATATAATTGTTAGACTCGAGAAAAAAGGGGTTCATGACGGATAAATCTTTCAAATTAAATGTAGGCTGCGGCCGAAATATCCTACCAGGTTGGAAAAATTTAAATTCAGCTCCCCTGGCTGGAGTGGACATCATATTTGACCTGGAATCTTGTGCACAGGAAAGAATTCCCCTCCCGGACGATTCCGTAAGTGAATTTTTATTGTCCCATGTGGTGGAGCATATCCATAATATTCTTCCAATGATGCAGGAATTATTCAGGATAGCTCAACCTGATGGAAAAATGATTATTCGAGTGCCTTATGGATCCAGCGATGATGCTTATGAGGATCCAACTCATATTCGCCAGTTTTTTATTGGAAGTTTCGGGTATTTCTCGCAACCTTATTACTGGCGGGCAGATTATGGATATCGTGGAGACTGGCAGGCAAAACGTATCACCCTGATTGTGGACAAACGATTAATCGAGGGAAAAAATGTCAACCAGATTATGGATACCATCATGCATCAGCGCAATATTGTCAGTGAGATGATCATAGAGCTGATAGCAATAAAACCAATCCGATCTCCCCAAAAAGAGCTGCAGGAAACACCAGAGATAAAAATACAAGCGGACTGAGAACGATATTTAATCTAATTTCTTGTAACAATTTCTCAACTTACATCGGACAATAATTTGTAAGATTATTTATTATCAATTTCTGGGGGACGAATAAAAATAGGGTAATTTCAAAAATCAAGAACCTATTGTGCCATTTATAATTTAGTCTTAATAATAAATACCTCCATCAACTAAGAATTAATAAAAATTTTATGCGCGGAAATTCAAGATATTTTGTATTTTGGCGATACCAGTTAGAGGAAAAATTTCACTCTAATTGTTTTAGGAGGCAGCTTATTTGAATGATCACCCACAGTTGAATTTAGAAGTCCACCATCTAGCGGTAAAGACAGGATAAGCGGGCTGACTGTCAAGAAGATAAAAAATAGCCCGCATAAACCATAAAGAAATACCAGGGGAAGGATCCCCGGTCCAACAAACAAGGAGGTTTGAAATGGCAGATAATGATGTCACCAGGATTGCTGGTAATATTGGCGCAATGAATGCGCTGAACGCTTTATCGATAATTTAACAAACAACTCTCAGTACACACTAGCCGCTTGGCGACTGGTAAACGTATCAACAGCGCTGCTGACGATCCGGCTGGATTGACAATTGCGACCAAAATGATGGCTCGCAGTGAAGGTTTAAAAGTCTCATTGAACAATATCGGTGACGCAAAGAACCTTTTAGCAGTTGCTGAATTCTGGTCTCGGTAGAATTAACGATATCCTGATCCAGATGCGCAATAAAGCAGAGCAGGGTGCTTCTGATACGATGGGACAGGCAGAACGCCAGGTTCTTATCGACCAGATGTCCGCATATTCCAAGCAAATCGACGATGTTGTCGCTCAGACCAAATGGGCAAGTGGGTCTGGTGCAAAAAGCTTGATCGGCGGCGAATATGATGCGACCGCTCTTACATTCCAGACCGGTGTGGATAGTGGTGAGACCACAACCCTGGATGGCTTACAGAACATGACTGCTTCTGCAGCCGACGGGTTAAATCTCGCAGCTGTTAGTACTTCAGCAGCTTCCATCGGAACAGTAACCGGAACAATTAGCACAGCTGCAGCAGGTGCTGCATCCAACCCAAATCTTACAGCATTATCATCAGGTACTTACCAGGTCTCTGTGACATATAATGGACATAATTCTTCAATCACCTTGACCCGACTCGGTTCTACGGATGCCTTACAAGTGGATGCCGATGGCAACGATGGTACCGATCCTATCGACGTTGTAGTGCAACATGATTTATGTGTAGGTCAACCTATTGATTTCGGTAATGGTTTAACGGTAACCGTTGCAGCAGGTAGTACATCGGGTACTGCTTCAGGAACAGTCGAATACGTAGGTCCTGCAGAGGAATATTCTCTGAAGTATAACAATGGAGCCAGCACCCTTAAATCATCTGATAGCGCATCAACTTTCGCTACCTATATGACCGATATCCAGGGTAAACTGGACGTTGTTTCCAGCCAACTCTCCAAGATCGGCTCACTCAATGGGAGCCTGACATTCAAAGAAGATCAGATCTCGGTAGCCCAGATCAACACCGAAGGCGCATACAACCGGATCATGAACGCCAACATGGCTGAAGAACAGGTGAACGCTTCCAAGCTGATGATCCTGCAGCAAACAGCTACCGCCATGTTAGCCCAGGCGAATGCAGCCCCGCAATTCTTACTCTCACTCTTCCGATAGAGGGAGCAACTAACACTGTAATTCCGCAGATGGTTTGATAGCGGGGAGCATCTGAAAAGGTGCCCCCGCTTTTTTTCAAAAGGACTCGTTCCTTTTTAAGTCTTATCGGGGTGATTACTCTATTTGAATTTCATTTCATTAATTGATACTTATTTATTACTCCTATATTTGATTTTTTTACACCAATAATTTAAATTAACGAAAATTTTATTGATAGAGATTCAAGGTTTTTAACTTACTGACGATACCAGTATCATACAAAGAAGCATCATTCCGAAATTAATTCAGGAGGCAGCTTATTTGAATGATCACCCACAATTGAGTTTAGAAGTCCACCATCTAGCGGTAAAGACAGGATAAGCGGGCTGACTGTCAAGAAGATAAAAAATAGCCCGCATAAACCATAAAGAAATACCAGGGGAAGGATCCCCGGCCAAACAAACAAGGAGGTTTGAAATGGCAGATAATGATGTCACCAGGATTGCTGGTAATATTGGCGCAATGAATGCGCTGAACGCTTTATCGATAATCAACAAACAACTCTCAGTACACACTAGCCGCTTAGCGACTGGTAAACGTATCAACAGCGCTGCTGACGATCCGGCTGGATTGACAATTGCGACCAAAATGATGGCTCGCAGTGAAGGTTTAAAAGTCTCATTGAACAATATCGGTGACGCAAAGAACCTGTTAGCAGTCGCTGAATCTGGTCTCGGTAGAATTAATGACATCCTGATCCAGATGCGCAATAAAGCAGAGCAAGGTGCTTCAGATACGATGGGACAGGCTGAACGTCAGGTTCTTATCGACCAGATGTCCGCATATTCCAAGCAAATCGACGATGTTGTCGCTCAGACCAAGTGGGCAAGTGGTACTGGTGCAAAAAGCTTGATCGGCGGCGAATATGATGCAACCGCTCTTACATTCCAGACCGGTGTAGATAGTGGTGAGACCACAACCCTTGATGGCTTACAGAACATGACCGCTTCTGCAGCCGACGGGTTAAATCTTGCAGCTGTTAGTACATCAGCAGCTTCCATCGGAACAGTGACCGGAACCATCAGCACTGCTGCTGCAGCTGCAAAATCCAACCCCAATCTGGTTGACTTATCCTCAGGGACCTACAAAGTCTCAGTGTCCTATGCAGCTATTTCTTCAATCACCCTGACCAGGCTCGATTCTACGGATGCCTTACAGGTGGATGCTGATGGCGCTGACGGTACCGATCCTATCGACGTCGTAGTGCAAAAGAACATAAGCGCTTCCGGCGTTGTAGATTTTGGTAATGGCCTTACTGTTACCGTCGGTGTAGGTACTGTAGGTACCGCAGCTGCTACTGGAACAGTCGAATTTGTTGGTCCTGCAGAGGAATATTCTCTGAAGTATAACAATGGAGCCAGCACCCTTAAATCATCTGATAGCGCATCAACTTTCGCTACCTACATGACCGATATCCAGGGTAAACTGGACGTTGTTTCCAGCCAACTCTCCAAGATCGGCTCACTCAATGGGAGCCTGACATTCAAAGAAGATCAGATCTCGGTAGCCCAGATCAACACCGAAGGCGCATACAACCGGATCATGAACGCCAACATGGCTGAAGAACAGGTGAACGCTTCCAAGCTGATGATCCTGCAGCAAACAGCTACCGCCATGTTAGCCCAGGCGAATGCAGCCCCGCAATTCTTACTCTCACTCTTCCGATAGAGGGAGCAACTAACACTGTAATTCCGCAGATGGTTTGATAGCGGGGAGCATCTGAAAAGGTGCCCCCGCTCTACCATAAAAAAGAAACGGCAAATAGAGGTTTGAAATGGCAAACACAATCGGAAATCTTGACCCAGTTTTTACCGAACTCATCAATAACCTAATGGTCCTGGAACAGCAGCCATTAGTCCGATTAACCCAGCAAAAAGATGACCTGGCTGCCAAGAAAGCTATTTATGTCGACCTCCAAAGCCGTTTGGAAGCATTGAAATCTTCGGTTTCAACATTAAAAAGTAGTGATCCATTTTATAATTTCACTCCAGGCAGGAAAGTCTCATTTACAAATATCACCACCGGATTCACAGTAGCATCAGCTGCTGTAAGTACTTCTGCTGTTCCAGGTGAATATCAAATTACCGATATCACCTCTCTGGCTAAAGAACACCGGGTTAGGTCAGAACGCCAGCTTTCCACCGATCAGGCATTAGGATTAACTGCAGGAAGCATAGTACTTGGTGGAGAGGCATCGCGATCAGTTGCAGCAGAAACAGCAAACACCACCATATCCACCTTTGGTACAACCACTCTGGATACTGGTCGACAAGAATTAGGTTCTGGTACGTATTACGTTGAGACGCGGCTGAACGATACAGTGCAGCAATTCAGGGTAGTTGACTCAAATGGAAAATCCGTATCCATCCTTTCATCAGGAGGGACGGCATACACTTCCGATTGGCAGACACTACCTGCTGCAGGCACTTATAACACCGGTCGTGGACTGACATTTAGCATCAGTTCTGACTTTACTTCGGGAACAATGGGCAGCGGTGCTGCGAGCATAAGCTATACAGCCAAAGGTGCTGAGCTGGAAATCACAGCCACTGATACCCTCAACGATATCATGGGTAAGATCAACAACGCCAGTTATGCCGCAGGTCAGGGTGTACGTGCCTCGATCGTCGATAAACAATTGATCTTGTCAGCACAAGAGACCGGGATCGAACATTCGGTGATCGCCAGCGGCGAAGCGCTCATTACTCTGGGTATATTAAAGCCAGCAACTGACCCTATTACTCCAAATGATTTTAAAAACCAGATGCAAGCCGCCTCTAATGCGATCTTTAAGGTGAATAACCTGAGCGTAGAGCGCAGTACAAATACCGGATTAACTGATGTGATCTCAGGTGTCACCTTGAACCTGGCCAGTGATGCACTTGGGAAAAACGCTACATTGGTAATCAGTGGAGATTCCACTCCCCAAAAGAACACATTGAATGATTTCCTGACCAAATTCAACGCTCTGACCAGTTATATCGGACAGAAATCTCTCGTAACGAAAAATGCCGATGGTAAATATACCCGCGGTCCATTATCTTCAGATATGTCAATATCTTCATTGCGGCAGGATCTGTTCAGATTGACAGGTGGAACCATCAGTAACAATGGAATTTATAAAAATTTGGGCGAGATCGGCATAACAATAAACGACAGTATGAGTGCTGTACTGTCAGATTTGAGTAAACTCGAAAAAGCACTTGCAACAAATCCAAATGAAGTCAAGTATATGCTTGATAGTCTGATGACCGGATTGCAGGCAAAATTAAATAATTATGTCGGTACTAAGAGTTATGTAGACCAATCCATAAAATCTGCTGATGATCAGACTAAATCGTTGAATTCCCGCATGGCATTGATGAAAGCACAGCTCGAAGTTAGGCAGCAGAATTTAATAAATGTGTATGCAGAAGCTCAAGCGCAGATACAATCGATGGCTTATGAAAGGCAAACATTGACAAGTATCATCTCATCAGTTTCTTATTCTGCATAGAATATTGTTATCGCTTTATTGCTTTAGTATAAACAGGCTAAGGATAGCTAGTTAAGAAGGTTAAGGCAAGGATGCCGGAGGCCAAAATGTCAATAGAACAAGTACCCAAAATTAGCAGTGTGGACGTAGAACGACAGGCTGTAAATGCCTCAATTGTTATCCAACAACAGGCAGCTCCAATAAAACAGCCGGATCAACAGGCAAAACCTGTCGAACAAAAAAAAGAGGATAAAAAAGCGGAATCCCAAAAACATACCGCTGCGCTCTCAGGCGATATCAGTCTGAGATTTCTCGTCGATGATGACACCCATGCCATAACGATACTGGTTGTCGATCGGGCTAGCCAGAAAGTGATCCGCTCGATCCCGCCCGAAGAGATGGGCAAATTCCAGGGTGGCAATCTCTTCGATTATTTCGCCTGATCAATTGACGGTAAAAATATTTAGACGATTTTTACGCCGGGATAGTTCAAGTCTTGCTCATTTCTGTCGATAAAAGAACCATAGCGATAAATTATTAGTGCCCAGGAGCAAAGCCATGTATCAACAAGCATCTTACAGAAACCAGGAATATCGAACTCAAGACGTTATGGGCGCCAGCCCAATTCGATTAGTAGTGATGGCTTATACCCTGGCAATCACCGCTTGTGAGCAGCAAGATTTTGAACGTGCCACCAAGGCGATATCCGTTTTACGTGACGCATTGAATTTTGATTATCCCGAAGTATCTGTTGGCTTATTTAGGCTCTATCAATGGTGCCTGGATTGTATTCGCCAGGGTGATTATAAAAGTGTGATCACATCACTAACTGACTTACGCAGCGCCTGGTCCCAGACTGAAAAGAATCTTTCTCCCATTGCAGCACCAATAGCACAACAAACCCGCAGGTCTGCCTGATAATCGCAAAAATCCATATTGTTAGAACCAGTTGACATCCGCCAGGGGCATTTCAATGCCCTTGGATGTATTTAAAATTCCCTCTTTACAAAAAATTTATTCCAAGTTCACAAAAGCTTTACTGCTCCTATGATCCCGGGGTGTTAGGATGATACCAGAAATTATTTTCATCTGGAGAAAAGTATGAGCTTTTGGAATAGTTTACGAATTAGCGCATCCGGACTATCTGCACAACGATTAAGGTTGGATATGGTCTCCAATAACATCGCCAATGCTCAGACCACCCGCACAACTGAGGGTGGCGCGTACAAAAGGCAGGATGTTGTTTTTTCTCCTCAGGGTCCAGCTTCTCACTTGCCCGGTTTCATTGCAGCCCGATTAAGCAATTCTCCTGTAGCCAGTCGGGGTCTTCAATCCGGCGGGGTGGAAGTTTCCCAGGTGGTTACAGATCAGGAGGCTGGTCCCCGCGTTTACGACCCCAACCACCCGGATGCTGACGATGAAGGCTACGTGACATACCCTAATGTCAATCTTGTCGTTGAAATGACAAATATGCTATCGGCAACACGATCATACGAAGCCAACCTATCAGTGATCGAAGCAGCAAAACGTATGGCTTTAAAAGCATTGGATATTGGTCGTTGATCTACCGTTAAGAGGAAAATAATATGGATATTACATCAATTTCATCTGTAAACAGCCTTCCTTTAACAGAACGTACATTAACGAAAAAACCCGTTTCTGGTCTGGATCAGGTCACCCAATCCTTCGGCCAGGTTCTGGATTCATTGAATCAAAGTCAACTGGAGACAGATGGTCTCATTTCGAAGTTATCCAGCGGACAGGATGTCGACCTCCATCAGGTGATGATCGCAACAGAAGAGAATGATGTCAATTTCCGGGTAGCCCTCGCAATCCGTGACAAATTAGTGGATGCATACCGCGAAATGATGCGGATGAGTATCTAAGTTATTTCTTAATAAAAGGGAATTATGACCACACCTTTAACACAACAAGTAGGCTCATTCTGGAGTCACCAGAGCACATCGCAGAAGATCACCCTTATTGCCCTGGTCCTGGCCGCAGCAATAGTAATCCCCTTGATCGTTTCCTGGGCTACAGCCCCGAGTTATTCTGTAGCATTTACCGGGATGACTGAAGAAGATGCTGGTCAAGTTGTTCAGAAATTAGCTGAAGCAAATATTCCCTACAAATTAAGCGGTACTGGTACCATCATGGTTCCAGAAAAACAGGTTTACGAGGTCCGGCTTCAGATGGCACGAGACGGACTTCCTTCAAATGGTACTGTCGGCCTCGAACTATTTGGCAGCAACACTCTTGGAATGACAGAGTTCACCCAAAAGATCAATTATCAACGCGCCCTGGAAGGTGAACTCGAAAGAACCATCGGGAGCTTAAGTGCTGTTGAAGCTGTCCAGGTACATATCGTAACCCCAGAAAAAACATTACTTACCAGTGACCAGTCTGTCACCACTGCTTCGATCATGGTTAAACTGGCACCGGGTAAAACTTTAGACTCCGCACAGGTTTCTGCCATTGCCCACCTGGCAGCCAGCAGCATTGAAGGTTTGAAACCCGAGAATGTAGTTATCGTGGATTCCGCAGGCAGGATGCTGGCTTCCGGTGCTGGCTCTTCTGGTGAAGCATCGGCAGTTGCGCAGACAGACAGCCGCCGTGCAGCCGAAGGTGCAGCAGCAGTAAATATACAAAATAAAGTTGAGCTGCTGCTTGCTCAAGTGTTGGGACCTAACCGGGCAGTTGTCCAGGCTGATGTATCTTTGGATTGGACTCAAAAAGAGACTACCTCTCAAAAAATAGAGCCCACTCCTGCTATTCGCAGTTCTCAAAAAACCACTGAAAATTACACTACAACTGGGGGTGCAACAGGTGGAGTTCCCGGAGCCAACAGCAACCTCCCCACACCGGTGGCAACCACCACAGCTGGTGGAAGCTCCTCCAATTACACCAGGTCTGATGAAGTTACCAATTATGAGCTATCCACTTCCGAGACCCACGAGATCTTTTCACCCGGTACGGTCAAAAGGATTTCATTAAGTGTCCTCGTCGATAATGTAACTGATCAGGCTCAATTAACCACATTAAAAAGTGCAGTATCCGCGGCTGTCGGTATCGATGAAGCCCGTGGTGATAAGCTTGTGGTTGAAAACACGACCTTTGACACCAGCTTTGCCACTCAACAGGAAGAAGTTCTATCAAAAAGTTCAAACACAGAATTGTATTACAAGATCGGTGAAATTGCCGGAGCTGTCATTCTCCTCTTCCTGATCTTATGGTATGTACAGAGACTTCTTAAAAATCTTCGGCTCGCTTCTTCTGATGCGTGGGTTCCAGTCATGAAACCTTTATCTGCCTCCGCTTTATCCGGTCATAATTCACCCATGCTCACCAATAATTCAACCGGTCCAATGCTGCAGCAGACACAAGGCTCCCAACCAAAAATTAAATCAACATTCAAAATGGAACAACACCATCCTGAAGATGAGCAGCTGCAAAAAGTGTTAACCCGGATGACTGAAGAAAACCCGGCCAGTGTTGCAGAGATCATTCAACTTTGGCTAGCTGAAGACGGGAACCGCTAATGACTGACGGTTTGTTATCACCCAATGGCCTGGAAAAGGCAACTGCCCTGTTGCTGACACTTGGAGTTGATCTCTCTTCAAAAGTGCTGCAGTACCTTGGTGAAGGAGAAATTGAACAAGTATTAATGTCATTAAGCAAGGCAGGCAATGTTCCAGCAGATTCTCGCCGGCAGGTGATGCAAGAGGCATACGAACTCTCTGTAAGCGGAGCTGGAATGAAAGGTGGCGGTGCAGAATATAGCCGCCAGTTATTATCCAGAGCTGTTGGCCCGCGTCGTGGTGCAGAGATCCTTGAACGAATTTCTGCCCATCAACAGTTATCCTCATTTGAGATGCTGCGCAATGCAAACCCAGCCCAGGTGGCCACTCTATTACAGGACGAATTGCCCCAGACCATTGCCCTGGTGCTCTCATACCTTGAAGCAAAAGTTGCTGCCGATATATTTAACCAGCTTTCCAAAAGACCTGCAAATTGAAGTGGTTTTACGCCTTGCTGCCATGGACAGGGTGTCACCCCAGGTGGTTCAGGTAGTCGAAAAAAACCTGAAGAATAAACTATCTGGTGTATTAAATGAAGCTGACTTCCGTGCTACTGGTGGCGTATCTTTTCTGGTGAAAATGATGAACCAGGTTGATCGCGGTGTCCAAAAAACGATCTTCGAGGCATTGGATACAACCGATCCCAAACTGGTTGAGGAAATCCACTCCAATATGTTCACATTTGATGACCTGGTGAAACTGGACGATAAGACCATGCAGCGCGTA
The DNA here is from genome assembly GCA_963709535.1 of uncultured Chloroflexia bacterium. Lineage (GTDB taxonomy): Bacteria > Chloroflexota > Anaerolineae > Anaerolineales > Anaerolineaceae > PNON01. The sequence continues at coordinate 228,200 of CAVPWY010000017.1, read as the reverse complement.
TTACGCGATGTCCCCAAAGCAGATCTGGCTCTTTCGTTAAAAGCCGCCCAGGAAAAATTAAAGGATCTGGTTTTTAGAAATCTATCAGAACGAGCTGCCGAAAATCTGCGGGAAGAAATTGAGGTATTGGGACCCCAGTTGGCAAAGAACGTATACACTGCCCAACGCCGGATTGTCGATGCAGTCAGGTCACTGGAAGAAGCGGGAGAGATTGTGATAGCGGGTAGTGGAGGTGACGAATATGAAGTCATCGCCTAATCTCAGCCCAGCAGGGAAAAATCCTCAAAAATGGACACCTGTTGATTTCCTACAGAACAATTCAGAACCCGGTCTGGAAATTGTTCAAGGGAACGGTGGAAAGCAACCTGTGCCTCTTTTTGCCAAACTGGTTCAAACGAACGAAAAAAGTAGTTCAGTAACCAGAGTGATCAAGGAAGCTCAAAATATTGTAACCAGCGATTGGCAGCCAGGAGATATTACTTCTACTATTCCTACAGTCAGCGAACACAAACCCGGTTGGCAGCCATCGCTTAAGTTCGCCACGACCACTGCCCCGCATGACATCTCCAGAGAATTAATTAGCACTGCCCGAAGGGAAGCAGAAGAGATCATCTTGACCGCCCAAAAAAATGCAAAAGGTATTCAGGAACAGGCGTATCAGGATGGATGGAATAGCGCCATGGGCGAGATCAAAAGCCACATGGATACCGCCAGCACACTTGTTCAGCAATTAAATGAATGGCGTGAAAACTTAATGTCTCAAAGCGAACAAATGATATTGAACCTTGTTTCCCATATAGCTCAAAAAATGTTTGGCGAGGGTTATGTCCTGGATTCAGAAACTTTGCAAGCCACTTTCAATAAGGTCCTTGAGAATGCACGTTCACTGGGAAATTTACGAATATATGTTCACCCTGAGGATGCCAGTAATCTTGGTCCATATTGGAGGGAACTACAGGAATCGATCACCTCACATACCATTGAGATCGTACCCAGTGGATCCATTGCCCGTGGCGGATGTTACGTAAATGGACAATGGGGCTCTGCGGATGGCAGAATTGAAACACAACTCAAAACAATTCTGGACACTATTGATAGTGAAGCCAGTGTAGTGGAAAACTAACCTATGAATATGGCGGTAACGTTGCCCGATCTTACTCGATTTTCACAAGCCTTAACCAGGCTGAAGACCACAAAAACCTCTGGAAGAGTCAATCAGGTACTTGGATTGACCATCCAGGCGATCGGCCTTGATTGCCAGATTGGTGAGGTATGTGAAATTCGTACAGCCCATGAATCTCTTCTTTCTGAGGTGGTTGGCTTTCAAGAGGACCGAGTCCTGCTTATGCCATTAGGTGATATGCAAGGCATTCAACCTGGCAGCTCGGTTTTTCCAATTTATAAAAACTTTCGCACTCCCGTTGGAATGCCACTTCTGGGGCGTGTTCTGGATGGGCTTGGGAACCAATTGACAATGGCCCTGCTCTGGAAGGGATTGAGCGGGTATCAACGAATAATAATCCTCCCCCACCCCTCTCCCGGCCACCCATCAAAGATCCTTTAGTTACAGGTGTACGCGTCATAGATGGAATGCTTACCTGCGGTAAAGGTCAGCGTATGGGTATCTTCGCAGGTTCAGGTGTGGGTAAAAGTACCATAATGGGTACGATAGCTCGCAGTTCAAGATCGGATGTCAGCGTGATCGCTCTGGTTGGTGAACGAGGACGTGAAGTCCGAGAATTTTTGGAACGTGATCTTGGTCCAGAAGGTCTTGCTCGATCGGTTGTCGTTGTTTCTACATCTGACCAGCCTGCCCTGGTGCGATTAAAGGCAGCCTTTGTAGCCATGACCATCGCTGAGAACTTCCGTGATAACGGTATGGATGTCACATTCCTGATGGACTCAGTAACCCGCTTTGCAATGGCGCAGCGTGAAATTGGATTGGCAATTGGCGAACCGCCCGCCAGTAAAGGATACACACCATCCGTTTTTGCATTATTGCCCAGGCTGCTCGAAAGGGCAGGCGCCAGTGATAAAGGTACCATAACTGGTTTCTTCACCGTCCTGGTTGAAGGTGATGATTTCAATGAGCCGATCTGCGATGCCGCCCGTGGTATTCTTGATGGCCATATCATCCTCAGCCGGACTTTAGCTGGCCAGAAACCATTACCCGGCCATTGATGTGTTGAATAGCGTCAGCCGTGTTATGCCTTCGGTCACCAGCCGTGAACACATCCAAATGGCAGCAACTGCCAGGAAACACCTGGCAACTTATGAAAAAGCACGTGACCTGGTAAATATTGGCGCCTATGTCACCGGATCAGACCCGGAAATTGATCAGGCTTTACAGGTTCTACCAGCTCTGACCGCGTTTTTGCAGCAAGAGAACAAAGATGTATCCAGCTTTGAAGACACATTAAATCAATTGCAGGTTTCTCAAAATTGAGGTAAATAATGCCACCAAAATTCTCTCTTCAAACTGTTCTTGATGTACGCCACAGTAAAGTGGAATTACTGGAAGTTGAACTTGGCAGATTAAACCAGGAAAGACACCAGAAAACTGCTTTGTGTGAAGCCCTGGCAACAGCAATGGATACCCTTTATGAGAAGCTGCATGAACAAATGCACGGGGAGATAGATCTATTCCTTATTGGCCACCTCCGGAATAATTGTAATAATTTAGCACTTCAGATCCATCAAATTCAACAGTCGATCCTGGTACTTGAGCAGGCAATAGAACAAAAGCGGTTAGAAGTAGTGGAAGCAAAAAAATCGGAAGAGTCCTTGAACATATTGAAGAATAAAGAATCTGACCGATTTATGGAAGAGGAAAAGGATAAAGAACGCCGGTTTCAAGATGACATTTATATTTCACAGGGTTTCAGGCGCCAACGTACAGAGGTGTAAATATGATCGGTAATGATATGAATTCGCAGATCCAAACAATTATGGTTGACCTGCTTTTAAAACTGCTTGAAAGACAGGTATCTTCATCATCAACCGGCGATGAGCAAAGTGTCTTGCGTCGCTATGATGGCGGTGAAAGCGGCTCAACCATTTCTGGCGGGTCATTCTCCGACCTTATCAACAAAGCCGCGAAAAAGTATGGCGTAAATGCAGGTCTGGTAAATGCGGTGATCAAAGCTGAATCGAATTTTGATCCCGATGCTGTTTCAAGAGCAGGAGCACAGGGATTAATGCAGCTGATGCCAGGCACAGCCAAGGGATTGGGAGTAAAAAACTCCCTGGATCCTGCACAGAATATTGACGGCGGAGTTCGGCTTCTATCGCAATTGTTGGACCGCTATGATGGGAATACCCGGCTGGCGCTAGCCGCATATAATGCCGGTCCGGGAGCTGTAGATAAATATGGTGGAATACCACCCTACCGGGAGACGAAAGTCTATGTAGAGCGCGTAATGGATATTTATTCAGCTGGAAACGATTGGAGCGTGTGATATGAGTGGTCTTTTTTCTGATAATTCGATCAAAGCAGCAAAACTGGCATTGGATGGCCTTTCCAAACGTCAGCAATTGATCAGTAATAATATCGCCAACATTGATACACCAGGATATCGTGCCCAGGAAGTCAGTTTCGAGTCAGCTATTCAACGAGCGATTAAAAACAATGGGCAGGTTCAATTGGCTGTATCAAAACCCGGTCATATGGCCTTATCCGGGTCACATCCTTTCTACCAAACAAAAGACCGTCCTGGAGGTACGGCAAGAGCAGATGAAAATAATGTGGATATAGATGTAGAACTTAGTGAAATGACAGAGACTGGAATTCAATACCAGGCTGTCAGCCAGGAGATCAGCAAAAAGCTGGCTCTTCTGAAAACTATCGCCATGTCGAGGTAAGGATGACAGTACCAATAAACATACCGATCATTACAACCTCACCGCCATCGGTCAAATCGGCAAAACCATTCATCAAGCCGGAAAAATCCGGGGATTTTGAACAAATCCTCAAACAGAAAACCAGCGAGACTTCGCAAGCGGATAATGGAATATTGCAGAATGATCATGCGGTGAAAGTTCAACCCCAAAACAATATTGAGTCGGAGGTGAAATCTACACAGGAAGATACGAAATCTGAGAAATTAGATGAAGAAAATAAACCAATAAACAGGGCCAATGAAAATGCCCAGTCACAAATGACCTGCCAATTGGAGTCACCGTTAGTTCAAACCCAGGCTGTTCCAGTTCTCACTTTGAACTCAACTCCCATTGACCAAACGAAACTGGAGGTGTCATCTGAAACTTTAGTAGATCAAATGGGAGAAAGTGGAAGCGTATCAACGACTCCTGCTGAATCAGCGTCACAACAGAACCTGTCCGCATTAAGTGCTTTACCTGGCGAACCGGTAATAAATACTATCAGCACGGATAAAATGACTTCCAAGCTTAACTCAGAAGCAGGAGATGAAGCGGCAGACAAGGACGCAAAGGAAGTAAAAGCTGTCAGGCCAACCATTACAGACCCAGGAAAAAGATCCGTCCATCTCTCAAACCAAACCGGATTCTCGATTTGATACTATCTCCCAATCACTTTCATCATCTCAGGAAATGACTAAAGCAGCTGGAAAGAGTATGGCTTCTGCGGCTGTTTCTTCAACCGAAGCAGACGAAGGAACAATATTGAATCAGAACGATACTGTACAAACAGCCAATCTTGATTTCGGGATCAATCAAAGGAGAAAATGTATCAAAACCGGGACAATCAGGTGTGGTCAAAGAAAAAAGCTTTACATACATCAGCCAAAGTAGGTCAGGATACTGAAATACAAGGGGAGACCCTCCCAAAAACCGATGGTCAGCCAGCAGGAGTGACTTCGGCGAATAAAGCCCTGGCAGAAGACGTGAAAGCTGTGGCTGGTGGTAAAGGCATTACATAAACGGGAAAACCCGAAAGAAAAATGGTCCCGGAAGCACCACCTGACACACCCGATAAAGCGCCTCCCGCATCGACACCTGGAGTGGTGACAGATCGGATGAAGGCAGATCCGTTCACCGGAAAAATCAATGAGCCGGCCCGCCTGGCGGAAGCTCAAACAACAGAAATCCTGAGGCAGATCAGCCGCCAGATTGCTGGCTCATCCAATAACGGTTCGCAAACCATTCGTATTCAACTCCACCCTGAAGACCTTGGACAGATAGAGTTACGCATTACATCCTCATCGCAGGGTACGCAGGTGTCTCTCATTGCAGACCAGGCAGGGACGAGCAAATTGCTCGAAACCCATATTGCCCAACTGAAACAGACTTTATCTGATGCAGGTGTACAAATGGCTAACGTCCATGTCGGGCAGCAGGCTCCGCAGCAATCCTACCGGGACCCGCAATCCAGTCAAAACCCACTACAAAAGAACTCCAGGTACGACAACAGAACCGTTATGGGTACAGACGAAATTGTAACCAACCAATCACATTCAAATAATTCCCTTGTGGATTATAGAATTTAGGAATCGAGGAATTCAAATGTCAATAACCCCAATATCTCAAGTGATGGCGCAAACAGCTTCAGCCATACAGACTGCGACAGCTTCCTCAACTGGCAGCAACAGTTTGGACGAAAGCGATTTTATGGTAATGCTGGTTGCGCAATTAAAGAATCAAAACCCAATGGAGCCGATGGATGACAAAGCTCTAATGGGACAGGTGACCCAACTTAATTCATTGCATGAGTTACAGGCGATCTCTGCCCAGTTGAAGACCCTGGCTGCAGCATCCCAAACCAGCTATGCCGCTTCTCTGATCGGAAAACAGGTGAAAACCTATAAAACTGGCGAAGAGCCTGTTGAAGGCCAGGTTACTGCAATGGAAATCATCGACGGGGATGTAATTCTAACCATCGGTGACAAGACCGCCCTTCTGTCATCAGTTACAGAGGTAAAGGAAGCTTAATATGGTCGACCCAATCAGGTTCAATCCTGCTCAACCCATAAAACCGGTTCAAAGTCCAAACGGCAACCAACCAAAAACCACCAGGACTTCAGGACCAGATTTTGCGGATACCCTCGCGCAAGTTCAGAGTTTGCGGTTTTCCAATCACGCTCAAAAACGGATGGAAGTAAGGGATATCACTCTATCGGATGATGGAATTGCCCGTCTGGCAAATGCCGTTGAAAAAGCGGACAAGCGCGGCGGAAAAGAATCGCTGGTAATGATGGATAACCTGGCTTTCATCGTAAATATAAAAGATCGATTGGTTATTACCGCCATGGACTCTGACAATCGCGGCGAAGGTGTATTCACAAAAATCGATAGTGTCGTATTTGCTGATCCTTCTACTTCGGAAGAATCAGCCGATAACAACAACATATAGTAACTAAAAATATTATCCTTACAGGCCGGCCCTCTTGGAGGAAGCCTGTGAGATCAACCTCTAGGAGAGTTTATAATGATACGCTCAATGTTTACAGCAATCAGTTCCTTAAATCTTCACCAGACCTATTTGGATGTAATTGCAGACAACCTTGCTAATACAAATACAACCGGTTACAAGTCCAGCCGGGTAGTTTTCCAGGATCAATTTGCACAGATCATGAGCTCTGGCTCAGCACCAGCTGGTACCTCAGGCGGTATCAACCCCACCCAGGTAGGTTTGGGTGTGAAATTAGGTTATGTCTCCCCGGTATTTACCCAGGGTATGCTGCAAAGCACCGGACGCAGTACAGACCTGGCCATCCAGGGCGATGGTTTCTTCATTTATGCTGCGGGTGATGAGCAGCGTTTTTCAAGGGAAGGATCCCTCGAAATTGATGCAACAGGTTACTTGGTCAATAACTCCACTGGTATGCGCATCCAGGGGTGGACAGTTCCTCAGAATGGCTTAACTGTTGATACGAACCAACCTGTTGGTGATATGCAGGTAGCCCTGGAAGCAACCCTGGCTCAGGCAACCCAAAACGTTCAATTTGGCGGCAATCTTAGTTCCACCACCCCCGTGGCTCCAGCAGCAGGCAATACAGTAGACTCAACTTTTGGTGTCTATGATTCTCTGGGAAGTCTGCATACCGTAACTGTTCAATTTGCAAGGACTGGTGATAACGCATGGACATGGGCTTTGCAGGATCCGGATCTTTTAGGTATTACTGGTTCCGGAACACTAACCTTTGATAATCAGGGTCATTACCAAGGATCTACAATCAATGCAGCTGACCTCATTCATATTCCAGGCAGCACCGGTGCGGCGGATATCGATATGGTAGATGTTTCCAACCTCAACCTGGAAAAAATGACCATGTTTGATGCACCAAGTGGGGCATCGGCTCGCAGTCAGGACGGGTTATCTGCCGGAACTGTAACAGATATTTATGGCGCTCCAAATACCGGTGAAGTTTACCTGGTTTATTCCAATGGATTGAAACAGTTGGTTGGTCAGCTTGCCCTATCTCATTTCACCAACCCCACCGGGTTGTTGAGGGCAGGACAGAATCTATTCAAAGCCGGGTTGAATTCGGGAGATGCCCAAATTGGTGCAGCAGGTGGCGGTGGTCGGGGATGGATATCCAGTGGCTACCTCGAGGCCAGCAATGTGGATATGGCTCAGGAATTTACAAGCATGATCCTGGCACAGCGTGGTTTCCAGGCTTCCACCAGAGTGATCACCACATCCGATGAAATCCTTCAGGAACTTGTAAACCTCAAACGCTAGTAACAGATGATCAGGCGGCTGGTAATGGATTACCAGCCGCCTGATTTCCAACAACTACATGCTTAATCTCACGAATTTACCTGCAGTTACCCAAAGTTCACTCCAAAATCAGAGTGAATCCACTTTATTTTTAAAGGTAAACCAGCATATTGCCGGCGAGGTAATCAGGGTGGAAAATGAGCAGGTGGTCCTGTCAATCCAGGGCGTTCAAATTGTGGCACGAATGATCACCCCTGAACAGACTGCAAGTCTCATTGAAAAACGTTTTGCCCAGTTTATTGTAAAGGACATGAGTAATGATGTCCTCACTTTGCAGTTGGTGGATACGAAACCGTCCATTAACCAATTAACATTATCCACAAATAACACCAGACTTCTCTCAAAATTACTGGTCCAGGCAGGGATAGAAGATACCGCGTCAAATCAATTGATCGCACAAGCAGCCATCCGCAATGGATTGACAATCACATCCAATCTGGTTGACGAATTGGAAAGTGTTTTGAGCAATATCCCTAATTGGGGTATGGAGCATGCCACTGCAGCATCTACATTAAAGGCCAATGGAATAGTCATCACTCCTGAATCGATACATTTAATGCTCAATGCCCAAAAAGATATCAGTGGACAGGTTCTGAAGATCATTCAACAATTAACCCAGGCCTTATCTGATAGACGGTTGCCCCCTGCCCTTATTGATCTTGCTAAAAACTCACTCCAAATTTTAAGCCAGGCGGTCGTGGATGCAAGCTTACCGGCGGATGTCCTGGCTACTAAACTGCACAACGCCATTATTCTGCTTGGAAAGTCTGTGGAAAATGAGCTATTTGAAACAATCAATGACCCGAATAAATACCTCACTGGAAGTAATCTGGAACGTGGATTGATGGTTCTCTCCAGATTGCGAAATGAGCTTGCCTCCCGTGGAATGACTTCCCTTTCTGGTGGTATTGATCAATTTAATGATTCCATCAGGTTGATGCATCTCTATCACTCATCAAACACCTCAGAGTTTGCTTCCAATCAGTGGATCAGGGTGGAAGTCCCGGTGACGTTCCCGATGACTACACCACAACTTCAGCAAAACCCTGATGATCATCCATCAGCAAGTATCCGAATTGCCCGTAATCCGGATGACGATGAATCCAGCATTGACCCCCGTTATACCCGCCTGGTGATCCGTATGGATATTGATAAAGGGGATATCATCGAAGTGGATTTTTCAATTGTTGACCACGCTGCCGGGTTATCCATATCCACATCCAATTCACAACTTACAAATATCGCCAGAAGTGAATTACCAAGCCTGCAGGAAGATTTAATGCATCTTGGCTATGATACCAAAGTTAGTCAGGTTGAGACCGAGAATAAACTTCTCAATACTAGTCATGAAAGCACATTATCATACAAATCAGATTTCGTTGGAATTAATTTGGAAGCATAACCATGGTCATTGGAACCAAGACTGGAAAAAATAATCGAATTACTGCCACCGCTCTTGGATATGATCCTGATCGTGATAACGCGCCTGTTGTTATTGCATCCGGGCGTGGTAAAATAGCGGAAGCGATACTCACCGCGGCCAGAGAACATAATGTTCCTATACATCCCGACCCAATCCTGGCTGAATCGCTAAGTCGGGTAAATGTAAACCAGGTGATACCACCGGAACTTTACATCGTAGTTGCAGAGATTTTTGCATACATCTATCGGGTCCAAACCCAGCATAAAACTCAAAGGGAGATCACAACCAATGGAAAATAATCCCAAACAAGGAAGTGAACGCAGAGCAAATTTCAGAGTGCAATATCCCTTGGAATACCGTCCTGCAATCACCATCCGGGGCATACAATTTTCCATTATCGATATATGCGAGATTGGCGTCCGCTTTCACAATCCTGAAGCAGTAAAATTGCCTGGGGATATTTTCCAGGCGACAGTAGTCTTACATGATGGTGATCCATTTAATATTGTGGGGAGGATCATCCGGATCCATGACGTCGAAGCAGCTATGATGATGACAATTCGTGGAATCCCTTACCGAAAGATCATTGCTGAGCAGGCTTTTCTACGTCAGCTTGATCACTAGGAATGGCTGAATTTTCGAAACCATCACTGGAATTCGATACCAATAATTCCCTTAGGCCTTTAAACGTTTCCGGTTCCGGCTTTTCTGCAAGCCATTGTTCCAGCTTTGTTTGTTCCTGGACAGCTTGATATATTTCCTGGCGCAATATTGTTATATCCCGCGGAGCATTAATCCCAATCTTTACCTTATCGCCGTCGATGGATAAAACGGTAATAGTGATTGAACCGCCAATATTTAGGCTTTCATCGATGCGCCTGGTAAGAACTAGCATGGTTTATCTCTAACCTTTATTGAAGAACATCGAATAAATTAAGGGCTGATATCGCACGTTGTCCAACTTCGAGAACTGCCTGGTAAGTTGTTTCCTGACCCTGCATCATTGCGATTGCCTCTGCCATATTAACATCTTCTCTCTCAGAAAGCAAGCTTTTCAAAGTGAGGTTTGTCTTTCCTAAATGATCTATGGCAGCATCTACCTGCCTCATCCGTGCGCCATTTGTCGCCCTGATCTCTGTGACAAGATCGGTAGATTCTTTTAATTCTGTCAGGCTGCTATCCAGCTCGGAGCGATCGTTATTAATTAATGCATTTCTTGCCTTGACTAAAGCATTGAATAAAACCGATAGTGTAGAGCTGGCGTTCACGTTTGTTGAAATTGTTTGTCCCGGTCCGAGATCATGCTGCATAATGCCAGCATCGCCATGGTAATCGACGGTATTAGGATCCACAGATGATACTTCGAAAGGCTTCGTATTGATCTGGTAACCGGAAAATATATACTTCCCCATATGAGATGTATTGGCTACCGAGATGGCATTTCCCAAAAGCATATCCACTTCAGGAGCTAACGCTGTTCTACGTTCATCTGCCCCGATCGTGTCAGTTAATCCCTTGGTGACTGCAGTAGTTGCTTTGGTGATCAGATCAGTAAGTTGTGATATTGCCAGATCTGTCGTTTCCATCCAGGCGTTGATCTCACCTGCGTTATTCAAATAGTTTTGACCCGTCTGCAGGCTGGATTTTAAGGTGAGGGATGCTGCTGCCCGGGCTGGATTATCCGATGCAGATTGGAATTGTTTGCCAGATGCCACAAGGTTTTGCAGCGCTGTTAAACGTTCCTTATTTGCATTCATATATTGAATAGCATTATTTGTGGCCATCTGATCAGATATCCGCATCTTATACCTCTACTTATCTACCTACAAGTCCTAAGCCATTAATTATTCTGTCCAGCATCTCGTCGATTGCATTCATCAGACGAGCTGCTGCTTCATAAGCTTTTTGTGCTTTTACTAAATTCGCTGCTTCTTCATTCAATGAAACGCCAGTTACCGATAAACGCTGGTTATTCATGGCATCCGATACCAGTTTTCTGTTTTCGGCATTGGCTTTGGAACGGGAAACGTCCAAACCAAGATCAGAGATTTTTCCGGTGTAATATTGATTGGCAGTAGCTGTCCCGCTGTTCAGTAATGGTTCCCCACGGATATTGGCTATTAATCGTGCCAATTCACCATCACCGGCTGCGTTTGGATTTAATCCGGTGGCTATTAATGATGTATCGTCCAATATTGAATTAACATGCATGGTCATTGCGCTGGTACCGGTAAAGAAATCCTGTTGTGGTGTAAAAGATAAACTTGCTGCTCCAGCACCTACAGAAGCCTGGCTATAAAGTGCCTGATCGCCTCCAAATGTGATCGTTAATCCGCGCCCGGTATCATAAGGCACTGCAGTTCCCGATGAGGAGGGTATATCCTGCCATTGATCGCTATAGCCGGAACCATCTGACAATTGAATATTTACTGCCGTGGAAGTTGAATCCACAACCCTGAACTGCCAAACTCCGGCGTTCAATCGACTCTCCACAGAGTACGATCCTGCAGCTATTTCTGTTTGACCGGCAGCAACAGTTCCACTGCCAAGGTTTGTCACAGTTGCAGGAATAAGCGCTGTAGTGACGACTTTGCCGGGAGCAAAACCGGAACGATGCAATTCGTTCACCCTGGTGATCAATGCCTGGGATAGATTGTTCAAACCGCTCATCTGATCATCCATTACATTGTCACGAGCATCAAGGATACCGGCTAGTTCACCTGTCCGAGGAGTCAGCACCTGACCATCTTCCCATTCAATTCTCGCAAAATTATGGTTACCCGGATCCATCTCTGTTACAAGTCCAAAGCTGGTTTGCCCCTGGACAAGGACATGTCCATTAATAGCAACAACCGCTTCACCGTTGAGTTGTTTGGATGATGTAGCCCCTGCAATCTCAGCCAGGCGATCCAATAAGATATCCCGTTGATCCAGCAGGTCATTAGGCTGTTCACCAATTGAAATAACCCGGGAAATTTCACCATTTAACCTGGCTATTTGGTCGGCAGCTCCATTTATCTCTTCCACGCGCTGCTCGATCACAAGGTCCTGTTCCATTTGCAGGTTCAATACCATCTGTGCTCGAGAATTCAACGCTGAAGCAAGGGCTTTGGCATTATCTAAAACTTCGGATCGCAGGCTGGTGTTCGAAGGATCCACGCTTAGTTTCTGCCAGCCGCTCCAAAATGCATCCAATTTGGGAAGCACTCCATCAGTGGAAGTCTCTGCAAAGCTGGCCTCCAACATTTGCAGAATATTACTCTGGACCTCCCATTGCTTGGAACCTTCAATTTCCTGTCTATAGCGGGTATCAAAAAAGTCGAGCGTGAATCGTTTGATGCGGTCAACAGATACACCCGTCCCTATTTGGCCAACACCCAAATTGTAAGTTGCACCGGGACTGGCGACACCAATACCAGCTTTTAAAACTGCCTCCTGCCGGCGATAACCGGGAGTATTCACATTGGCTACATTATGCTCAATAATTTCAACAGCAGTTTGCTGACTGAGAAGAGCTTGTAAAGATAAATTGATACCTGCAAATAAATTAGGCATGATATACCTTTAAACCCTTTGGTCAACATCCCAGGATGCTGGCTGCTCAAGTGAAACGGAGGAACCTGGCGCAGTATATGCCAGCTGGTTCTGATAATATCCATATAAAAATGCTTTGGTCAATTCAAGCCAATCCAAAGCAGAAGTAGCCATTGCCCGATTGCCATAATTAAGATCACGAGCCTGACCAACTAACATGGCAATACCTTCACTGAGACGGTTTAATCTGCCTGCAGTAGTTGGATCTAACCAGGGGAGGATGTCTCCCAGAGATGTAAACTCCAGCGAGAGACCCATATCCCGCGCGAGATCGATCAGCAATGTACGCCGCCGCTCTTCCAACAAACTCATTTGGTCCAGGACATTTTCTTTTTTCTCAACCAGACCCATCAAGTCTTCTGCATTGGAAGTGGGTAAGAAATTTCTCTCTTCACGAGTTATGTCAATCAGTGATTGGACCAATCTGAATTCCTGAACAAGAACATTTTCCAGATTGGGGAGCAGCATGCGGGTTCGGGTATTTTCTGGCATTATTTTTTTTACCGTTTTATGTCAATTTTTGATGCGATTCGTTTTGCCAATTCCTCATGGGGAACTTTATATTCTCCACTGTTGACAAGCTCTTTCAGATCATTCACCTTTTGTGAACGGGATTCTTCAACACCATTCAGTGCTGCGCTGGCTTTAGCAAGCAAACGTGCGTTCTCGGAAACTTCAAGAGTATCCTTTTTTGGTGAATGGACACCTTTCTCAACCTGTTTCTGCTGCTTTTCAGCCTGCTGAGCAGGTTCAGCTTTGTTGGCTTGCAGTTGATTGAGTATATTATTATCTATTTTCATAATTATTCACCTCCAAATATTGTCGATCATATGCCAATAACACCCGTAATATGATTATCGGTCATCTTTGTCTAAACTTAAGTTTTTCTCATGTGTATGGCTTGAGTGATCATTGTGTCAGTCGTCTGAAAAGTACGAGAACTCATTTGAAATCCTCGCTGAAGTGCCATTAAATGTGTCACTTCATCAGCATAGTTGACATTTGAGTCTTCTACAGATTGCGAAAGGAGCGAACCAAAATTAGGTGATCCGGGTGCCCCGTTCTGAGGTGTCCCTGAAGCCGGGGATTCGATCAGCATATTATTACCGCTATTCTGTAAACCGCTTGCGTTGGCAAATCGGGTAAGTTGAATTGTACCAGCTTCAGTCCATACATCCCCTACCAAAGCACGAACAATACCATCCGGTTGAATCTGGATTTCGGTGGTTTCCGGAGGAATGGTGCCGGACCAGACAAGCGGGTTTCCATTTCCATTGACAATCTTACCAGAGGAATCCAGCAGGAATTGTCCATCCCTGGTATATCCGGTTTTTCCTGAAGCAAGTGTCACACCAAAAAAACCGTCACCCTGGATGGCAATATCCAATTGATTTTTGGTCTGATGGATCGCGCCTTGTTTCACAATCAACTGGCTGGATGCCAAATTAATACCTTCATAGTTAAGTTTTTGGAGCATTTCTTGAAAATTACCACGATTACTTCTATAACCCGCAGTGTTTATATTAGCTACGTTGTTACTGACTATGTCAAGGTCATCTGTTTTTGCCAGCATATCTATGCGGGAAATGTTCAAAACATGAAAGAGTGATCCTGTCATTTTTTATTCTCCTCTGTAATTATCCAATACGACCTAATGAAGCGATGGTTTTTCCCAACAATTCATCCTGATTTTGGACCATCTGCTGGGCAGCTTCATAAGATCTTGAAACCTCTACCAGTTGGGTCATCAATTGGGTTGGATTGGCATTAGACATTTCCAGATATCCCTGGGCGACTGAACCTTTTTCGGTTCCATTGGGTGCACCAGTCGATGAGAAAGTATTATCACCATCCCGGGTCAATTGTGCGGCCGGGTCAAGAAAACTTGCTATACCAATTTGCCCGGCTGCTTTACCATCAATTGTTATTGTTCCGTCCGGTGCTATGGATACTTCACCATCTGTGAGTTTGATCGGCTGCCCACTGGCATTCAGCACCAGGTTTCCGTCCACAGTTGTGAGACTGCCCTGTGCATCTTTTATGAATCGTCCATCCCGTGAATAACGCTCGCCTGCGGGGGTTTTGATTCTAAAAAATCCGTTTCCATCGATGGCCAGATCGAATTCATTACCAGTTTGTTTCATACCACCCTGCGAAAAATCCGTAGAGTTTTTTGATGAATCCACTCCCAAACCCAGCCTGCCCAAAAAGGTCACGGGGTCAGACAATGAATTCGGATTGGATCTCATGATCTGGGTGGTTTTAAAGTCATCCAAAGAGGTAAGCACTTGCTTAAAACCTGGCGTATCCAGGTTGGCTACATCATGGGCGATCGCCTGCTGGCGATTAATTCCTGCCAACATGGCTGAAGCTGCTGCATAAAGTCCTTTGATCATCTCGGTCTCCTTACCTTGAACTCAAACTTGTGATCATCCGCACTTCTTCGCGGGTCATTCCAAGCTGACGGGCAATATCCACTTCCGACATATTACTTCCAGACATCGCCCTTACCATTTGATTACGTTCAGCTATATTTGTTGTGGTTGAGATTCTCTGGTTACTTGTGACAGTCTTTGCTGCATCCAATAATTTTTTGAAATCAGATTGCATCAGAACACCACCGGTAGCTGTGGGCGGTCTTGTCTGATCGGATGTTTGAATCATGTTCTTTAGGTCATCCACAACAGGGGTCAGTTTGTTCGCCTGCTTGGCTTTTCCCTGTACCAGGGCTGATTCTCTGGCCAGCTGGACTAAATTCAATGTGTCATTCAGTAATCCGGGAATGATCGTGTTAGCCATTGCTTCCTCCCTGTGTCAGGAGTGCTTGCAGAGTCATAACTGCTTTTGCATGCAGTTGACATGCACGGGATTCAGAAACCCCTAAGACAGTGCCAATCTCACTCAAAGTAAGTTCCTCGTAGTAATATAGCGAAAGCAGTGTCTGCTCCCGTTCCGGCAATAACTTGATCACATCTGTAAGTTTTGATATGAGATCCTTTTCACCAATAACATCTGATGGATCATTTTGATTTTCATCTGCAATAGTCTCATAAAGAGATGCGTCATTTTCCTCATCGTAATCTACAACTGCATCAAGAGAAACGATTACCCTGCTCGAATCCATCAAAGCCTGTTGAACTTTTCCAATATCCATGTTCATATGTTCAGCCAGTTCGCTATCAGTTGGTACCCGCTGATTTTGGTCAGTGAGCGAATTAACCGCCTGGCGAACATCCCGGGCTCGATGCCTGGCTGTTCGCGAAAGCCAGTCAAGGGAACGTAAGTAATCCAGGATCTTGCCTCGAATGCGGAAGGTGGCGTAAGTACTGAACTGTGTATTAAATTTTGGGTCATACCGGTCAACAGCTTCGATCAATCCGATCAAACCCTGGTTTACCAGGTCTTCATAATCGTTGCCAGACCCTTGAGAGATCCCAAGCCTTCCCAGCACAAAATGGACAAGGGACACATATCGAAGGACCATTTCTTCCCGCGCATTGGTATCATTCGAGGTTGAGTATTGATTTAGCAAATCGGTTTCACGTGACTGAGTTATCATCATTCAACTACACCTTGAATTCCATGAATCCGTTTTGGTTTTGGGCATTAAATTCTTCCTGTTTCCTGGCCAGGTCATTCATCATCCTGATCGATCCTTTGACCACCATCCAATAGATCAACCAGAATAAAAATCCAACACCCAACATTGCTGCACATGCCCGAATTGATGAGATCAAAAATCCGCTGCCAGAATAATATGAGACAATAGCAACGGCCAACCCTAATAGTGTCACTATGAGTTTCGAAAAGGTATTTATTGTTTCCCATAATATGGGAAGCCTCTGACCTCTGGAGCCGGCTGGAGATTCTTTTACTTTTGATTCGTCTTTCTTCGGACTCATTGCGACAATCCTTCCCCAAACAGATAAGAGATGAGACCTGTCGGATTACCCTGATGTAGATTTCCTAAAACCTGATGGCCATCAGTAAAATATAAGACCGGTAATTTTGATCTATTGGTCACATTAAAAATTGATCCAAAAGTATATGTTTCATCCATCTTGGTTACTACCAAACCGCGGATCTTAAATGGGCTAAAAGTTGAAATTGCCTGATAGATATCAGCTTCTTTCATGGTCGCTGGAGCTGTAAGGTAGATGGATCTTCCCGGAAGAACGGACAGGTAAGATCCTAATTCTACGATCTTGTCCTCATCCACCATGCTGATCCCGGAAGTGTCAACGAGAATGAGGTCTGCATCAACCTGAGATTCCAACACTTCCGCTAATTCCTGTGGAGAATATGTAAAGAATAAGGGGATTTCCAGTACATCGGTATATGTTTTTGTTTCACTTATCGCGCCTGCCCGAATTGTATCAGCGCAAACCCAGACAACTTTTTTCCCCAGGGTTTTTGAATAGTACGCAGCCAGTTTGGCGATCGTGCTTGTTTTTCCTGAACCGCTCGATCCTACCAGGCACATTACCCGACTTTGAATCACAGCCATTGAATTCTGCTGGGGACGTAAACTAGCCTCCAATTGTTTCATCATGAACTTTTTCAACCGGTTCTCATCTAATAGAATTGCCGGGCTAATTGCGTTTAGGTTGGTACTGATAATATGCTCCACCAGTGACATATCTATTCCCTGAGCGAGCATTCGTTTTCTTATTGCCCGCAAGGCAGGAGGTAGGTCCACGACCTCTTCTTTCGATGTTCCAAGGTGAGACCGTTGTCCTTCCTTCAATTCCCTGACTACGTTTTCCAGGGCTTGAATTGCAGGTTTTTCACTTACAGATTGTGACTGACGTTCTCCGGATTTATGTATTACCGGTGGTGCCCAGGAAAGTGGTTCATCGGTTTCCTCATTAATCTCATTCTTTTTGATCTTTGAGGTAGATGACATTCCTTTATCAAAGGATATGTTTTGGTTTTTTTCTGCAATGGCATTCAGGATCGCTTCGATTTCCTTTCTGCCTGGAGTAATAGGGGTTTCTTGCCTTTGATGGGATTGTTCTTCAACTGCTTTTTCAAGCTGTTTATTCCCAGAGATATAACGGGTTGCAACAACTTCAACTCCCGGTTTATTCCACACCTGCCATAATGGACCAGCGGGAATTTCGCGCATGGAAAGCACTATTGCATCAGGTCCAAGTTCTTTTTGGATCTCTTGCAATGCTTCCAACATATTGGGTGCCCTAAAAGTTTTTGTCAACATATCACACCGCCTAATTCATTTCAACCATACCGTGAGCTTTTACTTTTGTTCCTGTGCTCACTTCGGAATACGCCAGAACGACCAAATTTGGTAAAGTCTGCTCCACCAACCGGCGGAAAGCCAGACGCAGTTCACGTGGACAGAGAAGTAACGGCATAAATCCCAGGTGTGCAATGACTTCCATTTGTTCACCGGTTTTATTCAATATTGCCTGAGCTAACGATGCATCGATCTGGAATCCAACACCTGTATCAGTCGCTCCTAATGAACTTCGCAAGGCTGATTCTAATTGGGGAGCCAGAGTAAATACGTGCAAGGTCCCGGTATCATCCCTATAGAGTGAAGATAAAGTATGCGCCATAGTCTGACGTACTGCTTCAGCCAGGATATTGGGATCCCTGGTAATGGAAGAATTATTGGCAACCACTTCCAAAATTCCACTCAAATCACGGATCGGAATCCGCTCCCGCAGCAGGTTGCGTAAAATCGATTGGAAATCGCTCAGAGTGATCGACTCAGGGATGACCCCTTCAACAGAAGCAGGGCTGCGTGTTTTTAATTGATTTAACATTTCCTGGACCATCTGGCGGTTCAATAGATCGGGTGCATAACCCCGAACCAATTCTGTCAAATGGGTACTTAATACGGAGAGTGAATTTACAACTGTGTAACCCATCAATTCTGCACGACCCTGTTCTGCATCAGTGATCCATAAGGCTGGAAGACCAAAAGCAGGTTCAGTGGTTTTTATTCCCTTCATGTTTTCATCAGCTTCAGAACCTGGTATGGCCAGTTGATGATCGAGCATTAACTCACCTTTGGCGACTTCCTGTCCGCGGATCTTGATCCGATATTGCGTGGGCTGCAATCGTAGATTGTCACGGATGCGTACGACAGGCAGGATTAGCCCAAGTTCTGCCATGATCTGTCTGCGGATTCCGGTTATGCGTTTCAGTAAATTGTCTGATGCGTCATTATCAATTAATGGAATAAGGTTATAACCGATCTCCAATTCCATCGGGTCTATGACCACCATATTCAACATATCTTCCGGGGTTTCAGGTTCTTCTGCAACGGCTGTTACTGGCGGGGCGGCTATTTGTTGTCTTTCTTTTTCCTTGGCGCGCTGAACAAAATAGGCTGCCGTACCCAAACCTCCACTAACCAGGATAAACGGCAACTTGGGTAACCCGGGCACGAAAACCATCAAACCAATTATTCCAGCACCAACAGTGAGGGAATTGAAATTGGATAGTTGTCCAAAAAGGTCTGTTCCCAGAGATTTTTCTGATGTGGAGCGGGTAACGATCAAGCCTGCTGCTGAGGAAACCAGAAGGGCAGGGATCTGAATAGCCAAACCAGCACCTACTGTCAAAAGAGTGTAGGTCTGTAAAGCCTTCATAATATCCATATTATGCTGAAGCATGCCAATAATGAATCCACCGATGACATTGACGAGCATAATGATGATGGCTGCGATCGAATCTCCACGAACGAACTTACTCGCGCCATCCATAGCCCCGTAAAAATCAGCTTCAGTTTCAATCGCCCGGCGGCGGGCACGGGCATCTGTCTCATCGATCAATCCTGCGTTAAGGTCGGCATCGATCGAAAGTTGTTTACCAGGCATGGCATCCAAGGTGAACCTGGCTGACACTTCTGCCACACGGCCGGCACCACTGTTAATAACCACAAATTGGATGATCATCAGCATGAGGAAGATGACTACTCCAACCACATAATTGCCGCCAACGATCATCGTTCCAAATGTTTCAATGACTTTTCCAGCATTTGCTTCAAGCAGGATCAACCGGCTGGCTGATATATTAATTCCCAGTCTTAGTAGGGTAACGAGCAGCAGGAACGTTGGAAATACCGAGAATTCCATTGGTTGCGAAATGTACATTGTCAATAAGATGACACCAATGGAGAGAGCGAGATTGGCTACCACGAGCAGGTCCACAGCCGATGCCGGCATGGGTACGATCAATAATCCAACGATGATTATCAAACCGAAAGCCAATGCCAGGTCTTTCGACCTTAACAGGTTTTGCAGTGAAGAAAATGGTTTTGTCGGTGTTGTTGCTACCATGATCGAATTTCTCTCCTCGAATACATTAGGCTGCCGAAGGCTGCATTTGAGATCCGGGTGTTTTTAACCGGTATACATAAGCGAGTACTTCTGCAACTGCCAGATAAAGCTCCGGCGATATCTCCTGGTCTACTTCTACAGCTTTATATAATGCCCTTGCCAACGGAATATTTTGCACTATTGGGACATTGTTTTGCCTGGCAACATCGACGATCTTTTGCGCCACATGGAAAGCACCTTTGGCCAATACCCGTGGAGCAGTCATACTATCCGGGTTGTAATCCAGGGCGATGGCAAAATGTGTCGGGTTGGTGATGACTACTTTCGCTTTTGGTACATTGGACATCATGCGATTTCGTGCAATCCTTCTCTGCTGCGCACGGATCCTGCCTCGCAAGAATGGATCACCTTCCGATCGTTTGTAATCTTCTTTGATCTCTTCTTTTGTCATCCGCATCGACTGCATAAAACGATAACGTTGAAGAGCGTAATCAGCTGCAGCCAGTACCACATAAGCTGATCCAACCCTTATCGCCAATGTGGAAGCCATATCGACCCATCTGGAAACACCTGTGGCAAGGTCCATTTGACCCAGATCGGTCAATGCAGAAATCTGACCCTTTAAATATGAATAAACCACCCACCCGACGAGGACAAGCTTGAGCAAGGCACGCCCGAGTTCGATCAAACCGGATCCAGAGAATATTCGCTGTAACCCGGTGAGCGGATTAAGGCGTTTAAAGTCAAAACCGATCTTTTTTCCGGACCATAAAAATCCGGTTTGTACGAGGGTTACAGCCACACCCGTCACCAATAATCCGATCATGATCACACCCAATCCGGGGGCAAGGGTCGTGACCAGAGAAAAGAGCTTTGTACGCAGGCTGGCCTCTGTTACCAGGGCTGTCGGTAATGTATTGATGGTTGTAATGATCAATTCCCTGAGAACATTGACCATGGCTGACCCGGGACCTTTCAGTAAGAATGCACCAACCAGCATGATCGCAGCAGTATTGAGCTCAGTGCTGCGGGCAACCTTACCCTCTTCTCGGGCTTCATCTAATCTTCTCTGGGTTGGGGCTTCAGTTTTATCTGACATTTTTTACTTCGCTATCAGTTCCAGAACCCTGGGACCAGTTTTATAAAATAAATCCCGCATTATTGGGAATGCGATACTAAATGTCAATCCGACGGCAAACATCCCCAGTCCAATTTTGGCTGGTAAACCTAAAAAGAAGATCTGTATTTGTGGCGCTACTCTTGCCAGAAGACCCATGCTGATATCTGCCAACAACAATGCCCCAATCACTGGTAGAGCCAGCTGAATTCCTGTGGTGATCAGCTTTGCTGTCATTCCTATGAGGATTAACGGATCCCATAAAGGGAGAGTCGCATGGACTGGTAGAATTGTGAACGATTTCTGAACAGCCATCAGGAAATAATGATGTCCGTCAAGGACGATAAAAAGCATCATTCCGACCATGATAAATAATTGGTCGAGGGCTGATCCACTTGAACCAATAGCCGGGTTAAGAATATTTCCTGCTCCAAATCCACTCACGAGTCCCATCATTTCGCCTGCCATTTGTATCGCACCAAAGGTGAGTGTGGCAGCAAAACCAGCCAAAGTGCCAATGATCAATTCCTGTAAAATAGCAGCTGCAAAAGGTAATAATCCGAGTTCCTGTACCTCTGGTCCAAGAGGCTGCCAGGGAACCAGAATTACACTGAGAATGATTCCCAAACCGATCCTTACTTGAGCAGGAATTGATTGTCCACCCAGAATTGGAACAGGAATAATCATAGCCATGATCCGGGTGAAAACAAGTATAAACAGTTGTGTTTGGGCAATTGATACAATCATAAAAGCCGCTCTTTATCGGTCTGATATAAGATTAATTCCTATGGCTATAATTGTCAGTAAAGGGGAGATGAAGCAGGTCTAAATTAAGCGTAAAAATTTTCGAACTTAATTAAAGTTTTATTTTGTATTACCGATAACTCAATTTTTAATCCATTTGGATACCCGTTGGATGATCATTTCAACATCCACTGGTTTTACGAGAAAATCTACAGCCCCGGCAAGTTTTGCCTGGTTGACAAATTCTGGAAATCGCATCGCAGAGATCACAATGATACGGCAATTGGATAGATTTTTCCTCGTTTTCCATTCAGCAATCAAGATCGAGTCCATTTCCACCAGGTAGAATTACGTCAATGATCAAAAGGTCTACCTTTCGAACATCTATGGCCTCTTCGGCTGCGATAATATCTTTACATGCCACCGCAGAACAACCCAAACGCAATAAAGTTAATGCCACCAGGTCCCGCTCCACAGGATCTGGCATCAAAACTACAGCGTAAGGAGATAGGCTGCCAGTCATAAATTTAACCCCGGCTGCCTTGATTCGCCCTAAAATCCTGTAATTGAATCCGCATCCGATCAAACATCACTTCGTCCATATTCAATATCTGCAAAGATTCCGGATGAATCTTTCCTCCATTTGGGTCTGAAGAGAGGTACTTGCTGTCCTTACTGAAAGCATTCGCCACATTGATAATTGCCCCCAGTTTGTGCCTGGTTCTGGCTAATGAAGGAGCGTGATGATAGCGAATTGCATCCACAAGAATGACGGGGAAATTCCATTTTTTTGCCATCAGTGAGCCGATGGTAGGGTGATCGATTCCGAGCAATTTTTCTTCAACCTGCCACATGGCAAGGTTATATTGCCGCATCATATCCAGTAACCGGAAATAATCAACCATCATATATTGATCGAGGATCAGTTTCCCCATATCATGTAATAAACCAGCGACATATGCTTCTTCGGGATCAGAATACTCTATGTATCTGGATACCCATTGTGCGATCATGGCAGTGGTAACAGAATGATTCCACAGCTCTCCCGCTCCCAAGCGGTATCCATTCAACCTGCGGGTCAGGGGTCCCGAAGAAGCTGCACCTAAGACCAGGATTTTAACCCTTTTGATACCCAACCTCATGACAGCATCTGACAAAGATGAACACACAGCGTTATAGCCCATCCCGGCTGAATTAGCCATCTGCAACACGGAGGCTGCCAGGGCTTGATCCAAACCGATTAAATCACTAATAACGCCTGCAGTATTATTAGGATCTTCCAGAGCATTTAATATCCGCGTAACGCTCAAAGGCATGGGGCGCATCTTTTCTACCTGCGCAAGGATTTGATCCAATTTTCCTGATATCATAATTATTATCCTTACTTCACAAAGTTGGGTAAGCTGGCAAAAATATTTGAAGTAAAAACCAATAATCGCTGCAACATCCAGGAACCGAGAAGCGCTAATACCAGGCCAATTCCGATAAGTTTTGGGACAAAGGTCATGGTCACTTCATTGATCTGGGTGGCTGCCTGAACCAGGGATATAAGACTACCAATAATTAAACTTACCAGTAAAACAGGCCCGGCAAGAATGAGCATGACTGTCACAGCATTTTGAGCGAGAGAAAGAACATAAGATTCAGTCACGATTCCTCTAATTCATGAAACTTAACATCAGTGATTTTGCAATCAAATACCAACCATCCACAAGTACAAAAAGGAGGACTTTGAATGGTAAAGATATCAGAGAAGGAGGAAGCATCATCATACCCATGGATAACAATACACTTGAGATCACCAGGTCAATGACCAGGAAGGGTATATAGATAATAAAGCCCATCGTGAAAGCCGTTCTCAATTCACTGATAACAAACGCAGGAAACAGATCCACAGTATCAATATCTGCAATAGTATTCGGTCGTTCTTTACCGCTCATATCCATAAATAGAGCGATATCTTTTTCCCTGGTCTGTTTGAACATAAACTCACGAATTGGGTCAACTGCACGGGTAAATGCCTCTTCCTGGGTGATCTCGTTTTTTACATAGGGTTGAATTGCATTCTCATTGATCTTCCCGTAGACCGGTGACATGATGAAAAATGTCAATAACAACGATAAACCTATGACCACCTGGTTCGGCGGAATGGAAGGAGTCCCAATCGCATTTCGTAACATCGAAAGGACAATTACGATGCGGGTGAAAGAAGTTGCCAGTATGAGAATGGTAGGTGCCACAGAGAGGACTGTTAATAGAACGAGCAGTTGAACACCCGTTGTTACCTGCTGTGGTTGGCCATCCGGGGTTACCGATAAAGTTACGCCTGGTGCAGCGAGTTCAGGATTGGCTGCACATGAACTTAATAGCAACATTGCAAAGGCAGCAAAAATGATGATCAAGGTGCGATTTTTATTTTGTTTCATTTTATTTTCCAGGGAAAACATCAAGGCGATCGCCAGCTTGATTAAGGACATCGGCAAAATTACTGGATGGCTCGATGGCGGCTGCTTCCATTTGGTTGACTTCTGAGATCAGATTTACACTTTGGTCTGTTGCTCCAAGCATAAATGTTTGCCCATCCACTTGAACCAAATAGATTGCCCGTCTTGGTGTCAATGCTGATATTTCTAGAATTTTCATGCGGCGATTGCTCTTTCTAATGCCGCCCACTTGCCAACGACGTAATAGAATGGCTGCTCCATATATCAAAAGAAGGACTATTCCAAACTTTAATATTGCTCCGAGGATCCATGCTGTCGAATCCACCATGGATGCATTAGATTCTCCTGTTTGATAATCTGTCAACCAAAATCCAACGACAACAAGAACAGATAGCAGGAGAATGAGGACAACTTGCATCCAGCGAGGCCTGGAAGTGAACCATTTAAGGAAGTTCTGATACCAATCCATTTTGTTCAATTCTTCCTAACCTGCATTCTGCTTCATTTTAGGATCAATTAACTCTGTGATGCGGACAGCAAATTTATCATCCACAACAACAACTTCCCCTCGTGCTAATAAACGTTCATTTACCAGTATATCCACCGCATCGCCTGCTAATCGGTCCAACTCTATCACCGATCCCTGGACCAGTTCCAATGTATGGCGTAAGGTCATATGGCTCCGGCCTAGTTCCACTGAAATATTCAATGGAACATCCATCAACATCTCTAAAGATGTTTGCGGTTTCTGGTCATCGGGTTGTAAGTTCGCTGTGGAAATGGTGTTTATTTCCTGGGCATTTAATTCAGTCATGCGATTACCTCATTCATTGATCTTTTTGTTGTGTTTTCATCCTGCATAGAGGAGGCAACTTGAACAGCCACCTGCGTACCAATTTTTCCAATGAAAACTTTAAATAATTTCTGGTTGGCTATTTGCATCACTATTGGTTGATCTACCTTGGTATCCAGTTGAATAATGTCTCCCAACTGCAGGTTCATAATCTCCCCGAGTTCAAGGTTTACTGACCCCATCAGAACTTGAACGGGAAGTTGAACGTTATAGAGACTTTTCATCGCTATATCCCGGGAAGAGTTGTCAACCACTTTTTCTTTTCTGCCAGAGATCCAGACGTGCGGATTAAGAACTCCCGCGATCGGTTTCAATGTGCCAAATGGTAGATAAACATTCATCGTGCCTGTGGTACCCTGGATGGTTAGTTCAAATGTAAGCAGCATCACTTTTTCATTACCCATCACCATCTGAACCCAATGTTGATTTATGGTGCTGTCTTCAAGTGATGGTTCGAGCGGAACCAGTTTACTCCAGGCACTTTTAAGGTCGTTCAACATGTGTTCGACCAATCCGCGTAACAAAGATTGGTCTATGTCTGTCAAAGGACGTTCCTTGGCTTCACCTTCAATTTTCCCGCCAAGTCGTTGTTCGAGAATCAGATAGCTAACGTTTGGACTGATCGTAACCACCATGTAACCGGGTAATGGTGCCAGGGTGATCATATGAAACAATGCATTGGGGGGCAAGTCTTTTAAGAAATCATGAAATCTTCCCTGTTCTGTATGTACTAAACGGGGTTTCAAATTTGTTCTTAAAAATGTGGGAATGGAGGTTGTAAGCTTTTCAGCAAGATCTTCATGAACCAGCTCAACTGCACGCATTTGTTCTTTTGAAAACCGGTCAGGCGACCAGAAATTATATGCAGTAACCTTTTTGTTCCCTGCCTCTGGTTGTTCCTTGCCAGAGGATGGAGTTCCACCACCCATGATATCAGCTAAATTAACATCAGCACCACCATCTTTTCCTTCGATGGCTATTGCACCACTTAATAAAGCATCAATTTCTGCCTGTGTCAGCATAAAATTCTTTACTCCACAACAAATTCGGTAAAATAAACGCCGAGAAGTTCATCATGCGGCATCAGTGATTGGATTTTTTCCATAATTTCATGTCTTAATGCTTCTTTCCCTTCAGTTGTATATAATTGCTCAAAAGATTTTGAAGACAATAATGTGATCACTGTGTCATTGATCATAGGCAATCTTGCATTCACTTCATTTGTGAATTCTTCGACCAAGGGATCTATCGCTGCACCTTCACCCTCTGCTTCAACTGGTTTTGCCTCCGGATCTTCCTCTGGTGGGACAAATTCCAATACAACACCGATGCGGATATATCTCCTCCCGCCTGGCTCAGCCAGGTTGATGATCTTTGTTCCGGTGTCGATCATGATCCCTTCACCAGGCAACACTTCTTCTTTTGGGACCTCAGTAGCAATTGCTTCCAATGGCAAGGATAGCGGATCCGGAGTGGGTTCTGGCGTCGGGTAAATATAATTTAAGTAAAATGGTTTAGGCAGATCATCCGGTGCGAAAACAATATATGCCAGCGCCAGGCTGAGAAGGCTGCTGGCAACAACCAGGGTGATTAAAAATACCTGTCCGATAATCCCAAAGATCTTTAATACTTTTTTCATTTTTTCCTCCCTTGTGTCAAGGGGTCCTTAATTTACTGCCCGAAGTAATTAGGTTTGAATCAATCTGATATACAATAACAATATCTGCCCGGCTGTTTAAAGCCCGGTGTTCAGGTGTGTCATTTGGAAAAATAGGATCAAACTCTCCCCTTCCAGAAATGATCATTCTTTCAGGCGACATACCAGATTTGATCATATAATCGCTTATCATCATTGCCCGGGCTATGGATAATTCCCAATTATTGGAATATTTTGAATTATATGGTTGTGAATCATCCGTATGACCAACGATCTTGATCTGGTGTTCTGTTGTTTTTAACATACCTATGATGGTATCCAGAACTGGGTATGCAGAATCCTGAAGAGCCGATGATCCTGATGGAAATAATAATTTTTCACTAAGGGAAATCAAAACTCCATCTACACTTGTTTGGACGCTTACTTCTGACCCCAAATTAGCCGCTGACAGCATTTGGGATAAATCACCGGCAACCTCCTCTGAAACTGGTGGTTTTTCTGGGATACCAGGAACTACTATCGGATTAGGCGCTCCATCTTTGGAATTTCCGCCCGCTGTACTGATTTGTGCAGCAACAACCTTTACTGGTCCGCCACCTGCAAAGGCAGAGCGTAAATTCTCGGCCAGCATTTTATACTTTTCTACATCCACCTGTCCCATTGAATAAAGCACAACAAACAACACCATCAATAGGGTAATAAAGTCAGAATAACTGACCAGCCAGCGATCCCCACCACCTCCATGACTCATGCTTTTGCCTTTTCTTTCTTTCCTGTGCCTGCAGCTGCTTTTGCAATCGCAGAAGGAGGAAGAAATGCTTGTAATTTTTCGCGGACAATTCGCGGATTCTCACCAGCCTGAAGTGATAATATTCCCTCCAGCAGCATGGTTTTGAATGCTACCTCTTCTGCATCCTTGTGCGCTAATTTTCCTCCAAGAGGAAGGAATATCATATTTGATGATAATAATCCCCAGAGGGTTGCCAGAAATGCAGAAGCTATGGACCCGGCCAGTTTCGCAGGATTATCCAATTCCTTCAAAACTGAGATCAAACCCATGACTGTACCGATAATGCCAAAAGTAGGGGCAAAACCACCAGCTGTATTAAAAATGTGGATTCCATGGGCATGTCGTTCCTGCATATGCACAATCTGTGTATGCAAAATCGAGCGAACCTGGGCAGGATCGACACCATCCACTACCAGCATGATCCCTTTTTGTAGAAAAGGATCTTTTATCTTTTTACTTTCTTCTTCAAGAGCCAGTAAACCTTCACGACGGGCTTTATCGGCCATTTTTGCCAGGGTTTCAATGGCTTCTTCTGTTTTGTAATGGGGTTCTTTAATGGCAATTATGAAGTATTTTGGCAGCTTTAACATATTACTTAACGATGTCGTAGCCATGGTGGCCATCATTGATCCGACAAGGGTTAACAATATTGGTGCAGGTAAAGAAACAAGTTCTAATGGATTACCACCATCCAGGATCATAACCATAACAACAATTGCCAGACTTAAGGCAATTCCTAAAATAGTTCCTAGATCCATTACTTATGCTCCTTGACGAGAACCTTTTTGCTTGATGATTGGAGTACCTAGTATTAATCGTCTGTATTCAATGATCCGGCGAATAACTTCTTCTGAATTTTCTTTTACAACAACCTTGATCTCTGAAGTTAAACTAATAACAGTATCAGGCGTTGATTTAACCACCTGAATCATCTCTGCATTTATATAAAACTGCGAACCATTTAGCCGGGTAACGAGAATCACGCCACTACCTTTCATAGATACTGGAAAGTAAATTTAGAAGTCCGGTATAAAAATAGCACTTCACAATAATGTAAGGTATAAATAGTTCGTGAAAGCAGAGTTAAATGAATCTAAAATCTGACCGCTCTCGTTTACGCAAAATTTATAAGTCTCATCCAATGCCAAAAATTGCCCTTTTGATTGTCATTAACTCATGGAATAAATATTGCATTAATACATACACTTGTATTTTTTCCATTAATAATCTAATATTCTAAATATGCAGTGATCACTGCATTGGAAACGGGGCCCATGAAACAAACTAACATCCTTGTAATTGAAGATGATGAGATTGTCTCGCGGACAATAGATAGATGTCTGCGGGGAGATGAGTTTCATGTAACGATTGCAAATAGCGGAGTTGAAGGACTCCAATCTGCCAGACGAAGACCACCCGAAATAATCATACTTGATGTGATCATGCCAGGAATGGATGGTTATGCAGTCTGTCGTGAAGTTCGGGCTGACCCTTTCTTGAAAGACACTCCTATTCTTTTCCTGACAGCAAAATCCAAAGATGAGGATAAAATAACCGGGTTAACCGCTGGAGCAGATGATTACCTGAGTAAACCATTTAATCTTGATGAATTGTTATTAAGAATTAGAGCCATACTCAGGCGAACAAAAAACCAGGCAAAAATGAAAGCCGAAGAACCCGCTAAATCTTTTTCATTTGGAGATATTTTCCCCAAAGCAAAAGGTATGCTAAAAGGAAAACAAGTAGAGGAAAAACAAACCCCGCCTTCCCATGCGATCAGTATCCGAGGGCACACGCTGGATACACAGACATATGAGCTAACAACACCCAAAAACAGCAAATTACGTATGACTCCAGTCCAATTTGATCTTCTATATCACCTGATGAGTCACCCCGGCGAAATTTTTTCTCCCACGCGTTTGCTAGATGAAGTCTGGGATTATCCGACTGATGCAGGTAGTCCAGACCTTGTTCGTGTTCACATAAAAAACCTGCGCGAGCGCATTGAAGATGATCCTCATGCACCAACATTTATTGAAACAGTGCCAGGGTATGGGTATACTATTCGAGCAAATGAGAATTAATCGAACTAATCGAAACCAAGCATAACTTATCAGCTTTCTACTCCTTTTCCCCGATATACTTACTTTCGGGGAATTTTTATCCTAATTCTTAGTATTGATTCTCATTGTGCAGCTCTGGTGAGGTAAAATTAGACTAATGGATATTATTTATGAATAATGGTATTGAAGACATCAAAGATATGGATATACAAGAAGAAAACGATATCTTTCAATCGATCATCAACCTATTAAATCAAAACCTTGATATCAAGCATATTCAAATTGGGTTTTGTGAATTGGTCTATAAGTATTGCAAATCCGAAGCCACCGGACTTTTGATTCTTGATCCTGAAGATAAAAGATTAATTCAACGAAAGATATACCGGGGAGGTGACGATTGGTTTTTGGAGGATAGTTTTCAAGTCCAGGATGAATCCCTCTTTAATAAACTTTCAAACAAAACCTCTTTTTATCTGGATCTACTAAAACCGGGGAATGAATTTGATAATCTATACGTATTGTATGATCAACCATATCAATCTGCCTTATTGCTCCCTTTAAAAGAAAAATGGAGAATTCGCCGGATTAATTCAAGCATTCAATGCCAGAACAGAAGTAACCCCAAAAAGAATCGAGGTATTAAACACAATAGCCGAGTGTTATGCGCTCAGTATGAAGAATTACGATTTGGTACGTCACCAAAAAATCGATAATGCGAATCTGGAAGCCTGGCGTTGGGAATTAATGCAATCACGCAATACTTTGCGGGCGATGTTTGATAGTATCCCAACTTCCATTTATATAGTAGATGGAAAATACAAAATAGTTGCAATCAATAACAGTCGTTCTATTAGAGCTGAACAAAAACCAAGTAGCCTTGTGGGTCATATTTGTTATGAAGTACTTTACAATCATAGTCAGCCATGCCAGGGATGCCGTGTAAATGAGACCTTCCTGGCTAAAAAAAGTACCATTCGAACTGATCGGCAATGGATAAAGAATGATCAGATCACTGATTGGGAGATATCGACCTATGCTATTTTGGATGAGTTGGATGAACCATCACAGGTGATCATTTTTGAACAAGATGTGACCCAGGAAAAAAGACTGGAAGCCAACCTGATCCAATCGGAAAAACTGGCTGCAGTTGGTCAGTTAGCCGCTGGCGTGGCACATGAGATCAATAACCCGTTATCAGCTGTAATTGCAAATGCGCAATTGCTGCGTCGCGATCTCCCAGTGGACTCAGTTGATGCCCGTGAATCTGTAGAACTCATTGAAATAGCAGGTTTGCGTGCTTCTCAGGTTGTTCGCAATTTAATGGGTTTTGCCAGGAAAGAACAATATGATTTTGTGGCAATCGACCTGAATGAAACAGTCTTGAATGCATTGTCACTTGTAAAGCATGAACTAACCAGCCGTTCAATGGAAATTAATACTAATTTGCAGGAAGACCTGCCAATGATCCACGCCAGTAAGGACCACCTTCAAAGTGTTTGGATCAATATTATCCTGAATGCACTGGATTCAATGGAATCGGGGAAAGGGGTAATTCAAATCTCCACGACATATTTGGATGACGAATTTAAGGTAAGATTTTCTGATAATGGGGCTGGTATACCTCCAGATAAGGTAACCAAAATTTTCGAACCTTTCTTTACAACAAAGGACCCGGGTCGTGGAACGGGTCTCGGATTATCAATTTGCCATCGTATTGTCAAGCAGCATGGTGGGTTTATTCAAGTTGACAGTCTTACTGGCACTGGAACGTCCTTCACAATTTCGCTTCCAAGGAACAACCGGTAACTTTGAGTTTGGTATAAAAACCCGCACAAAAATAATTGTTTAACGCGGATCTGATTGATCTTCGGAGGAAATATATGAATATGGGTCGAATTTCCCTACTGGCTTCTCTTCTCAAAAAAAGTTCCCTGGATTTGATCGTCTTAAACCCCGGCCCAACAATGGTATATTTTACCGGGCTACAATTCCACCTCATGGAGAGACCAACCCTGTTCATCCTTAGCTCTCAGGGACAAGCAGTCATGATTTTGCCGGAATTGGAAGTATTAAAAATAAAAGCGACTTTACCAGGTATAAAATGTTTCACATACGATGACAATCCTGGAAACTGGGGTGCGGTCATAAAAACAGCTTTTGCTGCTTATCAGTTGTCTGCCCCCAAAATAGGAATTGAACCTAACCGGATGAGATATTTGGAATTGAACTTCATACAACAATCACTACCGGATGCCCAGTTTTCCTCAGCAGGACCTATTATTTCTTCCATGAGGATACAAAAAGATCAGATTGAAATAGAACGGATGCGTACTGCGGTTGATATAGCACAACACGCCTTAATAAGTACTCTTCCATTGATAAAAATTGGTATGAATGAAAAGAGTATCGCTGCGGAATTGACGATCCATATGCTCAGAGCTGGTTCGGAATCTGAGCTGCCATTTCCTCCAATAGTCTCCAGCGGGCCGAATAGTGCCAATCCACATGCTGAGCCATCAGATAGAAAAGTTCAATCTGGTGATACAGTTGTGATCGACTGGGGTGCTTCACACAAAGGCTACTTTTCTGATCTCACACGGACAATTGCCATAGGCACCCTGGATGAAGAATTATATAAAATATATGAGGCTGTCAAACTTGCCAATCAAGCCGGGCGGGAGATAGCGAAACCAGGAGTAACAGCAGGGGATGTCGACCATGCAGGAAGAAAGGTGATTGCGGATGCTGGTTATGGTGGTCAGTTTACTCACCGGATAGGGCATGGGTTGGGGTTGGAAGCTCATGAAGAACCTTATATGTTTTCTGAGAATGGAACGATCCTCACACCCGGCATGACCTTTACCGTAGAACCTGGCATTTACCTCCCTGAAAAAGGCGGGGTGAGAATTGAAGATGATGTTGTCATAATAGAAGAAGGCTGTGAATCACTCAGTAATCTGGAAAGAAAATTAATTACCATCTCCGGTTATTAAGTTCAACTCCTTGCAGATTTATAAATAATCATTCATTGGGATAAAAGATATTCATGAACCGTAATCTCAAGATAATTGCTATTTCATTGTTCATCTGGGGGATCGGTGAAGGGATGTTCATTTATTTCCAGCCTATTTATTTGAAGCAATTGGGGGCAAGTCCCCTTTTAATAGGAACTGTTTTTGGCGGAATGGGAATCGCGATGGCAGTTACACAGATTCCGGCTGGTTATCTTGGTGATAAATTTGGGAGACTTCCCCTTATGTGGGCATCGTGGGGGTTGGGAACCGTTTCAGCAGGAATCATGGCGTTCTCTACCAACCTGAATGGATTTATTATTGGTTTGTTATTATACGGTGCCACTTCATTTGTCATGGCTCCCATGAACAGTTATATTACACACGCCAGGGGCAGTTGGTCCATTGGCAGAGCACTCACTACTGCATCCGCTGCATTCAGCCTTGGTGCGGTCATTGGACCAATGATAGGCGGGGCAATTGCCGACGACCTGGGATTAAAGATGGTGTATATCATCGCCACCGGAATATTAGTAGTTTCCACATTGGTGGTATTTTTTGCCCAGAAGCAACCCATTGAAAAGGATCACCAACAAGAAAACCGCCAACGCCTTACTCATAACGGAAGATTCTTAACCTTGCTTGGCGTTCTTTTCTTCACGATGCTAAGTACTTACCTGCCACAACCGTTGACTTCTAACTTTATGCAGGATTATCGGCACCTTACCCTGAGCCAAATAGGTACTCTGGGATCGATAGGCAGCCTGGGAAATGCTTTCCTTGCAATAGTTTTAGGGACAATCAACGCAAGGGTAGGATTCCTTGCCGGCCAATTGGCTGTTTTGCTCGCGTCAGTGATCATCTGGAAAGGTACAGGGTTGCCTTGGTACATGCTTGGTTACTTCTTCCTGGGTGGGTTCAGGGTATGTAAATCGCTCTCTATGGCACTTGCCAGACCATTGATCCATGTTTCCCAAATGGGAATTGCTTATGGCTTTATTGAAACGGTCTCATCCATTGCTATCATTATTGCTCCACCTATTGCTGGTCTCATTTATCAGTATCAACCTGAAATGATCTTTATTGTGGCTGGAGTAACAATAACATTCATTTTTCTAGGAAGCCTTAAATTAATTCCCAGAGAACTTAAAAGTACAGACGAAATAATGATTACTCCTGAAAGGGAATAATATTACAAAATAAAAATGATAGCCACAAGCGTAAGTAAACCCAATACAGTACCAGCCAGGGTTTGCAAAGGAGTATGTCTTTGTAAACGCAGTCTGGCCCAAATTACAATTGGTATAAGAATAAACACAAAACCAGCGAGAGAACCATAAAACAACCAGCATAATGCCGAAAAAGTACTGACTGCAGCAGCATGGCCACTGATCTTCCATTTCAATGTGATCACAAAGATAATTATTAATTGTCCAAAAGCAGCTAAACTTAATATCATCACAAACCGTGGAGTATGAAGTCCAATCAAAAGAAATAATGAAACCAAAGTCGTCACCAACATAAAAACCATTGGACGGATACGCTGACTTCGAATAGGAATATGAAAATCTGATACCTTTTTTTCTTAACCAGCCAGAAAACATATAATGTAGGGAGTCCTATACCAACCAGTAGGAACACACTAATACTTCCCCAGATTTCGGAAGTACCGGCAAAAATGGCAACCATAAGTAAAGTGGCTGCTGCCATTACCGGTGGACTAAAGTAATCTGACACCCATCTGGCAATTTTCTCGCTTCGATTTTGAGGCAAACAAACTACTTCGGCGATGTCGTGTGTGAGAAAAGTTGACTTACTGACGAATCCACTTCCTGACATAAAAGTATCCTTATTTTCCTAATATCGGTCAACTATTGATAGAATACAATCATCAAATTAACAATTGAATAAATCTATAAAGATTTAATTAATTTCATCCAATTTCGTATAAAAATGGAAATATGCCCATAAACATAAAAGTATTTACGCTCGGTCCTCTACAAAACAACTGCTATCTATTAATTGATGATCATTCCAAATCAGCAGCATTGATTGACCCGCCCTATGGAGTTGATGCGATATCACTATATTTGGAGACACAAAAGCTCGATCTTCAAATGATTTTGATTACTCATGCCCATTTTGACCATATCGGAGGAGTCAATACATTGATTCAATCAGCAGTTAAACCAATAGATTTATATCTTCACCCGGATGACCAAAATTTGTGGGACTCTGGAGGAGGAGCTAAAGAGTTTGGATTTTATCTTGAACTACCAATAGTAAATCCAAAACCTGCATTGGATCAGACAACCATCTATTTAGGGGATAACAAAATTCAGGTTCGACATACACCAGGGCATTCTTCCGGCCATGTCGTCTACTATTTGCCTGAAGAAAAATCAATATTCTGCGGAGATCTCATCTTTTATCATGGTGTTGGTCGAACCGACTTGCCAGGTGGGTCAGCCAGAACATTGATCCAAAGTATAGAAAAAAATATATTACCTCTTCCGGATGATGTTCGTCTATACCCAGGCCACGGGGCGGCAACTACGGTCGGTGAGGAAAGAATTCATAACCCCTTCCTTATTTAACCACTTCAGGATCCTCGGGATATAGTAAATCCTTTGATTCTATCCACCAAATTCCTGTGCATTCCGGTAAAATAAGGCTCCCTTTTCTTTCTACTTCACCAGCCAGTTCATCACCGAAAAAGAACCTGGCAAGGTCAACTGCTTCAGATAGATTGGAAAATTTATAATCTGTTCTGAACCAATCTGCTTTGAATCCGTAAGTAGTTAAAAGCTGATAGTACTCCTGTAAGTGAATGGGGGGGGTTGGCAGCTCAAAGCCAGTCCCCATCGTTTCCAGAAGGATTATTTTTCCTCCCGGTCGCAGGATCCTTTTCATTTCTGAAAACGATTTTTTCAGATCCAGTATCCATTCTGAGCCGCCCCAGGATGCCAAGTAACAAATACTCCAACCTGAGATGACAATATCTGCACAATGATCTGGAATAGGAATGGACCGGTTATCTGCTTGCTGTAAGCGCCAGTTAATATTCGGAAACACCTTTAACTTCTTTTCCGCCACTTCGAGCATCGCTGATGATGAATCAAAGGCCTGAATGCTTTTAACGATAGGAGCAAGAAGTGTGGTCAACCGGCCTGTCCCTGCTCCAAATTCAACGACATCCTTGTGAACTAGAGTTGAAATTTTTTCAATATTCTTAAGTATGTTACCTTCAAAATCCTCACAGGAAACGAGCCTGTCATAGCGATCTGTCTCGCTCAAATACACTGTTTTATGGTCTGGCATACTATTTTAATTCCTTATTCTAATGCTAACTTCAGGTATGAAAATCATCTTAAAGAACCTCTTAACCAATATAGTCATTCGGATCCTTTAAGATGATATTCAGGCATGGATATTGAGACATCAAATTCATGCTCGATTTGGCTTAAAAATTATTTGGCAAAATCTATTGCCCTCGTTTCGCGAATGACAGTAACTTTGATCTGTCCAGGGTATTGCATGGTGTCTTCGATCTTCTTGGCAATATCCCTTGCCAACCTGGCAGATTCAAGATCATCAATGTCTTCAGGGCGGACAATAATACGTACTTCACGACCTGCCTGAATGGCATAGCTCTGGGCAACACCTTTATAAGAATTGGCAATTTCCTCAAGCGCTCTGAGTCTTTTAATATATTGTTCCAGGTCTTCTCTGCGAGCACCGGGTCTTGCACCTGAGATGGCATCTGCAGATTCAACAATAACTGCTTCAATGGAGTCCTGGTCAACTTCATGATGGTGGGAGGCAATGGCATTCACCACCTTTGGATTCACCCCATAACGTTTGGCATACTCCGCACCGATCTGGGCGTGGGTGCCTTCAATATTGTGGTCCAGTGCTTTTCCAAGGTCGTGCAACAATGCCCCGGCTTTGGCGATCTCAATATTCGCACCCAGCTCTGCAGCCAGAATTCCTGCGATCTTGGACACTTCAACTGCATGAGCCAATTGGTTTTGGCCATAAGAAGTTCGATATTTTAATCGGCCCAATACTTTCAAAACTTCAGGATGTATCCCAGCCACTCCGGCTTCAAAAGCGGCCTGTTCTCCGGCTTCAACAATGATTCGATCCACTTCCCGTTCGGTATCACCAAGAATTTTCTCGATATATGCCGGATGAATCCTGCCATCCAGGATTAATTTTTCAAGCGATCGGCGTGCAATTTCACGCCGCACCGGGTCAAAACAGGAGATGGTAACAGCTTCAGGAGTATCATCTACGATCACATCCACTCCAGCAGCCTGCTCAAATGCCCGGATATTGCGGCCATTACGACCAACAATCCGCCCCTTCATTTCTTCGTTTGGCAAAGGAACGACCGATGTTACAAACTCTGCAACCTGATCGGTGGCCACCCTTTGAATGGCATCTGCGATCAATC
Source organism: uncultured Chloroflexia bacterium (assembly GCA_963709535.1). GTDB lineage: Bacteria > Chloroflexota > Anaerolineae > Anaerolineales > Anaerolineaceae > PNON01. The sequence continues at coordinate 191,036 of CAVPWY010000017.1, read as the reverse complement.
CGCGGGCTTTTCGCTCCCCGTCTTCTCTGGCTTCGGTCTCGATCTGCCGGATGATCCGGGCCATATCTGCGCGGGCATCTTTCTCAACTTCAGCGAGTAGAACCTGACGGGCTTCTTCGATCGTCATTTGCCCGATCTTTTGTAATTCTTCAAGCTGGTCGGTATACATTTTTTCTACATCATTGACACGTTTGTCAACTGCAGATTGCCGCTTATTTAGTGCCTGTTCGCGCTGTTCCAGTTTTTCAATCCGAATATCAAGTTCAGCCCGCCTTTTTTGAAGACGGTCCTCTTCTCGACTCATTTCTGTTCGGCGGCGGGTGATCTCTCCTTCAGAACTTTTGAGGATCTTTAAAGCATCATCCTTTGCCTGCATTTCAATTGACCGTGCGCTCTCTTTCGCACGCTGAAGGATGATCTCAGCTTTTTGCCCCTGCTCCTTGAGCTTTTTTTCAACCTGGTACTTATTGTAAAAGAATCCAATTACCAGGCCGATGACAAAAACAACAACCGATATTACTAAAGTCACTATCCATCTCGTTTCCATACGCACCTTTTTTCATTTAAATGGAACCCTTTTGATTTACTGCTCCATTTCGCGTTGGAGTTCTTTCCACAAATTGCGCGCAGTGGAAAAACTGATTCCTGCTGCAAATCCTTTCCTGCCAAGAAAGGCTGCGCAATGTGTAACAAACTCCGACTCTGCCAGATCTGTCCATTTATGCATCGCTTTTCGTGCTGCCGCATCTGCCAGTTGAGTGTCCTCACCAGCTTTTGCTAATGCTTTTTGAACAATATGGCCATCCAGACCTTTATTCATCATTTCATATGCCATCAACCGCCTACTCCGCGGGTGAAGTGTAATTCTGTCACTCACCCAGGATTCAGCAAATTGAGTGTCGTCCAACAGATGGTTTTCTTGCAGTCTATCAACTACAACTTTCACCTGTTCCTTCTCATATCCTTTTAGGATCAGCCTTTTCGTCATTTCAACCGCTGTACGCTGCCTGTAATTCAATAAACGCAGCGCTGATTGATTAATGACTTCAGCCAGGTCCTTTTTCTTCAGGTTTTCTATCTGCTCATCGGTGAGTTCCTGTCCAATGGTGAGCCACGCAGCAGTCAGTCTATGAAGTCCAAACATAAATTCCCCATCCAAATAGATATTTACCCGGTTTGGATTTCTATGCTGAACAATTACATTGGTTATCCTGCCAGACATATTAACCTAAAAAGACCATCTCCATCTTCGGGTCTGGTCATCAGTATGTATATGAAATGTATGGTTTTAAGAGAACTAAATTATGACGTTATCAAACAACGTCCTTGCCTGAGCTCAATTTATGGAATAATTCGCAATTATTCATATCAATAAACCTGGTTTCTCTTTCCCAGGTAATTAATTCCAATATATCAGTTCTCACTAGCATGAGCGCATGATCCAAATTGAGCAAAGCCGTCTCCAAAACTTCATAGATAGCGCATTTATCGCGCTATAGAGCATTTCATCTTTCTACCGAATCCAAACCCTGAATATTATCAAGGTAAAACAATTTTTAAACCTTCATCTATTATACTTGATAATGTATCCAGTTTACAAATCATCTGATGCAATAATTATACCCGGTCGTTTTGGAAATACATTTCTGCAAATGGCAAGCAAGATGGACACGTGATTTTTCTGGGGTTGTCTATAAAATTCCACAAGGGGACCCGATATTATTAGAATGGAATTTCATGAGCCAGAGACCTGAGTTGTTTTCGTGCTTCCTTATAGTCGGGGAAAAAAGTAGTAACTAATCTCCAGAACGAAGTGGAATGCGACAATACCTGCGTATGACATAGCTCATGGATAACGACATAGTCGACCAGATGTGGAGGCAGGAAAATTAATTTCTGATTTAGATTTACATTTTTTAATGCAGAACAGCTACCCCACCTTGTTTTTTGATCACGAATTGTCAAGTTATTGTATGTGAGCCCAGTTTTTCGACTGATCCGTTCGATCCAATCTGGTAACAACCTGGCTGCTCTTTCTCTAAGCCAATCTTTTAGTTTTCTATTCACTGCCAGCCTGCTGCTAATTTTTCCGCTAATGATCAACACTTTTCCCCTTGGCTGTTCTATCAATTGAACTTTGTTACCTGGTTCAGTTCTATAAACCACCAGCCAAGTTTCACCGATCGCTAAAAGCTCCAACTTTTCCGGGAGGGTTTTAGGTTTGCCCAGGGGCAGTTTGCTGACGTGATCCAAGGTTTTTTGGATCCAGTCCGATTTGGATTGGATGATACCTGGTAATAACCTTTGATTAAATCCTGCCGGAACGGTAATGATCAATCCCTTTTCCCGGGAGATCTGTAACCTGACGCTTCTTGCCCTTTGACTGATCTTTAATGAATATGGAGGAATGGGAGATGACATGATAATTCTGAATGTCTTTCTATAAATATATACGAATTCGGGTTGGATATATAATATATAAAGGACATTATAGATGGTAACTAATAATTAAGGAAAAAATGGGTAAATATCTCATCATCAACGCTGACGATTTTGGGCTCACTGGGGAGGTGACCAGCGGCATTATTGATGCTTTCAAAACTGGGGTGGTAACAAGTACCTCAGTCCTTATTAATGAATTGATCTATGAAAAAATCTCTTTTAACAAAAGTGACTGTGCAAATTTAGGATTCGGCCTGCATCTTAATCTCACTCAGGGTCGTTCAATATTGCCAGCGGTGGATGTTTCTTCACTTATGACTACTCGATGGGTATTTTATGAAACCCGAGCAATTGCTAGCCAAACCGGAGAGGATCCATCCAGCTCAGGTTGAGAAAGAATGGCGAGCCCAGATCGCTGCCTTTCGGGCTACCTTCGGGGTACCCGACCACCTGGATAGTCATCACCATATCCATTTATACCCATCATTATTCAATATTTTCTGTCAATTGGCTATTGAATTATCGCTTCCTGTTCGTTTTCCAGTACAAGTGGAGAATATCCCGGCAATTAATATATTTCCGTTCAGTTTTGCCGAAGGTATCGAGCTGCATAATAGTCAATGGAGGGAGGAGCAAAGTTTATTGGATTTGATCAAACTTAGTTATCCTGATCACTTTATGGATAATTTTTTCTACCTTTATAAAGACCAACCTGAGATAATTCAACAAATTATTACTGCTTTTCCCGAAGGTATCAGCGAGCTAATGTGTCATCCTGGTAATACTTCTGACCAACTCTCCCAGATCAGTACCTATACAACGCGCCGTGAAGAAGAGCTGGTTATACTGAAAAGAAAATCCACCCGTGCAATATTAAAAAATGCCGGTATTGACCTTATCCGATTTTCAGACCTTAGATAGTAAAATTCAAGCAACTTGAAAATTATAGGGATTAAACCTGGGTACAAATCAGGTTTACTCTACCAATTGTGATGTTTATTTTCTGCTAATTCTCATTCTTACAACGCTGCGATCTATTGCTCCAAATTTATACTTGTAATTTTCGTCGCCCCGCAGGAAATCGAATTCATCAATTTTCTGGTTATTAGCCCACTGAAGGAGATAACCCAATAATACCCATCCTGGTGAAAACTCAGTAAAATCCCGGTTCATACCGGAATTGTAGACCCATAATCGATTCAAATAATAGAAGCTAAAATAACCGGCAGCTTTTTTTCCATCGATCTCCAGAAATGATAGATTTAGGCATCCGGTATCAAATGCACAACGCATCGTTTCACGCATTTGGACGCGCATGGCGGGCGTGAGGAATGCTTTTTTCTCTTCATCATAATCCATCAGGGTTAAGAACGCTTCCGTCTCGGCTTCTGCATCATCAGCTTTTTCAACAATGTACCACCGGCTCGGGTGACCGCTTTCCGCCAGGCGTCTCATTTTTCGCCGAATTTCATGCCGCTGTTTTTTATCTATACCTTTTAAATATAGATCCCAATCCCCAGGTAAAGTTATGTATGGCGCTTTTTGCAGGACCTCGGTTTCGCTCTTCCAGCCTACCAGGCCGGATGCCTTTTCTACTGCTGCCAAGGTAGGTGAGTAATCAAGTAAATTGTAAAGATCAATATCCTGCCACTTTTTTACTTCTGATGTGGTCAGATAACTGAACAAATCCAACATAAACTGGTCAAGATATTCTGGCAATACGATGAAATCCAGGTAATCTGATATTTCATAACTACCGATCAACATAAGGCTTGGATCGCCATGATCATTTGATTTATAGAAAAAGGGGGCAATCCCCACCAATTTCTTATCATCCCTGGCAATGATGATGAGCATGTCGCTTTTACTCCACTCTCCACCGCCACAGGTAAGCCACCATTGATTTAGAAATTCATATCGTAAAAAAGGAACGTGTGTAATGGATTTTTCGAGCAGGTCATTCCACTGGTCCTTCATCTTTTCCCACTCACCAGGATCTTTGATTATTTCAAACGATAACATTTTTTTCCTTAGAAGGTCATTAATATGATTACAATTCTGTAACTCGTAATATACGATTACCAAAGAATTATAATCCCTCCCTCAGGTTTAATCAGAATTCGGATTTAGAATACAAATCAAGAGTTATTGGCGAGTAAACGCTGGTAAAATTCTTGCAACATGAGATTAGATACTAAGTGATTTATCCAATTTTTTATTAACCGAAACAGGTATTAATAATAGTGTTCGACCTTAACCTTTATCCCCTCTATATAAAAAATAGCAACGAGCAGAATTTTCTGCCTGGTTTACGGTTCCAGGCAGCACCCAAAAATGCCAATCGCAACCGATCTGGTGATTACCTCCTGATCCTTGTCACCCCTTTTGGAGAAAACTCCCTGGCTGAAGATCGCATGCAGCTGATTTTAGAGAAGTCACTGCGGGAATATTTCCAATCCTCAGGTACTGTCACCAGCGGGATGAAGAAAATCGCAGAAATAGTAAATGAAGCTGTATTGGAATATAACCTGAAAGACAGCCCGGGTGGGCAGCAAGTCACAGTATTGCTGAACTGTGCAGTCATCCATGGGGAGCGGGTATACATCGGCCATTCAGGCTATACGCATTCTTTCGTACTGAACAAGGAAACAACAGAACACCATTACGATCCTGAAGGGTCAGGCCGTGGTTTGGGGGTAAGCCGGACAGTCACTTTAAGATTTTTTCTGGGTGATATCAAGGCAGATGAGTATATCCTTTTCAGCCCGGAGCCCCTTGCAACCTGGACACCAGCAAATTTAAGCGGCAGTCCTTCTATTGCCCTCGATTATCTGAAAAGGCGCCTCCTCAATCAGGTCTCACCAAATGTGCGAGCCTTATTGATCCAGGTAAAGCCTGGCTCGGGAAAGATGGTTTTACAATCCCCATTATCCACGTCAACAGTGATCACTGGTCAACCTCTCAGGCAAATGAATCCTGCGCCACCCGTTCAGGTAAACCTGGATGGAAAAGCCATCCCGGTCATGGCTATCTCTGCAAGAATAAAAGATACCGGAAAGATTCCCGAACCAGTAATAGAAACTAAAAATGAACCGTTGGATCCATCCAGAGCTTTACCCGTTCAGACATTAAGTTCTGCGTCTCCAGGAGTGCCAGCGAAGCCCATCTCCAAGGTAAAACCTGATATTCAAATTGAAGAATCTGAGTTATCCTACCGGGAAGCATTTCTGGAATTAAAAAGTGATTTTGCGAAATCAACCAAACGGTTTCAGAGTGGATTATCAGCATTCTTCCGGAAATTTAAAAAGGAGAAAAAAACACCTCATCCTGATGCTGAGATCCGGTTTAAGAAAGTAAATACAGAAAAATTTGACCGAATAATGGCTTCCACAGGAAAAGCAGCATCGAAAACAGTGGGAACCACGGGAAAAATTATAAAAAACGCTGCGGTTAAAACCGGAAAATCATTCAACCAGGCTTTGGACTACATCACACCTGAAGGTGGATTCAAACTGCCTGCCCTTTCAAATCCAGTCATGATCCTCATCTCCATAGCGATACCATTGATCGTGGTCGTGGCTGCATCGAGCATGTACCTAACCCGGGGTAAAACCAGCCAGTTTGATTATTATTTCAATCAGGCAAAAACGACGATTTCCCAAATCGGAAAAAACCAAACACCAGCAGAACAACGAAAATCCTGGGAAAGCGCGATAGTTTTATTGGATAAGGCGGAAAAATACGGTAAAAGTGATGAGGCCGTTGCCCTCCGATCGCAAGCTCAGAATGTACTGGATGATCTCGGAGGAGTAGCGAGAATTGAATTCATCCCAGCCATCGTGGATGGATTACCGCCAGCTGTGAATATCACCCAGATCGTTTCTACCTCCACAGATATTTATATGCTCGATGGCGTCAGCGGACAGGTGCTAAGGGCAATTTTGACAGGAAAAGGGTTTGAAATGGACCCCACGTTTAGGTGTGCACCTGGACCCTTCGGCTCTTACATTGTCGATCCATTTGTAGATATTACTCTGGTTCCTAAAGGCAATTCCCTTGATGCCAGTTTAGTCGCATTGGATGGGCGAGGAAATATTGTATATTGCGGACCGGGAGTCATGGCAACTTCAATGACACTTACACCTCCCGATTCCGGTTGGGGAAAAGTGAAAGCGATCACGCTGGATGGCGGTCGGCTTTATGTTATGGATATCGAATCCAATTCGGTTTGGGTATATTTGGGCGGGATTGGTGCATTCATCAACAAACCATACAATTTCTTTGATGCAGGTAATCCACCCATGCAGGATGCACTGGATTTCTCTGTAAACGGCAACGACTTGTATATGCTCCATCAGGATGGACATATGACCAGTTGTCTTTATAGTGATATTTTAGGTTCACCGACAAAATGCAAAGACCCGATTCCCTATGTGATCACTGTGAATGGCGGCGAAAAGAAACCGGTGGTTGTACCCAACACAACTTTTACCCAACTGCAGTATAGCCAACCACCCGATCCATCCATCTACCTCCTGGATGCTACCGGGCAAAGTCTGTATCATTTTTCTCTGCGGATGACTCTTCAGAAAAAACTATCCATGCAAACTGGAGATCCATTCAAATTGAATGGAAAAACCGCCACAGCTTTTGCTGTCAATCCGGGAAAAGTGATGTTTATTGCCTTTGGAAATAAAATATATCAGGGTATTGAGCCTTAATCTCTGGAAGATTCCCGCTAATAATTAATAGTACCTTCTCTTCGGTTGCCAGTTTTTCGCGGTTTTCGACTTGTATCTTCAACCTGGTTATATGACGGCACATTGAGTTCCAAAAGCTTGCACAACCGGCGGTCTAAAATGCGGGTAAGCAATCTTTCATCCAACTTATCCAATGGTACTGAAGTGGTCACAATTGTAGGTAATTCGGAATAATACCGATAATTAAATAGCTGGTAAAGTTTCTCTTTTACCCAAGCGGATGGATTCTGACCGCCTAAATCGTCAAGAATTAATAGCGGTGTTGTGCGTATCTCATCAAATCTTTGGTCATAAGTTTCACGGCTTTCCGGATGAAATGTTGCTCTCAAATGATCCATCAGATCCGGTACACTGATAAATAATGGTGGAAATCCTTTAGATGACTGATAATTCCCTATCGCGGCTGCCAGATGAGTTTTTCCTGTCGCGTATTTTCCGGTAATTATCAACCAACCCTTGGGTGTCTCAGCAAATTTTCGTGCTGCTTTCAGCGCTTTTTCAAGGCTTGATTGTTCTACTGCTGTTAACTTGTCATCTTTTCTGGGATCAAAAAATTCAAATGTCCGGCTGAGGTGCAGGTTTAATGAAGATAACTCTGAATGTGCCCCCATTGCTTTCGGGTTGCGGTAATCAGGTGCATTGATAAAAATTCTTTGGACCAGTTCAGGATCTTGCAGCCTGGATTGTATTCGCTTTTCAATTGATTCCAAATCATGATTGGTAGTGACCACTAGAGGCAGTCGATTCAGATACCGGTAATTGAGGATCTGGAAAAGTTTTTCCTGCGCCCATGGAGTGGCATTCTCGGTTCCAAAATCATCCAGAATAAGGAGTTGAATGGTGCGTATCTCATCAAACCGCTGCTCGAATGTAGTATCCGGATCTGTGTATGCAAACCGCAGCCAATCCAGAAGGTCTGGAGATGTTAAGAATAGCGTCGGAATTCCCAGGGAGACGGTTTGATTGGCAATAGCTGCTGCCAGGTGGGTTTTTCCGCAGCCATATTGCCCGGTGATCAATAGCCAGCCATCCAGATGCCCGGCAAAACTACGGCAACTGTTAAATGCTCCTTCCAGAGAAAGCGCTTCAGGCTCGTTTAATGTTCCATCTTTGCCATCCGGCTTGAATGAATCAAATGTGAATTGTCGTAATGATTCCAGGTTGGCAAATTTGTATAGCTTACTGTGGGCATTTCTGGTTACCTCTTCCTGACGGCATATGCAGATTTCCACTTTACCGAAGTTCGGATCAGTAAGGGGCAATTCCCTCCGGTAAAAACCTATCCCGTGGCAAATGGGACAGTTCGGATCACCATAGTCTTGGAGATTATTTTCAAGCAGGAGATCTTTGTTCTTTTCCCCGGAATCATTTACCGGCCTGATTCCTGCGGCTACTTTACGGATGGTCTCATCAATTTTTACCATTACGCCCTCGTTCATTCCATGATGCAAGAATTCTGGCAATATAGGACCAGCGCCTGACGTTATTTTCAACTGCGATCCGGATGGCATCTTCTATCCAATCCAGGGGATATTCATCACTGGCCGACTTTAGTTGTTCTGCGATCAATGGTGTTATCAGTCCAATATTGTTCTCATAGAGTTTATATACATCCGGTTTGTTCAGATCAAGACCCACAATCTGCTGTTGAGCGGAAGAATCCAGATCCCATTGGCCTTTTTCATATCCATCGATAATGGCCTTACTGCGGGTTGTGTTTATGAAAAAATACCTGTCCTTTTTATCTTTCCCATCCACCATCAATAAAGATCCCCTGTCAACAGCTTTTGCGAGAGTATTATCCAGAGTATCATCATATTTATCCATCCCGCCGGGCTGATTGAGAGCTTCTTTTAAGGACTGTGTCTTTCCGCATTTCCGACAACTTCATACAGCGTATATCGCCTTCCAGTTGTTGGATATACCAGAAAGCATAAAGTGTGATCTTCATTTCAGCAAGATCGTCAATTACAGGCAGAAGGTCAACGAAAAAAGATTCGGGAAACTCCGTAAGCGGAGTGACTCCCGCCGGGAATCCCTGAAATTTTTTTGCTGAAGGCTTATTGACACTCATTAGGCAAAATTATCCTGGCTGAACATAAGTTGCTGCATTCTCAAACTTTGCCAGATGAGACATAAATATTACCTGAATTCCCGAATGTGTGGGGCCGTTACGATGTTTTGCAACGATCAATTCAGCAATATTCTGTTTTAAGCTGTTTTTATCGAGGGCATCCGGCCGGTGGATGAACATCACAATATCCGCATCCTGTTCCAAACTGCCTGATTCACGCAAGTCTGATAATATTGGCCGTTTATCAGAACGCTGCTCAACAGCCCTCGAAAGTTGTGCTGCAGCGAGCACTGGTACGTTTAATTCCCGGGCTAATACTTTCAAGTAACGCGATATGTAAGAAACCTCCTGTACACGATTATCTGTACGGGTGTCTCCGCTCATCAGTTGAAGGTAATCCACAACGATCAAATCCAGATTATGCTCCATATGCAACCGGCGGCATTTTGTCCGCATTTGAAGGGGGGTGATCGCTGGAGTGTCATCCAGGAAAATTGTTGTATTGCTCAGGGCACCAACCGCTTGGGCAAATTGCTGCCATTCATCTTCATTCAGTTTTCCCGCCCGTAACTTCTGTGATTCTATACCTGTCTGTTGAGAGATAAGCCTTTGTACCAACTGTTCATTTGACATTTCCAGCGAAAAGATGGCAACATGTTTTTTATGAGTTAACGCTGCTGTCCTGGCAGCACCCAGCAGGAAACCGGTTTTACCCATACCTGGTCTCCCGGCAAGGATCAATAGATCTGATTTCTGCAGCCCGCCCAAAAGGCGGTCCAGATCGGTTAATCCAGTGGGAACACCGAAGAATTCATCACTGCGTTTGGCAAGTTCTTCGATATGGTCAAAATATTTGCTCAGGACAGAGCGGATGGGCTGCAGGTCATTTCTCACCCGCCTTTCACTGATCGCAAATATTGATTTTTCAGCATCATCGATAACTGTATTCAGCTGCTTTTCCTGGTTATAAGCCAGTCGGGCAACATCATTTGCCGCAGAAAGTAGTTTTCGCCGGATCGAATGGTCTTCAATAATATGTCCATATGATTCCACGTTGAGTGCACTGGGAACTTTGGAGATAAGTGCTGTTAAGTAAGCAGGCCCGCCTAATTCCATCAGATGGTCCTGAGCAGCCAGATCCTCTGTCACTGTGAGTAAATCAATGGGTATCCGGTTTTCGATCAGGCGTGTAAAAGTTGTCCATATCCAACGGTGGCGATGGATGTAAAAATCATCTGCTTCAATGAATTGGACAATATCATAGATCGCTTCAGGATTAATCAGGATGGAACCCAGGAGAGATTCTTCTGCATCCCGATTATGAGGCATAGTTTGAGTTTCAGCGGAAGATTCAGTCTCTTGGTCAGGATAATCTTGCATGAACATCTCCAATGGAATGGGACTTTTAAATTGTAGTTAGTAGCGGTTGTTTAAATCTAGATATCTTTTTCCGGGCCTTCATCCGGGTTATCATCCGGTTCATCCGTATCGGGCTCAGCTCCCTCATCCAGATCCAGTTTACTGATGAAATCTTCAAAGATTGAAAGCCGTTTTTCTGCGGGTTGATCCAGTGGAGGTTGATCAGGTTCCCCCGTGCTTTCTGCATCCTCGTCAAGTACTGCTGGTTCCGGTTTTATTCCAGCCTGCTCAAGAATATCATAATCCACCATAATAGGGATATGCGCCCTGATTGCAAGAGCAATGGCATCCGATGGCCTGGAATTGATCTCAATGATCTCATCCCCTATTTCTGTGATAATTTTGCCAAAAAATACATTGTCCAGCAGGGAGAATATCTGGATCTGGATCAATTTTGCGTGTAACGATGAAAATACATTTTTTAGGAGATCATGCGTTAATGGTCGGGAAACCTCAACTTCCTGCAAAATGATGGTGATCGCTTCCGCCTCGTACGGTCCTATCCAGATCGGAAGATACCTGTCTTCATTTTTTGCATGTAAAATCAGAACCCGTTGGGCATTGGTTAAGCTGACCCTCAAGCTATCAATGACTACTTCGACCATTTTGCCCATCCAAACCTCCAAATCAATTTTAACACGCAGTAAGAGTCGGTGCAACTGAATATTATATTGAGCGGTAATAATTAATCATACCATTCATTGATCACAATAATAATTTAATGAACATGGAGCAATTCCGGGAAATTTCTAATTAATTGGAATCCAATCTTCCGTGAAGAGAGATCTGATGTACAAATGAATTTCTTTAACAATTCTGCCAATTGTTAAAGAAATGTAATAATAGAATTAATGATTCCTCATCAATTTAAGGTATAATCATGAAACCCTTATAATCCTGAGCCTATTAATTATTTGAGTTTCGCCATGACACTTGATAGGACAATTAGGAAGAATGTTTACGGGGGGATTCAAATAGTAAGTAACCAATAATTTGTTTATAATCAGGAATATTAAATTGATCGCCAGACTGTTACTGATAGAAGGAAATCGACATCGATCTTTTGGCCCGGGGCTAAAGAAGCGGGACTTTAATGTGTTTAGCGTTCCTAACGGGACAGCTGCACTTGATCAATTTATTGAAATCGATCCGGATATAATAATCATTGATGCAGAATCATTAAGGACTTCCGGGAAGCGAATTTGTCAATCGCTCCAGGATAAAATGGATGATATCCCTATCATAATCATCAGTCCTCCTGGTGTAAATAAAAAAAATGATAAGGAAAATAATGGAACTTCCGGGAAAGTGGTCACGTTAGCCCTTCCTTTCACCATCCAAAAATTGGTCAACCGAATCAACCCGCTGCTGCCAGGTCAGGGTAAGGATGTAATCCATAAGGGTCCCATTTGGCTGGATTTGGAACATAAACGCATCAGATGTATGAATAATAGCGGAAAGTTGACGCCTTATCTCCTCAAGCTCATGAAATTCCTAATGGACCATTCCGGAGAAGTGATAGAACGGAATGCACTATTTACAGATATCTGGGAAACCGAATATACAATGGACACTCGTACATTGGATGTCCATATTAGCTGGCTGAGAAAAATCATTGAAATCGATCCCCGGCATCCTCGCTTTATCATCACTGTACGAGGTGTTGGTTATCGACTGGATGTTTAGCTCATATTAAAGTATTATTTATCCTCCATTTACAATCAATTTAATAAAATAAAGTACAATCAAATTACATCAACCAGTTGGCGGATAGTGGATTAATATGTAATATTGGTATTACTATCCTATTGAAATTATTTCAACAGCAACTACGTTTTGAAGAACTCTCTGAAGGTTTCGATTAGGGAAACTTGTGATATTTAGGTGAAGGCAGTATTTATTTACAATGGAAAAACGAAATTGCTTCTATGAATGGCTAAAGAACCCAAATGAATAATCCTCCTACAGCTTCTTTGCCTGAAATTCTTATCCTCATCCTCGCTCCTGTATTTTTTTTGGTAGTCGGACTGCTGATCTATAATTTGAGGATTCGAAAACCGATACTTTCCATTCGCGAAAAAGCCATCCAGATTGCAGAAAAAGAAGTCCCGACTGAAGAATACATTCCTGAACCATCAAACCCGGAACTTGCAGGAATTGTCAGATCCTTTAATCAAATGGTGACTTGTGTAAATCTGATGAGATCTGAAATGGAATTGCGGGTAAATGAGCGAACCCGGTTACTCGAAGAGGGTTCCAGGTTAGTCCAGGAAGTTTTGGACACAACTCCCTAACCTGCTATGCCTGATTAATGTTGAGACAGATTCGTTTAATTATGTGAACCAGGAATTTTCAGATTTTTTCGGTGTTACCTGTGAAGAAATGCTCCACCTTGGACTGGCCTTCATGCGTGGCAGAGTTTTCCCGCCTGATCAGGAAATTTTTACAAAACACAATTTACGATTATCAGAGATTCCAGACAATGATGTAATCCAATCAGAATTCAGGTTAATTAATTTGCATGGTGATCCGAAATGGATCAGTTTTCGGTCACTTGTTTTCCAGCGAAATGATCTTGGGAAAAACAAGCTTGTACTATATGTTGGCCAGGACATTACACAGTTTAAGGAAAACGAAGAGAGGCTTCGCTTCCTGAGCATCCACGACCAGTTAACCAGTCTTTATAACAGGCTTTATTTCGAGGAAGAAATGATCCGGCTGGAACGTGGCAGGCACTATCCAATTGGTACCATTATGGCGGACCTGGACGGTCTTAAGATATATTAACGATACATATGGTCATGCAGTTGGAGATCAATTACTCATTCAGGCTGCCTCGATTTTCCGTTCATGTTTTAGAGCCGGGGATGTAGTTGCAAGGATCGGTGGAGATGAATTTTCTGCCCTGTTACCAGGTGCGAATGTGGACACTTTGGCAAGAGTGACCGAGCGGATCAATTCCAGGTTTGCCACTTCATTATTCACCATCAATAGTTCACCTATCGGTATCTCACTTGGGACAGCTATCACCGAAAAAGGTGAATCGCTGAATGAATCATTAAAAGCTGCCGACCAATCCATGTATGGTGTCAAACAGAATAAGAAAAAAATATCAGGTATCAATGACTGCTACTTTACTATTATAAAGACATGGAGAAAATATGAGTTTAGAGAAAAACATCAACTGGATGGATGGCATTCAAGTGGCGGTTACTTATTGTGATGCCAACGGAATTATTCGTGATATGAATTCTGCATCCATTGAGGTGTTCTCAAAGGACGGTGGAGAAAAATTAATCGGAAAAAATGTACTGGATTGTCATCCGGAACCAGGTCGGATCCAAGCTCAAAGATTTGATCGATCATCCACGAGTAAACGTATATACGATCGAGAAGGATGGTCACAAGAAATTAATTTACCAGGCACCGGTTATGGATGGAGAAAAATATATGGGGATCGTGGAAATATCTCTTCCCATTCCAAATGACATTCCGCATTTTATTCGAAGCTAATAAATCAACTGCATAATTATTTTTCAACCAAAACGGGTGCTTTTATTGGATCATTGCTGCGGTTGATCATGTAAATACCAGATAGAACTGCTGCCGTCCCTAACCACTGGATTGGCAGCAGTTGTTCATTAAACATTGCAATAGCAAGTAATGCAGAAAAAACCGGTTGGAGGATCAAAAGTTGGAGCCACGATCGAAGCTGGCAGGTGTCCAAGTGCATAAGCGATCGCTACATAACCAATGCACTGGACAACAATCCCTGCACCTATAAAAGCCAGGTACGATTGTGTGGAGTATCCGGTGATCGAATAACCCATCACCAGGCTGACGATCAACAGGCAAATTGATGCAGTCACCGAAACCACCCACAAATAAGGGATGACATTCAAATTCTTACGGCCATATTGGGTAGCCAGATAGTATCCGCCATAAAACATACCTGAGAGCAATGCCAGGCTGTCACCCACTCCAAAATGAGGCCTCCTGATGAAGTCATAGCCGAGCACGATGGCAGCTCCAACCAAAGCCAGGAACAATCCTATCCAGAATTTATTGGTAAATTTCTGCTTGAAAATGATCCAGAGCGATAAAACAACCCATATTGGTGCAGTGTTTCCGAGCAGGGTGGCGTTGGCGATGGTGGTGGATTGCACACCGGTGTTCCACAATGTCAGGTCGACAGTTGTGAATAAACCGCCTAAGATGGGTAAAAGTAGGAGTTTTTTCGCCGGGATCTGTTTCAATGGTCCCGCCTTAAGGAATAAGGGTGTGATCAGCAATCCGCCAATCCCCATCCTGTAAAAAGCAAATACAGGAGCTGGCGCATCTGCCCAACGGACAAAGAACGCAGACAATGTGAGGGAAAGAATTCCGGCTGCCAGAGCGATGTAAGAAAAGATGCGTTTGTTCATTAAATCGGATTATTATTCCTTTTTGGAGTAAGAAATTTTACCATACTGAAGGTATTTGATATTCGATGTTCATTCATTTTGTTACATTATTTGAGATTACTGCATCCTTTATCCTAATTGTTTATAAAAGTTGACAAATCTCAATAAAATTATGAATTTGTTTTTTTCATTTTTTATCAAATCAAAACGAGGTGGTCCGGATAAGCAGGCCACCTCGTTATTCAACATTTAAGGGGAACTTTTACTACGGCAATACCATGGGGAGGTAAACCCTGATTCCCTGATCGACCCATACTTGATAACTGACTCCATCCCCGGCTATCAATGGGTTGAAATTGCGCATCTTCAAGTAATACGTCTGGTTATCCGGAGCAACCCACCGCAAAACGCTCGGTTGCCCTAATTGGGTTGGGAATTGTTCCGCCAGCGGATTGCCTGCAGCATCGTAAATAGTCAAAACGACAGCATCGGCCGGGGATAAAGGCAATGCATTGAAAAAGAACATTTCACCAGGCTGCAGTGAAAACTTTGCCCAATCTTCATCATTCTGTCCGCAGAATGTCCGTGTTTGCCGATCAGTATTTGTCGGAATACTCTTGGCTGTCGTGGCAATGTTGTCCACCTCAAAACTATCGATTCCTGTCGTGCATTCTTTTAAGTTTTATAACTGCTTCCGCAATGGATGGGTATTCTTCTTTTGCACCAGTTCCATCAACCACGCGCACCCTAAATCCATAGTTTTTACCGGGAACACCTATAAACCATGCAGAGCGATCCGCTGGTTTCACCCCATTTACCGGCTGCCAATCGATCCAGGTTCCGCCATTTTCTTGTACCTGGAATTCAAATCCGGCAATCCCGGAACCTGCTTCAGTTGCATTCCACTGCAGAAGTATCGTGTTGATATCAGATTCTGCTGGAAGTGGTAATAATGCTGAGGTGGGTGTTGGCGGTGGAAGCTGGTTGGGATCAGTCGTCAGGTCAAAGCTGGCAGTTCCAGTCCAATTCCCTGAACCATCAAAGACCTGGGCATAGATTGCCCCGCCGGTACCGTATGTTTCTTTGGAGGTATCAAAGACTACATTCCAGCCGTCTGTTCCGTTCCAATCTTCACCGACCTTTGTCCATTTTCCTGTGTTCCAATCCTGGTTATGCCAGAAGATGGCCACATGGCTGATCCCGCTGCCACCCGGGTTATCTGCAGCATTCACCCGAATATTAACTGGACCATTGGGCAATTTAACTGAATTCCCCGGATAACTAATGGTCGCTGTCGGAACGGTAGGATCACTATAGATCCGTAAAGTGTAAAAGTAATTGCTTCCACCCACCATCGGGTTGTCCCAGGCTTTTACTTTCAGGTAATAAGTTCCATCTGCAGGTATTTTATAGAAGATGCGGGAGTCTTTAATTTCCTGGGCTGCTTCATCATCATTCTCAGCAAGTACAGTCTTCCCATTGCGATCTATCAAATAAAGGTATGGATCAAGCGCTGAGCCATTGGATTTGGCATCAATATCCATGGTTAAAGATTGTCCGGCGGCAGCAGTAAATTTGTAATAATCCACATCACCGGATGAGCAAATATCACCGGTTACTGTTGCACTTCCCGTTATGCTTTGTGCTTCAGCGATGGAATTATTCGGGCTGGGTTCGTTGCAGCCTCCAGCTGGACCACTTCGATCCACCTGGATATTATCCACATACCAGCCATCACCGGAATTCAACGTATTATCTACCGTATTGAAATGGAAACGGATACGAATATTGCTTCCCGCATACACACTTAGATCGATCGCCGGGCTTAGTAACCAGGTATTGATTGGATCATCTCCGAGCTGGTAAACATCCGTAAATGGTCCACCATCCTTGGAAATTTGGATCATCCGTTTGTCCCAGTATTTTTCTGCACTCTCGGTGTTATAGCGGTAAGTAAAGTGAAGGTAATAACCGTTTTCCGGGATTCGGAGAGTCGGAGATGTCAATGATCCCATGACGCCGGTATTGTATTGAAGAACGGAACTGATTGTTTCACCATACAGCCATGAATGGCTGGCGCTGCTGGATTTAGTTGTGGTCTGTTTCCATAAACCGGTTGCTTTCCAATTATTAACACCAGATTCAATGGTATCGGTAAAAGGAGCTGATAAAGGTGTCTCAGTAATAGCCGGCGCTGCTGTAACAATAAATGTTGAACTCGCTAACGCAGATATTGAGTTATTGGCTGTATTGCGACCTTTCACATTCCAACTATAACTTCCAGCGGGTAAACTCCCCAGGCTAAATGAAGTCGCCGATGACCAATTGGAAGTTCGAGTAGTAAATCCATTGTTACCACTAACCACCACCTGGAATTCATCCGCCCAACCTCCATTCAACCAGTACAGAGTGATACTATCATTACTTGTCAACTTGACCCCGCTGGTTGGGTACGAGATCACCGGGGTGGCTGCAAGGGTGGTAAGCGTCTTTACTTTGAACGAATTGAAAGCTCCACGGTTGATGAGGTTGTCCCTCAAATCAGGGTCTGAGGAGACAAGGGTCTCACTACGGTTGGTATAGGTGGCTTTTGCCCAGATCGTCACTTGAGCATTATTACCGATGAGGACAGAAACTGCATCATTGCCAGAGAAACTCCCCATTGATGACCGATTTCCGTAGTCGCCGGCACTGAAGACCTTACAAGTTCCGGTGTAATTGGGTTGATTGAATAATGCAACCTGGTTTGCAGTGGGTACGCACGTTGGTTGTACCGGTGCAGATTTGCATGGAAAATTCTTGGTGATCCCGCGGAAACCTACATTGCCATAAGATTGGTTTCCTTCCACATCAAACAGGTTTACAGCCAGGATGATAGGTCCATCCGGCATTTCCTTACCGGCTGCGCACATATCGATGGGGATGGAGAATTTTGCTGATGTAGCTGGTGTTCCAACCTCATGCCATGCATTATCATAATTGGCAATCACCTGGACTTTTACTATTCCTTTATCATCCTTACCCAGGCCGCTTACCACCAGGTTATTGGATGTGAATACCTGACCAGGTGTTGGAGCAGTCAGGCTGCCAGTTGGAGCATTTGCCGGCCTGTTTCCGGAAACATAATTATTCCGACCCTGCCCACCATACTGGCTGGCTTCGTATGTCATACGCGGCCGGCCACCTTTGGTTACCGGGTCATAATTGATATCCACGTCTTTAAAAGTGATATCAACTGATGCACCCCAGTAGCCATAGCTGTTGGTATGCACCATAAAATGCAAATGGTTGGCAGTGCTATAACCTGTATCGTCCACGTTGCCAATGTATTGTCCCTGGTTTACCCGGGCACCTTTCACTCGTAAAGCTGCTGGAATGGAACCATTGGCGAGGTGATAATACAATTGGTAAGAAACGGGTGTGGTGCTGTTATCCTGCAAGATCAGGTAGTTGGTGCATTTGGTTGATCCATTATTACATGTCCATTGCGCGGCGAAAACACTTCCACCTTTGGCTGCCTGGATTGGGAACATGCTGCCATCTGCAAAATCGAATGCATATTTACAATCAGATCCGGCACAAGATTTATGTCCGAGGCTCCAGGTGAGTTTCTTCGATACTCCACCTGCCCATGGGAGATAATACCCACCGAATTTGGCTGTCACTTTTGGTTGGGCATATTTTTCCTGGTAACGCTGAACGAGGTCCTTTCCCATCAAACCGGAAGGCATCTTTCCAATCGCAGTCTCATAAGCTGGATCATATGGTAAGGTGATTCCCCATTCATCTCCAGTTCCCTTTTGGCCTGCCGGGTTGCTTTTTGCAATTGCCAGTTCGGGTTCGCGGGCTAATAATTCTCCCGAATCCGGATCATAGGATTCAAGCCAGACCAAAGCTGTTGATCCATCTTCTGCTAATTCGACATTATTGACTTTCGGGTTGTAAACAGAAAAACCGGGATCAGCCTGCTGAAGCTTTTCTACTGCTGCATCCACTGATTTCTGGAATGCTGCCAATTCCTCTGGAGGTAGAGGCGTTGAATCAATTTCGGTTTCAACTACTGGTGCTACAGGTGTGGTTACCCCTGCCATGCGGGCGAGTTGGGTCCGCAGGACCCCCGCTAACAGGATGACAAGCCCAACCGGGATGATGAGCAAAAGATATCTAAATGGGGATGGTCTTTTCATGAGCACTCCTTAACACAGGGTTGGGTGCAAGAAAAAGACCAGCAATATTTTGCAGCGAGGAAATCTCTATTTGCAGATGGGCAGTTAAACTATCCAAAGAACATCTTAGGCAGTTTTCTCTCCACAACTTGTTCAGCATTATAAGCTGTCCTTAATAGCAGTGATTCCTCCCAGTGGCGTCCAATCGCCTGCATTCCTATTGGCATTCCTCTGGAATCATACCCACTGGGGAAACTGATCGCCGGCAAGCCCAGTAGATTTCCCGGAATGATGAACCGCATCATTTCTGTATCCAAAGACAGGTCAGACCAACCGCCATTCAATCCTCCGGATAAGATCGGTTGCGATGCTTTGGCAGTGGCAGGTGTCAATATAATATCCACTTCGGAAAATATGGCATCAAAATGATCCATAGCCCTGGTCCGCATTCTTTGAGCCTGCAGATAGTCCATCGCCGTAAGCACTTCACCAATGACAAGTGACAATCGTACTGCGGCTCCATGTTGTTGACGTTGGGCTGCGAACTTTTTCAGGCTAATCGCCATCTCAGATAAGATGGTTATTGCATGGGCGACCCGGGTGGCATTCAGTTCTGGTATTTCAATTTCCATTACTTTCAACCCACGAACTTTTAATTTTTCGATTAGTTCATAATTTACTTTTACAACTTCGGGATCTGCATGTTCAAACCATTCCGGATAGATTCCTGCTGTAATCCCATTCAGGTCCCCTTTATTCCAGTCCTTTAGTGTTACTGCCGGTTGACGTACAGTATTCAAGTCCTTCTCATCCACCCCGGCGATCACAGAATATACCAGGGCAGTATCTTCAACACTGACAGACAACGGTCCCAAATGCCCCACACTCCAGCATAATGGTGCCGCACCATACTCGCTGATGCGTCCAAATGTGGATTTTAGCCCGACCAATCCGCATAAGGATGCCGGAATACGGATCGATCCTCCACCATCTGCACCGATGGCAGCCGGAACTATCCCCGCAGCCACTGTTGCGGCGCTCCCGCTGGAGCTTCCTCCCGGATCACAAGCAGGGTCATACGGGTTTCGAACAGCACCATAGGTATCGTTATACCCATTCGGGTTGATACCGATCTCATGCATATTCGTCTTCCCGACCAGTAAAGCTCCAGCTTCCCTCAGACGGGCAACAACAGTCGAATCCTGTTTGGCAGGTTCCTTTCCCATGAACCGTGTACCCACGGTGGTCGGGTAAGGAAGCATATCCACTTCATCTTTTACAGCTATGGGGACACCATCAAGGAGGCTGATGGGCTTATGCCGTGCATATCGTTCGGTGGATTCCTTCGCCTGCTTCAAGACATCCTCGCGGTAGACCGCAATGAATAATTTCAGGTCTGGTGTCGAATTTTTACTTTGTTCAATGGCTGCCAGCACTTTTTCTGCAACCTCAAGAGGTGTAGTTTCTCCCTTGCGGTAAGCATTGGCGTAATCGGTTATTGTTCGGAAGGGAAAGTTCTTGGGTTTACCTTCCTTATCAGCCTTGAATTCCTGCGGGTGGATGTGGTCTTGAGGTTGAACAAATGGATAAAAGGTTGGCACTTCCTCAAGGGTTAAGTGACGCAAATCCGGTATTCCGCCATTCACGAGCAACCCGGGCATCAATGCACCCCGAAGGGCAGGTTTTTCTACTGCGGCTGCAAATAGCTTTAGCGGTGTTCCGGTTAATTTCGGCAAATTCAGGGACTTAAGATCGTATTTTGACATAGCGCCTCACCTGTTGGGTAATTAGTATTTATCTAATTAAAGCACTAATTACTAATTTTATAAAATAATCACATATCTAATTTCCTTATAAAAGAAAATTCGCCAGTAGTGGCGAATTTGAAATTTGAATGGCTACACTTGTTCTCTACCCCCAGACAATTACTCTCCTCGAGGGAAGGGTCTGTTATTATGAACGCCAGAAACCACGCCGCAAAGGCCGCATATCTTCTGTAGTGATGAATGCATCGGGATCTGTTTCCAGTACGATCGTATCGACCCGATCTATGTCTTTACGTTGGACTGACAGGTTGAGGACAGTCACCATGCCGTCTTTGCCACGAGCGGGAATCTCTGTCACCCCAAAACCAGCCTCGCGCAACTTCTCCACCACCAGCGTTCCGCGGTGGGAACTGACAACACGGATGGATGTATGCCCAATGGCCAACCGCTCTTCAATATACATACCAATCACATTCCCTGTAGCAAAACCTGCTGCATAGCCGATGACCGTCAATGGATTATCCAAATTTGTTAAGACTTTACTGATCGCTACAATGAAAATTGCAGATTGCGCAAATCCCAATACCCAGGATAGCTTTTTCTTGCCTCTGACAACAAATAGGACACGCAGGGTATCGCATGCCATGTCCAAAACACGCATGAAGAAGACAAAAATAGCTCCAAACCAGGCTGAACTTGAAAAGAGCCATTCCATATGATCAGACCTTGACCTTCTTTGATGTTCCCTTAGAGGGTGTACTCTTCGTAGGTTTTTCCTTCACCTGTGATGATTGGATCGCAGGAAAATACATTTCGTTCATGTATTCTTTGACCATCCTACGGGTGCTGAATTGCGGTACCATTGTTCGAATTGATTCTTTCATCCTGGCAATCCACTCTACTGGCAGGTTATCTCCACTGCGCTCATCATAATACATCGGGATGATCTCATTTTCAAGAGTGTCATAAAGTGAGTTGGCATCTGCATCATCCTGGAGGTTTGAATTGGTGTATTCGGCATCGTCGCCAATTGCCCAGCCATTTTTACCATTAAAACCTTCACGCCACCAGCCATCCAGTACAGAAAAGTTGAGCACACCATTTAGGACTGCTTTTTCTCCAGATGTTCCAGATGCTTCATTAGGACGTCTGGGGGTATTCAACCAGATATCCACTCCCTGGACGAGGTAGCGTGCAATATTCATATCATAATCTTCCAGGAATACCAAACGTCCGCCGTTCCGGGCATTCTTCACTGTCCGGTAAACTTCCTGGAGAATCAGTTTTCCTGCTTCATCGGCCGGGTGTGCCTTTCCTGCGAAAATGATCTGTACGGGGTGGTTGGGTTTGTTAATTAGTTTCAGAATCCGTTCAGTATCCCGTAGGATGAGATTTGCGCGCTTATATGTAGCAAAGCGGCGGGCAAAACCAATTGTCAGGGCATAAGGATCGAGCAGAACTCCCCCGGCAATGATCTGAACCGGGTGAATGGTTGTTGTTATCCAATTTTGGCGGGACCGTTCCATTATATAAGCGACAAGTTTGCGCTTTAAGTGACGGCGAACGACCCATAACTCATTGTCCGGTATATTTTCTATATTTTCCCATAACGTATGATCGTCTATCTTTTCAAGCCAGTCCGAGCCCATATACCTGTCGAATAATACTCTCATCCGTCTGGCCAACCATGTACCGGTATGGACACCATTGGTGATATGTGAGATAGGAACATCATCTTCCCGTTTATCGGGCCACAGGAAATGCCACATTTTTCGTGAAACTTCACCATGCAATTCTGAAACAGCATTGCGTTGGTTGGCAAGATGCATGGCAAGAATTGGCATCGAGAAAGTATCCCCACCCCAGGTTTTACTGTTTCGGGCGATATCAATGAATTGATCCCGTGATAATCCCAACTCCTGCCAGATGTATGGGAAGTATTTGTCGATCAACCATAACGGGAATTCATCATTTCCTGCCGGGACCGGTGTGTGAGTTGTAAATACACTGGATTTGCGTACGATTTCTGAAGCATCACTAAATGAGAAACCTTCTCTCATTAACTCCCGAACTCTTTCGATGGTTAAAAATGCCGAGTGACCTTCATTCATATGCCACGCTGTAGGCTTGAGCTCCAGAGCTCGGAGAGCCCGAACACCACCGATCCCCAGGATTAACTCCTGTGAAATCCGCAGATCCACATCATTACTATACAAGCGTGCAGTTAGCTGCCTGTCATTTAGTGAGTTTTCTTCCACATTCGTATCTAACAGTATTAATGGATTCCTTCCCACCTGGACTTTCCATAAACGGGCGTAAACGATTTGGCCGGTAAGATTTATGGTAACCGTTACATTTTTTCCATCTTGATCGGTGATCGGCATCACTGGAAGATTTTCCAGTTTCAGCGGATTATTTCGTGCTTCCTGCCAGCCATCTTCAGTGATCTGCTGGGAAAAATAACCCTGAGTGTAGAGGAATCCTACACCCACCAATGGTAATCCAAGATCACTGGCTTCTTTCAAATGATCCCCGGAAAGAACTCCCAACCCCCCTGCATAAACCGGGATGGATTTATGCAAGCCAAATTCAAATGAAAAATATGCGATCAAATCATCTGAATTATTTGGATATGTATCTTTGAACCAGGTTTTCGAACCTTTCATGTATAGGTCAAAATTATGCATTACTCGGTCATATACATCCAAAAAATACCGATCATTTGTAACTGCATTCAACCGGGAACGTTCAACAGTTCGCAAAAAATTAAGCGGATTATGGTAAACATGCTCCCACAATGCCTTATCAATCATGGCAAATAAACGGAACGCTTCCGGGTTCCAAATCCACCACAGATTAAAAGTAATTTCCCCAAGCCGATTAATCCGGCGGGGAAGGTTAAAGTTGGTGAGGGGTTCTGCTTTGAACTTATTATTCATAATAAATCGCATCCTATCTAAGAAACAATACTATCATAACGATAAAATGATTGACATAAAATAAAAGTGAAAAACATTTACCAGACTCTTTCCAATGCTGGATTTTCACAAGGTTTTCTTCCAACTTTTGCCAGATCGAGCCATTCTCCCTGGACTTTAACTCGAACAACATCCGCGGTGTAATCTGTGACTGCTGATCCGTGATTCTCAAACAATGATGATCCTACTGCATAATTATCCACAGGAACCCCTTGTTTTTCAAATCGTTCGATTTTTTCTGGTTTGAATCCGCCTGAAACGACGATCTTTATCTTTCTACAATATTCCTCAGCACGTTGGTGCCAATTTTCCGGTAGATCCCAGGATTCCCAGGCATGGTCAAGTGCATCTCTGACGTTAAATACCAAACGCGGATTAACACCATTATCCAGCGATGCGTCCCCGGTTATAGGAACAGACACATCCCGGAGGGTACCTCCTGTATCCAGTCGCACACCAAAAAGCCGATATCTTTCCGCTTCAACCAGGTTGCCGTCATCCACCAATTCCCGGAATCGTGCAAATAACACCCGGGCAACAGCCTGGGAGTCTCCTACACAGTCATTATTAAAATCCACCAGCGCAATTCTAGGAATGGACATCGGAAGAACAGTCGAAAAAGCCAGCATCGCTTCAGCGGTATCCCCAAAGAAGCAGGCGATCGCAGAATGGGCTACCGTTCCGCCGCCTTCACCTCCCCACCAGTCGCCCTGGGCATCTGTTGAGATGAAGGTTCGAAGCTTACCAGCAAAATCCATATTAAATCGTTGAACGGCAATATTGTATGCATAACCATCCGCTGCCTGGACTTCGTGCAGATCAAACCTGGCCGGAAAAAACAAAACCGGTTTTCCCCGTGCAGCGATTAATGTGTTGTATACATTTGTGGCCACCCGTGACGAACGGGTAAGTACACCCAGGATCGGTGTTTCTAAAATTGCAAAATCACGGTACCTCCCCCGAATTCGCATCACCGGCTCAACCACCAAGGGATCGCCAGTTCCATGAATTACAGCACCATCATGCACTGACCATACTTCCAAATTCCCAGAGGTATCAATGAATTTGTAGTCATCCCAGTATCCTGTGCACATCTTCAGCATAGCCAACGATTTATCCAGCCCTACCGCAATTGTTGTGCCCTTTCGCCGGGTGAATACCTGCATCTCCACTTCCAGGTCACCTGAGCTGATACCTTCTGTCAGGTCAATATTTTTCAATCGGGGAGAATTGCCCTTATAGCAATAGCCTGATTTTGAAAGGATTGTTAACATTTCGGCTATATTGCTAAAGTATTTATCTGTGTACCATCCCTTACGCATACGATCCGCGTCCAGTTTAAACGTATTGTTATCCAGACGTTTACCATCAAAGATACTCATTTTGGAATCCTTTTGCCGATGTTTTCAAAAAATTGATTAATAACTTATAGTATTGATTTGACGATCACAACACCATTAAGAGCCATATGATAGAGAAATATCGCGTGGAGCAGTTCAGCATCGTGCGGCATTGCTCCAAGCTTTGCGGCAGTGGAAACAGACATGTCATACGTATCGACACACTCTGCCGGAATAATTACCCTCCTGTTTTTCTGTCTGGCGTTTGCATCCAGTCTCAGGTGCATGGCAAGTTGATAAACACATAAGTCAGTACAATCCCCTACAACCAAATAATCTGACACTTTGGGGTGGTCAACCATCCATTCCATCAATCCTGTATTTAATCCAGAGTGGATGGAGTTTTTCTCTAAAATAATCAGTTGGGAAAAGAAAGGCAATTCCTGGAACTCAGGAACAGTCTCCGCTTCTGATGTCCCTCTGACGCAATGTGGGGGAAAGGATCCAAACTCCACTGCGTCCGGCTCATGTGTATCTTGAGTCAGGACAATGTTCTTAATTCCATACCCCCAGCTCAAGCTGAAGAGTTTTGTGATCGGTTTGACAATTTTTTGTATTCTTGGACTTGATAATGGGCCCTCTGAACAAAACCCATTGATCACATCAACTGATATTATTGCTGAATTTTTTGGTGAGGGACAAATTTCTTGTAATGATACCGATGGAAGAGCATCCATCCATTGCTTCAGGTATAACAAAAATTGACGGTGATAAATGGTCATTAGGTAAGTCCAGATAAATTATAGCATGCAGGAAAACTCAAATTTTGTTTTTGTTCAATCCTTGATCGAATTCACAAACATACCCAAATACTCTTTCATTGCGCTGGTTGTGGATTTTAAGCTGGAAGATGTGGGTAGAATATTGATCAAAACATTTTCCCATTGCCATGAGAACAGATCTTTCCACGCCTGGTCGGTGATGACATAATCAGTAGGTGCCGGGATAACCTCAACACCCAATTTCTTGAATAAAGCAACTGAACGCGGCATATGCAAAGCGCTTGTGACCAGAACAACTTTTTGCCAGTTATTTTCCTTTATGATCGATGTGGAAAATTGAGCATCTTCTGCTGTATTAGCTGATCCGCCTTGTAAGATCAAGGCATTTGATGGAATACCCATAAATTCCATCAGGTCTGCCATGTCCTTGGCAGGCGTAGTTTCAGCTTCTCCCTGCCAGTCGATCGTGCCGCCGCTTAAAATAATTTTGTCTGCGATACCGTCTTTGAATAACCGGGCTGCATAGATCATTCTATCTCCTGCGCCATTCACTTCCACCATCGGTCGCGGAAATTGTTTGATATCTGTTCCTCCGCCCAACACCACGATCACTTCTGCTTTTTCATTTCCGGTAAATGGTGGATAACGTTCTTCCAGGGATCTAACGATCGACATACTCACCCAACGGTTACCGCCCAGGAAAATGACAAGCAGTGAGAAAAGGATGAATAATTTGGCCAATCGTTTTTTCTTCCAGAACAGCAGCGCTGCGATCAAAAGAAGACTAGCCAATCCGGCAGGATAAAAAAAGAGTGGTAATAATTTCGAAAGGAATATGGTCATAAATTTATTATCCTTAGTCTATGCGGGCTGGACGCCAGCCATTAGTGATTGCTTCTTCCAACGTACAAAACCATCTTTCCCCTTTACTGGTGGTAATCTGTACATCGTTATAGTCTGCTGAGTCTTTTGCATGGTAGATTTTATCACCCTCGAAGGAAATATTTCCTTTAATCTCACAACCTGTCACATGTTGGAGACACCCATCAGGGCAGCTATTACCGCTGGAGTTTACATTATCCAGGACCGATTTCCATATTCCTACCCTGTCCTGGAATGCATTCAGCATTGCTTGAGTATACTCGTTTGAACAAAGCAAATCTGGCGGACGGATGAAGGTTGTGGCAAATCCTTGTCCAACCAGTTCATAATTAACTAAAATACCATCTACTATTACGAATCGAAGCAATCGCCCAAAGTCGTCCCGGTTGGTTGTATCTTTAACCAGGAAGACTGTTTTCCCTTCCACCATTTTGGAATTAAATTCTTTTGCCAGACGTCCTGGTTTGGGATCTTTAGCCTCCATTTCAGGTGTATCCACCATGAGGTATCGAATTTTTTCTAGTTTTCCATTCAAATTAACTTCGATGGTATCGCCATCGATTACGTCGGTCACTTTCGCTGTTTCCAATTTTTTGTCACCTAAACAATCAATGGATGCAGAATCTTGCGTCAAAGGAGACCGTGTTCCATAAATTGATTCTGCTTGAAAATTGCCAGGCGTATTTAAGCGGGTTGGGTCTTGAGCGGGTGCTTTTTTCACATTACAACCGGAAAATATGGTCGCAAGCACCAAAATATTGATCAAGGTATTATTTTTCCAATAAGGCATAATTATTACTCGGAAATCAGATGGATTTCCAAAATCAATACAACCAAATTTCAGATCTTTGGAAATATCTTCAAATGGAATCGTTATACCGAAATATCAAGGATAGTATTTGCTTAATAGTTTATCGAGATTAGCAAGAATTCGAGCTCTTTCCACCTGCCACATGTCAATTCTTGTTGACCATGAAGCACGAACAGCGTCGAGGTCAACTTTCGAAAAACGCTGGAGAAATAAATCCATGGGTTCAGCTTCGATCATCCGTCCTTCAGGGTTACATTCCCGGCAGATTGGCAAGTCATCATCCAAAACACCATCCTCGAACTCAGCAAAACAAAATGGACAGATCAACATGAGAAAATCATCCTAAATGATCAGGCTTGCACAACTTTGACATCACAAACGAAATAACTCACGTCCAGGATGACTTTCTTTGGCGGCTAAGTCATAATTCTTCGTTTGGCCATCAGCAGGAGCCATAACCCCGCTGCTTTCCTCACCAAAAATATTAACATCTGACACAAAACAATGTGCTCGAACTTTTATCCCCACTAAATCATTCGTCTTGATTTTAATGTCCCCGACAAACCCATTCATTTTATAATGGGTTTCACCATCCGGCAAAATGGTTTGAGAGAAATCCAGATTTGTTTCACCGATAAAACCATTGATCGTTTCATCCCTGGCATACCATTCTCCACTGCGGTTCGTTTCATTCACGAAGCGTGAATCCCAGTTCCACCAATGAGGAATAGGCGGCCGGACGAGGATCCAGATACCAACAATGATCAATACTAATGGCCAAAAGAATTTTCCGAGGTCAATTTTCCAAATGGCTTCTACCAGGGAAACCAAACCAATGAATACCAAAAAACCACCAACAAAGAATGCCCAGCGCCGCATAATACCCTCCCGTTTGACCTTAATAATGATTAATTCTACCGCAGAACACGATAGAAATAAAATATTCAAGTTAGGAATATCGAAATTCCCCAAATTGCCAGAATTGATTCTTTTATTCCTCTCCAGTTTCTCTATTTTCTATTCTCTTCGCAATTACTCATTCTTCTCATTTCCCGAACGCATTTTTATTCAAGATCCATATTCCACTCTAATGTATTTCTGATATTTGTAATTTACAATGATTATGTTTGATTTGAAACTCATTAACCGGGTTTCGCGTATTAATATTGAAAGGAAATGAAAATGTTTTTCCCAATTGGGTTCGGTGGTTATGGTTTGTACTTTCTATTTGCTCTGCCTGCATTGATACTTGGATTCTGGGCACAAATGAAAGTACAAAGTGCGTTTAAAAAGTACTCGCAGATTCGTACCTATGCGAATT
Organism: uncultured Chloroflexia bacterium; assembly: GCA_963709535.1. Classification (GTDB taxonomy): domain Bacteria; phylum Chloroflexota; class Anaerolineae; order Anaerolineales; family Anaerolineaceae; genus PNON01. Next base: position 161,892 of record CAVPWY010000017.1, on the reverse strand, counting down.
TTAGTGGTGCACAGGTGGCACGTTATATTCTTGATAATCACGGCCTGCAGTCAGTTAAAGGTAGCGGAAACCGGCGGGATGCTCAGCGACAATTATGATCCCCGCACACGGACTCTAAACCTCAGTCGTGATGTTTTCATGGGGAACAGTGTAGCCGCAGCCGGGATAGCTGCCCATGAAGCCGGGCATGCCATTCAGCATGGAGAGAACTACGGCCCGTTGACGCTGCGATCAACCCTTGTTCCTACGGTTCAGATCGGCAGCTGGCTGGGTCCGATCATTTTTATTGTAGGAATGTTATTCGCCGGTCAGACAGGAACAACCATAGGCTGGATCGGTGTATTCCTGTTTGGCTTAACCGCATTATTTGCTGTTATAACCTTGCCGGTCGAGTTGGATGCCTCCCGACGGGCAAAAGAATGGCTGGCAACATCAGGAGTGTTGTACAGCGGCGAGATGACCGGTGTAAACAAGGTTTTGGATGCGGCTGCCTGGACCTATGTCGCAGCTGCCATTCAGGCTGTCTCTACTGTCTTGTATTACGCTTTCCTGTTGCTCGGCCGTAGACGCGATTAATTTGGATGAACTCTGCCAGAAAGAAATTTATTATAATTAAACCCGGAACTGATATTTCCGGGTTTTTCTTTAATTCTCTTGCGAATTTCGATTGCCAATGTTTTTCTTCATCCAGATAGTATCATCAATGTGATCAAATAGATAAACAAGTAAATAGGAGATTGGCATGAAGTCTTTCCGTAAAGAACTGATTTTGAACATACCTTACCGCCGTGGTTTTCTCAACATCACTTCCCAGGTTGAGGAGTGTTTACGTGAGAGCGGAATCACCGAAGGGCTTGTGCTGGTCAATCCCATGCATATTACCGCTTCGGTTTTCATTAACGATGATGAATCCGGACTACATCATGATTATGATCAATGGTTGGAGAAGCTGGCTCCCCATGAACCTGTCAGCGGCTACCAGCATAACCGCACCGGCGAGGATAATGCGGATGCACACATTAAACGCCAGGTCATGGGGCGTGAAGTGGTGGTTGCGGTGACCAAAGGTAAACTGGACTTCGGCACCTGGGAGCAGATCTTCTATGGCGAGTTTGATGGAATGCGCCGAAAACGGATCCTGGTGAAGATCATTGGAGAATAGTGTCATGAGTTGATTTCAGTACATTCACTTTTCAGTTTACCTTTCTTCTGGTTTCGGAACGAATATTTTAGGATTAATTAATTCTCAATCCCACTTTTTTTGCGGATATCCAGCCATATTATCTGATAAATTTACTAATGATGAGTTAAAATATATTTGGGGGTAAATCTCACAAATTATAAAAAGAAGTCTGGGTTGAATAAATTAACCGTATAATTAATCATCCGTTGTATTATTGATTTCAATAAAACCCAAGGAAACCACTTGCCCAAATCAATACTTTTTATCCTTATTCTTATTATTATTGTTTCCACCGCCTGCAATTTTCCGTTCAAACCTTCACCGGGAGTCCCCGATCAATTTGGGACAAGTTCTCCAGGTATTTATGAAACCCAAAACGTTCCTTCACAAATACTTCAGACTCCCATATCGCAACCAATTCCCACTTCAAACAATCCACTCGAATATGACCCTTCCAGGTTCGTCTCTTATAATGTACGGTCCGGGGATACGTTGGCTGTTGTATCCGCGCATTTTGGTGTCTCCCCGGATGAAATCCTATCTTCCCAACCGCTGCCTGCCCAGGGGTTATTGCCCTATAATCAACTTCTTGTAATTCCAAGATTGCCAGAAGACCCGCCTTACCCTCAATTTCTTTTACCAGATAGCGAGATTGTAAATTCACCTTGCGGGAAAAACTTCAATATTGAGGATTTTGTAAATCAGGCAAATGGCAAGCTAAGCACTTATACCCAGAATGTGGATACCGACCAATTTTCCGGATCAGAAATAGTGAAACAGGTGTCAGAAAATACCTCTGTCAACCCCCATTTTCTGCTGGCATTCATTGAATTTCGTTCTCACTGGGTACTGGATAATCCACCAGGACCCGAATTAAAATTTCCACTGGGGCTGGACACACCGAATAATGATGGTCTTTTTCTCGAACTCGGACTTGCTGCCAAACTCTTGAATATGGGCTATTATGGCTGGCGGCAGGGCACGATGACCGAATTGACTTTCACAGATGGAAGCTCTGCCCGTATCGCACCCGATCTGAATGCGGGCACTGTGGCATTACAATATCTATTTGCCCGGCTTTACCGCCAGTCAAATTGGGAAATTGCGCTTTATGGCCCAAATGGTTTCCTTGCCACTTATCAAAAAATGTTCGGGAATCCCAATGTGTGCGCTCAAACCATTGAACCACTTTTCCCGGATGGATTACAGGTCCCAACTCTCGAACTGCCATTTGCTCCAGGTGAAGAATGGGTTCTAACTGGCGGATTGCATAATGATTGGAATACAGGAACTCCACCTGGCGCTCTGGATTTTGCACCTAATACCGATGAGCCGGATTGTGCAGTTTCAATAGCCTGGGTACTGGCGTCCGCAGCTGGCTTAGTCACCAGATCCAACGATGGGGTTCTCACCCTGGATTTGTTGGATGATAATGGAAATACCACGGGGTGGGTGCTGCTTTATATGCACGTTGCCAATAAGGACAGGGTTACGGTTGGTACACTAGTAGGTACCGATGACCCGATCGGCCACCCCTCCTGTGAAGGCGGGGCTGCCACAGGTACGCACGTCCACCTGACACGCCTCTACCGTGGCGAGTGGATCGGTGCCGGCGATCCTTTCCCATTAATTCTCAGTGGGTGGCTGGCATTGCCTGGAGAAAAGCCATTTCAAAGCTCCCTTATCAAAGGCGATCAGGTCGTAACATCCAACTTTTATGGCAGCGGAAGTTCTAATATTATCCGCTAGTATCGAAAATACCATTAAAAAAGCGGGAGCATAACTGCTCCCGCTAATTTTATAAATTTCCATATTTATTTGGCAACTAGCATAAAAATCCCGGAGAAGTTCACAGACACACCGAAATGTCCATTAGCCAACTCGGCGGCACCCGATAATATTTGCTTAGCGGGGTCGGACGGTGAGAACTCACCTTCTTTACCACCTGATAGGAACCTCCACCCAGGCATTCTTTCCGGGGTCCCAGTACAATATGACCAGTTCCTTTCCAATAAGCTCATCAGGTATGGAGAATTCCACTTGAATAGTGCCACCGGGTGGCAGAATGTCTACATAGTTTCCATTCAAGTATGCTGCCGCTTCGAGAGCAGAGCCATATTGTGTACCGTCCGGGGCTCCTCCTGGCAAATTTGCTGGGGTTTTAGCTACAAGATGTCCCTCATGTTCACAGAAACCAGTGAAACGCGCCAGGTCTTTGTTTTCCAGTTGTAGTGTTAGACCCTGCTCACCGCAAGGTATCGGATTACCTCCTGATCCTTCTTCCTCTCCAGTTTTTTCATAGCAGATAAAATCAGCATTGTCACTGAATAAATGGAAGTATTGATAATTCACATTACCTTCCCCATTTCCGTGTGCTTTTACATTTTTGTGGACAATATCTCCATCTGTCGAACCGGTAATGCCATTTTGGGAATTATTATTGAATTGGGAACAAACGACCTTTATTTTTGTACCAAAATCTACAGGTTCAATCTCTCCATTCACCCAATTTTGATTCGATAGTAACACGGCTCCATTGTTACCATTTTCAGAAGAAAGTACATTTTTAACAAAGATGTTATCACTTACTATATACAATCCATTACCTTCATTGAGGTTGAACCCCTGCTCAGGAAAACTTAGATTTTCGAATTGATGGTATTGGCCATTACCTACAAATTCACTATTTTTTATGACAACATTACTAATGAGTTGTTGAGTTTGCAGCTCATTAGTATTATTTGTAAAGAATTGATTTGGTTGGTTGATTATATAAGCCCCATTATTGCCATTGTAATTCGCCTGTACATTAAATAAAGTGACAGGTGCCCTGAAGTTGATATCAATACCATTGCCAAAATTATCATTAAAAGATGAATTTGTTATATAAATATTACTATCAAACCCATCTATCTGTAACTCTGGTTTTTCGCTATCCCAAAAATTGTTGACAGTTAATCCATTATTCATGCTGTTTTTTGAATGGACATTATTAATTTTTACTAACCCATCCTGTCCGAGTATTTGTATACCTGATGATTCACTGCTCTGTCCGTCCACAACCAGGTCTTCAAGAACTATATCCCCGAAATTATTATTAGCTGTAATACCACCATAAATGGTGAACCCACTCAGGGTAAGATTCAAATTTGAATTCAAGGTAATTGAACCGTTTAAAATGGTTGAGGAACTTCCACTCACACCCATGAGTTGAAAATCTATCATCGAAGCAATGATTAGGTTTTCGTTGTATTCACCACTTTCGACATAGATCGTTCCGTCATCAGGTGTATTACCTCCAGCTGCAAAATCAATTGCATGCTGAATTGGATCTGAGCAAGCTTGGTTTCCATCTAAGAGTGGATCACAATCATCAGCCGTGAAGCTATAAAAAACTCCACCGCTGGTTAGATATGGGTCAGGTGCATGCAGAACCTGGGCAGCAATTTCGGACGCCAGAGGAAGCTGCTCACCGTTTTGATCCACAACCACAACATCCACATCAACCGGCAGATTGCTTGTATCCGGCAGGATGGAATCTTCCTCAGCTTTTCCAGAGTCAACAGGAATTTGTGCTTCAGGTTGAGGATTATCGCCTGGTAAACCATCATCTGCAAAAACAGTCATCCCACCAGGAAACAATAAACCAACAAAAAATACAAGAATGAAAAAAATCCTACTAGTTGATACGACTTTTTGGTTCATAAATACCCTCCGTAAATAATTGGATTTATGTGCACGAAATGCTATAAATTCTGGATTAATGATCAATGGCTCTTTAGAAATTCCATCCCTTTGTTAAAATCAAGCTATTCACTTAAATAATTCAAGTATTTTTACTTTATTAAGTATAGAAATCTGTAAAGAAATGTCAATAAAGATTATATAAATTCTTTCAGGATTTCCAGAATGATGTGGAATCTGATTAGTACCAATAATAATTATGGTTAGGTAATTACTCTTTTGTGTAGTAAATAATAAAATTCTTCCACTGGAATCATCAAGTCTGTTTTGTTATTATGATTTGAGAACCAATAACCCAACCAATTCTAAATAGAAATAATTTTCAGGCTTTGATCATGATCAGTAACATTTTAAAAGCTTCATTGGCTTTGACTGCATGCGGAAGATTAGCCGGTAACAGGATCGTTTCCCCCGTGGATACTGTGTACCACTTCCCGGATATGCTCACTTCCGCCTTTCCTTCCAGTACCAATAATTGAGCATCGAAAGGAGCCGCATGTTCACTCAAACCTTGCTCCTTGGCAAATGCAAAAAGCGTCACAGTTCCAGAGGGTTTATTCACCAGAGTTTTGCTTACCACTGAGCCGTCCTGTACCTGGATGCTCTGTGCAAGATGATACGAACCTACGATATCAACATTTTTAGAATCCATTATTTCCTTTATTTTAATATTTTGGTAATAAATTAAAAAAAATCTACCTATGATCAAATAAGGGGCTTACGCCCCTTATTTGATCATCTCGCTATTAATATTAGTATGTCACTACCCTTGGTAGTTTTTTCGCCTGCGCCACCCATTCTGTCACCTGGGAAAGAGCTGGCATCTTGCGAACAAGGTCTTTCTTCTGGTTGGACTCAAGCATGGCTTTGTGAAGGTTTTCCGGTTTACGCGTTGCCAGTTCAACTATTGTATCGACGCCTGCTTCTTCAAGAAGATCAGCATATTCACTGCCAACACCTTTGATGCGGTAAAGATCAACGTGATTGACCCATTCAAGGATCAATTTCTCGGAAACTCCAGTCTTTTCAGCCAGAAGTTTACGACCCTTAGGTGCAGCTCCCATCTCCAGCAATGCATCTGTAGTATTTACACCTGCGGCCTGTAATTTGACCGCGTACGTCTTGCCAATTCCTTCAACATCTACAATTGAAGCCATAAATTCCTCCTGATATACATTTTTGAATGCGATAAAAATTCCTAAATCAATTATATGAAGAATTAGAGATAATTACAACGAACACTACAGGCATCATGCAACCTTTGTACATCGTGGTACTACTTGAAAATCATTTCTTGGTTTTTTTTGGGGGTAACACCTGCGCAGGGTGAAGCGCATTTTGGACGAGGGCAAGCAATTTTTCCCGATCATTTATAATCTCATCGGGGATGTCAATATAAGCTTTCATGACCTTCCCCGTGGGTGAAAAGGACTTGACTGGCATGATTTGGTTTAGTTGCTCCCTTTGTTCATCGTTCATACGTAAGAAAAGCTGATCATGGTAAACACCGAAGAACATATACCCATTGACAAATGCACACGGGCATCCAAACATGGTTCTTTTCTCTACACCATCCAACCGGGCAACAATATTTTGGTAGATGGCAATCGTTTCTTCACTAGGTTTCTGCCATTTTTCCATCAAGTCCTCCTGAGCAATCCTCGGAATGAAAACATCATGCCAGTAATTCCCTGCCTGCCTGGACAACCTGATCGAATCTTTCTTCCAATTTGGGATTAACTCCCCGCAGCCCCGCTACCACTTCTACAGCCCATTTGAAATAGTCATTTTTCCTGGAACGAGACCAAAAAACTGGCGGATTATCCAGGATGTCCTGCAGGTTGGCTGTTTTATCAGCCAATTTAATGATCTTTGCACCATAATGAGAGTGTCGGGGCATGGTCAATTTGAAGCTGTTTACGGACTTTATTCAAATTTCTCTTATCATCGGTTACTTCCAACACCATAGCCAGAACTTCCTTCCCGAATAGATCAGCAATTTCCTGTTTCAGGTTGGCTTCTTCCAGACTTGTGGGTTTCACGGTGTCTTCGATCGTATCATGAAGGAGCGCAGCAATAAGGATATCCCTGTCCCTGATCTCTCCAACACTCCAGATCAACTCCATCACCTGGATGGGATGATGTATGTATGCGCTGCCTAACGCATCTTTCCTGCGTTGGGTTCGATGCCTGAATGATGAAAACCTTATGGCCTCTATCAATAAACCTGAAGATTTATCTACTACAGCCACAAACTAGACCTCATAGGTAAAGTATTTATTAAAATCAACCTTCCAACCTTCGGGGTTGAAAGCACCGGAAGGGATATCCTGGTGATACTTGCCTTTGTACTTTCCCGCCAGGATCACCTCAATAGCTTGAATTAATGTATCGATCTCTTGTTCAGTATTATACAATCCAAAAGATACCCGAACTAATCCGGGTATTTGCCGTTTATCGTGAGATTGTATCTGTGAACGAACGGTCTTTGCATTGCTTTCATCCACACCCATCAATTGAAGCAAGTAAGGGTGTGCACAAAAACAACCATTTCGGACGCCAATTCCAAATTCATACCCAAGGATGGCAGCCACCAGGTAATGGGACATCCCATCCAGGTTAATCGGGACAACTCCCAGCCTGTCTTCAGCTTCCTCGGGTGAAGTATTACCGTAAACAGTCAGACCTTTCATCTGCTTGAATTTCGATAAAATATAGCGGGTTAACTGGGCTTCATGTGCTGCAACTTTGTCCATTCCAATGGATTTCAATTGAGAGATGGCAGCAGCCAGTGCAACCGCCCCAACCACATTCGGGCTCCCTGCTTCGTCCCTGTCCGGTGGTTCTGACCAGGTGACACTATCCAAAGTTACGATCTCCACCTCACCACCGCCGCGCATGAAAGGCTCCCCTTTTTCAAAAGTATCGCGCCTGGTGATTAATGCTCCAGTGCCAAATGGGGCATACATTTTGTGGGCTGATATGGCCACATAGTCCAGGTGGGATGGATCATCCAGGCTGCCCATATTGATGGAACGATGGGGAGCAAGTTGAGCACAATCCACGCAGATCTGGGCTCCAGCCCTATGTGTTTTTTCAGCCAACCGATGAATGGGATTAATAAAACCGGTAACATTGCTGGCTCCGGTAATTGAAACTAATGCCACTCTGTCCCCATATTCCTTCAGTTTCAGGTCAAAATCATTTTCATCCAGAGAGCCATCTGATTTTAAGGCAATGTGCTCGACGTGAGCAGCCACCCTCCAGGGCAGATCATTTGAATGGTGTTCCTGAGAGCTGACCAGGACCACATTTTTCTTTTCTGTAAACGGAAAACGGTGAGACAGGGTATTTATTGCTTCAGTGGTGTTCTTGCCAAAGATGCAGACATGTTCAGTTGTGTTGCCGCCTACAAAGTCGATCACGATCTTTCGCGCTTCTTCAAATGCATGCGTTGAAAGCTGACTTTTGAATCCCGTCCCGCGATGAACACTGGAATAGTAATCCAGATATTGGTTCACCTTATCCTTAACGATTTTTAGCGAAGGTGTGGAGGCAGCATTATCAAAATTGATGTATGTCCGCGTTGACCCATCAAGCAATGGAACCTGGACATCCAGACACGAATACAAACACGAAAAATCACTTTGGTCCTTGGTTTGTGTCATTTATTAATTCTCCAAGTATTATTTTAACGGATAAATTTATCCAGTGAATTCTTTAGGTCCTGGAAAGAATTTTCAAAATTACCTTCACGGACCGTATCGATCATGCATGATTTTACGTGATCTTCAAGAATGATCCGGCCTGCTCCATTCAAGGCAGAACGAACAGCAGCTATTTGAACCAACACTTCAGGGCAGGGTACATCCTCTTCCACCATCCGACGAACAGCACGTACATGTCCTTCAATTCGGGCAAGGCGATCCAAAACTGCTTTCCGTGTTCGTGGTAATGATGGCCACTTTCAACTTGCATCTGATCCGTCATGGTCAATTCTCCTTTCAATAACTCATTCCATTATTTCCCACGCCATATCTCAAATTCTTTTTGTAAAGATCGTGAAATAAATTGATAGTTTACGAGGTGTATATTTCTTGTCTTGCAATTCCACTTTTAACCGGGATCAACCAGTATAGCTAATTCATACTCCCGATTTCGATTGTTTGCTATCAGCAAGTCCGCCGGGAGTAAAATATCCGGGATGGCAACAAATTTCCATTATCCCTTCCCATGGTTTTTCAATCAAATTTATAAAATCGTCAATCGATGTTTGCGGATTACCTTGAAAAGTATCACAAAATATCTTTGGCGCCAATGAATAAGGATTTTTTCCAGCATATTGGCTGCCCCAGCGGACAGGTATCGGTATTCCTCAGCGATCGTTATATAGATCGCCATTATTTCATTCATATGATGAAGCCCGAAGTGGTAGTCAAGATGGGATGGTTTTTGACCGCTAAGTTTGAATAAACAGATTTAACTTGACTGCGAACTTCCTCTCTCAGGGTCATCAACTCATCACAGGTGAAACTATGGTCAATGTGATTATGAAATTCCCTTTCGGTTAATTCATGTCTCAATTGACCATCTGGGCCAACCAAATTCGGATCTGAATGGTGATCGTGAAGGTGAAATTCAGTTACAAAATCTATATGAATACCGACTGGTAATCCCACTTCGTTTGCGCTTGCCAATGCCTGTTCAGCATAAGGGCTGCATATGAGGATGGATGTATCTGTGACAATCCCGTTTATAAATGCCTCGATTATGCCTTTTGTCACTTCGGGAGAAATTCCGAAATCATCTGCATTGACGATCAGGTATCTCATAGGTTTAAGTCAGTACCATCCACTTTATAGTAATGATTCTGCAAAAGTCATATTCATGGTTTTCTCCATCTTTGTGGGCATTTGAACGGATCATCTCAATAAATTGCAGGCGGTCAGCTTCGTTATGGATAAAATCATTCTGGCTATGATGTGCCAAACGAGCCTCTGTTTTCAAATCGATCGTTTCAGAAATATCCACCCAGTAGTTTGGTTCCTGGGGAGAAAAACAGTACATTTCTTGCGGATGCCAGGCTGCAGTACCTTCAAGGGTCAATTCCGGGCAGATCCAGGGTAGATCTGCCAGCATGCGTGCTTCTGTGGCAGCGAATCCCACCGCACGATGATCGGGATGAAATTCATAATGCTTCCAGGGGTCAAAAGTGATGATCACTTGCGGACGTAATTGGCGATAAATTCGGATCAGCCGGTCACGTAATTCAGGCTGGTAGGCCAGTTTGCCATCTTCGTACCCAAGCCAGATGATCTCTTGCACCCCTAAGAACATGCTGGGATGCATATTGCTCTTCCTTGCGAAGATGGATGAGATTAGTGGGGCTGATCGAACAATCATGGCTCCCACGATCTCCACTGGTACATACGACAAGAGTTACCTGGTTACCGGCTTTTGTCAGGAGAGCAATTGTTCCTCCGCAATATGATTCGGCATCATCTGGGTGTGCCACAACAATATAACATGAGTATCCTTCAACATTATTAACCTTTGATCCCTGAAAAGCTGATGCCTTCGATGAATGTTTTTTGGGCCAGGAAGAAGATGATCACCATTGGCAGCAAAGCAACCACGGATGCTGCCATTAAATATCCCCATTGGACAGAATATGTACTTCTGAAAAAGCTTAATCCAAGCGCGATGGTATAGTTATTTTGGTTGTGTAAGAAAACCAGGGGGTACAGAAAATCGTTCCAAACTCCCTGGAAATTAAAAATTGCGACTGCTGCCAGGGCAGGTTTGGCATTTGGAATGATGATCCTCCACAATATTTGCAGCCTATTCGCTCCATCGATCAATGCTGCATCTTCAAGTTCCCTGGGAATGCCCATAAAAAATTGCCTTAATAAGAAAATATAAAATGGGCTGCCAAAAAAAGCAGGAACTATCATGGGTAGGAACGAATCAACCCATCCCAATTTGCTGAAGATGATATAGATCGGAATAATCCGGACAGGCTCCACCAGCATCATGGTGGAAAGCATTAAGATAAAAAAGAAATTTTTCCCGGGTGCTTTCAACCTGGCAAATCCGTACGCAATAATGGTACAGGAGAGAAGATTCCCGGTGATCGCGCCAACTGCGATGATAAGCGTATTCAGAGTATAGTTTGCAAAAGGGATATATGTAAGCGCTTCGGGATAATTCTGCCAATGGAATGGATCCGGGATCCACCGCGGAGGAATTTCCATGATCTGCCCATTGGTCTTAAAAGATGAAGTTAAGGGCAAATACCAACGGAAGCAAAAACATTAACGAACCTGCAATGAGCATTGCATAAACAACTGCATTCCAAAAACCTTTACGCCAGTTCCCCGGTCGAGATTGAGATGATGAATATGCCATGTCAGTCCGTCTCCGATCGGTAAAATACCCATTTTCCACTGGTTTTGAAGATGATGATCGTCAGGATCAATACCATGAGAAAAAGGATCCATGCCATGGCAGATGCATATCCCATTTCAAGCAGACTGAATGCCTTTTGATAAAGGTATAAGACGTAAAATAAAGTTGAATCCAATGGCCCGCCATTGGTCGCTATATAAACATTCGTAAATGACTGGAAGGTCATGATCATCCCGAAGATCAGGTTGAACAATATGGATGGGGTAAGCAATGGAAGTGTGATCTTCCAAAACCTGCTCCAGGTATTCGCACCATCAATGGAAGCAGCTTCATGCAATTCCTTGGGGACATCCTGCAACCCGGCCAGGTATATCACCATGCTGCGTCCCACCTGGAAGATGGACATTAAGACGAGTGCCCATAAAGCCCACTTGGGATCCAGCAGCCACCTGGGGCCTTGAACGCCAATTGTTTTTAACAGGGTATTGATCAAACCAACCTGTGGATTAAAGATCCACATCCACATGACAACATAAGCCACACCTGTCAAGACTGAAGGCAAATAGAAAATTGTACGAAAAATACCAATTCCGCGTATTGGACGGTTTAAAAGTAAGGCGATCATTAACCCAAGGATGAGATCTAGCGGGACATAAGTGAAAGTATAAATTAAAGTTACTTTCAATGATTGCAAATAAAGTGGATCTCTTGTAAATATTTTCACATAATTCTGCAACCCGATAAACTTGGGTGCGGTAAGCAGATCCCAATTGGTTAAACTAAAATAAAATGAGGCAATGACTGGCCCTAAATAAAATAGAATAAATCCGATGATCCATGGAGAAATACACAAATAAAAAGCAAGTGCTTCTTTTCGTCTCATGTTCCAACGAGGGAGTTTTTGGGCAGCTTGATTTTGCATGAAGTTTTCCGGTTCAAAATTGGGATTTTGAGAACTACCATTCATGGAGCGCCTGATTACAGGCGCTCCATAAAAGAAATATGTACTATTGAGCCGCTAACTTCTCGTCTAAAGCAGCTTGAGCATCTTTTGCAGCTTGTGCCATAACAGCAGCAACATCTGCAGTTGGATCGGTGAGGACAGTCTGAAGGGCTTTGTTCAAAGCCGGATCAGCAGTTGCGCCCCAGAAATCGGTGAAGACATAAGCGCGTGGTTTCAAGAAATCAAGGCCTTTGATCCATACGCCTTCAATCGGGTCGGTGTACATGCCAACTTCTTCAGCGGCTTTGGCAACTGGAGGAATTCCATGAAGTGCCCAGGTCTTTGAGCCTTCAGCACCGGCATAATAGCGCAGGAAACGCCATACAGCTTCTGGATTCTTGGCTGTGGAGGAGATACCGAAACCGCCCCAGAAAAGGACATTTGCTTGTTCTTTACCTTTAGGCGCTGTTACCAGACCAAGGTCAATCTTTTCATTATTTTTTAGACCACCTTGTGGCCAACGCCCAAATACACGCATGGCTGCAGTTCCATTTTCGAACTCAGGATTACCACCAGCCCACTGGTTGAAATCGGCAGGCGGGGGAGCTACTTTGTATTTGTTATAAAGATCGGCAAAGAATTGAACAGCTGCTATGGTTTCTGGTAAATCCATATAACCGACATAGCTCTTTCCATCATCGCTGATCAATTGACCACCGGCTGCAGCCACCCAGTATTCAAAACCGGTTGTCCAGTTGGCGGTTAATTGAACTCCCCAAACTTCTGGAACGCCATCACTGTTTTCATCAATGGTCAGATCCTGGGCAGTCTTCAGGAAATCTTCCCAGGTCCAGTTTTCGTTCGGGTATGCAACTTTGTATTTGTCAAAGATCTTTTTATTGTAATAAACTGAGATGGTTGAAAAATCTTTGGGCAGGAAGTATTGAACACCTTTATATTGACCGGGTTCGATCATCCCGGGCAGGTAGATGCTTGTATCCAATGGATATTGACCTTTGATGAAGTCATCCAATGGGATAACAGCGCCTTTGGACACAAAATTCGGAACAGCATCATCACCGATCTGCATGATATCGGGGGCATCACCGGAAGCAATTTGAGTAAACAGACGGGCATAATAATCGCTGCCTGCAACTGCTTCCAATTGAACAATGATATCCGGGTTTTCTTTTTCGAACGCAGCAATGATTTGTTGGTGAGGATTTAATCCTTCACCACTATCGCCTAGATCCCAGCCGTATGACAGTTACAGCGCCTTCGGCTTTTGGTTCAGGTGTGGCTGTGACAACTACTTCCTTCACAACTTCTTTATTGACAATCTGAGTGATTACCTGTGGTTCCACTGGTTCGGCTGCAGGTGCAGGTGCAGCACATCCTGCGACCATTGTCGCCAGGATGATCAGAACAACAGGTAACGTCCATAACCGTCGAAAGGTACTCATAGATGCTTCTCCTTATTTGAATAGTTGTTTTTATCTTGAAAACCATAAAACTACCGGTCTATTCTGGATCTCACCTCCTTATATTGTATCTTTGCCATTCTATTATATGTATCTACTAAAAACCCGGTTTGATCAATCATCAAACCGGGAAAATAGTTGCTTAACCTCTTTCTAATTTATAGTTCACCAAACGTGCAGAATTGGCCAGGACTGGCACGGATGATCCTTCGTGGATCAATGCACCAATAACAGGGCCGATCACTCCAAAAGATCCAAGGAACACCGAGATCAAATTGACGCTCATGGAGAAGATCACATTAGCTCGGATCACTTTTAATGCTTTTCGGGAAAGGCCGATGATCTGGGGCAGATCGTTCAATTTCGTCAGCCATTAAACCTATCTCGGCAGTCTCAAGTGCAACGTCTGTACCGCCCATTCCCATGGCCACACCAATGTCTGCTGCGGCCAGGGCGGGAGCATCATTTACTCCGTCCCCCGCGAACATGACCTTGTGACCTTCAGCCTGAAGATCGCGGATGATCTTTAATTTATCTTGAGGTAATACCTGGGAGTAGAAACGGTCAATTCCCATTTCCTTTGCAGTTCTTGCAGCTGAATACGGGTTATCACCGGTGATCATGATCACTTGTTTTATTCCCATCTTTTTCAGCTCATCCACAGCTCGTTTCGCCTCCGGTCTGGGTTGATCCACCAGGGAAATAAATCCAGCTACGGAGTCATTAAGCCCAATTGTGATCACGATCTGTCCCGATTTTTCAAGCGACTGCATTTGGTTTTCCATGGATTCAGTCCATGCAAACCCGTTTTCCATTAACAAAGAGCGGGTTCCAACAACCATTTTTCCTTTGGATGTATTTGCCTGCACCCCAAAACCCGGTTGAACTTTAAAATCTGTGGGTTCTTCCAATGATATTGATTTTAAGCTACACGCTTCCACGATCGCTTTTCCAATGGGGTGCTCGCTGAATCTTTCAACAGAACCGGCAAGTTTCAGCAATGCATCGCCATCGATCCCGTTCAATGAAATAACTTCCTGGACTATGGGTTTACCGATGGTCAGAGTTCCGGTTTTATCCAACGCTACAACATCCACTTTTCCAGCCATTTCGATCGACGAGCCAGCTTTTACAAGAATGCCTTTTTTGGCAGCATTGCCTATGGCCGCTACTACCGCTGTTGGTGTAGCTAAAACAAGTGCACATGGACAAACAACCACCAGAACAGTGATGGATCGGATGACATCCCTCGTGAAAACATATACGAGTATGGCGATTACAAAAGTAACTGGTACCAGAATGCGGGCGTACTGATTAGCTATTCGCTGGACAGGTGCCTGCGAAGCCTGGGCATCTTTCACTAATTTGACTATTTGCCCCAGGGTCGTGTTTTCTCCCAACCGGGAAACCTTTACTTCAAGGACACCCATGTCGTTCATGGTTCCCGCAAAAACTTCGTCACCCGGATTTTTATCCACAGGGATAGATTCTCCGGTAATCGCTGATTGGTTAACACAACTTGTCCCCCGTGATACTACGCCATCTACGCCAAAGCGCTCTCCTGCATGCACCAGGACGGTTTCATCCAATTTCAACTGGTCAATAGGGATGACAATCTCATTGCCATCACGGCGAACAGTAATGGTGGATGGTATCAGGCTCGCCAGATCCTTTAAGGCATTATCAGCGCGCGCAATGGTAAAGTTCTCAAGCCACTCTCCAACAGACATCATAAAAACAACCAGTGCAGCAGCGCTATATTCTTTTACGATGATTGCGGCAATAACTGCAACAGAAGCCATTACTCCGGCTGTAATATCACGCTTAATGAAGACCTGGCGTGCGGTAAAAATAAACAACGGAATGCCACCTAATAAGGCTGAAGCCAGATATAACAATTTTCCGGGTGCTAATTGCCCGAATATATTTGTCACCACAAAACCGGCAATTAATAAGAGCGCATTACCAAAAGTTAATAAGGTGTCACGGGACAACAAAAAGTCCCGGTATCTTACAAAAAAAGTTTGTTTTTGAACCCTGCAATCAGGGCAATTTTGTAATACGGTAGAATCTAATGCCATTAAGAACTCCTTTTTTTATATCCCCTATGGGGGGTTAGGGGATAATTCAATTATAACAAAATATTCTCGAAATACAATATGACTTTTTGGTGAATTTTGATATGATGGTGGTATTATTTCCCTCATTGTAATAATTTACCCGGAAGCATTCCCAACGAGGATCTATGACCAATCAGACCGAAAAACCAACCAGAGATAATATTGTTAAAAAAGTAATTCAATTCTTTGGCCTAAAGAAAAGCCTGGCGGCCATGTTGACCATGGTGATACTGGTCGGCCTGGGAGAAAAAATGGCTGAACGCTTCCTGCCCATTTATATTCTGGCTCTGGGCGGTTCCACAATAATTGTTGGCGTCCTCAACGGAATCGACAACCTGCTTTCTGCACTCTATTCTTTCCCGGGGGGTTATATTGCAGATCGATTCGGGTATAAAAAAGCGTTAGCCATTTTTAATATTAGTGGCAATCTTCGGATATTTGATCGTTATCATCATCCCATCCTGGCCTGCCGTACTGGTGGCTGCGATCTTTTTCTTGTCCTGGACGTCATTATCACTCCCAGCAACGATGAGCCTTGTCAACCATGTGATGCCGAATAATAAACGCACCATGGGAGTGACTTTAAACTCCATCGTGAAACGCCTTCCAATGGCGCTTGGCCCGCTTCTGGGTGGATATATGATCTATTTATATGGGGAGAGGGATGGTGTGCGCATTGCGTTCGGGATTGCCTTAATTCTGGCTGTCATTGCATTGATATTACAACAAAGGATGATCCAGGACTTTGTACCAGCCCATAAAGCGGAGAGTAATCCCCTTAAATTAATGAAATTTATGTCGCCTGATCTCCGCAATTTACTTGTATCAGATATCCTGGTACGTTTTGCCGAGCAGATCCCTTATGCATTTGTTGTCATCTGGGCCATGAAGAATGTGGGTGTGTCGTCCGTTCAATTCGGAGTACTCACCACAATAGAAATGATCACAGCAGTATTGATCTACATACCTGTCGCTTATCTGGCTGATAGATCCACCAAGAAGCCATTTGTCCTAATCACATTCTGCTTCTTTGCGGCGTTCCCAATCGCGGTTTATTTTTCTCAGAGCTTTACACTGCTCATTTTTGCCTTTATCCTGCGAGGGTTTAAAGAGTTCGGCGAACCCACTCGTAAAGCTCTGATAATGGATCTTGCCCCTGAAGATAAAAAAGCCGGTATGTTCGGGTTGTATTATTTATTACGGGATGTGATCGTTGCGGTCGCTGCGGTTGGTGGAGCTTTTCTCTGGAATATCTCGCCATTTACCAATTTCGCTGTAGCAACAGGTTTTGGAATTCTAGGCGTCGTTTATTTTGCAGTCTTTGGCAAGGATATGGGGAAATCCGTCAAAAAGGAAGTTGCTGTGTTAGTCAGTTAATTAATTGCTTAGGACGGCTTGTACATTTAAATAATGTTCCCTTGCATAGGCAGAACCACCTTCGCAAGGGAATATCGTTACCTGGTGAAAAGTAGATTTTATTGAAGATAATTACTTGTCTTCGAGCATTTTCTTCACAGCAAGAAGTTTCTTCCAGCGTAAATACAGGCTAACCACATATCCAATTAATCCGATAAAAATAACAGCATATCCTGCAATAAAGTATTGAACTGTCTGAGCGGGTTCGTCCATTTGGGCCTTCTTCCTATTCCAAGGTGGTTATCTTAAGATGTTCAACTTCTTCTTCCAGCTTGCCCAGCTTTGCCCTGTGCCAGAGCAGATCGATAAAAAGAATGCTAAAGACCAACAGGCTGAAGAGGAAATGTCTGCAGCATTTTTGGAGCCATATCAAACGCGGCTGAAGCAGCACTCGCTTTACCTATCACCACCGGGTGGATGGTACGAAAAATGCGGATCGACAGAAAGGTAAGTGGAACCGATAAGACTCCTACAATTACATACACTGCCCCGAATCTGGCTCGCCGGTCAGGATCATCAATTCCCTGTCGGAGCATGAGGTATGCGATATAGATCAGGGTCATGATCGATGTTGTTGTTAATCGCGGATCCCATGTCCACCAGGTGTTCCAGATCGGTCGTGCCCAGATGGAACCCATGGCAATCGCTATGAGCGCAAAAACAATCCCGATCTCCACTGAGGCATAACTGATCACATCCCATTTTTTATCACTGGTACGTAAATAGATACCTCCCGCAACCGCAGCCACAATAAAACTGATCATTCCCACCCAGGCGCTGGCCACATGGAAATAGAACACTTTCTGCACATAACCCATAACTCGTTCTATCGGAGCGTAGAAAAATACCATACCGATAGCAGCGGCCACGAGGATGATTGTGATGATATCCAATATTTTGAGCTTATCTTTCAGATTAGGCATACGACCTCCTTGAGGTGATATTGCTAATGAGAAATGAGAATTGAAATTTGAAAAGTAAGGCAAATTTACTAATCATTTCTCCATTCTCAATTCTCCTTTAACTCTCTTCACTCTTCCACAACATAATCAAAAACCATCCAGGCGACAGCGAGAAACACTACATCGTAAACGATCAGTAAATTCAACCATGGGGTGATCTCGTTCATAGGCACCGCTTGGATAAACCCAGCGGATGCTTTAACCGCTGCCACGATCAGGGGTATGACCACCGGGAATAATAAGATCGGAAGCAGCATATCCCGTGTGCGGGTCTGGACTGCCATACTAGCCAGTAATGTACCCACAGCAATATATCCAACTGAACCCAGTAGTACAACCATAATCAATCCGAAGTTGATCAAATTTACATTATAGAGCACACTGAAAACAGGGATGACCACAATTTCCACAGCAAACATGAAAACCAGGTTTCCGATTACTTTGCCCATATAGATCGCACTGCGGTCAACGGGTGCCATGAGCAGACCGTCCATACAACCTCGGTCTTTTTCCTGAGCCATGGAACGGTTCAGACCCAGTGTTCCCGCAAACGTGAAAGTAACCCACAGAACCCCGGATGTTATGGAAGCACGTGTTCCCGCCTCTAGGTCCAGTGCAAAATTAAAGATCAAAACCACAAGTAGAGCGAATACCAGCATGGCGGAAAATACTTCCCGGCTGCGAATTTCTGCAGTCAGGTCTTTCCAGACCACTGCCATCATGGCTTTGTAGAATGAAGGTGATGAGGCTGCTTTCATTTCTGCTCCAGTGCCTGGCGATAGAAAGCTTGCAAGCCATCCTGTGATAGTTGATCACTTTTTATGGAGGAAACGATTTTTCCGCGGGATAGTACATCGAATCGATTCGCCAGGTTTTGAACGCGCACAAAATCATGCGAAGTCATTAGCACAGTTCTACCCTGAACTGCTACCTCTCTTAGCACCTTGTCCAGCATATCACAGGCATCCTGGTCCAATCCGGTATGCGGTTCATCCAGTAATAATACTTCCGGGTCATGAAGAACCGCTCTACCTATCGCCAACCGCTGCTGCATTCCCCTGGAGAACGTTCTCACCAGATCTCCAGAGCGATGAGATAATCCCACCAGTTTCAAAACCTGGTCAACTCTTGCAGTTAATGAAGGAACCGCAAACATCCGACCGTAAAAAACCAGATTTTCTGCTGCTGTCAGGTCGCCATATAACAAAGGGAGGTGTGATACCACTCCCAGCCGCTGCCTGACACTGGCGGATTGGGATGGCAGGCTGAACCCGGCTATCGAAATCTCGCCAAAAGTAGGTTTGGATAAGGAACTCAGGATGCGTAAAAGTGTGGTTTTTCCGGCTCCATTTGGTCCCAGGACCGCAACAAATTCACCATCCGCAACCTCCAAAGAAAGTTGATTCAGGACAGTTTTAGGGCCAAAACGTTTGATCAGTTTGCGAACCTGGATCACATGAGACTCTTCAGTTTATTCTTTAATTCTTCCCGCCGTATGCTATATATGTCTTCTTTAAGTTTACCTTCTTTATACAGGTTATCCAAAACAATAATGGCATCCATGATGGATTCCCTGTCTTCCGCAATAGAATTCCCTGAATCGTTTTGTTCAACCAAAGGGCTCTTCTGTTTCTGGTAGAAGTATAGACCGACACCTGACAAAGCAAACAGGAAAATTCCCGCTCCAAACAAGACAGGATTAATTTTGATCTTTGAGCCTGCTGCTGCCTGACTGGTGGAAGTGTTTCCGGATAATGACATTTTTAATGTTGATCCGGACGATAGATTTGACCCCGTGAATAATTTAAATTTTACTCCCTGATTATCCTGGATACCGCCATCAGTCAATTGTTCGCTCTTAAGCTTTATTCCATCCACTGGTACCATCACATTGACCAGATCCACTTTCATTGGGACAGGTAATTCGAGTACCAGTTTCTTTGTATATGGGAGATCGAAAGCATATAGGACCTGGTGAGTTGCTACACCTGGATTTACCGGTACTGTGTCTGCAAATCCAGTTTCGGTCTGAAGATATCTCTCCCCAATAATGCTATCCTGGAATTGTAAATTCGCAGCTCCAGAAGGCAGCGAAAAATCTAAAACTCCCTGACCTGGTGCTGCAGCTACCAATACCTGGGGTGAGTTGTTGGAGATGAGGTATAGTTCAACAACTTGAACAATTCCAGGGCTGCTGAAATCGAAGAAAACATGCATCCGGTCGGCACTGACTACGGTTTTATCAGTGGTGGTATCGTAAATCGGAATCGGGAGATCGAAGACTGTTTGATTTTCATCAACAGAAACACCTGGATGCATGGATGGCTGTGATGAGAATTGCTGGTCACCATAATCCACAGTTGCAATAAATATCCGTCCACTGGGCATTTCAACATTCTCAAAGGAATATGACCCGTTGGCGTCCGCTGTTGTTTCCAGTGTGGATGTTTCTACCATTTGGTCAAAAATTCTTAATGAAACCGTGAGGTTTTGTGGAATGGATAATCCGTAGTCATTGGTCAGCTTCCCGGTAATATTAACCTTTCTGACCCCGGGAGTGACTGATGGAGCTTCAACTGCCGTAGTTGGATCGACAGTCGATTGAGGGGTTGTCGCAAGTGAACTTGAAGGGCTATTGGTAGCTCCTGCGGTGATCACCGGTTCTTGTACTGGCTGAAAAGAAAGAGATCGAATGGCTGTAATAACTGCCCATTTTTCATTTTCCGGAAGCATATTCCCAAATGCCGGCATGGCGTCGCCTAATCCGTTGGTGAGAACGTTCACCATATCCTGGTTGGAGATTGCAGACATGATCCTTTGGTCTGTAAAATCTGTTGGATTCACCTTTAGGGTGGCTGCTTGTTCTCCATCTCCCTTGCCTGTTTCTCCATGGCACTGACTACAGACGGTGATATATATTTCTACCCCGATTGCCATTTGATCAGGTGTATTTTCGAGAGAAAGCAAATATGAAATGACATCCCACCTTGACCGGTCGTCTAATTTACTGGAAAATGCTGGCATTGATCCATTCGCATTTCCTTCGGTGATGATATTGAACCAGGTCTGAGGAACGGCATTGTGAAGCACATCGATCTGAGCCAATGCAGCAGGTGGCGTGGTGGAGTTGCCCGCATTTTGTCCGGCACCATTCCCCATGTTGCCATGGCAGGATGCGCAATAATCCGAGTATATGGTCTCACCATGAGCAGGATCTGGCGGAATTAATGGGTAAGCCACAGCGGTTGCTGCAGGAGGCAGAAATGCTGGTGTTGAATATCCTGGAGGAGGTTTAATATCTCCAGCCAGGGAAAAATTACATCCAGTGATTAAAATTGAAAAGAAGACAATGGAAACAGGTAATAATAACTTTTTCATGAATTTGTACTCATATCAGTTGGTTGTTGCTATTGTAAAACCGCATTTCGGACAAAACCGGTCACTTTCCTGAATTGCTCTCCCGCAACGGGAACAAAATCCGGAGCTTTTTTCTTTTAGTTCCGTTCGACGTTTGGCGATCAACTCCTCCAGTTCATCATAATCGTTTGTGACTTTATTTGAACTTTTAGAACTTGATGTCATTTTGGATTCATGGGTGAATCCCATATCTTCCAGTTCTTTCAATAATCCAGCGGCCTGTTGTAATAATTCCGCCCTCTGAATCGGATAAAGATCTTCCGGAACTTTATGAAGAGAGTAATCAAAGTCCAACTCCTGGATGGAAGACAAAAGGCGTTCTTTTTCAGCTAACAAGGAAGAATGAATATGATCCAATTTATCTTTTGCAGCACCATCAGCTGGATTTAACTTACGTGAATAGCGCGCATCCTTTATGTAAAAAGGTCTGCCTATAAAGGCAGCTGCTAACAATAATACGGTGAGGATCAAGAGGATAGCTGTTGTTTCCATCGTGCCTATTCCTTTTTGGTTTATTTATAAATTTATATATTCCAGTTAATCAGATCCCAATAATGGATCGATCAAGTTCTTAATCTCAGAACTGGAATTAAATGGACCGATCTGGATATAAGCCAATTTCCCGTCCCGATCAATGATGTAGGTTTCCGGAACTCCCCTGATACGAAACATCTGGGAGATCTTTGTCCCCAGGTCAGGACCATTCGGATAGGTGGTCCCAAATTTCGCCAGGGTTGCCTTTGCCTCCGGCTCCGTATCCACATAATCCACACCCACAAAAAGAACCTCATTGCCAGGCTGGTAATATTCCCAGGTACTTTGCAAAGCATCCGCCTCGCTTTCACAGGGTTTGCACCAGGACGACCAGAAATTAATGAGAATGACCTTTCCTTTTTCGGATGTGGTATCGATCGTCTTACCGTCAAATGTAACCAATGTTATTCCTGGCAGCTCCTGGCCGACTTTTACCGGGCCTTGCTGACTGCGCTGCATTCCCATAAAAAGAAAGCCAAGAAATCCTACCAATAATATTCCCGCAACAATATAAATTGGTACAGGTAAATTCTTTCTGGTCTCTGGATCATTTGTGTCATTCGGGGGGATTACCGCCATATCTTATCCTTTTCTATTCTTTAATTCTGCTTCAATTCGTGCCAAGTACTCATCCCCCGATGATGCAGAATCTAATTTTTCCGTGGTTGGGTTGGCAACTCTTTTGGGTGCCCGCAATCGATTCACGATCCACCACAATAACAAGATACTGCCGATGATCATTACCGGTGGGAGTATGTAAACCAGCCAGTTGAGTCCTTTTTTAGGGGGTTCAGGTAGAACCCGGTCGCCATATTGGGTTGCGAAGTAATCTTTGATCTCTGCTGTTGTCCAGCCCGCTTCCAGTTTTTCTCTGATGAGATCACGCCATTGTGCACAGGCCTGCGTCGGACATACATCCAAGGATATATTTTCGCAAACCGGGCAATATAACTGACGGGCGACCTCGTTGATCTGATCATCGGTAACCGGCTGAGTGTCCTGGGCAAGTCCCAGGTTGATTCGTAATCCTGCCAGAACTAATGTGAGTAGTAACGCGGTAAAAACGACTTTCCTGCTCATTAATCGCTCCAAATCTCTCCCTATCCTTTTTCTGGTGTCGGCCAGACCGCAACAATGGAACCAAAAATGAGAACAAGACTTCCAAGCCATAACCAATTCACCAGCGGATTATGGTAAACCTTAAATGTTGCCAGCCTGGTGGATATAGGCTGCCAATCAACCAGGATTATATATACATCATCTTCCATGGTGCTGCGTACTCCCGGAATCGTCATGGGTTGCTGGGCATCATAATAATAATCTCTGCGGGGATAAAGCTCCTGCAATACCTTACCACCTTTGCTGACCTCCATGACCGCCCGGGCTACATTCTTCCCATCAGCAGTATCAAATTCAGCTAAAGACTTATATGTTACGGAATAGCCTGCCAGGTCGAGGCTTTGACCAGGAGTGAGTGCTCCCTGGGTCTGTGTCTGGAAGGCATTAATTCCAATCACACCTATCCCCATTAGAACAACTCCCAGGTGAATAATATAGCCACCGTATCGTCTGCGGTTTCGAGCTGTTAATCTCCAGATCAACTCGAAGAAATTGTCACCGGTACTGCGGGAGCGAGCCCTAATACCCCGCCAATATTCATATAAAGTTACAGATATGACAAGAGCCACCAGCCAGAAAGCGAATAACGCTCCTGGCTGCTTAACACCTAAAACGAATGCAGCCACTACAGCCAGAACAGACGGAATGAAGGGTTTCCAAATGGCTCTTCCCAGGGTCTTTCCGGTCGAAATCTGCCACGCAGATAGAGGGGCAATACCCATGAGTAATAGCAGTCCGCCCCATAATGGTCCAGTCGCTCTAATATACCAGGCCGGACCAAACGTGACTTTCTGCCCGGTCACAAGCTCAGATAATAAAGGAAAGAAGACCCCAAAATTGCATTCGATAAAAATACCCAGGAATAACAGGTTATTTACCAGAAATAACGTTTCGCGGGAGAGGAGTGAATGGAGCTGCCCTTCAGATCGTAAATCCTTCCAACGATAAACAAGCAGCCAAATGGAAACAATTAATGTGAGGGAAATAAATGCGAAGAATAACGGGCCGATTGCACTCTGGGCGAATGCATGCACTGAAGATAAAACACCAGAACGAGTGAGGAATGTGCCTACTATTACCCAATCATAAGTCAGAATGATAAGAAACATATTCCATTGCTTGAACATCCCCCGCTTTTCCTGGATCATCACTGAATGCAGCAGGGCAGTGCCAGTCAACCAAGGCATCAGTGCAGCAACTTCCACCGGATCCCAACCCCAGTAGCCTCCCCACCCCAGGACATCATATGCCCAGCGCATTCCCAAAACAAGACCAATTGTCAGAAATAACCAGGCCACCAACGTCCAACGCCTGGTTAACCGGATCCAGCGATCATCGGTCCTGCCGGTGATCAGAGCAGCGATGGCAAAAGCAAATGGAATTACAAAGGCAACAAACCCTAAATAAAGCATGGGTGGATGGATGATCATCCCCGGATGTCGTAAGAGTGGATTAAGCCCTCTGCCATCCTGCGGCATGAGCAAGTCTGATCCGGCTGGCGGGAACATCGCTTCGATGCGTTCGCCAGAAGGTGTTGCCCAGAAACGCGTAAATGGATTTTCGAAGAAAATGGACATGCTCAAGAAAAATGTGAGTGTCACCATGGTAACAACGATCACCCAGGGTAAAAACTCGCGGTCTCGTGTCCAATTTCGCAGCATGACTGCTGAAGTAAACGCAGACATCAGCCAGCTCCAGAAGATCAATGAACCCGATTGCCCCCCCCATAATGCTGTCAGTTTTAAGTAGAAGGGCATGCTGCTGCTGGAAACAGCATAAACATAAGAGACTTCATAGTGCCCGGTGACGATCAAATAAATAATACATCCCGCTGCCAGGGTAATTAATCCAAAAGTGATCAGGGATGCATATCTGGCGGAATCTATCCAGCGCTGATCTTTGGTGCTTACCCCAACTATTGCCGCCACGGAAGCATATATTGTGACCACAAGTGTGATAACTAATATTCCGAAACCCAAATCAACAATCATAATTACTCCGGAATGCTGGTAATAAAAACAATAATAAAAGAGTCAAAAAGGACAGCAGTCAGCTTCTGACTGCTATTCTTATTCTAATCTAAATGGGATACCTTAAAGACATTAATTAATTAGCCGCCTGTTCGGGAACAGCTTCATCATAGCGGGTTGGACATTTAAGCAAAAGTTCATTGGCATGGAATACACCTTTGTCATCCAGAGTCCCTGTCATTATGGCTTGAGCTTCATTTTTTAAGAGGTCAGGCTTTGGACCATTATAGATAACCGGTAAATGCCTCAAAGATGTATCAGATACAGCCTGGTGCAGTACTTCTGCCAGTCCCCCCATTTTATCGATCTCCGCATTCTCCCCAGGAATATGCACAACATCAAATGTCAAATCCAGGGTATTTGGATCAAATTTGATCGTGTCTCCCACCACTGCCCCGGAAATCCTAATTTCACGGCCAGACATTTCCTTTGCTTTGGTGTTCAATTCATTTACCGTGAGAAAGTACTGTGCATTTGCTTGAGATGATGAAATGATCAGGTAAACAATTGCTGCAAGAATGAGTATTCCACCAAATATAAATTTCCTCTTCATGGGTCTCTCCCTTTATAGATTTCGGCGTACTAATTTACATCACGAAAAACGAGTTTCCTTTGGTTTTTGGTAGAAATCAAATACTCTACTGTGATTCTGCCATAACAAGATTAAAAGAAACGTGAGAAGTCTTCTTGTAATTACCCATATTTTATCTACTTTATCAGAAATTATCAAATATTCATAGAAACTGTTCCAAAAATCAATGATCACAATTTTGATGAATCCTTTGTAAAACAGCATTTTGTCAGAATAATATATCAAAAACCACGATATATTTGGATTAATTGTGACGATTATTACATTCCGTGAAATTTAGATAAAATTTCTCAAAAAAGGGGTTTTAATGTTGTATTAATGTAAGGAGGCGGCTATAATTCATTTATAAAATGGGTGTACTGTATTTACCCTGAGTGAGGAGGTGTGCATAGAAAATTACAAATCTTAAAGGATCGATTATTTTCAACAATAGGAGAATGATTATATGAAGAAAAAATTATTGATAATCGGCTTGATACTGGGATTGGTTTTCGTTATTGCAGCATGCCAACCGGCAGCTGCTCCAACAACCGCCCCAGTAACCGAACCACCCACCTGCCCGGCACCTGAACCGTGCCCGGAAGCAGCTAAAGGTGTTGATGCACCTTTTGCAGCATTATGGACTGCATCTGGCCATGCAGCCTCAGATACTGAAGCTTTCCGACACTGGGATGGTGAAGATCCGGCAGAAGTTCCTGTCGCCTGTACAAAGTGTCACGCCGGTGCTGGACTCGTTGAATTTATGACCTCCGGCAAAAACGAAGTGCCCCTCCCAGCCGCTGATGTAACCGGTATCGGATGCACTTCTTGCCACAATGACGCATCATTCAACTACACAGCAGTTACCTTCCCCTCCGGTGTTGTGATCAGTGGTCTAGGCCGTGAAGCTTTGTGTATGACCTGCCACCAGGGGCGTGAATCTAAAGTCAGTGTCGACGCTCAGATCGAAAAGTTCGCAGTTACAGATCTCGATGCAGTGGTCGCCCCGATCAAGGATGATGCTGGTAAAGACGTCCGGTTTGGCTTCCGAAATGTGCATTACTTTGCTGCAGCAGCAACTTTATATGGCAGCCAGGTTCATGGCGGATACGAATATGAAGGTAAAGCATACGATTATAAGTTTGATCATATCGATGGATATGCGACCTGTATTGACTGCCATGACAGCCATTCACTCGAAGTAAAA
The DNA here is from genome assembly GCA_963709535.1 of uncultured Chloroflexia bacterium. Taxonomy (GTDB): domain Bacteria; phylum Chloroflexota; class Anaerolineae; order Anaerolineales; family Anaerolineaceae; genus PNON01. Next base: position 134,757 of record CAVPWY010000017.1, on the reverse strand, counting down.
GTGGAGCAATGTGCGCTCTGCCATGAAGGTGCTGCAAAGGTAGAAGACCTGAAGAACATCCGTATGCTCAGCTCCAAAGCTGATTATGATGGTGATGGTGATGTAGCAGAAGGTATGGCCTTTGAGATCGAAGGACTCCAGGTCAATCTCTTTGCCCAGCTCCAGGCTTATGCCAAGGATAAAACCGGTGTCAGTGTTATATATGATGCTGCAGCTTATCCATACTGGTTTGCCGATGCTGAAGGTGATGGCGTAATTGATCAGAAAGACGGTGCCAATGTTGCATTTTCGACATGGACTGCCCGACTGCTCAAAGCTGCCTACAATTACCAGGTTTCCATCAAGGATCCGGGTGCATTTGCGCATGGCAATAAGTACATCGTCCAGCTCCTTATCGACTCGATCGAGGATTTGGGCGGTGATGTAGCTAAGCTTGAGCGCTTTGATTCAGGTCACTTTGATGGTACCAGTTTGGCTTTCCGTGATTGGGATGCCGACGGTGAAGTTCCATACAATTGTGCCAAATGTCACAGTGCAACCGGTCTGCCTGAATTTATAAATGCTGGCGGAACCGTGTCCATCTCTCCTACTGGTTCGGTGCTGCAGTCTGGAATCGGTGCTCAACCCATTTCAAACAGTTTTACCTGCTACACCTGCCACGACGATGCCAATTGGCCCAAGCTCTACGAAGTTGCGACGGTTCCTTTCCCGAGTGGAAAGAGTCTCAGCTTTGCCAAGGATGCTGATGGCAAGAATGTCGCAGATCCAAATAATATCTGTCTTTCCTGCCACCAGGGCCGCCAATCCGGTCGGACAGTAGGTCTATCTGTAGCCGGTAAAGAAGCAGATACTGCTGATAAGGCTGTCACCTTCCAGAATGTTCACTACGCCAGTGCTGGTGCAACACTGTTTGGTGCAGACGCCGGTGGAATGTACCAGTATCCTGAGAAGGAATATGCCGGTCAATTCGCACATGTCGAAGGATTCACAACCTGCTCCACCTGCCATGATGTTCATGCTTTGGAAGTCAAAGTCGAAGCATGCAAAGGCTGCCATGGGACCGAGGATGTGAAAGCGATCCGTGCTCCTGGCGACACCACAGATTATGACGGTGATGGAGATGTTACAGAAGGATTGATAGGCGAAGTAGCTACCATGCAGGAAAAACTCTATGCTGCCATTCAAGCTTATGCCAAGGATAAATTAGGCGCTGGAATTGTGTACGATACCAATTCCCGCCCCTACTTCTATCTGGATGTGGATGGTGACGGCAAGGCTGATCAGGATGCGGATGGGAAGAAGCTTGCGTATGTCTTCTCACCACGGCTGACTGAAGCTGCTTTTAACCTGCACTATTCCTATAAAGATGCTGGTGCAGCGATGCACAATGGTGTTTATGTTCTACAAGTTCTTTACGATGCCATTGACGACCTTGGTGGTTCTGTCTCCGGTTTGACCCGGCCATAATTACCAAATCACAATTAATAATAAAGAGACGATGCTCGCATCGTCTCTTTATTATTATGATGATAATCACAATATTGTCATATTTTTAGATTATTGATAGTTTTTGTAAACTTTTCCATTATAATTTCGGTATAATTAATCTTGTATTAATCTAAGATAATTATTCGAAAATCATGCACCATGGAGAAGTGTAATATGAAGGGAAATAACCTACACATTATTCGAAAAAGTTGGATCATTGCGTGTGCTGGTCTGGCTGTTCTTGCCATGGTTTTCGCATTCCTGCCTCGAACTGAGGTTCAGGCAGCGCCAGTAACTTCAGTCATTGCCAGTCCCCAATCACAATTACCCGATGCCACTTGCCTGGGTTGTCATGGAAAACCAGGTGTAACAACCACTTTACCTGGCGGTGAAGAACTTAACATAAGCATAGATCCAAATCTATTTATTGTCTCAGTTCATGGAAGTCAGGAAATGGGATGTTCCACCTGCCATCCAGGTATTACTGAATATCCTCATCCCGAATTGACTGCTGAAACTCATCAAGAATTTAGCTTCGAGGCTACTCAGTCCTGTCAAAACTGTCATGCCGACCAGTATAACGCTGTGAAAGATAGTATTCACATGCAGGCCTATGAAGCAGGTAACAAACTCGCACCTGCCTGTACTGATTGTCATAACCCCCATACACAGACCCGGCTGGTGGATGAAAAAGGTAACACGCTTGTTGAAGCCCGGGTGAGGATCCCGGAGACTTGTTCCAAATGCCATAATGAGATTACGGAAGAGTATAAAAAATCAGTCCACGGTGCCAGCCTACTGCTGGAAGGCAACACTGACACCCCCACTTGTATCGATTGCCATAGTGTTCATGATATTGGGTCTGTTGATAATGCTTTCCGTCTCCGGTCCCCACAGATTTGCTCCAAATGTCATGCGGATAAGGAGTTGATGGACAAATATGGCTTATCTTCCGAAGTCAACAACACCTATATTGCTGATTTTCACGGAACAACAGTGACCATCTTTGAAAAAACAGCTCCCGATCAACAAACCAACACACCTGTTTGTATCGATTGCCATGGTGTCCATAATATGACCCGCTCAGATGATCCCAATAATGGATTGCATGTCAAAGAAAACCTGCTGCGCACCTGTCAGAAATGTCATCCAGACGCCTCCGAAAACTTTCCGGCTTCATGGATGAGCCATTACTCTGCCTCTCCAAAAACGGCTCCGCTTGTTTATTACGTAAACTTGTTCTACAAGATCCTCATTCCGGGAGTAATAGGAGCCATGGTCATCTACGTTATTTTAGATTTCATCCGTCGCTTAATTGAAAAGCGCAAAGGAGTGAGCAATGACTGAAAAATCCGCTTCTTATCTGCGCTTTCCTGTCGCCCAAAGAATTGAGCATATTCTACTTTTATTGTCTTTCACAATCCTGGGAATCACTGGCCTAGTGCAGAAGTTTATCGGGGCAGGGATTTCTCTTTGGCTCATTGATGTACTGGGAGGTATTGGAACTGTCCGTATTATCCACCGGGTTGCTGCTACCATTTTCCTGCTTGAACTGATCTATCATTTCGCATTGATGGGATACAAGCTCTATGTACAGCGGGTAGAAATGACAATGCTGCCGGGAGTAAAGGATGTAAAAGATGGATTCCAGTCCATTGGATACAATGTGGGGCTCGCAAAATCACGGCCAAAATTAGGGCGATTCACTTTCGATGAAAAAGTGGAATATTGGGCAATGATGTGGGGAAACCTGGTTATGATCATTACCGGTTTCATGCTTTGGAATCCCATAAAAACTACCGATATACTCCCCGGGGTATTTATTCCGGCTGCAAAAGCAGCTCATGGTGGAGAAGCGGTATTGGCAATCCTGGCTATCCTGGTCTGGCATTTATATCATGTCCACATCAAATACTTCAACAAGAGCATTTTCACGGGAAAATTAACTCGCCATGAAATGGAAGAAGAGCATCCTCTTGAGCTTGAAAAAATTGAAGCGGGTGTAGGAACTGTGCTCCCTTCTTCTGCTGTAGTGAAGAGGAGAAAATCACTCTACTTCCCTATAGCTACTGCCTTATCATTAATTGCTCTGGCGGGAGTATATTATTTTGTGACTGCAGAAACAACCTCCATCACCACCATGCCACCAGCTGAACAAGTCCAAATACTCTCTACAGCCCAACCCACAAAAATACCTGAGCCGGCGACTCCTGCTCCGACAACCCGACCCATGTTCCCTGGGGCAGTATCAAATGATCTTTCCTCCTGGGATGGTGGTTTGGGAGAATTACTTCAAACCAAATGTGGAATGTGTCATGGCACATCGGGGGGATTATCTCTGGCTTCATATGCTGATGCTTTGAAAGGTGGAACGAACGGAGCAGGCATAACACCCGGGGATGCAGACACAAGTGTGATCGTCAAGATCCTGGAAGCCGGTGGTCATCCCGGTCAATTGACAGCGGACGAATTGGCTGCATTAAAAGCCTGGATTCTGGCAGGAGCTCCAGAGAAATAACACAAAAAAACCTTCCGGGAATTCCCGGAAGGTTTTTTCTACCTTTTTGTGGGAGTTGTATCAAATCCCAATCATCGGTGTTAAGCATATATAATACTAACCAACTACTAATAATCTTTTTGTCTATTACCGTTACCTAGAGGGTAAGATGAGTATTGAATTTTCAGGAAAACATGCCTTCATTACAGGTGGGTCGAGTGGAATCGGATTAGCTCTTGCAAAACTTTTGGCCAAACAAGGTGCAAATATCACCATTCTTGCCCGGCGTGAAGATCAGTTAAAGAAAGCTGCAGCTGAGGTTCGTTCACACTGTATCCATCCAGATCAAATTATTGTCACTCTTTCCGGCGATGTTGGTAACCTTGAAATTATTTGGCCAATTCTGGTTGAATACGAGGAAAAATATGGAACACCGGATATTCTGATCAACTCAGCCGGTATAACATATCCGGGCAAATTTTCGGTACTCCTTCCGGAAATCTTTAGAGACCTGGCCAATATTAATTACCTCGGAACAGTATATGTCAGTCGGGCTTTTGTGAATGGAATGATACGAAGGGGAAATGGATGGATCGTCAACATCTCATCCATGGCCGGCTTCATCGGTACATACGGTTATAGCGGGTATGGCGCATCCAAATACGCAGTACGCGGCTTTTCCGATGTATTGAGGGCAGAACTTAAGCCACGCGGGGTCAAGGTATCAGTGGTATACCCCCCGGATACTCTGACTCCACAATTGGAGTTTGAGAAAGACTTGAAACCTAGTATTACCAGGGAATTGGCAGATAATGCCGGGGTGATGACAGCAGAAAATGTCGCAAAGATTATTTTGCGGGATATGCAGCGCGGTCGTTATACGATCCTGCCGGGGTTTCAGAGCTGGTTCTATTACACACTCTCGTTCCTGTTAGGTGACCTGACATATCCAGTTATGGATATGGAGATAAAAAATGCAATTCGGCGGATCGTTAAAAGAAGACAGTAATTATTTTTTTCATCGGAGGAATTATATGGATATTCTACAAAAATGTTATGACTATATGGATGTAAAAAATGCAAAAGCAACGGGCATTTATCCTTTTTTTATTCCATTAACAGAAAATGAAGGCACCGAAGCAGAATTCAAGGGTCATCGACTAATCATGTGCGGTTCGAACAATTACCTGGGATTAACGACTCACCCAAAGGTTAAGAAGCTGCCATAGAAGCGGTAAAGCGTTATGGCACTTCTTGCACTGGATCAAGATTTCTAAACGGAACCCTGGAATTGCATGAGCAGCTTGAACACGAATTGGCTGAATGGGTTGGAAAAGAAGCTGCATTGTGCTTTTCAACCGGGATGCAGGTTAAATCTGGGTACGGTTAGTGCTCTGGTAAATCGAGGAGATGTGGTCATCCTGGATAAAGATGATCATGCCAGTATTGTCGATGGAGCCCGGCTAAGTTTTGGAAAGATTGAGCGCTTCATCCACAACGACATGGAGCACCTTGAACGCACATTACAATCGATTCCGGAAAGTGCTGGTAAATTAGTTGTTGTGGATGGTTTATTCAGTATGGAAGGCGACCTGGCACCGCTCCCGGAAATACTTCCGGTAACCAGGAAGTATGGTGCCCGCTTAATGGTGGATGATGCGCATGGCATGGGAGTGATGGGTGGCGGCCATGGTACAGTGGCTCACTTTGGGGTAACAAAAGATGTTGATCTGATCATGTCCACTTTCAGCAAGTCCTTCGCCTCTCTGGGCGGCTTCATTGCAGGGGACGTGGATGTCGTTTCTTACATCAAACACCATGCACGCTCATTGATCTACAGCGCCAGTATCCCCCCATCAAACGCAGCAGCTGCCTTGGCTGCTCTCGAAGTCATGAGGTCCGAACCAGAAAGACCCGCCCGTGTCCTTGCCAACGCAGAAAAGATGCGCAAGGGTTACCGCCAGCTGGGCTTCAATATCGGGAATTCAGTTACTCCTGTTGTTCCTATCATCATCGGCGACGATCAATTGACCTTCTTAATGTGGAAGACACTATTTGATGAAGGTGTTTTTGTTAACCCGGTCATTTCTCCTGCAGTGGCACCAGGTCATCAACTTTTACGCACAAGTTATATGGCCACTCATACAAATAACCAGTTGGATAAAGTCCTGGAGATATTTGAAAAAGTTGGCAAGCGGCTGGGAGTTATTTAGGAATAAGGGAATTAATAATAAATAACCTAGTATTTTGATTACCAAATTATTATCAAAAAGTAAGAATTAATAAAAAATGAGTACCGTGAATATTTCTTGGTACTCATTTTTTTATTATCTCCAAATTTCTTTTTTCAATTCTCGATTTTCATTTTCACTTCTTACAATACCTTGCTCAAGAACGCCTTGGTTCGCTCTTCTTTGGGATTGCTGAATAGAATATCCGGAGGAGCTTCCTCCACGATCAAGCCATCGTCCATCAAAATGGCTCTATTGGCAGCAGCCCGGGCAAATCCCATTTCATGGGAAACAACCACCATGGTCATTCCTTCACGGGCAAGAGTGAGCATTACATCCAATACTTCCTGGATCATTTCCGGATCAAGGGCTGAAGTTGGCTCGTCGAAAAGCATGATCTTTGGATTCATAGCCAGTGCACGGGCGATTGCCACACGCTGCTGCTGTCCACCGGACAATTGCCCGGGAAATACGTCTGCTTTTTCTGGAATACCAACTTTCACCAATAATTCCAGTGCTACTTTTTTAGCTTCTGCTTTGTCCCGTTTGCGAACGACCTTTTGGGCCAGAGTAATATTATCTATTACAGAAAGGTGGGGAAACAGGTTAAATTGCTGGAATACCATACCTACTTCTGTACGCACCTGATTTATGTGCTTGGTCGTATCCAGTGGTATCCCATCCACCACGATGGATCCCTTATCGTATTCTTCCAGTCGATTGATACAGCGTAAGAAAGTTGATTTACCGGATCCAGATGGGCCGATGATCATGATCACCTCACCCTTTTGCACATCCAGAGATACCCCTTTCAGCGCTTCAACATTTCCGAAACATTTTGTTACATTCTCAATATGAATAATGGGTTCCATGGGTTTACCTCTCTATCCGGGTTCGTTTTTCAATCCAGGTGACAATCCGGGCTGAAAATAGTGTCAACACCAGGTAAAGCAGAGCGATCATTACCCAGGTTTGGATGGGAATGAAATTCGCAGCCATAAATTCTCTTCCCCGCCGGGTCATATCTGCTACTGCCACGACACTGACCAGAGATGAATCTTTTAGCATGGAGATGAATTCATTTCCAACAGGTGGCAATATGACTCTGATGGCTTGAGGAATGATTACATATCTCATAGCCTGGATATGGGTCATACCCAGGCTTCGCGCAGCTTCCATTTGACCTTTAGATATGCTCTGGATTCCAGCTCTATAGATCTCGCTCATATAGGCACCATAACAAAATGTGATACCGAATATGGCCATCCAAATCGGGTCGGCCAAATATTCCTTCATCGATTGGATGTTATACGTTGCCCCAATTTGCTGAATAATGGAGGGAAGTGCAAAATACCAGAATAATAACTGGACTAACAAGGGAATACCACGAACTATTTCCACATAGACTGATGCAATACCAGAAATGAGCGGATTTTTTGAAAGCCTGCCCAATCCACTGATCAGCCCTAACACCAGGACAAGAAAGAAGGAAGTTATTGTAACTAAAAGGGTGACACGTAGACCATCCTGCACAAAAATGAGCACCCGGCGGTATGGGTCGGGTTGGGAAATCACCAAGAAAAGGATTAATGCGATCACACCGGCGACTAAAAACCACCAACGGTCAAATTTACTTTTCGATGCAGCTGCTCCTGCCCCGGTTTGAGCTGCATCTACTTTTGGTAATAGAGGGTTACGTTCGTCTGTCATTTTATGATTTCCTAATAAAATACGAGGTTAAATAACCTCGTTTGGATAAACAAAATCATTCATAAAATATGTGCATTAACCGCTTAATCGATCAATTTATTTACTCTATAGTTAACCCAAAATATAGCGATTCGATGCTTAATATAGAATGTGTGATTGTATCACTTTGTGGATATTTTTACAGGTTATTTATTATTATTGTTTTGATGATCGCCAAAGATCTATTTTTCAACAAATTCGATTATTATGGATAGTTCTGCAAATTTTATACTTTGAAGTATTATCTATGGGATAATAATGAGGGCTGACAAGACCAGCTCGGTTGGATGATCGGGATTAATGAAATTATCCTATTGAAATTTAATCTCTATAATGGTGTAATTGGCATATGGAAAACAATCCTCCCTTGATATATCGTTTTTTTCAGAAAAAACTATTATTCCTTGTATTATTCAATATTCTCATGTTTGCCTTGGGTGGGGGAATAGCGCATTACCTCGGCTTAACCATAAATTGGACAGCTTATATGGCCGGCCAGGGGATAATGTTAATGCTGATGTTGGGAGTATTCTTCCTGAATGATTATTTTGAAATGCAGTCCCCATTTGGACCTGTCACTCCGCCCCGGACAACCGCAGAACTGGAATCCCTTCGTAAGCTTCAAGCTTCCATACTGATCTCAGCATTATCTTTTTTGACTATATCATGCATTTTACTCGTCATCCTCTATCGCGATGGATTGATGAACGGTACTTCCCTCGTTTTGATAAGCTCTGGCTTTCTCGTCACGATTGGTTATGCTGTACCCCCCTTTCGATTGATCTACTCCGGGATCGGTGAATTACTGGTATCGATCCTTATGTCGATCCTGATACCTGCATTTAGCTTCAGTCTGCAGTCGGCAGAATTGCATCGGTATATTTCAATGTCATCCATACCTGTGGCTGCTTTCTTCTTATCCACAACCCTGATCTTCCAATTTACAACTTACTCGAGTGATTGCAAAAATTGCCAGAACACCCTGCTGGTAAGATTAGGCTGGCAGAAGGGTTGGCATCTTCACAATATACTGTTGATCCTCGGCTTCTTACTACTGGTCCTTTCCCGTATTCAAGGGCTCCCTTGGACCTTGGTTTGGCCTTCCCTACTGACTATGCCCATTGCTGTTTATCAGGTAATCCTCATGGGGCAAGTAGCTGCCGGGAAGAAGCCTCACTGGGGGTTATTAAAGGTGACCAGTCTGGCCATTGTTCTATTAACTGCTTACCTTTTAACTTTTACTTATTGGACGAGGTAGTTATGCCCGAATTTTTAAAATTACAGCCACCTTTTATCGCACTGCAGAATTTTCTCTCCGCCATTCCTGAATCACAACCGGAGACCGAAGAAATAAACACGATCGACGGATTAACAAGGGTCCTGGCGCAAGATTTCTACTCACCCAATCCATTGCCAGAGTTTCCCCGCAGCACTGTGGATGGATATGCGGTTATTGCAGCACACACTCATGGCAGTTCAGAGAGTCTTCCCGCCATCCTAAAAATGATCGGTGAATCACCCATGGGAAAACCATCAGCAATGACGGTTGGAGAAGGACAGGCAATTTTAATCCATACCGGCGGAATGATTCCGACCGGTGCAGATGCAGTTGTCATGCTGGAAAATAGCCAGTTGAATAATGGATCAGACCTGGAGGTTTTCAGGCCTGTCAGTGTAAATGAAAATGTGATCCTGGTTGGAGAGGATGTCAGTACAGGCGACCTGGTCATACCTGCAGGCCGCGTTATTCGGCCAGTGGAAATCGGCGGATTAATGTCATTTGGCATCACCCGTATTCTGGTCAATAAAAAACCGAAAGTAGGTATTCTTTCTTCCGGTGATGAGGTAATCCCACCTGCACAAAAACCATCAATAGGTCAGGTACGAGATATTAACACTTCCACAATGAGTGCGATTGTAATCGAGGCAGGTGGTCAACCGGTTCCTTACCCACTCATAGCTGATAAAGAAGAGGCTCTCACTCAGTCAGTCATCCAGGCATATAATGAATGTGATATGGTATTAATTACGGCAGGTTCTTCTGCATCCACCCGCGATCTGACATCCTTAGTGATCGCGAAATTGGGGAAGCCTGGCATTCTAGCGCATGGAGTGAATGTAAAACCGGGTAAACCAACCATATTGGCGGTTTGTAACGGGAAACCGGTCATCGGCTTACCTGGTAACCCTGTCAGTGCTCTTGTCATTGCAGGTATCTTTGTCCGACCTGCGATCCATAAATTATTACAGGTGTCAGATCCACAGTTCAAGCCCGCAGTCCAGGCACGTCTGACTGCAAATTTCGCTTCTGCTGCCGGTCGGGAAGATTGGGTGCCAGTGTTACTGCGAGAAACTGACCGGGGAAATGAAGCGGAACCTATCTTTTTCAAAAGTAATTTGATCTTCAATCTAGTTCGGGCAAATGCTTTAGTTCATATTCCTGCAGATGTTACCGGTGTCCAGGCTGGTGCAATCGTCCAGGTGGAGTTGTTATGAGGCGCGTTTTTCCAATATTCATCCTTCTGGTATTCATTATCTCATCCTGCGCATCCCAAACCGCCACCCGTATGAATGAAACAGCAATAGCAAATTCCATTCTCCAACAAATTGAGGCGAAACAAACGGTAATCGCGTTTGACCTGACACCTACGATCACGCCTACTGCATCACAAACACCCACAGTAACTGTTACGCCAAGTCCGGTTCCTTCTGCCACACCCACCATTACACCAACATGGATCAAGCATGCCAAAGGAACTCCAATACTGGCTCCCATACTGCTGTATCACCATATCCGTGATATCGAAAAACCCGGCCGCTATGATATTTCTCCTGCGGTCTTTGAAACCCAAATGCAATATTTAAAGGAATGGGGTTACACATCCATCACGATCGAAACGCTTGTCAATGCATTAAAATACAGCGATCCGCTGCCCGAAAAGCCGGTGATGATCACATTTGATGATGGGGCTTTGGATGTTTACCAAAATGCTTTCCCTATCATGCAAAAACTGGGTTTTGTTGGCACGTTTTACATAGTATCCAACCGCTTAAAATCAGTTGACTTTGTCCATGTCCCTGAAATACGGGAAATGATTTCAGCAGGTTGGGAAATTGGCAGCCACTCTCGTTCGCATATTGACCTGACACAGAATCACAATTCCATCAATGCTGAGGCCAAAGGGTCCATGACAGAGTTGAGCGATGCCATTGGAGTGGGGATTTACTCTTTCGCTTATCCGTTTGGGATGATCGATCCGGTGGTGGGTGATCACATTTCCACTTATGGGTATTCCAACGCTGTCGGTTTGGGAACTTCTTATACCCATACGCTGGGTCAAATTTTTTACCTTAGCAGGATGGAAGTACGTAATGATTATGATGCGACTGGGTTCGCCCGTTTATTACCCTGGTCGCCTGTTACAACTCCGCCTGCTCAGTAAGAATTTTTGAGGCATTCATGTCTGTATATTTGAAAGATATTCCACTTGATGTAGCGAAGAAAAGATTGTTATCTGCCCTGGAAGAACACGGACTCAATGGTGTAAAAGGGCATGAAACCATCCCACTTAATGAGTTCGCCTCCGGCAGAGTATTAGCTGAAGGTGTCTGGGCGAAGATCAGTTCCCCGCACTATCATTCTTCAGCAATGGATGGCTTTGCTGTATTGGCTGTCGATACCCGGGATGCTTTACCTTCCAGACCACTCAAACTTGTGGTCGGGGAAAAAGCCTTTTATGTGGATACAGGTGATCCGCTTCCGAAAAACACCAACGCAGTCATTCCCATTGAGAACGCTGAACCGATCCATCAGGATGGAACATCAGAACAGGATGTCAGGCATCCACGGGAAATACTGATTCGGTCATCCGTTACACCCTGGAGCCATATTCGTCTCCTTGGTGAAGATATTGTGGCAACACAACTTGTGATACCTGCCGGGCAACAGCTAAGTCCATTCGACCTTGGAGCAATCGCTGCATGCGGACATTCCACAATAAATGTGATCCGCAAGCCTGTGGTGGCCATCATCCCGACCGGGGATGAACTGGTTGATATCGGAGAAGGTGCGAAAGCTGGTGATATCATCGAATACAACTCCATGATGATCGCTGCTCAAGTTAATTCCTGGGGTGGCGTAGCAAAACGCTACCCGATCGTAAAAGATAACCTGGATTGCCTGAGGGAAGCCGTCATCCACGCTGCATCCCATTCCGATCTGATCCTGCTTAATGCCGGATCTTCGGCCGGGGCAGATGATTATACTTCCCAGGTGGTTGAGAGTTTGGGGCAGTTATTAGTGCACGGTGTGGCTGTCCGTCCCGGTCATCCAGTGATCATTGGAATGGTCAATATGACATATTAAGAACCAGGAGCGGCATATACCAATTATCGGCGTGCCTGGTTACCCCGTGTCAGCCGCCCTGACATGCGAATTGTTCGTGGAACCGCTTATTAAAATGTGGGCTGGAATAACGAATAAAAATATTGAAGAAGTGGAAGCTGAATTAACCCATAAGGTCACATCTCCTTCAGGAGACGATGATATGATGCGGGTAGCACTGGGCAAGGTGGCCAATCGTCTCATGGCTGCTCCGTTGAACCGCGGTGCCGGGGTGATCACCTCCCTCGTCCGGGCAGATGGTATTTCGATGATCCCACGTGGAATTCAAGGGATGGAAGCCGGCGAGAAAATTCGCGTTCAGGCTTTATCGGTCGGTTGCTGAACTGGATAAAACACTATTTCATCACCGGTTCACATGATCTCACACTGGATGTTCTGGCAGAATTTCTGGCTGAAAAAGGTCACCGGCTGGTCACGGCCAATGTAGGCAGCCTGGGTGGATTACTCGCTCTTAGTAAGGGAGAAGCTCACGCCAGTGGTTCTCATCTGCTGGACCCGGAAACAGGGATTTACAACGATAGTTACATCCGGCAATACCTTGCTGGTCATTCAGTAAATGTCATGTCCTGGGTTGGACGGATCCAGGGACTGCTAGTTCAAAAGGGAAACCCAAAGAAAATTATGACGTTGGATGATCTGATCCGCCCGGATGTTGAGTTCGCGAACAGGCAGCGGGGGGCAGGTACGCGTGTATTATTGGATTATCAATTGAAATTGTCCGGGATCACGAATTCCAACATTCGTGGGTATCAAAATGAAGAGTATACGCATCTGGGCGTTGCGGCTGCTGTGATTTCGGGAAGAGCAGATTGCGGTCTGGGAATTACTGCCGCCGCTACTGCCTTGGATTTAGACTTTGTTCCTTTGTTTACAGAAATATACGAACTTGTTATTCCCATTGAAAATTATCATTCTGGACTTTTTGAGCCTGTCATCCAAGCAGCCAACGATCCAGAATTTCATTCCAGGGTGCAGAAATTACCTGGGTATGATACTTCCCAAATGGGGAACCTTCGTTCGCTAAGTTGATGCAACATTCGATAATCTCTTGCATTCAGGTCTGGTTTGTACAATGATTAGAGTAACGATTAAATAACCTGGAGGCAACATGTTACCAAAAATGAATGAAATGGCACCATCTTTTGAACTTCCCGATGATACAGGAAAGATCCATAAACTATCGGATTACAAAGGCAAGACTGTCGTGCTGTATTTTTATCCGGAAGACGGCACAGATGGATGTACCACTGAGGCATGCAATTTCCGCGATGATTATTCAGCCTATCAAAAAGCAGGGATCACAATACTGGGAGTATCACCGGATACTGTAAAATCTCACCAGAAGTTTAAATCCAAATATGACCTAAATTTCCCATTACTGGCAGATGAAGGTCATGTGGTCTGCGAGAAATATGGAGTTTGGGCGCTCAAGCATAACTTTGGCAGGGAATATATGGGAGTTTTACGAACAACTTTCCTGATCGGACCGGATGGAAAGATCAAAAAAGTCTATGAAAATGTAAAACCGGCGGATCATAGTAAGGAAATCCTGGCAGATATTTCTGCAAAGTAAAGAAGATTTTCAAGTATTCAAAATAAAAATTTCACAAAATACAAAAATACCTCTCCTAAATCGGAGAGGTATTAATAATTCATTAGATTTCGGGGATTGGGTATCTATATTATTGTAGTCGTACCAGAGTCTTTCCCTTTTCCCACAGCGCTTCAAGCCGGTAATACTCGCGTTGTGTAGGGGAGAATAAATGTACAACGATATCACCGCAATCTACTACCACCCAGCCATAATCTGATACTCCTTCAACTCGGGCTCGTAAACCGCCTTCTTTTTTTGCACATTGAGCTACTGCGTCAGACAAAGCATTCAACATTCGATCTGATGTTCCTGAGCAAATGATGAAATAATCTGTAAATGATGCAACTTCCTGTATATCCAGCAGAACTATTTTCTCGCCCTTTTTCTCTGCCAATGACTCTACCAATTTATGGGCTGTTTCCAAAGTATTCAGAATATATCTCCTTATTCGTTATGAGACTTCATTTTAACACGGATTCCGGAGTGTTTCTATCGATTGTCAAATTAACTCAAGGTTTGAACGATGCATGATAGTGTAAATCGGCCCGGTCGGCAACAAATCACTTTTCACCAGGCTGATATGGTCCACATGGACTTTACCAATTTCGCCGGGTTGATTCCGTAATATGATCTCACCTAATTTCAACAGATGCTCATCAGCCAATCCCTGATACACTCTTCCAATCGTCAAGTGCGGGGAAAATGGTTTTTCTACTCTGGCAATTTTTAGCAGTGCAAGAGCATCATCCAATGCTTTACTTAACCCGGTTAGGGTCTGCTTATTATCCAGCCCTATCCAGATAACGCGTGGTTTCCTGGCAGTAGGAAACATCCCCGCCGCTGCAGCAGTAAATTGGAACCCGGGTGTGGTTGCAGAAAGTCTATCCATCTGTTCCTGGATCGAAGGAATGAGTGTGATCGGGGTATCCCCCAGGAATTTCAAGGTAAGGTGCAGGTTCTTTGTTGGCACCCATTTTACCCAGCCGGATGGAATTAGCCCCTGGTAGCGTAGGATTACTGAGCTAATTACCTGTCTGACTTCTTCTGATAGTTCAATGGCAATAAAGGCTCGGATTGTTTTCATCTTCATAAAATAGCATATTACTTCGAATCAGGCAATTTTTTCTTTATTCAATATTATGTGAGCAAAATAGTAAGGTTCATAACCAAAACTCACAAAATTCTTTGGAATTCTAACTTTACACTGGGCAAACGTTCATATAAAATCAATCATTCATTACATAAGAGAAAATATGACTAACAGCCAATCAAAGCCAAATACTATGGAATCCATTCAGACATCAATAACTCAGGGGATCCTCAAACCACGTACTCCATATCTCATGCTTGGATTGCGTTTGGTATTATTTATCTTCTTCCAGACTATCTTTGCCCTCGTTTTCCTGGTAGCAGGGAAAGAACAACCGTGGGAAAACTCAATTGGATTGTGGTTGTTCGGTGTAACACTGACTAACATAGTTACTCTGGTAATTGTCATGAAATTATTGCAGAGAGAAGGTGTGAGGTATTGGCAATTAGTTGGTTTTACTCGTGGAAAAGTATTAACGGATGTTTTAACCACCTTGGGCTTATTTTTGCTTGCGGGTCCGATCGGATATTTCCCAAATATTATTTTCGGTAATATATTGTTCGGGGATGCAATGATCCCTGCGAAAATGATGTTTCGCGAGCTGCCAATGGCAACTGCGATAGCAGGGGCAATCCTTTTTCCCGTTACCCAGGGGCTAATTGAATTACCCACCTACTTTATCTATATTATGCCGCGAATTGAAGCAATTCGTAATAATAAATGGCAGGCTGTAGCCCTGGCGTCATTATTCCTGGCTATCCAACACATTGCTGTACCGTTGATCTTTGATTTGCGGTTCATCTCCTGGCGTTTATTAATGTTCCTGCCTTTTGCCTTCTTTATGGGGATCATTATTCACTGGCGTCCGCGATTAATTCCATACCTTATGATCGGACATATTCTCATTGACCTGTCCACAGCCATCTTCATAATCCCGGGAATGATGCCTTAAAGATAATTTGTGATCCCTTTACAAATATGCAATTTATCCTTATCCTTCTAATGATTATCTGTACAGTGGTATCTATTTGTGGTATAAGGAAATTGCCCTACTGTGTTCGTGATGTTGCCTATGCGTTCTGAGCCAACACCTTAAAAAATGGGTCTTATTCTTACGGCAGTGATGCGGTAGACTTCGGTCAAGGCTGATCTTCCGGGACGAGATCCGTCCTGTATTACTACAGGTTCAAAACCCAGCAGCACACGGCATGGCGGGGCTCTTATATGCGAAACCCATTTCCAGCAATTACACTGGACCTATGTCCAGTTGTTTTTATATCTTTTCTCAGGAGCGAGGCAAATATGGAAAGAAAGGAATTGTTAAAGAAGATCAAGGAAGATGGAGTGAAATTCATCTCCTTCCAGTTCACCGATGTGAATGGAGTTGTCAAATCTCTGGATGCTCCAGTAGAACGTTTGGAAGTTGCGCTTGATGAAGGCATCTGGTTTGATGGTTCATCCGTCGAGGGATTTTGCCGTATCCAGGAAAGCGATATGCTCTTACAGGTTGACCAGGATTCTTACGCTGTCCTACCCTGGTCACCGGTGGAACTGCGCCGCGGACGATTTTTCTGCGACATTTTCATGCCGGATGGCACACCTTTCACCGGAGATCCGCGTGGTGTCCTCAAGAGATCACTGGCCAAACTCAAAGAAAAAGGTATGGTATTCAATGTCGGGCCGGAACCTGAGTTCTTCCTCCTCAAGAAAAATGGCGGGGAGATGATCCATCCTGTGCCGCATGATGTTGGTGGTTATTTTGACTTCTCCCCCAACGATGAAGCTGTTCGGGTCCGAACGGAGTTGATCCAG
The DNA here is from genome assembly GCA_963709535.1 of uncultured Chloroflexia bacterium. GTDB lineage: Bacteria > Chloroflexota > Anaerolineae > Anaerolineales > Anaerolineaceae > PNON01. The sequence continues at coordinate 117,891 of CAVPWY010000017.1, read as the reverse complement.
GCGCTAGGCCAGATGGGTTTGGAAATTGAAGTAGGGCACCATGAAGTTGCCCTTGGCCAGCATGAGATCGACTTCCGTTTTGCCGATGCATTGCGTACAGCCGATAATGTACTCACCTTGAAATACACCGTTAAAGCCATTGCTGCACAAAACGGGTTGGTAGCATCGTTTATGCCGAAACCCATTTTTGGTATCAATGGCAGCGGCATGCATTGCCATCAATCCATCTCTGACCTGAACGGAAAGAATCTATTCTTTGATGGAAAAGATCCATTCAGCCTGTCCAAGCTGGCTTATGGGTTCATTGCAGGACAATTAAACCACGCCCGCAGTTTCTCAGCTGTGGTTGCACCGACTGTAAATTCGTACAAACGACTGGTTCCGGGGTACGAGGCTCCCGTTTATATAGGCTGGGCTCAAACCAACCGTTCCGCCCTGATCCGAATTCCTCGCTATACACCCGGCCGGGACGGTGCAGTTCGTGCTGAGTTACGCTGCCCAGATCCTTCATCCAACCCTTACCTTGTCTTCCTGGCAATCCTTGCCGCAGGAATGGATGGCATCGAAAAAGATATGAAAGCACCAACCCCGTTAAATAATGTGAATGTCTATGAATTGACACCGGCAGATCGTAAACGCCTTAAGGTCGATAACCTTCCCGGCTCACTGGCTGAAGCGTTGGTGGAATTGGATAAAGATCCGGTCATCAAGGATGCTCTCGGTTCTTCCATCTATGAAGCATTCGTGCGCTCTCGTAAAGCGGAATGGGAAGAATATCGGATTAATGTTTCAGATTGGGAAGTGGAGCATTACCTGGAAACCGCTTAATGCTGAGGTTTGACCAGCCTGCAAAACGCGCATAGATCCGCAGAACTGGTTGGTTGACCGCATTGTTTACAAAATTTTTCCTCATATAACTGGCTTTCTGATATTTTCAGAAGGCCTGTTTTTTTTCGTTCAATAAAGGTTTGAAAGTACTGGTATTTCAAACCCGGCTGATCATTTTCCAACTCATTGAGGATCGTCTTATAGTGGTTCGTCCTGGAGCCGGTTGAGAAAGGACATTCCTCTTCGATGTACTCGATCCCATTCAGGAGCGCATAGGCTGTTGTTTCGCGCTCATAGAATTGAACAAACGGCTTCACCCGCCGGGCGAACTTTCCACGTTCATCCATTACCGGGTATTGCCTGCCAAGTTGGTCTGTATTCCAGGTCAGGTTATTCGAAAACAGAACAGCAGCTTCATCATCCAAGTTGTGACCGGTAGCCAGAACATTGAAACCATTCTCATGGGCATAACGGTTCAACTCGTGACGCTTCACCAACCCACAGGTGGAACAGGGTTTATTGTCTCCCGGATGCGATCGCATGAACATCTCTGGTACTGTCTCATGATATTCCTGCTGAATATGCAACTCGTGTAGTGTTAATCCTCTAGCCAGGGCGAATTTGCGGGTAAATTCCATGGAACGGTTGGAATATTGGCTTTCTGCATCAATTCCCAGCTGGATGGACAATCCTTCCACAACATAGCCCAACCTGGTCAATGCATCCCACAATCCCAAAGAGTCTTTTCCGCCCGAAACAGCAGCAAGGATCCGGTCTCCTGAGTTGATCATGCGGAATTTCTTGATCGTTGTGGCAGTATGCTGTAGAAACCATTCGATAAAATGATCCTTGCATAAAGCCATTCTATGCTGCCTCAGGTTGATGACCGCACTTTGCGGGCATTTCCTGCATCTCATTGATTGCCACCCGAGATGACCGGTACGAGTTTTACGATATCCTTATCTTTGAGAAGTCGATCTTCTGTAATGATCTCCCCTTCCCTTACAGCCAGATAGCTTTCGGGAGTGAACCTTAACCGTTTATAAACCTGTAAAAGGGTCAGATCACCGGGGATTTTGTATTCTTTTTCACGTAGTTTTATGATTGGCACAAACACTGCCTTTCTTTTCAGCATATTGAAACTCATTGTATAATTTAGTACGGCATGAATTATATCGTAGAGGAGAACAGTATATGGTAGAACGGATGGAATTTGTTCGAAATTATAATGACCTCAGCACCGAGAAGGGTTTCCAGTTTGAGTTTGTCTGTGACCGCTGCGGAGTTGGATACCGCACCAAATTTGTGCCGTCCATTACCGGCACTGTCAGTGGAGTGGTGGATGCAGCCAGCAGCCTCTTCGGCGGATTATTTTCCTCAGCAGCAAATATTGCCGGGAGGGTACACGATGCAGCCTGGGAAAAAGCACATGATGACAATTTCGAAGCTGCCACCCGGGAGATGAGACCTGAATTCGCCCAGTGTCCGCGCTGCCAGACGTGGGTTTGCCGCCAGAAATGCTGGAACGAGAAACGTGGACTGTGTAAGAATTGTGCACCGGATATGGGTGTGGAAATGTCTGCTGCGCAGGCCAGCCGGTCAGTGGAAGAGGTCTGGGCACATGCTGCCATGTCTGAAGAAGATAAAAAGTTGTCTGAAGCCAACTGGCGGGAGACCATCCATGCCACCTGCCCGGAATGTGAAACGCCATTGGGAACCAATGCTAAATTCTGCCCGAATTGTGGTGCAAAAGTAAAGAACGAGCAGCACTGTACTGAATGTGGAGCAATTCTTCAACCTGGTGCAAAATTCTGTGCTGATTGTGGGAAAAAAGTGGGTTAAGGAACCTTCTCAGATGAAATCAGGTTTTCAAGGGTGCGTATAAAACGCACCCTTCAACTTATCAGTCACTAATACTTAAGAAATTAACGATAGGCAGAATAAATTTGAAAGAACGCCCAGAAGTTACCAGTCCCCGCTACATGTTTGGTATTGGGGTTTGGATAGGGCTGGCAATTTTTTCAATTATTTTTGGAGTAATTTATTCGCGCTTTACCCAGGATGATGCTTTTATTACCTATCGTTATGCCCGAAACCTCGCAGAAGGCATTGGTTTTGTTTACAATCCCGGTGAATGGGTTCTCGGAACAACAACCCCCTTATATACATTATTACTCGCTGCTTTCGCATTCATAACTAAGATAGATGTTGCGGTCATCAGCTTTTTGATTTGTATCCTCAGTTTGTGGCTGGGTAGTGGTTTTCTATATGAACTTGGAAAGACCCGGTCCAGAGAGTATGGGCTTACAGTCGCGCTGCTTTATCTCACCTGCCCATTTCTCCCGCAATTTATGGGTATGGAAAGCTACTTCCTGCTTTTCCTTTTTATTTTCACTGCATGGTTATATGAACGCAATAAATATTTACTCTCCTCAATTATCTGTGGATTGCTGATCCTTGTGCGATATGAAATGGCAATTTTTGTGATCTTGTTATGGATATTCGATTTTGCCAGAAAAAGAAGATTTCCGGTTTGGATCTTACCGGGGCTGATTCCCGTACTAGCGTGGGTGATTTTTGCGGTTATTACCTTCGGCTCCCCCATCCCACTCTCAGCCTCTGCAAAATTGATGGCCTCAAATACACCATTCACCCTCGGTTTAGCCGGGTATATTTATAGTTTTATCGGTCGATTAAGCCTGTGGTTGTTAGTGATCGTATTCTTCTTCATTGGGTTGTTCAGCAGCGTTAGCACAAGAAAATTCCATAGTGGTTATTTCTTGATCGTGATATATGCAGGGGTTTACTTTATTGTTGCCTCCCTGATTGCCGGGTCATTTCCGTGGTACTATGCACCACTTATTCCTCTCCTGGCAATTTTCGCTGCTACGGGAACCGTTTTTCTAGCCCGGATTCCGCACCTGGTTAACCTCAAGGTGGACCTCCTGGCTATGCAGAAGACTTCACGCTTTCTGCAAATTTGTTTTGCTACTATCCTTATCTCAATTCAATTAATATTTTGGTACAAAGATGCCGTTTCCTACCAGAATCAACCATTTGACCAGAGATTTAAAGCATATTCTAAGGTTTCTGAGTGGCTAAACAGTCATACCCAGCAAGGACAAAGCATCGCAGCTTTGGAGATCGGATATATCGGTTACCAGACAAATATGAAGATAATCGACCTGTATGGATTGATCACGCCGGAAATATTGCCCTGGGTTGCTGAAGGATCTGAAGCCGGATTACAACATTCATTATGCTATTCTCACCAGATTATGTTCTTCTTCCTATCGAAAAGGGTCACCATCTTCAGATCATGGCTGACGATTCCAGGTACCAGCAAGTTCAGACATTCGAAAATCGATATATTTTATATGAAAAATAACACTGTTAGTTGTAGGTCGGATAGAGTGCAGCGAAATCCGACACAAATTAAAGCGTTGGATTTCGGGCATTTGCCCTCAATCCAACCTACAAAAGCTACCCGTGGTGAAGCCAGATATCCGCATGACGATCAACAACACTAGCAGCAGGATTCGCTTAAGCGAATCCTGCTGCTAGACTTTATAATCACCTTCTTTAAGTGAAATTCTTATGGATTGGTAGCTACTATTTATATATTACGCTGGTCGAGCAGAATACTGGCTATATAAACCCCAAAGGGTATGAGAACAGCCGCAGCAAAAAAGAACCATAATGCATTTCCATTTAGAGGTGGCAGGCTGCCATTCGCGGCAAAGGATACCCACATCAATCCGATATAAACGATAGCGGTAGATACCCAGTAAGCCCTGCTCCCTGCCCTGGTGCGAAGTAATACAGTTCGCTCATCCCTTTCTTCCACAGTCAGGCGCCTGGCAAATTCATCATCTTTTAAGGCAGCGCTGTACTTTACCAGGCTACCAACCCCGATACCTGCCAGAAGGATTCCCAATCCGCTTATTATACGTAAGTTAAAAGGTTGATAGGCAAATTGGGATTGAGCGAAAATCCCGAATAAAAACACAATTACACCTGCAGCCAGGAACATCCAGCCCAGGCGAATCCTGCTGATTATCCATTGTCTCTGTTTATTCATTGTTCTCCTCCTCATTTGTATATAAAAATAATTCTTCAATTTTCAATTTGAATATATTTGCCATGCGGAAAGCCAACAAAATGGAAGGATTGTATCGTCCATTTTCCAAAGAAATGATCGTTTGACGGGAGACTTCTGCCCGGTCAGCTAATTCCTGCTGGGTCCATCCATTCAGGTTTCGGAATTCTTCCAATCGGTTTTTCATCGCACCTCCTTTGTAAAGCTTACTTTACATATTATAGTAAAGTTTCCTTTACATGTCAAGTACCCTTTACAATTTGGTTGGATTTCCTGGAATATTGTAGGTCGGAATGCGCCGGTTCCCGAGCCTGTCGAGGGACGCAGTGAAATCCGACATTGTATAAAGAGTTGGATTTGGGGCATTCGCCCTCAATCCAACCTTCAAAAGACTTTTAAATATGAATATCTTTCACGTTCAACTGGAAATCCACCCTGCCGTTATATTCATTGGTCTCAAATACGAATAAAAAGTCAGCCTTTTTCTTTTCCATCAATGAATTTTTCATTCCACCTTTATTGAACGCAATGGCGTTGATCGACAACCAGCCGTCGGATAACTGTAAGCGCAAGTGCTTACCATCCTGCCCGACATCACGGATGGATTGAACATGCAGTCCACGGATGATGAATTGGGATTCAGGGTTGCTGTATCCGATCGGTTGGAACTTCTGCAGGTTGTTGTAAAGCTCCTGGCCAAGGTCCGACAGATTTACTTCTGCATCTGCCATTACAACCGGCATTAGCTCTCGCCCGGAGAATTCTCTTTTTACAATGGAATAAAGTCGATCCTTCAATTCGGTCATTTTCTCATTCCGAATTGTAAAACCGGCTGCAGCAGCATGTCCGCCGTGGTGCTCCATCAAATCCTTGCATTCATCCAGAGCCATGGTGATATTGAATTCAGGAATGCTTCGGCACGAACAGCGGGTCATTTCTGTACCTACTTTCCCGACAATTGCCGGGCGGTAATAATGTTCCGCCAATCGGGAAGCTGCCAGACCGACTATCCCTTCACTGAAGCTCTCGTCTGTGACGATGATAATGTCTTTATCCAATCCTTCTTCATCTGCCATTTGCATCGCCTTATCCACAACCGTCCTGGTGTCCACCTGACGTGCGCGATTCTGTTCATCCAGTGCTCGGGCTAAAGAACCTGCCTGGTCTACATCCTTTTCCACCAGAAGATGAAAGGCTGCCAGGGCAGTCTCCATCCGTCCGGCTGCGTTCAACCGTGGACCAATTCCAAAACCGATGTTCGTTGAATTGATTTTTCGATAGTCAATCCCGGCAACCCTACAGAGCTGTACCAAACCCTCACGGGATCCTTTTTGGATCAGTTCCAACCCTTTGCGGACCAGGAACCTGTTCTCATTCATCAAAGGTGCCAGGTCAGCCACTGTTCCCAGTGCCACCAGGTCGATCCACAGCTCGCCCATTTCCATCGTCCGGTTCGTTGATGTAAATAACGCCTGCGCCAGCTTGTACGCCACTCCAACGCCGGCAAGTTCTTTACCTGGGTAATTATCATCAGACAGCTTGGGATCGATTACCGCGAAAGCATTTGGGATCTCCTCCAGGGGGGAGTGGTGATCAGTGATGATCAGATCCATTCCGATCTGTTTGGCATGTTCTGCTTCCGGCATGGATCGTACGCCGCAATCCACGCTAATAACCAGGCTGCATCCTTGTTCCTTTAATTTATCCAGGGCATCATTGTTGATCCCATAACCTTCATCGAATCGGTCCGGGATATATGGCGTGACTATAGCTCCTAATTTCGTTAGCGCTTCCACCAGTAAAACAGTAGCTGTTACGCCATCCACGTCATAATCCCCGTAGACTACCATGTGTTCCTTATTTTGAATTGCTGCAAGAATTCGTGGGACCGCTTTATCCATCCCATTCAACAGGATAGGAGAGGTTTCGTCGGGTGGTAAAGCGTGGAAGTATCTCTTGGCTGAGGTAACGTCAGCGATTCCCCGGTTATATAGGATCTGGCGAATCAACGGTGGGTATTCTATGAGCCGGTCAGAAACCTCCGATGGCATACGCGGATATACTTCCCATCGTTTCGTGATGATCCCAGCGGGAGTATTCGTCATGTGATCCTTTTAAGGGTTGAGATATATACGCGGCAAGCGGGCGGAGAGACCACAGATCACTTCATAATTGAAGGTTCCCCATCGGTCAGCCAGTTCTTCTGCAGAGATATATTCATTTCCCTGCCCGCCTAATAAAACCACCTCATCGCCTATTGCAGCACTCGGAACTTCATCCAGTTGAAGCATGCATTGGTCCATACATACCCGCCCCACAACAGGAACGCGTTTTCCATGAACCAGGGCAACGTTGCCATTTACCCGCCTAAATCCATCGGCGTAGCCAATGGCTATAGAACCGATGCGTTCTGCGCGTGAGGTATGGTAAATGTGTCCATAGCTGATGCCATGTCCGGCCGGGAAAGTGCGTACAGATGTCAGACGGGTCTTCCAGGTAAGCGCCGGTCGGAGGCTGTCAGGAAAGGGTGTTTCAGGAGAAGGCTGAAAACCATACAGAGAGATTCCCGGACGAACCAGGTCAAATCGGGCTGCAGGATAATTCAGGATGGCAGCAGAATTGGCAGCATGGATATATTTCGGGGCGATGCCATCTTTGCGCAGATTCTTGATCAATTTATCAAACATGACTAACTGTTCATCGGTCGTGAGAGCCTGTGGTTCATCCGCCCTGGCGAAATGGGTGAATATGCCTTCTATGAGCAATTGCGGCCGTCTGGAGAGGTTCTCAATGAACTCCAGGGCAGTCTCAGGGGAAATACCCAATCTGCCCATGCCGGTATCGACCTTGATATGCAGCCGTAATCCACCGCCCACATTCTTCGCCTGTTCCGCATATGCTTCACCAATTTGCTGGTCATAAATGGTCAGGCAGACATTATTATTGACTGCTTCAGCCACCCGGTCGGGAGACGTATATCCCAGAACCAGGATTTGGCAGTTCAATCCTGCCCTACGAAGTGCAATGGCTTCTTCCAGTCGTGCCACTCCACACCAGGTTGCGCCGGCTTCCACTGAAGCTTTAGCTATCTCCGCTGCGCCGTGGCCATAACCGTTTGCTTTTACGATCGCCATTACTTCTGTTTGGCTGATACGCAATAGTTCTTTTACATTCTGGCGGATGATATCCAGATCAATTTCCAGCCAGGCAGAAAATCCATTTGAATTCATGGGTGAAAGTATATACCGGGATTTACTAAACGACAAGCCATTCTTTTGGCGGGTTTACTGGAAGGATGTCGTGTTGCAGTTATAATGGAGAAAGAAACAGTTAATAGACATTTTTATATAGGATATACATGGAATCGTTTTCTTTTGAACTTATCGCACAGGATGGCGCAGCCCGTGCCGGAATATTCCACACCCCGCATGGAGACCTGCTTACTCCGGTTTTTGCCCCTGTGGGCACCCAGGCGACAGTAAAAGCCATCACACCGCGCCAGTTGGAAGAACTGCAAGCCAGCCTGGTACTCGCCAACACTTATCATCTATTCCTGCGCCCGGGTGACGAGTTGGTAGCTGAAATGGGTGGTCTCCATCAATTTATGAACTGGCCTAATCCGATCCTGACCGATTCTGGCGGCTTCCAGGTATTTTCACTGGCTGAAATTCGCAAAGTGGATGCAGATGGAGTCTCGTTCAAGAGCCATATTGATGGTTCTGCCCGTCGGCTAACACCCGAAAGCTCCATTCAGATCCAGCAGAATCTGGGTGCTGATATCATTATGGCATTCGATGAATGCTCACCTCCATATGACCGTGAATACAACATCCAGTCAATGGCACGAACACATGCCTGGGCAGAACGTTGTTTGAATGCTAAAACTCGTACTGACCAGGCGCTATTTGGTATTGTCCAGGGCGGAATATTCCCTGATCTGCGGGAGGAATCAGGGAAAGTCATAGGATCCATGGATTTTCCGGGTATTGCCATCGGCGGCCTGTCTGTCGGTGAATCGAAAGCAGAAATGCATGCAATGCTTGAGTTGCTTAATCCGATCCTGCCTGCCAACAAACCGCGTTACCTTATGGGGGTTGGATCTCCAGAGGACCTGGTCAATGGGGTGATGCGCGGAATCGACATCTTCGATTGTGTACTTCCAACACGCCTCGCGCGCCACCAGGCGGTCATGACCCATCATGGCAGGTTGAATATGCTCAACGCAATTTTCGCTCATGATGAACGGCCATTAGACAGCGAATGCACATGCTACACCTGTCAAAGTTTTTCAAGGGCTTACCTCCGCCACCTGATCGCAGCAAAAGAAATGCTTGCCAGTACATTACTTTCAATTCATAATATCCATACATTGTTATCTTTGACCCGCATGATGCGTCAGGCCATCATCGAGCACAAATTTTCTCAATTTTCATCTGAATATCTCACAGGCCTATTTTGGCACCGAACAAAATTCATTGCAGCAAGAGGGTTTATGACGATCATTCAATCCATAATTTTGGGAATAGTGCAGGGATTAACTGAATTTCTACCAATTTCAAGCTCCGCCCATCTGGTTTTGGTTCCATACTGGTTAAATTGGAAATTCCCAACAGAGCAGATCTTTGTTTATGATGTCCTTGTTCAAATGGGCACGATCCTGGCGGTTATCATTTATTTCTGGCGGGATCTGGTCAATATCATCTCTGCGGTCATTCGTGGATTGATAGCAAGAAAACCTTTTGATAACCCGGATGCCAGATTGGGTTGGATGGTGATCCTGGCAACCATCCCTGCTGGATTGGCAGGTTTATTGATCAAAGACCTGGTGGAAAGTGCCTTTAATTCACCTATGGCCACAGCCATTCTATTACTGGGTACCAGTGCCTTGCTGATCATTGCTGAGATCTTTGGGAAACGGATATCGACCCTCAAAGAAATGACCTGGCTGGATGCCCTGGTAGTCGGTCTTTTCCAGGCTGTTTCCATTTTCCCGGGAATTTCCCGTTCCGGGTCAACCATCACAGGTGGAATGCTCCGTAAACTGGATCGACCTTCCGCAGCCCGTTTTTCATTCTTGATGTCCATCCCGATCATGATAGCTGCAGGAGGAGTTGGGGTTAAGGATATGCTGTCCATACCCAACCTGGCTTCTTTCCTGCCTGTAATGATTGTCGGGATCGTAACAGCCGCTATAGTTGGTTTCATAAGCATTCATTGGCTGCTTGGATACATCCGCAAGCACTCATTCTTCGGGTTTGCCTATTACTGCATCGGAGTTAGTTTGCTTACATTCATCGTCTTCATGTTTCGGGGATAAACCAGGAATGAGAATACGATTTGGTTGGCTAATGATTGCATTGGTTATTACGGGATGTACTCCAGTACTGCCTACCCTGCCGCCCGCTCCCGCTGAAACGATCATCCAGCATACACCAGCTCTTCGTTACATTGAAAACCAAATTCAGGCTTGCAGCCTGGCAAATTCACCGCTGCCGGTCCTCGTCAACGAATATCCGATCAACCGGATGAATGCTCAAACGGCGGATATTACGCTTGTGTACGAGAAGCCAATTGATCCCAACCTGCCTGCATACCTGCTCGGGGAAGATCAGTTGGTGGTCATAATCAATCCACAAAATAAAATTTCCACAATTTCATTGATCACACTTCAGGGGATTTTCCAGGGATTTATTACGCATTGGGAAGCGGTTGATCCATCAATCACAGAGAATAATGGTGGAGCAATAGATATCTGGGGATATAAGCAGTCAGATGAACTGCAAATAATCATTGAAAATCGGTTGAATGAAGCGAAACACCTAAATACTCAGATAAATATCGTTGAATACCCCGAGACGATTAAAGATATGGTAGCGAAAAATCCGGCCAGCATCGGTGTGATCACCCGGGCTTATTTAACAGATGAGGTGAAAGCAGTCGCTATCGATGGATTACCGGAGCAGGATCTCACATTACCGATCGTTGCCCAAACCCGCAGCAAGCCTGGAGTGTATCAAACGATTATTTTATCCTGTTTACAATCGTCCCAAAATTGATGATTACGGGTTGAGTTTCGTCCCACATGTTCGACAGAATAGATCGCCAGGGGCTGCACGTTGACCGCATTGGAGGCAATATACGTAATCACTTTCCTTTTCTTCATTCTTTTGCGATTTCTGTGCAGATAAATGGCGTTTTAGCCGATTATCCCTTCTGCTCTCAGAATGTCTGGATATCCAGATCCACCAGGCAACGGAACAGGCAAGGATCAAAAGTAATAGGCCTGCAATCCATGGAATAATTTCCTGAATTGATGTCCTTCCTGTCGTCGAATCATCGATCGGAGCAGTGGATGTTACAGGTAATTGTTCAATACTAAGCTCATCAGTTAATTTTTCATATTCAATATTGATATTAAAAGAATTCGTGGAGGTAATTGCTCCTAATTTGGCATAATAAAATTCCACACCAAAATCGCTAAATTGAGGTCCTCCAAGGCTGGGAGTAATGACTATTTTTTGAGCTCCCACAGGCGGTTGAATGTGAATGCTGAAATTATCAACATCAAAATTCCCCATCCAGGCATAATTAAAATTCCGGCCTGTCCCGCTTTTGTTTAAATTGGGATCATAATACTCCAACTGGATCTCACTGCCAGTGGTTGTAAATGTAACCTTAACCAGATCGTTCTCAAGCTTGCTCTGGTAGGTGAGATTATACAAGCTGCCGTCTGCTGGATCTACCCATGCCAAGGCAGTGGGTGTACCGATACGGCCGGGCAAAGCAATGGTGACCGTAGCTGGAAGTTTTGTATCAGCAGCTAATACAATGTGATAGATGACTAAAACTTGCGGGTTATCAAATTCTGGCCGAATATCCACTTCAAAAACACCAAAGTGAGTTACACCAGGTAGGATGTTCTGACTGGATACGGGAGAATTGATACTGATTAAAACTGAGGTTAGCAATATTACGTATATTAGTATTCTCTTCATGGAATCCTCGCAAGAACGATATTCACCATTATAAACCAGGCATTAATTATTCGAGCAATCCTTTATGCATTTTAAGGTTAAAATAATGGAAACTGACAGTTTATGTACTATGCTCAGATAAATGAAATGGAGATATTATGACTACCAAAGATGGAATTCTTTTTATGCACCAATCTGAAAATAAGAATCTTGAACCTGCTGCAGAAGGTAAAGGTATTCCCCAACCTGCTCTCGAACTGCCCAAAGATGAAAATCTTCCAATAATTAAACTCAAACCTGCAGTCGAATTGAATATCCCGAAAGCAGATTTTCTTACAACAGTTGAAAGCCGGCGAACACTCCGGCGCTACACAAAAGATCCATTATCGTTGGAAGAATTGACTTTCCTGTTGTGGTGCAGCCAGGGTGTGAAACATGTAACCTCCCGCCCGGTAACTATGCGCATAGTACCTTCTGGTGGAGCGCGCCATTCATTTGAGACTTATTTGGTTGTTTCGAACGTGAATGGATTGGAACCCGGTCTATATAGATACCTGGCGATTGAGCATAGTTTAATGCAAATAAAAACCGGGGTTAATTTTCCGTCTGAGATCAGCGAAGTGTGCCTGAAACAACCACACATCAGGGAATGTGCCGTTTCTTTCTGGTGGTGCGCAGTACCTGAACGATCGACCTGGCGATACAGTACCCGCGGCTACAGGTATCTCCTCCTGGATGCCGGCCATATTTGCCAGAATCTTTACCTGGCAGCAGATGTGATCAATTGTGGAATGTGCGCGATTGGTGCATTCGATGATGAGGGATTGAACAAATTCTGGAATTTGGATGGAACCAATCAATTCATTGCGTATGGAGCTTCGCTCGGTAAAAAACCGGCCGATATGTAAATTTGCAGCCATTGAAGGATTAGAGTAAAATAGGTTTATTGCCCTAGTGGCTCAAGTGGACAGAGCGAGGCACTCCTAACGCCTAGATTGAGGGTTCGAGTCCCTCCTGGGGCACCATATATCCGAAAATGCAAAAGTAGACTGAGGGTACCCGTGGAGGGTATGTATTCGAGTCCCTCCTGGGGCACACAATTCTATTAATTATTTCTAATGTTAATCTTCTTGACAATTGAATATCACATGATAATATTACGTTAACAAACGTTCGGGTGCCCCCCTCACCCGGGCGTTTGTTGCTTTTCTTAACCTGACCTCAAAAATAATCCTGCTTCATCAGCAGGAGTTTTTATTTAATCCATCTCTTCGTCATCATTAATGTTTACTTCAGGTTCTTCTTCGTCCTCCATCCGCAGCCACAGTTGGAGTACGTGTCCATCAGGAGAATCCACCGATCTGGCAGCAAGGATGGGAGAGCTCAATGTCAGCCCCATATCATCACGGTATTCCAAATACATCATTCCTTTGGAATGCCAGGTGCGGTAACATCGTTCAATTAATGCAGGTCCATTAAAAGTTCGCAGGTTGGTAAAAGAGTATTTATAACGGGATGGACCCTCAAAAATACCCCTGGCCCAGTCTTCATCTACATGGGTAAACTGCGGAGTGGGTCCTTCAATGATCGTAATTTTATCGTCCATAAAGAAATGATACCATAAATATATATGAGGAAAATTAATTTTATGTGAATACTTCCTTACTTTCAACATTATATATTTTCCGATATCTGGTAGATCATTATTTATAATCTTCGGGAAGTTTGAGGCTGCTTGTCCCCATTCGATATCCAAATCCCCGAACAGTTTTTACCAGTTTTGGATCCGATGGATCCTCTTCCACTTTCTTCCTGAGCAGCCAGATGAACCGTCTCACTGTGGAAGCGTCTTCTTCCCGATAATTTCCCCATACAGCCTGAGCCAGTTCGGCTTCAGGTACAGCACGCCCCTGGTTGCGGGCAAGATATTCAAGCAGGCGATATTCTGTTGGCGTCAGTTGGAGTTCTTTATCTGCCTGTTTAACACTGCGTTTTTCCAGGTTGATCACCAGATTCCCAAGATTGATCAAATTGACGGTATTCCCCTGGAATAGAAAACTCCTGGCTAAAACTGCCTGTATCCTGGCAGATAGCTCTGCAAAACTAAAGGGTTTGGTGAGATAATCGTCAGCGCCTAATTTGAATCCCCTGAGTTTATCGGCTTCGGTGGTTTTTCCCGTAACCAGGATAACAGGTACTCCACTCATCTCGTGCAGCCTGGCACATACTTCCCAACCATCCATACCAGGCATCATCACATCCAAAACTACCAGTTCAGGATGATTTTGGTAAGCCATTCGTAATGCATCAGTACCGTTGGTAGCAGTAATTACCTCAAATCCATCCCCGATCAGGTACTCACTTAAAAATTGAAGAAGTGTTTTATCATCATCAACTAATAAGATTCGGCTCATCATTTTCCTCGATTATGGGCAAAGAAATAACGAATTCAGCCCCACCATCTTCGCAATTTCGTACACTGATTTCTCCACCCATCGCTTCCAGCATTCTGTTTGCCATATATAATCCCAATCCATGTCCATAGATCGTCTGGGAATCAACCGGATTAACCCGGTAAAACTTCTCAAAAATATACGGCTGGGCATCAATTGGAATCCCTGGCCCATGATCACGAATTGTAACATGGGCTTTATCCCCATTTTTATCTGTAGATATAATGATTTTTCCATCAGGTGCGTATTTTATCGCATTGTCAATAAGGTGGGTAACCACACTTGCCAGTCCGCGTGGATCTGCGATAACGGTGGGTAAAGTGTCCAATGGATGAAAGATCAGGCGTTGAGCTTCTGGCAAGTCTATAAATTGTTCGATTGTATTTCGAAGAAGATCATTCGCATTGACCGGCTCAGGGAAGAGTGGCAGGCGTTCTGCTTCCATGGCTGAAAGATCCAGGATCGTTTCAACAAACCGGGTTAATCGTTGGATCTCAGTCTGAACAATAGTAAGTGATCTGTGTGTTTTCTCGTTCAACTGTTCACGATTTGCCAATAATAATTCTATTCCACCGCTGATATTGGTGAGGGGAGCCCTTAACTCATGCGACACCATCGACACAAAATCGGATTTCATCTGATCCAGCGATTGCAGTTTTTTATGTTGTTCTTCCAATTGAACAAATGCAGTCTGAAGTGAGGTGGTTTTTTCAAGTACCCGTTGTTCAAGACCTTCATTAAGTTTTTCCAGTTCTCCCTGAAGGTCGGATAACCGCTGATTCGCCATTAGTAATGCTGCCTGTTGTTCCTTTTGCGGTGTCAGGTCATGGGCAGTTCCAGCAATCCGCTGATTGCCGGGAGAATCAAAACTGATCTTATTTAGGGAAAGTTCTATAGGAAGATATATGGAAGTGGATAAATTCAGCCGAACTTCAGACTTCCAATTTGATTCGATCTGGTCAGGGATGGTTGGGTCAGAAAACACTTCTTTAATCGTCCTCCCCAACAATTCCGTTTCGTTCTTTAATCCACACACCTGCACCATGGCTGGATTTACCAATATTATTTTTAGCTTTTTATCTGTAATAAATGATGGTTCAGCGGTATTTTGAAATAAGGATGGCATACTGGCGAAGCTCGAACTCACCGGCTGCAACGCCTTGCCTGGCGATCAATAGCAGCCAGAGCATTGCTGTAATTCCAATTGTTGCTTGAGGAAAATTAAGGGAGTTTTGCCAAACGATTACCAATTCTGCCACAAGGACCAGGATCAATGCCAGCGGGAGCACACCCTGAATTCTTCGGCCATTTGTCCATTCAAACCCGGATTCAGGTCCTTCTGCCAACAATTTTGGGTTTTTATAAGCATAATAAACACCTGTCAGTATGGCAGAATAACCGACGACAATACCAAGGTCCACACCGGTGCCAGGTAATAGTTGTTGACCTAAAGTGATGGATGCTGGAGCAAGATCACTCATCGTCAAACCAATCACTCCCAGCATAAACCATGATATTGTCTTCTGCAATTGATTGGATTTGACTAAAAGCAGCATGTTGAGCAACAGCGCAAGTAATCCAATATCCAGAACGGGATATGTCAATTGCCAGCGGGTCTCAACCAGGTTCCTTGTTCCAACCTCCATACCAGGAAATACGAACACCAAGCCAGCCAAGCAGAGTCATCGCCCCGCATGAGATGGTCATATCCAGGATCATCTTAAGTCGGATGATCCGCTGCCGAAGTAAAACCTGCGAGAACAACCAACCCCCGCAATGAGTAGAAATCCGGCGATATTGATCCAATTGACCCAGGCAGCAATAAGCTGGTTCGATCTTTCAGTTGGTGAAAAAAAGAGGCGATAATAATCAGCTGTGATCCATAGGATAAGCCCTGCTCCAATCACCTGCCATTGCATGCGTGATATTCCGGGATTCATTTTTGTAGATAACTTCATTAATATGAATACTGCAGCAATCCCCGGGACACAGGTGAGTAAACGCAGAAAATTGTAAGCAATTTGGTCAGATCCTGCAAATGTGCTCACAATAACGACATATAAACCTGTCAGAATCCAAATTATCAGGGCTGGTTTAAAATCCGCTTCAATAAATTGAAATAGACGGTGCTGCTTTGTCTTCATATCATGATTTTACAACCAAATAAAAACAGGGCTGACAAAATGACAACCCTGTTTTTCGTGAAGTCTTGCAACTTTATCCTTCGCCGCCGCCGATCGGTGTCTTGGTCGGGGTCGGTGTGAATGTCCGTGTCGGAGTATTTGTGGGTGCCACCGTCGGAGTAAATGTTGATGTTGGTGGGACGTATTCGTCCGTGTAGGTGTGCTGTGTTGGTGTGTTGGTAGGTACCACTGTCTTGGATGGCGTAAATGTATTGCTCGGTACAGGGGTATTTGATTTCGTTGGAGTGAATGTCCTCGTGAATGTCGATGTCGGCACAAGTGTATCAGTAGGTGTAAAGGTGTTCGTAGGAACGAGTGTTTTCGATGGTGTATTGGTTACTGAAGCAGTGAAAGTCCTGGTTGGAGTCAGCGTAGGCGGCAGGGTCCGGCTGGCAGTTAATGTCCGGGTTGGTGTCCTGGTGTTCGTGGCAGTCGGGGCAATGCGTGTGTACGATCGGGTAAACGGGCAGCTGACACCATTGAAGTCAGGTTTACCGTCACAGTGAAAGTTCCAGTATTCCCCGGCTGTCCGGCGCATAATCAATGTACATGTTATGCGTTGTACCGCCGACCTGCCAGAGCCATCGTTGCGCTTCCTGTCCATATGTGGTCGAAGTGTAATCATTCCCACCATAGAAAGTCGTGGACTATTCATCTTCATCTAATCGAGATATACATTGGAATTCCCGGCAGATGAATCCCAGGTTACAGTCGTGTCACCAAAATTAGCGACTATAGAGTTGTTATTTACATTATGATCATCCTCAAGCGATCTGTTCTGGTTCCGTACATACCCAGTGTTATGGTGATATTATCACAATCTGGAACTATCGTCGAGGTCCTGGTGGGAGTCTTGCTGGCTGTAGGGGAAATACTCGGTGTCAGAGATGTTGTCGATGTCCTCGATGGAGTTAATGTGATCGAAGCAGTTTGTGTGGCAGTCAGTGAAGCTGTCCTGGTTACCGTTGGTGTTTCTGACGGTGTATAGGTTGGCGATGGTGTAAATGTATTGGTAGCCGTAGGGGAAGGCGTGAATGTTGGCGTATTTGTCGCAGTCGGACTTGGAGTAATGGATGGGGTCAAAGACGCTGTCGGGCTGGGCATTAATAACGGCGGTGCCACGTTGATGGCTTTGCTTGCCCGGAATTGTTCGATGATCCCGCGGCGAACTGTCGTCAGGTGAAGGTAAGGCCAGGCTTGCATCAGGAAGGGTGTGATCAACGGATGGTTAAAATCGACGCCGATCAAAATACTGTCTCCAGGTCCTCCGGCATCTTCTTTTGGAGTAATATTCCAGTACAGACCTGCTCCCGGATCTGATTGTGTGACAGTTGATCCAGCGATCACCCTGGAGGAGAAAACAATTACCCGGAAATATCCTTTATCAGTTGTGAGTGTTTTCGACGGATCGAGTGAGATGGCAAATGCATCCTCACGGGTAATGTCATGAATGGAATGCAAACGGGCATAATCCTGTAACACACCGGTCAAGTTTTCGATCGTCTCAGATACTGCCAGTGATTGTTCATTGACTCCCATAGCAGCAAAAGGAGCGGAGGCTTCCAGTACGGAAGAAAAGGTATTTGGAACCCGGCAATCCTGTGGATCGCCCCCGAAAGTATCGGCAGTTACCGGATCAATCACAGGTGAAATATTATCAGTTAAATTATCGACGGGAAACCGCTTAAAAACGTTGTTATTCACTTCGGCTACTGCTGCATCATCGCAATACCCGACATCATATTGACCGGTGACTGCGTAACGAACAGCAAACCGGGCACTATTCTGAACAGATAACCAGGCTTGAAAAATGCGTCCAAATTCAATGATCCCGAAAATGAGCATCAATAAGAGCGGCAAAACCAGGGCAAATTCCACCATACCCTGGGCAGTAAAGCTTCTTTTACGGAATATTTTGTGAAGAATGAGATTTTTCATAAGCCGAGTCCTACCTGGTAAGTCGAGTATATACACGCGATGCAATTTCGTTAAAAACCTGGTCCAGTCCTGAACCGGTAGTGGTAAAGAAATAATTGCCGCAGTTATAGCTTGTGGGAGTTCCAGGAACAGCCACTGCTAAGCATGGATCTGTGGTTGGGTCACCATCATCACCAACGGCAGCGATATAGCGGAGAAGGGTATCTCCGTAGGGTCTTCCACCAACTTCATTGGTATTTGAAAACACAGCATCTCCCAGACCGATCGAGAACATGATGGCAGCCTGGCCGGTGTTATCGTTATGGCAGTTTGAATCAGCCGCTTTGGAAGGACAGGAAACCAGGTCAGCGCGGTCACGCGCAAAATCTTCCGCATCATATAATGCATCACCAAGGTCATGTCTGGTGGTAACATCCGTGTCACGACAAGGCGGATCAGTAAGCGCCCCAAATTCCGGGCAAAATCCCGCTGGCAGATCCACCGAGGAAGCCATCCAGTAGCTGCGATACCCTGTTGGATGCGTAATGCTGCGGCAGGGTCGACATCTGTTGCATTGGCTGCACCATCAGTTAGGAGGACCACCAGCCACAGGGCATCAGGATGCATATCCTGGCTTAATTGGAAGGCTGCCCAGTTCAAACCGCCGCCAATATTGGTGGTTTGTGAAGTGGATCGTTCACCATTGAATGCTGCATCCCCGATATGGGCTGCATCAAAAATAGCATTGACATTATCCGGTTGGCGCCAGGGAGCTACAATTTGTTGAAAAACCCCACCGCCATCGTATTGCGAGCAAATGGCTGCAGTACCATTGGTGATCCAATCTACCGGACATACTTCAGGTTGATAGACATTTAAATTATGGATGGCATTGATCGCCACAGCCTGGTCATTGAGCCAGGTATTTCCACCAACACTGACTACCCCGGTTCCTCTTCCGGTGGCGACATTATGTGGTTCCCATGCATCCGAGAAAGTTACGATCGCCAACCGGTCTTCTTCCTTGGCAGCAGGTTTATCCAAAACCCATGCCGCAAAATTACCTGCAGCAATTTTCACTTCCTCAAATGGATGACACGCACCTGGAACACCACCATCGTTTGCTGTATTGCATACACCAGGATCGCGAAATTCCGGGTTGCCAACAGGTGGTTGATTGGACATGGATTCTGAAGTATCGATGACGAGAACAACATCCAGGGATGCCGCCTCACCTATGGCATTGGCAGTGATGGTTGTATTGTAAAAACCGATCACCGGGAGGAAGGAGAATTCGACTGGTGCTGAAGCTATTACTCGTACTAATTTGCGGTTTAATGTTCCGCATAATTGGGGGTCACCGGGTACATCATCGCAAGTCTGGATGGATGCAGTCCCATCGATTACATTGTTCAATCTTAAAAATTGCTGCGCTGAGTCGTTAAGCTGAGCAGCGGTGTAATTTGACCGCATTTGAGTGGCAGCCGCCAATGCTGCAGAATCGACCGCCCGGCGCAGGTTACCATAAGAGATGAATAATATTCCCATGTCGACAGTTAAACCGATAAATGCCAGCAGACCGACAAAAACCAGGGCGATCAAAACGATCGACTGGCCTTTTTCACTATTTTTCGAGATACTTGATAACAGTTTTTTCATATTTGCCATCAATTAAGGTGTTGGGGTTGGTTCAGGTGGTGCTGCAGCCGGTAAAGGCGCAACAGATGACATATAAAGTTGGATTGGATCCGGAACAAAAGGAGTGATCCAGGGTAAAGCCAGTTCCTGGTGGTAGCTGTACCACATTTCAACGATCACAATACCTGCTTTTGGCACTCCAGCCAGAAGCGCAGTAGTGATTTCAGCGTCTGTGAATTTGGATTTTTTCTTATTGTTATAGCTATATTCGTTACCCGCTCCTGTGACTGTGGACCGGACGCCTACATCATCTGGATAACGGCGGAATATGGCTCCAGTTTTAACTGACACAACTGAAATTACAATATCATCCGCTGTTGGGTCAAGATCGTAAGGAAAAATGGTGCGAATCGCCATTTCTGATAATCCCGGTTTTTGTGGATCTCCATTCGTATAAAAGAGGATGTCATCATTTTCAGTGGCTCCTACGAAAGGCGACCTATCCACACCAAAACGGGCTGCTTCCCTGGGGCCATCCATTAGATTCAGATATCCATTCAACATATACCCGAACTCAACCAGGCCTGAAAGCATCAAAAGTAAAATCGGGAAGAAGAGTGCCAGTTCAACCAGGGACTGTCCTTTTTCTTTCCGCTTGAATTGTGAATGAATGTTGGCTAGCTTCACTTGAATCTCCGAATGATCAATTAAATACTATTGGCCTGCTTATACTATATAGGTAACATTCCAAACCGTCAATTACCAACAGACAAATATGAGCATACTGTTACTCGATGATTACGTCCTTGTAACGCAATTTTCACAAGATTTTAATGTTGGCGGAAAAATTTAGAAATTGTGGCTCCGTCATAACATATGTGAGTGTCTTAGCAAGCTCTGCCCTACGACTGTCACCCGTTTTATTACTTGCCCATTTATTAGAAATGTTACTATAATCATTAATATCCATGTGTTTAATCCATTTCTAATCTGACAATTATGACTAAAATAGGATTATATCTACAAAAATTCCCGGGAGAAAATATTTGAAAGCTGTTTTCAAATCTCCAGCAATAATTATCGCTCTCGCTTCTCTTGTGATTGTTATGGGCGTTTTTGTTTACACTACAGATATGCCCCGTTACATGACCAGCTCGCCACGCACCTGCACCAATTGCCATACGATGGATGCTGCATACGAAAACTGGTATCATGCTCCCCACCAAAATGTAACCAAATGTGTCGATTGCCATCTTCCTCATGAAAATATCTTTTCGTATTATTATGTGAAATTTGCATCCGGTGCACATGATGTGTACTACTTCAGCACCGGCCTCACTCCCGACGCCATCCGGATTCACCCGGACACGAAAGTGATCATTCAATCCAACTGCATCCGCTGCCACGCAGATACCGTTGCAGATATTTCTGCTCATGATATGGGCAGGAATTGTTGGGATTGCCACCGGGATGTTGCGCATGGCCAGCGTGGGATCACATTATTACCTGTCCAGGATTCGATCATTTATAAAGTGGAAGAGGAAAGAGGTATTGAATGAAAAAATATACGACTATCATTCTTTCGGCTGTCATCGTCATTCTTGCAGCTATCCTGGTTGGGATATTGATATTTTTAAAAAATCAACCTGTCCAACTGCGTGCCACCGAGCCAACGGTCAAGATCAACGCATTTGAGCCGGATTCTGCAATTTGGGGGTTAAATTTTCCCAACCAATACGATTCAATGTTGAAGACAAAACTTAACACAGAAGACACAGAATTTGGGGGATCATCCAATTTTTCCTGGTTGGAACGCGATCCGCGCCAGGTGCTCCTTTTTAGCGGATATGCATTCAGCAAAGAATATAACGATGACCGCGGCCACGAATGGAGTCTGGAAGATGTTCGCAACACAAAACGGGTAACCGATAAGACCACCGGAAGCTGCTATTCATGCAAATCATCCAACAATCCAGGAATTTGGAATAATATCGGCCTGGAAGAATTCAGCAAGATGCCATTCGCGGAATTGGGAAAACAGATCGACCAGCCAATTGGCTGTGCGAATTGCCATGAAGCCGGGACCATGCGGCTGATTGTGACCAATCCGGCTGTTATCAATGGTTTTGAAGCCCAGGGAATTGACTGGACCAAATTTACCCGCCAGGAGATGCGGACTGTGGTCTGTGCAAATTGTCATGATGAATATTACATGGCTGGTGAAAACAAGGTGTTGACCATGCCATGGAAAAACGGCACCAAGATCGATGATATCCTGGCTTATTATGAAGAGAACCAGTTCAAAGACTGGGAATATCCTGAAGCGGGTACTCCCATGTTAAAAGCCCAGCATCCTGATTTTGAAACTTATACTGCGAATAGCACCCATTTCAAAGCAGGTGTGGCTTGCGCTGACTGCCATATGCCGTATGTGCGCGATGGATCTGCGAAATATTCAATGCATGATATTCACAGTCCGTTACTGAATGCCGAACTGGCCTGCGGCGCCTGCCATACTGATGTAGGTTATGTGGTTGCCCGCGTAAGTGAGATCCAGGAGCAGGTGAGCAAGACCAAGATTAGCACAGAGGATGCCATTATTGACGCAATAACCGCCATCAAGTCCGCCGCTGCCAACCCCGCCTCTGATCCCGTCCTACTGGATGAAGCCCGCGCCTTGCACCGAAAAGCGCAGTTCATGTGGGATTTTGTTTCTGCAGAAAACAGCATGGGATTCCATAATCCTGAATACACTCTCAAGATCCTGGCAGATTCAACCAACTATGCCCGCCAGGCACAAATGCTTGCCTCACAGGCAGCGAATGATCCTTCTCTTCTGATCATTGGTGTATATGATAAAGGCAATCCACCCACCCAATAACCTTTAATCGATCCGGAAATACAAAATTATAAATCTCTCCCAATTAGGCAGAGAAAATATTTTGCTCCCTAATTGATATTAATACAAATAAGTTGTATAAAATTTCCATACTGGCATCAAACCCTAGAGGATCAAAAATGGATCGAATTTCCCGCAGAACCCTGTTAAAGTTCTTAAGTTCGAGTATTGGCGCATACACTGTTGCAGAACTATTATCAGCGTGCACTCCAAAGGTAACCCGGAATGGTAGTCCAACTCCATTAGAGCCGACTGACACCATGGGAGGAATAAATCCCACAGGAGAAGTGGAACCTTTGGCCACAAAGGAAGAAATTCCAGTTGAATCTTCTGCTACAAGCTCAACAGTCCCGGATCTTGTTGTTGCACGTGGTGGAGAGCCTCAGGTGATGGTTGAACGCGCCCTGGCTGCTATTGGCGGAATGGAACGTTTTGTCCCGAAAGGTGGATGGGTGATCATTAAACCAAATATCTGCAATTCTTATCATGGTTATGAATATGCTTCAACAACAAATCCATGGGTGGTTGCGGCGCTTGTACGATTATGCCTGGGGGCAGGGGCAAAAAAAGTCCAGGTGATGGATTCTCCATTTGGCGGAACCGCTGCTAATGCCTATGTTTCCAGTGGTATCGCAGAACAGGTAGGGCTTGCTGGTGGCGAGATGATCGACATGCCCGGTTTCAAGTTTAAAGAAGTGTCAGTTAAAGATCCCGTGAAATTAAAATCCTGCTTCATCTACGAGGATGTTTTCAAAGCTGACCTGGTGATCAATGTGCCGATCGCCAAGACCCATGGATTGGCTAAACTTACCCTCGGGATGAAAAACCTGATGGGTTTGGTCCAAAAACGCGAGTATTTTCATAGTTGGATGGGGGAGCGATTAACCGATCTGAACCGGACAATCCATCCTGCTTTGACTGTGGTCGATGCGATCCGGATCCTCACCGCGAATGGTCCCACCGGCGGGAATTTGAATGATGTCAAGCAGATGGATACGATCATCGTTTCGACTGATGTTGTGGCTGCAGACAGCTACGCCACCGGTTTATTTGGGTTGCGCCCGGAAGATGTGGGTTATATTGTTGAAGCCACCAAGGCTGGTTTTGGCATATCAGATCTGAATAATCTCAGAATTGAGGAATTATCGGTTGGTGCATAAACAGGCTTCATCCAGCTTGAAATGGGTTAACGCACGCAAGGTCGTGCAGGGAGTTTCCCTCCTGATATTCGCCATCCTGGTCATTACATCCACGGGTTTGGCATGGCCGGCAGCGATCGTAAATTTTCCCATCCGCATGGACCCGCTTCTCATGCTCGGGCAATCCATCGCCTCCCGGCAGGTTCTGGCAGGATCACTGATCTCGCTCGGTGTGATTTTACTGTCCCTGGTTTTTGGCCGTGTATGGTGCGGTTGGTTATGCCCGCTTGGTACTCTGTTGGATATTTTTCAACCCTCCTCAAATAAGAGAAACAAGGAATCCATTCCTGACACCTGGCGGCGGGTAAAGTATCTTCTCCTGGTGGCCATCCTTGTGATGGCTGTATTTGGCAATTTGACATTATTGTTCCTTGACCCGATCACGATCTGGGTGCGAACAATGGCTGGTGCGGTTATGCCGGGTCTGGATTTCGTTTTCACTAATTTGGAAAAAACTCTCTCAAACATACCTGGCTTCAGTGATCCATTGGGCACAATAGACCAGATCATCCGTCCGGCTGTTCTTCCACAAATTCCGCCACCTGGTCTGCGTTTTCCCTGGATCCCGGCTGGTTTGTTCACAGGCATTCTATTACTGAATTTTATTGCCTCCCGTTTTTGGTGCCGCTATCTTTGTCCGTTGGGAGGAATGCTGGGCTGGCTTTCCAGATTTGCGTTCATCAAAAGAGTGGTTGGCACAGGCTGCAAGGAATGTGGTGTCTGTCAGGATGTGTGCCCAACCGGGACGATCGATCCGAAAAGGGGATATCAAAGCGATCCAGCTGAATGCACCATGTGTTTGAACTGTCTTCCAAGCTGCAAATTATCTTCAACCTCTTTTCAGGCGACTTATAAACCGGCACAATCGATGCCTTATGACCCTGACAGGCGATCCTTTTTCACTACCATACTGGGATCAGTTGCTGCGCTTACAGTGCTGGGTTCAGATCAAAATGCACAAAAAACTAATCCCTTGTTGTTAAGGCCTCCTGGAGCAATCGAGCAGGATCTGACAAGCAAATGCCTGCGTTGTGGAGAGTGCATCCGTGCCTGTCCGACCGGGGCATTGCAGCCATCCATCTTGGATGGCGGTCTTGAGCGAATTTTTACTCCGTTGCTGATTCCCCGTCTGGGATATTGTGATTTTTCGTGCAACCGGTGTGGAGAGGTCTGCCCGGTGGAAGCCATCACACCATTATCGCTCGAAGAAAAGCGAAAATTTGTGATCGGATGGGCATTTATTGATGAGAACCACTGCATCCCCTGGGCCGATGGTACACCATGCATTGTGTGTGAAGAAATGTGCCCGGTACCAGAAAAGGCCATCCTTTTGGAAGAAAGACAAGTTACAAGGCCTGATAACTCCATAAATGTAGTTCAACTTCCAAGAGTGGTTCGGGAACGCTGCATCGGCTGTGGAATTTGCGAATATAAGTGCCCACGAACAGGTAATTCTGCCATTCGCGTGTTTCGCGCGGATGCAATTTAAAGATCATGTAATAGTACAAACCAACCCTCCCGCTAAATAAAGTAATGTTTTATCCGAAATAGTTAATGTACAAGCATCAATAAATACTGAACAATGGTTATGCCTGAATGCCATTTACTTAATGGATCAGGGTAATGTGTTTGCAATATTAATTGATTTTCATTGATAATGAGTTTCTGGTTAGAATTTGGATATCCATCATTGGAGGATATGGATGAGTAGTTATGAATCTCTATCGGAAATTCCTGACAAATGGGCTGAAAAAGGGCATTGTCCGATTTGTAGTAATTTATCGCTGCATGTCATCCATCATACAGATGCGGCTGATCATTTAGCCTGTGTTACTTGTGGTTGTGCGTTTGAGCTTGAAACGGATGGTCCGCATATCTGGTTATTACGGATAGGACCGGAATACCAAAAAGCATTAATGCCGGCAGAAGGAATTTGGATATCGATGATAGAACTTCGCCGGCTCGTCATGGCTCAACCGACTATAACAGTTCCCACCCCTGAAACTATCCCCGCCAAAGATCCTGAAAATGGAACTAATCCGGTACTTCTGCTGTATCCAACCATTTCCCCAATACGCCGCACAAACCGGATGTGGAAATTCTAAGTCAGGATGAAGTTGAAAGACGGGCAATTGCCCTGGCAGAATTGGGGAATTCTACTTCTGAAATAAAGACTGTACTTTCAGGATCAGGAATACCCGAAAGCCAGGTATCATCAGCGCTTAATGAAGTCGCAACCCGAAAAGTAAAGAAAAAATCACCATTACCATTGGCATTGGCCATTACCGTCCTGGTGGTCACTGCTTGTTTAGGTGCTGCGGCGATATACCTGCCCAGGATCAATTTATTGTCCCTGGTTGCACCATTTTCTCCTCAGCTTACCGCTGTAGCTTATCCACAAAGGAATGTGAAAACTACTCCGATTCCATCAGGAAGTGGACTTCCAGATGATGGCGCTCAGTATTTCAATGTAATTTGGAATCTCACCGGAAATTACACACAAAAAGGATCTCAGATTAATTCTGTCAATCCTCCATCTGAGTTGAAATTTATCCAGATGCAGCTGGTTGAAAGATTTTCAAATGCAGGAAAAATGGAATCGGTCTACCAAAAATGCCTGGCAGAATATAATGCAAAAAAATGTTCTGAAACTCCAGCCCTGGATACAGATTATTGCAAAACCAAATCAGGGGAATGTACCAGGTCTAATATGCAATTTATTCAGGACCAAACTGCCTTATACGATTACTGGTTGGGAACTGCATGTAAAACTTTCGAGGAATATTATTTGAAAAATAATGCAGTATTCCCTTTTTCACAAGGAACCTGCAAGTATCCTTAATTCAAATTTACCGGGCTCGCAGCTTACGCATCACTTGCCCGTCTTCACCCCCCTGGTAGTAGTTTTCCCAGATCTGATAATTTTGATATCCGTTTTGAAGGTACATTTGGATGGCGCCCAGGTTTGATTTCCGAACGGTCAATCGTAGTTCAGGGGTGATTATCCTGTCTTCAAACGCTGCCAGTAACGCCTTGCCAATACCCTGTCTGCGAGCTAGCTGAACTACACCGATGGTTGAGATCCATCCGATACCATCTGTTGCCCCAATATTTCCGGCAATGAAACCGACCATTTGATTCTCCTGAACCGCTTTCATTCGGATTATGCCCGGAAGTATCAGAACTCCAGCCAGGTCAAAAAGGGGCCAGGCGTCAATCGCGAAGCATTCTTTTTCCAATCTTTGCAGTGCAAACAAATCCTTGATGGTCGCGTTTTCGATGGTAAACATATTTTTTGCCGATAAATATTTATCAATATAGCGGCGAAGGTTGTAAATAAATCCCTTCGCCGCTATAAATGTTTTTTCTAAAAACCGTATCCAATAAAGCTAGATCTTGAAAAATTGTTATTAATCTTTATTGGCTTTAATGAAGTTCCCCAACAGACTGGTAAATTCCATCGGGAAGATGAATTTGGTGGAAGCACCAGATGCCATATTCTTCAATGTTTCGAAGTACTGAACAGTAAGTGCATTGGGATCAACGCTTTTGGCAACCTCATTGATCTTATCAAGGGCGCTGGAGTAACCTTCAGCCCGCAGCAATTGAGAACTCTTATCACCCTCTGCTCTAAGAATGTTGGATTGCTTGTCGCCTTCTGCTTTCAAAATGGCAGCCTGTCTTTCGCCATCTGCAACATTGATCGCTGCTGCACGGGTACCTTCGGATTCGGTAACGATTGCGCGTCGAATTCGTTCCGCAGTGAGCTGGCGGTTCATTGCTTCCTGAACTTCCCGGGGCGGAATGATCTCCCGGATCTCAACGTTGGTGACTTTAACACCCCAGCGTTCAGTCACCTCATCCAGGCGGGTGCGCAGCAGGTTATTGATGTGCTCACGTTCCGATAAGACTGAGTCCAGCAGGATACCACCAATGACAGAACGCAGGGTGGTGGAGGCCATACCCTGGGCAGCTAATTCAAAATTGCCTACCTGAACTACACTGTCGGTGGGCTGTAAAACTTTATAGAACCACAGGAAGTCGATGGAGATGGGTGCGTTATCCTTGGTGATGCTCACTTGATGCGGAATCTCACGCACTTGTTCACGCAAGTCCACTCGTACCGGTCGGTCAATGAACGGGATCAACAAAACCAATCCCGGACCTTTATCCCCGATACATCGTCCCAGGCGAAAAACCACCAGGCG
Organism: uncultured Chloroflexia bacterium; assembly: GCA_963709535.1. Lineage (GTDB taxonomy): Bacteria > Chloroflexota > Anaerolineae > Anaerolineales > Anaerolineaceae > PNON01. The sequence goes on along the minus strand of CAVPWY010000017.1, from coordinate 89,493 downwards.
TTGGTATTCAGGAACAATCTTGATGGCATTTACCAAAAAGATTATTACCAGCAGGATAACTACGCCAACCAAACATAATACTATAGTATTAGCTGAACTCATTTTTCCTCCTTACAGATTGATCATTCTTTATTGTGAACGGGTAATTCTTCAACTTCCAAAATATAACCTTGCCTGGAAATGACCCGAACTCTTTTATTTTCAGCGATCGGAAGTTTACTGACTGCGCTCCATAACTCACCATTCAAATAAACCGATCCTTCTCCTTGCACCTTCGATCTCGTTTCCCCAATGCTTCCCACTGTCTCTAACAGCTGGTTCTGTGGTGGAGAGGTAACAGCATCCATGCCTTTACGAATAACCAACCAGAAAAAACCGATCAACAACAGATTAACAAGAACGGCCAAAATCGGGTTGACAGCCGAACGCCAGCCGCTAGTCACAAAAAGGAAAGTACTTCCAGTGGATAGCGCCACCAGTGAAATGACCAGGTGATACCATTTCCCGGTTTTCCTGAGTGCGAAAAGGAACGGAAAAACACCGACGATCAGTATCACCAGTGCAATCAGGTTGATATTTAACTGGTAGATCTGCCATCCGGCAATGAGCAATAACGAAATACCTACCAGCTCCAACAATCCGGTGCCAGGTGTAAATAGTGCCATGATGGCAACCAGAAAACCAACCACTAAAATCAGATAAGCAACATTCGGATTTAGAAATAGTTCCATAATTACCTTCCAATACTATTATACATACATTCGGTTGACTTGGTACAATGTGTGTGTGAATAATGGTCTGTACCCATCAATTCTTGGTTTTTTTGCCGCCATAGGGATGATCTGGTCGGCTTTTCTTTCCAGACGGAGTATATCTCCCTCCCGGGCGAGTGATGCAAGATTTAATTCTGTCCTAAACAGCGGCATTATTTTGCTGACAGGTATGTTGATCGGCGCAAGGTTAAGCTATGGGATGGTCCACTGGTCAGAATTTGCGGTAAACCCGTGGAGGTTGGCAGACATTCGCGCTGGAGGATTGGATTGGATGGGTCTTGCGTTGGGTGGAATCATCGCATTATTGTTATATGCAGGGTTCTCAGGTCGATCTTTCATCGAAACACTCGATCTCAATTTTCCCCTGGTTGCATTAACAACGATCGGCATTTGGTTGGGGGCACAGGTCGCCGGTTTGGGATATGGTCCAATACATACTCAGGCATTGTGGGTGCTCCCGGTTACTGATGCAGCGGGTGACTTACTTCCCAGAGTTCCCTATCCGGCTTATGGCGCTTTAATATCTCTATTATTTCTATTTCTAATTGATCGAATCTGGCAGGCTACAAAATTTCCAAAAGTGAAATTGCTCCTATTTTGTTTATTGGAATTTGGGCTGATCTTCGGCTTTACTTATCTTCGAGCTGATCCCATGGTTAGGTTTGGAAACTTGCCTTTGGAAAGAATTGCCGCAGCCATCTACTTCCTGATATGTTCCATAGGAATGCTATTCGTAATTATCATTTCAAGGATTCGAGGAAGAGAAATTTAATAATTGATTAGTGGGATGATCGCCCCTGATAAATCGGAGTAAAATTAAGAATTATGACCCATATAAATATCGCCCTCGCCCAGATTAGTAATCACCTTGGAGACATTCCCCACAACCTTGCTAAGCATTTGGATTACATCGACCGGGCAAAAAAAGACCATGCTGACCTGGTGATCTTTCCTGAACTTTCATTGACCGGGTATGTCCTGCAAGACCTTGTACCTACAGTTGCCCATTCTGCCACCAATGATGATCCTGTATTCCGCCCATTACTTGAAGCCAGTAAGGACCTGGATATAGTTGTTGGCTTTGTGGATGAAGACTCCCGCCACCGCTTTTACATTTCAAATGCATATCTATCTGGTGGTGAAGTGGTTCATGTACATCACAAAGTATATTTACCCACTTATGGATTATTTGACGAAGGACGCTTTTTTGCCTGGGGAGATGAGATCCGGGCGTTTGATACCAGGTTCGGCCGCATGGGAATGCTGATCTGCGAAGATTTCTGGCATGCTTCACCACCATACTTATTATGGCTGGACGGGGCAGATGTGCTTCTATTTAGTTCGGCTTCACCAGGCCGTGGATTGAGTCGTGAGCCAAAACTCGATTCAGCCCGCTGGGTGGAACATATCAATCAGGCTTATGCCAGTCTTTTTACCAGTTTTGTTGTGCATACCAACCGGGTGGGTTATGAAGATGGTTTACATTTTTGGGGAGGCTCGACCATCTTTGACCCGGATGGAAGCCTGGTAACACAGGCTCCTTATCATGATGAATCACTGACCATGGCGTCCATTGATCTGCATCAGATGCATCGAACCAGAACCCGGCTGCCTCTCCTGCGCGATGAGCGCACTTCGCTCACCAATGCAGAATTGAATCGGATCATAGGTAAAGGATAAATTATGAACGAACCAGATCATAAACCAGTCGATCTTGCTATAAATCCAGCCCTGGTGCGCCAGATCCTCACCGGGTTCATCCGCAGCGAATTGGAACGGGTCGGTTTTAACAAGGCAGTCGTGGGTCTCTCCGGCGGATTGGATTCTGCCCTGGTTTGTTTTCTGGCTGCTGAAGCCCTGGGAGCACAAAATGTCATGGCCGTTCGGATGCCGTACAAAACCTCCTCAAAGGAGTCTTTGGATCATGCTCAATTGGTGATCGATAAATTGGGTGTTCAGACAGTCACCATACCCATTACCGGGATGGCTGATCCACTTATCCAGCTCGACCCTGAAATGGACAATACCCGCAAAGGCAATATCATGGCCCGCATGCGGATGATCGTCTTATATGATCTTTCTGCTTCCTTTCATGGACTTGTGGTAGGGACCGGGAACAAAACGGAAATACTGCTGGGTTATTCGACGCTGTATGGTGATTCAGCCTGTGCCATCAACCCGATCGGCGACCTGTATAAAACCCAGGTGCGCCAGCTCTCAAAAGATATGGGAGTACCGGATGTGATCCTCTCCAAACCTCCGACGGCAGACCTGTTCCTCGGGCAGACAGATGAAGGTGACCTTGGTTTCACTTACGATCAAGTGGACCAGCTATTATATTTACTGGTGGATCAGAGATATTCTGTCCAGGATTGTATAGAATCCGGTTTCTCGGCGACTTTTGTAGAAAAGGTGATATTACGCATCCGCCGCAGCCAGTTTAAACGCATCCTGCCGCCGATTGCCAAATTGACCAACCGCACAGTAGGCTACGACTTTCTGTATCTAAGGGATTGGGGGACATAGAGCAGTAAATGGTCATACCTCCATCGTTGAAACATCGCCCATTTTTATTATTATGGGCAGGACTCTTGATATCGATTACCGGCTCCCAGATGCAGATCTGGGCGCTTTACTGGCATATACGCTTGCTAACCGATCAACCTATTGCAGTCAGCGGATTGGGTCTGGTGCGGTTCATTCCATTGATAGTCTTATCCCTTTTTGCCGGCCTGATTGCGGACCGTTTTAATCGTCAGAAGCTGGCTATCGTTACCCAGATCACCCTTGGTCTGGTGGCACTTGCATTTGGATTGCTGACTTATTTCGGGCAGATCACTCTCTGGCTGATCTATGCCCTCACCATCATCCAATCCATTGCCATAACCTTCGATCTGCCCGCCCGGCAGGCGCTCATCCCCAATCTGGTACCGAAAGAAGAGCTCCCCAATGCATTCAGCATGAATTCCATCTCGGTGAACATCGGTGCCATCCTTGGACCGGCTTTAAGTGGCTTGTTGATCGCTTACGCTGGTTTGCAGTGGGTGTACTGGTTGAATGCAATTTCATATATTGCGGTTGTCATGGCTTTGATCATGATGGGTCCCATAACCACAAGTGTTGAAAAGAAATCCATGCGGCTCGATGTTATGACCGCAGATATTCGTGAAGGCATACGCTTTATCCTTAAGTCCCCGATCATCCTGTCCAGCATGATCCTGGACTTCTTTGCCAGCTTCTTTTCCTCAGCCAATACGCTTTTACCGTTTGTAGCCAAAGATATCCTGCATGTTGGGGCGATCCAATATGGATGGTTATCTGCAGCTCAATCCATGGGTGATGTCAGCGTTGCCCTGGTGATCTCGCAAAAAACCAGGATCGTCAGGCAGGGCATCATCCTTTCTGTGGCGGTGATGATATTCGGTGGAGCAACGGTTTTATTCGGTCTTTCAACCAGCTTCTGGCTTACCATGGCTGCCCTTATTCTGATGGGTGCAGCAGATGGTATCAGCACCATTATTCGAAATACTGTCCGGCAGTTGCAAACCCCCGATCAACTTCGCGGACGGATGGTCAGCATTAATCAGATCTTCTTCAAGGGTGGACCACAATTAGGTGAAATGGAATCAGGACTGGTTGCCCAGGCTTTCGGGATTCCTGCAGCGATCATTACCGGTGGATTAGGCTGCATTGTCGCCGCCGGGCTGGTACTGAAGAAATTTCCGCAGTTGGTGCGGTATTCAGGTGAGGAATCGACAAGTAAAAATTAAGTATTCGAAGTGATGTTGTTATCCATGGGAATATTTTTTTGTTCGGATTAATTATTCAGTTTCATCATAGAATTCCCATTCCCCCGTTATCTTCTCGCTTAATACAATTCGTGCTAATCGTTTCTCGTCCCCTAAACTTTCTTTAATAAACATACAATTTATTCCTCGATCAAATCTCCCCACTCATCCATCAGGCGGGCATGCTCCTGTTCGATGCGGACATAATCGCTGCCAAGCTGCTGCACCTTGCCTGCATCAGCAGGTGGGTTGGCAAGCTGCTGTGAGATGGCTGCCAGGGATTTCTCTGAATCAGCGATGCGCTTTTCCACAACTGCCAGCAGTTTCTGCTTTTTCCAGGACGTAAGCCCTTCTTTGGATTTAACGGTTTCGCTGATCTTTACTTTTTCCACCTTCACTTGAGTGGTGGGAGCAGCACTTGCATTCGAAAAACTCTTATATTCACTATAAGTTCCTGAAAATGTCTTGAGTAATTTTTCGTCCGGTGATACATCCCAGATCTGGGTGGCCAGTGCGTCGATCAAATAGCGGTCATGTGACACCAGCAGGATCGTCCCCTTGAATTCTGAGAGAACAGCCTGGAGTATCTCCTGTGAAGGCAGGTCGAGATGATTGGTTGGCTCATCCAGCAGCAGCAGGTTATAGTTCTGCAGTGCCAGCTTGGCCAAGGCCAACCGTCCCCGTTCACCGCCTGAGAGCAATCGCACCGGTTTAAAAACATCATCCCCGGTGAACAGGAACTTGGCCAGGTAATCCCGGATCTCTCCCAAAAGCATGCTCGGTGCCACTGAGTCGATCTCTTCCACCAGGTTGTGTTCTGCCACCAGTCCCTCGTGCGCCTGGGCAAAATAGCCTATGGATAATGCTGCACCCAGGTCGACTTCCCCTGCAAAGGGAGGGATCTGGTTGAGGATGGTCTTCAGAAAGGTGGTTTTCCCTGCCCCGTTTGGCCCGATGATCGCGGCACATTCCAGGCGCTTAAAGATCAGATCCGGGACGTAAAAGAGCGGCTTGCCTTCGTCGGCATATCCGACCTGCAAGCTGTAAGTACGCAGCACCAGATTGCCGGATCGATCGCCGGTGTTGAGTCCAAAATGCAGCGAACGGGATTTCTTTGGTCGGGATAACTGGCTCTCAGCCAACAAGCGCTCCAACCGCTTCAATCTACCCTGCGCCTGGCGGGTGTTTTGCCCGGCCATGTTGCGCCGAATATATTCTTCCTCTTTTTCCACAAACTCGCGCTGGGCTTCATACTCCAGTGCCAGGCGTCGATAACGATCCTCACGCTGAACCAGATATGCGCTGTAATTGCCGCGAAATACTTCAAGGTCAGGGGACATTTCAAAGATGGTACTGGCCACCTGGTCAATAAAATAACGGTCATGTGATACCAGCAATACCGCCCCATTCCAGTCTCTCATGAAGCTTTCCAGCCATTCCACTGCCTGTATATCCAGGTGATTGGTAGGTTCATCCAATAACAGTAGATCGGGGTTGGATAATAAAAGTTTGGCGAGGAGCGCACGTGTCCGCTGACCACCGGACAGGTGTTTCAAAGGACGCATAAAATCTGCTTTGGTAAAACCCAAACCGGTGAGGGTTAATTTGATCTGGTTTTCGAAGTTATAGCCGCCCAGGTGATCAAACTGCTGCTGCAGTTTACCGTATTTTTCCAACTGTTCGGGATCACTGCCGGTTTCACTGATGGATTTCTCCAGTTCAGTCAGCTCAGCCTGGCGGGCGACAAGATCCTCAAAAACCAGCATGCATTCTTCCCACAGGTGGTTGTCAGAATCAAACACCGCTTCCTGAGGCAGGTAACCGATGCGGATGTTTTTGGCAAAATGCATGGAACCGGCTGACGCCTCGTCCATTTTGAGGAGGATTCGCAGTAAAGTGGTCTTGCCGATACCGTTTGGTCCCACCAGTGCAATACGCGCGCGGTGAGGGATGCTGAAGCTAATATCGCTAAAAAGGTCTTCAGCGCCAAAGGATTTACCCAGTCCGGTAACGGTGAGGAGCGGCATTCCCAAAGTATAACATGGTAGAATTATTCACATGAAAAAATGGATCTTCTGGTTGGGGATGGTCATTAGCGCGGTCCTTTTATACTTTTCCTTACAAAAATTAAATTTTAGTGAAGCATGGCAAGCCCTGAAAACAGCCAAATACTTATGGTTAATTCCCGGAATTGCAGTCTACTTCGTTGCTGTCTGGGTTCGGGCGTGGCGCTGGCATTATCTTCTTCGGCCGCTTAAGAAAATAAGCACCAGATCGATGTTCCCGATCGTCACGATTGGTTATATGGGCAATAATATCTACCCTGCCCGGGCTGGTGAAATTCTACGAGCTGTCATTCTAAAAAGGCATGAAGGTGTCCCCATTTCGGCATCGCTTGCAACCATTCTGGTCGAACGTGTTTTTGATGCTGTCGTGATGCTTGCCTTTATTTTTCTCAATCTTGGCGAATTATCCAAAATGACAGCATCATCAGGGTATCTTGGAAATATCCGCGATCTTGCCATCTACGGAGCTCTAATTGCGATTGTTGTACTATTAATTTTCTTAGCAGCGGCGATGCTTCCGCACCAAACTCGAAGAATAGTGGATTGGATCAACAGCCACTTCGTCCCGGTAAAACTTCGCAGCAAAGTGGAAGGATTGGCTTACCGGTTTTCTGGATGGTCTGGAGTCCTTGCGATCCCCACTTGATGCCCTGATGATCCTATTTACATCATTTGTGATCTGGCTGCTGGAGACAATAAAGTACTGGTTTGTAATGCATGCATTTCCCTTTGTAGTTTCTTTCTTTGCCCTGATGTTGAACAATGGGATCAGTAATTTAGCCACAACCCTTCCCTCAGCACCGGGATATGTGGGAACATTCGAGGCAGCCGGTATTGCAGTATTAACAGCATATGGAATTCCAAAGGAATTAGCCGCAGGCTATACTGTTGTATTACATATTGCTTTATGGCTGCCAATCACCCTTTTAGGATTCTATTATTTTTCAAAAGAGGGACTAAAAATGGGGGAAGTATCAAAGGAAGCAAATGAGGTGCAGGCATGACAACAAAAAAAATCGCAGTGATTGGTGCCGGATTGGGCGGCATGGCAGCGGCATATGACCTGGTGAAATCCGGAGCGGATGTCACCATATTCGATGCTGCCGGGAATGTGGGCGGTCTGGCTGCAGGATTCAAAGAACCGCACTGGGATTGGACAGTGGAAAAGTTTTATCATCACTGGTTCGCGACAGATGTTCATATGCTTGGTTTGATCAAAGAGCTGGGTCTGGATGATCAGGTTTTATTTCCACGTCCTTACACTGTCATGTATCACGATGGCAAGTTCTTTCCATTTGATTCCATCTTTGCTGCATTGATGTATCCGGGACTGGGTTGGGGAATCAATAAGATCCGCTTTGGCCTGGTCGGTTTATACCTGAGATTAACCAACAACTGGCAATCCATGGAAACCACTACAGTGGAAGACTGGATGCGAAAATGGGCAGGGACAGAGGTCTATGAAAAGATGTGGCAGCCGATGCTGGAAGGTAAATTTGGAGAAACCTTCTCGCACCAGGTGAACATGGCGTGGATGTGGGCACGGATGCATGCCCGGACCACACGGCTGGGTACCTTCCAGGGCGGTTTCCAGCGCTTTTCTGATCTATTCGCAGAGAAGCTGAGAGCCTTGGGTGTGAGAATCGAATTGAATACTCCGGTCACTTCCATTCAACCTGCCAACGATGGTGGACTTGAAGTGGTGATCAAAGGTGAAATCCAACAATTCGACCAGTGTCTCGTGACAACCTCTCCTTCACTTTTGGCAAAGATGGCACCTACCCTCCCTGATGATTATCTGAAGGGTTTGTTGGAATTGAAGAGCATGGGTGCTGTGGTAATGATCCTCTCACTCAAAAAGCCTATTTCACCACAAGGGTATTACTGGTATAACATCCCCAAGAATGCCGGATTCCCCTTCCTATCACTGGTTGAACATACCAATTTTGTCTCGCCTGATCATTTCGGCGGCGACAGGATCGTATATATAGGTGATTATCTGGAAGTAGGACATGAGTATTTCAGTTTGACTCCCCGGGAACTGCTGCAACGCTTCATCCCTGGTATCAAACGCATCAATCCTGATTTTGATGAGAGTTGGGTAAATAATCTCTGGGTGAATAGCACCAATTACGCTCAACCAATACCTTTATTAAATCACTCAAAAAATATCCCGGCGATTCAGACTCCCCTTACCGGATTATTCTTTGCGAGTATGAGCCAGGTTTACCCCTGGGATCGCGGAACGAATTTTGCTGTGGAAATTGGACGACGGGCAGCATCCATGATGACGTAAAAATCGCATAAAAGTGTGAGATTCCGGTTGCCGTACCTGATACATGTTATTTCATACCCCTTGGATTCGAAAATTTTCTAGAACATATTTTCAAGTTATTTGGATGTTTTACTATGCGACAAGGCGAGGCAGTACATTTGGGATGCAATAAATTTTTTCACCCATATATAGGGGGGGATTTGTGTAGACATATTACTAATATTTAATGTAAATTTAAGCTTTTCTTTAACATTTCCTTTCCTTAAATATTGCCAGATTTTTAAGAATCCGTAGGGATTTCGCCTTGTAGTATAAATCACCATCTGCTAGAATAAGTAAGTCCCTCCTACAGGGGGCAGAGACGTTCGGTTCACATCCGCAGTGATTTTCCCAAAAATAGATTTCTCCGGTCTTCCTATTTAATTTAAGCAAATAGGAGTAGACAGTGATACCTCTTACCAATTGTTAAATACTAAGTAAATGGAGATCCACATGAATGCTGAACAAGCCTGGTTGGCAACGATGGGGCAACTCAAAATGGATATGTCCAAAGCGGCATTCGACACATGGGTGAAGAATTGCGAGTTGACTGGATACGAAGATGGTAAATTTACAATTGCAGTTTCCAACCCTTACGCGAGAGATTGGCTTGAATCCAGGCTATCAAGCACAGTAACCCGTGTATTAACTGGCATTATGAATTGCCCGCAGGAAGTGGCTTTCATCCTGAATCAGCAGGAAGATGAAATAGACGTCGATGAGAAAGCAGCTTCTCAGAAATCCACTGAGACCGAGCCAATCATCACACCCATAAGAAAACCATCCAGGTTAAATCCACGGTATTCGTTTTCATCTTTTGTAGTTGGACCCTCCAACAGATTAGCCCATGCTGCTTCCATGTCTGTTGCTGAAAACCCGGCTGGATCATATAACCCGCTGTATCTTTATGGTGGTGTGGGTTTGGGCAAAACTCACTTGCTGCATGCGATAGGGAATCTCTCACAGCAAAATGGGTTTAAAGTCATCTATGTTTCCTCTGAAGAATTCACAAATGACCTCATCCAATCCATCCGCAACCATTCCACTCAAGAATTTCGTGAGCGATACAGGGATGTGGATGTTTTGTTAATTGATGACATCCAATTCATTGCCGGTAAAGAAGCCACTCAGGAAGAATTTTTCCATACTTTCAACGCATTGCACGAAATGAACAAACAGATCGTGATATGTTCCGATCGTCCGCCAAAAGGTCTGATCACCCTCGAAGATCGGCTGCGGTCCCGTTTTGAAATGGGATTGACTGCTGATATTCAGTCCCCAGACTTGGAAACTCGAATTGCTATTATGCGAAATAAAGCTGAACGGGCAGGCAAGAAATTCCCTACAGAAATATTGGAAATGATCGCGAAGAGATTTCAATCCAATATTAGGGAACTGGAAGGGGCACTGAACCGGGTTATCGCATTCTCTGAACTCAGCGGCCTTCCGGTGAATGCACAACTTGTACAAACTTCTCTGGCAGACTTGGTTCAATTGTCAACCACTATTGAGCCGTACCAGGTGATCAACTCTGTTGCAAATGTATTCAAAGTATCAAGGGATCGTTTGCTGAGTAAAGATAGGGCTAAAGATATCGCCTTACCCAGGCAGGTAGCCATGTATATCATGCGTGAGGATGCCAATTTCTCACTGCCACAAATAGGTGCTGAACTCGGCGGTAGAGATCATACAACTGTCATGTATGGATGCGATAAAATTGCTGGTTTACTTAAAAAAGACGACCGGTTACGGAAACAAACTCATATGGTAAGAGAAAATCTTTTTGGTCCAGCTTTCTCTGGCTAGTTATTCGTTATATTCTTTCTCACAATTACGAAACAGCAAATACCTGGTTACCTTCGATTTCTAACCCTGCCAAGCGTAAATAGAGCACCAAGGATGATCACGAGGACCAAAATTACGGCACCAACAATAATTCCGATTGGTTGTCCTTCTGCCAATTCCTGTTCAGTGAATTCGCTGGGAAATGGCGTTGGAGTAAGGGTTACTTCTGCAGTTTGCTGTTGGACAATTGAATGATCTTTATCAGGTGATTGGATCGGTGGGGGAGTGTATGCATTTACGGAATAAGCTGAATGTAAGAAATTCCACCCTGCAATAACCAGGATAATCGCGAATAATGCTTTTATATGACCGGATTTATGCATTTTTCTCCTTGTTCATTTATCCTGATTAATGCGGGCAATAGCTGAAGCAGCTATTTCATCAATATTGTCGCTGGTTGTATATGCACGAATCGCTGCATCCCTGATCACAGGACCTACAGTGATCGTAATGGAAGTATCAGGCAGCGGCTTTGCTGAATCCAGGACCGCTTGCAGTTCCGTAGAAGATGAGTTAAAAATTGGCCATTCCTGGTTGGACACAGGTAAATATCCTGCGGTATAGCTCCACGGAGAGGCAAAAACTGGTTGGCTCAAAAAAGACAATAATTCCATCCTGATGGATGGCCTATCAGGTGCAGGATTGGCAATGGACCAATACCAGCCAGATAAATTGGTTGCGGAGGAATCAGATAAACCCGGAAGAGCATGATATGTATAGCGGTCCAATCCGTTTTTTATTGTGGATGAATACCAGTTGATTTCCATATCCGATTCGCCATTTTCAAATCGCTTGGACACCTCAGTCCAATCCGATGCTAGCAGCGACCAATTCGGAAAAGCGGATTGGATTCTGGTTTCCCGAATAAAAGTTAAAAACTGGGTAAAAATATCCTGATCGAGATGAGGTTTTCCGTTTTCATCTGTAAGCTGTCCTCCAGCTGATAAGTAAAGGGCAATGAAAACAGTCGCATTTGGATCATTTAAATTCACTCCAATCTTTAGGGTTGAACTTAGGATTTCTTTCCAGGAAGGTAAAGTTTCTCTACTAAATTCGTTGTCAATTACAAAAAGGCCGTCACCAGCAGCAGGTACACCAAAGGTACTTCCCTGAATATTTCCGGGATCAGCAAACCCCGGAAATATTCCTTTGATTTCTGCACCAGCCTGAAAATTATCAAATGGTATTAGCAGACCTTTAATGGCTGCCGTTTCCATATCACTCCTATTCAATAAAATAACATCCGGTAGAACAGATGGAGCAACCCGATTGGCTGTGTTTAAAAGATCCATCATGTTTTCTTTTTGCTTCACGTTCTTAAATCTTAAGTCAATGCTGATACCGGGATGATCAATTTCAAATGCATCCAACCGATCGATCAAAAGCTTTTGTACTTGTTCACCCGAACTGACTGCAAAATCATCCGGCACCCATAATATGAGCGTCACTGGTTTATTATCAATTGGTTCTTCCGTTTGAATTGCACCGTTTTCAGCAGGTTGCTGGGGAGTTGCTGTGCTAACCGGGTTTGATGTGTCAGGTGTTTTGATCACACCCGGTTGATTAATGCCTGAACATCCGGAAAGAATAAGTATTAATCCGAGAAGTAAAGTGAGTACGGTTCTCATTATGCTAATTATATCCCGCAAATTCGCAGGAATTATCAGTGACGTGAATTTTACCTGGAATATACAAATGAGTAACTTCGATGCTTAAGGTGTAATTACCAGCGTCGCGGTATCCGTAGGGATGATCAGTACAGTAGGTGTGTCGCTTGGCACCGGTGTATCAGTCGGGGGGATGGGAGTAAAGGTTGAAGTAGGCAGTGCTGTATTTGTTGGTATTTGTGTGGCAGTATTTGTCGCAGTTGGCGTGAAAGTTGGTGTTGATGTAGCAGATGGATTTAACGATGCAGTGATCGTTGGTGTAGGGGTTTCAGTTAAGGTTACGGTAGGAGTGGCAGTTGGAGTTGGTGTTTGAGTTTTCTGGATACGTTGGTTCGAGAGGATCCGTAAGCTGACAATTCCTAAACAATAACATGGAAGGGTGCAAAGAATGATGATGATCAACACTCTGCGGGTTCGTTGAACTCTTAGCTGCTTGTCGCTCTTGCCAGGCGGTCTTCTCACAACCTGAATCATAACATCTGGCAGGTTGACTGACAAGTCAAACCGTATTTATTTTTTATTATCGAGATTTATATTTTCAAATGTTTCTTCATCTACCGCTAAGGCATCATTCTTTAGGCTATAATCAGGGTATGAGCGACTTGGAAATTGCAGCACCTGTTTGGATCGATACACCTGACGCATTAGTCAGGATGTGCAACGATTTGCTAAAAGAAAATAAAGTGGCAGTCGATACAGAGTTGAACAGTCTGCATGCTTATCAGGAAAGGGTATGTCTGATTCAGTTTTCGAACCTCCAAACTGACTATCTTGTAGATCCCCTTGCCTTAACAGATCTTTCCCCGCTCGCTCCAATTTTTTCCTCACCAGAGATTGTCAAAGTATTTCATGCTGCCGAATATGATCTGATCTGCCTCAAACGTGATTATCATTTCCAGTTTCAGAACATTTTTGATACCATGCTGGCTGCCCGGATTTTAAGTTATCCCGCCTTTGGGCTGGGTGCGATACTTGAAAATAAATTTGGTATTGTATTGGATAAACGTTATCAAAAAGCGGATTGGGCGAAACGCCCAATGTCGGCTGCCATGTTGTCCTATGCCCGGATGGATACCCATTTCCTGGTTAATTTAATGGATATGATGGTAAATGAGTTAACCGCAAAGCAATTGGAAGGTCTGGCTGCTGAAGACTTTAATAGAATTTCCAGGGTAAATGGAGTTCCTCAGGATACAGAATTGGAATCGCTATGGAAAATTTCCGGTGCCCATTATCTTAATCCAAAGCAGGCTGCTGTATTAAGGGAACTGGTAAACTTTAGAAATAAAGAAGCCAAACGACGTAACCAACCCTCATTTAAAGTCATTCATAATGATCTGCTTCTTCAAATTGCAGATGCTTGTCCTGAAACCAGGGAAGCGTTACAGATCTGCGGGGTCAATACAAATTCTCTTAGCCGCTACGGGAACGAATTGATAACTGCAGTAAAAACCGGCCTTCAAAAAGAACCACTATATCCCCCCAAAGTAAGAAAATGCGATCAAGAATTAAAAGCCCGCATCGAGAACCTTAAATCCTGGCGCAAGCAAACTGCTGCTCAATATAAAGTTGAATCGGATGTGATCTTACCCAGGGATCTTTTAGTTGACATAGCAGAAAAACATCCCGCTACATTGAATGAACTCTCAGAATTAATGCATTTTTTTCCATGGAGATTTCAGCAATTTGGCTCAATGATACTTTCTGTATTTAATTAATTATTCGAGGATGCAATGAAGATTCATTTCAATGGTGCCGCTCAAACTGTTACCGGATCCCAATACCTTTTGGAGATCAACGGGTATAAATTATTGCTCGAGTGTGGTCTATATCAAGGTCGCAGGGCTGAATCAAGCTGAAAAGAATCGAAATTTCCAGTTTGATGTATCCACACTGGATGCAATGATCTTATCTCATGCCCATATCGATCATTGCGGCAACCTGCCTAACCTGATCAGAAATGGATATACAGGCCCCATTTATGCCACGTCTGCCACTAAAGACCTGGCTGATCTTCTTGTTCGGGATTCAGCCCATATTCAGGAAGCTGATGCGGAGTACATCAATAAAAAGAATGCCCGTAAAGGTTTACCACCAGTAGAACCTCTGTACACAATCTCTGATGCAGCCCGGGTAAACCAGTATATTCTGCCGGTTGAGTATGGCGTTGAATTTGATGTGATTCCTGGAGTAAAAGCACGTCTGGTGGATGCAGGTCATATTCTTGGATCCGCAGCTGTTGTTTTGGATATTAATGAACAGGGGAAGAAAACCAAATTGTGGTTTTCTGGTGATATAGGCCGACCTGGTCTTCCACTGGTTCGTGATCCGGTTCAACCGGAAGACGGCATCGATCTTATGATGATGGAATGTACTTATGGAGATAAATCCCATGAGAACCCCGAGAAAGCATTCGAAGAGTTAAAAACTTGTCATCCTGAGGACGTATGCCAGACGTGGAAAAATAATTATTCCAGCTTTCGCGGTTGGCCGTACCCAGGAATTGGTATATGCATTGAATGATTTGATGACACATAATGCGATCCCCAAAATACCAGTATTTGTGGACAGTCCATTAGCAGTTAGTTCAAGCGAAATATTCTCACGCCATCCAGAATGCTTCGATGCAGAAACACGTCTTTTTGTAAAGGACCATATGCATCCGGCTCTTGATTTTGATATGTTGACTTATATCCAATCGGTTGAGGAATCGAAAGCATTGAATGAAAGACGCGACCCGATGATCATCATCTCTGCTTCCGGGATGGCTGAAGTCGGTAGGATATTGCACCACCTAAAAAATAACATTGAAGATCCCTCGTAATACCATCCTGATCGTTTCCTGGCAGGCACCTTATACACTTGGCAGGCGCATCGCAGATCGTGAACCGGTGGTTAAAATATTCGGGGAAGAATACCAGTTGAAAGCGGAAGTAGCCACCATTGGAGGTTTATCTTCCCATGCCGGGCAGGACCTGCTGGTGAAGTATGCAGCCCGCGTGAAAGGTCAGGCAAAGCAGATCATCCTCATCCACGGGGAGCCGGACGCATCGACCGCTCTGCAGGCAAAATTCAAAGAGCTTGATTTTCCTCCCGTGACCTATCCAGCTTTATATGACCAATACGAAGCTTAATCTAAGATAAATATTTGAATTGCTCTGATATAATTCAAACTTGAATTGGAGAGGTGCCGGAGTGGTTGATCGGGGCGGTCTCGAAAACCGTTGTGGCCCTCTGGACCACCGTGGGTTCGAATCCCACCCTCTCCGCAAAAAACGCCTGTTGGCGTTTTTTAATTTTAAGTTTTAGATCACGGCTGCTTCCTCTCAAATGATACCCAACACCTTTTCCCAGTTCCCGGCATGAATCATGCAAGATTCTATCTTGATAGGTGGTGCGTATGACACAGCAAAAACAGATGGTTAAGCGGTCGAAAACACCGATAAATGGTAAGAAATGGACTCCAAAACCTGTTTCCGGCAAAAGTGGAGTTGTCCATGGAGTTTATACTCCAGGCACAAAACGTAAATCTGCTCCTGAAAGGACTCCATATTTCAGTATATCTCCCGAACGGAAATTGGATATTTTTGGTGTGATTCTTGTTTTGGCAGGATTAATTTCTCTTATCAGTCTATTTTCCGGAGATTCGAACAAGGCTATTTCATGGGTTTCCACCATATTGAAGTGGATGGTTGGGTGGGGAGTGTTAGCCATTCCCATTGGATTGATCGCTGGCGGATTGTACATGGTGCTGAGGCGTATCGAAAAGCTGCCCAGATTACCATTTGAACAAATTTCCGGGTTGGTTCTATTGTATTTGAATATATTATTATTCCTTCAACTTTTTGCCGGTGGAGCAGACGATCCATACTCGCTGGCTGAAGCAGGCCGCGGAGGTGGGATTGTTGGCGGGTTATTGCTTTATTTCCTGGTAAAAAGCCTGGGAGATGTGGGTGCATTTCTGGCCTTGCTCGCCTGGCTGCTGATTGCTTTGATCTTATCTTTTGATCTGTCGTTCTCACAGATCATTGATTTCATCAAGACAACGATCTACGGTGCAAAAATTCCAATGGATAAATTGGATCAGGTTTTCCATAATCAGCCATTCAACTCAAGGTATGACGAAGCTGATCTCATTCCACTGGATGATGACCTTCATTTGGAAACGAAATCGCCCTTGGAAGAATTGAAAACTCCTGAACCGGTAATCAAAGAGACTCAAAGTACACACTGGATCCTTCCAAACATGGACGATATTTTGGAATATGGGATACCCCAGGTTGAGAACGAAAAACTGGATATGCAAAGAGCAAGGGTTATCGAAGAGACTCTGACCTCGTTTGGTGCTCCTGCTCATGTGGTTGAAATACTCAGTGGCCCATCAGTGACCATGTTTGGTGTGGAACCGGATTTCGTTGAAAATCGTGCCGGGCAAACCCGAGTAAGGGTAGCAAAGATCGTATCTCTTTCGCATGATCTCGCACTGGCTCTGGCAGCCACTCGAATCCGAATTCAGGCGCCGGTTCCAGGCCGCAATTACGTGGGTATTGAAGTTCCAAATGAAACCACCACCATCGTCCGTTTGCGCGACATTATGGATAGCCCGGCTTATAAGCGCAAGAAATCCCCCCTGAGAATTCCTCTTGGTAAGGATGTCTCCGGTACCCAGATCGTTTCAGATCTGGCCACCATGCCGCATCTATTGATCGCCGGAGCGACAGGATCAGGAAAGTCGGTGTGCGTCAACACGATCCTGACCAGTTTGCTTATTAACAACACACCTGACGATCTAAAGCTGATCCTCATCGATCCAAAACGGGTGGAATTAACGGGTTATAACGGCATCCCCCATTTACTCGCACCTGTAATTGTTGAAACTGAGCGAGTGGTCGGAGCACTGCAATGGATGATGCGTGAGATGGATACTCGTTATCATAAATTTGCGGCTGCCGGAGCAAGGAATCTGGAAGAATACAATGTCCGCATGCTGCTACGGGGTGAGCGGAAGCTGCCGATCCTGGTGATTATCATCGATGAGATGGCTGACTTCATGATGCTGGCAAAGAATGAAACCGAAGCTGCGATTGCCAGGTTGGCGCAAATGGCCCGGGCGACTGGCTTGCATTTGATCGTTGCCACGCAGCGCCCTTCAACAGATATCATTACAGGAAATATCAAAGCAAACTTCCCCTCGCGCATCGCTTTTGCTGTGGCAAGTAATACCGATAGCCGGGTCGTATTGGATCAACCGGGGGCTGAGCATTTACTTGGCCGGGGTGATATGTTGTTCCAGGCACCGGATGCTGCTGCACCGGTCCGAATGCAGGGCGGTTATGTGTCTGAGACTGAGATCCAAAAAATTGTGGATTATTGGAAGAACGCCGCTGCTGGCGGTGATGCTCATACAGGCGATACCGGTTTTATACAGCAAAACCTGCCGATACCGCAGCAAGGTGACTTTCAACAGGCTGATCTGTTCGGCTCGGGCAATCTGACAAATAGTCGGGAAGATCCGCTTATGGACGAAGTGACCGATCTTGTCCGTCGGGAAGGACGGGCTTCTATTTCCCTGCTGCAAAAAAGACTGCGGATCGGATACACACGCGCCGCCAGGATGGTGGATAGCCTTGAGCAGAAAGGTGTGATCGGCCCTCAACTGGCGAATACACAGGCTCGGGAGGTTCTGGATTATGGACCAACCGCTCCACCGGTAGACGATGGCGCATAGAGCATATTAGTTCATCCTGCCGTAGGGCGGTGCCATCACCGCCGAATAATAATTGAATTTTCAAAGATTTCATTAATTAATAGAAAAAAGAGGTTGGCGACAAGCCAACCTCTTTAAGATCATATTACTCGGTTTAGTACTCGGGTGGAGCCATTGGTGCGGGTTTATCCTTCTCAGGAACATCCGTGATCAAGGCTTCGGTCGTCAATATCATGGCTGCGATGGAAGCAGCATTTTCGAGGGCGCCACGGGTTACCTTCGCGGGGTCAATGACACCGGCCTTCACCAGGTCAAGATATTCCTCGCGGAGTACATCGTAACCAAAGTGCAGGTTCTTGGTTTTCTTCTGCATCTGGCGCACGTTTTCAACAACCACGGAACCGTCTTTCCCTGCATTCTCAGCGATCTTGCGCATGGGAACTTCCAGGGATTTGCGGACGATGGCAACACCGATCTTGGCGTCTTCATTGTCCATCTTGAGAGTCTCAAGGCCAACCATGGCGTTGATCAATGCAACACCACCACCGGGGACGATACCTTCTTCTACAGCCGCGCGGGTTGCAGAAAGAGCGTCTTCCACTCGGTGTTTCTTCTCTTTTAATTCAGTTTCGGTTGCAGCACCAACACGAATGATTGCGACGCCGCCGGAAAGCTTGGCTAAGCGCTCCTGTAGCTTTTCGCGATCATAGTCACTGGTGGTATTATCGATTTCAACACGGATCTGATCGATGCGGCCTTTGATGCCTTTGGCATCACCTTTACCGCCGATGATCGTGGTATTGTCTTTGTCAGCTTCGATCTTTTCGGCGCGGCCAAGGTCAGCCAGTACGGCTGTTTCCAGTTTGCGGCCGGTCTCATCAGAGATGACAGTTGCACCAGTCAGGATGGCAATATCTTGAAGCATGGCTTTACGGCGATCGCCAAAACCGGGGGCTTTTACAGCCAGGACGTTGAGCATTCCACGCAGTTTGTTGAGAACCAGGGTGGCCAATGCTTCGCCATCAATATCTTCAGCGATGACTAACAGTTCGCGTTTGCCGATCTGGACAAGTTTCTCGAGGAGAGGAACGATATCTGTGGCAGCAGAGATCTTCTTGTCATAGATCAATACATACGGATCTGCGATGGAGGATTTCATGTGCTCGGGATCGGTCACAAAATAAGCAGAGATGTAACCGCGGTCGAACTGCATACCTTCAACATATTCAGTTTCGAATTCAAGGCCTTTGGATTCTTCGACAGTGATGACACCATCTTTACCAACTTTGTCCATGACATCAGCGATTAAGGAACCAATATTGCGGTCCTGAGCTGAGATGGTGGCAACATTGGCGATCTCATCTTTAGTGGTGATCTCAATTGCCTGTTCCTTGATCTTGGCAGCAACTGCCTTGGTGGCAGCTTCGATACCGCCCTTGAGCAGCATCGGGTTGGCGCCAGCGGCCAGGTTTTTCAAACCTTCGGTCACAATGGCGTGGGCTAGAACAGTGGAGGTGGTAGTACCGTCGCCGGCAATATCATTGGTTTTGGTCGCAGCTTCTTTTAGAAGCTGTGCACCCATATTTTCAAAGGGATCTTCGAGTTCAATTTCTTTTGCAACGGTAACGCCATCGTGAGTGATGGTGGGTGAACCGAATTTTCGGTCCAGGGCTACATTGCGGCCTTTTGGACCAAGAGTTGTTGCTACAGCGTTGGCGACCATATCCACCCCGCTTTTCAAACGGCGGCGGGCATCTTCACCAAATACAAGTTGTTTAGCTCCCATAGTAAATCTCCTTCATTAATCGTGATTATATAAATATTAGTCTACAAGAATGGCGAGGATATCAGCTTCGCGCAGGATGAGCAATTTTTTGCCATCCAATTTGATCTCAGTGCCGCTGTATTTTGCATACAAAACGGTATCTTTTACTTTTACATCCATGGGGATGCGTTTGCCTTCATCATCACGCTCGCCATCACCAACGGATAGAACAATTCCTTTTTGGGGTTTTTCTTTGGCTGTTTCCGGAAGGACAATTCCACCAGGAGTGACTTCTTCCTGCTCAATTGGTTCGACAACGACACGGCTGCCCAGGGGTTTCATTTTTACTGCCATAAATGCCTCCACTCTAAATTTGAATATCGATTTTCTTGAATTTAGCACTCGGTAACTTAGAGTGCTAATGTAAGCTAATAATAACCGTCTTGGACTTTGGAGTCAAGAGAATTGAATTGATTCTTATACAACTCATATATAAAATGTGAAGGATATTAAGGCGTGAAACACTTATGACAATCCAGCCTGTCATTCCCGAAAGGTTTGGATATGATCTGGTTTTGATCAATCTTTATTCGTGGTATTCGTGGATTAACTCTATTGTCACGGTGTGGGTGTCACATTCTGTGATTCACAGATCTGTTCACCGGCTTGAACAATGCTCATGATGTCTTTATCACGGTGATATTGCGCTCTTATCTCTGAAAAGACCTTGATGGCATCCGTGCAGTAATCATTGGTTGCTCTACTTAGCCCGGCCAGCACAGAACCATAAGTGTAATAATAGACCACAGTTGTATTGGATATTGGCAGGCCTGTGATTATGATCTCAGGATCAACTTCCGGGTCACATTCCCGGGCTGCACAGCTCTCCACCGCATCGCAACCATATATGGCGCATTTCAACGCTGGGATCGCCCCTTCATAATTTTTAGCTTTAAAATAGATAATTCCAAGCTGCCCATATACATCCGGGCTGGATGGATCCAAGGTTAGAGCTTTTTGTACATTCCGCGAGGCAATTAAAAACTGACCCATTTGAGCATAAGTTTTAGCAATCGCAATGTACGGGATCGGGTCATCGATATTGATCTGGGCATTTACATTAGCTGCCTTTTCAAAATACTCCAGTGCATCAATATAATACGGAGACTCAGGATCATTGGCAGCCATTCTTCGATAATTTGCTCCAATATAGATATACAAAAAGGTCATATTGGGCATGATTTCCGCGGCTGTTTTGTATTCTTCGATCGCAGACGGGTAATCACCCAGGGATTCCCATAATTGGCCATAGATACGGTGCACATCCATTATGGTATTATCCTGCGCAACCGCCTGGTTGATGTATTGTTCCGCTTGAGTCCACTTGAGTGAATCTGTCAGTATCTCTGCATAGAAAGCCAATGCCAGGGTATTTCGATTATCCAACTGTAATGCCCGCACAGCTTCCTGCTCCGCTTCGGTGAGATAAACAGCCACTTCCTCACCAGCAATGGCCGGGTTGGCATTCCAATCCAAAACAAAACTTCTAATTGCATGCACATTGGAATCATCCGGTGAAAGGTCACGTGCTTTATCAATCGAAGCCAAAGCTTCCTGCAGGCGCTGCTTCCTTAAGGCATCTGTTGTCAAACTGGCAGAGGAATATGTTTGGATCCTGGCCAACTCTGCCCACAACCCCCCATCCCCTGGTGCTAGTTGGATGGCTTCCTGATATGCGTTAATGGCTGCGTTCAAATTTCCAGCTTGAAAATGGGTTCTTCCTTCCAGGATCAGGGATCGATTTGTCCTGGTTGCCGTTGCAGTCGGGGAATACAATGGTTTAATGGATCCACTGTCAACCCCTCGCACGATGAACAAACCGCCGATGATAAGGGTTAGTAGCAACAGTACCAGGTAGGGATTGAAATATCTTTTTTTAGTATGGAAGGTAAAGCTTTTACCGTTTAAGTTCATTCTAAGGAGTAGGTGTCTCGGTTATCTCATCTGAAGGAGTTGAATTAATATCGGGGGTAGCTGTACCGATCAGGTTAGCCTGACAGATATTGATCATTTCATTGGCGTTATAAACAGCTGTTTCATCATTACTTACGCCTTGAATTAACATTTGTGAGATTTGAATTGCTTCATTGCATTCATTGAGTCTCGCAAGGTTTAAGCCATACAAATAGTAATATTCTGCGATCCTGCCGTAATCCAGGGGAAGACCTTCCACCACCGCTCCACTATCGGGTACATTCCCTCCCCGCACAGCCAGTTTCAACGGAACAACCGCATCGGTGTATTGTCGATTCCGGTAATACATGGTTCCCAGATTACCCCACATATATGGGTCTGTTGGAGCATCATTTTTCGCCTGGTCTGCATATTGTATGGCTTTTGCATATTCACCAATAGTGACATAGGTTCGCGCGATGTATGTATCCGGTAGGGGATCGGCAGGGTTCAATGCGTTTGCCCGGGTAAATTCTTCTACTGCATTATCATACTGGGGTGGATCAAGCGAGCGGTAAGCCAATCCCAAGAATAGGTGTAAATCCGGTAGGTTGGGGTTAAGTTGGATGGCCGTCTTAAGTTCCTCCACCGCCAGGTCATAATTCGATGTGTTTTGAAGCACAATACCACGCGCCCGGTGGGTTTCCATAATATCCGGAGCGAGGGCCAGGGCCAGTTTTGATTCCTCGCCCGCTTTCTCCACAGCTCCAATGGCACCCTGATCAGCTTCGACCATACGCATCAATAATTCTGCGTAAAATGCATGCGCCATTGCGTTGTTATTATCTAATTCCAACGCATGCTTAATGGCTGCTTCAGCCAGTAGATATTCATCCTGTAAGGTTAATGCCCAACCCCGCATGGCATTTGCCTGTGGGTTATTTGTATTGATCAACAGTGCGTTTTCTGCACTGATCTGGGCGTCTTTATAAAGCTGGTTATAGATTTGGATTTTTGCCAAAGATATAAAATTGGTCGCATTCCTTGGATCTGCCAGATATTGCTTCCTTATATAGTTCTATGGATTGCAGGAATTTGCCTTGCAAGGCGAGTGCCTCAGCATCCACAATATAAGTTTCAGGAGCGCGTGTTGGAGTCTGTGTCGGCACAAATAACGGGGGGGTCTCAGGCACGATCACTGCATTTACATACACCGCCCCGCCAATCAGTGCCAGGATAAATAGAATTCGTCCAATTCGCAATGGACGGCGTTTCTTTAACATACTCCACTTACTGCCTTTTAAAGTACATGAAGAAATATTACCTGTTACCCATAAGAGAGTCAAGGACGCCAGAGCCAAGGTTAATAAAATCTAATTTACACACCCGGGCTGCCATATACTATAATATTCTGATGCAAAGATGGCAAGACAGACTGAAATCCTGGGCAGAACACCTGGAAAAGGAAGTGGTCGCACTATATTATGCTTATCGTGACCCCAGAACACCCTGGTTTGCGCGCCTTTTTTGTGGTTTCATCGTGGTAATGACTCTCAGCCCAATTGACCTGATACCAGATTTTATTCCTGTATTTGGATACCTTGATGATGCACTGTTCCTGCCGCTTGGTATCTGGCTCGCTTTAAAGATGATTCCATCTGAGGTTATGGCTGATTCCCGCCGAAAAGCGTTGGAATTACAGCCATCTCAACTTGTCGACAAACGCAAATCCATTCTTCTGATTGTTGGAATATGGATCACCATTTTAATGATCCTTAGCCTGGTCCTGTATTTGATCTTCCGGAGAAAATAAATCTTCAGGGGATAATGTATCAACTCTTCATCGATTGGAACACTGACATGAATTCAAATACCCGCAGGTATATTTTATTATTAGTCGCCTTTCTCTACTGGTTGAGTCTTTTCTTTTATATTCCCATCCTGCCTGTTCATGTGCAAGAAAGGGTAGGTTCCCTCTCTGAATTGGGATTCGTCCTGTCCATGTATGGGTTCTGGCAAATGGTCAGCCGCTTCCCGATCGGGATTATTGCCGACCGTCTGGGTTGGAGGAAGCCGTTAGCGGTTGCCATGCTGGTTCTGTTGTCTGCCGGTTCACTGGTACTGGGGGTGGGATCTGACTTTTGGGGATTGACTGCCGGAAGATCCATGATCGGCTTTGCAGCTGCGGCATGGGTGTTGTTGATCGTCCTTTATACATCTGAGGTCGAACCTGCCAGGCTATTGCAATCCACCGCCCAAATGACCATTGTATTTGCTGCCGGCCGGGTGACTGCCAGCCTGATCTGCCCCTGGCTGGTATCAATGTTTGGCCAATCCATGCCCTTCTGGTTGAGTTCGGGAGTAGCCCTGCTGGCAGCAGTGATTCTATTATTCACCCCGCTGAAAGTGATGCCTCGGGTGAAAGTATCGTTTCTTTCCATAAAAAGGATCATCCTTCAACCTGGAGTTCTTCTACCATCATTTCTCAGTATCATCCTTCACTATGCTGACTGGGCTGCAACATTTAGCTTTATTCCCATTCAAGCTAAAACTTTTGGCGCATCTGCAAGCACTTTATCCTTCCTTGTCATTTTGGAATTATTGATCATCGTCCCTGCAAATAGCGTTACACCACCACTGGTCAAAAAATTCGGCAAAATTCCGTGTCATAATTGTCAGCATCGGATGCCAGGCGCTGGCGATGTTCTTGATCTATTATGCCAGCGGGCTGAGTTGGTTATGGGTTGCCCAGGGATTATTGGGTATAGGTTATGGTCTGGCTTATCCGATCCTATTGGGAATGGTCATGGAATGCACACAACCTGCAGAACACTCCATAGCCACCGGTTTCCACCAGTCTGCTTATGCTCTCGGCATGTTTGCAGGACCATCCATTAGTGGAATCATAGCTGCAGCTGTAGGAGTACAACCGGCTTTTGCTGTAACCGGATTCATTGTTCTGGTTGGCGGAATAGTTGGAACGATCGTGCTAAAAAGAGTTGGTAAGCCTATTCCTTAATTACGTCTTCAAAAAAACTTTGTAATACTATTTCATGGTGTTCCAGACAGGTTTTATGACCAGATAAACCAGGAGCAGCGGAAATATGTGTACCATCGCGATCAGGTATTTTCCAGTGGACAGGAAAAACATCACCTGAACGATGATAATACCCATATAGGCATAAGCCAGGTCTTTGGTTTTCTTCCGCCACAATACCACTGCAACGATTGCAGCTATCACACTTACTCCACAATCGATCCACAATACTGTGCTCAGGGTGGTATAAGCGCTGCGACCAGATAAATAAGCCGAATATAGGTTTCCCAGTGCAGCCAAGCCTAACAGGTAAGACAGGCTCTTCCATTGTTTTTCGAATTGTTCATCTGCAGCATCGATCTCACCCTTTTTCATGGTTTTCAATTTGGGTGGGCGGACCGGGTTAATTAATTCCTGTTTTTGTTTTAAGATGGCTTTCCGGGTGAGAAGGACAACCAACACCAGAATTCCAATTACTAGAATGATCGTTTTATAATCAGGCATTATTTATTCCATTTAGGCAAGGATTGTGACAAGTATAAATGATATTTGCATAATATTTGAGTTAATTCAGGCATCCGAAGCCTACCGACTTCGGATGCCCAATTTGTGTATTAGTAGATTTCTTTGCTCAGCAAACCTGTTAGTTCAAAGATCCGCGGGGCATTACTAAGTATTTTCTTTCTCTTCTTTTGTGATCTTGCGGAAAGCATCCTTGATCGGTAGTAAGCCGAAATTCATCTTCAAACTTGGATCAAGTGCTTCACCATAGTAGTCAACAAGCACTCTCGGTGGACTGGCTTTCTGGCTTGCCAGAGATACCACGATCATCAGTATCATGGATGCAAAGAATGCCACAAATGAGCCGATATACACTGCGTCCCATAGAGCACACCACCATCCTTCACTGTATATTCCCGGATCGGCAGCAAGTTCGCAAACAGCGGCAGTTGATTGTCCACCAAAACCGGTGTTGAAGAAGAAGTAGATAGCTGCAGCCCACGTGAGGAATCCGCCCACAAATGCTGCGACTGCTCCCCAGGAATTGGCTTTTTTCCAGTACATGCCGAATGCAAATGGCACAAATAATCCGACCAACAGCAATGACCACGCCAGAATGGAGAGCTCATAGATCGTCTGCGCCCAAAGTGCGATAGATATTGCGACCACGGCATTGAATATAACCATTCCTCGTGTCCACCACAAAGCAGTTTTACCTTCAAGCTTCTTTCCAGTGATGACCGGGATGAGGTTTTCTGTAACTGCTGACGCACCTGCGAGTAAGGAGCTATCTGAAGTGCTCATTAATGCGGATGTAAGAGCAGCGATAAAGATGGCTGTTAGTATGGGTGGTAGGTGTGTCATTGCTGCAGAAACCAGCAAATAGCTTGTATCCTCCAAACCCGGGCTCAGTTTATAGACCATGATACCGATCAATGGGGACATGATCCCAAAGAACAGGTAAAGGACCCCAGCCCCATAAGAGCCATAGACTGAGGTTGCCTGGTTGCGGGCTGCCATGGACCGCTGCATCAAGTCCTGTGTGGCAACGGAACCCAAACCAATCGCCATCCAGGCTGCCATCCAGTACATCCAACCCGTCAGGCCAGAGTAACCCAGATAACCTTCACCTGCGATGGGTAGCAGGCTGAATGGTTGTGAAACGTATGTCGATCCCGCTCCATTGATAAGGCCAGGGAAGCCGCCTACCGCAATGAGCATGCTGATAAACACCAGTGTAATTCCACCAGCAGTAAGGAACATCTGGAAGAAATCAAGGAGTGTATCTGCCAGCATACCACCCATCGTGGTATATGCGGCAACGATGGTAATGATGATGACCATACCCCAGGTCGGGTCAACTCCGAAGATGCCCTGTGCGATGGCTCCTCCTGCCACGATCTGCGCTGCTGTCCAGGAGAAATAAGTCAACATCTGTGCAATGACTGATAGGACGATCATGGTTTTGTTGTAACGTCGTTCAAAGAAGTCCACGATCGTGATATATTTTGCCCGGCGCATCAGGCGGACAAAGAAAAGACCTGATATGAACAAACAAAAAGAAGCGCCAAACGGGTCGAAGATTACACCTTGAAAACCGTAATCGTATGCTGTTTGAGAAGCTCCCATCAACGTTTCTGCTGCGAACCAGGTCGCCATGATCGATGCAGCAGCCATGTGAATGGGCAGTTTCCTGCCTGCAACTACATAATCCGTATTATCCTGTACCTGTCGTCCAGCCCAAATTCCCACCCCCAACCTTACCAAAAAGAACAATGCTATGAATAGAATTACCAACCAGGCATATGGATATCCTTCTAGAATCATCTTATCTTCTCCTCGTGATATGGTTTAAATATGATTGGACAACGATTACAATGTTTTATTTACATCATTGAGCACTTCCTCTAATCGGCTGAGGACGGTGTCAATTTGTTCATACGTAATTACCAACGGTGGTTCAATACGGATCGTGTGAGCACTGGTTAAAGTGCCTGCAACCAGTACACCACGTTTGAATAAACCAGCAGCTACCTGGAAACCAATTTCCGGGCTCTTGAAATGTTGTCCAACAAGCAATCCCTTGCCGGAGATAAAATCGTAGATCTTCGGGAACTTTTTGGCAAGTATCTGCAGCTTGGTCATCAGATATGCGCCCTTTTCTGCAGCCATTTTCGGAAAATCTTCTTTAATGCGACATTGATAGCCGCAATCGCTGCGGAACAGGCTAAAGCACCGCCGCCTGTGGTCGTGGTGTGGATGAATGGATTCGGGTACATCATGCATTGCCATATTTCTTCTGTCGAGCAGAATGCGCTGATGGGCATGACACCGCCGCCAAGCGATTTTGCAACAGCAAGAATATCAGGAACAACACCCCAATGGTCAACACCCCACATCTTGCCTGTCCTGCCAAGGCCTGTCTGAACTTCATCTGCGATAAGGAGAACGCCATGTTCTTTTGTTGCCTTGCGGATACGAGGCCAAAAATCATCCGGTGGAACTATTGCACCGGCTTCACCCTGGATGGGTTCCATCATGACAGCAGCAATCCCAATCCCTACAGTATCGCAAATTTCA
Source organism: uncultured Chloroflexia bacterium (assembly GCA_963709535.1). GTDB lineage: Bacteria > Chloroflexota > Anaerolineae > Anaerolineales > Anaerolineaceae > PNON01. The sequence continues at coordinate 61,497 of CAVPWY010000017.1, read as the reverse complement.
AGCTGTTTCTCAACCGCTGCAGCATCCCCATACGGAACATGGTACACCGGTCCACCGTACATTATTCCCGGTGGGACGCGGTAATCAGCCTTACCCATCATGGAGAGGGAACCCATGGTCTTGCCGTGGAATGCCTTTGTGGCAACAATAAAGCCTGCCTTTTTGGTATACATCTTGGCAAGCTTTATGGCTCCTTCAATCGCTTCAGTTCCGCTGGCGCAGAAAAACGAATACTTCAAATCGCCAGGTGTGATGGAAGCCATCAGATGAGCCAGGACACCTCGTAATGGGTCAATTAATTCCTGGCTGGGCATGGGGGTGCGTTGTAATTGAGCAGCTACTGCTGCCACAACATCCGGATGACTCCAACCGTGATCCATCATGCCATAACCGCCCAGGCAGTCAATATATTTCCTGCCCAGTACATCCTCGAAGACTGCACCGCGGCCAGTCCATTCTGTGGCAGCCCAATCTCCTGCTTCTGTCACTGATTTCCTGTATTCCAGCCAGTTCTTATTAAAATATTCAGCAAAATTATTTTTGCTTTCGTCAATGATTGCTTTTCCTTCATCCTGAGTGACAACTGTCTTCTTGATGATACCAAGCCAACGATCAGAATACTCTAATGCTTCTTTAAAGTTTTGTGGCATACATTCTCCTTTTTCAAGATATTTTGGGTGTCGCTAGACTTTGGTGTTGATAGCTGGTTTGTAGGAAGATTTTTCCGATTTCGACATAATACCCGATACTACTACCGATATTGATTAAGGATTAATAAATATTAGTCCATTTCCTACATAGTCATTATGACAAATATTGACAAAGAGTCAATTAATTAATCGGGAAATGTGTCACATAGAAAGGGTGATGAATGTCATATTACTGATAAAGGGTATGAACAAACAACAAAACAGATGGTTTTCCAACCATCTGTTGAATATTTTGCATTTATTAGATTAGATTACTTATACTAATTGTAGATCGGATCAATTCCTTTTTGAGGTGAATGAATCAAAATCCCTTACAACTACAGAGTTTTGGAAAACTGCCTGAGCTTCGGCTTGAACATCTTTTTCACGGTACCTTCGTGATATATGGGTCAATAATAATTGTTTCACACCACTGGCCACCGCCAGTTCAGCAGCCCGTCTTGCTGTTAAGTGGGCAAATTGCCTGGCCATGTCTGCTTCTTCTTCAAGATAGGTTGCTTCGATCACCAGTGTATCAGCTCCCATGCACTCTTTGATCAGGTTCTCAGTCTGGCCAACATCGCCTACATGAACCAGCCGAGTGCCTTCCTTCATTGGACCCAACAACTCTTCCGGTTGGATGATCCTACCATCTGCGAGGGTTACTGTCTTTCCGTTCACCAATTCTTTTCGTAGAGGCCCGGCAGGAACCCCCAGTTCGTCTGCTTTCTCAGCCAGGAATGGACGTTTGCCTTTTTCATCAAATCTGAACCCGAAACAATCCTGTCCCCGATGATAAACCGGAAAGGCAGTAACCGTAAAATCTTCTTCATCGATGATGACTCCCGGGTGAATTTCAACCAGGTTAATGGCCATTGGAGCAGGTGTGTTTCGCAGGACTACTCCATATAATAGGTCGGATATTCTCTCAAGCGAAGCCTTGCCCCCCAAAATATCCAAAGATTCTATCGCTTCCCAGCGCATGAAAGTGGAGAGTAACCCTGCCAGACCCAGGATATGGTCAAGATGGCTGTGGGTGATCAGTATCTTATTCAGGTGTTTAAATCCAAGACCGGATTGTAATATCTGCCTTTGAGTACCTTCGCCACAATCGATTAAAAAGCGATGCTCATTATGTTTCACTACCTGGGCTGAAAGCCCTCTGTGAACTGAAGGGGCAGAGGCGGAAGTGCCTAAAAATACAATTTCGAACAAAGGAAAACCCTTTCATGGTCCATAAATTGGTCTGAAATGAATTTTACCTTATAAACCATAAATATAATCGGCGTCCGAATGAACTGTTCACACCTGTAAGGTTGATTCATCGTTTACGGTTAGTAGAATCCTCCATTATCGTTGCTGCTCACTGTCATATTGTACAAAAGATCAGGTCACCGCCTTACTAGCAGTGACCTGATTCAATGGATTACCTTGAAATTTCACCACCAAAGATCAAAAAAATTTCCTGGTGTCTATTTTATTTCGTGGAACCTTAATGTGTCGTATTTTTAAAGGTGTAATACACCATTCCGCTTGTTGTATATCCCTGGATCCGCAAATCCAGTTTGGTCGCACCCTTATACTTGCTGGGGATGGCATATGTGATTTTGAATGACTTATTGGACGATGGCACAAATGCGTCCACCAGGGTCCCGCCAGAAGCACCCATCCCCGCTGGACCGATATAGACTTTATATTTTTCACCTTTGATGGCATGGCTGATGGTGATAGTGACCGTCTTGTTCCTCACCACACTATTCACTGTAAAATTCAGATCACCAGTCACCGTTCCTGATCCGGAGCCGTTCGTAAATGTATCAAATCCTGTCCGGCTGGTGACCCTGCTGCTGATGCGTACAGCCAGGCAGCTCACACCATATAATGATGACGGGATTGGTACTTTTCCAGAAAAGACAGCAGCAACGCCATCAGTTTTTATCTTACCAACGATCTTGCCGCCAATACCGGTGCTGGCGCATGTACCGATCAATACGTCAAATATTTCATGTTTTGGTAGTTTGGACGTCTTAATGCTAACACTTTTGTCGACATTACTTCCAGTAACCGCCACCGATACACCTTCACTGCCTGATGCTCCGCTGCTTCCAGACCCGGAGATGCACAGGTGTTGGCCGGCATACACCCAGTACGGTGAACCGATCCCGTTGTTTGCAGCGATCTCAGGCCAGCTGACTCCATAGCGTAAACCGATCAGGTATAGGGTATCTCCCCATTGGACGATATACTCATTGTCGCAGGTACTTCCTGATGTTGGACTCGATGCCATAACCGGGGCAAAATTTACGAACGTCAAGCTTAATACAAGAATCACAACCATACCTATTTGAAGCCAATTTAAACCACTTTTTGCTCTGATTAACATTTCTCCTCCCACATCCACCTGTAATGTTTGGTTGAATAGTAAACACGACAGGTAAGAACATTCTAGCACGAGTCAAATTAGAATCAAGTGGCTGTTTAATACATAAACGCTGGAAAAATCGGTGCTCTTATTGGATCACAATAGATATATGCGAATTGAACATTTTCGTCTGGAAAATTTGGGCTCTTTCTTCCAATAATAATGATGATATTTTACTGACGTGAAAGAGATGAAAAACCATATTCATTTCAGTCTGAGTGACGTTTCAATAATTAGAAGTAATATAGTCAGGGACACCTGTGAAATAAGCTGCCAATATTCTTAATTGATTTAATGGATATTTTAACAAAAAAAGCAGCAGGCAAAATTGCCTGCTGCTAATATGCAAAACAAATACATTACTCAACTTCTGGTTCGGGAACAAGCCCTTCAAGGATCATTTCGAGCGCCATGGTATGGCTGCACCGCGACCGGGTATGAAAGAAATCACAATCGCAATGCCATATTCCATTTTCGAAATTGACGATATGCGAATTGTTCTCGCCTTCAAAAGTGACTGTCATTGAATTCAGGTGAATTCGGCTGCGTTCCTGGGCATACCTCTTAGCTTTTTCAATCTTCCCGATCATTCCATAATCCATTTTATTTTTCTCCTTCCAGGGATGAGATAAAAAAGCAGCACGCGGATATATCCGCATGCTGCAGTTATTACTCTCTACTTTTTTGAGATAAATCTCGCATAATGGTGAGCTAAGCTCCTACTAAACAGTATAAATCAGTTAATCAGTAAAGTCAATTAAGAAACCATTAAGAATTTATAAACCCTTTCTGAATATGCTCAAGGTTATGGCTGAACCGCTCTCATCATCTTCTAGATCTGAATGGATTGACCCAGTGCAGCATGGGCAGCTTCCATGATCACTTCACTCAGTGTTGGGTGGGCATGGATATTTGAGGCGATCTCTTCCGCAGTCAATTCCATGCGCTGTGCCAGCGTAAACTCTGGCAGCAGTTCGGACACTTCCACACCGATCATATGTGCACCCAGGATCTCGCCATACTTGGAGTCAATAATTAGTTTGCAAAATCCACCATTTTCGCCCAGTCCTAACGCTTTGCCGTTTGCCTGCAATGGGAATTTTCCGATCTTGACATCAAAACCTTTTTCCCTAGCCTGTGCTTCCGTAAACCCAAATGATGCGATCTGCGGCTGGCTGTAAGTTGCCCGCGGGACCATGGTGTAATTGATGGGTGTGGTCTGTTTTCCGGCGATGGCTTCGGCTGCCAGTATTCCCTGGGTCGATGCGACATGTGCCAGGAGCAGTTTGCCTGTCACGTCCCCGATCGCCCAGATGCCCGGAACGGATGTAGCCATGCGATCATCCACTTCGACATGCCCGCGCGGAGTAAGTTTAACACCCACTTCTTCAAGACCCAGATTGGCTGTATTGGGTTTGAAACCGATCGCCACCAGAGCCTGGTCTGCCTGGAGTGTTTTTTCACCTTCTGCACCAGAGACGACTACCTCAACTCCACTACCTGATGGTTTGATTGATACTACCTTGTGTCCTGCCAGTGAAACAATTCCACGTTTGGTGAAGGCGCGGGTCAATTCCTGGCTCACTTCCTCATCTTCCAATGGTGCAATATGGGGCAGCATTTCCACCAGGGTGACCTTCGCACCATATCCGCTCCAGATGGTCGCAAATTCCAAACCCATTGCACCCGCCCCAATGATGACTGCAGATGCAGGGACAAAATCCTGAAGGATGGCTTCCAAATAGGTCACCACTTTCTTCCCGTCGATCGTGATGCCGGGGACGCCGCCGCAGATGCACCGGTGGCAATAATGGTGTTTTTAGTTTTTAGTGTTTCAGTGGAGCCATCCTGTTTGGTTACCAGTATCTCATGTGCATTCACAAATTTCGCATTTCCCATGAAGACCTGGATATTGTTTTTCTTCATCAGGAAACCGACACCCTTGGTCAACCGGTCAGAAACCTGGCGGCTGCGTTTAATGCGGCTGTGTAGTCAAGAATCAGATTATCAAAGCTGAAGCCAAATTCCTTGCCGCGCTCACGCAACAAATGTGCGATTTCTGCATTTCGCAAAAGGGCTTTGGATGGGATGCAGCCAACGTTCAAACACACCCCGCCCAGCCATTGTTTATCAATAATTGCGGTTTTCAATCCAAGCTGTGATGCTTTAATGGCTGAAACATATCCACCAGGACCAGCACCAACTACCACCACATCGAATTCATCCATTTCATAATCCTTTCTGAAGGTGACCCAATTGGGGACAACAGGTCATCGGGTGTATAAGTTTGATAATGCTACATCATTATAACGGTTTCATTTTCAGCTTGCCACTGATTTTAGCGCGTGATAGACTATTCTTATACATTTCATATGAGGAATTGAACCATGCCCCCAACTCTAATACTGATTGACGGACACGCCCTGGCTTACCGTTCCTATTTTGCTCTGAACCCTGCCCACTCCCCGGATACCCGCTGGATCACGAGTAAAGGAGAATCTACTGCGGGAGTGTATGGATTCGCCAGTGTTCTACTCAGGATTTTTGAGCAGGAAAAACCGGAATACATCGCTGTCGCATTTGATGTGGGAAAAACATTCAGGGATACCATCTACTCTGCTTATAAAGGTACCCGCGCAAAGATGCCGGATGACTTAAGGACCCAGATCGAGCGCATTAAGCAGTTGGTCGATGCTTTCAATATTCCCCGGTTGGAATTGGAGAATTACGAAGCTGATGATATCCTGGGAACAATTTCCCGCCAGGCGGAAGAGCAGGGATTGGGAGTAAAGATCATAACCGGCGATAAAGACCTGCTGCAACTGGTGACCAGCCGGATCATTGTTAATCTTCCCGGGCATAGACTGGCTGACGCCAAGGATTACACACCCAAGGATGTGGAAGCTTTTCTGGGTGTCCGGCCCGATCAGGTGGTGGATTATAAAGCTTTGATCGGGGATAAATCGGATAATATTCCGGGCGTCGCAGGTATAGGGGAAAAGACGGCCTCCTCCCTTTTGCAAACTTACCAAACGTTGGATGAGATCTACGCTAATCTGGATAAACTCGCCGCAGGGGGTCAGAACAAAACTGGAGACAAACAAAGAAACCGCTTATATGAGCCAGACCCTGGCCAGGATCGTCAATTTTGCTCCAATCACTCTCGATTTTAAAAAATGCAGTAACATCCGATTTCGATATAAAAACTGTTGAAAGTATCTTCCGGGAGCTTGAGTTCCGAACTTTGATCCCCCGTTTTCAAGCCATGGTCAAAGCAGTCAGGCCTCCGACACCCAGCCACCAGCTAAATCTTTTCGATTCTTCCACCCCGAAAACAGAATCACAACCAACAGGAAATCTGAAAACAATGATCGTCGATTCAGAAAAGGTGTTGGAAGACCTCACTAAAAAGATCAATGCCTCCAAATTAATTGCCCTGGATACAGAAACCAATTCCACCGACCCCATGCGTGCAGAACTGGTGGGGATTTCCGTGTGCATCGAACCCGGTACAGCCTACTATATTCCGGTGGGCCATCATATATTGAATAATAAACAGCTGCCGCTCGAAACGGTGGTTAAAGCTTTAGCGCAGCCATTCTCAAATCCAAACATCCAAAAAGCCGGGCATAATATCAAATATGATGCCCTGGTATTGAAACGTCACGGTTTCCTGTATTTCCCTTATCCTTTGACACCATGATCGCTGAATGGTTGATCAACCCTGCCAGCCGAAATCTGGGTTTAAAAGGATTGACCTGGGTCCGGCTGGGTCACGAAATGACCCACATAGAAGACCTGATCGGAAAAGGAAAAAATCAGCTCAGCATGGCCGATGTTGAGATCGAAAAAGCTGCTCCATATGCGGCTGATGATGCAGAAACAACCTTGCGTCTTATTCCACCTTTACAGAAAGAGCTGGAATCCACCAATGCAGTAAAACTGCTGACCGATGTTGAAATGCCGCTGGTCAGTGTCCTGGCAGATATGGAAGAGACCGGGATCACTTTGGATCTGGCATTCTTTAAAAAATGTCGTCAGAATTACAGAAACGGCTGATCGAGATCGAAGACGAAGTTACCAAAGCTGCCGGATTTTAGGTTAACCTGAACTCGACGCAACAACTTTCCAAGGTATTATTCGATAATCTCAAACTTATACCTCCTGACCGTGGGAAGAAAACCGCCAGTGGATTATTTTCTACCTCTGCCGATGTTCTGGAAACCATGCGCGGGCAGCATCACATTGTGGACTTGATCCTTGAAAATCGTGAACTGAGCAAACTAAAATCGACTTATATTGATACTCTCCCGTTGCAGGTAAATCCCACATACAGGTCGGATACATACGTCATATAACCAAACTGGATCAGTCACCGGCCGGATCGCTTCTTCTGATCCCAATTTACAAAATATCCCGACGCGAACTGATCTTGGCCGTAGAGTAAGGGAAGGGTTCATTGCCGCACCAGGTTGTGTGCTTGTATCTGTTGATTACAGTCAAATAGAATTGCGGATTGTAGCCGTTATGTCTGGTGATGAGGCGATGATGCAGGCATTTCGTGATGGCAAAGATATCCACGCCGCCACTGCTGCTGCAGTGAATGGTATTCCGATCGAACAGGTCACGAAAGAACAACGCCGGGCAGCCAAGGCGATCAATTTCGGCTTGATCTATGGCATGGGGGCTTTCAGCCTCTCCCAAACCATCGAAGTTACCCTTTCTGAAGCCGAGAACTTCATCAAGGCATACTTCAAACAATTTCCCCACGTGCGCGAGTTCCTGGATAACCTGAAACGATTGGCAGCCTCCCAGGGATATGTGGAGACCATGCTTGGTCGTCGAAGATATTTTCCGGGATTGGCCACTCAGACGAATGCGGTTCTGCGGCAGCGTGAGGAACGCGAGGCAACAAACTCCCCCGTCCAGGGAACTGCAGCGGATATTATCAAACTGGCAATGTTAAAGATTCCTTCTGCCCTCCAGGCTGCCCGTTTAAAGTCCAAGTTGATCTTACAGGTGCACGATGAACTTGTATTGGAATGTCGCGAAGATGAGATGAACCAGGCCATTAGCATTGTTCAACATGAGATGGAAAATGCTTATTCTTTATCCATTCCCTTGACAACTGAAGCCAGGTTCGGAAAAAACTGGGGTACTATGCAAGTAATTCAGATATAATGTAGTATATAATTTCTTTCCATGATATATTGCTATTTAAAGCACATATCCAACGAATTCACTGGGGTAAGGTAAATACATGGCTGGAAGGCAGGATATTTTCCAAGAGTCAATGAACAAAGGGCATTCTGCAGCCTGGGACCAGCAATGGGAAACGGCTGTAAAATACTACCGCCAGGCGCTGGATGAATTCCCAAATAATCACGGGGTTCTTTCAAGCCTGGGAATGGCGTACTTTGAAATGAAGAATTTCGAAGAAGCGCTGAAGATCTACCAGAAAGCCGGGCAGATATCTCCAGAAGATCCTCTCACCTCCGAGAAGATCGCTCAGGTATGCGAACGATTGGGAAAACTCCCTGAATGTATTCAATCATCCCTGAAAGCAGCTGATCTCTTTTTAAAAAGCCGGGACACAGAAAAAGCAGTCAACAACTGGATGCGGATTTTACGCCTTGATCCCGATCACCTGGGGACACATTCCCGTTTGGCGATGATCTATGAACGCAGTGGTAGAAAAACTGATGCAGTCAACGAATACCTGGCTATGGCTGCGATCATGCAGCAGAGCGGAGTTGTAGAAAAAGCTGCCCAGGTAGTGGAATATGCATTAAAACTTCAACCTGGAAATTCCAAGGCAGAAGAAGCCCTGGATCTCTTAAGAAAGGGCAAGAACCTGCCCAAACCGATCCGCCCGCGGGGAGGAACAGCACCAATCATGATGGGCAAGGATCCCGGGAACGAAGCCGCGGATAAACAATCAGCAATCCCCCAAAGAATAGAAATTAAGGATCCGATCAACGAAGCAAGACAGCGGGCTATGGTAAAGCTTGCTGATATCCTTTTTGAGCAGGCAGAGGAAAATCTTTCCGGACCTGTTGCCCGGAGAGGTTTACAAGCCATTATGCGGGGAACAGGATCTCTTTCTCTGGAACAAGCTGAACGGAATAAGGTCATGATGCACCTCGGGCAGGCGATAGACGCTCAAACCAATGGGAATGATGCTGCCGCTGCAGAAGAGTTGGAGAAAGCCATTGAAACCGGGTTGGACCATACAGCTGCCTATTTCGACCTTGGTCTGCTAAGGTTTCAGAATGATAAACTCGATGTAGCCACCCGTCACCTTCAACATACCATTAAACATCCTGATTTTGCCTTTGCTGCTCAGCTCTTGCTTGGAATGATCGATAAAAAGACAAATCATCCTGTTGAAGCTGGTGTCCATTTCCTTGAGGCATTGAAAATTGCAAATTCAAGGCTCGCACCTGAAGACCAGGCAGATGAAATGCGCCAATTGTATGAGCCTTTTATTGAAGAACAATCCAAATCCACCGATCTCGCGGCAAGCCTGGCATTATGTAATAATATTGAAACACAGCTAAACTCACCTCAATGGCGGGAGAATTTGCAGCATGCGCGGGAACAGCTCCCCGAACAAATGGAAGGCAGTCAGCCTTTGCCGATTGCTGAAGTTTTCCTCGAGCTGCGAAGTAATCAAATTATTTCTGTCCTGGCAAGCGTAAAAAGGATGCAAGCCCAAGGACATAGCCGCTCTGCCATGGAAGAAGCTTATTTTGCACTTCAATCTGCACCAACTTATTTACCATTGCATATTCAGATGGCTGAGATACTGGTGCAGGAAGGCCTTGTGCGAGAAGCCATCGATAAATATATCGCAGTAGCTAATACATTTAGTTCGAACGGCGAATTTACCCAAACAACCAGGTTGTTAAGGAAAGTAGTCGCCCTCGACCCGATGGACCTTACTGCACGATCACGATTAATTGATCAACTGATCAGCCAGGGCAGTATAAAAGAAGCAATTGCGGAATATATAGAGTTGGCTGGAATATATTCACATCTGGCCGAATTGGATATGGCCAGGAAAACTTTAAATATTGCATTGCGTTACTCGCAACAATCCAATTTATATCAGACTGAAACAATAGATATCTTATACCGAATGGCTGATATTGATCTTCAACGTTTGGATTGGCGCCAGGCAATGCGTATTTTCGAACAAGTACGGACGATAGAACCGTCAGACGAAAAGACAAGATTCAATCTGATAGATCTCAATCTTCGCCTTGGTCAGGATTTCAACAAGTTTGGCGGAGTTGGACAGTTATATAGCCTATCTGGAATTGACCAAACAACAGGAAAAAATTATCCCCTTCCTGGAGGATTTGATCAAAGAACATCCTGATTACCTGGAATTCCATCAGAGGCTTGCTGAGCTATATCGGATGGCAGGAAAAATCCCCGAAGCCGTTGAAGAATTTGACCGGGTTAGTGATCTATTCCTCGAGGCGGGAAATAAAACAGCAACTATCGCAATTGTCCAGATCATTATCTCCCTTCATCCTGCCAATGTGGCAGATTACAAGGCAATACTCGAACAGCTCCAGGGAGATAGTCAACCGTTGTAGTTTTCTCGTGGATCAGTATTTAGCGTTCATTACCAGAGACGGATCGAAACCGTCTCTGTTTTTAATTCACATGGTAATAAACCTCATGTCCTAAAATAATTAAATTATCTTTTCGATCGGAGTTGTTTACCTAATTCCTGGTAGAAGATTTTGCAACCATAACCAGTTATTTGCGTATAGAGAGTTAGAAGGAGATTTACAATGAAAAATTCAAGTCGTTTACTATATATATCATTATTAGCCAGCATGGTGTTTGTGCTGGTTTTCGGGATAACTCAACCTGTTGCTGCTTTTGAAATAAACAATACCGGTAGATTGTCTCGAAATGATGTCATCGATGATGACCTGTTCATCGGTGGAGACAAAGTGGTCGTGGATGGTACCGTGAACGGTCTTCTATTCGCGGCTGGAAATGAAGTCATTATCAACGGAACGGTAAATGGTGATGTCTTCGCTGGTGCACAAATGATCACTATCGGTGAAGGAGCCACGATCAATGGCAACCTGTTCACTGGTGCGCAAACAGTGGATGTGAGCGGTAAAATCACCGGAAGTGTATTTACTGGCGGTATGTCGCTCGTATTAAATGAAAATACGGTTATCGGCCGAAATCTTTACTTTGGAGGATACAGCCTGGAAGCCAAGCAAGGATCAGTCATTAGTCGTGATCTTGCAGCTGGCGGTTACCAGGTGATCCTGAGTGGCGACGTTTCCCGGGATGTTAAAGCAGGTGTAGCAGCTTTTAAGCTGGATGGCTCCATTGGCCGTAACGCTGATATCCAGGTGGAAAAACCCGGAACTGCCCAGGGCTCACCCTATGCCGGACCATGGTCACCACAAACTGGCAATATCAAAATGATCGATCCCGGTTTGGATATTGGTGAAGGTGCATCCATTGGCGGAAACCTGGTCTATACCAGTCCTGTCGATCAAACATCTGGTATGCAGTCCACTCCACAGGGCACAGTAGTGTTCCAAACCCCTGTCCCGTCTGAGTCCACGACAAGGCAGCCAACCAGGAACATCCGGTTTGATTCAGTAATAATGAAGACTTTATCAAACATGGCTCGGAATTTTATAACTCTTATGGCTTTGGGTGCCCTCGCCCTCTGGCTCATCCCCCTGGCTGTAAAAGGTGTAAGTGAAAAATTCTCAAACAAGACTTTACCTTCCCTTGGCTATGGTTTTCTGACATACCTGGTCGGGTTATTCGGATCTTTCTTCGCCTTCCTGGTGGTCGTTTTTGCAGCCATCATCTTAGGGTTGATCAGTTTTGGTGGGCTTGGTGGTGTGGTTTTCTGGGCTGGATCATCCACTTTGCTGGTAGCTTTTACCGTCTTTATGACCCTGGTTCTTTGGGGTACCAAGATCATAGCAGCCTTTGTGGTTGGCCGCTTTATCCTTGAGCGTGTCTTCAAACAAGATAATGCCAATCTTTTCCTCAGCCTGCTCATCGGTGTGGTCATCTATGTACCACTGCGTGCAGTCCCCATACTTGGCTGGTTGGTGGATGTATTTGTGACCATCGTAGGATTAGGTGCAATGTGGATTTACTTCCGCGAACGAACCAAACCTGCAGTCAATGCTCAACTTCCGCTGCCGACAACAACTGTATAACTGGCATTGCATTACATCAAAACGCGGTATGTCCCATTCAAGACATACCGCGTTTTTTTCTATATTTATATTCAAATTACTTTGATGTTTCAATTACAAAACCAACCGCTCCCGGTCCAATATGTGATCCGATAATGGGTGAGACTTCCGTAAAATCAGGTTGAGTATCTTCCGGTAAAAAGGAACTGATCTCTTCAAATAGTTCCTTTGCTCGTTCAAGCGCATTGGTATGCACCATGGTCAATTGTGCCAACGGGTTGAAAGATTTAGCAACCTGCACCAGCCGCTTGATTGCATTTTTTCTCGTGCGCTGGACTTCCATGCCAACCTTACCCAAGTTCATCCTAATAATTGGTTTAATTTGTAAAAGACTGCCTAAGTTAGCCCCGATGTGTGAAACACGTCCACTGCGTCTTAAGAATTCCAGAGTATCCAGAGCTGCATAGGTATAGATCCTTTTAGCTTTTTCCAGCAATAAAGGTGCAAGTTCTTCCAGTACTTTACCATCATGAGCTAGTGTTGCTGCAGCTTTGGCTAAAAGACCGATTCCCATGCTGAGTTGTCCGGAGTCGAATACTTTAATTGGGTACTTATCCTGGAGTGATTCAGCAGCGATTCTGGCTACATTCACCACATTACTAAGCTGATCTGAAATGTGTATTGAAAAAATCCCTGTTGCGCCGTTCTCAATTGCTTTCCGGTATTCTTCCAGGAACATTCCAGGGCTTGGTGCAGATGTTGTTGGTGGTTCTGACCAGCCCGGAAGTCTGTCATAGAATTCCGTCCGCGACATTTCCACCCCATCCAGGTAACTCTTGCCTCCCGCATTGATATAACACGGAATAACGGTAATATCAAAATTTTTTATTACTGCTTCAGGCAAGTCGCTGGTACTGTCTGTGATGATCTTGATTGGCATTCTTCCTCCATTACTACCGTTAATTATCGGATAACAACGAAGTCATGTATATGATATGTACAACGTATAAGCAGGATTAATATAAATATGATTTCTGTTCTGGTTTAATTTTGCACCAATTTTTCAAAACTGCATATTAAATATTGAGCCAAATCTATTGAATAGCATCTGTAATCTGTATGTTAAAATAATTAAATATGATCAATAAATTACTCAGGGTCACTCGCAAATACCCTCCCCAATTCTGGCTAATGTTCATCGGATTGCTGATCAGCAGTACAGGGGCAAGTATGATCTGGCCTTTTTTAATGATCTATGTAACCGGAAAGTTGAATTTACCCTTGGCGCAAATTGCCAGTTTAACCACAATCAATGCTGGTATGGGTTTGCTTTTTAATTTTATCGCTGGAACGGCTACAGACAAAATTGGGCGGAAATGGGTCATGGTGATCAGCCTCCTTGGTAACGGAGTAGTGTATCTCCTGCAAAATCAGGCGACTACCTATGGAGGATTTGCAATAGCAATGGCCCTTGCTGGCGCATTTAATCCCCTCTACCGCGTTGGAGCGGACGCGATGATGGCGGATATCCTTCCCCCGGAACAGCGTTCTGAAGGGTACTCCATCATGCGGATGAGCAACAACCTTGGGATCTCATTGGGTCCGACAATAGGTGGATTTATCGCCGCCCATTCCTACACGACTGCTTTTTTCATCGCTGCTTCGGGTATGATCATTTATAGTTTCCTTATTCTGATTTTCGCACGTGAAACATTGCCCGGTAAAGACCTATCAATCTTGGTGAACAAACCGGAGAAAACATCGGGTTATGGAAAGGTATTTGAAGACCGGCATTATCTCTCGTTTGTCACCGCATTTACCTTTAGCCAGTTAACTGCTGCCATCATGTGGGTATTGCTCTCGGTTTACCTTAAAACTAATTACAACATTCCTGAGCAGCAATACGGATTTATCGCAGCGACAAATGCAATCATGTGTGTCGTTTTCCAAATTTGGGTCACAAGAATCACCAGGCGTTTTCACCCATTAAAAGCCATGGTCGTTGGAGCTGTATTCTTTGGTGTGGGTGTTGGCAGTATTGCACTAGGGGCAGGTTTCTGGGCTTTTTGGACAAGCATGGTGGTCATGACGATCGGGGAGCTGATCCTTGTACCTACCACAACCACTTATGCTGCCAACCAGGCTCCACCTGAGTTACGGGGCAGGTATATGAGTATTTATTCCCTCTCATGGGGCACAGCAACTGGAATTGGTCCGGTGTATGGTGGTTTTCTAAATGATGCTCTTGGACCTAAGTTTATTTGGGTGGGAGGGTTTGTTTCCGGTATGATCTCAGCAGTTTGGTTTGGAGTTCTCTCACGGAAAAATAATAAGGTGATTAGCACCTTCTGTAGATGACAGAAGTGGATCATATTGTATGATCTTATAGTCCCGAATTCATCAGGTTTGTTCTCAATAATTGGAATTTGTTTCTCCAGAATACACTAATTTTATAGTGGTTCCTTTACCAGATTGCGATTTGAATTCAATATTTGCATTGATCAAACTCGCTCGTTCGACCATACCGATCAATCCATAATGTCCCTCAGCCACGATGGCGTCAAATTTTTCGGGTACCAGATAACCTTTTCCGTTATCCTTGATCTCCATTGTCAATGAACCGGGAAGGTAAGATAGATCCAAATCCACAATGGTCGCCATTGAATGTTTCCTGACATTGATCAGAGCTTCCTGCGCAATCCGGAAGAACGCCAGCTCCACTTCAGCCGGGTAGCGAACCTCCAAACCGTATATCTCATATTTGGTTTGAATTCCGGTGTCCTGTTCCATTTGTCGCATCAAACTTTCCAGGGCTGCAGATAATCCCAGGTCCTCGAGGATTACCGGACGCAGGTCACGAACAAGCCTGCGCAGGTCATCGATCACTTTTTGGACCACTTTGGGATTCTCGATGTGATCATCTGCTTTGGCGGTCTGCATCCTATATTTTAGTGCGATCAAAGATTGCAGTGTATCATCATGCAGATCACGGGATAGCCTCAACCGTTCTTCCTCCACTCCCCGGGTGATGGAACCAATATAACTTTGCAAACTTTGTCTGGCATTTCTTAAATTTGCTAGCCATTTCCGCCATTCTAGCTTGAAGGGAACGAACTTCAGCTATACCTCCCACCTGTTTGGTAACTGCAGAATAATCTCCTTCGCCCAATGCCTGGGTTTGTTTCTCCAATTTTTGAAGCGGAATGACCACCTGGCGGATGATGATCAATAGAGCAAAAACAGCCAGCAGGAAGAATGGAATTAATACAAGCGGTGCTGATTGTGTGACAGCCAGTTGAGTCGATGAGACATCCTCCCAGGCTTCATCGAGCACCAATACCCACCTGGTCGTCTGGATTGGGGCATAAGCAATAACATGCGCTCCCTGTCCTTGTCCGTGACCGGTATCCGGGTAAAGGACACCACTTTGCCCTTCCAACCCGTTCAATACGCCGGGATGGTAAACTAGTGTGCGTATCCAGGGGCAGCCGGCCTGCTTCAAAGATCAAGGTGTGTGTATCATCAAAAACCTGAAAGGAGAGAATTCCCGGCTTGATCAGCGTATTGACGACACCGGATAACTCTGCCTGGAGATCTACTACCCCTAGCAGAAAAGTATCCTGTGAAGGTTGAAGGTGGATTACAGCCAGGTTCTCAGGAGCCGCATCGGATTGCTGGTCCTTCAATATGATGACTGCTGGATATGGAGGCTCGGCGTTCGTCAATTGTTCCAAAATATATTGAATATCCAACCCGGTGAGTTTGGAATTTGCCGTCTGGTCAATAATTTTTCCGCTGGAATCCACAAGTAGAACCCCATTTGAAAATCCTTGCAGTAGAACGGCAATATCTTCCTGCGGATTTGATAAATAAGTTGTGTCAATTGTATGCCTGGAAAGTGCGGTAAGTATCTCTTTTTTGTTCTTAATTATTTCATCCACTGATGCTGCCAGGGATTCCACAGTCCGCAGGTTCCTTTCACCCACCATGGATTGCATGGCTGAATGGTGCAAATTCTGGGAATAAAATGCAATAAAAATTGCCCCGGCAGTCAGAGGCAGCAAAACAGCCAATATGATCTGGAAGCTGATGCTGCGCCAACGAATTGATCTCATCTTCAATTTCCTAATTGTCCGGGGGGACCTGACATCAATCCAATGGAAATTGCTTTCATCACAGCTTCAGTCCTCGATGACACTCCCAACCTGCGGAAAATATTGGCAACATGGTTTTGGACTGTACGTTCGCTCAATTCCAGCTTTGCTGCGATCTGTTTATTAGAAAACCCTCCAGCTGCCAACGTTAACACTTCCTGCTCCCGTAAGGATAATACGGGTCGATTTAATTCACCCGGAAGCATATTTTGTTCTTCCAGTGTCTGATGGACACCATTCGAAAATATTTTTTTACCTTGCAGGATTTTAAATACCGCGTCAACGATCTCTGCAGGATTGGCTGTCTTGATCATATATCCATCTGCCCCGGCTTTAAGTGCCGCTTGCACGAAAGGAATATCGTCATAGGCCGATAGGATCATCACGCGAATATTGAGGTCCTGCTGTCTGATCCAACGGGTAACCTCAATGCCATTCATTCCCGGCATCTGGATATCCAGCATTGCCAGGTCCGGATGAAACTGGCTGATCAACTCACATGCTGTTTTTCCATCCGCTGCTTCAGCAACGACCTTCAGGCTTGCGTTTTGCTCAAGAAACTGGCGGATGCCAGCCCGAACTACGCTGTGATCATCCGCCAGAAGAATGTTAATGAGTGGCTTTTGTTTATCAATCGGCATGCATTGATTATATCAATCCTGTCGAATAGTGTTGATTTATTGATTTCCTCGATTAACGTTTCCCGCCATCCCAGGTCATGAATGGCATATTCACGACCACATCAGATACTTCCAGCGTGAGTTCGCCGGCATCCACCCCGGAAAGAATTTCAGATTCTGCCTTTAACTCTTTTGCTGTCACACCATCTGCCCAGGTGACAAATGTGATCTTCCGCATAGGTGTATATCCATCTGTTCCAGGAGGTAAACTAAATACATCCGGTTGGAAACCGAGGGGACCTTTGCCGGCGACGCCATTGGTAAAAACATACACCGGTGCAAGCATGGAATCTGGTGCATCTGCCAGGGCGGGTACAACCAGGACAGGCGATTTCATCATATTGGATAATTTTTCTCCAACACCGGGATCAGATACTTCGGTGTGCGAGAAATATATTTCTTTACCTTCTGCATAAGCCCGACCTGCCGGGATGGATGCATACGGAATACTCGACCCTGCAGTTGCAGAGCAGGCTGTGAGGATGATGGAAAATACGGTAACAACAACTAGAGCGATCATGGTCTTTTTATGCATTAGGATCCTTTATTGTTTTGAATGAATATTAATTTTGCTGAATATTTGGCAGGGAAATCCCTATCCAAGTTGAACTTTACGAAGGCGTAGACTGTTCGTAACAACGAACACAGAACTCATAGCCATGGCTGCGGCAGCCAGAATGGGACTCATAATGCCAAACGCTGCTGCAGGAATCAGGATGATGTTATATATGAACGCCCAGAACAGGTTCTGCTTGATGGTGCTCAATGTCTTGCGCGATAGGCTGATCGCCTTGGGTACTCCACGCAGGTCACCACTGATAAGAACTACAGGAGCAGAGGCAATGGCTACATCTGTGCCGGTACCGATCGCGATACCAACATCTGCCTGGGCAAGTGCCGGGGCGTCATTGATCCCATCCCCAACCATCGCCACGATCTTGCCTTCCTGCTGTAATTGCTTGATCTGTGCACTCTTATCTCCCGGTAATACTTCTGCCAGGACACGATCCACGCCTGCCTGTTTTGCTATCGCCATGGCTGTTTGCTTATTATCCCCGGTCAACATCACCACTTCGAGTTTCATCGATCGCAGCTTTTGAATAGCTTCTGCTGAACCCGGTTTGATGGTATCCGCGACTGCGATGATCCCTGCGAGCTTGCCATTGACTGCCACAAGCATGGCTGTCTTTCCAGCTTCCTGCAGCCGGGTAATATTCGCATCATACATGGAGAGATCAATTTGCTTGCTCTCCATCATTCGTTTATTACCGATCCACACCTGACGTCCATCCACCTCTGCGCTGACACCTTGTCCAACAACTGCTTCGAAAGCGGGAAATTTCTGAAAGCACCAGATCCCTTTCACCAGCTTCTGCAACGATGGCCTCTCCCAGTGGGTGTTCGCTGGCTTTTTCGACCGATGCTGCCAACTGTAATAATTCGCCTTCATCTTTCACTAGCGTTAGTGATCACAATATCTGTAACTGAAGGCTGACCTTTTGTGATGGTTCCCGTCTTGTCCATTACAACCACCTGGACTTTGCCAGCGCGTTCTAGTGCTTCACTGGATTTTAACAATATCCCGATTTCAGCACCTTTCCCTGTACCGACCATGACCGCGGTTGGTGTTGCCAGTCCCATGGCACACGGGCAGGCAATGACCAATACTGCCACCATTTTGATCAATGCCCGGGTGAACTCATTTACATCCGAATTGATCGATAGCGCCGGGCCGAAAAGCATCCACCCGGCAAAGGTCAACAGCTGCGATTCCAATAACCACTGGAACGAAAACTGCGGATATTTGATCGACCAATTTCTGGATCGGTGCTTTGGAGCCTTGAGCTTCTTCAACCAGACGGATGATCTGCGATAACGCTGTTTCTTTTCCGACCCGGGTGGCTTCAAAGTGGATCATACCCAACCGGTTCATGGTCGCACCGATCACCTGGCTACCGGAGGATTTTTCGACAGGGAGGGATTCCCCGGTCAACATCGATTCATCCACCGAAGTCGATCCTTCGATCACGACTCCATCCACCGGAATTTTTTCACCTGGCTTGACGATCACGATATCACCCACCACGACTTCATCCACCGGCAGGCTGATCTCTTCTCCATTACGAAGCACAATCGCCTGCTTGGCATTCAAACCCATCAGTTTTTTTATTGCTTCGCTGGTCTTACCTTTGGCGCGTGCCTCCAGGAATTTACCCAATTTGATCAGGGTGATGATCACTGCGGCTGTCTCAAAATAAACATGACCACTGATAAGTCCAAATGTCACCGGTAATGAATACAAATAAGCAGCGGAGGAACCTAAAGCCACAAGGACGTCCATATTTGCTGATCCGTTCCGTAGCGATTTATATGCTCCTACGTAATATTGCCAGCCTACATAAAACTGAACTGGTGTGGCCAAAGCCAGCATTACCCAGTTCATCCATGGGGCATGGGCAATTGACATGGGGGTGAATCCCGAGGTCATTTGCCATTGATAATAGAAATAATGGTATTGTGAAGATCAATCCAATGGTTAGGAATT
This sequence comes from uncultured Chloroflexia bacterium, assembly GCA_963709535.1. Lineage (GTDB taxonomy): Bacteria > Chloroflexota > Anaerolineae > Anaerolineales > Anaerolineaceae > PNON01. The sequence goes on along the minus strand of CAVPWY010000017.1, from coordinate 41,804 downwards.
TCTTCTGCTGGTTGATCTCGAATTGACGTGCAGTAGCTTCTGCATCCTCAGAGTTTCCACCTAGTTCCAGTGAATTAAAGCCAACATTCTTAATAGCTGCTCGCAGCTCTTTCTGACTGATGACCGTCGGGATATAAGTGATCTGAGTTTTACCTGTCACCAGGTTTACCAAAACTGAATCCACACCTTGCAGGCTGCTGATGGTTTTCTCGATCCTTCGTACATCGTTATCATCACTCAGTCCCTGGATCTGCAATTCTGCTGCTGCTTCAGCAACACCATAGCCGGCTTTTTTCACCCGGTCTGTCATAGCCGTTAAATTGGCAATGGAGGGATCAAATTCCACTGTTGCCCGTTCTGATGAAAGGTTTACAGTGGCCTGCTGAACCCCGGGTACCTTTTTTATACTGCGCTCTACTGTTGCCACACAATTTGCGCAAGTCATACCTGTGATCGGAATTGTAATGATCGTACTCTCTGGCATAAATGCTCCTCTGATGGTTAGATGCTCGCTGGTCGAAAAAGTGCCATACCAGTGTCCCCACTATACCGCCCTCCCCGCAATCACTCAATAGGTATTAATACTCATTGCCTTCCATATGACCTAAGGATAAACTCAAAAGGATTATTCAACTAATTTGGTAAATTCAGGAGATAAAATGACAGGATACTTCGTTGCATTCATTACAGGGCTGACAACCGGTGGATTGAGCTGTCTGGCGGTTCAGGGAGGTCTATTGGCCAGCTCTCTAGCTTCCCAGATAGAAAATGAAATGAAAGGACGGACCGGAAAGAATAAAGCAAAACCCAATGTCGCTCAACCAATCGTTTGGTTCCTGCTTTCCAAATTGATTGCATACACCATTCTTGGGTTTTTCCTGGGTTGGCTTGGATCTGTTCTTCAATTAAATCCCATCTCGCGAGCCATACTACAGATTGCCATTGGCATATTTATGGTCGGCCAGGCAATGCGTCTGTTCAATGTGCATCCGATATTCCGTTATTTCAATATCGAGCCGCCAAAATTTATAACCCGGTTTATCCGTCGGAAATCCAAAAATGGATCGCAAGTAGTTACACCGCTTTTCATGGGTGCATTGACAGTACTCATCCCATGCGGGATCACCCAGGTGATGATGGCGTCAGCCATCGCCACCGCTAACCCGCTTGCTGGTGCTGCATTGATGTTCTCTTTCATCCTGGGAACCAGCCCCGTTTTCTTTGTCGTTGCTTACTTCGCCACTCGTATCGGGGAAAGAATGGAGAAGTATTTTATGAAATTCGTCGCTGTAGTAGTGCTGATCCTGGGTTTGATTGGAATCAACAGCGGTTTAAACCTGCTTGGGTCTCCGTTCTCTTTCAATAATATTGTCAGCCTTATAACAGGAAATTCTCCAGTCCAGGCATCCTCGCCAACTTCAAATAATCTCGAGGGATCTGCTGGTAATCCTGTAGTGACTGGATATAACCCGGGTGATTGCAAAATGAATGTCAGTCAAAACTCTTCCACACCCCAGGTGGTTTGTGGATTGAATGCAGATGGATCAGGTTATAGCAGCAGCCCAATCCTGCCCGGAGGAATCACAGGAACTGAACAACCTTCAACGCCTCAGAATGCTGTTCCCGCCCCGGCCGAAACGCAGGAACTCGTCATTAACGTGGAAAATTATGGTTATTCCCCTGAAATTTCTCATGCCAAAGCTGGCGTTCCTGTCAAACTAACCCTGGTATCAAATAATGTTCATTCATGTGCCCTGGCTTTTGTTATACCCACACTCAATGAACAGGTATTACTTAGGCCTACTGGAACATATGATATAGATATCCCCGCCCAGACTGTTGATACCAGGTTGCGTTTCTCCTGCTCGATGGGTATGTATACAGGTATGATCATCTTTGATCTTTAATGGGAGAGTGAAAATGAAAATCACATATAGTATTCCTGATATGCACTGCAGTAATTGCGTCATGCATCTTGAAGCCCTGGAAGATGAATTACAGGGGGTGATTTCTGTGGATGCCAGTTACCATAATCAGCGCATGGTCGTGGATTTTAACCCTGCCATCATCAGTGAAGACCAGCTTATCGAGGCGATCGTGGAAAAAGGATATACTGTGGGGTAGATCAGTAGTTCACGGATTATTTGTAATAATTTATTGTGAATAGATCAGGTTTTGGTTTTTGAACCAAATCTGATCTTTTTATTGGATTATTTGGAGCTTACGTGGGTGAAATTTATTCAACTTTTCTGGTAAAGATCTGAAACCCAATACTATGTTGGTCCAGGGCGTCACATAATCTCAGCTATAAAGTAATATCATTCCTTATCGTGTATAATTCCATCAATAATTTGAATAATGAGGTTCTCCATGCTGCTTGAAATCAACATCACTTATTGCGCAGTTTGACACTATACACCAAGAGCTGTCAGTTTGGCAGCAGATATTCTCAAGGACCTGGAAGCAGAGACAAAATCAATTACCCTCATTCCGTCTGATGGTGGCAAGTTCGAAGTGGAAGTGAATAATTTTCTGGTCTATTCGAAGCAAAAAACTGGACGTCACGCCGAACCTGGTGAAGCCCTGAATTTGATCAAAGAACACATTAAGAAAAGGTAATTTATGACGAAAAAAGGTCGTGTTTTTTCCGGTGCCCGTCCAACCGGCCGCCAGCATTTAGGCAATTATCTGGGAGCCATCCATAATTATGTGGCTCTACAAAAAGATTATGATTGCGTCTATTGTATTGTCGATCTCCATGCATTAACCACAGTGGAAGATACAGTCAATCTGAAGCAAAACATTTACGAAATGGCGCTTGACTGGCTGGCAGCCGGGATCGATCCGTCCAAATCCATCATGTTCGTCCAGTCCATGGTTCCCCAGGTGACTGAACTGCATACCATTCTTTCCATGGTCACCCCGCTCGGAAAGTTGACCGACCTGCCTACTTTCAAAGAAAAAGCCCGCGAGAACCCGCACAATATCAATTACGGGTTGGTGGGATACCCCGTTTTGATGGCTGCAGATATTGCTCTTTATAAGGCTGATACTGTCCCGGTCGGTGTGGATCAAGCTCCGCATCTGGAATTCACTCGCGAGCTTGTCCGCTCATTTAATTTCCGTTATAACTGCAATGTCCTGATCGAACCTCAGATGAAGGTGACTGCTGTTCCCAAGGTACTTGGTATCGATGGTGTGCAAAAAATGGGTAAAAGCCTCGATAATCACATCGAGATCGCTGCAACACCTGAAGAAACTCAGAAGAGGGTGATGATGATGGTCACTGACCCGGCGCGTATCAAACGTAGTGACCCTGGCAACCCGGACATTTGCAATGTGTTCAGTATGCACAAGATCTACTCTTCCAAAGAAGAAGTGGAAATGGTCAATATCGAATGCCGCCGGGCAGGTATCGGTTGTGTGGATTGCAAGAAACTGTATGCTAAAAACCTCAATCATGCTCTGGAACCATTCCGTGCATCCCGTGCAAAGTTCGATGAGAAACCGGATGAAGTCTGGAATATATTGCATGATGGAGCGAAACGTGCTCAAATTATTGCCGCCCAGACCATGCTGGAAGTCCGTGCTGCCATCGGGCTGCCTGAAATCAGTTAACCATGAAAGTTGTTGTCCAGCGTGTTACCCGTTGTAAAGTCATAGTAGATGATCAGACCGTTGCCGATATTGGCAGCGGTCTATTGATCCTTATTGGAGCAGGCAAAGAGGATAAAATGGACAAGGCAGTCCTCATGGCAAAGAAAATATCCAATCTGCGGATTTTCTCTGATGCTGCCGGAAAAATGAATTTATCACTGTTGGATACCGGTGGTTCGGCTTTGGTGGTATCGCAATTCACCCTGCTTGCAGACACCCGCAGGGGTAATCGACCATCTTTCGTGGAAGCAATGGATCCAGAGCAAGCCAGTCCTCTGGTGGATCAATTCGCAAATTACTTTAAATTAGCGGGTATTCCGGTTCAACAGGGTGTATTTGGCGCACACATGGAGATTGAATTGGTCAACGATGGTCCTGTGACAATCACACTGGAAAACTAACTTAACCCTTTTCCCCACAAAACCGTATCCACTTGCACAGCATAAGCTCCAGCAAATAAAAGTTGCTCTGCCCGTTCAAGCGATGTAACCCCGCCTGATGCAATCACCGGGATATTGTAAGTGATTGCATGCTCAAGGTCAGCCAATGCTTGAGCATAAAGACAGTCGCCATACAGTCTTCCCGAAACTAGTAGGCTTTCTCCAGCCATGTTCCTGGCAGGTAATTTTCCACGCCTGGGAGAAATGCTAATCGCTGATAGATCTTCATTTTTGATCAAAGGCAGGATTACCCGAATCTGTTCAATACTTAGCTGAGCAATAACCGGCCATTCAGTCAGAGCAATCTGTAAACGACGGGCAATCTTTTGCGGTTCACAGTCCGGCTCAAAACTTAATTCGAGTCCAGTCACTCCTTCCACCGGTTCCAATATCCTCAATATCTTCTCCATTTCCGAATCATCGCTCACCATCAAATGGAGAATGATCGGAATGGATGAAACTGACCACTGCCTGGAATATTTTCCGATGATCTTCGCAAGTCCCGGGTTTGGAAATCCGGAATGAAGTAAAACACCACCCAGATATGAGACGGAGCAACGTGTTAATGCTGGTGATCTCGGCAGCAGGCTGACAGGATTGGTAACAAAAGCACCAAGAAGATCAAAACTCGGAGTTTTTCGTGGATCAGGGGCAAAGCCTAACATTCCAGCCGCATTGATTATCCTGGACCGAAATGCCAGATCTTGTTTAGGCATATCATCACCTGATCTTCAATTCTTATTTACGTGTTTTTACTTTCGGACCCTGAGGAGAATCCTCCACCTCGAAGCCCAGGGCAGCGATTTCTGCCCGAATAGTGTCTGCATCAGCCCAACGCTTTTCCTGCCTGGCTAATTTACGCTTTTCCACCAATAGCACTACTTCAGCAGGAATTTCTTCCACCTTGGGCTGCCAGTCAGCTAAACCCAATCCCAGTACCTTGTCAAAGATCATGAGGGTGGCTTTTCTGGTGGCTGGATCAAGGTTACTATGCACCAAATCCCATGTGACAGCCAGGGCACGTGGCATATTCAGGTCATCATTGATGGCAGATTTGAATTGACCCACGAAATTGGCATCGGGTGTATCACCGGCAGAACCCCATTCAAACACGGCGTTTCTCAACCGGTTCAGGGAAGTTGCGGCACTGTCCAACCCTTCCCACGAGAAGCTAAGTTTCGCCCGATATAGTGCTCCCAGACAGAAGAAACGGTAGATTAGTGGGTCATACCCGCGCTCAATCACTGTGTCCAGGCGAATGAATCCACCTTCGGATTTCGCCATCTTCTCATCGCCGAGCTGCAAAAAATAACCATGCATCCAGAAATTTGCCAGGTGTGTGCCATAACAGGCTTCATTTTGAGCGATCTCGTTGGGGTGATGAACGGTAATATGGTCTTCCCCGCCGCAGTGAATATCAAAAAAAGTGCCCAGGTATTTGGCGGACATGGCTGAGCATTCAATGTGCCAGCCGGGAAAGCCTTTTCCCCATGGGCTGTCCCATTCCATTTGGCGCTGCTTATCTTTGGGGCTGAACTTCCATAAAGCGAAATCGGTCGGGTTATGCTTCTCCCCCATATCTATGCGCATTCCAGCTTGCAGCCCCTCGATGTCCAACCGTCCCAGGTAGCCGTAATCTGGCATCTTGGCTGTATCAAAGTAGATCCCATCATAAGTTTGATAAGTGAATCCATTTTTCTCAATGCAGATGATCGCATCGATCTGTTCCTGAATATGGTCGGTTGCCCGGCACCAAATCGTGGGCGGCAGAATATTTAACCGTTCCATGTCTTTCTGGAATGCGGCTGTGTAAAACTCGGCGATCTCCCAGGCACTTTTACCGGTGCGGGCAGACCCCTTCTCCATCTTGTCTTCGCCTTCATCAGCGTCTGAAACCAGATGCCCCACGTCTGTGATGTTCATTACATGCTTGACCGGATAGTGGTTCCAATCCAGCACCCGCCTTAAGAAATCTTCAAAAATGTATGTACGCAGATTGCCAATGTGGGCATAATCATAAACAGTCGGACCGCAGGTATATAATCCCACTTCCGGTGGGTACAGAGGTTCGAATTTTCGGACAGAACGGGTATATGTGTCGAAAAGCTGTAAATCCATAATAGCAGTACTCCTCAGGTTATGGCAAATTTGGATGAAATATCCCCATCAACCTGGATAATTTTTAACCAACTGATTGCCATTATAATAGACTTTGTTACTCTTGGAGTCAACCTGCTCAGTTATGAACAAGCACAATGTAAACCTCTGGAAAATTATTACAGCCCTGATCTTGTTCAGTTCTACGGTCTTATTCATTTTATCCATATTCACTTACCCCCAAATTATACAATTCCTGGGAAAATTTCAACCTGACGGATCATTCGACTCACTCTCCTTATCTGAGTTCAATGTTTTATCGTGGCTGATACGAGGTAAATCCCTGGTCCTCGCTTTGATCGGCTTATTCTCACTTCTAAAAAAAGCTCTTGTAATTCGTTGGCTTCAAAGACTTGATGCAAATATTTCCGCCATAAGCATCCGGAATGACCTGAAACACATCTTTCAGTCTACATACTCCCTGGAGGATAAGTGGACCATTCTGGTTCTGGTAGGTGTGACCATAATTGGTATATTCATACGCCTCATCCAGATCAACAATGCTGTCGGTTATGACGAAGCGTACACCTTCATCCACTTTTCATCGCGGTCACTCCAGGTCATTCTCACCGATTATTCCGCTCCTAACAATCATATTTTCCATAGTCTGATGGTCTATATTGTTTATCACATCTTTGGGAATCATGTTTGGGCTTTAAGATTACCAGCTTTCCTGGCCGGATTTTTGACCATTCCCGCAATTTACATGGCTGGCAAAGTCATCTATGGCAAAAATGCTGCTCTGATAGCTGCTGCACTGGTTGCCTGTACCCCCATACTGGTGGACTTCTCCGTGAATGCGCGTGGATACACCCTTATGTGCCTGTTCTCCTGCCTGATCCTGTGGATCGCCGGTATTCTGCGGAGACGATCCAGTTTTACTGGCTGGCTGCTCTTGAGTTTATTCTCAATCCTGGGATTCTATACTCTGCCGGTGATGGTGTATCCGGTCAGCGCAGTATTTCTATGGCTGCTTGTATCCTGGGTAGTCAAAGATATAAACAGCAATTCTCGTGGAAAATTCATTTTCGGATTGATTGTTTCCAGCATATCTACAATACTAATAACCTTTCTACTTTATTCTCCTATCCTGATTTTCGGGTCAGGGTTTTCCTCCATCACCAGCAATGAGTTCGTGAAATCCCAGAGTTGGCTGGATTTTCTACAAAGTGTCCAGTCTCGAATTCCCAGAGTGTGGGGAGACTGGAATTATCTGGTCCCATCCTGGGTGGCAATCATAACCATCATTGGCTTCATTCTTCTCGTTGTTTTCGAATGGTGGAGGTTCAGCCACAAGATCCCGGTTTGGATTCCAACTGTGATCTCCATCAGCATTTTGATCGTCCTCCAGAGGGTCACCCCCTGGCCGCGGGTATGGTTGTTCCTGCTGGTTTTTTACCTGTTATGGGCGGCAGCCGGTTGGGTGGTGTTGATCCAGTTTTTTGCGGCCAAAATCTCATTGAAATGGGTACAACCGGTCTTTCTAGGGGTCATATTTCTCTTAATTTTTTTCTCTTATGTGGCATACAGGAACAAACCGAGCTTTAATCCGGAAGAAGAATACCCGATGCGTGAGGTGGCTGAGTTCGTCGCAGCGAATATTACAGCTGCCGATACACTCGTGGCTGTGTCACCAGTCACCATCCAGGCTGGCTACTACCTCACCATTCAGAAGATCCCTTTTGAACGATTCTATGACCGGGACCGAAGAGGTGATATCAAACATGCAATTGTGCTCGTAGCAGACCGGTCCAAGTTTCCATCTTTGCAAAGTGTCGTTGAATTCCAGCAACTCCAAGGTATTCTGGATACGGGTAAAGCAGAATTGATCCATCAGTATAAGCGCATGTCTGTGTATTCTGTTCCTGTGCTGCCATAATTTACATCCGCGTTTATTTGTTGACCTATATACGTTGCATAAACTCTTGCCCGCTTGTGCTAAAATAAACTTATGCAAACCACCAGCCGGGTTCCACCAAAAAGAAATCCTGAAACGCAAAAATTATACAGGCAACAATTTATTCTACAGATACTTTTACCCAGTTCTGCTGTTTTCCATTGTTCTATTGGGATTAGGAGTATTGGCATCTAGTAGTGGAACGCAGGGCGGGATCAACCACACAGCAGTATGGGCACACATCTCCACCATCTTCATGGTGATCTTCATTTTTATTGCTGGTTTGGTTACATTGGCAATACTGATTTTGGTCATTTATGCTTTGGCCTGGCTGCTTTCTCGACTGCCGGAGTACAGCTATATTGCTCAACTCTACCTGCAATTATTTGGAAGAAATATTCACACTCTCGCAGATAAATCCACTTCTCCATTTATTTTGATCCGATCAATATGGACGGGGATATGGTCAATATTCAATCGTAAACATTCCCGTGGTGATATTTCCGGGGAAGAATGAGGCCTTATGGAAGACACAAATAACTGGAAATCGCGTACATTGATCATTGGCTGCATCATTGGAGCTATCGCCGGATTGGGTGCAGCTTATATTATGGTCCGGCGAGCTGAAGAAGCTCAGACCCAACCCCAGCTTACAACCGGAGATGGTGTAAAAATTGGTATGGGATTGGCTGGTGTATTCAAGCTTATCTCTGATCTGGGGTCTGGAAAATAATACAGGGCATTTGATTCACGCTGTTCAATAAAATTGTCACAGGTGAAGGTCGTATGCTGGGGCGGTTACTGACCATCGTTCGTAAGGAATTTATTCACATATTCCGCGATATTCGAACATTAAGCCTGATCGCGCTTTGCCAGTTTTAATGCTCCTGCTCATGGGGTATGCTGTTTCCAATGATATCGAAAATATCCCCCTGGTGGTTGTCGATCTTTCCCGCTCAGATGCAAGCCGCGAATATATCAACCGTTATGTATCCAGTCGAATGTTTAATCTCAAGTATCAGGTGGAGAATGAAGCCCAGCTACTTGGAATTGATCGATCGCGGTAAAGCCCAGGCTGGGTTGTTCATTCCTCAAGATTTTTCAAGAACAAATCCCGAAAACTCAACCGTCCAGGTATATATAGACGGTTCCGACCCGACCATTGCCCAGGTAATTCAATTGGCAGCTGAAACCATCCACCAGAGTGCTGTATCTACTTTACTTACCCAACAGGTAAAACTCATCTCACCCTCAAACGAATTCGAAATCATTTCGCTCCAGTTTACGATTTTTATATAATCCGGATATGCGGCGGATCAACTTTTTAATCCCGGCTCTGGCCGCATCCATTCTTCAGGTCCAGACATTGCTGCTGACGGGATTTGCAATTGTCCGCGAACGTGAACAGGGAACATTGGAACAGCTCATCGTCACTCCAGTTCAACCCTGGGAGCTAATTCTCGGAAAAATTCTCCCCTTTATCCTGATCGGATTCATCAATCTATGGATCACCCTCGGTCTTGGCAGCATCTGGTTTAATGTTCCTCTTGCCGGTTCAATGCCCTTATTGGCTGTTCTTAGCTTACTGTTCATCATGGGTTCACTCGGACTGGGAATATTGATATCAGTTGTTGCCCGGTCTCAGATCCAGGCCATGCATATAGCCATGTTTATCAACCTGCCGTCTCTCATTCTCTCCGGGTTTATTTTCCCGCGTTATAACATGCCATTACCGGCTTATATAGCTGGTTTTTTCTTACCCCTCACCTATTTTATTGAGATCATCCGCGGAATTGCAATAAAAGGGGTGGGGGCAAGCTACCTTTTGCCGTCTATTTGGCCGCTAGGATTGTATAGTATGTCTGGTATTTGCCACCGGTGTGTTATTATTCCGGAAACGATTAGAGTAAATTGTTCATATGGTAATCTTCCCGAAAGCAGACCTTTTATCCTAAATACCTGATTGCCGGCAGTTTAAGCCGGGATTTTGTTATTCCCCCGAAGGGTACCCGTAAATTGGATTTCCTGGGTGGAAATGCCGCCTTCACGGCAGCCGGGTTAGCTCTTTGGGATAGACCCGTTGGAATTCTTACCCGCATTGGTGAAGATTTTCCACGAGAATGGCTAAACAAATTCACTGAATATGAGATCGATATCCGGGGGGTGAAAATATTTCCTGAATCCCTGGACCTGCGCAATTTCTATGGATACAACTCTGATGGAACATTTCAAACCCACAGTCCGGTAGGGTTATTTGCCGAGCTCGAACTTCCATTTCCTCCATCATTATATAACTATAAGGCAAAGAAAACACTTAAAGACGATCTGCATTCCCGGATACCGACCTCTCCGATCTCAAGCGATATACCTGCTGATTATTTGGATGCAATCGCTGCTCATCTCTGCCCGATGGATTACATTACTCAAAGCTTGTTACAATCTGCCCTGCATTCAGGAGAGATCAGAACCATTACGCTTGAGGCAAATCCTGCCTACCTAGTTCCCGAAAACTGGAAGTTATTACCGAATATTGTTTCCGGTCTCACCTGCTTCATCGTTATGGAAGAGGATATCCGCCAATTTTTTCGGGGTAGGAGCGATGAGTTACCCGAAATCGCTGCCGGGTTAGGAGCGATGGGGTGTGAATTCGTAGTCATTCGATTAAAGGTTGGGTGGAAAATTCTTATATCAGCATTCAAACAAAAAGAAATGGATAATACCGGATTATCCGGTAACCAGAATGAATGCCCATTCGTCTCATCATGCGTTTTGCGGGGGATTTTTATCCGGCTATATTCTCAGTTATGACCCATTAACTGCTGTATTGCATGGATGTGTCTCAGAATCCATGGCTTCAGAAGCTTTGCATCCGTTATCAATTTTTGATGCCATGCCTGGTCTTGCCCAGGTTCGTTTAGAAATATTAAAAGAACAGGTTCAATCCCTCTAATCGCTATCCTTCAATTTGATCACTTCAAAAACGGAAAGCAGGCCAGTTTTTCCCTTCGCCGAGAAGGGATCAAGTTTTCTTACCTCCACCTGGTCTTTTACGATGTTCCAGGTTGCTGCACTTATAACGATTTGACCTGCCTGTGCATATTCTTGTAAACGTTTGGCAGTGTTGACTGAATCTCCAATGGCTGTAAATTCAAGCCGTTTTTCAGTACCTACTAATCCTAAAACGGATTCTCCGGTGTCTATCCCAATGCTAAATTCCAATTGGAATTCCGGGGGAAATTGGCATTGGATCTCTGGCAAGATGTCCCGCATGGCAATTGCGGCTTTGACTGCCCTTAATGCATGATCGGGCTGTTCAATGGGAGCATTAAACCACGCCATAACCGCATCGCCCAGGAATTTGTCAATCGTTCCTTCCCGTATCAAAATGGCATCTGCGGCAGCAGAGAGATAACAGTTGATCACAGAGATCAGGGTCTCAGGTGAGACATTCTCTCCCAGACGGGTAAAACCGTTCAGGTCGGCAAATATTGTCGTGATCATTGCCCGGCTGCCGCCGAGTTGGATCGAAGTCGGGATTTAGCTGGTTAATGACTGCTGACCCTACCATTCTTTCAAAAAGGCGTTGTTTTGCCACCAGCCGTTTCTTTTCTGTTTGATCTTCTACTACAATAGTGATACCTTTACTTTTGGTCTCCCCTCCTTCAAGGGGAGTCAAACTAAAGCGCAGGTCCAACTCCTCACGGTTTTTTGTATGAGGTGAGAATTCCAATCCCGAAAATGATTCGTGATATTTCCAGGTGCGCTCCATGTATGGAGATAGCTTTCCTGCCAGTTCAGGTAAATGGCTTTCCAACTGATTTCGAAGGTGTCCCCCCTCCTTAACATTTAATATCTTCCTGGCAGCCTGATTGCAAAATATGATTTCTTCGTCTTGATTTGTTGTGATAACTCCACTCGCTATGGATGCGAATACATCAGTCATCAATTTCTTCAGCTCGGTCACTTCGTCCAAGGAAACTTTTACTGATGCATACAGCCTTGCATTCTCGATGGCAATTGCAGCCTGATTCGCAAAAGAAAGCATCAACTCGCTATCTGATTCCGAGAAGATACCAGTTTGGATGCGATGGTCTGTATATACGACTCCTACTATCTGGTCCTTTAATTTCAACGGAACACATAAAATTGACCGCAGTTTATTGGTTATGATGCTTTGCTGCCCGACAAAACGTGGATCTAGCTGGGCATTGGTGGTTAGTATTGGTTTCCCTTCGGATAACACCCTGTGTATAACACTACGGCTTACCTGCAATTCAGCTTCGCTGATGGTGGACTGATCCCAGTTTCTTGCTACCGGAGTGACAAAATGGCCCTTACCGTCATTCAGCATCAGGAATCCACGTTCTGCATGGGTGAGTTTAATGATCGTATCAATAACATTTAGAAGGACGACACCTGGATCAAGCGACGCATTGATCAATTGGCCGATTGCGGATATTCCTTTTAAATGCTGCCTGTTGGCTTCCAACCGGGCGGCTTGTGATTTAAGTTTCCCCAGTCGTTCGACGATCTGATTTAAATCATCCATTCCCATGGGAGACAGCATGTTCACCGAAGCATGAGCCAGGGTTACCTGCAGTGTTTGCATATCTTTTTGAAGGCTGTCGATCGTATCTTGAAGTTTATCGTGTTCTATCATCGGTTGATTATGGTTACCTTTTTACATTCAGGGACCTGCTGTCATAATTTATTCTGATGAACTTCCAGTTATTGTTTCAACAGTGTAAATTTATGCAGGATTTCTTCCTGTATGTTGGATTTTGTTATCTCTATGATAATTATATATCATGGAATTCATGGCAAAATTTGGACTACTTGAGCATGGAATGAGTGTACAATAACTAATCACTAATCGTCAACCTTTAGGAGTGGACATGGAAGCGATCTGGAATTTGGAAATCAATTGGATACTGGCGATTCAAACATCCCTTATCTCGCTAGCTGGAATAATGAAATCCATCACATTTCTTGGCAGTGAAGAGTTCTTCATCCTGGTAATGCCCATCCTCTACTGGTGCGTGGATACTGGTGCCGGTTTTCGGATTGGGGTAATTTTACTCCTGAGTGGTCATATCAATGGAATATTAAAAGTGATGCTACATTCTCCACGGCCTTTTTGGTACAGCCAGGAAATTAAAGCCCTCAGCACAGAAATATCCTTTGGAATGCCATCCGGTCACTCCATGAATACTGCCAGTATTTGGGGTTTAGCGGCTTACCTCTTCAAGAAAAGATGGTTCGTAATCCTCAGCGGTGTTGTGATCTTTCTCGTCGGGTTTTCACGGTTAGTCCTCGGAATGCACTTTATAAGGGATGTGATCTCGGGCTGGGTTTTTGGTCTGCTGCTATTGATCATATTCATAAAATTGGATCAACCAGTGACCCGTTGGATATTAAATAAAAAACTATCAATTCAAATTTGGCTTGTGATAATTATGTCTATGATTATCATCGTTTCGGGCTACCTGCCAATATTTTTCGCACAGAAGAGCTCAAATTCCCACTGAGTGGATGATCAATGCCGTTTCGTCCAACCCTGATGCAATACCGCAACCTTATGAGGTGTCTGGTATTTTTACTACTGCAGGAGTTTTACTTGGTTTTGGAATAGGTGCTGCCTGGATTAACAAGCACGGAGGATTAGGAAAAGCAGGAAATGCCCGCAACCAGTTGCTGCGGTATGTGATTGGAGTAGTGGGTATTGCAATTTTCTGGTATGGTCTTGGTGCGATTTTTCCCAGAGGGGAGGAAGTATTTCCCCTTGTGCTCCGTCTCCTCCGCTATTCTCTTGTGGGATTATGGATCAGTGCCGGTGCCCCGGTTATATTTAAATTCTTAAAATTAACTGCGGTTTAACCAGGGGTTATTATCCGGGTTGCTTTCCATTAGCAAATCTTCTATAATCTTAAATACTACAGGAGGATGGAAATGAGGAAATTAGCTAGCTTTATAACTGGTGCATTGATCGGGGGATTGGTGGGTGCAACATTCGCTTTGCTCTTTGCGCCAGGATCCGGTAAGGAATTGCAAGGAAGAATTCGACTGACTGCCACAGAATTAGGTGACGAAGTTCGTTCTGCTGCACAGAATAAGCGTGAAGAATTACAGAAACAATTGGAAGGATTGCGTAAACCTCAATAGATCAGGCAGAAATTCGCTTGTTGAAAACGATCTGCCAACATACTATCCCCTTCTAACCTGCAAGAAGGGGTTTTTTTTATCACTAAATATACTTTGCTGTTGAGAGGTTTGTTTACCGGATCATGTACGAATAATCCGCAGGTTGCCGGGTAAATTCCGTTGTTCCGCTAATGACTAAAACAGCCTGGTAGGTCCCGTTTGAAAAATCCACCGGTATTTCCGCTTTGTTGAATTTGTCCAATGTGATCGGAGTCACAGTGATTTCAGATCCGTAGGTGATCAAGCTTATTTTAAATGTTTGCGGCAAACGATTGGCAATTCTTACAAAGCCAGCCGCATCCCAACCACCAGACCCGCCTTCAAAATCTTCAAAATACTTAATGGCAGGTATGGAAATGTCATCAACCATAAATCCTTCCCCATTGACGGCGGCATCAGTTATATATTCAAACCTGATCTGAATTTTCTTTCCGGCATAATCTGAAAGATCAACCTGCTCTTCGATCCAACCATTGCTGCTTCCATTGTATCCCCAACCAAAGCTGTTTCCTGAAACGTCCCGATCCGTTCCAGATGGAGTATTGATGAAGACCCAATTGCTGCCATCTTCCGATACTTCCAGATATGCATAATCGTAATCCTCTTCCAGATCGAACCAGGTCTGATAGCTTAGTTCGATCGGTTCTGATACTTGAGTGAAATCAAACTCGCGGGTTAAGGTCATATTGGATTCATCGCCTTTAAAAGACCAGAAGGCATATTCACCGGAATACGGGTCATCGTGTAAAACTTTCGTTTCCATATTCCCCTGGAAACTGATGGTCTTTTTACCATCACATTCAAATTGGATGTAATCCACCCCGTATTGCAATACGGTGCTGGAGTTGGATGTTCCTGCACAATCACTTACATTTTCCGTGTAGGAAGCGGGGAAGAAACCCGGGTAACTTCTGTAACTATATCGGCCATCACCCACTGTCCTGTCATTCAAAAAGTTTGTAACCGCCCAATCTGCAAAGAGATCGTTAGCGTTGATCACACTTCCTGTTACCGGGTCTGTTTTGTTCAGATCGCTCAATAATTTATCAATGCTTTCCATGCCATTTTCCTGCATTCCGATCAATGTTTTTGTTACCTCCTCCCCAAATCGGTCCAGAAAATAGGTTACAAAAAGGAAGCTGGCACCATAATGACTATCATTCTCCCCAACAGAGCTTGCCCAATCATTTAATTGCATATCTGTGTTTGAAGTATACGAATAATCGAAGCCGCCCGGATCGTATCCATTGATCAAAGCTGCCAACTCTGAAAATCCTTCATTCATCCATGTATCTTCATTTAGGTCCCGATACCAATGGATCATATGCTGAAATTCGTGAGCCAAAACCCCATAAGTAAATTCCTGCCCAAGGTTGATTCCATCGGCATTCAGAATAAACATTTCATGCCCATTGGAGTACTTGTGTGCTTCAGGGGTATATTCATCAAATGACGAAAAATATCCTGCCAGGCTGTCACCCAGGTTGGAACCCAACAAGATATAAAGGTGTGGGTCATTATCCACACCCGGGCTCCATTCACTGCCAAAAAATTCCCGGTTAGTCGGGTAGATACTTGACTCAAAGGTATCTACAAGATTGGCCAAGTCTCTCTGGTTATACCTCACTCCGTCTTCCACCCAGAAATAGACATGTTTGGTTATATACTTCAGGTTGGCTGAGATCTTGAATGTATTGTTAGTATCTGTGTTCGTAACCCAAAAATCTTTTTGATCACCGATGACTAACGGGGTAATTGGCGCTGGTAGAGTGAGGGGAATATCCTGTTTTCCCTGCAGCCGGCTTGCCAGATCGATCAAATTGCTGATGGGAATGGTCGTGTTTTCAAGATCATTCAGGACCTTATGAGCTAAATTTATTTCTTCAGATGTCGGGGTTGGTCTGTTCTCCAATGGAATAGTCGGAACAGGTGTTGCATGGATGTCAAATGGGAAAGGCACCGATGTGGATTGAGCTGAGTTTTGGCTCTGGTTGGAGAAAGTGGATAAATCGACACTTTTGTAAATTGCGATAACCTGCTGCAGCCGCTAAAATGCAGCAACAGGTTGCAACAACAAATATAATAATTACTGTGATGAGTGCTGTCCGCTTCACATTATCCAATCAAATAACAATATAGAAGTTGATTTACTTCCTAAGATTATAATTCCTGGCGGTAATGAAAGATCGGTCAAATAGAATGTTTTATCAGGATCATTACGGTATTCTGGTTTGAATTACCATTGGAACAAAGATATTCATTCCTTCTGCTGACTCTTTAAAGTTGACCATGGTTATGTTTCTTCGTGCAATCTGAAGACGTGGAAATGTAGACCTTATCCGATAGCGCTTTCCCCGACAGATCATAGGTTTGTATCCATACGGTATTGGTCGAATTCACCGCTTTCGTACCCAGGACTATTTCATATCCACCTTCACCATACAGAGTGGATGCTCCGGTCATTCCCATTCCCAGGAGGGTCGAAGTTATGCCATTCCATGTTCCCCCAGCTTTTACGACAACATTGATCACCGGTAATCCGGAAGCATTAAATACCTGACCTGCGATACCCTGCCAGGCACAGCCAGCAGTCGCATTCGTAAAGTTGGGTATAAATGCAGGCGAACCCGGTTGAACTCCATAAGAGAACTGCGTAGCAGGAATTGCTGTTGGAGGAACCGTTGTGGAAGTGGCTGTTGGTCCAACCCTGGTAGGTGTGTTAGTTGGTGGCACCGGGGTTGGAGTAGCCCCTGTCGGCACAGTGGTAGGGGCATAAGTAATGGTAATTATTCGGGATGGTACGAGGTATGTCGGAAGGGGAGTCGGGTAAGCCGGTGAATTGACACTGGTAGCAATTAATTTTGGCTCAGCAAGGTTCTGCTCGCCTTTTATCCCTGCCGGGGTGGAGGTCATTACAAATAAATGTGCTTGCAGTGAACTTTCTTCATTAACTGGGGAATTTAGATGAAAACCGCATCCAGCCAAAAGGACAGATGCAATGATCATATTAAGGATCAGTTTTTTTACCATTCAATACTCCCTGGCAGATTCCATTTATATATTATGGGATCTACTTTGGATGATTCAATTTGATGTATCAGGGGATTTTGTGCAATATTTAGACCAGAGGCAGATCTACCGGCAGGATATCTTTCTTCTTGCCAATGTTCAATCTCCACAAACCGATGAAACCCCACACCAATATTGCGATTGTATTTACAGCCTGAAAAGCAAGAATGAAAGTTAATGCCTCACTACGCGTTGCGCCATAGATTGGAAGAAGTGATACTGCCACAAACTGGTAAATCCCCACATATCCGGGTGTGGAAGGAATGGCAGATGCAAGTCCCATCGCAACCAACAGGAGAAATGCCTGTGGATAAGTAAAGTTCAGGTTCAATGCCCTGCTTAACAAGACCACAGCACTGGCATCCAGGACCCAGACGATGGATGAGAGACCCAAAAAGCCGGCAGCTCGCCCAAAGTGGATGAAGGCACTGGCGCCCAGCAGGAAATCCTGCAATAGTTTGTTGATCGTTCCACGCCACTTTTCAGGAAATGGTATCTTGTTTACAACAGTAGTAATTAACCCCCGCATTCTTGGCGCAAATAACAGCAAAATAAGTGCCACCAAGCCTAAGATTCCCATCACCCGCATGGTTTGCGGCAGCCAATCAGGCAGGTTCCCAATTGAAGGTACAGCCAGAACCCCGATCAAAACCAGGATTACCACATCAAAAATACGCTCTGTCAAAGCTGTCGCCAGTACATAAGACTTTGCTATCCCGGTTTTTTCGCCCAGCATTACCGAACGGATCACTTCTCCAGCCCGGGCAGGTAAAAATGTATTGCCTATGTAACCAACTGCAGTTGCCCAGAACATTGTCAGTGCATTGATCTTCTTTTCAGCGCTGAGCAATACCCCCCAGCGCAGTCCGCGAAAAAAGACCGAGAGACTGCCCAGAATAAAGATAAAAGCCAGGTATTTCGGATCAGCCTTGCGCAGTGTGGCCAGCATCTCCTGCCAGGATACTCCCCGAATGGCAAGCACAAGCAGGATTGCCGCAATGACGATAGTCAGGGCAAGGTACCACTTGCGATAAGATGGCTTGGAAGAAGGTTGTTGCTCAGTGATCATAGGTGGATTATAGCATGGGGATGCATGGAAGATGAATAAGCAGAATCCGGATTCAATGGTAAATGCTATAATCTATGAAGCTCGGGAAATATGTAATTAGAAGTAATCAAGGGATATTGGACTCTCGTAACTTATAGTAGAGGTGAAAATAGTGATCCCAGCACCAGGATTAAATGAATCGGAATTACCTCAACCAGGGAATTTTTTTCATATAATTATCGAACCACCTAAAGGCTGGGCTCCGATTGCACTGAATGAGTTATGGAATTTCCGTGAACTGGTTTTTTTTCTGACCTGGCGGGATATTAAAGTACGCTACAAGCAAACTGCACTGGGAATAACCTGGGCAATTCTGCAACCCGTTTTGACCATGATCATTTTCAGTATTATTTTTGGTAGAATGGCAAAACTACCTTCTGATGGTATTCCATATCCGATTTTTACTTTCACTGCACTTTTACCCTGGCAGCTTTTTGCTTTTGCATTAACGCAGTCTTCCAATAGCCTGGTTGGGAATCAAAACTTGATTAGTAAAGTATATTTTCCCAGGCTTGTTATTCCATTTTCATCCGTATTGGCAGGTGTAGTTGACTTTATAATCGCCTTTGCGGTAATCATTGGTTTGTTGTTTTACTACGGCATTGGATTAACCCCCGCAGTCTTTTTGCTTCCAATTTTTCTTCTCCTCGCCTTGATTAGCGCGATAGCAGTAGGACTCTGGCTTTCAGCATTAAATGTTAAGTATCGTGATATTCGATACGTGGTACCCTTTTTGACCCAATTCTGGATGTATGCAACCCCAATTGCATATTCGAGTTCACTTATTCCGGAAAAGTGGCACTGGTTATACAGTCTTAATCCGATGGTAGGCGTGGTCGAAGGATTTCGTTTGTCACTTCTGGGTAAAAGCAGCCTGGATGTGTTGTCGTTATGCATTTCAGCAATCATGGTAGTTGTTCTTCTTATTGGCGGGCTGTATTATTTCAAGCGCATGGAAACCAGTTTTGCGGACATCATTTAAAATGAGCGAAATTGCAATAAAAGTACAACATTTGGGAAAGCAATACAGGCTGGGTGGTAAACAGGCATCCTATTCCACCTTCCGGGAAACGTTGGTTAATGCTGCAACCATTCCTTTGCAATGGTTAAAAGGTGAACGCAAGACAGACCAAAACACATTTTGGGCTCTGGATGATGTGTCTTTTGAAGTAAACCAGGGTGATGCAGTTGGAATTATTGGCCGAAATGGTGCAGGAAAAAGTACCTTGCTCAAGATCCTTTCGCGCATCACCAGCCCAACGCGCGGCAGAGTGGATTTATATGGCCGAGTTGGCACGCTGCTCGAAGTTGGGACCGGGTTTCACCCGGAACTTTCAGGCCGCGAGAACATTTATCTAAATGGAGCCATCCTTGGCATGAGCCGGATTGAGATTGCCCAAAAATTTGATGAGATCGTGGCTTTTTCAGAAATCGAACGTTTTCTGGATACACCGGTGAAGCATTATTCCAGTGGAATGTATGTGCGGCTGGCCTTTGCAGTTGCAGCACATCTGGAACCTGAGATCCTGGTGGTGGATGAAGTCCTGGCGGTGGGCGATGCCGCTTTCCAGAAGAAGTGCCTGGGCAAGATGGGCGAAGTTTCGCATGAGGGCAGGACGGTCCTGTTCGTCAGTCATCAAATGGATATGATTCGTTCCCTGTGTAATAAATGTATATTGCTCAATAATGGAATAATTACTGAAAATGGTGCGGTTGATAATGTTGTTAATAGATATATCAAAGATTTTATTCAACTTGGCCAGAAAACTGAATTTATATTAGAAAGACAACAAGGAATAACTCTTCAGATAATATCAGGAAGATTGATTATTGATGATGGATATAATAATTTCCCTATTGATGTCTTTTCAAAAATTTCTATTGAAATTGAATATATTCTTACAAAACCAATAAATGGGGCTGTTGTTAATATTGAAATAAAGAGAAATGGCACGACGTTACTACTTTCATTTGACACAGATGAAGATCCTGATTTATTAGGTGATCGATCAGCAGGTACTTATAGAACACGTATCAATTTACCTAATCCATTACTAAAACCTGGAAATTATTCTGTATCAATGAATACAGGAATAATTAATATTACAACTTTTCAACATATAGAAGATATTCTGAGTTTCTCAGTAGAATTGCAATCAAAACCATCATCATTATTATCATATGCAGAAAAACGGAACGGAATAATTGCTGTCCCAATGAAATGGCAAACAATAAAAGTCTCTGATTAATGTAAATATGAAAAAACATTAACCAAGTTATTCTCCCAATATATGAATTAGCTCCAGATGGATCAGTGTTGCCAAATGGAATATTCCACCGAGCTTGGGATAAGCTACATAGTCGATGTGTTGAGTATCCATTTGCCGCAGCACATCTTGGAGATAATAAAAAAATTCTTGATGTAGGAACAGTAAAATCTGACCCTGTGTGGATAAAATGGTTGGAATCTTTACCGCTTGAAGTCCATGGAATCGATTTTGATATGCCAAGCAAGATATATAAAAAGGTAATTTTTCATAAAGCAGACTTACGATGTATTCCAATCGAATCAAACACTTTTGATGCAATTATTGCAGTTTCTGTGATCGAACACATTGGGATGGAAGATCCTCAAGTATATGATGTGAATACGCCTGGAGTCGATTCGGATGGCGATATTAAAGCATTTGATGAATTATTAACAGTATCAAAACCAAATGGCAAGATAATAATGACGTTACCTTTTGGTAATTTGGGAAATGGTAAAGCAGATCAATCAACCAGAATATATTCATCACAAACAATAAAAAGATTTGAAACAAATGCTTCACCGATACTTCTGGAATATTATGAATATCAATATAGTAGATATTTGGATTTATTCTCAGAATACAAAATAAATAAGGGGAGAAAACAACGAATAATTGATATATTAACTGAAAAGAAAAATGAAAAATTAACACCCTTACCAGAGAAACAATGGGCAAATAACTTTGGTTTAGTTACCTGGAGAAAAATACCACCAGAAAAAGCAAAAGCAACTCATGTAGATCATGCTGATGGTGTAATTTGTGGGATTTGGGTAAAAAAGAATAAATAGAAAACCACTTTTAGTAGATGATAAATAAAAAGAACTTACGTCAACAGTATAGAAACTTTGTCCCACAGTCTATTCGTGTTGGTTTTTTTAATATTAGACAAAATTTTAGACTGCGAATATTATCAGCTTTTTATAACCTTATTGATAAAAATGTAAGAAATAAATCAGACCACCTGCAGCAATTTCAAGGGAAATATAAAGGGCAGAGATGCTTTATCATGGGTAATGGTCCTAGTCTGAATCAAATGGATTTGGGTCTTCTTCAAAATGAATACGTCTGGGGTTCCAATCGCTGCTATTTATTATTCGATAAAATCTCATGGCGTCCCAAGTTTTATATGGCTGTTGACACTAGAGTTGTGCCAGATAACGCGGGTGAAATTAATAAATTATATGAACAACTTCCCGAAAGTCACTTTTTCTTCCCCATTGAATTCCGTTATCAAAGAATACTCAAATCTGCAAAAAATGTTTATTGGTACATGGAAATCCCGCATAACGAAAATGATCTTCCAAATGGAATGTTTTCTAGAAATCCCTCAGCCTTTGTTTATTCTGTCCGAACGGTAACAATAGCGATGATACAAATGGCTGTCTATTTGGGATTCAACCCCATCTACCTGATTGGATGTGATACGAGTTATAAAGTACCAGAAACAATTAAGCATGAAGATGATAATAAAGATTTCCTGATTTCTACTGATTTTGACTTAAATCATTTGATTCAAATTATTTTGGGAAGAATAAAAAATGGCATGAACCGCATGTGGATCAGATGATTTTCCATTACGAGCAAACAAAAAAAGTATGTGACGAAATAGGAGTACAAATAATTAATGCTACGATAGGTGGTAACCTGGAAGTGTTTCCGCGGATAAATTATTCAGAGTTATTTCAATGAAATCAGACCTAAAAATCCTGCAAGTCAACACCAGTGATTATGGCGGTGGAGCAGAGAAATCCGCTTATTTCCTTTTTAAGCAATACCGAGCACTAGGTTACAAAAGTTGGATGATTGTCGGCAGGAAATTGACAACAGATACTGATATTTATGAAATTCCTGTAGTAAAACCTAATTTCAAACCCGTTACCCGTTTTTATTTGATAATCGATCAGCTTATCCAAATTATCGCGCCAAATGTACAAAAAGATAGATCCATAAGGTTTTTTCTAAACAATTTAGCCGAAGGTAGAACCAGTATTACGCGAATGATCACAAATTTGAGCGGCAAAGAGGATTTTAATTTCCAGGGAACATTAAAAATCCTTGATCTTTTACCTGAGAAACCCGATATCGTTCACTTGAATAATCTCCATGGTAATTATTTCGATCTTCGTTATTTGCCAGAATTAAGCCAGTTAGTACCGGTAATTCTTAATCTGCACGATATGTGGACATTAACAGGTCATTGTGCATTATCGATAAACTGTGAGAGATGGAAAATTGGGTGCGGTCACTGCCCCGATTTGAATATTTATCCGAAAATCGCACGGGATGCAACAAAAATTAATCGTCAAAGAAAGAAAGAAATATTTGGTGAGAGTAAGTTGTTTATTACCACTCCATCAAAATGGTTAATGGATCAGGTGAATTTATCACATATGTTTCCCGTTGTTGAAAGCAAGGTCATTCCCAACGCGATCAATATTGGAACATTCCAGCCTGGAAACAAAAAAACTGCCAGGGAATTACTTGATCTACCTCTGGATTCCCATATCATACTTTTCTTTGCCCATAATGAATTTAAAGACGTTCAGACAATGAAGACCGCCCTCAGCCTGCTACGAAAAGGAAATGAGCCTCTGATATTTATTTGCATTGGGCTGTCAGGAAAACCGGAACCGTTGAGGGAAGGTAAAATCATCTATACCGGAAAAATCACGGATGAAAGGAAATTAGTTCAATATTATCAATCAGCAGATGTCTATATCCACGCAGCCCATCATGAAGTATTTGGAATCTCCATTATCGAAGCCATGGCCTGCGGTATTCCTGTTGTTGCAACCGGGCTGGATGGCATCCCTGAAATTATTAACGATGGGGTTAACGGTTATCTTGTCCCACCGAAAGATCCGTATGCGTTGTCAGCCAAGGTACAATACCTACTCGGTGACTCGGATCTTCGGATAAAAATAGGAATGAATGCGGTTGATCATGCCATAAAAATGTACTGTCTGGAACGACAAGCTAGTGATTTTTTAAAATTGGTACCACGAAATCGCAAGCCGAAATAGTTGAAGTAAGAATTCAGGTCGATTATTTGGTTATGTATGAAAGAACCGAAATTCACTATCATCACTCCTGTTTTCAATCGTGCAGAGCTGATTGTAACTGCCATTAAAAGTGTTTTAAACCAGGACTATTCACAGGTGGAACACATTATCGTAGATGGCGGATCCACCGATGGAACACTCGATGTTCTCCGCAAGTACCCAGGTCTGCGCGTTATCAGTGAGCCAGACCAGGGGATGTATGATGCAATCAATAAAGGGCTGCACCTGGCAACCGGGGATATCATCGGGCTATTAAACTCGGATGATTATTATGCGCCTGATATCTTCGCGACTGTCGTTTCACTTTTCGAAAATGATGAGGTGTATGCTGTCGCCGGTCAGGCGGAAATAATCCAGGAAAAATCGGGGAAATTGGTGTCTACAACCACCTTACTACCAGGAGAAGGGGAAGATTTGGTCAGGCATTCGATTTTTGATACCCCAATCATCAATGCCTACTTTTTTTCGAGAAAGGTGTACGAAGAAGTCGGGTATTTTAATCCTCAATATAAAATAGCAGCAGACCGCGATTTCATGATCCGGATTGCCTTGAGACACTTGAAAACAATGTACATCAATCAGTTGGTTTATTCATATCTTCAGCATTCCAATTCAATGACGTTTTCCAGTACACCTTCCATCAATAAAAGAATCGCTGAAGAACATATTCAAATGACACATACCTACCTGGTATCAAACGATCTTTATCCGCCCTTATTTACTAATTACATCACTGAATTACACACACAAGAAACCATCAAGGCCTGTGCGCACAGTTTCCGGGTTATGGATTTACAAAAAGCAAAATATTACCTGAAAGAAGGCATGCAATATACTTCAAAATGGCTGCCCCGGTTTATCAGGTATTCCATCTGTCATCCAATTCGGTATTTTTTCAGGTTTCCATATAAATCACCATAAATGATTATCAATACAAATTGATAAGGATTATCGTTCATCGTTACAACCAGTGATGATGTATCATTAAGTGGAACGGAACCTGGCAGGAATATCACTCTCTAGCATCTTCATCCAGGCAAGTGTTGTAGAAATAATAAAATAATTACTCGTCTTTACTCAAATGAAGATTGTCCTCCTTTCTTTCCTTTATGAGCCTGAAGTTGGTGGCGGCGCAGCTGTTGCGGTCAATCATTTGGCTCATTCCTTAATAAAAAAATCTTACTCCGTAACTGTAATCACGACCTGGAATGGAAGACAGATAAAAACAGATCTACTTGATAACATTAAAGTGATCCGTATTCCTGCCAATAATCTGTATTGGGTGGCTGAGAAAGATAACCAACCCAAAGCCAGGAAAGTTTTCTGGCAATTATTTGATATATGGAATCCCATCACTTATCAAACGGTAAAACAAATAATTTCCAATGAAAAGCCCGATATTGTTCATTCTCACAAGTTGCGTGGCCTGTCCCCATCCATATGGAGTGCTGCATCTTCTGCTGGAGTAAAAAATATCGTTCATACCTGCCATGATTATGAACTTTTAAGTCCGGAAGGATTATTCATGGGAAGGGTGGGGGAATTGGCAAGGGAACAAAACCTGATTATGCGCCCCTTCCAGAACTTGCGCAGATCCTTTTCAAAGTTGGTAAAGATTGTTACAGCTCCCAGTCAATACGTGCTAGATTTCCATACAAAAATGAGGTTTTTCCCCTCTGCAATCAAACAAATTATTCCGAACACACATGGATACGACGCAGTGGAATCACAACAATTATTATTACAGCGTGCGAATAAAAAAGACCCAGGTACAGACGTGCATTTTCTTTATCTCGGCCGGTTGGATAGATCGAAGGGTGTCGATCAACTCTGCCAGGCATTTCAGCAGGTTGCATACGATAAAAAGGATCATCTTTTACGAATCGCCGGCTGGGGACCACTGGAGACATATCTGAGGAAAAAATATAAAGATCAAAGTAATATCATTTTCACTGGACCTGTTTTCGGATTACAAAAGGAAGAATTATTCAGTGATAGTGATGTTCTGGTGTCACCATCTACTGTTCCTGAATTATTCGGAATAGCAATAATCGAAGCGTTTTCACATGGAATACCGGTGATAGCCAGCAGAATTGGCGCTTTCCCGGAGATCATTCAGGAAGGTAAAACTGGATTTCTATTTGATACCAGCTCTGTTGATGGTCTGGCTTCAGCATTACAAAAGACTATTGATAATAGTATCCCCATCAGAAGTTTATCAGAAAACTGTTATGAAGAAGCGAAGAAATATTCAATTGATGAGATAACCAAAAGATATCTGGATGTATATGAGGTTTTATCATAATGTCTGATGAAATTAGTTACACCTCGATCCTTGGTATCCGTGTAGATCTCATCAATAAGGATGAGCTGATCGGCCATATCTTGAATACCATCCTGAGCCGAAAGCGAGCCATCTGCGCTAATGTCAATGTCCACGCCATCAACCTGACACAGAAAGAATCCTGGTTCAAGGAATTCATCAACCAGGCGGATGTCGTTTTCTGCGACGGTTTCGGGGTGAAATGGGCAGCCAACTTCCTCAATGAGAAAGACCTGACCCGTTTGACTCCCCCGGATTGGTTCGATCTTCTGGCCGAAAAATGCGCCCAACGGGGCATATCCATTTTCTTCCTCGGAACCCACCAGGCCGTGATTGAAAAAGCCAGGGCTCTGGCGGTTAAAAACATCCCGATCTGAATATTGCCGGAATTCAGCATGGCTATTTTGATAAGTCCAGGGGATCTGCTGAGAATCAAAAGGTGGTTGAGACACTCAATTCGCTCCAACCCAATATCTTGATCGTCGGATTTGGCATGCCAGCCCAGGAAAAATGGATAATGGAAAACTGGGATGACCTGCAGGTGCGCGTGGTGATCCCGGTAGGCGCGTTCTTTGACTATTACACGGGAGAAACAATCCGCGCCCCGAAGTGGATGACAGATCATGGATTGGAATGGTTGGGCCGATTGATCATTGAACCGGGACGTTTATGGAAGCGCTATATCATAGGGAATCCAATTTTCATCTGGCGTGTATTTTTACAGAAGTGTAATATTATTAAACAATGACAAATTATCCAGTTATCTTTTGTTATCCAATAAATAATTCATAATAACTATTTAGTTACTCGAATTAACCGACCTAAAGATGCTTAGAAGATTTTCTGTAAATTTTGCAATATTTTCAATGGCTGCAGATGGAATGAGTGTAATTATTGCACTCATTCTGAGCATTTACTTGCGCGTTTAATGAATCGGCTGCCTTTCATTGAGCAAATGAATGCTCCTACCAATCTGACAGCGATGATGTACCTGGCATTCCCAATCATATGGGTGGGTGTATTATCAGTTTTTACCATTTATGACAGCCGCAAATATTGGCGTGCTGTTGATGAGTTTTCAGCCTTAACCTTTGGATCTTTTGTCGCAGCAATGTGCCAGGCAGGATTGATATATTTAACATATCGGGATATTTCCAGAGCGTATTTTATAACGACAGTATTTTTATCATTTCTTTTTTGTATTTTCTGGAGGATAATCGCACGAATTGTTTTTCGGATGAGAAATGAAAATCCAAATATTTCTCGCCGGGTAATCATTATTGGCACCGATAACGCGAGCCGAAAGGTCATTGAATCACTGGAGCATAATCCGATCGATGATCTATACCTGACCGGCTATATAAATTTGAATAAAAGAAGTCATTCAAAGGAAATGACTATTATCGAGAAATCTGAAATTGTGGTAAATGCAATTGAAAAAAATCATGCCACAGATCTCATTTTCGCATTGAACCGAACCGAACAGTCTGAAATAGAGCCGATCCTTGAAAAATTGGATGATCAGGCGATTAATATTTGGCTTGCCCTTGATTTTTTGGACTTGTCTGTATTTGACACGAAAGTTGAAAATTTTGCAGGACTACCAATGCTGGACTTAAGAGCCCCATCGCTAAATGAATTTGACCGGCTCGTTAAACGTGGATTCGATATCATTTTTGGATTCGTGTGCCTTTTGATATCTCTACCGTTCATATTTTTGTCAGCCTTACTGGTTCTGATCGATGACGGTTGGCCTGTGTTCTATACGCAAAAAAGGATTGGAGAAAAAGGCCACTATTTTTATATTTATAAACTGCGAACAATGACTCGTGATGCAGAAACTAAAAATAATGATCATCAAATTACCGATGAAAATGGAAAAGTTATCAGTAAAACGAGGAACGATACACGAATTACCAGGTCAGGCCGTTTTCTTCGTAGATTCAGCCTAGATGAATTACCTCAATTTGTGAATGTTATTAAAGGGGATATGAGTATTGTTGGACCACGTCCTGAAGTTCCTCATTTGGTGGAGAAATATGAACGGTGGCAGCGGAAAAGATTAGCTGTTCCACCAGGTATTACTGGCTGGTGGCAGGTAACTGGCCGAAGTGATAAAGCGATGCATTTACATACAGAAGATGATATTTATTATGTGGAAAACTATTCCATATGGTTGGATCTAAAAATAATTATCCGCACTTTTTGGGTAGTATTGATTGGGAAAGGTTCGTATTAAGGTTCGCCAGTATGAGGACAGAGATTAGGAACAAGATAATCAATTATGGGATAGTGGGGCTGGCTTTATTCTTATCTATATTTCGGTCAACCTCCATTTTCGGAAGATTTGGTTATTATTGTAATGGCTTACCTTATCAAAACCCGCCAGGGTGTGTCACTATCAATATAGGACAGGAAATCTCACTCTGGATAATTACCATCCTTTTAATCGGATACCGATTAATCAAATCAAAAAACATTGGAAAATATATATCAGTTTGGAAGAACAAATGGTATCTGGTGCTTTTCCTTTTGCTGGCATTAATATCAGTTTTTTGGTCATCCGCTTTTCCAGTGACTCTTACAAAAGGAATTGTTTTGATTTTTTGTACATTAACTTACGGTTATATTGGTTGGTATTACAAATTGGACAAGGTTATTCAAATTCTTGTATACTTTTTCGTAAGTTTTAATCATTATTAATTTCTTTTATGTACTACTCCGGCCAAATTTAGGGATCATGTCCATTAGTCCCTGGGTTGGTTCATGGACCGGGTTTTTTTGTCATAAGAATTATTTGGGTAGTATCTTAGCGTTCGGGAACGCAGTTATCTTTTTTGACTTTCTAGCCCATCCAGACTATCGTCCCCTTACTAAAGTTCTCTTGGCAATATCCTTTTTGTTTTCACTGGTACTGATCATTTATAGCAAATCCGCTGCTGGTGTATTAATTTTATTCCTCTTATTGGGAAGTTCCTTTGTCTTCTTCATATGGTCAAGAATAAGAAAGTATTTGCGCTCTCCCCATTACATAATCCTCGGCATTATTGCATTAATTGCGATTGCTGCGATTATGCTTAACCTTGATTTCTTCTTTGGATTGGTGAACCGGAATACTTCATTAACTGGCAGGGTCCCTCTTTGGCAGTATCTTTATAACCAGGTTATTTTGGTTCATCCCTACCTCGGATACGGGTATGGTGCTATTTGGTCATTTCCTGAGTTTCGGGAGATTACAAGAAAGGCTGTTGGATGGGGGTACCCGATATTTATAGGGGATAATGGATTAATTGATATCTTTTTGCACCTGGGAATCGCCGGGGTTGTATCCATCCTAATAGTCATCACTATGTCGATCAAACATGCAATCAAGATAATTATAAAAAGAAGTGGTTTTATTTATACGTTTCCAATCATTGCACTAATATATATGATCCTCGCCAATGTCAGTTTGAGTATGCTTCTTGAATCTGAATACCTGGTGTGGTTTTTAATCTTGATCCCACTTTTCACTGATAAATCTCAAATTTCCGAACCTCCTGACAAAGCAGCTGGTCAAATTCCTTCATGATAAGCAGAATCCATAATTAATCCTCAACTATGGATTAGCTGAATTAATTTCATCGTATTTGAAGATGGAGTTTTTCTTAACCAAAATAAGCAGGATTCTCGACTTGAGAATAAGAATTAATTACATTCTTCTTTGTCGTAGGTGATTTGATAGATCGTGGACCAATCATCTTCATGAGTGATAAGACCGCATTCAGGGAGAAATTCGTTTATCAGATATTGCAATGCTTCTTTATGTATTCCAGCATTATCATGTTTGAGGATAAAAAACGATACGTCTTCATTACTTATTAGCAAATGAGTGATATTTTGTTCTTGTAATGCGTGGGTTAATAATGTACTTTCCTTTGAACCGTTCACTAAAGATATCCAATGAGATTGATCGATATCTGGTAGACATCTCCTATTACAATAATACCCTCTCCCATCCCAGAGCAGCATTACATAATCAGAATCAGATAGTTGTTGATTAATATAATTAATTCCCGAAAAATCCCTAATATTTCGTTGCAAAAAATCTGCTTTTGTTTCAAGTCCAAATAATACTTTTTGTGGTTGTACTAGATTTATATATAATCCCATATATATAGCAGTCGCTATCACCATACTACTGATGCTGCTTATGGCAAGAGCTCGAGAAAGCATTTTTAATTTGGGGCTATTGTATAGCTGAACAAGTACGATACTGGCAGAAATGGCTAATCCGGGATAGATAGGAAGAAGAAACCTGGTTTGTTGTGATCCCAAGGCCCAAAAAATGAACTGGACCAGGATAAATAATCCAAGAACATCGAGGGTCTTTCTGGTTGCAGGATCGATCGTCCTTCGAATCCATGGGTAAGCCAAACTAAAAAGGAACAACGGGCTCGGCATTTCCATGCTGCCCATAAATGTGCCGAATTTGTCATGCTGTAAATATAAATTGAACGGCAGCAGTAGATAGTCATACCAGTTCTTCCCCGTCCCGAAACTGTAGATATAATCCATCCAAATCTTTAATTGGGTGGGGTCGATCACATGCTGTGGGAAATAAAGTGGAAAGACTGGATTCCCTGTCCAAATAAAATTCTTCAAGTACCACGGCAAAGCCACGATAAATGCTCCCAGGCCAAAGATCATTCCATTCCTTATGGCTTTATTCCACCCAGTCCACTTCCCTTCATCCCTAAGGCTGTACCAGAGTACGAATATGAGTAATATTCCCGCACCAGAAATAGCCAGGTATTTGGAGCCCAGTGCCAACCCCTGCATAATGCCGGATAATCCGAGCAGCCAGGGGTTTCGTTCCTTGATCCACACCAGGAAAATCGCGATCGCAAGGAATTGAAAGAGTGCCCAGGCGATATCGGTGTAAGCGGCATTGCCCCATAGTGGCAGGATTGGGATACCGAGCAATATTGCTGCAGCAATCCATCCCCCAGGTTTCGGTAAAAAGCGTCTGCCAAAGGCATAAGTCGCCAGCAGGAACAGGATCAATGTGGAATAATGGATCAATCGGGCAAAGATATCGCTGCCTAAGCCCATTCCGAGCAGATATAACATTTCCCAGGTGGATGGATAATAGGTGAACCAATTTTCCGGGATGGGAATGATCCTGCCTGCTTCCAGGAACAACCGTGGACCCTGTAAGTGGTATGCCAGTCCATCGTAATCCCAGGGTGGGGTAAATGCCTGGAATAACGCCAGAATTTAAAGCCAGTATTCCAATTGAAAAGATTACTTTTTTAATGATTGAAAATTCGGACCAGATATTTTTGAAACCCTTGGTATTGTGAATTGCTTCTTCCAAATATTCACAACTGTGTTTAAAGAGATGATAACGATGATGATCAACCAGCAGATCAAGTGGATGGGTTTGATCCAACCTGCCAGGCTCATAAAGAAAACTCCATACGCCATGGCAGCCAACCCGAGAGGGAGGCCAATAACAGACCGCTCAACAAACGTCCACTTGCCCAACTTGAATGGTTTGATCAATAAGTGAACCGAGGCCAGCCGTGAGGAAGAGCACAAAGCCAGCTAAGGCAATCGCCAGTAGGCTATCCATCATGGAGCTGGACCCAAGGTCATTCAGGTGAGGTGCAGGTGTGATTCGGTGGAGGTTTATGAGTAAACCACCCAGAAAAAGGAAAACAGCTGCTCCAGAAATAATCCTGATTCGCGTACGGATCAATGAATTCTCCCAGGTAAAATTAAGGAAATAATAGATGCCTTTCTTGATTTTACATCAATCTTAAAACTCCAATTTTTTTTTCTCCAATCCCTGTACTCAAAACACCAATCAATTCATCACTCTTTCCTTTTCTTTGCTATAATCTCAACTATGAAACAATTACTTCAGAGTATGAAATCCGGAAAAACTATCGTTCAAGATGTCCCAATTCCTTCCATCAAACCGGGATTTGCGCTGGTACAGAATGCTGCCTCGCTTGTTTCCGCCGGTACCGAACGGATGCTGGTGGAATTCGGAGAGAAGAATCTGCTCCAGAAAGTGCGCTCCCGTCCGGACCTTGCCCGCCAGGTGATCGACAAAGCCCGCCGTGAAGGGATTTTCACCGCACTTGATGCTGCTTTCAACCGTCTCGATCAACCCATGACCCTGGGGTATTCCTGTGCAGGAACGATAGTTGAGGTTGGTGAAGGACTCAACGGTTTCAAACCGGGTGACCGGGTAGCATGCGCCGGTGGTGGATTTGCTGTCCATGCAGAATATGCCCTGGTGCCACAAAACCTGATGGCGCATATCCCCGACAATGTTGATTTCGATTCCGCTGCTTTTTCCACTTTGGGAGCCATTGCCATGCACGGCTTTCGTCTGGCGCAGCCTCAGGTCGGTGAACGGGTGGCGTTCATTGGTCTTGGCCTTTTGGGACTGCTCGCCGCGGGTATCGCCCGTGCCGCCGGCTGTGTCGTTACCGGGGTGGATCTTGACCCGGAACGGGTAAAACTGGCTGAATCACTGGGCTATCCTTCCATCCAGCGCTCAGACGCTGAAAGTTTCTTCACCGAAAAATCAGATGGCAATGGATGGGATATTGTCCTGATCTGCGCCGATACACCAAGCAGTGATCCCGTTGAGTTGGCTGGCAAGATCGCCCGTGATCGCGGAAGGGTCATTGCCATCGGTGCATTTGGCTTGAACATGCCCCGTAAACCATACTACGATAAAGAGTTGACATTTAAAGTTTCCCGCTCTTATGGTCCCGGCCGTTATGATCCTTCTTATGAAGAACAGGGGCATGACTACCCTGCCGGTTATGTACGCTGGACCGAAGGCCGCAACCTGCAAGCCATTCTTGATCTGCAGGGTTCAGGGCTGCTGGATGTCCACCCCCTGATCACCCACCGCATCTCAATCGAAGATGCCGCTCGAGCTTATGACCTGATCACCGGCAAGCTTTCCGAACCATTCCTGGGGGTGCTGCTCACCTATCCACAGACTCAGTCGGAAATAGCTTTACATCGGACTGTCGTCATTGGGAATCAATCTACTAAGAATGACAATCCACTACCCGGTTTGGGAATTTTAGGTGCCGGGTTGTATGCGAATTCCACTTTCCTCCCATCAGTATCAGCCGTTGGAGGAGTCAGCCGGGTTGGTATCGCGTCCGGTACCGGCTTGAATGCACGATATGCAGGCGGCAAGTTCGGCTTCCAGTACAGCACCAGTGAAGAAGACAAGATTTTCCAGGATGAGAATGTAAACCTGATCGCCATCCTTACCCGGCATAACCAGCATAGTCGGCAGGTTGTGCGTTCACTACAATTGAAGAAGCATGTTTTTTGCGAGAAACCACTGGCGATTGACACAGCCGGGATCGAAGCAGTCTTTGATCAGCTTCAGCAACCCGATCAGCCTGTGATGATGGTCGGTTTCAACCGGCGTTTTGCGCCACTCGCTGTGGAGATGAAACGCTTCCTGGATAAATCCGATCAGCCGCGCATGATGCATTATATAGTCAACGCCGGGATCCTGCCGCTCAATCACTGGCTGCATGACCCGAAAGTTGGCGGTGGGCGCATTATCGGTGAAGGCTGCCATTTCATCGATTTCATGACCTGGCTGGCAAACAGCCTGCCGGTGTCAGTCTCAACCGTCTCCCTGCCGGATGGGCAGCTTTACCGGGAAGATAATGTGAATATCACTATAAAATTTGCGAATGGATCCATTGGTGTTTTGTCTTACCTGGCCAATGGGGATAAATCCCATCCCAAGGAGCGCTGCGAGGTGTTTTGTGGTGGCCGGGTGGCAGTTCTTGACGACTTCCGCAAAATTGACCTGTCCTTCAATGGCAGGAAAACCAGCCAGCGCAGCAGCTTCCGGCAGGATAAAGGTCATCAGGCTGCCTGGAAAGCTTTCCTGGATGGAGTGAAAGCGGGAGTACCACCGATCCCCTATGAGCAAATTCAGGCGGTGAGTTTGACCGCCATCGCTGCAGTCGAGTCGCTTCATTCAGGAAAAGAAATTAAGATATCTTAATGGAATTGTTTTTCGATTGTCATCGCGACTTCGTGCCCGAAAGGGTAGCGAAGCGTGGCGATCTCTTTCCATACCAGGTTCACATGCCGCACCCTGAGCAAGTCGATGGGGCGGCATGTCATATGCACGAATTTCTTCACTAGTCAGCATAAGGTATTTTCCTATCAGGTGTAAAATTATAGGATAGGATTTTTGCCATGCCCCTTGCCATTTCTGTAAACGACCTGACCAAACGCTATCCAAACCAGAAAGGCGCCAGACCAGCCCTGGAGAATTTATCCATCTCCATCAACGAAGGCACCCTGTTCGGATTGGTCGGTCCGGATGGCGCTGGCAAGACCACCCTGATGCGGATTCTCGCCACCGTATTGACTCCCACCAGCGGTGATGCGCAGGTACTCGGTGCGGACGTAAAGAAATCCCCTGAAACAATCCGCAAGCTGATCGGTTATATGCCCCAAAATTTCTCTCTCTATCCGGATCTTTCGGTGATGGAGAATTTACGCTTCTTCGCCGATATGCAGGGCGTCACCCACCAGGAACAGGAAACCCGACTCCCCGCCCTGCTCGATTTTGCCCGCCTGCAGGATTTTAAAAATCGGCGCAGTGAGCATCTTTCCGGTGGTATGCGCAAGAAACTGGCTCTCGCCTGCGCTCTTATTCACACTCCCCGCCTCCTGCTTCTCGATGAACCCACCACCGGGGTCGACCCTGTCTCCCGCCGGGAGTTGTGGAAGCTGCTCACGGATGTCATTCGTCAGGGTGTCACTGTTGTAGTCTCCACCCCGTACATGGATGAAGCTGAACGTTGCCACATGGTCGGCATCCTCTACCAGGGAAGTCTCATGACCAGCGGTAAACCCCTCGACCTGGAGGCTGCCTATCCATACAATATTGTTGAGGTGAAGGCAGCCCCGCGGAAATTGATGCGTGAAGCTGTGAACAATCTGCCGGATGTAATCTCATGGCGTCCGGTTGGTGACCGAATCAGGATCTCGGTTCGTGATCCTGAAAAGTGCGAGGCAGATCTACGAAACATGTTGATGATCTCTGGTGCAGAGGTCAAACTGCTCCGGAAAGCCCGTCCCTCCATGGAAGATGTGTTCATTCATTTGTCTGAGGAGCGGGGATTATGACCTCTCCAAATTTGTCTCCCCTCCCGGAAAAAATCGATGCAGCGGTGGTCGTAAATAACCTGACCCGCAAGTTTGGGAATTTCACCGCCGTGGATTCCATATCCTTCTCCATTCCGCGCGGCG
Source organism: uncultured Chloroflexia bacterium (assembly GCA_963709535.1). GTDB lineage: Bacteria > Chloroflexota > Anaerolineae > Anaerolineales > Anaerolineaceae > PNON01. The sequence continues at coordinate 6,269 of CAVPWY010000017.1, read as the reverse complement.
AGATATTTGGCTTGCTCGGTCCGAACGGAGCCGGCAAGACCACGACCATGCGCATGTTATGTGGAATTCTCCAACCCACATCCGGTACCGCAAATATTTTGGGTTACGATGTCACCACCCAACCCGAAGAAGTCAAGCAGCGGATCGGGTATATGTCCCAGAAATTTGCCCTCTACGATGACCTGACCGTTGCCGAAAACCTCAATTTTTACGCCAGTTTGTATTCTGTTCCACGGGCGAGGCTCAAAGACCGCGTCGCGGAACTTGTCGCCATGGCCGGGCTGCAGGGGCACGAAAAACAGCGCGCTGCCAATCTCTCCGGCGCGTGGAGGCAGCGCCTGGCCTTGGCCTGCGCCATTGTCCACGAGCCGCCCATGCTTTTCCTGGATGAACCCACTGCAGGTGTCGACCCCGTTTCCCGCCGCGAGTTCTGGGCATTGATCTACGAAATGGCCAGCCGCGGAATCACCGTTCTGGCGACCACTCACTATATGGACGAGGCTGAATACTGCAATATGATCGGGATGATGTACAACTCCCGTTTGATCGCACTCAATGACCCCGATACCCTCAAGGAAAGTATGCAGGGAACACTGCTCGAGGTGGAATGCGATGATCCTGCCCGGGCGGAAGAATTGCTGCACGAAGTCGCTGGAGTCTCCAATGTCAGTCAACACGGCTTGATCCTGCACGTCACCTGCATTACACCTGCAGTCAAAGATGAGATCTCCCGCGTCCTCACAACGCAGGGAATAATTGTCCATCGCATCGAGCAGGTCATCCCATCGTTGGAGGATGCCTTTGTAACCATGGTGGAAGAAGAGGATCTGTCCAGGCATTGACCCCTTCCCCCGAGGGGGAAGGACGGGATGAGGACTAATCCCCTCTCCCTTGGGAGAGGGTTGTGGTCGAAGCGCAGCGGAGATGCCGGTGACTTATCCGGCGGAGGTTTTTTGGTATTATTATTAATGATTTATTGAGTAACGGAGGCTGCAATGGTAAAAAATATCAGCAAATTCATGGGATGGCTCATCATCCTCACTTTTCTTTCGGGTTGTTCAGTGTTTGCCCCGAAAAATACGACCGAATTGAAAGCCTCCGGCACCATATCCGCACGGGAAGTGAATATTTCCCCGGAGATCGCTGGCTCAGTCAGGGAAGTATTGGTCCAGGAAAGCCAGGCTGTCAAAACCGGCGATAAACTGATCACGCTTGACCAGACCCTGCTCCAGGCACAGTTGGATTCCTCCAGTGCGGCTGTCACCCTTGCTGAAGCCAATGTGAAAACCGTGCAGTCCGCTCTCGCCACCGCCAACATCCAGTACCAGTTGGTGGTGAATACCGCCCAATTGCAGGATGCGGTCAATCGCGCCAACTTGTGGAAGAAAGGCCAACCCGATGATGTGGATCTGCCCGGTTGGTATTTCGATAAATCCGAGCGCATGGCTTCTGCCAAACTGGAACTTGATGCCGCCAAAAAGAACCTGGACGACCAGAAAACCAACCTGGCGAAGGTGATCACCACACTCAATCTGCCGGGGCTCGCGGATATTGAAAAACGCCTCGCGGATGCCGAAGCCGCTTTTAAAACTGCCAAAACTGTGCTGGATCTGGCCAACAACGCTGCTGACCAGGTGGAGCTGCAAAATGCCGCCCAGGATCAATATGATGCAGCCAAAGAGGTTCTCAGGGATGTCCAGCGGGAATACGACCTTCTGCTGACGGATAACCAGGCTGATGACCTGATGGAAGCCCGCGCACTGGTCGCTCTGGCACAGCAAACCTACGACGAAGCCCTCGACCGCTACAATGCCCTGCTTACTGCAGATGATTCATTGCAGGTGGCCGCAGCCAAGGCGGCTGTCGATCAGGCCCAGGCAGCTGTGGATCAGGTGAATGCCGCCCTGGATCAGGCTAAAGCTGCCCGCTCTGTGCTGGAAGTACAGCTCACTAAAACCTTGCTCTCATCCCCGCTTGATGGTGTCGTCATCACCCGCAATGTGGAGCCCGGCGAAATGGCTTCCCCCGGCAGCACCCTGCTGGTGATCGGTGAACTGGTAACGGTGAAGCTGACTGTGTATGTCCCCGAAAATCGCTACGGCGAGATCACCCTCGGGCAGAATGTGACCATCAACGTGGATTCCTTCCCCGGCGAAACCTTCACCGGCTCGGTGAAGCATATCGCCGACAAAGCCGAGTTCACCCCCCGCAATGTCCAAACCGTGGATGGCCGCCGAACGACCGTCTATGCCATCGAGATCGAAGTCCCCAACCCGGATTTCAAGCTCAAACCCGGTATGCCTGCGGATGTGGTATTCAAATAATAATCAATTCGTAGGGGCGGATCTACGTGTCCGCCTATTAATATCCAACCCACCAATTATATTAATCGCGTAGGGGCGATTCGCGAATTGCCCGATACTAATAATAGAATTGATGACTACCTGGAACAAGACAAATTCAAATCACACGAGGATTGGAAAAAGAAATTTCACGGTACTATCATAACTTGAAAATGGATAATATTTCTGTTCTCGGCTTGATTTTCATAGGTATTAATTTTCTGGTTGTATCTTATTTTTTTTACATGGCTTGGTTCAAGCCGGAAAAAGCATTATTAAATGCTAGAAAAACTGTAGCAAGAATCCCAAATTGGTATCCTGGCAAATGGCTAGCGGATGATGGTTTGAATGACCCCAAAAGATGGATTAAACTAAATAGAATCCGTGTTACTTTTGGCGAATTTTTTTTATTAATTATCTTGATGTTTTTGGTAATAAATTTTGTTAAGTAAATACTTAGGAAGAACTACTCATAGGGGAGGTCTTTTATGTCCGCCAGCTTGTTATCCGTCCTTTTTATTTACCCCCACAATATCCCTTACATCGGTCTGACGATCACCATAGCAATCTTCCGGGAATAATCCAGTAGATCAGCCCGACCCGGTTTCTCCGGCAGCCCTTCCGATTTCATGATCATCCCGATCATGCGTGGATGCCTCTGCAGGCGCAGTTCCATGAAATCGGCGATACGCTCGCAATCGGTTACAATCTCCGCCAACCCATCAAAGCGGCGATTTTTCACCCGTACCTTCACCTGCGGGTTGGCATGGATGTTCCTCACCCAATCCGCGTGGATCCCTTTGGATGAGCCGAGGTATATCGCCCCATCGATCTCTTCATATTGCAGTGCAGTCACCCGCGGAAGGCTGGACTTTCGCCCTGTGGTCGTCAGCAGCAATACCAGCCGCCCTACCAGTGGACCCAGCCCAAAGGCATATAAAGTTTTGAAAACCTGTGCTGATGGTGGACGCAATTGTCGTTTTTCCATAACCCCTCCAGACAATTAATTATACATTACCAGTAGGGGCGAGTCGACGACTCGCCCCTACTCATTGTCTATTCAAATTAATTGTCAACTCCGACTGATGGCCATCGCCCCGGCATTGCCATCCATGAAACTCTCCAGTTGACCGGCTGATACCTCAATGGGTCTGAGCCGTGCTGGGTCGTTGATTATGAAGCTGTTCGCTGCCGCGTTGTACCCGGTGACCGCCACAATATGCATGGTGGCACCGCCCGGAGCTTTCTTGTTGTCCGGTCCGCGGTCCCCCGTCCACGGCAGAGTCGATTTACCTACAAATGTCCCGCTCACGATCACCTTGGCTCCGCTCATCAACGCAGAGCGGATCGAGGACGCACTTTCGCCGATCATCTCGCTCTTCCCGCCAGCAGCTAGCACACCGCGCGCCAGATCGTCAAAATCGGTGAAAGAATTCTGCTCTCCTTCAGCCCGACGACCTTTAGTGTCAACACCATCGCGGGAATTATCCGCCACCATCATGCGTCTGGCCAAGTCCACAGCCGCTCCGTTGGAGGTCGTCTCTCCCTCACCCTGGATTGACAAACCCAAACCACGCAGGGCCATCACCAGGGATGTTGGCCCGCAGTTGGAGTTGACACCGTCCCCGCCCATTTCCTTGTCCGCGGCGAACTGGTTGATCTGCAGCCCCTGCGCCTGCGCCAGGGAGATCTGTGGAGCATTGAATTGGCTGAGCAGCCCGGCTGAACTGCTGCTGCCGCTATTGATCTGGTTCATCAACATACCGATGTCACTGCTGCCGCCGCTGAACTGGTTCATCAACAACGACATGATCGAGGATAACGGATCACTGGCTGCCTGGCCGGAGCTGTCATCACCCGAACTTAGCGGGTTGGAAAGCTGGCTCATGATCAATGCAGAAAGCACCTGTTGAAACTCTGCACCAGCATTTGAATTGGAATTTGGTGTAACAGCACCCGTGTCGAGGCGCTGACTCATTGCAGACAGTAAAGGGGAGATTGATTCAGTTGTCATGGTCCCATTATCCCGGAGCGGAACCTGGCTTGCAGTAAACGGAAGGTTAATTTTTTGGAAAAAGGGAGTTAAGCGCTCTTAACTTCACTTTAAAGATCGTCATCTATTTGGGACGAATGCGTAGCCAGGGAAATCGGCAAGAATTTAGGATGAGTGGGGATGCGCCTTTCATGTTTTATGGCATAATCGTAGATAAGAGGTCAAAATGGATCAAAATCTTGTTATAAATCCTGCCCTTCAAGCTGAAATAATTCAAAACCTTACATCAAGGCTTAAGGCCGAATACGTTTTTCCAGCTATAGCAGACCAAATTTGCACTTTCTTGCAGAAGCATCTGGATAATGGGGATTACTCCTCAATTACCAGTGGCAATACCTTCGCTGAAGCCCTTACACTCCATATCCGTGAAGTGAATCACGATGACCACCTGATCGTCAGGTGGCATATTAATCCTCTACCGGACCAGGATGGCTCTCTTGGTCAAAATAAGGAATGGTTGGATGAGTGGCATCAAAAGGCTATACTGGATAATTTTGGCATTCATAAAGTGGAAAGATTGCCCGGAAATGTGGGATATTTGGATATTTACGAATTTTATTTTCCAGATTGGGGTGGCGAAACGGCGATTGCGGCTATGAATTTCCTGGCACATACGAATTCCTTGATCATTGACCTTCGTAATTGCCGCGGGGGTGACCCGGGCATGGTTTCATTGATTTCCACCTATCTATTTAGTGAAGATCGAGTACACCTGAACAGCCTCTACTGGCGCAAAGATGATGTCACTGATCAATATTGGACTCTACCGTATGTTCCCGGCATTCGATATGCTGAAAAACCTGTCTATCTACTAACCAGCAATATTACTTTCTCAGGCGGAGAAGAATTTGCCTACAACCTTAAAAATCGCCAAAGGGCAATTCTGGTAGGTGAAAAAACCGGTGGTGGGGCAATATTGGTACTCCTTTCCGGCTGCACTCGCATTTTGATGTATTCATTCCCATAGGACGTTCAATCAATCCGGTTACGGGGACTAACTGGGAAGGCACCGGTGTTACCCCTGATATTCCAACAAACAGGGAGCAGGCTTTTCAAACTGCATACAGTCTCGCTCTCAAAGCCATTATTGCGGATCCAGATGTGACAAAACCTCAAGCGATGAAGCTCAAACAGCTTTGAATGAGATTGTTTCCTGACAACTACAACGACTGTATAACTTCACATTACTATTCCATCAGAACCATAATCCAATCATTACCCACCCTGGTCACTGCTTTACCGCTTCAATCGATAACGAGCTACCTCCAACATCATTATTCACTTTTCCGGAAAGTTTATCTCCATTGATATAGATATCTGCATAGATCTTATAGTAACCCAGATTCTCCTCATATTCTGCCGGGCAGTCAGAGCGGAAATCTGCTTTTTCGCTGACATATTCATCCCATAGGCCGTAAATATGGACGGCTTCCATCCGGTTTCATCAACTTCCGTGATAGTGCCCTGGTTATTACTCATCCGTGTGACACAATAATACAGTGCGGCTCGGGGGGAAGGTTCCCGACTCATGGGTCCGCAATCCTTCGTCTCCCAGAAAGATTTCCAGGATGCCGGTGATCTTCCCTGTTGTTATCGATTGTGATATCAAAATTGTTGAAATACACCTTCCCCCCAAATGAGTTCACCCAAATATCAGAAATATTGGATGTTCCTTTATAGGTTCCGGCTCCCACGAGGATCTTTTTTTGTGGTGGAATTATCGACCTGCGCTGGTACAGCAGGCTGATTTGATTCGGGAATTCTTATCTTCCAGGTCAACAAAATTGTTTATAAAGGTTCTACCCGTCTCACCCACAAATGGCACAATGCAGGCTAACGATGAAAATAGTAAAAGTACAATAACAAACAGTATG
>CAVPWY010000016.1:0-42573 GCA_963709535.1 uncultured Chloroflexia bacterium | reverse complement strand
TGAGACAGCCGCAACAACTGTAGATTGAGCAGAGCTGGCAACGGTGGATGGGAGATTTATGGTGAACCAGCTTAGCTGGTTGAAAGGACCAATTTCCACCGAGGGTTGTGAAGTATCAGTAACCTCTGGAATCACCTCTGTGTTTGTCGGAAGCGGAGGTGGTGGAACAAGCGTGTCTGGATATGGCACCGTGATGGGTGGAGGTTCAGGGGTGGGAGCAGGAGCTGAAAAATTGCAGGCAAGGGTGACCAGGATTGTGACCAAAATAAGCAGGGTGACGGTTTTTCTATGCATCGAATTCTCCTTAGTTTATTTTATCCATTCGATGATCATGGCTTCACCCTGACCTACACCGATACACAGGGTGGCTAATCCGTAAAATGGTGCGGGTTGGGAATCCGCCCGGCGCTGCATCTCGTTCAATAAGTGTGACCATAATCCGTGCTCCCGAACAGCCTAATGGATGGCCCAGAGCAACAGCGCCGCCATTTACATTGGTGCGGTCGTGTGGCAGCCCAAGTTCACGCATACAGGCAAAGGCTTGCACAGCGAAAGCTTCGTTGATCTCTGCCAGGCCTATCTGTTCGATGGTCAAACCGGCTTTTTGTAATGCCTTGCGGGTGGCATAAATGGGTCCAAGTCCCATGACGCGCGGTTCCAACCCGATAACAGCAGATGAAACAAACCGGGCAAGAGGTTTTAACCCAAGGACCGGGCTTTTTCAGCACTCATGATCAACACTGCGGCACCACCGTCATTCAAGCCTGAAGAGTTTCCGGCGGTGACTGTTCCATCTTTTTTGAAAGCTGGCTTAAGTCTGCCCAGTGATTCCATTGTAGTATCTCTACGCGGGCGTTCATCCTGCGAAACAACAGTCGGTTCGCCTTTACGGCTTGGAATGGTAATTGGCAATATCTCTTTTGCGAATTTTCCTGAATCCATGGCAGCGATTGCTCGTTGGTGGCTGGCAAGCGCGAAAGCATCCTGCTCCTCACGGGTGATGTGGAGTTCTTCAGCGATATTCTCAGCGGTCTCACCCATTGGCTGGGTGCCGTGCATTTCAGTCAACCGTGGATTGGTGAAACGCCAGCCCATGGCCGTATCATAAGCAGTCAGATTGCCGAATGGATATGCCTGCTCAGCTTTGCCAAAAACATATGGCGCACGCGACATGCTCTCCACACCGCCGGCGATATAGATCTCTCCATCACCGGAACGAATGGCACGGGCAGCCTGGTTGATGGCTTCCAACCCTGAGGCGCACAGGCGGTTGATGGTCACTGCGGGGACAGTCACCGGCAGTCCGGCCAATAGCGTGGCCATGCGGGCGATATTGCGGTTGTCTTCACCGGCCTGGTTGGCACAACCCAGGAACACCTCATCCACATTGGCGGGATCCAACTTGTTGCGATCGACCATCGCTTTGATCACAAGTGCAGCCAGGTCATCCGGTCTGACGGATGCTAACGCTCCACCCAGGGCACCAATGGGAGTCCGGATCGCATCGACAATTACAGCTTCAGGCATATTCACCTCCATAGATGAAATAATTGTAGCACTAGAAATAAAAGCCAAAAGGGTTTGTTTATCCCATTTCTCAGACCAATATAGTACAACATCTCACATAATGGGACAAAGCTATTGACTTTACAATTTCAAATCCTTATACTAAGCTAATTAAATCAATATGAACATTTCTTCTTACCTCTTCCTTGCAGTCATTATTCTTTCGGTCCTTATTCTTAAGGACCTAAAACTTGTTGGGAGGCTGGAAGAGGTGAAAACAAAGTAGGTAAAGCAAAACTTACAACACCAAATTAAGACAAAGCCACCCAATCGGGTGGCTTTTTTATTTTCCACAAAGGAGCCATCAAGGATGCGATCTGATCAAATAAAAAAAGGAATGGATAAATCCCCTCACCGTGCGCTGCTCAAAGCGACCGGAGTCACTGATGCCGATATGTCCAAACCATTCATTGCCGTGGTCAATTCTTATGTGGATATCATTCCCGGCCATGTCCATTTGCAGGAGTTTGGCAAATTAGTAAAAAGTGCCATCCGGGCTGCCGGAGGAGTTCCGTTCGAATTCAATACGATCGGTGTGGACGATGGTATAGCCATGGGGCATGCTGGTATGAAGTATTCCCTGCCTTCGCGAGAATTGATCGCCGATTGTGTTGAGACCATGATCGAAGCTCACCGCTTTGATGGCATGGTGTGCATTCCCAATTGTGACAAGATCGTACCAGGCATGCTGATGGCTGCCATGCGGGTAAACATACCCACTATATTCGTTTCAGGCGGACCCATGCCGGCAGGCCGCACACCGGATGGTGATGTGGTGGATTTGATATCGGTCTTCGAGGGTGTTGGCGCCTACCAGGCAGGAAAGATTGATGCTACCCGATTGAAGGTTTTGGAAGATTTTGCCTGTCCCTCCTGTGGTTCATGCTCCGGAATGTTCACTGCCAATAGCATGAACTGTTTGATGGAAGCACTCGGCCTTGCGCTTCCTTACAATGGTTCAGCACTGGCAAAAACCCCTGAACGCGAAGAACTGGCAAGACAGGCTGGCACTTTAATCCTGGATCTTGTAGCCAGGGAAATTACTCCACGCAGTATCGCCACGATGGATGCTTTCGATGATGCATTCGTGCTGGATATGGCGATGGGCGGCTCGTCAAATACAGTACTGCATGGTATTGCGATAGCTCGTGAAGGTGGAATCGAATATCCCCTTTCACGCTTGAACGAAATTTCTGCCAGGACTCCTCACCTCTGCAAGGTCAGCCCTTCCGGTAAATGGCACATGGAAGATGTTCACCGGGCTGGTGGTATTCCGGCAATTCTAAATGAGGTCCACAAAGCCACCGGATCATTGCATCTTGATCGTATGACAGTGAGCGGAAAGTATCTGCGTATAGCCGTCGAAAATGCTGAAATTAAGGATGAGGAAGTTATCCACCGGGTTGCCAATGCACACTCAACCGGGGGTGGTTTGGCATGTTTATTTGGCAACCTGGCACCAGATGGGGCAGTCATTAAAACCGGCGGAGTCATCCCCTCGATGCGCAAGTTCAGCGGACCTGCCAGGGTTTACGAGTCCCAGGAAAGTGCACTAGCCGGAATTTTAGCAGGCGAAGTCAAACCCGGCGAAGTGGTCGTGATCCGTTACGAAGGCCCGCGCGGTGGACCCGGTATGCAGGAAATGCTCTCCCCTACCAGTGCCATCATGGGCATGGGTTTGGGAGATAAGGTCGCCCTGGTCACAGATGGACGTTTTTCAGGCGGCACGCGCGGTGCCTGCGTTGGTCATATCTCCCCGGAAGCAGCATCTGGTGGACCAATTGGCGCAGTGGAACCTGGTGACATTATTGAGCTGGATCTGGATGCGTACCGCATTAGCGTCCAATTATCTGATGAGGTTATTCAAAGCCGTTTAGCTGCATTACCACCGTTCAAGTCAAAAACTGAAAGCAAATGGTTAAAGCGATATGCACATTTTGTTACCAGTGCAGACCGCGGTGCTGTTTTGGAAATGTAATTCAATTATTCGGATTTATTGATGAATGCAATTATTTTAGAAGGAGTAAGAAGATGAAATACAGTGGAGCACAGATATTATGGGAAACATTGGTAAGGGAAGGGGTAAAAGTTGTTTTCGGTTATCCGGGTGGTGCAAATCTACCGATCTATGATGCGCTTCCGAATTTCCCGATTCATCATGTACTGGTGCGGCATGAGCAAGGTGCAGCCCACATGGCGGATGCATATGCACGGGCTTCGGGCAAAGTCGGTGTGGCTCTGGCTACATCCGGCCCTGGTGCCACAAACCTGGTGACTGGAATTGCTACAGCGATGATGGATTCATCCCCAACTGTATTCATTACCGGCCAGGTATCCAGCAAACTGTTAGGTTACGATGCCTTCCAGGAAATTGATGTGACCGGAATTACCCTGCCCATCACCAAGCATAATTACCTGGTAACAGACCCGCGTGAGATCAGCCACGTCTTAAGGGAAGCATTCCACATCGCCCGCAGTGGTAGACCCGGACCTGTGCTGGTTGATTTTACGAAGGATGCCCAGCAGACTGTCATTGATTGGCAGTATGACGATCGGGTTGTCCGAAGGATGCATGACCGGCCTGAATATAACCCGGCTCCTGATGACATTAAGCGAGCTGCGGAAATGATCCACTCCGCAAAACGGCCGGTTATCCTGGCTGGAAGGGGCGTCCTGCAAAGCGGCTGTGCAAGTGAATTGCTTGAATTCGCAGAGCGTACCAATACTCCAGTGGCCATGACCTTGCTTGGTTTGGGAGGCTTTCCTTCAAGCCATCCGTTATACCTGGGCTTGATGGGTATGCACGGAGAAGCCTGGGTGAACCAGGCTATACAGGAATCGGACCTATTGTTGGCTTTCGGTATGCGATTTGATGACCGTGTAACCGGTGACTTGAAAGCCTATGCCACAGGAGCCAAAGAAAATCCATGCAGATATTGATAAATCTGAAATTAATAAAAATGTAAAAGTAGATCTGGCGCTGATCGGTGACCTGGGCGACACATTAAATTTGCTCCTGAAGCAAATTGAACCTGTAAACCATGACGCCTGGTTGTCCAACATCGAAGAATGGAAAGGCGACAGCGCCATGCGTGACATACAAAACCTGCCTGACACCGGGCATTTATACGCCGCGCATGTCATAAATGACATCTGGCGATTTACCAATGGAAAAGCGCTGGTAGTCACAGATGTGGGTCAAAACCAGATGTGGACAGCGCAGTATTACAAGCAGGAATTTCCAAATAAGTTCCTCTCATCCGGCGGGTTGGGTACGATGGGATTTGGTCTTCCGGGGGGCATCGGGGCGAAGTTTGCCTGCCCTGATGATGAGGTTTGGGTGGTTGCTGGTGATGGCGGTATCCAGATGACCGCAGCCGAGTTTTCCACATGTGCACAGGAAGGGATCAAGATCAATGTTGCCATCATCAACAATGGCTATCTTGGAATGGTGCGCCAGTGGCAGGAATTTTTCTACGATAAACGTTATTCAGCAACTCCTATGCAGAGTCCGGATTTTGTCAAACTGGTGGAAGCGCATGGTTTAACTGGTTTGCGGGTGACCTCCCGTGCTGAAGTTGAACCTGCCCTGCAGGCAGCCCGGGCGGCTAAAGGCACGGTCGTGATCGACTTTCGAGTGGAAAAAGAAGATTCGGTTTATCCGATGGTGCCTACCGGGGCAAACCTGAAAGAAATGATTCGCCGGCCAAAGCCGCAATTTGTCCTGACCGGAATGGAAGACGCTGTTTTGTAGTAAGTGGATGTAATTATCTGGGTATTCATAAATTTCTTTGGAAGGTGGATTTACTTAATGTATCACACGATCGTTGTTCTTGTAGAAGATATTCCAGGTGTGTTGAACCGGGTATCTTCCCTTTTTCGCAGACGCGCATTTAATATTGCTTCTCTGACAGTTGGCCGAACCACAACCCCCGGGGTTTCACGCATGACCATTTACCTGGAGACAGATGAAGTGAGCGCAGAGCGCTTGATCGCATATCTGTATAAGCTGGTCAATGTGATCCAGGTTGAAGACTTGAATGGTATACCCACAGTCAGCCGGGATCTGGCCATGATCAAGGTGAAAGCCACTGATGAGAATCGCACCAGTATCATGCAGATTGTGGATGTATTTCGTGCCAGGATCGTTGACGTGACCAATGCTTCTTTGATCATCGAGATCACTGGAGATGAAGAAAAGATTGAAAGCTTCATTGAAGTATTAAGACCATGGGGTGTCATTGAAATGGTCCGGACAGGCGTAGTGGCCATGGCTCGTGGAGTCACTCCGTTGTATGCCAATGGTCAAGCACAAAATGTATCGGCAGCTGTTTAGGGCTTCATAAATTATTCATCCAAAATTAGGAACTTTTTATCAGGAGTTACAAAATGGCAAAAATGGTTTTTAGCGGCGTTGAAGAAGAAGTAGTGACCCGGGAGGAATTCCCGTTAAAAAAAGCACAGGAAGTATTGAAAGATGAATTGGTGGCTGTGTTGGGATATGGGGTGCAAGGACCAGCCCAGGCGTTGAATATGCGTGAGAATGGGGTCAATGTGATCGTTGGTGTTAACGAAGGCGGAAAATCGTGGAAAAAAGCCCTGGCAGATGGCTGGATACCCGGGGAAACACTTTTCTCTCTTGAGGAAGCTGCCGAGCGCGGAACGGTCATCCAGTACCTGGTTTCTGATGCTGCCCAGAAATTGACCTGGGCCAAGATTAAACCTCACCTGCATAAAGGTGATGCACTCTATTTCTCGCACGGTTTTGCCATTGTTTACAAAGATCAAACCGGGGTAGTACCTCCTGATTTCGTCGATGTGATCATGGTTGCTCCCAAAGGTTCCGGTACCAGTGTTCGGGCAAATTTTCTGAATGGCAGTGGGATCAACAGCAGTTTTGCTGTGGAACAGGATTTTACCGGCCGCGCCAGGGAAAGGACGCTCGCTCTCGGTATTGTCATCGGCTCGGGATATCTGTTTGCCACTTCTTTCAAGCATGAAGTCTATAGTGATCTGACAGGTGAACGTGGTGTATTAATGGGTGCATTGGCAGGAATAATTGAAGCACAATACACCACACTCCGTAAACACGGCCACTCTCCCAGTGAAGCATTCAATGAGACAGTGGAGGAATTAACCCAGAGCCTCATCCGCCTGGTGGCCCAAAATGGCATGGATTGGATGTATGCCAATTGCAGCGCGACCGCACAACGCGGCGCATTGGATTGGGCGCCGGCTTTCAGGAATGCCACTCTGCCGGTGTTCGAAACACTTTACCAAAGTGTCGCCTCCGGGGAAGAAACCAGCCATGTGCTGGAAGCCAATAGCGCCCCGGATTATCAGGAAAAGCTGACCGCAGAACTTCAGAAGATGCACGAATCTGAATTATGGACTGCTGGTGCGCAAGTTCGGGCATTGAGGCCAGAGAATCAGCACGCCTGAGGAAAGGAGGCACCGTTGTCTGATCACTATATTCGAATCTTTGATACCACCCTGCGGGACGGTGAGCAATCACCCGGGGCAACCATGACCAGCGCTGAAAAGCTGGAAGTTGCCCGTGGTCTGGCTCGGATGGGTGTCGATGTTATTGAAGCCGGATTTCCAGCCGCTTCCCCGGACGACCTGGAAGCTGTCCGAAGGATCGCTATTGAAGTTGGAAATGATCCGGACGGTAATAAAGTACCAATTATTTGCGGGTTAGCTAGGACCACACATAACGATATTGATAAAGCCTGGGAGGCAGTTAAACCGGCTGCACATCCGCGCATTCATACATTCCTGGCAACATCAGATATTCACATGCAATACAAGCTGAAAATGACCCGCGAACAAGTGGTGGAGAAAGTCCGCGAGATGGTGGCTTATGCCAGAAGTCTTTGTCAGGACGTGGAATTCAGCCCTGAAGATGGCGGACGCAGTGATCCACTCTTTCTCTACGAGGTCTTGGAAGTTGCCATAAATGCAGGAGCGACCACCCTAAATATCCCTGATACGGTTGGTTACACAATGCCGGAGGAATTCGGAGCTTTAATCAGTGGAATAATCAAAAATACTCCTGGAATCGAGAAATGCGTCGTTTCTGTCCACTGTCACAATGACCTGGGTTTGGCAACAGCCAATACCCTGGCTGGGCTTAAGGCTGGTGCTACTCAGGCAGAGGTCACGATCAATGGTATCGGCGAAAGAGCCGGCAATACAGCTATGGAAGAAGTAGTCATGGCTCTCCAAACCCGGCAACCTGTATTTGGCATGCAGACAGGCATCGATTCCACCCAGATCGTTCGCATGAGCAAGCTGGTCAGCAACTACACCGGCATCACAGTCCAGGCAAATAAAGCAATTGTCGGGGCGAATGCATTTTCACATGAGGCAGGAATCCACCAGGATGGCCTGCTCAAAAATCAGTTGACTTATGAGATCATGCGTCCAGAATCTGTCGGCGCATCTCAAACAAAACTGGTTCTGGGTAAGCATTCAGGCCGGCATGCGTTGAGTACCAGGTTGATCTCACTGGGCTACTCTCTTGCGGAAGAAGAGATCGATGTGATATTTGGCCGTTTCAAGATGCTGGCAGATAAAAAGAAAATGATCACTGATGCCGATCTGGAAGCATTGATCTCGGATGAACTATACAAACCACGCGAACTTTATATGCTGGATGGACTCCAGGTAACCTGCGGCACAATGGGCATGCCCACGGCGACGATTCGCCTGCGCGATCATGAGAATGGTGTACATGTCCATGCCAGCGTGGGGACCGGTCCTGTAGATGCCACCTATAAAGCGATTGACGCAATTGTGGGGCATTCCAATACATTACAGGAATTTGTTGTCCACGCTGTTACAGAAGGCATTGATGCGTTGGGTGAAGTGACCTTGAGAGTCCACGATGAAACCATGAAGTCGTTCGACGCGCAGGCTGAGAATGATCAACCACGGACCTATGGTGGCTATGGAGCGGATTCAGATATTGTCGTTGCCAGTGCAAAGGCCTACCTTTCAGCATTGAATAAGCTCCTGGTAGCCAGCGGCGAGTTTGGACCCATTGAAAAAATGTCTATGCAGCAAATCGAAGCATCACTGTGAATATTGTTTGTAGGTTAAGGATTACTTCTACAGACTTTGAAATTTATCATTATTTTTTATGAAGGAGAATGAAATGAAAACAAAAAAGCGCCAAATAACTGAGCAGAGCGAACCACTATCCTTTGAACCTTCGAATGAACCCCGGACAATTCCGACAGGATGGGATGTTACATCGTTCTACAAATTCAGAATCACAAGATACGCACAATTCCAGCCAAACCACTGCTCCCAATTATTCTAATGACCACACCAAAAACCCTCTTTAAGAAAATTTGGGATAAGCATGTTGTCTCTGTGGATGTAGATTCCCCGGCTGTGCTGTATATCGACATGCATCTTGTACATGAAGTCACCTCTCCACAGGCTTTCACCGGTTTGCGTACACGCGGATTAAAAGTCAGGCGGCCTGAACGAACTGTAGCCACCATTGATCATGGTGTTCCAACCAGGACAATAGATGGATCACCGCGCGGAAGGATGGCTTTCGCGGATGATCTCTCGGCGAAGCAAATTCTACAGATGGAAGATAACTGCAGGGAATTCGGTATTCGTCTGTTTGATATTGAAAACCCGAACCTGGGCATTGTCCATATCATCGGGCCGGAACAGGGTTTGACCCAGCCCGGGATGACGATCGTCTGCGGAGACAGCCACACAGCGACACATGGAGCTTTTGGAGCACTGGCTTTTGGAATTGGAACCAGTGAAGTGGAGCATGTTCTGGCGACACAATGCCTGCTGCAGCGTGAACCTAAAACCTTGGAAGTGGTACTGAATGGTCGTTTACAAAAAGGTGTCAGTGCAAAAGATATCATTCTAGCCTTGATAAGCCAGATCGGTATCGGCGGTGGGACAGGATCAGTCATCGAATATCGCGGCGACATTATCCATTCTTTATCCATGGAAGAACGTATGACGATCTGCAACATGTCGATAGAAGCTGGAGCACGGGCAGGGATGATTGCTCCGGATGATACAACCTACGAATATCTTGCCGGCCGACCTCATGCACCAAAAGGAGAAAAATGGCAGGAAGCGTTGGAAAACTGGAAGCAGCTTCCCAGCGATGCAGGTGCAGAGTATGACAATAGTATTCAAGTTGATGTTGAACATTTGGAACCGATGATCACATTTGGTACAAATCCGGGTATGGGCATTCCCATAACAGCACCAATCCCAGACCCTTCAATGCATGCCGATGCTGGTCAAAAGGCGGCTTTGGAGAAGGCTCTGGCGTATATGGATCTCCAACCGGGTATGCCTTTATTGGGTCATCCGGTGGATGTGGTCTTCATCGGAAGCTGCACCAATGGACGGATCAGTGATCTGCGGGCAGCCGCATCCATGTTGAATGGACGCAAAACTGCCCCCGGAACGCGAGTGCTGGTTGTCCCCGGTTCACAGGAAGTGAAACGCCAGGCCGAAGCTGAAGGATTGGATAAGATCTTTCTTCAGGCAGGGGCAGAATGGCGTGAATCCGGATGCAGTATGTGTATAGCCATGAACGGAGACCAGATTGCTCCCGGCCAGTTTGCAGTGAGTACCAGCAATAGGAATTTTGAAGGTCGGCAGGGCAAGGGCGGCCGTACTATGCTCGCGAGCCCGATTACAGCTGCAGCAGCTGCGGTAACCGGTGTTGTGACTGACCCCCGAACACTTTAAGAAACCGTTTCACTTCATTCTAAATCAAGTGGAAGTGTTAATTAACTAAAAGAATATCAAGGATATTGGATCATCATATGGAACCCATAAAAACAATTACCAGTAAAGCAATAATGCTCATGGTAAATAATATTGATACGGATCAGATCATTCCGGCAAGGTTTCTTAAAGTCACCGATAAGAATGGATTAGGAGCCAACCTGTTTTCCGATTGGCGCTATAAGGAAGATGGCACTCCAAAACCGGATTTTTTACTAAATCGTCCAGAGAGCCAGGGAGCACAAATTCTCATTACAGGTGATAACTTTGGCTGCGGGTCGTCCCGTGAGCATGCCCCCTGGGCTCTGATGGGTTATGGAATCAAGGCCGTTGTATCCACGTCTTTCGCGGATATCTTCCGTAACAATGCTCTTAAGAATGGGCTGCTTCCAATTCAAATAAGCCAGGCGCAACATCAGGAACTGATCGAATCAATTCAGCAGAACCCGGAATTTGTTCTGAAAATAGACCTGGAAAAACAGACTCTGGAACTCGCACCAGCAAAAACTTATGCATTCTCCATTGACAGCTTTTCGCGGACCTGCCTGTTGAATGGTGTCGATGAATTAGGCTATCTTTTGAAACTGGATGAAAAGATCACAGCTTTTGAAATGAATATGTAATGAATTCACTTGAATTTGAGGGAATAAATGATAGAGATCTACGATACGACATTAAGAGATGGAACCCAGCGCAAGGATATTTCTCTTTCCTGCAATGACAAGATCGCCATTGCCAAAAGATTGGATGACCTGGGTGTAGCTTATATAGAAGGCGGATGGCCGGGCTCCAATCCCAAGGATGTGGAATTTTTCGAGCGGGCAGCCAGGATCCAATGGAAGAATGCAAAAATTGCAGCGTTCGGATCCACCTGTCAGGCTAATAAAAACCCGGCGGACGACCCAAATATACAAGCACTGCTCAAATCAGGAACTGGAACCTGTACGATTTTTGGAAAAACATCGATTCTGCATGTCAAGGAAGTCCTGCGTACGACGCTTGCCAAATAACTTGCGCATGATCGAAGAAAGCGTCTCATACTTGAAAGCTCAGGGCAAAGTAGTGATCTATGACGCCGAACACTTTTTTGATGGTTATAACGAAGACCCGGAATATGCATTACAGACTCTCAAATCAGCGATAAAAGGCGGGGCAGATACGGATTGTCTTATGCGATACCAATGGCGGTAATATGCCCTGGCAAGTGACTGAGGTGGTGCGAACCGTCCGTTCTGCTAGTCGAAATTCCGCTGGGAATCCACGCCCACAACGACGGGGAGTGTGCTGTTGCCAATTCCCTGGCGGCGGTACGGGAAGGTTGCACCCAGGTGCAGGGTACCATCAATGGCTATGGTGAGCGCTGCGGAAATGCAAACCTGTGCTCGGTGATCCCGGACCTGGAATTGAAACTGGGGCTTCAATCGTTACCAACTGGAAACCTGGCCAAGCTTTACGACCTTTCTCATTACGTGTCTGAAATGGCGAACCTCTCACCTGATGAGCATCTGGCATATATCGGGAAAGCAGCATTCGCACATAAAGGCGGAGTTCATGTGGCTGCCATGCGGCGCAACCCGCATTCCTACCAGCACATCGAACCTGAACTGGTTGGCAATAAAATGGAAGTCGTCGTTTCTGAGCTCTCCGGGAAAGGCAACTTGCTGAGTGTCGCTGAGGAACATGGCATTCAGGTGGAGCAGGAAGAACATACCAATAATGTTTTAAGCGAAGTAAAACGATTGGAATCACAGGGCTTCTCCTTTGAAGCGGCAGAAGCCTCCATCATTATGATGTTTAAACGGAAAGAACAAAATTATCATCCACTTTTTGAATTGATCGACTTTGCCACCCAGGTGGAGCATCGCCAGGGACGCGGGATCATCGCTGAAGCAACAGTGAAAATCAATGTTTCCGGCGAAGTGATGCATACAGCAGCGGAAGGCAACGGCCCGGTGAATGCATTGGACATTGCCCTTCGGAAAGCCCTTGTGGGTCACTACCCAACCATCGAACTTTTCCACCTGTCAGATTACAAAGTTCGCATCCTGGATGGAAACAACGGAACAAGCGCCACAACCCGGGTGTTGATCGAAACTCAGAATGGGAACAAATCCTGGAATACTGTTGGAGCTAGTTCCAATATCATCGAAGCCAGCTGGCAGGCGCTTGTGGATTCAGTTGAATACGGTCTGATGGTTGCCTGTTGATCAACATTCAAAAACTGGATCACAAAAATAATTACTGTAATTGCGGAGGTTCATGGAAGCTAAAATTGTTTTATTACCAGGCGACGGGATTGGACCGGAAGTGGTTTCTGCTGCTGTCCTCGTCCTGGAAGAAGTAGCTCGAAGTTATCATCATCATTTTAATTTTGAGGAACATCTTATCGGTGGGTCCTCCATCGATCGATTTGGTACCGCCTTGACCGACGATACTCTGGCTGCCTGCAAGGGAGCAGATGCTGTGCTGCTGGGGGCAGTCGGTGGACCAAAATGGGACAACCCCAATGCTGCTGTCCGCCCTGAGCAGGGTCTTCTGGGTTGCGTAAAGGGCTGGGTGTCTTTGCCAATCTGCGTCCTGTAAAAGTGTATCCTTCCCTGGTGGGTTCTTCTCCCTGCGGCCGGAAAAGTTAACGGGGGTCGATATGGTCGTGGTGCGTGAGTTGACAGGCGGTTTATATTTTGGTGAGCCGAAGAAACGTGACCAAGTGGACGGTCACATGCGGGCTGTCGATACACTGGAATATTACGATTATGAAATCGAACGGATACTGGAGATGGCATTCCAACTGGCAGAAAAGCGCCGGGGGAAAGTGACATCAGTGGATAAGGCAAATGTCCTTGAAATCATCACGGTTATGGCGGCAGATCGCCACGGAAACCGGTGCAAAATACCCGCATATTACCCTGGAGCATATGCTGGTGGATACTGCCGCCATGCGGCTGATCTCCAATCCGGCTGGTTTTGATGTGATGGTAACGGAAAACATGTTCGGAGACATCCTCACCGATGAGGCGTCTGTCCTTTCCGGCTCGATGGGCTTGTTACCTTCCGCCTCACTTGGCAGCAGTGGACCGGGATTATTCGAGCCTATCCATGGGTCTGCCCCGGATATTGCCGGCAAAGGAATCGCCAATCCGATGGGAACGATCCTTTCCACTGCTTACCTTCTGCGCTATTCACTGAAATTGGAAAGTGAAGCAGTTGCCATTGAGCAGGCTGTTGAAAGAACGATAACAGAAGGCTGTCTTACTGTTGACCTTGGCGGTTCAGCATCAACCCGGGTTGTAACAGAAGCCATACTTCATAATTTGAAATCGCATTAGGAGAATTAAAATGAGCATCGAATCTAAATTTATCTGGATGGACGGCACACTTGTAGATTATGAAAAAGCAACGGTTCCATTTCTAAATACGGCCTTGCATTACGGTTTGGGTGTATTTGAGGGAATCCGTTGTTATAGTACGGACAAAGGACCAGCAGTATTTCGATTGCGGGAACACATGGAGAGGCTGATCAATTCAGCCAAAGTCCTGGGTTTCCGGGAGTTACCTTATACTGCAAATGAATTATGCCAGGCTGCCAAAGAAACTGTTCTTTCCAACGGGTTTAAAGCCTGCTATATCCGTCCGTTGATCTACCATAGCAGCCCCAACCCTAATTTGAACCTGGATACAGGCTGCGCGAAAGTTGGCATTGCAACCTGGGAATGGGATGGTTATTTAGGGAATGAATCAAAGGAAAAAGGGGTTCGGGCGAATGTCTCGTCATTTACCCGTCATCATGCGAACATCATGATGACGAAAGCAAAGATCACCGGCAATTACACGAACAGTGTTCTGGCCAAGACAGAATCCGTGCGCTTGGGCTTCGATGAAGCGATCATGCTCGATCCACAGGGTTATGTGGCTGAATGTACCGGTGAAAATCTTTTCATTGTGCGGAAAGGACAAATTTATACTCCCCAGACAGCGACAGTATTGGAAGGTATCACCAGGGATTCATTGATCACTCTGGCAGGAGATCTTGGGTATCCAGTTAAAGAGATGCTGGTGAGCCGTGATCAGCTTTATATTGCAGATGAATTATTCGTTTGCGGCACTGCGGCTGAAGTGATCCCCGTGACTGAGGTGGATTTCCGGACCATCGGAAGTGGAACACCGGGACCCATTACCAGAAAAATGCAGCAGGCTTTTCATGCAGTGGTTGAGGGGAAACATCCCCGTTCAACAGAGTGGTTGGATTATGTAAACAAAGATTTTACTGGCTCACAGAAGGAAAACTCAAATTCGTTGTCTGAATATGCAGGTGTCTATAAATGAAAATAGCTTTCCAGGGAGAACATGGTGCTTACTCAGAACAGGCAATTCGGGAACATTTCGGAGATGATAGTGCCACAGTACCATGTATCTCCTTTGATGAAGTCTTTACCAGCGTAGCTGATTGTTCCTGCGATTGCGGTTTTATCCCGGTGGAGAATTCAGTAGCAGGCAGTATCCATCGTAACTATGACCTGCTACTGGAAAACAACCTCTTTGTGACCGGCGAGCACATTACCCGGGTATCCCACTGCCTGATCGGCCTTCCAGATGCCAGGATCGATCGAATCCGCAAAGTAGTCAGCCATCCGCAGGCATTGGCTCAATGTGAAAATACTTTACGTGCGATGAAGGGTGTTTCATCCGAACCCGTCTATGATACAGCCGGGAGTGTAAAAATCATTAAGGAATTAGGTGACCCATGTGTAGCCGCAATTGCCTCGCATTGGGCTGCTGATCTATATGGGATGCAGATTTTGGCAGAAAATATTGAGGATAATGCTGCCAACTACACCCGTTTTCAGATAATATCCCGTGAACCCGGACAAGCGGTTCAAAATGCCAGGACTTCAATTGTTTTTGCACTAAAAATGAACCAGCAGCATTATTCCGGGCAATGAGTGTATTTGCGCTACGGGGAATTGACCTTACAAAAATTGAATCCCGACCCCTGGTGGGTAAACCCTGGGAGTATCTATTCTATATCGATTTTTCCGGGTCTCAAGTGGATGAAAAAGTCCAGAAAGCGCTATCCAATCTGGATGAATATGCCACTTTTCTTCGAGTACTTGGGTCGTACCCGAAATTTACTGGTTGATCCATCAAATATACTAAAATAATGTATCATTAGTCCATTAAAATAACAGCTACTATAAACTTTTTGGCTCAAGTCAAAAGTATTATCGATTAATCGATCTTAAGTATCTGATCTAACAGGCTGGATGTAATCCTTTTTTAACTAACAGGATAGATTTAATTTTTTTCAATTTTGAGCATGTGGGAAAGAAAGTCTGGCTTTTACTAAATGCTTCCATATTATGTATCTCCATCTTCCTTCCATTCGAAATGGTTTTTGGCGGTATTGTTAGTGCTGCGCAAATTATAAAAGTTGTTTTACTTGGGTATGATCTTTCTACTATTGCCATTAATATTCCCTGTTCTATTCGCAATATTTTATTATATTATTTCAATAATAACTTTAAAAGTAAGAAAAATCAAATTGCTAAAAAGGTGATATTGGGTTTGTATTTATTAGTTTATCTTTTCACACACTTGTTGTAGTGCTGTTTGGTTATAGTGGCATTTGGAGGTTACATGGAGGGTTTTTGTTACTTTGGTTATCAGTAATTTCAAGTTTGGTTTATGAATTCAAGTATAAGTTATTTCATCTAACAAATGATTATTTTTCATATATCTCATTGATTATGACATTCAATGCTTGTAACGCAAGATGATATGATTGCCAGCCAAAACCGCTGATCACTCCCTTACAAACTGGTGAGATCAATGATGTTCGGCGAAATTCCTCCCTTGCGAAAATATTGGAAAGATGCACCTCCACGACCGGAATACAAATAGCGGAAATGGCATCGCGCAAGGCGACCGAGGTGTGAGTGTATCCTCCGGCATTGAAAACCACTCCACTTGTTGAAATCCGAGCTTCCTGAAGCAGATCAATCAACGTTCCTTCATGGTTGGATTGCTGACATAACACTTCCATCCCCAATGATCTCCCATAATCGATCAGATTGTTGTTGAGTTCTGACAAGGTCATGGCGCCATAGACTTCCGGTTCGCGTTCTCCGAGTAGATTAAGGTTAGGTCCATGCAGTACCAGCACCGGTATTAATTTGTGATCATCCATTTCAGATTCTCCTTTGACACCGCCACTCCAGTTTTTACTTTACCGATTTCAACTGATAAAGAGAAATTGAGCAGTCCGTCTTTTTTCTTTTTATCAAATTGCATATCGCTGATTAACTGGTCGCGATCCATTCCCGCTGGAATATCGACGGGCAGCCCCAACCCTTGCAAAACATTCAATATGTCCTTCTCCAATCCAGTCCGGGCAATCCCGATTTTTTCTGATAATCGGGTTTCATAGACCATCCCGATGGATACAGCTTCACCATGGCGAAGCTTGTACCGGGAACCCTTTTCAATGGCATGTCCAAGGGTATGTCCAAAATTCAAGGCTGCTCGCATCCCATCTTCGTATGGATCTGCCTGTACGAATTTTACTTTTACGGCTATTGCCAGCCTGACAATTTCTTCCAACCGTTCTGATACAACCTGCCATCCCGAACCACAGAGATCGAACAAACCGGGATCTGCGATTACTCCATGCTTTACGATTTCAGCCAGTCCATTTTTCAATTCAATTTCAGGCAATGTAGCCAATAATTGTGGATCTGACAGTACCAGGCTCGGAGAATGGAATGCTCCAGCCAAATTCTTTCCCAACGGCAGATCTATCCCGGTTTTTCCCCCTAAAGAGGAATCGACCATTGCCAGCAGGGATGTGGGAATGACCACCCAGGGGATACCCCGCATGAATGTTGCCGCTGCGAAACCTGCCAGGTCCCCAACCACACCGCCGCCCAATGCTATCACCATGCTTGACCGATCCAATCCTGCAGTTAGAAACTGCTGCCAGAGGAATTCCAAATAGGGGATGGTTTTACTTGCTTCACCTGCAGGGATGGTGATAACCTCAACTTTGTATCCCGCCCTCCTCCAGGATCTTTTGTATTCGGTTGGCGTAAAGAGGGGCAACATTGCTGTCTGATACGATCGCTATCGGACCTTTGTGGTTTTGAAGATGAAGCATTTCTCCCAAATGATCCACCCCGCCTTCCTGGACAATAATTTCATACCCTTTCCCCATGCTGCTCAATCGAAATGACCCAAATTGCACCATGGCTTTCCAGGCTGCTTCTCGTATGGAAAGGTGGGTAGTATCAAGGCAGAGGGGAAAAGAATCATAATGTCCAGCTCTTTCATCCAGCAGATCCATCAATAGTCTCGGACTCTCCTTGGCAGTTCCAAGTAATGGCCGCTTCCCG
This sequence comes from uncultured Chloroflexia bacterium, assembly GCA_963709535.1. Taxonomy (GTDB): domain Bacteria; phylum Chloroflexota; class Anaerolineae; order Anaerolineales; family Anaerolineaceae; genus PNON01. The sequence goes on along the minus strand of CAVPWY010000016.1, from coordinate 24,835 downwards.
GGTTTCTCCTGAATATTATCCACTAAGCTTTTTTGATTTGCTGATAAACATAACACTTTTCCGCACGCTTCAACCTTGCTGCGATTGTCTGGATTCAATAACGTACCACCTCCCAGTGCAATGACACTTCGGTGAGAATCCAAAAGACCTCTCAGACATTCACTTTCGAGGATCCGGAATTCTGGTTCGCCGGATGCGGAAAAAATTTCGGATATGGTTTTTCCGGCAGTTGCCTCAATAACTTCATCCAGATCAATAAATGGCAAATGAAGTTCCTCTGCGAGAAGCTTTCCGGTGGCCGTTTTTCCACTTCCCGGTGGTCCGTATAGGAACAGATTGGATTTCATAATGGTTTATCCTTTTTGATGCTCATCTAATTATTCCAATGGTTTTACTGCAAATTGATTACTAAAAATATCTTATTCCTGCCAGAAGATATGTTCATGACCATCCAGTTGCAGATCTTCCAGGCTGGCTGTTCTCAATTTTGCAAAGCGATCCTGCATTTCATCTAAAGAATCTCCACCCAGCTTTTCCATCAGTGCATCAGCCAGAACAAAGGCGACCATCGCTTCCAGAATGACAACCGCCCGGGGAACAGGGCAGAAATCCGAACGTTCATACTGTGTGTCCACTTCCTCCCCGCTGACCAGGTCGACTGAAGGTTGGGGTGTGAGTGTGGTGGGGATGGGTTTCATGGCAGCCCGGATGATAATTGGCTGTCCGGTGGTGACACCACCCTCCAATCCACCATCGCGATTCGATGGCCTTACCAGGCGATTATTTTCCAATCGGATCGGGTCATGAACCTTTGTTCCCGCCAGGGATGAATTTTCAAATGCATGACCGAACTCAACTCCTTTTATTGCCGGTACACTGAGTATTGCGCTACCAATGCGCGCGTCCAGGCGTTTGTCCCATTGAGAATAAGAACCTAAACCGGGTGGTAATCCTGTCGCTGTCACTTCGATAATTCCACCCAGAGTGTTCTTATCCAGCATCGCCTGGTGAATCGCAGACTGCATTTGTTTTGAAGCATCCGGGTCAGGACAATGAACCGGATCAGCTAAAGCTGATTGAACACAAGTTTCGATACTCATACCATCAATACTTGCTGACACACTACCTATCACGGAAACATACCCGCCCACTTTGATGCCAAATGTTGCTAACAATAACCGGCAGAACGCACCTGCCGCCACACGGGAAGCAGTTTCCCTGGCAGAAGCCCTCTCCAGGACCGGACGGAGGTCACTCATCCCATATTTGATGGCGCCTGCCAGATCTGCATGCCCCGGGCGTGGTATGGTCATGAGCCGGGATCTTTCTACCTTTCCAATTCTTATGATCTGCATTCTCGATCATCAATGCTACGGGAGCACCTGTTGTTTTGCCTTCCATAATTCCAGCCAATATTTGAACACGATCATGCTCCAATTTCATCCGCGGCCCGGCTCCATACCCGTCCTGCCGGCGTGCCAGGTCAACATCGATATCCTCTGGTGAAATCGGCAATCCGGCCGGCAGGCCATCCAGGATGGAGATCAAGCCTGGTCCGTGTGATTCCCCTGCTGTTAATAAACGCAATCCCATACTTTCCTGCCTTTCGAATCAAATATTCACAGATTGGCGCATGACAGCCCTTGGAGCCTGCATGCCGGTCCAAATCTCAAAAGATAATGCCGCCTGTTCAACCAGCATTCCCAATCCATTCACTGCATCCAATCCGGCTTTCCGGGCACTTTTCATCAGCCTTGTCTCCGCAGGGTTATAGATCAAGTCATATATTGCGGCATTTTTAGGAAACTAGCAGCCCGTCCGGCCACGGAGAACAGATCTAAATCAGGAAACATTCCTACCGGGGTTGTATTCACAATCAGATGAATTTCGCTCAGATGAGGAAAGTTCCCCTTTTTCCAAATTAAGTGTCTGGACATTAGATATTCCGAGGCTTGTAATCAGATCCTTAGCCTGTTTTTCATTACGGGCAGCGACCTGAACCTCCCAGCCTTCCTGGTGTAAAGCATATATAACTGCCCGGGCAGAACCACCGGCTCCTAATACCAGTGCGTGATGATCGGACGACTTCTTCAAAATGGAAGGAATTTTTCAAGGTCAGATAAGAATGCCGGGCAGTCAGTATTATCACCGACAAGCTTGCCATCTTCCATGTAGAGTACGTTGACAGCACCAATATGGGCTGCCAGTGGGGTCAACCGGTCAACCATGTTTTGAACAGATTGTTTATATGGGATCGTGATATTTAATCCGCATAGGTTTCCATTCCGGATGGATTGGATAAGTTCTTCCAATTCCGAATTTCCATCAGCCGACGGGGGAATTGGATAAAGCTGGTAGTCTCCATCGATCCCTGAAGCAGCCATGGCGGCATTATGCATTGCTGGTGAATAACTATGACCAAGCGGGTAACCTGACAATCCAAGTGAAATATAAGGCTTCTTCATTCGTTTTCCACTAGATTAATGTTCGCACCCAGGTTCATCAGCACTTCAGCAAAATCGGGAAAAGATTCTGCAATGATCTCAGAATTTATTATTGACAATGGGCTCTTGTGCAGGCCAATCCGGCAATTGCCAGTGACATGGCTAAACGGTGGTCACCATGTGGATCCAGTTCAACTCCTCCGGGTACTTTACCGTTTCCGTGGATCGTAAAACCATCCTCTGCTTCCTCCACTTGTACCCCCATCCTGCGCAAGCTATTACACATCGCTGAGATTCGGTCTAATTCCTTATTCCGCAATTCTTCAGCCTGATGCACGGTGGTTATTCCTTTTGCAAATGAGGCAGCGACTGCAAAAACCGGAAATTCATCGATCATCTGGACTACTCTGTCTCCCGTCACTGTTACCCCGCGCAGTTCTTTGGAGGTTACGGTCAGATCGCCAACCGGCTCTCCCGATACGATGTCCTCATTGCGCACCTCTATATCTGCACCCATCTCCTGAAGAGTGGTCAGCAGACCAATCCGGGTCGGGTTCAAACCTATTCCATGTAATGTGATCGATGAACCCGGTGTAATTAATCCAGCCACTATCAGGAAAGCTGCAGCAGAAAAATCACCGGGAACATCCATATTCAGGGGAGTTAGGCTAAGAGGATTGGGTGGAGTCAACTTTATTGCCGGACCGGTTGAAGATTGGAACGAATACATTTCTACTCCCATGCTCTTCAGCATGCGTTCGGTATGATCACGGGAAAGTGCAGGTTCAGTTATTGTTACAGGTCCGTCAGCCGCTAAAGCTGCCAGCAGGAGGCAGGTCTTGACCTGCGCACTTGCTATATCAAGGTTTATTGCTCCTGAAATCAGGTGATCCTCTTTGTTGCGTTCTGAAAGTAATAGTGGTGCACATCCGGCTTCAGAAGCCAAAATGGTAACTCCCATGGTCTGCAAAGGTTCCGTGATCCTGCGCATAGGTCTTCGCCGTAGTCCTGAGGATCCATCCAATGTGGCTTTGACACCGGAGGCAGCCAGGGCTCCTGCCAGCAGCCGCATAGTGGTGGCTGAATTACCACAGTTGATGGGATCAACCGGACTGCGAAGGCCGAAAAGTCCACGTCCAATTACAGTCAGGGTATTTCCGTTAAGTTCCCAAGCCACTCCCAGTTCTATTCAAGGCTTGCAGCATTGCCTCAGTTACACCGGAAACAAGGAAATTTTGAATGATACTTTTTCCGTCTGCCAGGGCTGCAAAGAGAGCTGCCCGGTGGGAAATAGACTTGTCACCAGGGATTTTGGCTGTTCCGGATAACCTGTTGCCAGGGGTGATCATCATCTTCATGGAAGACCTGCCTGCTGTTTTGCGGTTAAAATTTCCATTTGGTGGCTGGCTGCTTGATGGAGCAATCCTTTCAGCGCAGTGAAATCATTATTGTCCAGATAAGTTTGCAGTTCATCCAAATGTTGGCGGAATGCATTTAGTCCGGCTAATACATTTATCGCGATTGGTTATGAGGACATCCAGCATCATATCCGGGCTGGTTGTGGAAACACGGGTGGTGCTGGCATAACCTGATGAGGCCAATAATGCAGCTTCGATGGGAGTTGCTGCTGCCAGTGCACAGGCAGCCAGATATGGCAAATGACTGGTGGAAGCTACCCACCTGTCATGGGTTTCAGCATCCAGCCAGAGGGGTTTTGATTGAATGGCTTCAGCTATCTGCTCAGCCAGACTACAAGCTCGATTTGAAGACCGTTCCAGACGGGTGAAAACAAATGGAGATCCCTTGAAAAGACTGGCATCTGCAGCAGCCAGAGAAGATTTCTCTTTACCGCACATCGGGTGAGCTCCCAACGGATCAAATCGGGCAGGCAGGCAACTCATGGCATTTACAATGTCAACCTTGGTCGACCCCAGGTCCATTACCACCGGGTTGCCGGGATGAAGATCGGGCAACTCAGCAAGCACCTCAATGATCTTACGCACTGGCATTGCTAAAATCAGAAGATCAGCAGTCTTCAGTAAATTTCCAGGATGTGTATCCAGGAGGTCACAAACCCGTATATCTTCTGCCATTTGCAATGCGAGTGGGTCTAGGATCGATTCCGATAATTTCTCTCACTTTGCCATGCAGTGCCATTGCCAGCGACCCGCCCATTAACCCCAATCCCATGATTGCGATTCGGCTTTGACTTAAAGAGACAATTTCATCAGTAAAGCCAGGCTCATTCATGGTGAACTCCAGATACGGCATATGATGACTGAGGGATGTCTTTTCCGGGAGAAGAATAAACTCGTCGACCGATCGCCTCAGCTATGGCACGCACTTGTCTGACTGTTTCGGCGAATTTTTCCGGTTTCAGGCTTTGTCCGCCATCGGATAATGCATTTTCCGGCGCTTGATGGACTTCCACTATTAGTCCATCCGCGCCGGCAGCTATTCCAGCACGAGCTATGGCAGATACCAGCTTCCAGTTTCCTGTACTATGGCTGGGATCCAGGATCACAGGCAAATGAGTAGCCGCTTTCAATACCGGGATCGCATTGATATCGGTTGTATTCCTAGTGGCAGTTTCAAAAGTTCGAATACCACGTTCGCAGAGGATCACCCTTCTATTACCGTGGGAGAGGATATATTCAGCCGCCATTAAGAGTTCCTCAACTGTGGCACTCATACCTCGTTTCAATAAAACAGGATGCTGACTTTCTCCGGCTGAGTGCAACAGGGGATAATTTTGCATATTCCGAGCTCCAATTTGCAACACGTCCGCATATTCAGCCACCAGGGAGACTTGATCATTGGACATCACTTCTGTCACTACCGGCATGCCAGTGATCTCACGCATCTCGGCAAGAATTTCCAAACCAGCGATTCCCATACCTTGAAATGAATAGGGAGAAGTACGAGGTTTGAAAGCTCCACCGCGTATTACATGGGCACCAGCCTCTTTTACAGCCAGTGCGATTTCCAGCATCTGGCTGCGGCTTTCAACTGCACAGGGACCGGCGATGATCAAAATTTCTTCTCCGCCAATATGAACTCCATCCAAAGGAAAAACTGTATCCTGCGGGCTGAACTCGCGCGAAGCTAATTTATATGGCCGTGAAATTGGCATCACCCGATCCACACCGATCATGGCGGTAAATTCCTGTAGATGCTCAAGAGCTTCTCGCCCTTCACCTATCGCTCCGATGATCACCCGTTCCTCTCCTAACGATAAATGAGCTTTTAATCCAAGGGATTCCACCCGGTGGACGACATTATCCACTTCTTCTGACGTAGCCCGAACTTGCATAATGATCAGCATCTTATTCCTCCGATGATTCTATGTTGCCAAGATCCGGACGCAGCCGGGCAGCAGCGTGCAGGTAAACGTGCTTGACTTCACGCTGCGAAAGTGTTGTATTCCAATGCAGCAGGACTCGAATACAACGTTGGATACCATCTGCAACAGGGATCTCACGAGCACACATCAGCGGCACCAGTTCCCATCCCATCTGGCGGGCAGCTTTTGCCGGGTAAACTGCACACAGGTCATCGGTTACCGTAAAAAATGCGCTCGCCAGATCCTCCTTCTTTAAAGATGGATTTTCATGGAGGATTGCCTCCAGGAGTTCCCGGGTACCATCATAAAATAGCTTCAGTAGTATCTTGGGAGACGGTCGTAGCTCCTCTAATTCCGCGAATGGACATGTCGTTTTCCTCCAAATAAAAAACTGCGATGCCTGGGGCATCGCAGTTTAGGTTTAAGTGTTTTGAAAAGTCTCTTCCCTGTTTAAGCGCCGCCAAAGGCTACCGGATTTGGTAAACCATAATAATAATAAAATGAATAGCGATAGGAAAACAGGTTAGTTATTTTCATGTTGTTTAATTCTAGTTAATATAGCAAATTCATGAACACAAGTCAATAGCCAAATCTGGAAAACCCGAAAGGAATATTCGTACTGATAATCCCTTTTAACTTGCCTGCAACGATCGATCAAGATCCCAGAGGATGTCTTCGATATCTTCAAGACCGATGCTCAACCTGATGAAATCCGGAGTTACCCCGGCATTTGCCAGCTGCTCTTCGTTCAATTGGCTGTGAGTGGTGCTGGCGGGGTGGATGGCCAGACTCCTGGCATCTCCGACATTGGCAAGATGGCTGATAAGCTGCAGGCTATCGATGAATTTCTTCCCGGCACTAATACCACCTTTGATTCCGAATCCCATGATTGCTCCGGCGCCTTTTGGCAGGTATTTTTTCATTGCTGTATGGTCCGGACTGCTTTTTAATCCGGGATAACTGACCCATGCCACCTTTGGGTGACTGTTTAAGAATTCAGCCACTTTTTGGGTATTCTCTACATGCCGATCCATTCGTAAACTCAGTGTTTCCAATCCCTGGATGAATAGGAACGAGTTGAATGGTGAAATGCATCCGCCAATATCCCGCAGGACCTGGACACGAGCCCTGGTGATGAAAGCCGGTGCCCCGAGTTGGGCGAAAATTAATCCGTGATATGAAGGATCCGGTTGATTGAGATTCGGAAAGCGTGGATTCCCTGCCCATTGAAAATTGCCGCCATCAACTATTACGCCACCAATGGAAGTGCCATGCCCGCCGATGAATTTGGTGGCTGAGTGGATGACAATATTTGCTCCCCATTCAAACGGACGGAAAAGATAAGGTGTCGCGAATGTGTTATCGATCATCAAAGGAATGCCAAACTCATGGGTGATATTTACCACCTCTTCAAATGGAAAAATATTAATACCTGGATTTCCAAGAGTTTCACCATACAACAGTTTGGTATTCGGTTTAATCGCGCGTCGAAAATTCTCAGTGTCTTTAGGATCAACAAAGGTGACTTCGATACCTAGTCGGGGAAAAGTATAGGCAAATTGGTTATATGTTCCACCGTACAGGTTGCAGGAAGATACGATATGGTCACCAGCACCTGCAAGAGCAAAAATTGCCTGTGCCTGGGCAGCGTGTCCTGAACTGACAGCCAGTGCACCCACACCGCCTTCGAGGCTGGCCATGCGCTGTTCAAATACATCACTGGTTGGATTCATGATGCGGGTGTAGATGTTGCCGCTTTCCTCTAATGAAAATAGGCGGGCAGCATGGTCTGTATTATCAAATAGGTAAGATGTTGTCTGGTATATAGGAACCGCACAGGCTTTTGTCGTCGGGTCTGCCTTCTGTCCGGCATGCAGTTGGCGGGTGGTAAATCCGTATGGATGGGTGGGTGTCTGGTCGCACATTATGTTTTCTCCAATTAATTTGAATGTATTGTTTTATGATTTCTCTTCAGTGATTTGATTCAGGTCGAACGGGGTTTCCTGGTACACATAATAGTTGATCCAATTTGCAAACAACAAGTTTGCATGTCCGCGCCAGCGTACGATCGGGTTTTGGGTCGGATCATCATTGGGATAGTAATTGGCTGGCACCCGGATTGGCAAGTTGGCAGCAACATCACGGTCATACTCTTTTTTCAAAGTGAATGGATCATATTCGGAATGCCCGGTTACAAAGAGTTGCCTGTCGTCTGTTGTTCCGACAATGTAAATACCGGCTTCATCAGATTCAGCCAATATCTTAAGTTTCGGTATTTTCTCGATATCTTCCCGGCGAATTTCCGTGTGGCGAGAATGAGGAGCATAAAAGATATCATCATACCCACGCAATAGTTTGACGTTTTGTTCCACCACCCGGTGAGGGAACGCACCGAATTGTTTGGCATCCAGCGGGTATTTAGGGACTCCAAACTGGTGATACAGGGCCGCCTGGGCTGCCCAGCATATATATAAATGTGCGAATACATGGCTGTGACCCCAATCCAGGATCTCCACCAATTCCGGCCAATAATCGACATCTTCGAAAGGCAATTGTTCCACCGGTGCTCCGGTGATGATGAGTCCATCGAATTTCTGATTGCGGATCTCATTGAAAGTTTTATAAAATGTTTGCAAATGCTCTTCCGGAGTGTTCTTACTGTCATGGGAGCTCATTCGCACCAGGACAGGTTCCACCTGTAAGGCTGTGTTTCCGAGCAGCCGTAATAATTGGGTTTCTGTAGCGATCTTGGTTGGCATCAAGTTGAGGATGGCAATCCGTAATGGTCGAATATCTTGATGAAGAGCTCTGTTTTCGTCCATCACAAAGATATTTTCACTTAATAGCACTGCTTTTGCGGGTAATTGATTTGGAATTTTGATAGGCATATCCTTCTCCATGGAAAAAATAAAACCGCCCAACTGGTTGGGCGGTTTTTGTGATAACAAAAAAAGATCAGTACTTCTTAACCGTTCCAACCAAAATCAGGCCCTCGATAGAGAGCCATCATCATAACCATAGGCATCGGGATGGTTTGGAAGGTCAAGGAATTGGAAAATTGCTCTTTGGCGATCATTAGAAAAGAGTTTACAGCGATTTTTTACTTAAGTCAAGAAACTCGATCGGAAGCAAAACGGCTCAGCCTTGAATCGACCCGTGATGATATAATAAATAGAACCATTTTCATCCTATTTCACATTAACGGAGGTGTGAATGCCCCCAAAGGGACGGATCGTAGTTGATGATCGATATTGTAAGGGGTGTGAAATTTGTGTTAGTGAGTGCCCCCAGGATGTTCTGGAACTGGCACGTGACCGGATGACCCCAAAAGGGTATCACCCGGCGCAATTGAAAGACATGGGTTGTACCGGCTGCGGAATTTGTGCCATTGTTTGCCCCGAAGCAGCCATAACCGTATATCGGGAAACTCAATCGAAACCGAATCAAGGAGGGGGATAGCTATGACGCGAGAAATGTATAAAGGCAATGTGGCCGTCGCAGAAGCTGCCTTACGGGCAGGATTGGAAGCCTATTATGGTTATCCCATCACCCCGCAGACAGAGTTGTTGGAACACCTGGCCGCCAGAATGCCCGAACTTGGACGGCCTTTTGTTCAGGCTGAAAGCGAACTGGCAGCCATTAATATGGTTTACGGAGCAGCCTGCACAGGTGCGAAGGTAATGACCTCATCTTCCAGTCCTGGTGTGAGCCTGATGATGGAAGGACTCTCCTATATCGCCGGCACTGAAGTCCCCATGGTACTGGTGGATGTGATGCGCGGCGGTCCCGGTTTGGGGAATATTGCTCCTGCCCAGGGAGATTACAACCAAATCGTTCGAGGCGGCGGTCATGGCGATTACCATGCCATTGTTCTTGCTCCATGTAGTGTACAAGAATCAATTGACTTTACATTTGATGCATTTTAATCTGGCTGAAAAGTATCGTGCGATCGCTGTCGTTCTGACAGATGGCTCGGTTGGGCAGATGATGGAACCGGCTGAGATGCCGCCCATGTCCCCGGTGAATCATAAATTTCCCGATTGGGCTGTGGCTGGTATTCCTGGCCGCGAAAAAAGGGTTCTATCCTCCATCTATTTAAATCCGCCGGAAGAAGAAGTGACTAATCTCCGCCTATTACGCCGCTGGCAGGAAATCGAGAAGAATGAGATCCGTTACAAGGAATACTATTTGGATGATGCGGATTATATCGTTGTCGGATTTGGCTCCACTGGCCGAATTGCACTCTCTGCGGTCAGAGCAGCCCGTGCGGAAGGAATAAAGGTTGGCTTATTCAGACCCATTACTGTGAGTCCATTCCCGCTTCAACAAATAACCGAATTATGCTCCCGGACAAAAGCCTTCCTGGTGACTGAAATGAACTCCGGACAGATGCTGGATGATGTAAATCTGGCAGTCAAGGGTAAAGTACCTGTGGAATTTTATGGAAGACTGGGCGGGGTTGTTCCATTCCCCGATGAGATCCTTTCCGAAATTCGACCGAATTTCGTCAACTGAAATTCCATTGGAAGGGAATCCAAGAGACCGGTGGTTGCAGCGTATGCCGCAGCCTGTTCAATAGGAGATAACATGGAAACTACTGAAACCCTGGTCTATTCGAGACCTCAAGCATTTTCTGATATCCAGACCCATTATTGCCCTGGTTGTACTCATGGAGTGGCTCACCGTCTTGTAGCAGAAGTTTTGGATGAGATGGGTGTAAGGGAAAGAACCATCGGCGTTGCTTCTGTTGGCTGCTCGGTTTTTGCTTATAACTATTTCGACATGTGATTTCGTTCAAGCTCCGCATGGACGAGCCCCGGCTATGGCGACCGGTATCAAACGAGTATTACCTGACCGGATTATATTCACCTACCAGGGGGATGGCGACCTGGCTTCCATAGGTACGGCGGAGATCGTTCATGCCGCTGCCCGCGGTGAAAATATCACCGTCATCTTTATCAATAATGCCAACTACGGTATGACCGGCGGACAAATGGCTCCGACATCGCTTCCCGGTATGAAGACGACTACTTCACCAAATGGCCGCGATGTGGAAACCCAGGGTTTCCCGATCCGAGCTGCTGAGATGCTGTCCACCCTTGATGGGTCAAGTTATGTGGTTCGGCGCTCCCTGCATGATCCCAAAAATACCCGCATGGCTAAAAAAGCCATCCGCACCGCATTTGAAACCCAGGCACGCGGATTAGGGTTCAGCATGGTCGAGCTCCTGTCCATTTGCCCGACCAACTGGGGATTAACCCCGATGGATTCACTCCAGTGGATAGAAGACCATATGGTTCCTTTCTTTCCAATAGGTGATTTCAAGGTCTCTCCACTGATCAGCGAAATCAAGGCATAGGGAGGATAATATGCAGGATGAGATATTAATTTCCGGTTTCGGTGGACAAGGCGTTTTATTCGCCGGGCAGTTGCTATCTTATGCAGCCATGGATCTGGGCAAACAAGTTACCTGGATCCCATCTTACGGACCTGAAATGCGCGGTGGGACTGCCAACTGTACGGTTGTTATAGCCGATGAAGCGATCGGGTCGCCTTTTGTACGTTATCCTAAAGCAGTGATCGTGATGAATTTGCCTTCGCTCGACAAGTATGAAGATACAGTTCTACCGGGTGGATTCCTGATCATTAACGAGTCCATGGTCAATCGTAAACCAGAGCGTAAGGATATCAAAATCATAAATATTCCCGGTAATGAGATCGCCGAAGAGTTGGGTGATAAACGTATGACTAATATGGTGTTATTAGGCGGCTTACTGGCCAACCTGAAGGTAATGGGACTGGATGACCTTAAGAAGGCACTCAAAGAACACCTGCCTGCCAGGCACCATAAATTATTACCCCTCAACTACCAGGCGATCGAGCGGGGAGCAAAGTACATTGCAAAATAAGTGATTTGATGAGAAGTAATCAGGAATATGTGAACGGGCGCATTCGCGCCCGTTCTTTGTTGTCCATATTTAAGAAATGATTAGTCCTGCTTTTGAGTTAACAGTTCAAGCGCAGCTTTGCCGGTAATATGCTCAATTTTCACTTCCACAACACAGAATGCGTTCCAATCTTTTTCTATTGCCTTTTTCCAGGCTTCCGGATAAGCCGGGGCAAATCTTTTCCCGATCTTTTCGATGGCTGCACGTTTCTCACCGTCCTCAGACAGGATCTTGCCTGTCCAAACACGATGACACTGCGGTAAAGCGTATTCAAGGCTTCGGGGATGACTTCATCCTGTTGGATCACACAAAAGGACACTTTGGCATTCCTTTTGATGGCATCCAACTTATGCCCTTTGACTGCACAATGGAAGAACAACCTGCCGTTATCGTACACATGACTGACCGGAACAGTATATGGATAGCCATCATCACCAGATACGCCAAGGACACCGGAAGTTGCGGTTTGCAGGATGGCGACTGCTTCTTCAACGGGTAGCTGCTGCTTTTGTAATCTCATTTCCCTGAACATAAATTCTCCTTAACGATAAGTCCCCTGCGGATCAAGCTCGTCGCGCAGGATGCGCAGTTCAAGCTCGGATGGCGGTTCGGTGTAGCGCAGCTTCTCCGCCACTTTCAAGTCCCAGCCGGTGTTGGCTTTGGCCTGCTCGACAGTCGCTCCGGTGTGGAGCGCTGTCAGGATCAATTCACCGGTCTCGTCGGGAGCCATCATGCCCAGGTCGGTGACCACGCACTGTGTGCCGCCGCCGCGGACGCCGCTGGCATTCGCGTTCTTTTCGTCCGCTGAGGAAGCCGGCTGAGGTGACGAAGTCGCATTTTTCTGGGAAGCGCCGCTTTTGGTGCGGGGTCATGATGTAACAGCGGTTGGCCCAACCTGCGATCTCCATCGAGCCGCCGGAACCGGGCATACGCACCTTGGGATGCTGATAATCAGGTCCGATCACTGTGGCATTGATATTACCAAATTTGTCGATCTGCGCACCGCCTAAAAAGCCCACATCCACATTACCGCGCTGCAAATAGAAGGCGAAGATGTCATACATGCTGCATACTGCCGATGCACCGCTGACCAGGGTAGGGTCTCCAATGGATAAAGGTAACCGCGATGGCCGCGCCCCGATGACGCCAGCTTCGTAGATCATCAGCAGGCTGGGGGCATGGGTGCGCATGGCCAGATTGCAGGCCAGGTTGGGAATGCCGACTCCGACGAACACGGTATCCCCATCCAGCAGCAGCCGGGCGGAGTTGATGATGAGGAGTTCAGTTGATGAATATTCCATGGTGTCCTCCTAATAATCCCCGTAATTGACCGGCGCAGCCAGCATCGGTTTCACTTCCAGGCTTTTATGAACAGCCGGTCCGAGTTTTTCCCAGTATTCAGCGCGGTCTTTCACCCCGAACACCCATTCATCCAGCCACTGCTTCACCCGGGCGGGATCTTCGGTGATCTTGTCCCATTCCAGGTAGAAGGCGTTGTCACGGTCATAATATCCCTGCGTGTAGGATGGATGGCAGGCGAAGGGAACATGGCAGACTGCATCCACGATGAAATCAGGGATGACGGTGCGGTTCGGGTCGGAGCGGATCACCTTCTCATCGACGATCTCTTCCGCGGTGATGATGACGTGTTTTGCGGCGAAAGCTGCTTCCTTTTGCTCACCGATGATCCCCCAGATCTGCGAATTGCCGTTGGCATCGCAGCGCTGTACGTGGACGATGGCTACATCCGGGAGGAGCGGCGGCACCACGATCACATCCCGCCCGGTGTAGGGGTCTTTCACCCGCCGGTACTGCGGATTGGCATGCTCGAGGTCGGTGGCTGCCGTCTGGTTCATGGGCATAAAAGGCAGCCCGCTGGCACCTGCCTGCAGCCGGCAGATCATGGAGAAGTGTGAATACTCTTCCCATTCCAGCCGCCCGGCTTCCAATTCGGAGCGCACGATACGCAGCGAGCCGACGCCCGGGTTGCCGATGTACGAGAAGATCACCTTTTTTGCGCATCCGGCTGCCACCATCATTTCGTAGATCAGATCGGGTGTTGCCCGGGCAAGTACCAGGTTCTTTCGTCCCTGGCGGATGATCTCATGCCCGGCGGCGAAAGGGATCAGGTGGGTGAATCCGGCTGCGTAAACGGTATCACCATCTTTTACGTATCGCGCGATGGCATCGGTAAGTGTAGTCAGTTTGGTCATATGCTATATCCTCTTGACCAGGGTGCGGATCTGTTCGTGCATATACAGGGGCAGGTAGTACAACCCGCCGGCATTCTTGCCGCTGGAGCCCGAGCCTTTCCAACCGCCAAAGGGTTGGAAGCCCGGCCAAGCGCCGGTTGTGCATCCCTGTGGACGGTTGGCATAGGTTACACCCGCTTCGATCTTATCGAAGAACCAGTTCGTTTCTTCAGGTGAACCATAGAACCCGGCGGTCAGGCCATACATTACATTGTTGGCGCGCGCCATGCCTTCATCCAGCGAATCGACCGGGGCGGCCATGGCAATGGGCAGGAACATCTCATCCTGCCAGAGATGATGATCGGCGGGCACTTCCGCCGCAATGGTCGGAGCACAGAAGTATCCATTTGCGAAAGCGCCATCTGTCAGGACCTTGCCGCCGGTGAGGATCCTGCCAGCCTGGCTTAATTCGCCGCAGAAGGTCTGATAGTCGCGGTAGGCGGCTTTATTCACCACCGGTCCCATATTAGCTGTCCGGTCGGTTGGGTCTGCCACCACCAGCTTATTGGTCAGATCCACCACTTTTGTCATGAGCGTATCATACACAGGCCGCTCGATGAAGATGCGTGAGAGTGCAGAGCACTTCTGCCCCTGCAGCCCGAAAGCCGAGCGCACGATACCGGTGGCGGCGTCGTCCAAATTCCCATATTTTGAAACGATGACGGGATTCTTGCCGCCCAATTCCAGAATGGACGGACGCGTCCACTTACTGCCGCAGAAATCGCGACCGATCTTCATCCCCACATCGAATGAACCGGTGAATGTAACCCCTGCCACCAATGGGCTGTCGATGAGCGTCTGCCCCAGCGTACTGCCCGGTCCCGAGACATAGTTGTACACGCCATCCGGAATGCCGGCGTCCCTGAAGCATTCTGCGATCAGGCGGGCGGTCCAGGGAGTGTCGGTGGCGGGTTTCATCACCAGGGTGTTGCCTGTCACCAGGGCTGCTCCGGCAGGTCCGCCTGTCAGCGCTGCCGGGAAGTTGAAGGGAGAGATCACCAGCCATACGCCATAAGGGCGCAGGATGGAGATGTTGGTGGAGAGGAAACCGTTGAGTGGATCGCGCCCCATTTCGTGAATGAAGCCGTCGTTGGCCTCCATGCGGTCGCAGGAGTAGCGCAGCAGGTCGGCTGTTTCAGCCACATCCCCCAGCGCTTCCATGCGGTTCTTGCCCACTTCCAGCGAGACAATGACACCCATCTCAAAGGTGCGGCTATCCATGATGTCGGCGGCCTTACGCACCAGCCGAACTCTCTCCTGCCAGGGAGTATGGCTCCAGGCGGGGAAGGCTTTATGTGCAGCTTCCAACGCTAATTGTGCGTCTGCGGCGGAACCTTTCTGGAAGATGCCCAGTACCTGAGAGGTATCGGTGGGTGAATGGTTTTCAAATTTTTCGGTCGAGAAATGATCTTTCCCGTTGATGAGCATTCCATGCTCTTTGCCCAGCCGGGTCTTTACCGAGGCCAGTGCTTCTGCATAGCGGGTGTGTAGCTCTTCTGGTGGATTGAACATGGTGGAGTAGGTCAGTTTAAAGCTGCTGTCTGCTGTCATACAAACATCGCCTCCTGATTTGGTTTGGGTTTTGCCCGTTGAACAGGGCTTTCATGAGTATATCCCATGACGTCATGCGCGTCAAAGAGCCCCCTTTCTAATCCCCCCAAATACTCAAAGATATTTGGGGGGAATAAAAAGGGGGGTAACTCGAAGATATTTGGGGGAGGAAGGAGGGGGCAACTCGAGCATTTGGGGGGATGGCGAAACCAGACAGGCTATATTTTCAATTTGAGGGTGGAATATAAAGGGGGCCATTTTCTCACCTGGTGCAATGAAGGTTATTGTCGCAGCGGTTCCATTTTTGTACAATAAGAATAGGGATGAGTTGTTTTTTCAGTCATTTATGGAGGGACTATGATGACTAGAATTTACATACTGTTTGTTATTCTGCTTTTACTACTTTCATCGTTAGCCTGCATTGTGCCATTTGTCGGTGAGACGGGTAGAACCTTTATAAACAATTTTGTTGACCTGGAAGATAAGACTCCCGAATCAAATCAGCCTGCTGTACCAGCGCAGGTCGATAATTCCACCACTAAAGATAGTATCATCGGGGCAGCCGGAACCTATAAAGGAACATCCAATATTTCTGATATTTGGGTGAACTCATTTGGGGGGAAGGTGTATTTCAACAATTTTGAGATCACTATCGATAAAACAGGGAAGATCACCGGCATCCTGGAATCTTTCTGGGAGACGAAGGATAGCGAACCCATGAGTTGGGAACCTTCCCCCGGAGCCGCACTGCATTATTGTGTCACGCGGATGAGTAATATGGACCAGGGCACTATCACGGGAAGCTTGATGGAACCGGATGGGAGCCGCCCATATATTTACGGCCTGATCGAGATCAATATGTCAGCGAAAAAGCAGATCTTCCGCTCTGACTGCCCGGCAGAATATGAGGAGAATCTGGGTTACTATAAGATCTATGCAGATATCTATATCAATGGAGATAAACTTTCCGGAAAAGTGAATAATGATGTTGGAGGTAGCTCGTTATCGATCGAAGCGGTAAAGCAGTGACCAGGGTGGGTAAAGATTGGACTATGGCTCCGATGGAATGGTAACGTGAAGTTATGCAGTCGATGTAGTTGTCAGGAAACAATCTCATTCAAAGCTGTTTGGGCTTCATCTGCCTGAGTTTTTGTCACATCTGGATCCTGCAATAATGGCTTTGAGAGCGAGACTGTATGCAGTTTGAAAAGCCTGCTCCCTGTTTGTTGGAATATCAGGGGTAACACCGGTGCCTTCCCAGTTAGTCCCCGTAACCGGATTGATTGAACGTCCTATGGGAATGAATACATCAAAATGCGGGTGCAGACGGAAAGGAGCACCAATATTCGCCCCACCACCGGTTGTTTCACCTACCAGAATTGCCCTTTGGCGAATTTTAAGGTTGTAGGCAAATTCTTCTCCGCCCGAGAAAGTAGTTTTACTGGTTAGTAGATAGACAGGTTTTTCAACATAGCGAATGCCGGGAACATACGGTAAAGTCCAATATTGATCAGTGACATCATCTTTGCGCCAGTAGAGGCTGTTCAGGTGTACTCGATCTTCACTAAATAGATAGGTGGAAATCAATGAAACCATGCCCGGGTCACCCCCGCGGCAATTACGAAGGTCAATGATCAAAGAATTTGTATGTGCCAGGAAATTCATAGCCGCAATCGCAGTTTCACCACCCCAATCTGGAAAATAAAATTCGTAAATATCCAAATATCCCACATTTCCGGGCAATCTTTCCACTTTATGAATGCCAAAATTATCCAGTATAGCCTTTTGATGCCACTCATCCAACCATTCCTGATTTTGACCAAGAGAGCCATCCTGGTCCGGTAGAGGATTAATATGCCACCTGACGATCAGATGGTCATCGTGATTCACTTCACGGATATGGAGTGTAAGGGCTTCAGCGAAGGTATTGCCACTGGTAATTGAGGAGTAATCCCCATTATCCAGATGCTTCTGCAGGAAAGTGCAAATTTGGTCTGCTATAGCTGGAAAAACGTATTCGGCCTTAAGCCTTGATGTAAGGTTTTGAATTATTTCGGCTTGAAGGGCAGGATTTATAACAAGATTTTGATCCATTTTGACCTCTAATATCATTATGACATAAAACATGAAAGGCGCATCCCCACTCATCCTAAATTCTTGCCGATTTCCCTGGCTACGCATTCGTCCCATATAGATACGATCTTTAAATTGAAGTTCAGGGGCTTAACTCCCTTTTTCCAAAAAATTAACCTTCCGTTTACTGCAAGCCTGGTTCCGCTTCGGGATAATGGGAACATGACAACTGAATCGATCTCCCCTTTACTGTCTGCAATGAGTCAGCGCCTCGACACAGGTGCTGTTACATCCAAATTCCAATTCAAATGCTGGTGCAGAATTTCAACAGGTGCTTTCTGCCCTGATCATGAGCCAGCTTTCCAATCCGCTGAGTTCGGGTGATGACAGCTCCGGCCAGGCAGCGAGTGATCCGCTGTCCTCGATCATGTCACTGTTGATGAACCAGTTCAGCGGCGGCAGCAGTGACATCGGCATGTTGATGAACCAGATCAGCAGCGGCAGCAGCAGTTCAGCCGGGCTACTCAGCCAATTCAATGCACCGCAGATCTCCCTTGCGCAGGCGCAAGGTCTGCAGATCAATCAATTCGCCGCGGACAAGGAAATGGGCGGGGACGGGGTCAACTCCAACTGCGGGCCAACCTCCCTGGTGATGGCGCTGCGTGGTTTGGGTTTGTCGATCCAGGGTGAGGGCGAGACGACCTCCAACGGCGCGGCTGTGGACCTGGCCAGACGCATGATGGTGGCGGATAATTCCCGCGATGGTGTTGACTCTAAAGGCCGTCGGGCTGAGGGAGAGCAGAATTCTTTCACCGATTTTGACGATCTGGCGCGTGGTGTGCAAGCTGCTGGCGGGAAGAGCGAGATGATCGGCGAAAGTGCGTCCTCGATCCGCTCTGCGTTGATGAGCGGAGCCAAAGTGATCGTGAGCGGGACATTTGTCGGTAAATCTACCCTGCCGTGGACGGGGGATCGCGGCCCGGATAACAAGAAAGCACCGGGCGGTGCGACCATGCATATTGTGGCAGTCACCGGGTACAACGCGGCAGCGAACAGCTTCATCATCAACGATCCAGCGCGGCTCAGGCCCATTGAGGTTTCAGCCGGTCAACTGGAGAGCTTCATGGAAGGCAATGCCGGGGCGATGGCCATCCGTCGAAGTTGACAATTAATTTGATGGACAATCAGTAGGGGGACACATCAGGTCTCGCCCCAACTGGTTGTATAATTAATTGTCTGGAGGGGTTATGGAAAAAAGACAATTGAGACCGCCATCAGCACAGGTTTTCAAAACTTTATATGCCATCGGGCTGGGTCCACTGGTGGGGCGGCTGGTATTGCTGTTGACGACCACAGGGCGAAAATCCGGCCTTCCGCGGGTGACTGCATTGCAATATGAGGAGATCGATGGCGCGATCTACCTCGGCTCGTCCAAAGGGATCCACGCGGACTGGGTGAGGAACATCCATGCCAACCCGCAGGTGAAGATCCGGGTGAAAAATCGCCGCTTCGATGGGCTGGCGGAGGTAGTGACCGATTGCGAGCGTATCGCTGATTTCATGGAGCTGCGCCTGCAGAGGCATCCACGCATGATCGGGATGATCATGAAGTCGGAGGGGCTGCCGGAGAAACCCGGTCGGGCTGATCTGTTGGAATATTCCCGGAAGATTGCGATGGTGATCGTAAGACCGGTGTAAGGTTATGGTGGGGGTAATTAAAAGGGCGGATAACAAGTTGGCGTATTATATATAAAAAGATCTCCCCTATGAATACTTCTTTCTAAATATTATATTTAACAAAATTTATTACCAAAAACATCAAGATAATTAATAAAAAAAATTCGCTAAAAGTAACAACTTATTCTATTTAGTTTAATCCATCTTTTCGGGTCATTCAAACCATCATCCGCCAGCCATTTGCCTGGATACCAATTTGGTATTCTTGCTACAGTTTTTCTAGCATTTAATAATGCTTTTTCCGGCTTGAACCAAGCCATGTAAAAAAAATAAGATACAACTAGAAAATTAATACCTATGTAAAATCAAGCCGAGAACAGAAATATTATCCATTTTCAAATTATGATAATTACCGTTAAATTATCTTTTTCCAATCCTCCTTTGATTTGAATTTATCATTGTTCCAGGTAGTCATCAATTTCATTATTAGTAATTGGACAATTCGCAAATTGCCCATAAATAATTAAGATAAATATTGGTGGGTTGGATATTAATAGGCGGACACATAGATCCGCCCCTACGAATTGATTATTATTTGAAGACCACATCCGCAGGCATGCCGGGTTTGAGCTTGAAATCCGGGTTGGGAACTTCGATCTCGATGGCATAGACGGTCGTGCGGCGGCCATCCACAGTTTGGACGTTGCGGGGGTGAACTCGGCCTTGTCGGCGATATGCTTCACCGAGCCGGTAAAGGTCTCGCCGGGGAAGGAATCCACGTTGATGGTCACGTTCTGGCCGAGGGTGATCTCGCCGTAACGGTTTTCGGGGACATATACGGTCAGCTTCACTGTTGCCAGTTCACCGATCACCAGCAGGGTGCTGCCGGGGGAAGCCATTTCGCCTGGCTCCACGTTGCGGGTGATGACGACACCGTCAAGCGGGGATGAGAGCAGGGTCTTGGTGAGCTGCACTTCCAGCACAGCGCGGGCAGCTTTGGCCTGTTCCAGGGCGGCATTCACCTGGTCCACGGCTGCCTGGGCCTGATCGACTGCCGCTTTGGCTGCGGCCACCTGCAATGAATCATCCGCGGTGAGGAGGGCATTGTAGCGGTCGAGGGCTTCATCGTAAGTTTGCTGCGCCAATGCGACCAGGGCACGGGCTTCCATCAGGTCATCGGCCTGGTTATCCGTCAACAGGAGGTCGTATTCCCGCTGGACAGCCCTGAGAACCTCTTTGGCTGCATCATATTGATCCTGGGCGGCGTTTTGCAGCTGCACCTGGTCGGCAGCGTTATTGGCCAGATCCAGTACGGTCTTGGCAGTTTTAAAAGCGGCTTCGGCATCCGCCAGGCGTTTTTCAATATCCGCCAGACCCGGCAGATTGAGTGTGGTGATCACCTGGGCCAGGTTGGTTTTCTGGTCATCCAGGTTCTTTTTTGCAAATTCAAGCTCCAATTTGGCAGAAGCCATGCGCTCGGATTTCTCGAAATACCAGCCAGGCAGATCCACATCATCGGGCTGGCCTTTCTTCCACAGGTTCGCGCGATTGACCGCATCCTGCAATTGGGCAGTATTCACCACCAACTGGTACTGGATGTTGGCGGTGGCGAGGGCGGACTGCACGGTCTTCACATTGGCTTCAGCCAGGGTGACAGCCGCGCTGGAAGAATCGAATTGTGCCTGGAGCAGGGTCTGGTCAAGGGTGATCAGTTTATCGCCGGTTTTGACAGCCTGGCTTTCCTGGACCAATACTTCCCGGACTGAGCCGGCGATCTCCGGGGATATATTCACTTCCCGGGCTGAAATGGTACCGGAGGCTTTCAATTCGGTCGTATTTTTCGGGGCAAACACAGAACAACCCGAAAGAAAAGTGAGGATGATGAGCCATCCCATGAATTTACTGATATTTTTTACCATTGCAGCCTCCGTTACTAAATAAATCATTAATAATAATAACAAAAAACCCTCCGCCGGATAAGTCACCGGCATCTCCGCTGCGCTTCGACAACAACCCTCTCCCAAGGGGAGGGGATTAGCCCTCATCCCGTCCTTCCCCCTCGGGGGAAGGGGTCAATGCCTGGACTGATCCTCTTCCTCGACCATGGTTACAAAGGCATCCTCCAATGAGGGGATGACCTGCTCGATGCGGTGGACAATTATTCCCTGCGATGAGAGGACGCGGGAGATCTCATCTTTGACTGCAGGTGTGACGCAGGTGACATGCAGGATCAACCCGTGTTGACTGACATTGGAGACACCAGCGACTTCGTGCAGCAATTCTTCCGCCCGGGCGGGATCATCGCATTCCACCTCGAGCAGTGTTCCCTGCATACTTTCCTTGAGGGTATCGGGATCATTGAGTGCGATCAAACGGGAGTTGTACATCATCCCGATCATATTGCAGTACTCAGCCTCATCCATATAATGAGTGGTCGCCAGAACGGTGATTCCACGACTGGCCATTTCGTAGATCAATGCCCAGAACTCGCGGCGGGAAACAGGGTCGACACCTGCAGTGGGTTCATCCAGGAAAAGCATGGGCGGCTCGTGGACAATGGCGCAGGCCAGGGCCAGGCGCTGCCTCCACGCGCCGGAGAGATTGGCAGCGCGCTGTTTTTCGTGCCCCTGCAGCCCGGCCATGGCGACGAGCTCAGCGACCCGGTCTTTGAGCCTCGCCCGCGGAACAGAATACAAACTGGCGTAAAAATTGAGGTTTTCCGCAACGGTCAGGTCATCGTAGAGGGCAAATTTCTGGGACATATACCCGATCCGCTGCTTGACTTCTTCGGGTTGGGTGGTGACATCGTAACCCAAAATAATTGCGGTTCCGGAGGTGGGTTGGAGAATTCCACATAACATGCGCATGGTCGTGGTCTTGCCGGCGCCATTTGGACCGAGCAGGCCAAATATCTCGCCGCGCGGGATGGAGAAGGATATGGAATTGACTGCGGTGAAATTACCAAATTTACGGGTCAGGTTATTTACAACCACCGCTGCATCGATTTTTTCCGGGAGGGGAGTCAAATTTGGAGAGGTCATAATCCCCGCTCCTCAGATAAATGGATGAACACATCTTCCATGGACGGACGGGCTTTTCGGAGCAGTTTGATCTCTGCACCTGAGATCATCAATATGTTTCGTAGATCTGCCTCGCACTTTTCAGGATCACGAACCGAGATCCTGATTCGGTCACCGACCGGACGCCATGAGATCACATCCGGCAGATTGTTCACGGCTTCACGCATCAATTTCCGCGGGGCTGCCTTCACCTCAACAATATTGTATGGATAGGCAGCCTCCAGGTCGAGGGGTTTACCGCTTGTCAGAAGACTGCCTTGGTATAGTATGCCAACCATGTGGCAACGTTCCGCTTCATCCATATACGGGGTGGAGACCACAACAGTCACTCCCTGCCGAATGACATCTGTGAGCAGCTTCCATAACTCCCGGCGTGAAACAGGATCGACCCCGGTGGTGGGTTCATCGAGGAGCAGGAGGCGGGGAGAATGAATGAGAGCGCAGGCGAGAGCCAGTTTCTTGCGCATACCGCCGGAAAGGTGCTCGCTGCGCCGATTTTTGAAATCCTGCAGGCGGGCAAAATCGAGCAGGGCGGGAAGGCGGGTCTCCTGTTCCTGGTGGGTGACGCCCTGCATATCGGCGAAGAAGCGTAAATTCTCCATCACAGAAAGATCCGGATAGAGAGAGAAATTTTGAGGCATATAACCGATCAACTTGCGGATTGTTTCAGGGGATTTCTTTACGTCTGCACCGAGTACCTGCGCGTCGCCGCTGGTGGGAGTCAAGACGGTGGCGAGAATACGCATCAGGGTGGTTTTGCCTGCGCCATCCGGACCGACCAATCCGAAAAGTGTGCCTTCGTTGATGGAGATGGATAAATTCTCCAGGGCTGGTCTGGCGCCTTTCTGGTTTGGATAGCGCTTGGTCAGGTCATTTACAGAAATGGCAAGGGACATGGCAAAAATCCTATCCTATAATTTTACACCTGATAGGAAAATACCTTATGCTGACTAGTGAAGAAATTCGTGCATTTGAATTGCCGCCCTTTCGACTATGCTCAGGGTGCGTCTGTTGATTTTGAATATAAAAAGATCGCCACGTTTCGCTACCCTTTCGGGCACGATGTCGCGATGACAATCGAAAAAAACAATTCCATTAAGATATTTATTTCTTTTCCTGTATGAAGTGACTCGACTGCAGCGATGGCGGTCAAACTCACCGCCTGAATTTGTTCATAGGGGATCGGTGGTACTCCGGCTTTCACTCCATCCAGGAAAGCCTTCCAGGCAGCCTGATGGCCTTTATCCTGGCGGAAGCTGCTGCGCTGGCTGGTTTTCCTGCCATTGAAAGACATGTCCACTTTGCGGAAGTCGTCAAGAACTGCCACCCGGCCACCACAAAACACCTCGCAGCGTTCCTTGGGATGGGATTTATCCCCATTGGCCAGGTAAGATAAAACGCCAATGGATCCATTTGCAAATTTTATAGTGATGTTCACATTGTCTTCCCGATAAAGCTGTCCATCCGGCAGGGAGATGGTTGAGACTGACACCGGCAGGCTATTTGCGAACCAGGTCATGAAATCGATAAAGTGGCAGCCTTCACCGATGATGCGTCCTCCGCCAACTTTTGTGTCATGCAGCCAGTGGTTGAGTGGCAGGATCCCGGCATTGACTGTGTATTGCATCATGCGGGCTGATCGGATTTATCCAGGAAGTGTTTCATTTCCACAGCAAGCGGCGCAAAGCGCCGGTTGAAACCGACCATCAACACGGCTGATCGGGCTGCTGAAGCTGTTCAAAGACGGCTTCAAACCCGGCTGTGTCAATCGCTAGCGGTTTCTCGCAAAAAACATGCTTCTTCAATTGCAGCGAACGAATGACCTGCCGGCTATGCTGGTTATGCCGGGTAAGGATGGCTATCAGGTTTATGTTCTCATCCTGGAAAATCTTGTCTTCTTCACTGGTACTGTACTGGAAGCCGAACTTGCCACCTGCATACCTTGCATTCAAACCGGTACCGGATGCGATCCCTACCCGGCTGACCTCTCCAACGGATGAAACTGAGGGGAGGAATGTGGAATTTGCATACAACCCGGCGCCTAAAATTCCCAGACCGGGAAATGGATTGTTGTTCTTTAGAGATTGATTCCCAATGACGACGGTCCGATGTAAAGCTATTTCCGGCTGAGTTGTGGATAGGTGAGCAGAACACCCAGGAATGGTTCAGAAAGCTTGCCGGTGATCAGGTCATAGGCTCGACCAGCATCTTCAATCGAGATGCGATGGGTGATCAAGGGGTGGACATCCAGTAACCCTGAACCCTGCAGATCGAGGATGGCTTGCAGGTTACGGCCTTCGGTCCAGCGTACATAACCGGCAGGGTAGTCGTTCCCCTGCTCTTCATAAGATGGATCATAACGGCCGGGACCATAAGAGCGGGAAACTTTAAAGGTTAACTCTTTATCGTAGTATGGCTTACGGGGCATGTTCAAGCCAAATGCACCGATGGCAATGACCCTTACTGGG
>CAVPWY010000015.1:0-106105 GCA_963709535.1 uncultured Chloroflexia bacterium | reverse complement strand
CAATGCATGTGGGATAACTATTGCCTGGTTGTCTCTCGACAAGGATGACAATCAACCAGGGATTTTTAACCTATCTGGTTGCTGCACTTCAACATGTTGACAACCGGATTGGCGGCGAAGCCTTCCAACTTGCAGGGGGAATAACGCTGCTCCGGCAGATGTCGTCCTTACCAGCCTGATAAATGACATGGAAATTGCCAACGCGGAGATTGCACTTATCCTGGATGACTACCAACTTATTAGTAGCCAGGAAGTTCACGAACAAATGTCATTTTTTCTTGACCATTGCCCGAAAACTTTCCACATTTTTGATCTCTTCCCGTTCAGATCCACCGCTTCCTTTGGCCCGTTTACGTGCTCGCGGCCAGGTTTGCAACTTTCGGGCTGCGGATCTTCGAATTCTGAGGCCGAAGCAGCTCAATTCTTGAATGAAGTCATGAACCTCGACCTGGATAACCGGGCGGTGGCTGTTCTTGAAAAGCATACAGAAGGGTGGATTGCCGGACTGCGGATCGGCTGCCCTTTCCATGCGTGACCGTAAAGATGTATTCGTTTTCATAGAGGGGATTCTCCGGTACGAACCGCTTCATCCTGGACTACCTTTTAGAGGAAATTCTGGCCAGCCAGACGCCGAAAGTTCAGCATTTCCTATTGTATACGTCGATTTTGGAGCGGATGACTGCTTCACTTTGTGATGCCCTGATTGAGAATGTTGAACAATCCGGGTTTGGTAATGAAAAATCACTCCGGGACTCCAATCCCATAGTCAATCTATAACTATTCTTGATTACCTGGACCGGGAAAACCTTTTCCTGGTATCGCTGGATGATGGCAGAATCTGGTTCCGTTATCATCATCTTTTTGCTAATTTACTCAGGGCACGGCTGCAACAGACCCAACCAGATCTGGTATCTTTGCTACACATTAGAGCGTCCGCGTGGCTCGAACAGAACGGATACATTTTAGAAGCGATCAAGCACCTTTTTGCCATCCATGAGGATGATCGGGCAGCGGACCTGATCGAACGTTACGGTTCCAAATCTTGGGCAGATAACGACCCATCCATTATGCAGAATGGCTGACAGCCTGCCGCCTGAAAAGATCTTCGCCCGGCCTAAGATCGGTCTGTATCAGGCCTGGCTTTTCATTATGCAGGGTTATATAGGAAAAGCAATCCCATTATTGAAAGACATGACGCAGCATTTATCAACTACTGGTCAAAATTCTGGAGAGCAGTGGATGCAAACGATTGTTTCGCTGGCTTTGGCTTTTCTTGCTCCACCAGGCAGCACGTCTGGATATGGTTCCTCCCAAGTTATCAGGTTTTGGATGAAATTCCTTCCGATAAAGGATCCTGCGGGACATTGCTGATATTTTATATGGAATGGCTTTAGCAAGACGAGGCGAAATCGACCTGGCTGCAGAGGTTTCATTCAAGTCCATTTGGAAAAGGGAAGAAACCACATGAGGGGCTGACCATACCTACTTTGGTCTCCTTCCTGTCCCGAATTTATCTGATGCAAGGTCGCTTACATGCTGCATTCTCACTCTGCCATGAATATCTCGATCCGATCAAGGAAAAAAATTTCCGTTTCATCAATTCTGGTGGCAGTCGTATGAAAATCGATCTGGGAGAGGTGTTATACGAATGGAATTACCTGGAAGAGGCTGAAAAACAAATCCGGGAAGGACTACAAGCTAATATACCCTGGGAAAATATCATGACTGATAGCTTCGGCCTGATTGTCCAGACACGCGTCCTTTTGGGCAAAGGGGATAACTGCGGGGCATTGCAGACCGTAGAGAAATTTGAAATCATACTAAAAGGACGGTCAAGGCCACGTGAATTTGAAGAGGAGTTCCGCACTTTGAAAGTCCGTGTTCATCTAGCCGGCGGTGACCTCCAAAAGGCTTCTGATTGGGCTGAGCATATCATACATAGCGAGGATTTTCAAACCCATGAAGAACTTTACCAGCTCACTCTGGCTCACGTGTGGTTTAACTCAAGGCAAATACGCACAAGTTGAACAAATATTGACCAAACTGACTCCCCAGCTGGTTCCCGGCAATGGAATTTGGCAAGAGAGATCAAATCCAATTTGATCCTGGCTGCTGCATACGCTGGACAGCTGCGCTTAGAGGAAGCTTTTAGATTGATCGAATTATGTCTTGCACTGGCAAGAGTCGGAAGGTTATCTCCAAATATTTTGGAGTATTGGTGAACCAGTCCGAGAATTATTGGCTGCATACATAAGATCGGATAACAATCGTTATAAAAAATATGCTGAGAAATTGGTGAATGGTTTTCCACATCCAAGAAAAGAGGTTCTCCATATTCTCAATCAGCCGAGATTATGGAACCTCTGTCCGGTCGTGAAATGGAAGTCCTCAATCTGATGGCTCTGGGTAAGACCAACCAGGAAATTGCAATGCAGCTTATACGTACACGAGGGACCATCAAAGCGCATGCCGCCAGTATCTTTCGCAAATTAGACGCAGCCAACCGGACGGAGGCAGTTGCACGCGCCCGGCAGCTAGGTTTCCTTACCTAATCCCTACCAACTATAAATAACCCCAAAAATAACCCCTAAATAACCCATTTGGCAGATGCGGGCTTTCTTTGCGCATGTTAAATTATAGCCGGACATCAAAATTTTATTGGTGCATCCAGAAAGAGATCGCCTTATGAAAAAAGTAACCGCATTTGTTGGGAGTGCCCACAAAAAGAATACCTACCATACCATCTTGCAGTTCATGACCAACCTTCAGGCTCTGGGTGATATTGAATATGAAATTGTCACTCTTAGCGATTACCAGCTTGAAACTTGCCGGGGCTG
Organism: uncultured Chloroflexia bacterium; assembly: GCA_963709535.1. GTDB lineage: Bacteria > Chloroflexota > Anaerolineae > Anaerolineales > Anaerolineaceae > PNON01. The sequence goes on along the minus strand of CAVPWY010000015.1, from coordinate 103,268 downwards.
CCGCCTTTGTTTTGCGAATGGCGAAGAGTTCTGCCCTTTGAAAGACAATGGGATGTCTTGTTTGCCAAGATTATGTCATCTGATGGAGTGATATTCGCGACCCCAAATTACTGTTTTCAGATGTCCGGAATTATGAAGGTTTTCCTCGACCAATTCGGTTTCGTAATACACAGACCGCGTTATTTTGGTAAGGCTTTCACCAGCATCGTTGCACAGGGCTTTGGCGGTGGTGACAAGATACTCAAAGATCTCGATTTTGCAGCCTCCCTCATGGGATTTAACACTGTGAAGGGTGCTACATCCACGGGATTTGATCCGAAGACAGCAAAAGAACAGAAAAAAGCCGATAAAAACCTTGAAAAATTGAGCAAGCGTTTCTATTCCTTACTGTTAAAACCTGTAATTCCGAACCATCTCTTTACCAGCTCCTTATTTTTAAGATCGGGGTATCCACGATCAAGCTGAGAAGCCGATCGGGAGAGTGTGGACTACAAGTACTATTTGGATAGAGGTTGGCTGTCGTCATCATATTATTATTCCACACGGTTAAGTGTTTAAGAAAGCAACAGGCAATTTGTTCAATTTGGTTACAGGTTCAGTACGTAGAATGATGGCTTAGAAAGGTCTATTATGCCCGAATATTACGAAATCAAAATCAAGGGATATCTGGATTCAAGCTGGACGGATTGGTTTGCAAGTTTACAGTTTAACCCACTTGGAACAGGCTGAGACACTGTTGTCCGGGATGCTGCCTGATCAGGCTGCTCTCCACGGACTTCTCGAACGTGTCCGCGATCTCAACCTTACCTTGATTTCTGTTAATTGTGGTCGGCCACACTCCCGACTTTCAGATAGGGAATCTTAATACGGGATTTCAACGATAAGCATATTTATATTCGCATTCTTCGGTTAGTAGTAAGTTTGATTATCAATCAATAATTCTCGTAAGAGAGCAAGCTGGTCTTTGGGACCAGGACCTTAAGGAGGTCAAAATGGCAAATTCTGGTAAATGGTTAATTGTTCGGGTGACAGATCTGAAAACAGGCGATAACAAAGCAAATGTCAACAAATTCCGGTAGGCATGGCCAACTTTGGAATGCAAATGGCAGTCAAGTATGCACCCGGCAGCTTTGAAGGATTGGATATGAACGGGATCATCGCGGCGGTAAAGAGCAGTGGTCAAGATAAATTAGTGGAAGTCGAAGACGAAGAAAAAGGCGAACGGGTCGAGATCTTTGTCGAATAGGAATAAAGGTTGATCGATATCTCGGTAAGAACAGGTATAAGAACCAGTACTTATGCGAAACCAGGCTTGGTTTCTTTAGCTCCGAGGTCATTCGCAACGTAAATAAGATGTTGATCACAATCATCGGTGGTGGTTCATCCACCTAAATTAATAATTGTCAGAAGGAGATAAATATGAATGCATTAAAAACCCGATGTACCGGGAAAGTAAATGTGTTCCTGATCCTATTGTTAGCAACCTTGGTACTGGTTGTGTCCGTAATTACCGGTTTCGCACTTTTTACGAAATCGGTGACTGGTAATGTCCTCAACTATAACCTGACAGAGCCACTTGGTCTTGCGACGACTGCAAAGATCGAGATCAACCCCGGCGATGGCAACCTGATGGTTGACAGAGTTACTAGTGGTGAGCAAGTACTGGCAAGCGGTACAATGCAATACTTTGAGAGGCAGGGTTTACCTTCCCAGTCTCTAAATACAAGCAACGGCCTGGCTACCCTAACATTAAAGGCAAGCAGCGCTGAACAATCATGGAGCAAACTTCCTTGGGAAGCTTGTAATGGGGCAACCGAGTGGCAAATTCATCTCAATTCCACGGTTCAATCTGAATTAACAACTCACAGCGATGGAGGAAATGTCAATCTAAATCTTGCCCAGGAATGTCTATCACGAGTGTCTCAGCTGAAACAGGTGGCGGTAATATCAATGTCGTTTTACCTGACAATGCTTCTAACATTTACGTGAACGCCAAGACAGGTGCAGGTGATGTTAACGTCGAGATCGGTAGTGGAATTTCTGGCAGCAATATCATCAATGCCGAAAGCGGTGCGGGAAATGTGGTCGTTTATGTTCCGGGAAACATTGCGGCTCGGATTTATATCACCAGTGGGATGGCAAAGTGATCGTGGACCCAAGTTTCTATATGATCGACAAAAACACGTATCAGTCATCCGGCTATGACAATGCAGCGGTCACGATGGATATTACGCTCAAAAGTGGAGCTGGAAACGTGACTGTCAGCACGAAGTAAAACTTAATCAAAGGAGATGTAATGATGGCTAAGAAAATCCTCACAGATAAGCTGTCGGAACCTCTTAAGGGAGCAACGACTGCGATGATCGACATCAACCCCGGGGACGGCAACCTGACGATTGATAGTGTCACTGGCAATGACCAGGTTCTGGCAAACGGTATGCTTGAATACATAGAGAGCAAAGGCTTACCTATTCGGTCTTTGAACCTACTGGACAATTCCTAACCTAAACTGAGGGCTAATGGTTCGAAGACATACCTTAGTACACCTCTCCCTGGCAGCATTGCAATGGACCAGTCAAACGTGGCCACTCACCTCTAACCCAAGCATCCAATGCAAATAACCGCCAACAGCGATGGAGGCAATATCAAAATAGACATCGCTGGTATGATAGTCACTCGTGTCTCGGCAGAAACGGGTGGAGGTAATGTCAATGTTGTTCTGCCTGATATCGCAGCGAACTTGAGTGTAACTGCCAGCACAGGCGGAGGCAATGTTAACGTCGAGATCGGTAGAAACACCAAAGGCAGCAATAAAGTTCTCGCCAACAGCGGTGCCGGAAATGTGATTGTTCTTGTTCCAGACGGTATCACAGCTCAACTCAATGTAAACAGCGGTATGGGTAAGGTCATCGTCAACTCAAAGTACAACAAGATCGATAACAACACCTACCAATCACCTGATTATGAAGATTCGGTTAATAAGGTTGAGATTACAGCTAAAAGCGGTGCTGGTAATGTGATCATCGATGCCAGGAAGTGATTGGGCTAAATTTGTCCAGTATGATGAGGAAAGTAAAATGAACAAGAAGGTTTTAGTTACCTATTCTTCCCAATATGGAGCAACAAAAGAGATTGCTGAAAAGATCGGTGCAGAGCTTCGTAAAGTGGATTTGCAGGTGGATGTTTTTCCTGTCGATGGATTTATGGATCTTACCCATACCATGCGGTTGTCCTGGGGAGTGGTGTTTACATTGGACAGTGGAATAAAGAAGCTGCAAAGTTTTTACAAGCAAATGAAAAAGCCCTGGCGGACCGGCAGGTTTGGCTATTTTCAAGCGGGCCTCTGGTGTGGGAGATCCTGTCGAATTGTTGAACGGGTGGCGTCTGCCTGCCACCCTCCAGGTAGTTATCGAACGCATTAAACCTTGTGATGTTGCTGTCTTTCATGGTTTTATCAACGCCGGCCAACTAAATTTCATCCAAAAATGGATGATCAAAAATTTAGTGAAAAAACCGTTCGGAGATTATCGAGATTGGAATGCGATTGTTAACTGGGCTGTTACAATCGCATCGGAGCTTAAACGTGCTAATTCGTCAGAACTCGTTAAATAAAAAAGGAGAAATAAAATGATAAACATCTTAAAAGAACAAAACGATATGAGTATTGTGGGGCAGGGTGGTAAGATCATTCTTTTCATGCTACCGTCGTTGATCGCAGCCATAATGGTCCAAATGTATTTGCCCCAGATCGCCGCATTACCCAATGTTATCCGTTTAGCAAAACCCCTGGGATATGTATTATTGATCCCCGGGCTGGTACTTCGGGGGATCTGCGATTTTCCAATTATTAACGGGTTTTTCAAAAGGAAAACTGGTAACCACAGGTGCATACGGTGTCGTCCGCAATCCCATCTACTCAAGTGTGACATTCTTTATCCTACCGGCGGTTGCATTGTTGACGCTGATTAACATGGGTTTATTTTGTTGCCTCTATATTTTTGTACGCCGGGGTAATGATCTTCATTGGCACTGAAGAGAAACAACTCACAAAGGCTTTTGGAAAGCAGTATACAGATTATTTGGCAAGGGTTGACAGACTGGTCCCATTCAAGAAACTTTAATTCAAGGGATTTATTATCCAGATCATAACCCAAGTTGCATAGCTAGAATTTGTTGATATTCGTTCATTTAGTCAATATTTATCCTTCAATTCAATATTAAGAAAGAGCTCGAAATGTCCCAAATAACTACAGTTCCACCAATTGTCAACCATTCCATGAGATTTGTACTTCGGTCAGTTATTCATGGGATCGTAAGTAAAACCGTCCTGTTGATCACTTTCAAAGGGCGTAAAAGCGGAAGGGTTTTTACTACTCCCGTTAGCTACTCTCTATCTGGCAACCAGGTAACCATTTTTACCCATGCAAATTGGGTGGAAAATCTGCGCAATGGTGCGCCAGTTACATTGCGCATACAGTGCCGTTATCACGGGGTGGCAGAAATCGTCGTCGATGAAAAACAGGCTATCTCAACAGGACTGGAAGCGCATCTTCGAAAGGTGCCTAGTGACGCCAGGTATTATGATGTCACATTTGATGACCGCAGAAATCCATTGGTTCACGAAGTCGAAAAAGCTGTTCAGACCGTGGTAATGATCTGCGTTCGGCTAAGTAATCCAATTAATGGAGTTGGCGTATGAAAATACTTATCGCTGGATCGAATGGTTTGATCGGGTCTGCAGTAACCCGTCATTTACTTGAATGTGGTTATGACGTAGTAGACTGGTCAGGCATAAACCATCTCAACATGAAGTCTGGTGGAAATCCTGAAACCTCTGAAATTGACACAACCGGTCTAGACGGATTTGACGGTGTAGTACACCTGGCTAGCATTCCATGGCCTTTACGTTGGACAGCTATGGCAAAACAAAAGCTTCGTGCTAATAGGTTGGCGACAAACCATTTCCGACTGAATGACTGGTTAGCTGTGAACACAAACCCGAAGTGCTTATATGTGCCTCTGGAATGGGCTACTACCCGCCATCAGGTGAAACAGTTATTACAGAGAATTGTTCCGGTGGTACGAGTTTTCTTGCCAGGCTCCAACAGGATGGCGAGGCAACCACTACTCCGGCAAGTGAAGCAGGAATCAGAGTTGTCCACTTACGCATCCCTCCAGTTTTAGGTGGAGCTGCATTAAAACAATTAGGTTTTCAGGCAGGTAAAGGTATGCAATGGGCCAGTTGGGTGGGAAGGGATGAACTTGCATCGATCATAGAGTTTGCGTTGACAACAAAAAGGTTGATCGGACCTGTCAACGCGGTCAGTCCTATACCAGTGCGTAACTCCGATTTTGCTAAAACCGCTACTATGGTTTGGGTCTCAAGGCAGGAAGAAAGATGCCCGCTTTCCTGGTTCGCCTGATGATGGGCGAAATGGGCGAAGAGTTCCTCTTGTCAAGTCGGCGCATGCATCCCTCAATATTGCTTGCTGCAGGTACCAATTTAAATTTCCAGAGCTTGAACAGGCATTTAAGGCACGAAATAGTAATCAACAAAACAAGTTTGGTTCTTAAAGTGGATCGATTAGCAGACGAAGGCGGTTGTAGTTGAGGAAAATAATCTATTTTTATCAAAAAAACTGACTACAAAGTTAAAGAAATCATGATTTCCAACATTTTCAAAAAACAAAAAGGTATGGACATCATCGGGCAGGGTGGGAAGATCATCCTATTTATGCTGCTGTCTTTGATTGCCACCATAATGGTCCATTCGTATTTTCCGCAGTTTGCTTCATTGCCTCAGAGTATTAGATTTATAAAACTCATGGGAGATGTTTTACTACTTCTTGGGGTGATCCTATGGGGACCTGCGGTCTTTCAATTAATTACTCGTTTTCCAAAGGTACCTGATTACCACTGGCGCATACGGTGTTGTCCGCAATCCAATCTACTCGAGTGTGACGTTCTTCATTTCGCATGCGTTCTTTATCAATTATTGATAATTGATAAACCAATAATTAGAGAGTGAAACAATGAAAGTACTTGTAGTGCAACAAACTCATTACCGGCTTCCCCTTCAGGACCTGCTTATATTGCCGGCGCATTACGAGCAGCCGGCCATACTGTGGATATTTTTGAGAATTTATTTACAAATAATCTTGAAAAAGATCTTTCTGCTAAATTATCCAGGTTTAAGCCAAATGTCGTCGGTGTCTCAATTCGGTTGGTGTTTGGCGACATACTGGACTCTATATCACCTTGGGGCACGAAATATATGGATCTCCGACCCAATGTCAAATCAATCATCGATGTGATCAAATCTAATTCAAATGCTTTTATTGTCCTGGGTGGACCCGGGTTTAGTTATTATGAAATGGATTGGTTGGAATATCTGGATCTTGATTATGGAATATGTGGTGAGGGGGAGGAATTCTTCCCGTTATTACTGGAATTTTTGAGTGATCGAAAAGATATCAATTCAATCCCTGGGTGTGTCTATCGGGAAAATGAGACTTTCCATAAACTTGAATCCAAAATAATCGAAAATATAAACAATACTGCTTTACCTGCATATGACCTGTTTAATATGGAAAGATACGCGGAATATAAAATCACTCTGCAATATTTACAAAACGTGGGTGTGCTTTTTCATGTTATTTTGCCCATACAGCAAATTGGAAGGCAAAAAATATCGCCTAAAATCTCCGGAAAGGGTTTTGAGTGAAATTCGATTAACACTCGATCAGGCACATAGTCGTAGGATAATGTTTTGTGATAACAGTTTCAATGTTCCCATGCATCATGCGGAGGAATTATGCAAGGCATTTATCGATGCAAAAGTCGATTTTGGCTGGGGGTCAGGTGAATCTTAAAGCCAATAGGTATCACAGGTGATTTCTGTAAGCTTATGGAAGATTCGGGTTGTTTCTATGTAAATCTGGCAATTGAATTTGCATCTGAAACCATGCTCACTAAATTGAAACGTGGTTATATGGTGAATCAGGTTAGAGAATCCTTGGAGGTATTAAGCCGTTCAAAGATTCCTTACGGAATTTCACTTATGTTTGGCGCACCAGGCGAAACCCCCGAAACTATTGCCGAAACATTGAAAGTTGTAGTAGGAATATGACATCCCAGATGGTGCATGGGTGACTATTGGGGTTTATTTTCGTGGACGGTATATCAAGATATCACCGCAGAATTGATAAGGAACGGTCTAGTCCAAAAGAAAGATCTTTTCACAGGGGTTGTGTATATTTCTCCTGCACTTTCAGAGAATTACTTGACAGATTAATCACCAACCTGAAGAATACACCCGGGTATTCAATACAATGCAACAAACCTGCTTCTTGGACGTGGAATAATTGATGAACAAGACCAATTCATTCAAATTAAGGAGATGTCTAACAGGGATTAGAAATATTCATGTAAACCGACATAGTGATAGTCTGTTTCTATATGCTTTGGAAAAGTAAACGAAGTAATAGGAGAATTCAAAAGAAAAGGAAAATTTTCTATGAATTTCCAACCGATCAATAATTTAGTTGGTTATAAGTTCAATCCTCATTGTATGGTAACAATACGATTAATATATATTTGAGTTGAAAGGAGTAGAAGTAGTACAAAATTAGCCTTTCAGATAGAAAGGTGTTTTTATCAAAGTAATTTATCAAGTAAGTCGATCATTTCCTTGTCACCACCTGCCGGCGGCTTCCATTCGACCTGTATCACCTCGACCTTTTGATCTCTCAGGTTCCGAGCAAATGAATCCAATCCAATATTTATGACCACAAGCGGCTTGGATAATAGGTCATACGTTACTTCATTAATATCAATCATAAGATCCTCTTAATAAATCAACACAGTGTTTTGTTGCCAAAACATTGGTGGAAAAAACAGTCACCCCGCACTCGACAAGTAATTTCTTTTGCATGTATAAATCCTGCAAATCGTTATCTGTTCCACATATGGAAGCCACGACTTCTAAACTATCACCCCTGGATTGGGCAATTTTCTGAGCTTCCTGGATGGAAATCAATAAGTTCTCCTACCGGATCCATGCTGGAATTGAAACCAAGGATAAAATCCAATAACAGGATGCCTATATTTGGATCGCGTGCTTCCTGCACAATACGTAAAGCGCGTTGGCTGCTATTTATCATTGGGTGAGGTCTACCGACCATGAAGAACTCCTCACCCATGTCAATAATCGTATGTTCGTAACTTTGTGATGGAGAATTCCAATCCAAGGGATTTATCTAGTGGTGCATTTGAATGAACCAATATCCCTGCTTCGCGCAGGATCTGTTGGGATTGGTAACAGAATGTCCCGCCGGCAAAAACCCCGCGAAGGAACTTTCCTTTTAGCGACTTTTTCAATTGTATTGAATGAATTGGTTCTTCAGGAATAATATGCCCGCCAATGGTTTCAATTGTTAACCTGACAGCCTCATCGATATTTCCTGCTCTCTTGAAGATTTCCCCTTCTCCATCAACGGGATAGTTAATTCCTAAAAAACAGCAGATCACAGGCTTTTTACACTTGCTTAATTGCTCAACAACGATCTTTAGTGTGTTTTTGCCCGGTGGTTTTGATATGATCGCGATTACATCCGTAGAGTGGTCTTTCTCTAATGCATTCAATGCCATAAGTGTAGTAATTCCACCAACCTTGTCTGAAAGATCCCGCCCCCCGGTGCCAATGGCATGAGAAATTCCATATCCGGAATTATGAACCATGGATGTGAATTCCTGCAGACCTGTACCTGCAGCAGCAATTGCCCCGATCTTTCCACGCCTGACCGCATTGGCAAATCCGATCCCAATCCCTCCGATCAAACTTGTTCCACAATCCGGTCCCATCACCAGCAATCCATGCTGGATGGCATATTTTTTAAATCAATTTCATCCTCAACTGAAACATTGTCGCTGAACAGGAACACATGCTTACCTGCTTCAAGGCTTTTTCGGTTTCACGTGCTGCAAACTCACCGGGAACAGATATTACAACCAGGTTGGACTCCGATCTTTTTGAAAGCGCCTGATTTAGCGTCCGGATCTCGCTTTTGCTCTTTGTAGACATTACCTCGGTCAGCCATTGGTCTAAGATTGTCACAATTTCATCCATGCACTCTGTGTTTCTGCAGTAATACCAACGACTAAGTCATTGGCTGTTGCAGTTTGGACATCCGCGTTGTTAAATCCCAAGTCCGGCAAGAACTTCCTTGTTTGCGTCAGAGCCCATTAATACCGCGGTCTGGATCACACCATCCACTTTCGACAGACGGTTATTAAAACCCATCAGAAAGACAGAATCGTAATATTGGTTTTTTCGGATTGTGATCCTGGTAATCATTTTATCCTTTCGAACCTACTGATATTTTTGGCTGAATGCGATCAATGCTTTTTTGAAACACTCCATTGGAGCGCGTACCAACCCAGCGCCGATCTTGGGATAACCGGGTTCTTTGTGGGCGATCGCAGTATCAATGATGGGGTGCTGTCAGTCTGAACCACTTTGCGAATATCAATTCCGGTAGGTGTACCCTCAAACCCGAAAATCGGCATTTTATAGGTCGGATGCGACCCAATTGTAATCTGGTTCTCATCTCACGTGAATACGCAAGGGCTTCTTCTGGTGTGCCACCTACCAGGCTCAGAATCCCGGTGCTCCACCGAGGACAAAGCCACCCCAACCAACCGTTTCTGTGATCGCAAAATCACCCATATCAAAACCGGCATCTTTGCTCAGAAAATCCCGGAACATACAACCCGTTAACAAATGGCGAGGGCGCAGTAAACCATTCATCCCCCAACCCGCTCACCCGGATGCCAAATTCAATCCCGTTACGGCACATGGCTGTTACCATGGTGCTGTATACCACATCCCGCGCAGGATCAGCAATCGCTTTCCCAGCTGCCATGGCAAGCCCAGGAATATCAGGTTGTGGTTTTTAAGTAGATATAGGGTTGGTATGTGTTTATTCAGAGGCAATCCGGCTTTGGCCAACCCAATGGCCATTGCATTTCCAAATAAGGCGGATGAAGCGCTGTGCCGATTATGGAGCTCATCACCCATTTGCAGTGCCTGGGTGATGATCGGTTTAAGTGGCAGGTCGCCTTCGGCTTTTAATGCAGCCCGCAAGGAAGGCGCAAAAATGTCCCTCCAGGAGCGCAAGCCATCCAATGCTTTTTCACTGTAATCACCAAACTGCTGCATCCCTTCCACCTGGCGGCAGAAAGCTTTATTCCCGAAGGTTTTATTCTCGACCACGATACACCCAGGAATTGGCAGAAATCGTTCCCGCCATTGGACCCACTGTTTGATGGTGGTGATTTGGTTCAAGTTTGATTTTTCCGCTGTCAAGCAATTTGATGGCTTCCTCAACAGTGTTTGCCCATCCTTCAAAGATCACCTCGCCAATCACGCACCGCGTTGCGCACCACACATTTTTTCCCAGGTGATAGGAGGCCCGGAATGAAGCACCATCTTGTCTTCCATGCCCGGGATCACCTCGATCGCCGGTGCAATATCAACAAGAACAGGGTCTGCATCTGTTAGTTTCTTAAATGCCATTTGATTCGCTTGTTCAATTTTCTGCTTTATGTCCATACCTATCCTCCATTATTATCCCATCCTGACCATTGTCCAGAATAACTGATCATCTCGACACTCAGCATGAGACTTTCCATTACTTCCAGGTGGAGGGTAGTGCTACCCCCACACTCTGGAAACATGAATAGAAAGATTTACTTCGGGCTACCGACAACTCCCTGAACGAACCAATCCACGTTGCTCATGGCATCGTCAGTCAAGACTTCACCTTCTTTTATCTTGATATTGCCATCCTGATCTTTGATCGGACCGGCAAAGGTTACGATTGTGCCGGCTTCCAAAGCGGCCTGAACCTCAGCGACCTTATCCTTAACTTCCTGTGGAACTTCGGGACCGAAAGGCGCGATAGCCATACAACCATCGGCCAATCCGCAGCGCAAGAATATCGGTGCCCAGGTCTTATCAATCACAGTGGATGCCAACCAGGTGAACTTACCACCTAGGGTAAACCCGGAACCGGTGATCCAATACTTGGGAGCAAATTGCTGTGCGGCCAGGTTTTGATATCCAATCGAATAGACCCCGCGTGACTCCGCAGTTGATATAACTGTCTGAGGTGAATCAACGTGCATGGTGATCACATCGACTTCCTGGTTGATCAGAGAGTTGGTGGTCTCAGCTTCCTTGGCACTATCGCCCCACCCGAAACGTGTAAGCGACAATTACTTCAACATCCGGATTAACAGATTGAGCACCAAGTGTATAGGCATTCACAAACACATCCGTCCAAGCCAGAGGGAAGGCTGCAACAAAACCCAATTTATTCGTTTCGGTCATCATTCCAGCAGCAACGCCTATATATACCAAACATCCGGTGGTTTACCAAAAATATTGGCAAAATTGGCACCCATTTCCCATCCACCCACATGTTCGAAAATTACATCCGGATATTTATGAGAAAGGTCAAAGCCGGATATTGGTGGGCATAAGCTGTGGCAAAGATCATTCCCGCACCCTGAGAAATCATGTTTTCGATGGTGGAGGTCGCTCCAGCTTCATCGTAAACATTCTCTGCTTCGATAATCTCCACACATGGAATGTTTTCCTTGATCGCCACGACTGCTTCATGCATCGCCTGATTGTAGCCAGCATCCATTATTGGACCACCATAGGTAGCGCCAACGGTTAAGCAGACCGGTTCTTCGGTTGGCACCACCGCTGGGACTTCGGTGGGTGCTGCTGTCGGGGCTGGAGCTTCGGTTGGAGGAACTACCGGCGCTTCAGCTGGTGGACAGTAGAACAGGCTCTGCGCCTGAGGTGCAAGCGCTTAACACAAATAGCGCACTATCAGTAACATTGCATAGGATTCTAAACGTTTTCTCATTTCATCTCCTTTTTCATGATTGAAATAACAATACGAAAGAGCGTGTTTCGGGAAAAAATTTTCACCTCCTTTCGATCAGTTTTGGCTTATTCAGTCCCCTGGTATACCCGACCCAGTGTAGCTGGGGCAGAATATTTGCGCGTACCACCCCAAATAAGCAAACTGTTAGGTTAAAACAAATGGGATCATGTCCAGGATGAACGGAGATACATTGACGCCGCTTGCCTGAAGGAAAAGCTGAAATGCGACAGCTCCACTAAAAACCAGGACCCCGGCAATGGCACGGATCGGATGCCATTTGGAAAAGATCACCAATGCAATGGCAATGAATCCTCTGCCGCCGGTCATATATTCTGCCCAGTTCATCGTGAACGCAATAGAAAGATGGGCAGCACCAATACCCGCCAAAAGCCCACCAACAAATAATGCCTGATATTTGATCACTGCCGGATTTCTGCCAGAAGCAAAGGCTGTTTCTGGATTTTCTCCCACCGCTCTCAATCCCAATCCCCAGCGGGTGCGGTAAAGTATCCACCAGATAAGTATGGTTGCTGGGATGACCAGGTAAATAAGTAGATCGAATTTGAAAAGAGATGTAAAGCGAAGGGGAAGACTTTCCAACCCCGGGGATCATATACCGCGGTAGACTGGTGATCATCTTTCCAATGAAAGGTTTACCGATCAATGCGCTTAGTCCATAACCAAAGAACAGCAATGCCAAACCACTGGCGAGTTGGTTTGCCCTGCGGGTAACAATGAGGTAGGCGAAAACCATATTTACCAACCCGCCAGTCAACATGGCTGCCAATACTCCAAGGAATGGATTGCCGGTCATAACTGTAACCCCGTATCCCGTTGCTGCACTGACCAATAAAACACCTTCCAGACCAAGGTTGACGGTTCCTGAGCGTTCTGTCACGACCTCGCCAAGCGTGGCATATAGTAGAGAAGTCCCCGAAAAAATTGCACTGGAAAATACACCCAACAAAGCCATTAAGATGCTCATGCAGTTTTTCCTTTTCGTAAAATAGATAATGTAGGTTTTGCCAAGACGACAAAGAGTGTAAAAGCCAGTAACAGGTTGATCACGGCATAGGGTAGCCCGATAGTGATCTGGAGCATGTTACCACCTGTCATAATGACGGAAACCACAAAAGCCATCAAAAGTATGCCAAACGGATCTCCACCTGCCAACCAGCTGATCAGGAAACCCATGAAGCCATATCCGGGAGAGAAGTTCGGGATCAGTAATCCATAGAAGCCTGAAACCTGAGCCATGCCAGCCAAACCTGCAATACCCCCGCTAATACAGAATACGATGAGCATATATGACGCGACAGGGACACCGTTACGCCTCGCAGCCTGGACATTTCCACCAATTGTACGCATCTCCAGACCCCAACGGGTTTTCTTCATCACAAACCAGAACACCAATAAAAGAACCAGTCCAAAGACGATACCCAGATGAACGCGTGTACCGAAAAATTGAGGCAACCTGGCCGCATCCACAAAATTTGGAGTCATATTGGTCTCACGGGGGGAGTGCCAGAAACCAAACACCAATAAACCTGCGACCTTCGGTGCGATCGAGTTCAACAATAAAGTGGTGATGGTTTCATTGACCAGCCCGATGGATTTGAAATATGCAGGCAAAAAAGCCCATAACGCCCCACCCAGGATACCCAAAAGAATCATTAGCGGTATTAATATCCATCCAGGCAAATTCTGAAATGCCAAAGCGCCAAAGGTGGCAAAGATGCCACCCATGTACAGCTGTCCCTCACCTCCAACGTTGATCATCCCAATCCGGGATGGAAGTGCCACAGCCAGGGCTGTCAGTAAAATGGGGATCATTGCCACGATCACCTCGGAAAAACCATAACCACTACCGAGAGTAGCTTTGAATAGGTCTCGATAAGAAGTAAAAGGGTTGATCCTCTGATAAAAAGTATTCCACCGAACAGGATCAGCGCCAATAAAATGGTCAGTCCATTCCGGATCACAGACTGGAAAATCTTTTTGCCGATTCCTGATATATTAGAACTAGCTAAGGCTCGTTGATTTCATTGGCTTCCTTTGATCCTGTCATAAGATATCCAACTTCGTAGTAATCCGTTTCCATTGGTAAAAATTCCCCAACGACTTTGCCTTCGTGAAGAACGATCAGCCGATCGCTCATTGAGAAAAGCTCCTCAAGGTCTTCAGAGATAAGCAACACTGCGCTTCCTTCATTGCGTGCATTCATCAATTCCTGGTCGGGCAATCAGCGTACTCTGGACGTCCAAACCGCGGGTTAGATAGGAAGCAATAATCAGTTTAGGTTTTTTCATCATTTCTCGGGCAATGATCAAGCGCTGTAAATTCCCCCCTGACAGGGCTTTTACTGGAGTGTAAACGGAGAAGGTAAAACCAAATTTTTCAAGTGAATTTTTGGTGTCCGCCTGAACCAACTTCCAATCCAAATTGAGATCCACCATAAAGCGAATAATCTGCAACTGCTGGTTATTGCCATGTTCTCCATAACGGACATGAATGGAACTGTTGCCATGGTCAGTGGATTTTCCGGGATAAATCCCAACCCGAACTTGCGGATGTTTCCAGTGGATTGATGTGAATAATCCTTTCCTTGAAGCAATTTTTTACCAGAGGAAACTTTTACCATCCCTAAGATGGCGTCACATAATTCTTTTTGGCCATTCCCGGAAACACCTGCCACGCCAACGATCTCACCGGGGAATATTTTTAGATTTATATCCTTGAGATTGACTTCAGCCCCTTCGCGCGTGGTATTGAATGAAACCAGTTCCAAAATCGGTTCGCGTTGCAGGTTATTCTTTCTTCCTGTACGATGCGGTCGTGAGTTGCTTATCAAACATCATCTGGATCAATCTTTCTTCGCTGGCATCTGCGCGCAGGATAGCTTCCGGCCACTCGACCAGCACGTAAAACGGTGATCCTGTCTGCACATTCCAGCACTTCGCGCAATTTGTGGGCGATAAGGACAATGGCATACCCGTTCTTTTTTAAGCGTTTTATTACGTTAAATAAACCTTCGACTTCGTGAGGGGCCAGAACCCGTGTCGGCTCATCCAGTATCAGAACCTGGGAATCCGAAAGCAGCAATTTGAGGATCTCCACCTTTTGCTGCTCACCGATCGAGAGTTGAGAAACAAGGTCATCCGGATTTACTTCAAGACCAAATTGTGTGGAAAAGTTGATAATTTGTTTTCGCAGGTTGGCCGGATTATATACCTCAGGGAAGTCTTTCAAAAACAGGGCAATATTTTCAAGCACACTCATGGCGGGGATGAGATTGAGCACCTGAAATACCATACCAATATTTAACTCACGTGCATCCGCAGGAGATTTTATATTAGCCTTATTGCCATTGAATAAGATATCTCCTTCATCGAGCTTATAAAAACCATACAGGATCTTCATTAAGGTGCTTTTTCCCGCACCGTTTTCTCCTAACAAGGCGTGAATTTCAGAACGTGGATTGTTAGATTGATATGATCATTGGCAAGCACTCCTGGGAAATGCTTGGTAATTCCTTGCATTTCAATTATGGGCAGTGATTTTGTGTCGGATTTGGATTCGAATCGGTCATAAGCTCCTAGCTTAAAATATCCACTCGATGATGGTTTCATCTAAATGATAAGGAAAATACGTGGTTGAAAAAAAGAGCAGTAAATTGGTATTTTGTTTGGAATTTATCCCGTAAAATACACTTATTAAATTAAAATATCCCCGTAGTTAATACGGGGTAATGAATGATATATTTAAATTTCAGATCAAGTGATGGTCGCGGGCATATCGTAAAAGGTCCACCCGACTGCGAATGCCAAGCTTTTCGGTCAAATTCCCCCGATGTCCTTCCACTGTGCGAATGCTGATGCCCAGTTCATCTGCCACCTGTTTGTTGGTGTACCCCTGCACAATCAGCTTGAGCACTTCCTCCTCGCGAGATGTGAGTTTTTCTACCATGGATTGCTCTTTCCCCGGAGTGGAGACTTCTGGCTGTAATAGCGAGCGGATCATTTTCGGGTGTATGTAAAGTTCACCGCGGAAAACGGAGCGAATCGCGGAAATCAATTCAGATTCTGCGGCATGCTTGAGGATGTAGCCGGCTGCGCCAAGACGGACGGCTTCACGCAGTAAGGCTTCATCCTCATGCACTGTTAACACCAGGATCGCGCAGGTTTTCCCTTCCTCTTTGAATGTCCGGATGACCTCAATTCCATCTTTATCAGGCATGCTGATGTCCAGAACCATTACATCCGGCGATAATTGGTGAGCTTTTTCGATGGCCTCCAAACCTCCGGTGGCCTCTCCGATCAATTCGAGATCCTTCTCGCAGGTGATTAAGGTTCGCAATCCTGCCCTAACAATGGCATGATCATCCGCAATAATTACTCTAATCGCCATTGGGTACCTCCACCTGGATTGTCGTACCCTTACCCATATTGCTTTCTATGGAGAACTTGCCACCCAACATCTCCACTCGTTCCCTCATTCCGAATAATCCCAGGTGATTATGTGTGGCAACATTTTCAGGTATAAAACCCACCCCATTGTCCTCAACGATCACGCTCAGGATATTATTCCTTTGGTTGATCAGAACATCCACACGGGTAGCGTGAGCATGCAGAAGCACATTAGTGAGGGATTCCTGCACGATACGGAAAATGGCTGTTTCGATCTCCAGCGAGTGTCTCTTACCAGTTATTCCTACAGTTTCGAACTGCACATCCAGGTTATGCTGCCGGCTGAAATCAGAGATATATTGCTCCAAGGCTGTCACAAGACCGAGGTGGTCAAGGCTGGCAGGTCGAGATGCACAGCCATCTCATGCAGATTGCTTAATAGCTCGGAAGCGATGTGTTTGAACTCGTGGGTGTAGTGTTTGATCATCTCGGGATTATTCGCATCACGTTCGAGCAAACCCAATTGAACCATCATGGCAGAAATCACCTGCCCGGACTCGTCATGCAATTCGCGGCTAAGATTCAATTTCTCGGCTTCCTGCACTTCCATCAGACGGTGTGAGAGAGCATGCAGGCGTTCGTTGCCGCTTTTCACCTGGTCCAACAACCAGGTATTTTGAATAGCTACGGCTACCAGATTGGCATAAGAATTCATCAGGATCTCACGGTCCGGGCTGAAGAACTTTCGGTCATTGCTGAGTAATGCTAGATTGCCTATGCTCTTTGGAGCGAATTTTAAGCGGTAGGAAAACACAGAGCACCATTGGTACCTTCCAGGCGTAAGTACAATATGGTCATGTTTCTCATTGTCAGGAGTCGATTCCTGTCTTGCAAGCGCAACTTTTATCTGTTGGATCTGGTTTCTGGTTTATTCTATATGGCGCCACCACTTCTTCAGAATTACCGAATTGCATCCTCAAGTTCGATCCAGGCAGCTGTCAGGCCGAACTTTTCAACCGCAAACGAGCACATGGTTTCATATACCATTTGGGTATCGAAAATCCCCAGAAATGTTTGCGAGGAATCATTCAGTTTGGCCAGATCTTTCACCTGCTGGCGGAGCGCCTTCTCAGCCGCCTGCCTCTGGGAGGTCGTCGCTCCCAGGGTCAGCGCGGTCAGTGAAACCACCCCTAGAAATGTTTGCAAAAGGATTAGGGATTCATTGATACTGTTACGCACCAAAGGACCCGAACCAATGGCAGTTCCATATATCGCAATGCCGGAGACAAGCGCCACCGAGTTTACCGCACCGATCTGGGTGAAACTCAAGGCTGCATACATCACAAAGGGAAAGAGGACATAGATCATGGCTTCGTGTGTCACCTGCCCGATTGTCTGGTTGGTGAACACATAAATGTGACAAAGAGTAAGAAAATAAGGACGATCACCAGCTTCAATTATTTTTCGTTTTTTCCATTTCATTGGCCAGCAGGTAAGCCAGATAAGAAGTAAAGGTGTGATGACCAACGCACCCAGGAAATCCCCTATCCACCAGGTGAACCAGATCGTCCAAATGTATGGCTGGATGTCGCTACCAACGATTATCAACGTGATGACACCAATGGTGGCGGAGATGGCCGTTGCCAGCGCACTGAAGATACCAATCCAATCACATCCTGGATTCGGTCCAGAGAATTATGAAAATCCTTAAACTTCGGAGGAAAGTAATACGGCGGCTAATGCTTCGAGTGTATTTCCGATCGCCAGACCAATGGAAACATTCAACGCATTGTTATTGAAGAGATACCCAAAAATAACGCCGAGGGTTATGCCCGGCCAAAATTTTTTTCCAAACAAGAACAATGCCGCTATGGCGATGCCGGTCGGAGGCCAGACTGGTGAAGTGTTCGGTTGGACATTGGCCATCAGCAAACCCAGTCTGGCTGCAAGGTGGTAAATTATCCCCAAAAGAACTACTCCACCAATATATTTCACGAACTGAATATTACCCTGTTTGTTTTTCATCCTTTAATGATTATATATTAAGAGAATAATATCTGGAGCTATTTTGAAGTTTCAATCCAGTTATATTGCTATTTCTCTGCCAAAGTAAGAGCATATTAGAGAAGAGGGGCGCAAGTGGATGAGACCGCGTGGTTATAAGAAATATGGTTACCATTGGATTGGACAATTGGTACACAAGGATAATTTATCAATGCAATTTAACTTTCGGACAGAGAAATCTATATGCAAGTGCCCCTTCGATCATGGCATATTTTGGTAATTATTTCGTATGCAATATTGTGCAATTTTCAAATACATAGTGGAAATAATGGACTAAATGGACTTTTAAACCTCCTTTTTCGTTACATAATAGACAAAAAAGCACTAAATATACACAATAAACTCGATCCGAAGCTCCTTCGAATCAGTTGGTTGCGCGTTCGACCCGCGTCGGGAACCTAATGAGTTATCAAGTTGATATTAAGATAAATAGTTCGTCTTGTGGAGAAGATTATCGTTTCCAAGTAAATTGTACAAATTTTTACCGTGTGCAACTAATGTGTGTCCAGTAGTTAGAAGTTTGGATATAAGTAAAAGAATATTAGTAGTTTGCTATGATTTTGTGATGATTTCTTTTCTGGAAATGGACATATTGGATTTTATGTTTGAGCAAGGAATCGCCTTGGGGGCACTCATATATCTCTATTCTTCTTGTAATTCATGGAATACGTCTTGGACTAAGGCGTATTTTTATTTTAAGGATATGGATTTCTTGACCTGGTCACCTTTATTCTAAGGCTTTAAAATTCAAACCCTATCTATACCTCTCCATAGGGTTCAGATGTATATTATTTGCACAGGAAAGTTGAATGTTGTATCATAAGTAAACATATTTACTTTCGAGTTGTTTGCCATAATTCATTCAATAACCATTTAAAATAATAGCAACAAAGCAAGTTCTAATAATTGATAGGGATGGTTAAAAAATGGAACATGCAATCATGTGCCCACAATGCAATGCACCACTCACACCGCATCATTTCGCGCGTTCGATAGTTTGTTCCTACTGTGGGGCGACTATTCGGTTGGACGAATCCACTGTCTCGGCAGAGAAATTTCGTGAAGCCTTCCGCGTGTGGAATTCTCCAAGGAATTACCAAATCCCGACATGGATTTCAATTGGAGATCATCATTGGGCGTTAGGGAAATGCATTGCTCAAGGGGAACTATCGGACGTTTATTTTGGGCGACTCGCGCGCTGGCCAACTGAACTCGCGATCATCAAGATCTTACGGGATCAGGAGTATGTGGATCAGCTTCAAAGCGAGTGGGATGTCCTGCAGAGGCTCCAACAAAGCGAAGCACCAGGCGCAGACAATTTCACCAGGCTTATCCCGGTCCCAATCCTTCATGGAGATATCTCCTCTGGCTCCCATGCAGGCAATCGGGTCAGTATATTCCGTTGGGCGAGTGGATTTCTACATAATTTTGACGATGTCATCAAAGTTTACCCGAGTGGGATTCCGCCTCAAGCTTCCATCTGGGTGTGGAGACGAATTTTGGAAGTTCTCTCTTTCATTCATGCGTCCGGAATGGCCCACGGTGCAATTTTGCCGTCTCATCTGCTTATCCAGGAGAATGAACACGGAGTACGGCTGGTAGGATATACCTGCGCCGGCCAATTGGGTGAAAACTTGCGAGCCATTTCTCAAAGTTACAGATCCTTTTATCCCCAATCTATGCATGCCAAACCAAAACTTACTGCAAACTTGGATCTCGTGATGAGCGCACGCTGCATTGCTGCCATTCTGGGCGGAAATCCCGAGACCGGGGTTTTGCCAGCAACTGTTCCAACAAAGTTGGCTGAAATAGTAAAGCGAATTGCCCTTTCAGATTCAGCAGATGGAGGACGTGGTGAAACATGGACGATTCACGAAGAACTTGGCGAAATTTCAAGAGAAGTCTTTGGCCCGGCAAAGTTTATACCGATTGAAATGCCATCCTGAAATTTTGATCGTCATTAATTCAAGGTTTTTTCAGTTAAAAAAAAGGAGAAACCCAAATGGGAAATGGAAATTATAGCCTTGCAGCACATGAAGCACTCCTTCGCGGGAGAGTGAACCTTCCCGCACAAAATGTTTTCAAGCAGGAAAAATGTCATCCGCTGATGAACCCAAAAGGCGTTCGCCTGCGTGAAAGCCGCGATGGCACTGATCACCCGCAGTCGCTAGGAATCGTTTTTGCACTGGATGTGACTGGCTCCATGGGGGAAATTCCGAAGCTTATGGCGACTCAGCAGCTTCCGAGTTTTATGAAGACCTTGATGGATTGCCAGATCCAGGACCCTCAACTACTCTTTATGGCTGTCGGGGATGCGGTCAGCGACAATGCACCTTTGCAGGTGGGTCAATACGAATCGACCGCCGAATTGATGGATCAGTGGCTGACCTGGTCCTACCTAGAAGGCGGGGGTGGTGGTACTGGCCAGGAGTCCTATGAACTGGGACTTTATTTCCTCGCGATGCATTCGGAGATGGACTGCATGGTAAAGCGAAAAAAACGAGGATATCTCTTTATGACAGGGGACGAGGTTCCGTATCCAACATTATCAAAGCATGTTGTTGAAGCAATCATCGGAGATAACCTGGATGAAGACCTCACCTGTGAAGAGATTGTCGCCGAATTGCAAAAATCTTATATCCCGTTTTTTATTATTCCAGATCATGCCCGTGCAGGACGCTGTGAGCGACGATGGCGAGACTTGCTCGGCGATAATGTTCTTTGCCTTGAATCTCCGGTTGACGTCTGTTTTGTATCAGCTGGTGCTATATTGCTTACCGAAGGACGGGCCACCAATATCAATGATCTGACAGACCCTCTTGACCAATGCTGGTCTACCTTCTTCTCGACGAAAGGCAGTGATCCGATCTCTCACACCTTATGCGGAAGTTGTTCTAAATATCAAACCTTCGTCTAGTTGGCTGTCGCGTTTGTTTTGA
This sequence comes from uncultured Chloroflexia bacterium, assembly GCA_963709535.1. GTDB lineage: Bacteria > Chloroflexota > Anaerolineae > Anaerolineales > Anaerolineaceae > PNON01. The sequence goes on along the minus strand of CAVPWY010000015.1, from coordinate 81,899 downwards.
TGCCTCTTATATCTTATAAAACTTAGTTTGACCTGGAAAAGCAGGTGGAATAACACCTGTGCAATTCAATTGCCCGGAGTTTTCTCTCAGTGCGCGCATATATTGTTGTTGACCTAGGTTTTGGGGACTCTGGTAAAGGTCTGTTGACTGATTACCTGACTCGTCATTTTGAGGCAGGTGTTGTTGTACGCTATAACGGTGGAGCACAGGCTGGTCATAATGTCGTAGCTCCTGATGGTCGTCATCACACATTTTCCCAATTTGGATCCGGAACGTTCATTCCAGGGGTCAAGACCTTTCTTTCACGGCAAGTTGTTATTCATCCAGGAGCTTTGCTGGTTGAGGGAACTATTCTCGAAAAGAAGGGGGTCCCGGACGCTTTTACCAGGCTGAGAGTGAGTGATCGGGCGCTAGTTATTACACCATACCACCAGGCAGCCAACCGGATTAAGGAAATAGTGCGCGGCGCGGACCGGCATGGAAGTTGCGGAGTTGGCGTGGGTGAAGCGGTTGAAGATGCCTTGATGAATCCAGACGGCTGTGTACTGGCTGGGGATCTAGTAAATCCGATTACCCTTCGTCGGAAGTTGCGCTCCATTCGTGACCAGAAGCGATTGCAACTTCATGATTTTTGCCGAGATACAATACCAGAAATTTTACCTAAAAACGAATGGGAGATATTTGATCGCGATGATGTGATTGATTCGTGGATATCCTCTATATCCCGAATTGGCGACCTCGGATTAGTTGTGATCCAATTCACTTTTGGAGAAATGGATGCAACAGACTGAGACTGTGATATTTCGAGGGTGCCCAGGGAGTGTTATTGGATGCTGATGAAGGTTTCCATCCATTTACTACCTGGTCTCGCTGTACTGCAGAAAATGCACTTGAATTGATAACTGAGATGGCACCCGGTTCGAATGCCTTTCCGGATGGGAGTCCTGAGATCGTACGCCGTTCGCCACGGACCAGGTCCTTTTCCAACAGAAAATAGCGTGTTGGCGAGAATAGTTAAAGAGCATAACCAAACTAATGAATGGCAAGGTGCGATCCGTTATGGATGGTTTGATGCAGTCCTGGCCCGTTATGCGTTAGGTGTTAACGGCGGGATAGATTCTTTGGCGATAACTCACATGGACGTACTATCTCACCTGGAGAATTGGAGATATTGCTCGGAATATCAAAGGTTGGCTGGATTCGAGTGGAGCTCTGTTGTTTCGACAGTATCTCAAGATGGTCTGACTGGTTTTCCCCGACAGAGTTTACTTTCCCTTCCACAAAGGGCACAGTTCACACAAGCTCTATATAATGTTAAACCAACATTCGAAACATGTGCTGCAAATGATAAGGAAGTGATTCAGTCGATTGAAACGCTTCTAGGGCAACAGATTGGTATTATTTCCAATGGTGTCAGCGCAAAGAATATACGATTATTAAACTCCATCCCATCTTGACCAAAGAGCATACTGATTACTTAGATTTGGAATAGCGGATGGTTTATATCTCCCGTATCCTTCTCAGGAATATTTAACTTGATTCAATTCTGAGTAATTTCCTAGCGCTTACATTATCAATTTGAAATGCAGCGAAATAACTTTAATAATTGTATCTGGTATACAATTTCAGGTTGACTAACCTCTGTAGATTCTGTATATTTATTCGAGAGAGTAGACTACTCTTAAGGTATTGATTAACGACAAGACCAGACAGGAGATCATTGTTATGCGTTATAGTACTAACTATCCCAAAGAGGATCTAAACGGGGATTGGAAACTGATTTTCAGTAACAATAACGATCTTCCGACGTTGAATACGATCAAAGAAATCGAGTCTTCCGGTTTGAGATCGATCGATGCAGTTGTTCCTGGGAACTTTGAACTAAGTCTGATGCAAGCTGAGATCCTCCCTGACCTATATTCTGGATTAAACATTCTTGAAACCCAGAAATTCGAAAACTGCGATATCTGGTACTACCGGCAATTCACTTCCAAACCACTGGAGGATGCAGAGCCAGTACTAATTTTTGATGGTTTGGACTGTTTTGCAGATATCTTCCTGAATGGAAACCTTGTCGGTAGCTGCGAAAACATGCTGGTTGAGCATGAAATCCCACTAAAGCATGGATTAAGAGAGAAAATGAGATCGTAGTTCATATCAAATCAACGATCAAAAGTGCCCAAAATTATCCTTATCCTCCGTCAGTTTCTGCTTACCAGATTAATTATGAAGGTTTGTACGTCAGAAAAGCTCCGCATATGTATGGATGGGATATTACCCCACGGGTTTTATCCGCTGGAATTTGGCGCGATGTACGTCTGGTATATTACCCCAAACAAAAGCTGAAAGATGTATTTATCCAAACGATCAATATTTCTGCAGATAAAAAAGCAGCTCGTTTACGATTGTCATTTAATTCTGACATTGATGATATCAGCAATGGAGTTTGGGAAATAAATATTGATGGAAAGTGTGGAGACAGCCATTTTAATGAACTGAAAAGGATATATTTCTCCGCCGGGCAGGTAATATTTAATGTTGATCAACCTCTACTTTGGTGGACTAAAGGCCGAGGGGATCCGAATTTATACCAGGTCACCGTTTGTCTTGAACATGATGGACTTCTGGTTGATGAAGTTGTTTTTAATCTGGGAATACGAACTATTCGACTGGATCGGAGGAGTGTCCCTGGTAATGATAAAGAATGTGAATTCTGCTTTGTTGTGAACGATGAGAAAGTATTTATCAAAGGCACGAATTGGGTGCCTATGGACATATTCCACTCCAAGGATCGTGATCGGATAAAGCAGGTTTTTCCACTATTGGATGATATTGGTTGCAATATGGTCAGATGTTGGGGTGGAAATGTGTATGAAGATGACCTGTTTTTTGATCTTTGCGACCAACATGGAATAATGGTCTGGCAGGATTTTGCGATGGCTTGTGCAGTGTATCCACAGGATGAGCAATTTCAACAGAGCCTGGCCTTAGAGGCCCGGAAGATCATTAAACGATTACGACAGCATCCCTGCCTTGCTTTGTGGGCAGGTGACAACGAATGTGATGAAACCTATTTATTTGAACCAAAATCCAATCCGAACGAAAACATTTTGAACTCGTTCTGTCCTACCTGGCATTATTCGACAGGAAGATCCGCAGCGTCCGTATTTACCTTCTTCTCCGTATTTCGACCAACAAAGCTACGAATTTGGAGGAAGATTCCTGGTGGAAGACCACTTATGGGGGCCGCGTGATTATTACAAAAGCGACTTTTACAATCATGCATTTTGTCATTTTGTCAGTGAAATCGGGTACCATGGGTGCCCATCCGTTGATTCAGTGAAAAGGTTTATTTCCCCATCCAATTTATGGCCATATACGAATAATCCTGAATGGGAGCTGCATTCCACAGCACCAGTACCAGGCAGCGGGTTGTATACGTACAGGATCAATTTGATGGCAAATCAAATTGCTGAGATGTTTCAGCATGTTCCAGAACAATTGGAAGATTTCTCTTTTGCCAGCCAGGTTACTCAAGCTGAAGCATTAAAATACTTTATTGAATTGTTTCGATATAAAAAATGGCGAAAAACCGGGATCATCTGGTGGAACTTAATCGACGGTTGGCCCCAGTTTTCCGATGCTGTAGTGGATTACTTCATGCAAAAAAAACTGGCTTATGAATATATTAAAACTTCCCAGCAAGATATATGTTTGATGGTGAAGGAGCCGGATAACTGGAAGCAGGAGCTGGTTGTGGTGAATGATACTAATCATAACGTGGAAATATCTTACGATGTTGAAGATATCAATTCCGGCAAAATTGAAATACACGGAAAGAGATCTGTTGGCGCTGATATAGTGACATCGCTCGGGTATTTCTCCTCCATTCGAAGTAGGCAGACGTTTTACCTCATCCATTGGGAGATCGATGGAAAGCATTATTCGAACCATTATCTCAAAGGCAATCCTCCATTCGATTTACAAAAATATAAGATATGGTTGAGTGAATTTCAAAAACATATACCTGCGTTAGCAAACCATTATTAAAATGACTAATTTAATCGGTATAGATATCGGCGGAACCAAGTGTTCGGTTATTCTGGGAGGTACTACTTCAAAGGAATCTGGAACTCCCACATCCAAATACACCGATGATTTTTTCATTTCAGAGAAAATAGTTTTTCCCACACCGATCAACGATCCCAATGCGACGATCAAATTAATTTTAGTTACTATAAAACAGCTTCTTGAACAGCATAACCTGGGCATCAATCAGGTCCAGGCGGTAGGAATTAGTTGCGGTGGTCCATTGGATTCGCAAAATGGGATCATTCTATCTCCTCCAAATTTACCTGGCTGGAATGATATTCGAATCTCAGACATAATGGAAAAAGAACTTGGAATACGTCCAGTTCTCCAAAATGACGCCAATGCCTGTGCCATCGCAGAATTGAAATGGGGCGCAGGCAGGGGGTTGCAAAACTTTGTGTTCTTAACTTTTGGGACCGGTATGGGTGCCGGATTGATCGTAAATGGTGCTTTATACAGTGGTACAAATGATATGGCTGGCGAAATTGGGCATATTCGCATGGAGGATGGTGGACCAGTCGGGTATGGAAAAGCTGGTTCATTTGAAGGATTCTGCAGCGGAGGTGGAATTGCCCAACTGGGAAGAATGAAGGTATTGGAACAAATTCAATTGGGTCGATCAGTGGCTTTCTGCCCGGATATAAATGCAGTCCAATCGATTTCCGCAAAAACAATCGGCGAATTTGCAGAAAAAGGTGATCCTCTGGCGCAGGAGATATTTCATATTTCCGGGGTTTATCTTGGTAGGGGAATCGCGATATTAATTGATATATTGAATCCGGAAGCAATCATCATTGGCAGCATTTTCATCCATCAAAAAGAATTATTACTTCCTTCTGCGCTGGAAGTGATAAAGAAAGAAGCTCTATCTGTATCTTCAAACCGGTGCAAGATCCTTCCTGCCGGGTTAGGTGATAAGTTAGGTGACGCGGCTGCCCTTGGAATTGCTGCGTACTCACTGGAGGTTTAGAAATTGGAATGGAAACCGCAGGTTGAAAATATATATAAAGATCTTTTTAGTAACTACCCAGCTTTAATAGAGTGTAAAGAAGATATCCTGCTTTCATTTCAACTCATAAGGGATTGTTATAACCAAAAAGGTAAATTATTGATTTGTGGTAATGGAGGCAGTGCTGCAGATTCTGAACATATTGTCGGCGAATTGCTTAAAGGGTTTCTGCGGCAAAGACGAGTTAATGAGCAATTTTTGAATAAATTGGTGAATTTGTTTCCGATAGATGGATTGGAGTTGGGTAAAAAAATCCAGGAAGCTTTACCAGCTATTTCGTTAACGGGACAATCAGCGTTTTCAACAGCTTTTTCCAATGATGTGTCTCCTGATACAGTTTTCGCTCAACAGGTGTATGCACTTGGCCTTGAGCAGGATATCCTCTTAGCGATCAGTACCACCGGAAATTCTACCAATGTAATCAATGCAGTAAAAATATCCCGCGCAATTGGTATGAAATCCATTGGTCTGACCGGTCAAGAGGGTGGAGAAATGAGAAAACTGTGCGATGTGGCAATCTGTGTACCCGGCACCCAGACGTTCAGAATCCAGGAGCTTCATTTGCCTGTGTATCACGCACTTTGCGCCATGCTGGAAGCAGAATTCTTTCCAAATCCATAGAGATTTGCATCCTCATAGGATGATATTCCATCCGGTTGATATCACATCATTATTTCATTGGTTGAAGTTACAGGCGAGTATCAGTTGCTTAATTACCTGCTGATGGAAAATTGGTCAATTACATTTCCATCCAAATCATAAGCAGTTCCAGATAATGTATTTCCTTGAATTTCGATCTCAACAAAACTATGTGCCCTGCTGGCAGTGACAACATGTAAAGCATTAGAATTGGGGGCATAAAGAGGAGCGCCTCCGCCCCCAACTGTGAGGTGAGTCACACCATTCACCTCAGACCGAGCATAGTAATGATTGTGTCCTCCAAAAATAATGGATACTCCATATTGTTCTACCAAAGGTAATATATCCCGTTGCACCGTCATATTATTATCGCTGGCAGACCATCCGGGTTCATGCAGGAGGATGAACTTCCATGTTTTATTACTAGAACTGAGATCATCCTTAAGCCAAATGTATTGATCAGTACCTGTTTTATATGGGGAATATTGGTCGAGCATTACGATATGAGCTGGTCCATAATCAAAAGACCAGTATCGCTGGGCGACGAATGGCATGGGAAAGTATTGTTGAAATAACGAACCGCTTCCCTCATGATTACCCATAACTGGAAGGTAAGATAAATTTGCGAATACTTCGCGTATATTCTTGAATTTCGGATCGAAAAGTTGGCGATCCCACATCCAATCCAGGTCTCCTTCTGACACGATGTCCCCGGGAGAGAGGATGAAGGTCTGATAATCCGGATCATCCGTAAATGCTGCAATGATTTGGCCGTCAATACTATCGTGGATCTCGGTACCATCCCGTGTATCGCCGAAGGCAAAGAATTTCAGGTCTTTCGCTTCTGCATTGGGAGCAGTCATAAAAGTTCCCGTTGATCCTCCATTCCCAATAATCACACGATAAAAATACTTTGTACCAGGCGTCAGGTTTGATATGGAAAACCGGTGCAAATGGTTGGTACCATATTCTGCTGTAATCGCGGTTCCAAGGAGATACTGATCGGTGTTGCCCCATTCAATAGTCGAATTCTCCGTATCATCCAGTTGCCATACCACATCCATCCGGGTATTGTCGCCTGTGTAAAGTAGATAAGGTCCTTTCCTAAAATGAATTGCAGGATAAGGAGTGGAGGTCGTAGTTTTTGTTACAGGGATAGTCGGAGTGTCTGTATGAACTGTAGTAGGAGGCTGTGTTAGCGTAGAAGATGAGGATGGAGTATCTTTCACTAAAACATCAAGCGTAGTTGGAGATAATTGGGAAACAGCAGTAGTTTTGGGTATAACTATGGAATATAAAACCAGCAGGCTCAATATTGCTGCCAGAAAGATCACAATACTAGGAATAATTGGGTTATTATGCCTGATTTTCTTCATTTCAATCTACGGATCATTATATTATTTCCATTTAGAATAAACCTCTATTTGTGGATAGTCAATCGTTGCCTGGGTTGTATTAGATTAGTATCCCCATGTTGTAATTAGATTAGTATCAGGTTACAGTAATTGGCTATTTATTGTTTATCAGTTATACTTAATTTTTCAACTCAATATATTTTAGTTATATCATCCAAAATAATGATTGGTATAAAAAAACCCGATCCATATAGACCAGGTTTCAGCGGAGAGGGTGGGATTCGAACCCACGATACTTTTGGTATACCCGCTTTCCAAGCGAGCGCACTAGGCCAAACTATGCGACCTCTCCCCTATTGCGGTCAAAATTATACCACAGGATGGTTAATTCATTAATCTTACAGCTAATTTTAGATGAAAGAAAGCTATCCCAGTTCTACCTTGAAATGCTGAATGGCGTCGATTGGAGTTGGATCGATATCATACAACATTGCCAGATAGTAGGCCACATAATCGCCCATATGCAGTGTTGTCCACAATTGCTCCATGGGCGTATTTCCTGCTGCAATATATGAGTCTGTGTTTATTCCATTGACCATATACGAATTCTGGGTAAGCTTTGCTCTCTTGCTGTTCCTGGGGTGATCCGAATCGCAATGTAAAAATAGCGCAAAATTCTTGACAAGTACTTCATCAGGATTGGTTGTGCCGGCCATGCTGTTGTGGTCCGCTTCAGGTAATGTATCGAATGTAGCAATAGCCTTTGCCAGTTCATTTATCTGGCCTTTCCATCTTCGACCCAGTGGAGCAAGGAGACCCGAGCCAATTATTGTAATGTTTCGTCCGACCAACTGCCCGGCCAACCTCTTGGCGGGATTTTGATTTACAAGGCTGGAAGGCTGATATTTGACAAGTTCTTTCCGCATCAAAGATACAGCATCTAATAAATCCTTTTCCGGATTGGGGATCAATCCGAGTTTGGATAGAATGGAGATAAGAAGGACAAAACCAAAGCCAACAGCAGAACGTGGCTGCCCGGTATGGTTAAAATATCCAAACAGGAAATCCGGCAGCCTTTGTAGCTGCGGCCAATTTTCCACCTGTGGTAACCGCCACGATCCTGCACCCTAACGTTTTCGCAGCTTCAAAAGTGGAAAGCGTCTCTTCAGTATTACCTGAATGGGAACAGGCGATCACCAAGTGTTTTTTCTGCAGAAACCCAGGCCGGGAGGTCATAATCTCGGTGGGAAAGGATTGGCAAGGGGCAACTTTTAGCTAAATAAGCTGCTAATAGATCTCCAGCAATAGCAGAACCACCCATACCAGAAATGAGAATATTCTCAAAACCAGTCCAATTGGGCAGGGTATTATCTTTGGCTATTTGTATTGCCGCCTCGATCTGGTCTGGAAGACCATCGATATCACCAATCATATTCATCGAATCGATGCGACGCATTTCCTTTAGATCATCCAGGTTCATAATTGCTCCATATCACTTTCTATTTTCATAAATAATTGTGTAAACATCCTTGCTGTTCCACCCGGAAAGGGCTGCCACCTCTTTGGCAAGTATCCGTGCCTGAAAAGGCTCTTCCATTCGCCGGCGAACTTCACCTTCTACTTCTTCTTGCGGCCAGAGATCCTGATCTGTATTGGTAACTCCCTCAACGATCAATGTGAATTCCCCTCTCGGCTCATGGGTAAGAAAGTATTCGTCAGCCCCTTCCAGATCCAACCGGATAAATTCTTCAAATTTCTTCGTCATTTCTCGACATAGAACGATTTTTCTGTTACCCAGTGCTTGACGTAAATCCACTAGTGCATCCACAAGGCGATGCGGTGTTTCAAGCATCACCAGGGTATATGGGTGGGCTTCTATCTCGTGCAGTAACTTCAGGCGTTCTGTATGCTTTCGAGGCAGGTATCCAACATATAAAAATCGATCTGTGGGTAGCCCGGAAGCAGTCAAGGCAGCAAGTGGTGCCGATGGTCCAGGTATGGGTATTACACGAATTCCCCTCAGTACAGCTTCCTTCACAATCTCGTAACCTGGATCGTTCAAGGCAGGTGTTCCAGCATCAGACACAATCGCCAGATCATGATCCGCCATGTATTCAACCAGGGAGTTAGTTTTTGTCTCTTTGTTATACTCGTGGTAACTGGTTAATTTCGTATGGATGTCAAAGTGGGACAATAAATTCATAGTTTGGCGGGTATCTTCTGCCGCAATCAGGTCCACAGATTTGAGTACTTCAATTGCCCTGAAGGTGATGTCTTGTAGATTCCCGATCGGAGTAGCTACCAGATAAAGTGACCCCATTATTTACTCCATGTTAATATTTCTAAATCCAGGTTCTGTCCACCAGAACCCAGGATCTGAATCCATCCGTTATGGTTGGAATTATCTTTAAAGCAATAATATTTAAATTTGGTATCATTATTTATCTGAATGGCTGCTTCTGTTTTTAATAGATTTACACAAGTATTATAATCTGGCAGACTTGTCAACGGGGAACTGAACCTTGTACTATTCAACGAAGAGATCAGCCCATTTGAAAACTTTATATCCGAATTTTGATCATTTCCCAGAGTGATTTCAGCCAAGATTACTCCATTACCATCACCTACCTGGATCGTTCCGCTGCTAAGAACCGTAGGAATTGGAGTAGCTGTAGGTGTGGGTGTAGAGGTGGGAGTTACAATGTTCGGGACAACTATTCTTACCCAAAATGGCAAATTCCCCGCAGGTCCGATTCCAAATAATTGTCCACTATTATTTTGCAGCTTCCAATTACTCTGGTAGGTTCCAGGAATACTCGGAGCTGTCATTTCAATGGAAATATCTACCGAACTACCAGATGAAACGGCGTGCTCCAATGAATACGCTCTTTCTCTGGAAAGCTGTTCACCCGAAAACCATACCAGGGTATATCCAGTTGTCCATGTACAATTACCAGCATTGTGTAAGCGCCAAATTTTTACAAAGGATTCCCCTGGAGGAATGCTCGTATCATCAGGAATTGTCACATCGATTGGATTACCTGGTTGAACCCGGTCACAGACTGCGGTTGGTGCTGGCATGGATGGAAGTAGTGTCTGGGAAAGCTTTGTTGGGGTTACTGTAGAGGGACTGGGGGTTACCGATGTGGGGTAAGGCGTTCCTAATGCGGCTCCCGTTTGGAGTGGCTGCATGGTGAGGATCTCAGCTTGAATAGTCTCATATGCCTGAGTAATATTGGGGGTGGCTGTAATTGGCCCATACAGTGGAAAATTACATGCAGTTAAAAAGCAGAGCCAGTAATATATAAATTAATGATTTCTTCATAGTTTATTCAATTCTACCGCAAAATCGCAATGGAATTGAACGACACTAATATATAGGTCACTTTTAATTCTAATTAGGAAAGGAAATGACCGAATTTTTCAGAATATCAACATTCAGATTCAAAGTCTTTTGTATAGGAGATAATCAAATAAACTTCTGTCTGAGTTTGGCACTTGCGAGATCCATTATTGCCACAATGAATACAATTGCCAGGATAACAGTTCCAGCCTTATGATATTGTAAGCTGCCAAAGAAGGTTGAAAGCATTAGCCCAATTCCACCACCACCTGCAAATCCAATGATTGTAGCCATGCGGATATTAATATCCCATTGATAAATCAAGTAAGATAAAAATGGCGGAACAATTTGTGGAACAACTGCATACATGATCGATTGCATCTTGTTCGCGCCAGTGGATGTAACCGCTTCGATGGTCCCAGTATCGATATTTTCAATAGCCTCAGAAAAGAGTTTCCCCATTAACGCAAATGTAGTGATGGATAGAGCGAGCATGCCAGCAAAAGGTCCAATACCAACCCAGAATACAAATATGGCAACATAAAGTAATGCTTCGATTGACCTAAGTACATTAAAGACCGATCGGGTAAGGTAAAAAATCCATGCTGAAAATGCACTTTTGCCGGTAAGATTTTTAGCCGCAAGAAAGCTGAATGGAATTGCTAATAACCCACCCAATGTTGTTGCCATAAAAGCTTGCATTGTAGTGACGATCAATTCCCGGACAACGTTATTTACAACTTTGGGTGATAGATCAATTAATAATAAAATCCTTTAGCAAACGTCCAAAAGTCGGACCTGGATCGAAGAGGTTTTTTAAATTAATCTTGGTGATCTCCCAACAATAGAGGAAAACAACAATTCCCAGGATGATATAGAAAATATTTCGTACTTTTTTCCAGGTAGGTATTTTATCAACACTCTTGGGTTGGTCTTTCAGAATATTAAATCGCCATTTGCTGCTTACATAATCAACAATAATTATCACCACAGCCACTGCCCATAATGCCGCTGCATATTGTTGATACCCACCCATCCGGATGGTTTCGAGAACAAAGAAACCAATTCCACCACCAGCCACAAAACCGATAACTGTCGCTGATCGCATATTGATATCCCAGCGAAGGAGAGTATAGGAGAGAAATGAAGGGATGACCTGGGGAATAACCGCAAAACGAATTACCTGGAAGAAATTTCCACCAGCAGCCTCGACTGCTTCAACCGGACCTGGATCGATATGTTCAATTTCCTCAGATAAAAGCTTTGCCAAGGCAGCAATAGAGTGAATCGTAAGGGCAATCACACCGGCGAAAGAGCCTAACCCCACCCAAACAATAATGATCAAACCCCAAACGACAGTATCCACTGCCCGGACAATATTGAGTATTGTCCGCGAAATGTAATATATTACCTTTCCACCCGGCACTTTCTCCATGATATTATGGGCAGCAATGAAGCTGATGGGAAATGCCAGGAGCGTAGAAAATAATGTAGCCAACAAACCAATGGCGATTGTTTCGATGATCTTTCCAGTTTCAAATCCGGGGATACGCTGGTTTTTAGTGGCTTTCCCAAAAAGGACTGCCCAGGATGAGGCTGTAACTGTCCCTTCTTGTCCAAAGATCTGGCCTACATTAGAACTTACATAGACATTCGGCGCTTCTTTGCCAGCAATTTTTGCTGATGAATAATTCCATAAACATTTCCATCCACATACGACCACTTTGTCGCCTTCTGTGGTCGAGAAAAAATCTGGATTTACAAGCTTAGTCATGACCGACTTTCGCATCATTGAAGCGGGTAACAAGCCGATCAAGTTTCACGCCAGTCACAGACCAACCAATTACATATAAAATAATTGCCGCGGATAAAAACGCAATGAATAATGGTGATTTTTTATTTTTCGAGAATAATTGTGCGTCAAATATGTTCCAAACATAAAATAAAACATAACGGGATAAGCAACCAATTGAAGGATATTTCATCACTGATTTGGATTTTCCCGATTTTATAATTTACATATGCCCAATTGACTAAAAAACCAAGGACAAAGGCGAAGAGTAATATGGTTATTCCTCGCCAAGTCCTTTTTTGGATGACCTGACCAGATCCTGGAATTATGATGGAAAGATATGGGGCATAGGCTTGTACGATATTCGATTTAGGTTTCTGTGAAGTTTCAGAATTCATTATTCTTATCTCATTTCAATGTATTTTTGAGATATCAAATTACTTCGATTCTTTCTGCTTCTTTTCCATAGATCTGCTTAAACTGGACATCATCAATTTCCTTTGGTAAACCCTCAAATACCAAATAACCTTCTTTAAGCGCAATTGCACTGGTTGCGTAGCGATGGACCAGATCAAGGAAATGCAAGCTGCAGATAACGGTCATTCCATATTCCTTATTCAACTTTTCAAGATATTTTAGAATTGAATGTGCCAGAACTGGATCCAATGATGCAACTGGTTCATCTGCGAGAATCAGTTTTGGTTCCTGCATTAATGCTCTGGCTATCCCAACACGCTGCTGTTGTCCACCGGACAATGAATCAGCCCGAACATCAATTTTTTCTTCCAGGCCAACCATCTCCAAATTCTTTTTTACTCTTTCATGATCTTCTTTCGAAAATACATGAAACAAACTTGGTAGTGTAGATACATAGCCAAGTCTACCCGTGATAGAACATTTATTCTCACAGAAGACCTTTTACCAGATTAAATTGTTGAAAAATCATGCCTATTTGCCGTCGAATATTTCGGATCTCTTTTCCAGTAGCAGCAGTAATATCAATATCATTCCAGGTGATTTTTCCTGATGTTGGTTCGATTAACCGATTAATACATCGCAAGTAAGGTGGATTTTCCTGAGCCACTTAAGCCAATTACAGCCAAGAATTCACCCTCTTGAACTTCAAAACTGACACCATTGAATGCCTGTGTCCCATTTGGATAGGTTTTACATAGATTTTCAATTTTTAACATTTGGGTTACCAACCGTAAAATAAGATTAGGTCTTTATTATATACAATAAAACGAATAATACCAATTAATAAAAAACTGGCAGGTCGATCGACCTGCCAGTTTTATTAAGCCTTACTTCACCAATGAAGCAGGATCAACACCTGCAGCGGTCATGTTTGTTTCAGCAAATGCATCATAAAATGTAGGTTCAATTTCAACCAAACCGTTGATATTATATAGATCCTTCAATAATTGTTTTCCTGCTTCGTCTGCGACAAGCTTCAAGAATGCATCGACAATTGTCTTTCTTAAAGTAGGATCAAGAATTCGGTACAAATTGGATACCATCATTGGGGATCGGATCGGTTATCATAGAAAACAACTACTTTTTCCATGATGTCCGGATAGGTTGCAGCAAGTTTTGCAGATGCATCTTTGCGGATATCAATGTAAGTTACACCGGCATCACAATCGCCTTTATATACTGCCATACCAACATTTGGATGTGAACCAGCATTCGTGGCTGTAACATCGCCAGCTTCTGCATCGATTCCATTTGCTTTCATGATGATATTGGGAACAATATAACCAGAAGTGGAGTTGGGGTCGACAAAGCAGAATGTCTTGCCTTTCAAATCAGCGAGTGTTGTAATTCCGGAGTCTGCCTGGGTGATAAATTGACCACGATAATAGGGTTGCATAGTACCAACTAAATCTTTGTCCGGGCTCATTTCATTTACTGCCAATTTGCGGACTGTTGCAAGTGCTGGGTCAATCCCATACTTGGCATCGGCAAGAAGAACAGAGAAAGTATTTAAGAAACCAATCTGTGCCTTCCCTGCGCCCATAGCCTCAATTGAAGCAGCGAAACTTGTACCCACTTCGATCTGGAAGCTTAATCCAGTCTCTGTGCTCAGCCAATCAGCAATACCTTGACCAGCAAGTGTGATCTTGCCAGTTTCGCCAGATGGGACAAATGTGATGACACATGGTTTATCTGCCGTGCCACAAGATACATAAGGGATTGCTGTTGGCTCTGGTACTGCTGTCGGTGGAACTGCCGTTGGTGGAACTGCGGTCGGCGCTGCAGGGGCAACTGGTGGTTCTGGTGCAGCTGTCGGAGCTGGTGTACAGGCAGATAATGCCATAACAGCAACCATAATAACAGCCATTACGATATACAACTTTGATCTCATCATAACCTCCTTAAGGTTGAAAAGAGAAATTGAAATAATACCTGATATGGTATTATCTCCTTCAATATTCTACACTTACAAAAAAGTGAACGCAAGTCGAATCTGTTTTTTGGTCAATATTTTAAGAATCTTGTAGTGTTGTTATGGTAAATTTACAAATTTGATGGACTTATTTTAGACATTTCTATTAGGTTTCTAACAATAATAAAATACGTGGGTGATATACTTATGAAATTCGGAGGACTAAAATGTCTAAAAAAGATAAGAAAAAAATGAAAGAAGAAGCATTCAATTACGAGGATGAGGAATGCGAATGCGGTTCTGAGTCATGTTCCTGCGGTTGCCATGAACATCATCATGGTGGTGGTTGCGATTGTGGTGAAGAACAGGGATTTGAACGCCAATTCTATACCCGCGAAGAGAAAATTGAGATGTTGGAAGAATACTTGAAGGATCTCAAAGCTGAGCAAAAAGGTGTAGAAGAAGCTTTGGAAGAATTACGAAAAGAAAGTTAAATGGGATTACAGGAGTACGACCTCTGCCTGGATTTTTTCATGATTCTCCAGGCGAAGGATTCCTATTGAAGGGTGCGGATCGTGAGGGGATTCTGTGCAAGCTGCCCCGGGATTAAAATATAGAACACCATCAATCCAGCGGATAAAAGCTGAATGTGTATGCCCAAATAATTTGATCTTTGCTTCCGGGAAAAGTGAATCGAGTAATCGGCGGTACCTATTAAAACGGAAACCAACTGCAATATAATGGACTTTTTCTAAAAGGTACTCAAGCAGGCGGCCATGACCGTGTGTTAGACCGATCTTTATTCCAGTGACATCCAATTCGATGGCGAAAGGGATATTGTTCAAAAGGGCAAAGTCGCGATTTCCCCTGACCACAAAAACTGTAGCTATTTGATTTAGGTCAGTAATAATTCTGAAATCTGAGATATCACCAAGATGAAGGATTATTTGCACCTTTTCACGTTGGAAAATTTGGATGATGGCCGGATTCAATTGGTTTAATCTACCGCTAATATGTGTATCAGATAGTACGCCAATCGAACAGGGAAATTTTATTTGAATTGATTCGCGATGGACTTGGATCATGGTTTTTTAAGTATAACTGAATATTAATCTTATACCCGGGTAACGAAGATTCCACTTAAAACCTGATATGTCCTGGATAATACATGTTGACAATTACGGATGGGATGCTTTATAATAGACAACACCGTGCCCTGGCTGGTTTGCTAGGGTATATATATGTATCCCCAACTTCCCCATAAACGGGCGAGAATCGCGTGGATTATGGCGAAGTGAAGATTGGAGAAAAAGGAATGAAGTACGCTATTGTTGAAAGTGGCGGCAAACAATTTAAAGCCGTCGAGGGCAGCATGATAGAAGTAGATCTGCTGCCGGTCGAAGAAGGAACGAAATTAGTTCTTGAAAACGTTTTGATGCTCGTGGATGAAGATAAGATCTCAGTAGGAACCCCATATTTAAAAAATGTATCCATAAAAGCAAATGTGGCAGAACATTTAAGGGTCCTAAAGTGATCATATTCAAATACCGCCCTAAAAAACGAATTCGTGTTAAAACCGGGCATCGCCAAAAATATACACGTTTACTGATTGAATCAATTTCTGTGGAGTAAGACAAATGGCACATAAAAAAGGTGGCGGTTCATCCCGCAACGGTCGAGATAGTAATGCTCAAAGGCTGGGAGTAAAAAAATATGCCGGTGAAATTGTTCTTTCCGGAAATATTATAGTTCGCCAGCGTGGTACACATATCAAACCGGGATTAAATATTGGTGTAGGCAAAGACGATACTCTATTCGCAACAGCTCCCGGAATTGTTGAATTCCAGACTTTACCTGACGGAAGAAAACGCGTTAGCATTGTTACACAGCCGCAGGACTAACTTGCTGGTTCCCTGCGGGGAGAGGATTGAAAAACAGAAATGAAAAAAGACATCCATCCAAACTATTTTCCAGATGCCCAGGTTATTTGTGCTTGTGGCAATACATGGACAACCGGTTCTACAAAAAAGATAATTCACACGGAAGTTTGTTCCAAATGTCACCCGTTCTTTACCGGTCAACAACAAAGATTGATCGACATCGAAGGTCAGGTGGATCGCTTCTATAAAAAATTACAAGCTCGGCAAAGTTTCGCTGATCAGAAAACTTCCCGCGAAAACGAACGCACATCTCCAGACAGACCGATCGTTGAACTTGAGTTGACTGCCCGTGCAATTGCTGCACTTGAAAAAGTCGAGATCACCAACTTTGGACAGTTTATCGCCAAATTAGGTGAGGGTGAAGCTGCAGTCCTGGCAATCGAAGGATTCGGACGTAAATCATTGATTGATTCAAAGAAAAAACTACGATCAATGGGTTATGAACTTCCTGCAGCAGCTGAAGAGATCGCTGTCTGATATTGTTGTAACCAATAAATTCATGTACACTTAACAGGCAGATGCAAAAGCATCTGCCTGTTGTAATATTATCTTTAAAAGGTGAGGTTATGATCCATCATACCGGAATAGTGGAAGTGATCTGTGGTTCTATGTTCAGTGGAAAGACAGACGAATTAATCCGACGGCTGCGCAGGGCTACGATTGCCAGGCAGAAAGTTCAAGTATTCAAACCTGCCATAGATAATCGTTATGCCGTAGAAAAGGTAAAATCACATGCTGGTTCCGAATATGATGCTGTTCCGGTAAATAAAGTCCGGGACATTCTTAACCATCTGAAACCAGATACGACAGTTGTAGCAATAGATGAAGCCCAGTTTTTTGATGCTGAGATCGTGGATCTGATCGGAGAACTTGCTGACAGGGATCTCCGGGTTATTGTCGCGGGTTTGGATTCAGATTTTCGCGGTGAACCATTTGGATCTATGCCTGTTTTGATGGCAAGCGCAGAAAAAGTGGATAAATTGCAGGCGATCTGCATGACCTGTGGTGAACCGGCTTCCCGGACGCAAAGACTGGTAAATGGTAAACCGGCGAATTACAATGATCCAGTGGTCATTGTTGGTGCTTCCGAGCTTTATGAAGCCAGATGCCGCAAGCATCATGAAGTTCCAGGCCGATAATTATTCTTAGGTGAAAAATGCAGGACTATAAAGACTTTCTTGCTGAAATACTTGTTAGTAATGAGCAGCTTCAAAAACGGATCGCGGAACTTGGTCAGGAAATTACCCGCGATTATAAAGGAGAAGAAGTACTCCTGATCTGTATTCTCCGTGGTGGAGTGCTATTCTTGACTGATCTGATGCGTCAAATTGACCTGCACCTGTCAGTGGATTTCATGGCGGTGTCATCTTATGGGACCGGGGCCAGAGAATCCACTGGAAATGTTCGCATTACCCTGGACTTGAATACCAGCCTTGAAGGAAAGAACGTCATCCTCGTTGAAGATATTGTCGATAGTGGCCGCACGATCGCATCTGTGTTGGAGATCCTTACAACCCGTCATCCGAAAAGCCTCGTTGTTTGCACGCTTTTAGATAAAGCGGAGAGGCGTGAAGAGGATGTTCCACTCAAATATACCGGTTTCATTATTCCGAATAAATTCGTATTCGGTTATGGCCTGGATATTGATGAATATTATAGAAATTTACCTTTTATTGGTGTAGTGGACCTGGAAAAATACCGACCGGAAGAATAATTTCGTGACAATGATAAATCCCCGGGATTCTTTCAACCCCTTTACAGGCAGGTGGATTGCCAGAATTGGATCCAGCATCATCTGTCAGGGTGGTTCCCCCGAACAAGTTTCCCGTGCTGCAAAATCCATTCGTGGTAAAGAACGATTTCTTATTTCCTATATCCCTTTAACCAAACCCATGACATTCCAACCACTTTTTTATCGAATCCAGAAAATTCTAACCGCAGAGACTGGTGTATATCTTGTCGGAGGAGCTGTTCGGAATGCGTTATTAAACCAACAGGTAAATGACCTGGATTTTGCAGTAGTCTCCAATGTTGAAAAGATAGCCCGAAAAGTCAGCCATGAGTTACACACAGATTTCTACCCCCTCGATGCAGAAAGAGAAGCTTACCGGTTAGTTTTCTCAGACCATGGTGAGGCAATTCAATATTTGGATTTCTCAAGGATGCGTGGCAACACAATCGATTCTGATTTATTGGGCAGAGATTTTACGATCAATGCCATGGCAGTCAATATTAATGATCCACAGAAATTGATCGACCCTCTGGGTGGTGCGCAAGATTTACGGGATAAAATCATTAAGGCATGTTGTTCAAGTTCCATCACCGATGACCCGATTCGGGTTTTACGGGCTATCCGTTTTGCAGCAGAAGGCAATTATAAGATTGCAGAAGAAACCAGAAAGCTATTAAAAATAGGAGTACCTCTTCTCGAATTCTCATCTGCTGAAAGAAAAAGAGATGAGTTATTCAAGATTGCTGCCCTCGACCAGGTCTCAGTTGCATTCCGGGCACTCGATTGGTTGGGTGTATTTTCTATCCTCTTCCCTGGAATTAAAACATCTGTAGACGACGATTCAATTCACCATGGAGATGTTTTTCAAACGAAAATGGATTTCTCCAGCTCAGGGGAAATTGTTCAACTAATCAACGCGATCACCCGAAAAAGTGGCGATACTGACCACGGATCACTGCTCTATGGTATGGCTGGTTCAGTTCTGGATCAATATCGTCAGGAACTAATAACATACTTGGATCAAAAGTTTACGCCCGATAGAAATATAAACCAACTATTACATATCGGTAATTTGCTATATTTAATCCAAAAAATGCTCGGGAAACCAAATTCATTTGGGTTGAAAAATATCAAAGGGATGAATTTAAGCCGTGAGGAAACCCATTTTATTACAATCCTCATCACAACCTTCGGGTCATTGGAGAAATTGGTAAATGAAACCGATTCTCTCACCAGGAGGGAGGCATATCAATTCTTTAAAGTGAATGGATCCGCAGGTATAGCAACCACCTTACTGTATTTAGGGAATCATTTAGCCTCTCACAAGCTAGACCTTAGCCCTGAAAAATGGAGACTTATACTCGAGAGAATTCAATTTTTATGGGAAGCCTGGTGGAATAAGAAATCGGAGATCATTGATCCCATACCACTGCTTAATGGGGATGAGATTGCCGCAGAATTTAATTTGACTCCCGGAGTATTAATTGGAAAATGCCTGGATTTCTTAAAAGAAGAGCAGGCCGCTGGTTCAATTAAATCTCGAAATGATGCAATTGAAAAAATAAGTGAGACAATTAAGAAAATGGGTTAAGGATATAAAACATCCAGGAAGGGTTCGTAGAAACAGCGACACCCTTCATTGTGCGAACACCCTGAATGTGGTAACCGTGGAACGGCATTTTTGGGAAAGGTACCCTGGTGGGAATGGCATTCCGGGCATGCATCCTGATAAATACTGATACGAACTAACTCAACTCTTGGGTTATTCTGGAATTCTTTTATTGCTATTGCTGTTGATGAAAATTCTCGCAGGTCGCTCTGGCAGCCGGTACAAAAAATTGCATTATCTGATGATTGTGTATAACAGCGGGAACAGGTCTGCACAATGTTTTCCTTTTGGTGAAATATCAAAGTCCTTGATGGATTGAACTATTCATGATCGGCGCAGTGGCACGGCGAATCAGATTATTTAGGTGGGCGATCAGGATACTGCTGGCAACCGGCTTGATTAAGTAATCATCAGCACCTGCATCCAATGCTTTTGAAACCATTCCAGGCATATCTAAAGCCGAGAGGATTAAAATCGGCACTGTACTGAAAGGGCGAATGGCGTTACAAACTTGATAACCATCCATTTCAGGCATCATCAGGTCAAGGATAATCACATCGGGAAACTCGTTTTTTGCCAATAAAACACCATCAGAACCTGAATTAGCAGTAATAACCTGCTGGGTGGCAGGTCGAAGCAATAAAGCTAACAGTTCTGTCATAGCAGGGTCATCGTCAATGACCAAAACCTTCATACTACCTCCGGGAAAAAATGTCTCCTTCATTATTACCTATATTGATATCCAATCAGTTTACATTTACTTAACAAATCATACACTAAATTATCACATAAATGAAGTAAAAATTCACAGAAAACAATAAACAATTAGCAATTATTCCATTTCCATGTAATTGTATAGTCATTTTATGGTAAAATCCAAAATTAGTTTAAAAAATTTAACAATTATCCTGAATGAACAGGTTAATTCCATATCTTTGTATAATTTGGAGGTTGTATGGCAAAAAAGTGGGTTTATTTATTCAATGAAGTGGAGCAGGCCGAAAAATACGTAAAAGGCGACTGGGATAAAGTACGCGGGTTAATGGGCGGCAAAGGTGCCAACCTGGCAGAAATGACCCGTATTCATTTACCAGTGCCACCTTTTTTCACGATCACCACAGAAGCTTGTAATGCATATCAGGCTGAAGGAAAATTTCCGGCTGGTATGTGGAATCAGGTAATGCAATCATTAAAAAAGGTGGAGATTGCCTCCGGAAAGAAATTTGGCAATCCTGCCAATCCTTTGTTGGTTTCATGTCGTTCCGGGGCAAAGTTCTCCATGCCGGGGATGATGGATACCGTATTAAACATCGGTTTGAACGACAAAACAGCCAAGGGTATGGTCAAGTTGACCGGTAACGAACGCTTTGTCTACGATTCATATCGTCGATTGATCCAGATGTTCGGTTCTGTTGTCCTTGGGATGCCCGATGAGGCTTTTGAAGATGTTTTGGAAGCTTACAAACACCAAAAAGGCGCAAAAAACGACACAGATCTGACAGCTGCTGATCTCAAAATCCTCACCGAAAAATTCAAAGAAGTAACTATAAACAATGGCTTCGCTTTCCCACAGGAGCCAATTAAGCAACTTGAACTGGCTACCGAAGCTGTTTTTAAGAGCTGGAATGGTAAGCGGGCTGTTGATTATCGCCGTGCGACCAATATTCCTGACGATCTGGGCACTGCGGTCAATATTGTCACCATGGTTTTTGGTAATATGGGTTGGGAATCTGGAACCGGTGTTGCCTTTACCCGTGACCCGCAAACTGGCGAGGATGTCATGTTCGGGGATTACCTGTTGAATGCACAGGGCGAAGATGTTGTTGCCGGCATCCGTAATACCGAAAAAATCGTAAATCTCAAAAAAGATCTCCCCGATGCTTACAAACAGTTCATGGATATCACCGATATGCTTGAAAAGCATTACAAGGATATGCAGGACGTTGAATTTACCATTGAGAATAAAAAATTGTGGATGCTGCAGACCCGTAATGGCAAGCGCACAGCGAAGGCTGCAGTGAAAATGGCTGTGGATATGGTGAACGAAGGGTTGATCACCAAGGAAGAAGCAGTCAACCGTGTTACTCCTGAAAACGTCGATACCCTTTTGCACCCCCAATTCGATCCAAAGGCGATCAAAGCAGCCAAGACCGACGGACATTATTATGCTTCAGGTGTTAATGCTTCTCCCGGAGCTGCAGTCGGTCAAATTTACTTCACTGCAGATACGGCTGAACGTATGGCAAAAGAGAATAAACAGGATGTCATCATGGTCCGTCCTTTCACCAAACCGGATGATGTACATGGCATGCTGGCATCAAAAGGTATTTTAACCAGTGAAGGTGGAGCCACTTCTCATGCTGCAGTTGTTGCCCGTCAGTTTGGTGTACCTTGTATCGTTGGTGCGTCCTCTGTCAAGATCGATATGGACAAGCGCTTGATGGTAGCCAATGATGTCACTGTTAAAGAAGGTGAATGGATCTCAGTTGATGGAACCACCGGTGAAGTTTTCCTGGGAAAAGTTCCTGTTGTGGCACCATCACTTGATGAGCAGAAGGATCTACTTACCCTCCTCAAATGGGCAGATGATATTTGTGCTAAAGAAGGGATGAGGAAAGGTCCGAAGGGTTCACCTACTCGCGGATTGCAGGTTTGGGCGAATGCTGATTACCCGAAAGATGCCCAGCGCGCTCGATCGTATGGTGCGGTTGGTATCGGTCTATGTCGTACTGAGCATATGTTCTTCGAAACCGAACGATTACCCATCGTTCAACGCATGATCCTGGCTGAAACCAGCGAAGCACGCACCGAAGCTTTGAACGAACTGCTTCCGTCACAACGTGCAGATTTCGAAGGTTTATTCCGGGCTATGATCGATAACGAGAAGGATAAAAACGGTTATCCTGTCATTATTCGCCTCATTGACCCCCCGCTGCACGAATTCCTGCCCGGTGGTGAAGAATTGGCCGAGAAGATCGTCGCCAAACGGATCGAAAATCTCTCCCAGTATGCAGTCGGAAAAGGCGATACCAAGGAAATTGCCGACCTGGAGAAACTTTTCACAGCAGTTGAAACCATGCACGAAAGCAACCCGATGATGGGATTGCGTGGCGTCCGATTAAGCATCGTAATGCCCGAGATCGTTGAAATGCAGGTGCGAGCCATCTTTGAAGCTGCTGCGAATGCTGCTATTGATGGTTTCAAACCGAAACCGGAAGTCATGATCCCATTAACCGGACATGTCAATGAGTTGAAATGGATTCAACCCCGCCTGGAGCGCATAGCCAAACAGGTCATGGAAGAGAAAAAAGTCACTTTCTCCTATAAATTTGGAACGATGATCGAGATTCCGCGTGCCTGTGTAACAGCTGCAGAAATTGCCGGCTATGCCGAGTTCTTCTCCTTCGGTACCAACGACCTGACCCAGATGACCTTTGGTTACAGCCGTGACGATGCGGAAAGAAACTTCCTCATCACCTATGTCGAACAGAGTATTCTCCCCAAGAATCCATTCCAGCAATTGGATCGGGATGGTGTTGGCCGTTTGATGAAGATGGCTGTGGATGATGGCCGTTCGACCCGCCCGGACCTCGAAGTGGGTATCTGTGGTGAACATGGTGGAGACCCCTCCTCCATTGAATTCTGCCACATGATCGGCAACAACTATGTCAGCTGCTCACCATTCCGTATACCGATAGCGCGTTTGGCTGCAGCGCAGGCAGCAATAAAATATAGCAAATAATTGCGATTAGAAACACGAAGAATTTTTCTAGTTTAGAATAATAATTAGGATGTCGGAATATTCCGACATCCTTTTTTGATTAATGCTTGATATATAATGGAAACACTAATAAGTGAAATTTAAGTTGATGTGGAGGGCTGGATGTTCAAAGATCTATGGGTCATCATTGTTGGATTAATTGGCGGTGCAGCAGTTGGGATTCAATCTCCCATCGCCGGAGCCATGGGACAGAAAGTAGGGGGAACGGCCAGCAGTTTTATCATACATTTGAGTGGAATGATCCTTTCCGGAGCATTGTTGTACCTGCGCGGGGGAGAAAAGATCCGGATCTGGAACACATTGCCATGGTATATGCTCGGAGCAGGTGTATTTGGAGTCATCCTTTATCAAACCATTAGTGTCACCCTTCCCAAGCTCGGTTCAACCTTAATGGTCACGCTTATCATTACCGGTCAACTGGTACTAGGGGTTATTATTGACCATTTCGGTTGGCTTGGTGTCCCAGTTCACCCAATATCCATTTCCAGGATCATTGGCGTTCTGGCTTTACTGGGTGGCGGGTATTTGATCGCCCGCGGGTAGAAGGGATTTTGATAAAATCATCCAAAGCCTGATTTTCCCTATTGACAATAAAAATTTACTATTTATAATAATCAAAACAATAAAAGCTTTGAAGAGGACGAGTACATCGCCAAACGGCGGTACAGGGAGCAGCGAAAATTGAGAAGCTGCCCGAACGCGGAGATGGAATGGACCTTGGAGCTGCAGGGCGAACGATTAATTATTGAGTAACCCGAGCCGGAAATACCACCGTTATCTGGGTAAAAGGTATAAGCAGAATATCGCCGTACCTGAAATGAGTGAGGCTGGCTTTCATCCTATCCGTCGCATCAGGCGGATTTTTGTTTTCTCAGCCTAACCGGGGTGGTACCACGGATGCCTGGCGCGTTCGTCCCCATATCTGGAGACGCGCCGCTATATTATATTTTTGGAGGCATCTATGAACACACCAACCCGTTTTACCCTTTCTGAATCTGATCTCCCTAAACGCTGGTATAACATTGCAGCAGATTCTCCTGTTCCAGCAACTCCGGTCCTTCACCCGGGTACACTTGAACCGGTAACACCGGACTTTTTATCTGTGATATTCCCCATGCCGCTTATTGAGCAGGAAATCTCGCAGGACCGGTATGTGGATATTCCGGAGGAAGTTCGAGAGATCTACAAACTTTGGCGGCCAACACCGCTTCTTCGAGCCGTCCGATTAGAGAAAGCACTCGGTACTCCTGCCCATATCTACTACAAAATGGAAGGGGTCTCTCCTTCGGGATCGCATAAATCCAATAGTGCAGTAGCGCAGACTTACTACAATAAAATCTCTGGAACTCATGCCATGACAACAGAAACTGGTGCTGGTCAATGGGGCACAGCCCTTTCGATGGCATGCGCCATGTTTGATCTTGATCTGGAAGTTTATATGGTGCGTGTTTCTTATGATCAAAAACCTTACCGGCGGATGGTCATGGAAACATATGGTGCCCAGGTATTTTCCAGCCCAACAGATCGAACAATGAGCGGACAGAAAGTATTGGCTGAAAATTCGAATCACCCGGGAACTTTGGGAATTGCCATATCAGAAGCAGTGGAAGTTGCGGTAAATTCAAATGGAACCAAGAAATATGGCTTGGGATCAGTCCTTAATCATGTACTTTTGCACCAGACCGTGATCGGTGAAGAAGCTTTGATGCAAATGGATATGGCTGGAGAGTACCCGGATGTGGTGATCGGATGCGTCGGCGGCGGATCGAACTTTTCCGGTATCGCATTCCCATTCATCCGTCAGAATCTAAAGGATGGTCAACGAACCCGCCTACTGGCAGTGGAGCCGACTGCTGCCCCTTCACTGACAGCTGGAGTTTATGATTTTGATTTTGGCGATATGGCAAAGATGGCTCCTGTTGTAAAAATGCATACGCTGGGTCACGACTTTGTGCCAGCTTCGATCCATGCTGGAGGATTGCGATATCACGGAATGGCTCCTCAATTATCTGCTTTATATGATGCCGGTTTGATCGAAGCAATTGCTGTACCACAGCTCGCCACTTTCGAAGCTGCTTTGTTATTTGCCCGAACTGAAGGATTGGTACCGGCGCCTGAATCTGCCCATGCCATCCGTGGGGCGATTATCGAGGCGATGGATGCAAAAGCGAAAGGTGAGAAGAGGGTGATCCTGTTCAACCTCTCTGGTCATGGAAATTTTGACTTGAGTTCTTATGATGCTTATTTGCGAGGAAGACTGGATGATTGTGTGCCAAGCTTTGACACACAGGAAATTCGATCTCACTTGCCGCAAGTATCAGTTCCCGTTTGAGTATAATGATCTTAGCTCCAATAAATCCTCCCCCGATAGATTTCCAAAAGGGGAGGATTTAATCTTTATTTGAAGCAGCATAATTCGAATTATAGGTTAATGAATAACCTATGTATAATCATGATATAAGATGAAGTTGAATATCAATGTTTCAGGGTGTTACAATTTCTCAAGAAATTATCACTAAATTGAAGGATGTAATGTGGAAAAACAAGAATACATAAAACTTTACCACGAGATGGTGGTTATCCGCCGGCTCGAAGAAAAAGCGGCCGAACTCTACCAACAGGGAAAAATTGGCGGTTTTTTACATCTTTACATAGGTCAGGAAGCAGTCAGTACGGGAATCATCTCTGCCAGAATCGCGGCAGACCGTGTTATCACAGCGTATAGGGATCATGGTATTGCCATTAACTGCGGTCTATCTGCAAACGAGGTTATGGCTGAACTTTTAGGTAAAGAAACCGGTTGTTCCAAAGGGCGGGGTGGGTCCATGCATATGGCAGATGTAAGCAAGAATTTTTATGGCGGGCATGCCATTGTAGGCTCACATCTTCCACTTGCTTCAGGTCTGGCATTGGGTGATAAATACCAGAATAATAAAGCTGCGACGATCTGCTTTTTCGGGGACGGTGCTTCAAATATCGGATTCTTCCATGAGGCTCTAAATCTTTCAAAAGTCTGGGATCTTCCTGTGCTTTGGGTATGTGAGAATAACCAATATGGTATGGGCACTTCAGTAGACCGTGCATCAGCTGTATCCAATATTAGCCAAAAAGCCAAAGGGTACGGCATACCTGCATCACAGGTGGATGGAATGGATATCACTGGCTGTTCGTAAGGCTGCTGAAAAAATCCTTCCACAGGTACGGGACGGAAACGGACCATATTTCCTGGAAGTGTTAACCTACCAATTCCGCGGT
This sequence comes from uncultured Chloroflexia bacterium, assembly GCA_963709535.1. GTDB lineage: Bacteria > Chloroflexota > Anaerolineae > Anaerolineales > Anaerolineaceae > PNON01. The sequence continues at coordinate 54,963 of CAVPWY010000015.1, read as the reverse complement.
CACTCCATGGGTGATCCTGAACGTTATCGTCACCAGGATGAAGTTCATCGCTGGCAGGAAAACGACCCGATTGGTATTTACCAAAAATTTCTTGAAAAGAATAATATTGTTACAGTAGAAGAACTCGCAGAACAGCATAAACTGGCATTTACAGAGGTGGATAAAGCGATCGAATTTGCTGAAGCCAGTCCTTTTCCTGCACAGGAAGATCTTTTTAAGAATATTTATTATGAAGAATCGAGGGCTTGAGATATGGCCAGGATAACCATGCGTGAAGCGATCTCACAAGCCTTATGGGAAGAGATGGAACGTGATCCAAAAGTTTTTATCATGGGGGAAGAAGTGGGGGTTTGGGGTGGTACCTATGCGGTTACCAAAGGATTTTACGATCACTTTGGTGCTGATCGGGTAAAAGACACACCAATTTCAGAAAGTGCCATCATTGGGGGAGCAATAGGAGCAGCATTGACCGGTTTACGCCCGGTGGCTGAGCTGATGACAATCAATTTCGCCTTTGCTGCAATGGACCATATTGTAAATGAAGCTGCCAAGCTTCATTATATGTTCGGCGGGCAAATGGTCCTTCCAATGGTGATCCGCACTGTAAGCGGCGGCGGCAGGCAGCTTGGGGCAACTCATTCACAAACCCCTGATGCAATTTTCGCGCACTTTCCCGGCCTCACGGTAGTGGCTCCCGGCACGCCGGCAGATGCCAAAGGATTGCTGAAATCAGCCATCAGGTCCAATGACCCCATCCTCTTCATCGAGCATGCCACTCTTTATCAGACAAAAGGTGAAGTTCCCGATGGCGATTACACAGTTCCCATTGGCAAGTCGAAAGTACAGCGTGAGGGGAAGGATGTTACCATCATCACGTACAGCAAGATGCTGGAAATATCCCTAAAAGCAGCTGACGAGCTGGCTAAGGAAGGGATCGAAGCTGAGGTGGTGGATCTGCGAAGCCTGCGTCCATTGGATATGGAACCCGTTATTGAATCATTCAAGAAGACCAACCGTGCAGTTGTAGCAGAAGAAGGTTGGAAGTCCTACGGTGTTGGTGCAGAAGTTGCGGCACGGATCTATGAGCAAGCCTTTGATTATATTGATGCTCCCATAAAGAGGGTTGCCCAGGCAGAAGTACCACTTCCTTATAGCAAGGCATTGGAACAATCTGCTTTACCTCAAGTTGCGGATGTCGTTCGGGCGGTAAAGGAGGTGTTGTAATGGCTGACACTAGTATCCATGCCTAAACTTGGTTTTGATATGGCAGAGGGAAACCTGGTTCGCTGGCTGAAAAAGGTGAATGACCCGGTTGAAAAAGGCCAGATCCTGGCGGAGATTGAGACTGATAAAGCGACAGTTGAAGTCGAGTCACCTTATAGTGGGGTCGTTTTGCAATTGGTTGTGGAGGAAGGCACCAGCGTTCCAATTGGTTCGAACCAATTGCAATAATCGGTGCCGCTGGTGAAAAAGTGGAGAGTTCTACAAAAATAAAAGCCAAAGTAGCTGATGAAATTCCAGAAGCAAAAGCCAAAGTAGCTGAAGAAACTCCAGAAGTAAAAGCTGAAAAAGAGTCAGTGGTTCCTTTACCAAACTTAATTCCATCATCATCAGGAACCGTCGCAGCTTCCCCACTTGCGCGCCATTTAGCCAAAGAACAAAACATCGATCTTTCTAATGTGATCGGTACCGGACCTTCCGGTAGGATCGTTCGGAAAGATGTAGAACTCGCAATAAAATCAACATCGCAAGCTGAGAGTAATAATACTAGTTCATCATTGTCTTTCAATAAAATTTCCCGTCAAGGATCGATACCGGAGGATAAGCGGATTCCGATCAGCAAACTTCGTTCTGCTATTGGAAGGCGAATGTTGGATTCAAAACAAGCCGTACCACATTTTTATTTGACCTCAGACATTGATGTCGAGAGGATGCTAGATCTTCGCAGCCAGATAAATTCTTTGTTGCCAGATGATCAGAAGATCTCAGTGAATGATTTCATCATCAAAGCAGTTGCTCTGGCTCTCCGCCAGTACCCCAATTTGAATTCATCCATATCCGGTAATGAGATCGTCCAACATGGGCACATCCATATCGGCGTGGCTGTATCAGTGGATGGCGGCTTATTAACAATTGTAGTCAGGGATGCTGACATAAAAGATCTGCGAGAGATCAATAGTGAAGTAAAAGAAATGGCCAACCGCGTAAGAAGCGGCAAGGTAAAAACTGAGGATATAGAAGGGTCAACCTTCTCAATTTCCAACCTGGGCATGTTTGATGTTGAAAACTTTGCTGCAATTATCAACCCGCCAGAATCCGCCATCCTGGCTGTGGCTTCAGCACGTGATGTTGTTGTAATTAAAAATGGTATTGTATCTCCAGGAAAAAGGATGAAAATTACCATCTCAGCTGATCACCGCGTAACTGATGGTGTGGAGGCTGCGAAATTTATGCAAGCTCTCAAACAGGTGATCGAAACACCGGTCCAAATGTTAGTTAGCTAAATAATTTATTGAACCCGGCAGTAGAACATGCGGTAGATGTTGTAAAGTTCAACAATGCTGCGAATATATTGCCGGGTTTCTTTGTACCGGACAATTTCCAGGAACAGATCCGGATCACCCGTTGAGAGATCGCGCCATATTTGCGCGTTGCCTGGTCCGGCGTTGTATCCGGCCAGCGCTGCGTACATATCCCCACTCAGAAAGTCAATCTGCTGCCGCAGGTAATGGCTGCCCAACCGAATATTTACAAATGGACGATAAATATCATCGTCATCATACACTTCCGGCCAACCCATATTTGCAGATGTTTGACGCGCAGTATCCGGTATGAGCTGCATCAATCCTTTAGCACCTGCAGAAGATTGAATGAATCCTTCAAAGAGACTTTCCTGACGGATCAGGCTTAATAGCATGAGGGGATCCAAACCTTCTTCCTGAGCAGACTGCATTACCATCTCACGATAATATGCCCCGAAGCGGACATGGTTGAAATAGGTGGGAGCATTGAATGTGGATGTATCATCTAATCCACCAAGGGTAAGCACCTGCCTGGCGGAAAAGACGGCAGACCGATATAGACCGATGTCCAGGAAAAATTTGGTCAGACGGAAAGTGTCTACAACATCCAATTCTCTTGAGAGGCGTAACTCTTCAAACTCTGCCCGGCCTTCTTCATACAATCCCAGCCGCCAGTACTCATTTCCACGAATGAAGCGAGGATCCTGAGTGAGGTTATTCAAATTTTCCAGATCTACATCTTCTGCCAGATTGAACGTCTTACGCACCCATGCGATGGCTTCTGTCCTCTCTGATTCGAGATCGACAGCCAGGTCGAACACCGGACAGGCTGTGAAAGGTGCCCGATTGATAAGCAGATCGCGGGCGCGTTCACTGTAATATCCGGTCGGATCTTTTTGAACTGCCTGCTGCCAGGATGTTTGGGCAGAGACAGGGTCATTCATTACCAGTTGTGTCTTCCCCAGCCAAAGGTACGCAGAAGAGGAATCCAGTGGAGTGGAGGCCAGCAGCACCGCTCGTTGAAAGGAGGCAAGGGCGGCTTCATAATTCTGTTGACGAATGTGGGTGATACCAGAAAGGTATATCCCGGAATATGACTGCTCTGCAGATGGATATTCAGTTGCCAGACGTTCCCAGGTTGCGGCAGCCAGATCAAGGAGATTGGCGCGCTCATAGATCCGTCCGGCTTCAAAGAGAAAACCCGGTGACAGTGGATCTTGCGGCTCCCTGGAAACGAAATCCAATAGGGTTAGGGCAGCTTCTTCATATCTATCCTGGTATAACCATTGGGTGTACGCCTTTTCATCAAAGGCAGTGGACCAGAAACGGTCACCAGGATGATCATCTATCAATTTGCTCCACTCTACCTGGGCATTCGGGTAATCCTGCAACGCTGTGTATGCCAATGCTTTGTAATAATGGCTCGTCCCATCATGGATATTAAATTCTGCTTCATATTCATCCAGGGCTTTAATGGAGACTTCATACTGCCCGGCAAAGTAATCCACAATGCCACGATTGAGGTTATTGACGATTTCTCCTGCATTCACCAGGGCTGCCAAAGCGGAATATGAATCAAAAAGAACGCGGATAATTGTTCACATTATTCTGAAAATGTTCGTACGCTGTGACTGTCTCACCCTTGTTCAGGTAGATCTGCCCGATCAGGAACTCTGCCTGGGCTTTGACATATTCATTGGATGTGGAGTTTTGGATAAAGATATAACGCTGAATAGCTGTATCGACATCACCCAAGCTTACCAGATTGCTGCTAATTTTCAGATCAAGCGTGGTGGTGGGAGTGACGGGGCTGCTTCCAATGGCAGCCTCATAGGCTGTATTCGCTTCTGCAAATTGGCCATTGGTAGTTAAGACATCTCCCTTCTTTTCAAGAAAGTAACTATCCAATATCCCAGGTTTTAGGTCCAAATATGACTGGTATGCCGCGGCTGATTCAGCAGGACGTTGTAGAAACGTATATACCTCTGCCAGGTAAACATAAGCCATCGAAATTGAATCCGGGGAGCTATAGTTCTCTGTAACCTGACGCAGGGTTTCCAGAGCCTTCTGTACTTGCTTCTGTTGGTAGTAAATTCGACCAATTTTCGTTAATGCTGCAGCCTTTATGTCGAGGTCGCTGGTAATATCAAAAGCCAATTGATAAGCCTCAAGGGCTGAATCGTAATCACCATCTTTGTATGCCTGATCCCCTGATAAAATGCGGACAGCAGGAAGCGGGGTGGGAGTAGCTGTTGGAAGAGGTGTATTTGTTGGGGTTAATGTTGCTGTTGGTGTAGCACTGGGAAGCGGCGTTTTCGTGGCAAATAATGACCCCGGAAAATTATAACTACATGCGGTAATCAGAAGGACACAGGGAAGAACAAATATCAAGCTGAGTTTATGTCTCATAAAAGTTTTATACTGGATTGTTGAGGTTGTGTCAATGCATATGCCTATTATTTATTCATAGATATGCCGTGAAATTCTCCAAATAAATTCTAAAAAAGGTATTGACTCTCCATATTGAAAGTGCTAATATGTAGACGAAAACGTTTGCGCAATCGTTTTCCTAAATTCCGATAATAGTGGAAAATTCATGGCCAATATTCGCGGTGTTGCAGAAAAGGCAGGAGTTTCAGTGACCACAGTCTCCCATGTGGTAAATAAGACTCGTTTTGTTGCTCCGGAGACTGAGTTAAGAGTTCGCCAGGCTATGCAGGACTTGAATTACCGGCCCAACATTCTTGCCAGGTCGTTGCGTCGAGGAGAAACCAAAACAATTGGATTGATCCTTCCCGACTCTGCCAATCCTTTTTTCGCAGAAAGCGCTCGTTACCTGGAAGAGGCTGCTTTTCAACAGTCATATTCCCTGATTTTATGCAACACAAATGGTGATCTGGAAAAAGAACGCCGATACACAGATGTCCTTCTCAATAAACAGGTGGATGGCATTATTTTTATGGCTGCAGGAGATGATAAGCAATCTCTTTTGGAGCTGGTCAATCGTCAATTTCCAGTAGTGGTGGTAGACCGAATTCTGGATCATTTGGAAGTGGATGCTGTGATATCAGACAACCACTTGAGTGGTTATCTTGCGACCCGATATTTATTGGAATGTGGTCATAAGCGGATAGGTATCATCTGTGGACCATCAAATGTGAATCCCAGTGCGCAAAGGGTGACTGGATATAAAAAAGCACTGACCGAGGCAAATATCAATGCGGATCCCGAATTGGAAGTTAGTGGAGATTTTCACCCAGGTTCTGGATATACAGGCACACGACAATTACTCCAAAAAGCTCACCCGACAGCAATTTTTGCCTGTAATGATCTTATGGCCATCGGGGCATTAAGGGCTATCCGTGAAGCAGGTTTGTCTGTTCCGGAAGATATCTCATTAATCGGTCATGACGATATTGAAATTGCCTCATATATTCAACCTGCCCTAACCACAATAGCGCAACCAATTGAAAGATTAGCTGAAACAGCCATTCAATTCTTGTTGGAACGAATTGAAAAGCCCAACATTCCTCCTCGTAGAACAATTCTTCCAAACCGACTGGTCAAGCGTCAATCCGCCAGGAGCATTCCATGAGTTCAGAAATACTCGTGATTGGCAGTTTGAATATGGATCTGGTTGTGCAAACTGCTCGCCTCCCGCAATCTGGTGAAACGCTGGCGGGCAGCGAGTTTCATATGATCCCCGGGGGTAAAGGTGCCAATCAGGCAGTAGCAGCCAGTCGATCCGGGGCAAATACCCACATGATTGGTTGTGTCGGGGATGACACCTTCGGCGAAATTATGTTGGAATTGTTAAGAAATGCCAACGTGGACGTGAAAGGAGTATCCATATTAAATGGCATATCCACTGGCACAGCAACGATCATTGTTGAAGAGGGTGGTGAGAATCGGATCATAATCGTCCCCGGCGCCAATGGCAGGGTTACATATGACCTGGTTGAGCAAAAATGGGACCTAATCTCAAGATCGGATTTGGTCATATTGCAGCATGAAATTCCTTTATCTACAATTCATCGCTCCATCAAAAATTGCCAGCAGAAGGATATCCCTGTTCTGCTTAATCCAGCTCCCATGTACCCCATTCCAATGGATATTCTGACTTCATTGGATACCCTTGTGGTAAATGAGTCAGAAGCTGCTGCTCTCACAGGAAATTCGATCGATGGGTTGGATACTGCGAAAGAAGCAGCCCGGGATATATATCAATCAGGCGTAAAAACAGTGATCATCACACTCGGTCAAAATGGTGCGATTTTGCTGGAAGGAAAAGGATTTATATATCATCCCGGTTTTAAAGTCTCTACTGTCGATACCACAGCTGCAGGTGATACTTTTGTTGGAGGATATGCAGCATCGATAACAGAAGGTAAGTCAACAACCGAAGCATTGGAATATGCCTGTGCGGCTTCCGCGATATCTGTTACGCGATTGGGAGCACAAACATCGATTCCGACCAAAGATGAAGTCGAAATTTTTCTTCAAGCCCATCGTCAACAAACTGAGATTATTTAAAGATGAAGGAGGTGGAAAAAGAGATCTTGCCCGTTTTGCGAGGAATTTCAAATAATAATCAAAGGAGAAAATAAATGAAAAAGCTTTTAGTATTTGTTTCAATTCTGACCATCTTTACATTTGTGTTCGCAGGTTGTGCGCCAAAACCTGCCGTCCCTGCAGCTCCCGCCGCACCAGCTGAACCTGCTGCTCCAGTCACTGATACCACCAAGGTAGTCTATCTCATCAATGGCGCATTAGGAGACAATGCATTTTATGATTCCGGCCAAAAAGGGATGGATACCATAAAAGCAGAGTACGGTCTCGAAACACGCACGATCGAAGATGGCTACGACGCTGCGCAGTACGAACCAGGTCTCGAAGCCGCTGTCAATTATGCGGATGTGATCTTTGTCATCTCCTATGGTTATGAGGATTTACTTAAGGAGTATGCTGACAAAAATCCGAATAAGATTTTCGTAAACCTCGATACAACGGTACAAAACAGCAAGAATACCATCACTTCTGTCGATTATATTGAAGAAGAAAGCGCTTATCTGGCTGGTGTTGTTGCCGGTATGATGACGATCGATACCACGATCCCCAATATCAATGCCGAAAAGATCATTGGCGCAGTTGGTGGCGATGTGGATCCGGTCATTGACGCATTTATGTTCGCTTATGAAAATGGTGCCAAGTCCGTCGATCCGGCTATCGTGATGGAACGCAAGTACCTGGGTGACTGGGTTGATACCGCCAAAGGAAAACAGGCAACATTGCAACTCTATGATATGGGTGCTGATATTGTCTTCCAGATCGCAGCCGGCGCTGGTTTGGGCGTGCTTCAAGCATCAGAGGAACGCAATTTGTACTCCATCGGTGTAGACACCAATCAGAACGCTCTCGCCCCCGGATTTGTGACCTGCTCGGATATCAAGGACATTGGAAAATCCATTATCACCGTTTTCAAGACCATTAAGGACGGAACATATGTTCCCGGCCAGGTAATTAATGCTGGTCTCTCTTCCGGAAGTATCGATGTGGTCTTTGAAGACAACGGTGGTATCGTACCTCAGACCATCATTGACAAAGTCAACGAAATTCGCCAGAAGATCATCAGTGGTGAGATGAAAGTCGAAATTTACGTTCCACAGCAATAGATCTGTTTGTCTGGGATGCCGGAGAAATCCGGCATCCCAATCTGCTGAAAGGTAGGTATCATTGGGCGATATCATCGAAATGAATGGCATTTTCAAGATCTTTCCTCCCAACCTGATGGCGCTGGATGATGTCAGCCTGACTTTCCGGGAAGGGGAGATCCATGCCATTGTGGGAGAGAACGGGGCGGGTAAATCCACCCTGATGAAGATTTTGTACGGAATGCAACCAGCAGATAAGGGCGAGATCATTCTTAAAGGCGAAAAAGTTAAGTTCAATGATCCCGGGGAGGCAATTGCGGCTGGAATTGGCATGGTTCATCAGGAGATCTTATTGATCTCAGAATATACAATATGGGAGAATGTGGTTCTCGGAAAAGAACCCGTAAAATTACTGGATCACCTTAATATGAAATTAGCCCGGGCACAGGTTAAAGCAAAGATAGAAGAGTTCCATTTAAACCTGGATCCGGATGCCAAAGTAGCTGATTTATCGGTAGCTGCTCGTCAGAAAGTCGAAATACTTAAGCTATTATTCCGAAATGTCTCAGTTTTGATCATGGATGAACCGACTTCAGTGCTCACACCACAGGAGGTCCCGCAGTTATTTGGTGAATTGAAACGCCTGCGCGATGACGGACATACCATCATGTTCATCTCCCACCACCTGGATGAGGTGCTCGAACTATCTGACCGGGTAACGGTATTACGTAAGGGTCATAAAGTCGGGACGATTGATACCAGGGAAGCTACCAAACCCGTGCTGGCTCAGATGATGGTGGGTCGGGAGGTGATCTTTGAATCCATCCGGGATGAGCATAAATCAGGCGATGTACTATTTGAGATCAAGGATTTGAATTATACCGACTCCAATAAAAAACCACGTTTGCAGAATATAAACTTGAATGTAAAAGCCGGTGAAATTGTCGGGGTTGCCGGTGTGGAGGGGAATGGCCAGCTTGAGCTCGTAAATGTGATCATGGGGTTACTGAAACCACAATCAGGTAGGATAAGTGCCCAAGGAATGGATATCACCTCTTTGCCGATTCTGGATAAGCGCAGGCGGATCGCGTTTGTCACACAGGATCGGGCAAACATGGGTGCATGTGTACCAGCCAAGATCACTGAGAATGTCATCATGACCCATCACAGGTTGAATCAGCGCTTCACCAATTTTGGCGGCAGTGTGCTGGATTACCGGCAAGCTGAGCAGTTCACCGGCGAAGTTCAAGAAATGTTCGACGTGCAGATGACCTCCGGCCAGGCGGCATTCAAATCTCTTTCCGGCGGGAATCAACAAAAAGTCATCCTTGGCCGCGAGCTGATGCTGGAAGCACCGTTCATACTACTGGATCAACCCACCCGCGGTTTGGATGTTGGGTCGATTGAATATGTACACAAAAAGATCATTGCCATGCGCACTCAAAACCGCGGTATGCTGCTTATTTCAGCGGATCTTGAAGAATTGTTCCGCCTTTCAGATCGTTTACTCGTGATGCATCGCGGCAAGATAGTGGCAGACCTGATTACAGAAAACACCACTGTGACCGAAGTGGGATATCTGATGCTGGAGGGTATGTCCAATGAAGCGTAAGATCCTCATCAACGTGGTCGGAATCCTTTTGGCATTTATTTTGGGAGCTTTGGTCATGGTATTCCAGGGTAAAAACCCCTTGGAAGCTTATTACCAGTTGTTTGCTTATTCTCTAGGTTCTCCCACCAAGATCGCTTATACATTAAACAAATCAGTTCCTTTAATCCTGACCGCGCTTTCAGCAACGGTTGCTTTTGCCTCCGGTCCGGTCAACCTGGGGCAACCCGGTCAGCTATTGATGGGTGCACTCTTCGCGACAGTTGGTGGAATGTATTTAAACCTCCCGCCGGTATTAATGATTCCCCTGCTGCTATTATTAGCGATGCTGGGTGGGGCACTTTGGTCCGGGATAGCAGCCCTGTGCAAGCATTTCTTCAATATGAGCGAGTTCATCACTACTTTGATGTTGAATATGATTGCTGAATCATTTACATTGTGGGCAATCAGCTATCCGCTATTCGAAAAAAATGCCAATCACCCCCAGACCCCGCTCATTGCCACAAGCGGTTGGATGCCTGAATGGGGTTCATTTGGATCAAACGTCATTGTGATGATCCTGGCCTTTATCATTATTTGGTTCATCGTCAACAGAACAACTTCCGGGTACGAGTGGCGCATATCAGGCCAAAACAGCCTATTCAGCCGACTGGGCGGAGTCAACGTAAAGAAAAATTACCTGGCAGTGATGCTCCTCACTGGCGCTTTGGCTGGCCTGGCAGGAGGATTGGTGATCATGTCTGGTCCGCACCGGTTCATCAAAGATATTGGTGGCAATTACGCCTGGGATGGCATTATGATCGCCATGGTTGCCAACAGCGGCGTATTCCTGACCCTGGTTTTTGGTCTGTTCTTTGCGATCCTCCAGACGGGTGCGTTGGGAATGGAACTGCAGGTTGAAGTTCCGCGCGAATTGATCAAAGTGCTGCAGGCTATCATTGTCTTGATCGTCGTTGCCGGGCGCGGCTACTTTGAAGGGTTATTTGCGCGGATGGAAGCCAGGCGGAAGATGAAAGGCAGGGCTTGATGAGAATTATTATTGGTTTGATCAATGGCATGCTGGCCTCTGCCACACCAATTCTTCTTGCCGCTCTCGGTGGATCGCTGACATTTTATGCCGGGATATTCAATATCGCCATGGAAGGTATGATGCTCGGCGGTGCTTTCTTCGCTGTTTTAGGCTCATATTATTTTCACTCCTGGGTGATCGGTATTCTATTTGCCATTCTTGGCTCTATCCTGATGGCGTTGATCTTCATTCTTTTCGCAGTTGTCCTGAAGATGGATGAATTCATCACAGGGATTGGATTGAACTTACTGGCGCTCGGATCCACCACCTACATGCTGAGGCAGATCTTCAAGGTGAAGGGTATGTTTGCCAGCACAGATATCGTATCCATCCCCAAAGTGGATATCCCTTTAATTAAGAACATTCCGGTGATTGGTGAGATATTAAGCGGTCATAACCTGGTAGTCTACCTGACTGTATTGGCAGTCTTCGCTGTATACTATTTGGTCTTCAAAACACGTTTTGGTTTACGGTTGAGAGCTGCCGGTTATAACCGTACCTGCCTGGATACCAGCGGGGTATCAGCCAACCGGATCCGCATCATTTCGGTGATCATCTGTGGAGTGTTGTGCGGGTTGGCGGGGTCATTTCTATCCCTGGGTGTTGTCACCGGGTTTAACGAAGGCATGTCTGCTGGTAAGGGGTGGATCTCCCTGGCGGCAGTGATCCTGGTTTCAGGCAGCCCGACTGGTATCGCTTTAATTTCGCTGTTATTCGGTTTCACAGATGGTTTGGGATTGTTCATGCAGCAATCCCTGCCGCCCCAATTTACAGAAATGGTCCCCTATGTTGCTACACTGATCGCACTATTTGTTTATTCCATCCGATTGAAGAAAAAACTGACCGCATAAACGGAGATTACCATGAAAAAACTTGCCTGGGAATTAGAGAAGGAATTGCGTGACGCAGCAATTCCGGTTGACCGCCGGGTTAATGATTCCGATTGGTACACCAGCGATATGGAAATCCCATATGGGGATGAATTGATCCGTAAATTTTGGTATTCAAAGGTGCCCGGTTCAAGAGCACCGGAAGTCCCTTACCAGGAGATGGCTCAGGCGCAATATAACAAAGGATATGATACCTCCGCAGCCAGTGACCTCATCCTCAAAGGAATTGAATTAGCCAGGCAGGACAAAATTGATGAACTACGGGTTCTCACCGCCGAACTATTGGATGTCATCATCCATGCTCCCAAGGACCCGAAACACCCGATCCATCGTTACCAGCATCCTGAGACATGGGAGGATATCTGTGCAGCCATGGGAAAGGTGGAGACAGATCGCCTTGTTAACGTGGTACCCAACCTCGATGAAAAGATCTATCAGGGGTGGCTGGGACAGCTGGCTGGCGGATCTTTCGGTACGGCAATCGAAGGATACACCGGTGATCAGATCCATAAAGTGTATGGGGATGTTCGCTCGTATATCACAACTCCTGAGACCACCAATGATGATGTCATCTATGAGTTGGTGCTGCTGGATGTATTTGAACGGTTGGGAAGGCAGATTACTTCCCGGGATATTGGTTTGGAATGGATCAAACAGATTCCATTCGGCTGGTCTGCGGAATGGGTGGCAATCCGCAATTTAAACATGGGCATATTCCCACCCGAATCAGGTTCCTTCCAGAATCCATATTCCAACTGGATCGGAGCGCAGATGCGCGGAATGATCTGCGGCATGCTGGCACCTGCCTGGCCGATGGAGGCAGCGCGACTGGCTCATCTTGATGGGGTGGTCAGCCATGACAATAATGGCGTTTACGGAGAGATCTACGCTGCAGTGCTGACTTCGCTCGCTTTCATTAGAACAGATCCGCGGGCAATTCTACAGGAAGGGGCTCAGTATATTCCTCAGCAGAGTCAATATGCAGCAGTGGTCAGAGATACCCTGGCGACAGTTTCCACGGAGACAGATCCATCTGTTGCCTGGAAGATCCTTGAAAAACGGTATGAGCAATTCAACTGGATCGATGCTCATAATAATATTGCAGCAGTTATTCACGCACTCTGGTATGGCCAGGGAGATATGACCGGGAGTTTTTCCTATCTGGCAAAAGCAGGATTGGATGTTGACTGCAATGGTGGACTGGTCGGCAATGTTTTGGGTATCATCAGAGATGTGCCACGGGAATGGGCGGAACCCCTCGGCGATCTGCTGGAGACGTACCTTAAAGGGAAAGAAAAACTATCCATTCGGGAATTGGCCAAGCGCACTGCCAGGCTCGCTCGAATGTAATACTTACAAACACAATTCGATACTTACGCTAAATTCAAAACCGGAATTTCTCAGCTAAAAATTGAAATGGTCCGGGTCTGGACCAACTCGTTTTCCTTTGTCCAGTTGATCAATTTTCAGCATATCTTCAGCGGATAGCTCAAAATCAAAGATATTCGCATTCTCAGCTATCCGTTTTGGATTGGTCGATTTGGGGATGGTGACCACCTGGTGCTGCAGATCCCAGCGCAGGAGAACCTGAGCAGGGGATTTTTGGTACTTTTCAGCTATTTGTTCAAAATCTCGAACACCTGCAAACCCGCCTTGAATCAATGGCGCCCAGGCTTCCAACTGGATGTTCCTGCTTTGGCAAAATTTCAATAGCTCAGGCTGAAGGAGGAAAGGATGGAATTCCACCTGGTTCACTGCTGGGATGACCTGGCAATCATTTAAAATATCTTCAAGCTGATGGACCAGAAAATTGCTTACACCGATGGCTTTTGCCTTCCCACTTTTGTAGATCTCTTCCATTTTTTTCCAGGTTTTCTGATAAAACCCTTTTACCGGCCAGTGAATCAGGTAGAGGTCCACATACTCCATACCCAGGCGGTCAAGGCTTTCTTCGAAGGCTTCATGGATGCGCTGCTTGCGCTGGTTGTCGTTCCAGACTTTGGTTGTAAGGAAAATCTCCTCACGGGGAACACCACTTGCCCGAATAGCCTTGCCAACACCGCGTTCATTTCCGTAAAGTGCGGCTGTGTCGATATGCCGGTATCCGGTTTCCAATGCGGACTTGATCGAATTTTCAACTTCTTCACCTTCGGGAACCTTGAATACTCCAAATCCCAACCATGGCATTTTTAGTCCGTTATTCAGGGTAGTACAATCTTTAATGCTGTTGATCATCAAGGCTATCTCCTACTGGTTTAATCCTATATAAATGACGTAACAATTTTATTCCAAATATCCCCTCAACGATGATACCCAGGGAATAGCCAATGAGAGGGACGATCACCACCAACCACCGCCACCCGACAGCATCGTATTCGCCGGAGGCAAGACCGGTGACAATGGCTATAAGCTGACTTCCGACTAAAAGAGCAACTGCGATAACCAGACACCAGATTATCGGCTTGCGCATAACTTTTGCCCTGATGGCTGCCCATATTAATAGTAATCCTCCAACCAGGAAGAAAAGACCAAGCTCTGCCGGCATCAAATAATCAAATCGAAATCTCCCCGATCTGATGGTGCCAATGATAGAAGTTGCGAGAGTACCAAAAATGGGTAACCAGACCAGGCAAATCCCAATGATTGCTAAAAATTTTGTGAATGTATCTTTTTTGATCATGGCATTCCCTCCCAAGAATTAGAATATTCAATTACTAGTATTATACAGATTACCGGGGTTCTTTGGTGCAGGTAAAATAATGATTCTTGACAATGGAAACGGTTTTATTTGGCAGGTACCGGAAAATTAAAAAACACATCCCCGAATACTACTTTCGGGGATGCAGGTTAAAAGTTATGTAGAAAACAATATTGTTCTAAAAATTATCACTCGTATCTATCTGATATGGCACTATTATGCAGCCACAGCGACAGAAGGAAGGAGGTTCAGATCCGGGTGCAAAAATATATCCAGTGGAGCAACGCTGATACCCACAACGCTCGCACCGGTATGGGCACCCAATAGAGGTGCCACTGGAACAACGCTTTCGAAGACGCATTCATTCTTCAGTAATAATTGTTCCTTCAATAATTCAACCCCGGGGAGGTTGTCACCATGCATCAATTGAACTCGGATACCGTATCACGTGAGAATTTATCCGATATGATGATGGCAAGTTTACGGATAGCTTTATTAAAGGAGAATTCCTGGCCGAGCGGAAAATACTTGCCGTCTGTTTTGGCGGCCACACCGATCACAGGTTTAATATTGAGGACAGAACCCATCAGCCCCTTCAGGTGACTGATCCGTCCGCCATGGATGAGATATTTCAGGTCAGCCAGGGTAAACATGGCTTCAGTTTTTTCACGGATCTGGTCCAGTAATTTGAGGATATCCCCCAGGTACCAGCCAGCTTTTAAGGCTTGCGCAGCAGCCTGCACCTGCCAACCTAACATGCAGGAAAGTGTTTTGGAATCATAGACTGTTACATTGGCTTCGGGGACCATTTCTGCTCCAAGACGTGCAGAATTGACAGTTCCACTTAACCCTGAAGAAATGTGGATCGATAAAATATCAGGGTCAATTTTTGCCAACTGGCGATACTTATCTGCAAAATCGCCAGGAGAAGGTTGAGATGTAGTAGGGAAGGATTTTGTTTCCTGGAGCATTTTATAAAAAGTCACATAATCAATATCCTCAGCGCCAATAAATGTCCTACCGTCCAACGTTATTCGTAAAGGTACATAGGAGATGTTAAGTCCTTCAGATTGTTCGGGTGACAGATCCATTCCCTGATCGGTTACTATTTGCATCATTCCTCCATGAGTTCAATTATTAATATGAAAAATTGGCAATACGCCCTTGAAGAATATAACATGCCGATGTTTTTTTGTTATGTGCCCTGAGTCACAATTGAAGACATATATACATATATGGGGCAGATCTATTTGTCTGCCCGTTGTGCCGGACCTGCGTACCCTTCGGGCATGATATGTCCGCCTTTTGTACCTGCCCTTTATGTCTGACCTGTGAGTTTGCCTTATCACGGCATGTCATACCAGGTTTTCCACAGGATCAAATCATGGTATATAATATCGGGGTATCTGATTTAGTGGGTTACTTATAATGTACTCATTCTGATATATCCATTAATTAAGTTGGAATTGCATGCTTTTCAGGGGATTTTATGAATAAAAAAACACCTGCGGGAATGACTGCTTTTATCATTGTCTGGATCGGCCAGATCACTTCAGTTCTGGCATCCTCCATGTCGCAATTTGGGCTGACATTGTGGATGTACCAGCAAACCGAGAGCGCCACCGCCATGGCTTTCATGCAGGTATTCTTCATCACGCCATTTTTGATCATCTCACCCATTGCCGGGGTGATGGTGGACCGCTACAGCCGCAAGCTTATGATGATGGTCAGCGACCTGGCTGCGGTGATCGCCACCAGCGGTATTTTTATTTTGATCACAATAGGCCGGTTGGAATTCTGGCATCTGTATGTAGCTGCTGCTGTGAACGGGATCGGCAACGCATTCCAGTGGCCGGCATATTCGGCTGCCATCAGTACGATGATCCCCAAGGAACAGTTGGGCCGGGCGAACGGGATGATGTCCCTGATCGAAGCCGGGCCGGGGGTGATCGCACCGTTGTTTGCAGGTGCGCTACTTGCCGCTCATTGGATTAGCGGCTTGTTGGCGATCGATGTGGTCACTTTCTTCTTCGCCATTATCACCCTGATGGTCGTCCATATTCCGCAGCCAATGCAGACGGAGGAAGGCAAACAAGCCCGGGGTAATTTCCTCAAGGAAGCAGCCTATGGCTTCAAATATATTTTTGACCGGCCGAGCCTGCTGGGTTTACAGCTCATCTTCTTCTTCGGCAACCTCTTCGCCGGGATCTCATACACTGTAATACCTCCGATGATCCTGGCCAAGACCAACCAGAACAGCCTCTTATTTGGCACGGTGCAGTCAGCCGGGGCGATCGGGATGGTGCTGGGCGGGGTGGTGATGAGCGCCTGGGGCGGATTCAAACGCCGCACCAATGGAGTACTGTGGGGCTGGACGTACTGCGGGTTGATCGGCACAGCCATCCTGGGGTTGAATTTTGGCCTGCCGATCTGGATCGCAGGTATGCTGCTGGGCGGCCTCTCCATGCCGCTGATCAACAGCTCCAACCAGGCCATCTGGCAATCCAAGGTGGCGCCGGACCTGCAGGGGCGGGTATTTTCTGCCCGGCGGCTGATCGCCTGGTTTGCCAACCCGATCTCACCCATCATCGGCGGCACACTGGCAGACTTTGTGCTGGAGCCGGCCATGCGGACGGCTTCTCCACTATCATCCATGTTTGGCTGGCTGGTGGGCACCGGTCCGGGGGCAGGCATGGGTCTGCTGCAGATCATCTGCGGTATAGCCATGGCGCTGGTGGGGGTGGTGGGATTACTCATCCCCAATATCCGCAATGCAGAAACGATCCTGCCGGACTTTGTCCAGGTGGATGAGAAGGCAGCGGTCGAAGCGGCAGGGTAAAAATCTTGTAGGTTGGGTTGAGCGTTCTTTACGAGTCCCAACAATACCGCTGTTTGTGCTGCATCCGCGGGAAGGACTTTGTGAAACCCAACTATTGCAGCTGATGGATTTCATGTTCCGCCTGAAACCCAAAAGTGCAGCAGAAATGATCAACAGGCAGATGGCTTCATTGTTGAAATAGCTTTATCCAGATGATAAAGGGATTGGAGTTTCTTCCAATCCATTTTTTTGTTTTATAATTTACAATCAATATGTAAGATTTACATTCAAATCCACTTACGTTGAATGTGTAACGGTACGATCAGAACTGATGAGTGTATTGTTAACTCGTATGTTACCAAGCTAAGAACCAAGTTATATTACGGCATAATAAACGTTGAAAAAGAAACATTATTGAGACTAAATTGGTTCAGTTCTAATAAAAATATTATCTCCTTAGGCGTAAATCAAGATCTTGTACATAAATAGATAATTTTCGAACAGGAGGATTGGTATATGTCATTCATCGCAGCCAAGTGTCCCCAGTGTGGTGGAGATTTACAGTTGGATAATGATAAAGATACTGCATTCTGCATGCATTGTGGTTCAAAAATTATTGTTCAAGAAGCTATTCGAAAAGTCCAGGTTGATAACACGCATATGTTAGAATTCTGGATGAAAATGGCTAATTCGGCAGCTAATGCAGGAAATTATGAAGAATCTTATGAATATTACACCAAAGTAGTAGAAAACGATCTAAATAATTGGAAAGCAACTTTTCTCAAAGGAATAGCAGCTGGTTGGTTATCAAAATTCTCAAATCCCAGGTTTAATGAAATTATTCAGGCTATTTCAGATGCTCAAAAAATCATATACCGATTGGGTCTAACTAATTAAGCATCGCCGATGCTAATCGTTATTTCGCTTGTGAAGCATTATCAGTAGCAATTGGTTATTATAAATTAGTCAAAGAGATTCTTGAAAAGCAATCGCAAGTGAATGGAAGTAATCTAGAAATAATGGAAATGGCGATTAAAGAAATTATGAAGACAGTTAAATTTCTCGAGGTGGCTAAAACGCTTTTGGATGACCAAACTGACTTTACAAGTAACGATATTAGGAATGACTTTCTTAAATTATCGGCTGTTTGTTATTATGATATATGTCAGGAATATGATACATTAGATTATGATTATTCAAAATCACCTTTTGGCTTCGGGTTTGAAAAACAATATAAGGAACCATTCTTCAGTAAATATGATGAAGCGGTTTATGAAGTGAGAAAAATTGACCCTGAGTTTCAAAAAGGTAGATTTCTCAATCGTACTGAGCCAAATTGGTACATTTTTGAAAGGGCAATGGCGGGTGATAAATCTGAAGAATTTAAGGGGGGTTATGAGGATAGAAGGTTACAAAATATTCGATTTCAAGAGGAAGCCTTTGAACGAATTCATCTAAGGGATATTGAAAATCAGAAGAAAAAGTATTGGATGGAACACCCAGATGAATATAAAATATATCTTGCTGTTGAAAATAGGAAAATGGAAGAATTAGAGGATCGAAAGACTAAACTTCGGAATGATATAAAAATTAAAACCCGTCAATTTGATGAAATGAAGGATAAAAATAATCTTGAGATTAATGGTTAAAGAATTGAACGAGATAAGCTTGGAAATCTTTGAGGGAAAACGGAGAAAAGAGATTGAAGAACGAATTTGTTTTCTCGAAAATGAAATTAATCAATATAAAAATACT
This sequence comes from uncultured Chloroflexia bacterium, assembly GCA_963709535.1. GTDB lineage: Bacteria > Chloroflexota > Anaerolineae > Anaerolineales > Anaerolineaceae > PNON01. Next base: position 35,951 of record CAVPWY010000015.1, on the reverse strand, counting down.
CAGGTCTTGAAAGATTAATTTCTAATTTACGATTATTAGGTTGAAATAGAAACTACTCAGTTACCCCCCGGTGTGCTCAATCCACGTTTCTGGCGTCGCTACCCGCTGTATTTTCGGGAATAAAACCAGCGACGGGAACAAAAAGTCGAATTATTTTGGTTTATAGTTATTGACTACTAGACAGTTTACAAGTTTCTAAAATCGAACTTATTGATTCCCAAATGGTAAGTGATGGATTGTCTTCACAATAATCATACCCATTATGTTGTTTAAAATGTGAAACATTAATACAGTTTTGTCTCATTATTTCTTTAGACCTAGAAATTGCATCCCTGACATCATTTAATGCCATCTTTTTGAGAATTCTCGTAAAATTTCGTTCATTATTCAAATTGATAAGTCTTTTAAAGTTTTCGCCAAAAGCGCGATTTACAAAGACAAGGTATTGTCTTCTATGCGTTAGTGGTCCATTACAGTCGATTTTATGTAGAATAGACTCCATAATTCAAAAGAAAAATTACTATACCCTGGCTGATACACAATTTGCTTACCTAAAGCAAGCGAATCTTTTCATCTTATCTAACGTCCAATGAAACTGATTCGTATGAACAATTTCTTCACTCTCGAAATCAAATATATGGGTAATAGTAGTTTTTTGGGTAATTGATAAAGATTTGATTCTTGTGAAACGGGATCTTTTTCTCTCTTACTATCGAAAGTAACTGTATACTTTGATGCTACTTCTTTATTTATCTGTTGCTGTAACCAATTTAAATACCATAACTCAGTATATCCTTCTACGCTAAAGTAAAATTTGCGATTTTCTTTTAGGATATTCATCAGATCATGCCTCTTCATTTTTTACGGTTTGTACCGCGAAGAGGGGGGTGAAATCAATGTCCTTTATTGCACCATATTGACTAATAAAGTATTTATTCATATAGTCTCCATTTTTACGAACACCTTTTCCCCCTGATGTTCCGAAATCAGATAAAGAATATATCTTGCTCAAATGCGTAGTGTCATCCCGCTCAACAAATTTTATTTCATCTCGCCTAAAGAGGTTTGAATTTTAAGAAAATCGGATTATGCGTATTGAATATTATTTGAGCACCCTTCTTGTTAATTTCATCATTATGGAAAATATTTATTATACTCATTATTGCCATAGGATGAATTGAAGCATCAAATTCATCTAATACCAATGTCTTTCCATGGACTATTGCCTCATAAATGTGTGGAAATAAATTGATAAATCTAATCGTCCCATATGATTCAAATTTATCTGCTGCTATTGCCAAATGTTTGTCTTCTAAAAGGGAACACAATGTAGGTACTTCGCGATCATCCGGGAAAATATAGCCGATGTCATTTGAATAAATACCAAATAGCTTAGCGGATTCACTCATTATTGGGTTAAATATCTGCCAAATTTTTTTTTGGAGCAGGTATATCACTTTAAAGTTGTTAATAATGTTTGCCTGATATAATACGACAAACTGCTGATCAATCCAATTAGTGATTTCTGATACTAGTTCAGTGCTAAAAATATTCTTAAAACGATTGGTTAAGAATAACTCATACTGGGAGTAAACTATTCCTTGCGATTGAAATAGCATTATCTAAATTATGGTTGAATTCTTTTGATAAGTAATTCTCTATAAGATTTCATGCACAAAATTTTAATCCTATTTCACGTGTGAAAAGCATAATTGAGATTTACAAACAACTTTTCAGATATATTCTCCGTTCGCTTTGTATCTGAAGAAACCACCAACTAAAAAAGAAAGAGAATGCAATAAGAAGATCCTTATCGATGAACTTAATTGACATTTCACTTGGAAGTATCAATATCGATCTATTGTTATGGAAATAATCCTAATGAATTTAATGCTTCATTTGGAGAAAATCGGATCCTTTGGATTTCGAATATTCCCTCTGGAGACTATTGATTTAAATGCACCCCCATAGCTCCAGTATGCTTGGATTTTCCGCGACGGATTTGGTCCGTAGATGACTGAGGAACATAATCCCTTATATGTCTGTCTTTCCCAATTTTGTGATGTAAAATACTGTAGTCAAGCCCCTTTTGTTTTGGAGCAGGTACTAACGAGAAAACCGTTCTTTATCTCCATAAGATTTATAATTGTTAACTGAAAATTCAAGTAACATGCTCTTTCTCCATTTTGCATTAACAATATTGCAATATTGTAATAATATTATATTGTTCTTATAGTTATCTTGTCAATACATATACTTATTTTGCATAATTATTGCATAATTACCACTACTTGTTACGTAATCTTGATCCGATCATACACCTCAAACACACATTCAAATGCGGCTGAAAGTTGGAACGTTATTATTTATTTCCTCTCACACAATAAAATTTAACCTTCATCTACCAATAATTTTTCGAAGTATTCAGCCAATTGAAGGTATCGCCATCCCTAGAAGGGTTTAGCCAGCTCACCAACCGGGCAACATTCATATCCCTGATGACATTCCGCTTGGATGTGCTATAATTAAATCAATGGATTCGGTGGTCGCCGCCCGGAAACCGGGTGACGGCGTCGGACCGGATGTTGGCCCGTCGAAAAGTGCCGCCTGATCACATCCACCGATCCTATGCCTACCTGGAAAAATTACCTTCTTCCAACTTCTCTTCCCATCGCATTTCAATTGATGCAATCCCATGATACATCCTGCCAGATCGTTTCCGGCGGGACAGACCTGCTATTGGAACTGCAGCAGGAGCACCGTGCCCCGGTGGAGACGCTGATCGACGTGACGCGCATCCCGGAGCTCAACCTGATTGAGATCCGTGGCGAGCGTTTGTTCATCGGCGCAGCGGTTCCGCTGAAACAGGTGACCGATTCCCCTCTTGTTCGGCAGCATGCACTCGCGCTGGCTGAATCCACCGGGCAGATCGGCGGTCCGCAGGTGCGGGCAGTCGGGACGCTGGGCGGCAACGTGGGGCATGCCCTGCCGGCTGGTGACGGAGCCATCTCACTGCTGGCTTTGGACGCACAGGCTGAGGTTGCATCCGCGGCTGGCACGCGGCGGGTACCCATTTCCCAACTCTATAAAGGTGTGGGCATCAGCACGCTCATACCGGGCAAAGAGATCATCGTGGGGTTTGATGTTGCCCTGCAGCAACCGGGACAGGCTTCGGCCTTTTCGCGGGTGATGCGTCCGCAGGGTGTGGCGTTGTCGATCATCAACATGGCCATCTGGCTGGAAGTGCAGGATAAGCTGATCTCACGCTCGAGGCTGGCGGTTGGCCCGGCTGGACCGGTGCCCAGGCAGGCTGAGAACGTGGATGCCTACCTGGCCGGCAGGGAATTGAATGCGGAGACCCTGGACCAGGCGAAGTGCATTTTGCACGACTGCATCCAGTTCCGCAGCAGCCCACTGCGGGCGACTTCGGGATACCGTGATCACCTCGCGGAAGTATTACTTGAACGCGTCCTGACGACTGCCTATCATCGGGCGCAGCAATCACTTATTGGTAGGAGGCAGATATGATAAACATCAAAGTGAATGGTAATGAACATACATTCGAAGAACTTCCGGGCGAAATGCTGGCAGACCTGCTGCGCTACCGCCTGGGTTTAACGGGGACTAAGATCGGGTGCGGTGAAGCGGAATGCGGCGCTTGCACGGTGCTGTTGGATGGCAGCCCGGTGCTTTCATGCTCGTATCCGGCTATCAAAGCCAGCGGGCATGAAGTGCTGACCATTGAAGGACTGGCGGAAAAAGCGCCGGAAGCAGAGAAGAAACAGGGACATCTGCATCCGCTGCAGGAAACCTTCATTGCCAAGGGAGCGGTGCAATGTGGTTTCTGCATCCCCGGGCAGATCATGACATCCTACGGATTATTGCTGGCGAACCCCGATCCATCGAAAGAGGATATCAAGTGGGCACTCAAAGATACGCTGTGCCGTTGTGCAGGATATTCAGCCATCTCTGAGGCGGTCACCGAAGCCGGAGCAGTCATGCGCGGCGAAGGCGGCATTCATCCACGCGAGATAGCGGAGAGCATCCACGCCAAACGGGTGGTGGGACGCAATGCCAACCGGCCTGAAGCGATCATCAAGGTGACCGGGGAAGCCAAGTTCAGCGATGACCTGGTGTTCGACGGCATGCTGGTCGGGCGCACGAAGCGCACCTATGTACCGCATGCCTTTGTGAAAAGCATTGATATTTCCCGGGCAGTGAGTTTACCCGGTGTTCGAGCGGTGATGACTGCCGCAGACTTGAAACACGCCAAAAATCACGGCCTGGTGGTGAACGATTGGCCGATTCTGGTGGGCGTGGGCGAAAGGGTTCGCTATGTTGGCGATGCGGTGGCGATCGTGGCTGCCGATACCAAGGACATAGCGGATGCCGCCTTGAAGCTGATCGAAGTGGTGTATGACGAGCAGCACGTGATCGATGATCCGGTCCAGGCGCGCGAACCGGGAGCCGTGCAATTGCATGAAACCGGTAACCTGTTGAAACACATCAAACTGCGCAAGGGCGACGTGGAAACCGGCTTTGCGAATGCGGATGTGATTGTTGAGCACACTTACCACACAGCCAGCACCGACCACGCGTTCATCGAGCCGGAGTGCAGCATTGCCCAGGTGAACAAGGACGGCCGCATGGAGATCTATGTCGGTTCGCAGATCCCATACTCCGACCGCAAGCAGGTGGCGGATGCATTGGGTTGGCCGGAAGAGCGGGTGCACATCATCGGCATGTTGATCGGCGGCGGGTTTGGCGGCAAGGAAGACATCATGGGGCAGATCCACGCGGCACTGCTGGCTGAGAGAACCCAACACCCGGTCAAGGTTCTGTATGACCGGCACGAGAGCCTGCTGGTGCATCCCAAGCGGCATGCCACCCAGATCAAAGTCAAGATCGGCGCGAAGAAAGACGGCCGGCTGGTGGCGGTCGAGACCGAACTCTACGGCGATACCGGAGCATACGCCTCGCTGGGTGAAAAAGTGATGACCCGGGCGACCACTCATTCGATCGGACCGTATGAATCGGACCATGCCAAGGCAGATTGCTATGCGATGTATACCAATAATCCGCCGGCGGGTGCATTCCGCGGATTCGGCGTGACGCAATCGGCATTTGCAGTTGAAAGCACCATGGACATGCTGGCTGAGAAGCTGGGTATGGACCGGATCGAATTGAGAAAAATGAATGCCCTGCGTGTAGGCAGTACCACCGGAACCGGACAGGTATTGCGGGACAGTGTGGGTTTGCTGGAATGTATTGAGAAAGTGGAAACCGAACTGCATAAACGGGTGGATGGAAACCCGTTCGAACCGCGCATCTCCCCGGAAGACCCGACAAAGATCCGCGCCTGGGGTTTCTCGGCCGCGTTCAAGAATACCGGGCTGGGCGGCGGCGCTCCGGACGAATCGGGAGCGGATGTGGAACTCTACGCCGATGGTTCGGTGGAAGTGCGCACCTCCTCGGCAGAACTGGGACAGGGCTTATGCACCGTGCTGCGGCTGATCGTTGCGGAAGAACTGGAACTCCCGGCGGAGAAGGTGAATGTATTGCTATCGGATACTGACCTGACCCCGGACGGTGGCCCGACCACAGCTTCACGGCAGACATTTGTTACCGGGAATGCCGGGCTGTATGCTGCCAAAGCATTCAAGGAAGCGGTGCGCGGGGTCCTCGCGGAGAAGAACGATTGTGCTCCGGACCAGATAGAGATCGCAGGCGGGCAGGTAACAGTCTGCGGGCGAAGCATGTCTTTCGCAGATGTTTACCAGGAATTCAAGAGCATCCACCGTGAACCTAAAGTTCGCTATATCTATACAGCGCCAGCCACCAAGCCACTCGGGCAGGGCGGCGATATGCACTTCGCCTTCTCGTTTGCAGCACAGGCCGTTGAGGTGGAAGTGGACCGCAACACCGGCGAGGTGAAGGTGCTGACAATTATTGCAGCCAACGATGTAGGTGCCGCCATCAACCCGCTGGGGCTGGCCGTCCAGGTGGAAGGCGGTGCGGTGATGGGGATCGGCAACGCATCTGACGGAAGCTTTCCTTACCAAAGAAGGGAAAGTGATCACCGACCGGATGGCACGCTACCGTATTCCATCCATCGTGCATACACCTGAGGTGATCTCCTTCATCGTGGAGCATAAGGTTTCCACCGGACCATTCGGCGGAAAGGGTGTGGGCGAGATCGTCAGCATCCCGACAACGCCAGCCATTACGAACGCCATCTACAATGCCACCGGATACCGGGTGGATACGCTGCCTGTGGACCAGGAATTGGTTGCCAGGCACATACATCAGGAAAAGTTCGCACAAGTCTGATCCTATGAATGTGGATAAGGATGTTCCAAACTGGCTGCGCTGGGCAAGGGAGCTCCATGCTATTGGTGGAGTTGGTTTGCTTTACTCGGAGAACGAGTTTGACCGTCTACGATACCAGCGATTGGTCGATATGGCTGCTGAAATGATCAATAGCCATTCAGATATCCCGGAAGAAGAAATCAAGGTAGCCCTGGGTGCCCAGGCTGGATACGTCACCCCCAAGCTGGATGTACGCGGAGCTGTCTTCATGAACGGACAGGTATTGCTGGTCAAAGAGGTCACGGACGGGTTGTGGTCGCTCCCCGGGGGATGGGCGGATGTGAACGAAGCCCCATCCCACATGGTGGAGCGGGAAGTTCAGGAAGAAACCGGCCTGACCGTGGCAGCCCGCAAGATCGTGGGGGTGTATGAAGCCAACCGCAACCGTGAACCGATCGAGGTATTCCATTCTTACAAACTGCTTTTCCTGTGCGATTATTTACAAGGTGAACTGCGGATCAGCCATGAAACTCCGGAGGTGAAGTATTTTCCGCTGGAAAATTTGCCACCACCTTTCCACCAACCGCACAAAGGAAAATTATATAATTGAAGCATACAGGCATTTTTGCGATCCTTCATTACCTACGGTTTTTGATTGAGAAGGAGGAATAGAATATGCTGATCACGAACGGAAATTTGATCACCTGGGAAGAACCCAACCGGATCCTTGAGAACTGGGGATTGTTGATCCAGAAAGACCGCATCGTTGAGATGGGTCCAACCAAGACCCTGGTCGAGAAGCATCCCAAAGAGGAACGGCTGGACGCCAAAGGGCAGTATGTGATGCCGGGGAATATCTGTGCCCACACGCATTTTTATGGGGCCTACGCGCGTGGTATGGCCATTCCGGGTGCTCCGGCAAAAGATTTCCCCGAGATCCTGGAAAAATTGTGGTGGCCGCTGGACAAATCGCTGGTGGCAGAGGATGTTTACAACTCCACGCAGGTTTGCCTGTTGGATGCGATAAAACACGGGACAACCACATTGATCGACCATCATGCTTCACCGTGTGCGATCGAAGGGTCGCTGGATCAAATCGCCAAAGCGGCGGTGGAGATGGGGGTGAGGGTCTCCTGCTGCTATGAAGTGACCGACCGGGATGGAATGGAACGTTCTCATCAGGGTATTGGCGAGAACAAACGCTTCATCAACCGGCTTAAGAAAACGCCAAATGACCTGCTGGCTGCCTCCTTTGGAATCCACGCCAGTTTGACCGTTTCGGACGAGACGCTTGCCAACTGCCGCAAAGCTGCGGGGGACGAAACGGGCTTTCATATCCATGTGGCTGAACATGAGGTGGACGAATACGATAGTGTGGCAAAATCTGGTACACGAGTAGTGGACCGCCTTGAGAAGTTCGGTATATTAGGACCGAAAAGTATTGCTGTGCATGCGGTTCACATTGACGCTAAAGAAGTGGAAATTTTGGCGCGGACGAAAACCTGGGTCACGCACCAACCGCGTTCGAATATGAACAACGGGGTGGGGCTGGGTAATATCGAAGCTTTCCTGCGGGCCGGGGTGAACGTTTGCCTGGGGAATGACGGCTTCTCGAATGCCATGTGGGATGAATGGAAGACAGCCTACCTTGCACATAAACTCTGGAACCGTGATCCACGGCGTATGGGCGGGTATGATGTGGTCAAACTGGCTGTGGCGAACAATGCCCGGCTGGCGAATATGTTCTTCCCCAAAGCACCCATTGGGGTACTTGCACCCGGTGCATACGCCGATCTGATGTTTGTCGATTACCATCCTTATACCGAGATGACAGCTGGCAATCTGCCCTGGCATATCATTTTCGGCTTCAGCAACGCAGATGTGACGACCACCATCACTGCAGGGAAAGTATTGATGAAGGACAGGGTGGTTCTCGTGGCAGATGAAAAGGAAATCGCCGCCAAAGGCCGGGAACTATCCCGTAAAACCTGGGAACGTTATCAAAAACGATTTAATTAATTTATTGAGTGAGGGAAAAAGTAATGACTGATGAAACAACCACGACCATACATACCATAGCCATCGCCGGGGGCACAGGCAAAGAAGGCAAAGGTCTGGCTTACCGGTGGGCTAAAGCCGGATACCGGCTGATAATAGGCTCCCGGGTGCTGGAGAAAGCTCTCTCTGCTGCGGATGACCTCAACCAGTTGATCAAAGGCGGGGTGAAAGTGGAGGGTATGGTCAACCAGGACGCAGCCAGACTGGCTGACCTGGTGGTGATCACAGTTCCATTTGCAGCCCATATTCCTACGCTTGAAGGGCTGAAAGAGGAATTGAAAGGAAAGATCCTGATCGATGTTTCTGTGCCCCTGGTTCCACCCAAGGTGACCAAAGTGCAAATGCCGCCAGCCGGTTCTGCAGCACTCGAAGCGAGACAGGTATTAGGTGAAGAAGTACGGATCGTTTCGGCATTCCAGAATATTTCCTATGAACACCTGCTCAATGATGAAGAAATCACCTGCGATGTTCTGATAACAGGCACAGATAAAGAGGCGCGGGGAATTGTGGTGAAGTTGGTTGAGGAAGCCGGCATGGTCGGCTGGGATGCGGGTCCATTGGAGAATTCAGTCGTTTCGGAAGGGCTGACATCCATTTTGATCGGCATCAACAAACAGTTTGGCGTACAATCCGCCGGAATCAAGATCACCGGGGTACCCGAAAAGTAAACCATTACGACCAGTGAACACAGGATGAGTATTGAATGGCATTAACCCTTACACCACTGCATAAAATTCCTTTGATCAAACCCGGTGATCCACTGGGTCAAATATTATTAACCAGCCTGAGCGAGAACCATATCTCATTAAAAAATGGCGATATTCTGGTGGTCGCACAGAAGATCGTTTCCAAATGCGAAAACAGGCTGGTCAACCTGACCACCGTAAAACCTGGCAAGCGGGCACTCAACCTGGCAGAAGCTTCAGAAAAAGATCCGCGTTTCGTGGAACTCGTTCTGCGTGAAAGCAAAAGGGTGATGCGTAAACGACCCGGCACGATCATCGTGGAACATAAACTGGGTTTTGTGTGTGCCAATGCTGGCATCGATCATTCCAATGTGGAAGGGACATGGGGAAATGCAGATGATTGGGTGCTTTTATTGCCTGTTGACCCTGACCTTTCTGCAGAGAAAATGCGGGATTTCTTTAGAAAGGCGACCGGATTGGAAATTGGTATATTGATCATCGATTCTACACGGCAGGGCATGGCGGTCGGGGACAATCGGCACTGCCATCGGGATGAGCGGTGTTCCCGGGCTGGTGGATCTGCGTGGGAGAGAGGACCTGTTCGGTTTCAAATTGAAGATCACACAGGTAGGTGCGGCGGATGAACTGGCTGCGGCAGCCTCGCTGGTGATGGGACAAGCCAGTGAAGGAATTCCGCGGTGCACGTTAGAGGATTCCCTTATCCATTGAGGGATTCGGGAATCTCTGAGCTTATTCGACCCAAAGATCTGGACCTGTTTCGATAGGGAGAAAAATTGAAGGTAGTAGCACTCGCTGGCGGTGTTGGTGGAGCTAAACTGGTGGAAGGATTGGCAAGGATCCTTGAACCGGCCGATTTGACCATCATTGTCAACACCGGGGATGATTTTAGATTCAGTGGTCTGGCAATTTCACCTGATCTGGATACGGTTTGTTATACCCTGGCGGGTGTTGCCAACCAGGTCACCGGTTGGGGGTTGAAAGATGAATCCTGGAATACATTAAATCAATTAAAAGCTTGGAGCTCCCGCCTGGTTCAACCTCGGGGATAAAGACCTGGCGACGCATATTGAACGATCCAGACTTTTGGAGAACTGGGCTTCCCTTAAGTGAAATTACACGTTTATTTTGTGAAAAATGGGGAATTCAACACACTGTCATCCCGATGACAGATGATAAGGTATCTACCAAGATCTATGACAACACAGGGCGAAAATTGGATTTCCAGGAATATTTTGTCAAATATCACTGGGAACCAAAAGTCATAAAAATCGAATTCGAAGGCATCGAACACGCCAAACCTGCACCGGGTGTGTTGGAATCGATCATGGCATCCGACCTGGTTGTGATCTGTCCTTCAAATCCATATGTCAGCATCGATCCTATCCTCAAACTGGTCGGAGTGCAGCAATTGTTATTGGAGAAGCAAGTCCTGGCAGTCAGCCCGATCATCGGCGGGCAGGCTGTGAAAGGACCGCTTGCCAAAATGATCAAAGAATTGGATGGCAAGGATGCATCAGCAGACTTTGCTGCAAAGTTCTACCATGGAGGATCCATTTTGAATGGCTACATTTTGGATATTGTAGACATGGAATTGAATCACGAGATCGAGCGCTGGGGTATAATTTGTAAAGCAGTAGAGACGATGATGCTCTCCACCAGAGACAGGGTACGGTTAGCGGAAGATGTACTGTCGTTGGGCCGACAAATGCTAAAGGAGGAGAAATAATCCATGAGTATGTGGGCGATCGTACCAGTGAAACCATTACGCCACGGAAAATCAAGGCTTTCCGGGGTGTTAACAGAAGACGAACGATCGGAGTTGAACATCTCACTCCTGGGTCACACCCTTGATGTATTAAATCAAGTTGAATGAAATCAGCAATACCCTGGTAGTTAGCCGCGACCATGCGGTGCTTACCATTGCACGGGAAATGGGAGCCAAGACTGTACAGGAAGATGGTGCTCCGCTGCTGAATACCGCTTTGCGCAGGGCGACGGTGATCGCACAGGTATATGCCACACGCGGTGTGCTCATTTTGCCGGCAGATCTACCCCTGATGCAACCATCCGATATAGAGGCACTGATTGCCCTGGCAATAAATCCTCCGGTGGTGGTCATCGCCCCGGACAGGCACCGTTCAGGAACGAATGCCTTGCTGCTCAGCCCATCCGGTTTATTCGACTATTCCTTCGGTCCAGGGTCATTCCAAAAGCATTGTGAAAAAGCAAAAAAAGCTGGCGCAAGGCTGGAAATCTGTTCCATCCCTTCGCTTGAATTAGATCTAGACTTACCAGAAGACCTGGAAATCCTCCGGAAGTCTCGAAAAGGATATTCCGGGTCTGAAAATCACCAGTAATTCAATTCATTAATGGAGGAAATTATGAAACAGAGAATGGCGCTTTATCTTCAAGAACTCTCATGACCTTCGTGATGGTCTGGAATATGTAAAATACGCTGAGAAGCGTGGATTTGAAGCAGTCTGGCAGGCAGAAAGCCGGTTGGTACGGGATGCCATTGTACCCATGGCAGCCTATGCCGCAGTCACAGATAAGATTAAAGGTTAGGTCCGGGGTCATCAATAACTGGACCAGGAATATTGGATTGCTGGCAGCGACTTTCTTACATTGGATGACCTTGCACCAAACAGGATCATCTGCGGTATAGGTGCATGGTGGGACCCGCTAGCGAAAAACGTGGGCATTAACCGCACCAAACCACTTACAGCGATGAAAGAAACCGTATTAATCATGAAACGCTTATTAAATATGGAAAGGGTCACCTTCCATGGTGAATTTGTGCATGTGGATGGAATTGAACTGGATGTTGTTCATGGCAGACGCGAACCCCGCAATGTTCCGGTTATGATCGGTGCAACTGGCGACCAAATGATGGAAATGACAGGAGAGATTGCGGATGGGGCAGTATTGAATTATTGTGTTCCACCCGAATACAACTACAAAGCATTGGATCTATTGACTGCAGGAGCAAAAAAAGCAGGGCGTAAGCTGGATGATATTGACCGCCCGCAACTGGTCGTCTGTTCTGTGGATCTGGATCACGATAAAGCAATTGATACGACCCGTGAATTGTTAACCCAGTACCTGGCACAGCAACCGCACATTGCCAAGGCTTCAGGTGTTTCAATGGATGTTGTTGCAGAAATCCAATCCATAATGGGCTGGCCTGCGACCCACGAACAAATCATGAAAGCCAAGCACCTTGTTCCGGAGGAGTTAATCCTGCGGATCACTGCTTCGGGCACACCGGATGAAGCACGAGCCAAGGTCCATGAATATGTAAATAACGGCTGTACCTGCCCGATACTTGTATCCAGTCGGCGGCGATGTGAAACTGCTGATCGATACTTTTGCTCAGAATTAGCAGAATGACAAAAACGAAACAGGCGACATCTCGTGAATGTTTTGTCTGCGGAGTGGAAAACCCTTCCGGCCTGCATATGCATTTCTACACCATCGCACCCGGAGAGGTTGAGGCACATCATACACTCACAGACCATTACCAGGGATATCCCGGGGTGGTACATGGCGGAATCATCGCTTCAATGCTGGATGAAGTCATGGGACGAGTATTCATGGAAGGTGATCCGCCCCGGTTCATGGTAACCGCTGAATTAAAGATCCGTTACAAAAAACCGGTTCCTGTAAATACGCCACTTAAGCTTAGCGGGCATCGGGTCAAAGATAATGGCAGGGTAGGACAGGCAACCGGTGAAATCATCGGACCAGATGGAGACATCCTGGTGACAGGCGAGATCACCGTTGTCAATATGCCCGGAGAAACGATGAATTCCAGTGAACTTGAAAAGATGGGTTGGAAAGTCTACCCGGAAATGGAAAGGACAGTATGATCACGGAATATAACAGACCTTCGACTTTGGAATCCGCGCTGGAATTATTAGCCCGGAAAACTCCGGTGACTGTTCCATTAGCAGGCGGAACGCTTCTCAACCGGAAAACGGATGCAGACTTCGCCGTAGTTGATATCCAGGCATTGCCATTGAAAACCATCCAATTAGATGGAAATACTCTGTGGTTGGGAGCAGGAGTTAATCTTCAGGAATTGATCGATCACCCTGATGTACCTGCGATACTCAAAGAAACCTGCAGAAAAGAAACCAGTTACAATCTTCGGCAAATGAGCACAGTTGGGGGATGCATCGCCGGAGGAGACGGGAAATCCATTCTGCTTTCATTATTATTAGCCTGGAATGCACAGCTTGAAATTCAACCTGGAACTGAGAAAATCACAATCAGTGAACTCCTCCCGGTCAGAAAGCAATACCTTAAGGGAAAGTTGATCACATCAATCAGCATCAACACTTCAGTTAAGGTCACTTTTGAAACCATTACTAAATCTCCAGCAGATTACCCGATTGCCGGGGTATCCATGGCACAATGGCCGAATGGAAGAACCCGGGTGAATGTTTTTGGCTATGGAGAACTTCCGGTAGCCGCAATGGATGGAACATCAGCAATTGGTGCCGACCTGGCTGCCAGGAATGCTTTTGCAGACAGTAATGATATTCATGCCAGCAGTGCTTATCGGGAAAGCATCGCCGGTGTATTAGTGAAAAGATGCCTTGATAAGTTGGCAGTGGAGGTGAAATGAACCTCAAATTAAGATATTAATGGTAAAACTCTACAGGTTTCAGCAAATCCGGGGGAGACTTTACAAACAGTATTGCGGACAAACGGTTATTTTGGTACAAAACATGGCTGTGAGGATGGCCAGTGTGGCGCTTGCGCCATATTAATGGATGACCGTCCGGTAAATTCATGCCTCATTCTGGCTGCCCAGGCTGAAGGTCACAACATCCGCACGATTGAAGGGGTAGGTGTCCATCCCAACAAAGGTTGGAAAAAGAACGATGGTTTATCTGCTATACAAAAAGCATTTGTCGAGACAGGTGCAATTCAATGCGGTTTTTGCACACCTGCCCAGGTGCTGGCTGCCACCTCCTTGCTGGAGAAAAACCTTAATCCTGCTGAGGATGAAATTCGGGATGTTCTTTCAGGTGTATTATGCCGTTGTACTGGATACTTGAAACCTGTACAGGCTGTTCAAAGAGCTGCGGCATTTCTTCGCGGAGAAGTACCGGAACCCATTTACCCGATTGGCGATCAACCTGATATTTATATTGCTCCGGAGAGAATGGATCCAGGCCGTCCAGAAGAAGGTGTGACCACTCAAACGCAAACCAGCGTTTTCCCTAAAGTCTGGACCACTCCCCAAACAAAGACGTTTACGACAGTTGGAAAACCGGAAATAAAAGTCGATGCCATAAAACTGGTCCAGGGCAAACCAGCCTATACCGGGGATATCGAGTTGCGTGGAATGTTATACGCAAAAGTGCTGCACAGCCCGGTGGCGCATGCAAAGATCAAGAATATCGATACGACTGCCGCAAAAGGACTGAAGGGTGTAGCAGCAATTCTCACCTGGCAGGATATTCCACGGGTGGTCTATTCAACTGCCGGACAATCCGACCCGATCCCTGGTCCTTTGGATGCTTTTTCTCTCGATAACAAGGTTCGCTTTGTTGGTGACCGGGTTGCATTTGTCGCTGCTGAAACGCTCGAAATTGCTGAACAAGCGATCAAGTTGATCAAAGTGGATTATGAAGAATTGCCAGCGATCCTGGATAGCTCCCTCGCCATGGCAGCCAATGCAGCCATCCTGCATGATGAAAAAGAATATGTAAATTTTGCCGGTTCAAACCCGAAAAAGAATATGGCGGCTGAGATCCGGATCGATGTTGGCGACATAGAAAAAGGATTTGCTGAAGCTGATTTTATCGTGGAAGGTGATTATAAAGTTCCCAAAGTTCAACAGGCGCATATCGAACCACATATTACCATCAGCTACTGGGATGAAGATGACCGCCTGGTACTTCGAACCAGTACCCAGGTACCATTCCATGTACGCCGAGTCCTGGCACCTGTGCTTGGACTACCGGTAAAACGTATTCGGGTCATCAAACCCCGTATCGGCGGTGGATTTGGCGGAAAGCAGGAAATCCTTATCGAAGATGTTGCAGCCCATCTGACGATTGCGACCGGCAGACCAGTCTATTACGAATATTCCCGTGAAGAAGAGTTTACAGCTGCCCGGTCCGGCATCCCGATGAAAGTCATCTCAAGACGGGTGTAAAAAAAGATGGGACGATCACAGCCAATGAAATGTTTGCACTATCAGATACTGGCGCGTATGGCTGCCATGGATTGACAGTCACAGGAAATACCGGGCATAAATCCATGGCGCTTTATGTTGGGGATGGAAAATACCGTAAAGAACCAAATATCCGTTTTTATGCAGATATTGTCTATACCAACACACCTCCAGCCGGTGCATACCGGGGATATGGCGTTCCTCAGGGATACTGGCCGGTGGAAAGGCATATGGAAATCATCGCACGAAAGCTGGGGATGGATTCCATCGAATTCAGACTGAAGAACGCCCTCAGGCCGGGCGAACTGCATCCCTTCAGCAATGCCTGGAGTGAAGGACGCGAACCACGCCCTGAGATCGTGAATACGGTCGGATTGGAAGATTGTATAAAGCAGGGGAAGGCTGTCATTGGATGGGATTCTAAAATACGGCAACTCAGATTGGCACAAAGTGGTTGGCAACCCGCATTTACGGCGTGGAATTGGAATTGCCGCTGGTGATGCAAGGCACAGCCATTCCCTACATTGATATGGGCGGTGCTCAGATCAAAATGAATGACGATGGTTCTTTCAATATGTTGGTTGGGGCTACCGACCTTGGAACAGGATCGGATACAGTATTAGCCCAGATGGCAGCAGAAGTATTGGGAATACCTGTGGATGATCTGATCGTTTATTCATCAGATACAGATTTCACTCCATTTGATAAAGGTGCTTATGCGTCCAGTACAACGTATATATCAGGGACAGCTGCAGTTCTGGCTGCGCGGAAAGTGGCTGAGCGGATCAAAGTTCGGGCAGCTGATATGCTGAACAAACAGGATGCCTCAAAAGTGATCACTCCTGAATCGGTGAAATTGGCAGATCGTGCGCAATTTCACCTGATGGCCGAAGAATTACCATGAGGGAGATCGCATATAACTCATTACACCACGAAAACCAGGAACAGATCATGGGTGTGGCTTCATATGCTTCACCTGTATCCCCGCCTCCATTTGCGGCTCAATTCGCTGAAGTGCTTGTGGATACACAAACAGGCCAGGTAAAGGTGGAAAGACTGGTCATGGCTGTGGATTCTGGTGTGATCATCAACCCGGTGACTGCATCCGGACAAATTGAAGGTGGTATGACACAGGCGCTTGGATACGCACTTACAGAAGAAATGACCTATTCTGACAAGGGTGAAGCGCTGCAAACGAATTGGAACGATTATCATATCTTCCGTTCAAATGAAATGCCGGAGTTGGAAACCCTGTTTATTGAAACATTTGAACCTTCTCATCCTTTCGGTGTCAAAGCAGTGGCAGAGATACCCATGGATGGTGTAGCACCGGCTGTCGGAAATGCAATCCTTGATGCCTGTGGTGCAAATCTGGATGAAATTCCAGCAACACCGGAACGTGTTTGGAACGCAATTAAAAAGTAGGAAGAAAGAGCCTGGACAGATGAATTCGAATCAAGTTTATGTAATTGGCCATGTAAACCCCGACACTGATTCCATCGCATCAGCGATAGGTTATGCCTGGCTTCTGCGTGAACGGGATGGTATGAATTCGATTGCTGCCAGGGCGGGTGCGATTAATCCGCAAACGGCCTGGGTTCTAAAACACCTTGGACTTGAAGCACCAGTGTTATTGACCGATGCTTCTCCCAAGTTCTCATCGGTGATGCGTCGATTGGATACGGTCCTACCTGATCAGCCGTTAAGTGACGCCTGGGTCATCGCCAGCCGGACGGGCGGAGTGACACCTGTATTGAACAGTGATGGCACAATTTTTGGGCTGATCACATCCGGATCGCTTTTCCAATTCCTTTTGCGTGAACTTGGTGTGGCACAACGAAAAAGGGATCTTAAGATCAGCGACTTGATGGAAATCCCATGCAGTGAAGTGGCTGAGCAGCAGGTATCCAGCTTCCTGGCGAGCGGCCGTATCCGTGATAGTTTGAACCGTATTTTACGGGAAGAGCGCGATGAATTCCTGGCAATAGATGAAGCCGGTAAATACGCCGGGTTATGCCGGCAGCGTGATATCTTAAACCCACCCAGATTAAAGATCATCATGGTGGATCACAATGAAGCCCACCAAGCACTTGGTTCATTGGAAGAAGCAGAATTGATAGAAATACTTGACCATCACAGGTTGGGCAATCCATCGACGCATATTCCCATTCGTTTCAGTGTGGATGTTGTAGGCAGCACAAGTACCCTGGTTTCAGAACGGGTGGAGGAATCCGGCCTGAGCTTACCCCCGGCGATCGCTGGAATACTATTAGCTGGATTATTATCGGATACATTGATCCTCACATCACCGACCACAACTCAAAGAGATAAGACTGCGGCGGATAGGATCAGTCGCTGGGCTTTTTCAGGGGGATCGGTGCTATTTGGCGAGAATATACAGAGTTATGGCCAAAAAATATTATCTGCTGGAGCTGGTCTATCTTCAAGAACACCAGAAGAAATCGTGACTAATGATATGAAGATCTACCAGGCAGGTGGTTTCGAGTTCGCTATTGCCCAAGCAGAAGTCAGTGATCTGGTGGAAATTGAAGACCACAGGAATAGACTTAATACTGCCCTTGCGGATCTAAAAAACCGTAAAGGATTGGATTTTGCCATGTTAATGGTCACCGACGTCGTTCGCGGCAGCAGCAGATTACTATATTCCGATGTACCGCCCATATTAGATGGCCTGCCATATCCACCCCAACCTGACGGAACCAGAATGGCAGAAGGAGTGGTTTCTCGAAAGAAGCAACTTTTACCGGTAGTTTTGGGTCTTTTGGAGGAGTAAGTGAATATTTATCAGTCAATTCTGGAAATGCAGAGGAAAGGTGAGTCTGGTGCTCTATGCTCCATTATAGAAAGTCATGGCTCAGTTCCACGGCATACCGGCAGTAAAATGCTGGTGATAGAGACAGGTGAATTTATTGGTTCAGTGGGCGGCGGTGAAATTGAAAATCGGGTTATTAAGGAAGCAAAACAATCTATACTGGATGGAAAACCTCGTCGATTAAGCTACAATATGGTTGACCCTTCCCAGGGAGACCCTGGAATTTGTGGCGGCCAGGTGGAGTTTTTTGTGGAACCAATTTTAGCTCAACCTATGATACTGGTGATTGGTGCAGGTCACGTCGGTAAGGCAGTCACACATCTGGCAAAATGGCTTGGATTTCGCGTGGTTGTGTCTGATGACCGGGAAGAATTTTGCAACCCTTTAGTTGTCCCTGAAGCAGATGAATACGTTTGTTGTGCCATGTTGGATATTCCAAAAAAGGTCAAAATTAACAGCCAAAGTTACCTGGTCCTAACTACACGGGGAGTACCCATTGATACTCCCGGTTTGCCTGCTCTCCTTGATACTTCCGCAGCTTTTATTGGGATTATCGGCTCAAAGAAACGCTGGCTGGCAACCCGTAAGAACCTGGTCGGAACTGGAATTTCAGAAGAGAAATTGGATAAAGTGATCAGCCCGATAGGATTGGAATTGAAGGCTGAAACACCCGAAGAGATTGCAGTCAGTATATTGGCGGAAGTACTAATGCTTCGCAATGACGCAAGTGGTTTACGAATGACGATGAAATCAGGAAAATAACTTCCGGAGGAAACATGTGGCAGAAATATATCATCCCAGCATCCATTGAAGAAGCAATAAAGTGCCTGTCTGAAAACCCTGGAAAAGCAAGAATTATTGCCGGAGGTACTGATCTCATCCTGGAGATTGAGAGAGAACAACGCAAGGATGTAGAAACAGTGATCGATGTCAGCCGGTTACCAGGTTTCTCAGAGATCATCCCAGGATGATCAGGGAGCGATCCATATTGGGGCGGGGGTGACCCATAATCAGGTGGTTTCCTCATCATTATTAAATGAAAAAGCATTGCCACTGGTATTAGCTGCCTGGAATGTTGGATCGCCACAAATTAGAAACCGTGGAACGATAGCAGGTAACCTGATCACAGCTTCCCCGGCAAATGATACGATCACTCCTCTGATTGCAATGGGAGCAAAGGTAAAATGCAAGTGCGTTCATGGGGAGCGCGAAGTACTGCTCACAGATTTCTATACTGGCGTCCGAAAGACAGTTTTAAAACCGGACGAGATGGTGATAGATATCAGTTTTCCGGCATTGAAAAGTAACCAGAGGGGTATTTTTATCAAATTTGCCTTGAGAAAAGCACAGGCGATCTCAGTCCTTAACCTGGCGATGGTACTCACCCTGGATGGAAAAGTAATCACACATTCCGCCATCACCCTTGGGGCAGTTGCACCGACCATCATTCACGCTTTGGAAGCTGAAAAGTTCCTGGTAGGCAAGAATATTGATCAGGAAATGGATTTGGAAGCTCTTGCTCAAGCTGCTTCGGAAGCAGCGAAGCCAATCGATGATATCCGCAGTTCCGCCAGGTACAGGCAAAAAATTGTTGGAGTTATGTGTAAAAGAGCATTACTGGCAATCCGCGATGGAAACGAAAGAGAAAACCTGCCGAAAAATCCCGTGCTGCTTTGGGGTAAACAGACCAAAGCAGTTGAATTAGCTAAATCGTACACCATTCATGAAACTTCAAATATTACTGCCACAATTAATGGAAAGAACAGAGGACTGAGCGGTGGCTCTGATCAAACCCTCTTGAATTTATTACGTAATAATGCGATGTTGACGGGAGTTAAAGAAGGCTGTGCTGAAGGCGAATGCGGGGCTTGTACAGTATTCCTTGACGGAATTGCTGTGATGAGCTGCCTGGTTCCTGCAGAACGTGCCCACCAGGCTGATATTATCACGATTGAAGGAATTGGTTCCGAGGAGAAGATCCATCCTGTGCAGCAATCCTTTGTAAATGAAGGTGCAGTGCAATGTGGATACTGTACCCCGGGATTTATTATGTCAGCTGTCAAGCTGCTCGAAGAGAAAGAGCATCCTGATCGCGATCAAATCAAACAGGCCATCACCGGTAACCTGTGCCGGTGCACAGGCTACTACAAGATCATAACTGCCATCGAAAAAACAGGAGAGGCGGTTTTATGAATAAGAACAATATGTTTTCGGAAAAACCACCGTCGAAAGGCACGGCCATGCCAGTGCATCCGGTATGGCGGGGTATCGGATTCATCATGATCATCCTGATTCCAGCCTTGTCGTACGTTGCAACCTTGAGGTTACTGGAATTGAATGGACAAAAAGGCTGGTATCCAATCCCACCGGAATTTCTGATATATTTTAGAAATTTTGATCCGTATATCCTGGTTAAAAGTGGGTTTGACCCTGGTTATCTCATTTATTGTCTATACAGTATTCTTGCTGATCACTTATTTCCTGAATACCCTTTTTGGTCCCAGACGGTATATCCCCCCAGATATAGCCCCTCTGAAAAAAAAGAAGAAAAATGACTGGTTCTTCTAAAAGCCCAAGACATCGATGAAGCGGAGGAAAAGTGAGCATAGTTGGTGAATCAATCACTCGGGTTGATGCATTAAGCAAAGTAATCGGCACAGCCATGTATCCGGGGGATATCAATTTACCCGGGCAATTGTATATGAAGATCCTTTTTTCCGGAAAGGCACATGCCATTATCCGGAAAATTGATACATCTCAAGCGGAGAAATACCCCGGGGTGATTGCTGTCTTCACAGCAAAAGATGTTCCCAATAATGTATATGGATTGATCTCACCCGATCAACCAGTCCTCTGTGGACCGGGATCGAATCGCGAATTTGCTGACCGGGTAAGATTCATCGGTGATCAGATTGCCTGTGTTGTAGCTGAAAGCGAAAAAATTGCAGAACATGCTGTAAAGTTGATACAGGTAGAGTATGAAGACCTGCCGGTGGTAACCGATCCGGTTTTGGCCATGGGGGATAATGCTGTGCTGCTTCACCCGGATCGTGGATCCAATGTGTTCGGACATTATCGCATTCGTAAAGGAGACACAGATTCCGCTTTCAGGGACGCAGATGTTATTGTAGAAGGCGAATATCATACTCCCGCCCAGGAACATGCCTATCTCCAGCCAGAAGCAGGATTGAGCTACATTGATGAAGAGGGACGCGTTACTGTGATCGTTGGGGGGCAATGGACGCACGAGGATCAGGAGCAGATCGCTCATTCATTAAATCTCCCCCTTGAAAAGATCAGAGTCATTTACCCGGCAATAGGCGGTGCATTTGGCGGACGTGAGGATATGTCCATCCAGATCGTCCTGGCATTGGCTGCGTGGAGGTTGGAACAACGAGGCATTAAGCGACCAGTTAAGATCATTTGGAGCAGGGAAGAATTGATCATCGGACATCATAAACGCCACCCATACATCTTAAAGGCAAAATGGGGGGCGACTAAAGAAGGTAAAGTGATTGCCGCCCAGGTCGCATTGGTTGCTGATGGGGGAGCGTATATTTATACTTCCACAAAAGTGATGGGAAATGCCACATTAATGTGCACCGGCCCATACGACATTCCAAATGTCAAAGTGGATTCGTATGCTGTCTATACCAATAACCTGCCCAATGGAGCATTCCGCGGCTTTGGCGGACCTCAGGGAGCTTTTGAAGCTGAAATCGCAGATGAACAAGCTCGCTGAAAAGTTGGGAATGGATCCAGTGGAACTGCGGATGCGTAATATTGTGAAGGAAGGATCATTATTATCCGTCGGAACTCCACTTCCTCCAGGGGTCACTCTGGATAAGGTAGTTGAAAAATGCGCAATTATCGGTGATTGGACAAATACAAAAACTGGCTGGCAGCGCAAGGATGGGCAAACCGTCTCTGCCAAAGGTGTGCTCAAACGTGGCATAGGATTTGCCTGTTCCTATAAAAATGTTGGGTTTTCCTTTGGGGCACCTGAAAAATGTACAGCAATCATCGAAATTAGGGGTAAAGACAAAATAGAAAAAGTAATTTTGCACCATGCCGGAGCTGAAGTTGGGCAAGGCAGCCATACTGTATTCGCCCAGATGACTGCTGAGGCCTGCGGAGTACCCCTTGAAAAGGTTGAATTGGATATGTCTGATACTGCCACAGCAGGAAACTCAGGCTCAGTTTCAGCTTCAAGAATGACCTTTATGGCCGGCAATTCCATACGCGGAGCTGCAGAACTGGCTTTGGAAAAATGGAAAAACGAAGAACGCCCGGCAATCGCCAATATAATACATTCCACCAAAAACCACACCCTTTGATCCTGAGACCGGTAAATGTGAACCGAACTTTTCGTATGGTTATGTAGCCGAAGTTGTGGATGTTGAAGTGGATACTGAAACTGGGCAACTGAGCATCCGCAATGTAATCTGTGTTGATGAGGTTGGCAAAGCCATTAATCCTGAATTAGTGCGCGGGCAGATTGAAGGAGCGGTCGTTCAGGCAGCCGGTTATGGAGTGTTGGAGAATTTCATTCAGAAGAATGGAAAAGTCCTTACTTCAACTTTATCAACATACCTAATTCCGACTGTTTTAGATATTCCAGATACGATCCAATCGGTGATCATGGAAACACCTGATCCCCGTGGACCCTGGGGCGCACGCGGAATGGGAGAAATGCCGTATCTGCCATTTGTACCGGCATTAACCGCAGCAGTCCATGCAGCGACTGGAGTTTGGTTTGATGAATTCCCGTTAACCCCGGAAAGAGTGCTGGAAGGATTGGGAAACCTATAACCGCCACTCATGGTATCAAATCATTCGTTCTGATTCGAGGGGGCGGAGACCTTGCCAGCGGAGTAGCTTATAAACTAATGCGCTGCGGCATCGCGTGCCTGATATCTGAATTACCGGAACCTCTGAGTGTCCGCCGACTGGTTTGTTTTTCTTCTGCCATCCATGAAGGTACCCTTACGGTTGAGGGAGTGACCGCAAGGCGGGCAGAAAATATTGAGGAAGCCTGGCAAATCATGGCGGCGCATGAGATTCCTGTGATGGTGGATCCGGACCTAATTCTCACCCAACAAATGCATCCGGTAGTCGTTGTAGATGGGAGAATGCTGAAAAAAGCAGACAACAGTCTCTCACATACTTTCGACAATTGTCATTGGATTGGGACCCGGTTTTTATGCCGGTAAAGACTGTCGGGCTGTTATTGAAACCAATCGGGGACCTAAAATGGGACGGGTGATCTGGTTTGGAGCAACCGAACCGGATACTGGCATACCTGAACAAGTCAATCAGTATTCAAATGACCGGGTATTACGATCTCCTGTGGATGGGATTTTGAAAACTTTTACGACAATTCCAGACCAGGTGAAGACTGGTCAACTAATCGGCGATGTTGAAGGCATTCCAATAAAGGCGAAGTTTACCGGTATTGTTCGGGGTTTATTACGCAATGGAAGCAGCGTTAGATCGGGAATGAAAATTGGCGATCTTGATCCACGGAATAACCCGGAACTGGCCAGGATGATCTCTGAAAAATCTTTGGCGGTTGGTGGCGGAGTTCTTGAAGCATTACTAACAGACCAGGCGTTAAGGGAGAAATTATTGTGTGGCGGCAATGAAACTGCATGAGATCATGCGGCTCCATGAACCATGCCGGGTGGCAGTAGTGGGGGCTGGGGGAAAGACATCCACCATCTGGCGGTTGGCAGAAAGTTTCAAAGATAATGTGGTTATCACAACGACCACTCACCTCGGATTGGACCAGATCGAAAAAGCTAAACAAAAATACTTTATTACATCCATAGCAGATTTAGAACGAATAGATTGGGGAAATTTACCAAAAATTGTTAGCATCACCGGTCCAGCGATAGATGGCCACAGACTGGAAGGGCTATCACCCGAAATTATCAATTTCATTTATGAGCGATCCATCGAACACCATTTTTCCATCCTCATCGAAGCTGATGGGGCGCGGATGCTGCCTTTGAAGGCTCCGGCGGAACATGAACCGGTGATCCCTGGTTGGGTGGATGCAGTTATAGTATTAGCAGGCATGTCAGCGTTAGGGAAGCCATTGAGTTCCGATACCGTCTTCCGGCCGGAAGTATTTGGCAAGCTGGGAAATTTGAAATGAAGGGGATAGTTATTACAGTTGAAGGTTTAGCGAAGAGTTCTATGTCATCCGAAAGGAGGACTTGAAAGGAATTCCAGAAAAGGCGAAACGGATCCTGGTATTGAACCAGGCAGAAGATGTCAAAATGTTTTCCGAATATAATGCGCATAGCCAACTATTGTAAAAATATGTACGATCAAGTGCTCATAACATCCATAGGATATCAACATTTGGACCCGGTCGTCTTTGCCAGAGTCGAGCATGTAGCAGCGATCATCCTTGCAGCTGGTGGATCATCAAGGATGGAAGGAACCCCCAAACCGCTTATAGAATTTCAGGGAGAGACACTAATAGAACGAGCTGTGAAGACAGCTACCGATGCAGGATTCAACCCAATAATCGTTGTAACAGGGTATCAGTCGGACCTGGTTATTTCCAAATTGGCAGGAATGGATATTGAGGTGGTGGAAAATTCAGAGTGGATATCCGGGCAAAGCTCTTCCATCCGTGCCGGATTGAAGCAATTGGGAGACAGGAGTGGAGCAGCCATATTTATGCTGGTAGATCAACCATTTGTCTCTTTGGAATTACTGGAAAAGCTGAAGGACCAACACTTGACGAGCATGGTTCCAATAATAGCTCCGATGGTCGAAGACCAGCGTTCCAACCCGGTGTTGTTTGACCGGATGACCTTTGATGAATTATTATTGTTGGAAGGTGATACAGGCGGCAGGGCGATCATGGGTCATTTTGAGCATACCTGGCTGCCGTGGCTGGATACGAGGTTATTGATGGATATAGATACACTCGAAGACCTGGAAAGGTGCATCCATGCTGCCTAATAAACAATTAAAAATTGGTGCTGTTGTCCTTGCTGCTGGATTATCCAGCCGGATGGGAGTACAGAAGCTGCTCCTTCCCTGGAAGGGAAAGACGGTGATCGAAACGGTAGTCGATACCCTTATGCACTCCAAAATTACTGAAATTGCGGTTGTGACCGGACGGGACGCAGAGCAGATCGCTTCAGAGCTCAAACCAAAGCCGATTCAAGTCATTTATAACCCCGATTTTGCTGATGGAAATATGGTTACCTCTCTGCGTACCGGGTTGAAAGCATTGCGGGAAAGGGTGGATGCCATTCTCATGGTCCTGGCAGATCAACCGCAAATGATGGAAACAACGGTCAAATTACTCGTGGATGAATGGAATCTAAACCCTAATTCGCTGTGCATTCCCAGTTATCAAATGCATCGCGGGCATCCCTGGGTGATACCTGCAAGATTATGGGATAAACTGAACAGTCTTGATTCGGGTCAAACCATGCGGGATTTCATCAGGATCAATGAAAAGGAGATTAGGTATGTGGTCGTCGAGACACCTACCATTCTGGCCGATCTTGATTCTCCGGAAGATTATGAACAGCAGAAAAATATGAGTGAAATGGACTAGACGGGCACCAGCAGCATCGGGTTCCTTCCAACTTCTGATGTGATATACTTCGGTTGTTACACAAAAAAACACCATACAGGAGCACAAATGAAAAAAGACTTTCTTGCCATATCTGATTATTCGTCAGATGAAATTCAAATGCTGCTTGATCTGGCTGTTCGGTTAAAAAAAGAACGATCAACAGGTGAAAATCGGCCCATTCTCAAGGGAAAGACGATGGCAATGATCTTCCAGAAACCATCGTTACGAACCCGGGTATCTTTTGATATGGCCATGCGCCATCTGGGTGGAGATGCCTTGTATCTTTCACCAAGCGAAATCGGATTAGGTCAGCGCGAGTCGATCGCAGATGTTGCCAGAGTATTAAGCGGTTATGTTGAGATTGTCATGGCCAGGGTGTTTGAACATGCCCATGTTTTGGAACTTGCAAAATGGTGCAGTGTTCCGGTCGTCAATGGGCTCAGTGATTATAACCATCCATGCCAGGGTATGGCAGATGCACTAACGATCTATGAAGAATTTGGAACCCTAAAAGGCTTGAACGTGACCTTCATCGGTGATGGAAATAATGTAGCAGTCTCCTTAATGCATGTTTGTTTATCCCTCGGTGCCAACTTTACACTTGCTTCTCCTGAAGGTTATGATCTTGATCCCAAAGCTTTGGAAATTGGCAAGAAAATCTCCACCCGGACTGGAACGAAGTATCAATTTACTACGAGATCCACATGCAGCAGTAAAAAATGCCCAGGTTATCTATACGGATACCTGGACAAGTATGGGACAGGAAGCTGAAACTAAAAAACGGGAACAGGTATTTCCTCCTTACCAGGTCAACGAAGCTCTGGTGAAAGAAGCAGATAAGAAAGTTATCGTACTGCATTGTTTGCCAGCGCACCGCGGACAGGAATTAACCGATGCGGTTGCGGATGGTGCCCATAGTCGTTTATTCCCACAGGCACATAACCGGATGCATGCACAAAAAGCAGTAGTTGCTTACCTTTTAGGAGCAAACTAATATGAAAACCAATGAATATATTGAGATTGAAGAAAAGTATGGTGCCCATAATTATCACCCATTGGATGTCGTCATTACCCGGGGAGAGGGAGTTTGGGTTTATGATGTTGAAGGGAATAAATACCTGGATTGCCTGAGTGCATATTCAGCGATCAATCAGGGACATGTCCACCCTAGAATCTTTAAAGCTTTAATTGACCAGGCAAAGAAAGTCACTCTGACCTCCAGGGCTTTTCGCAATGACCAACTCCCGTTTTTTTATAAGGAACTCTCGGAGTTCACCGGATATGAAATGTCTCTCCCGATGAATTCGTGGTGCCGAGGCAGTTGAAACCGCATTAAAACTGGCACGTAAATGGGCATATAAAGTAAAAAAAGTTCCAAAGTACAAAGCAGAGATCATTACAGCAACTGGCAACTTCCATGGACGCACCATTTCGACCATCTCATTTTCCACTGAACCACTTTACAAAGACGACTTTGGGCCATTTACAGCAGGATTTATTACAGTACCCTATGGCGATGCCGATGCGATTGCAAAAGCGATCAACCCAAATACTGCCGCAGTATTTATTGAACCCATCCAGGGAGAAGCTGGAGTTATTATTCCACCGGCTGGTTATCTGAAAAAAGTCAGCGAATTATGCAAAAAGAACAATGTCCTTTTCATGGCGGATGAGATCCAAACCGGGTTAGGACGAACCGGGAAGGTTTTCGCCTGCGACCACGAGGGTGTTCGTCCGGATATCATCACGATCGGCAAAGCTTTAGGTGGCGGATTTTATCCAATTTCTGCAGTATTGGCAGATCGGGAAATCCTATCGCTCTTCACCCCCGGGGAACATGGGTCCACTTTTGGAGGAAATCCATTGGCTGCGGCAGTCGCCAGAGAAGCTTTAAAAGTGATCGTGGATGAAAAACTAATTGAGAACGCAGACAAGCTGGGTGAGTATTTCCTTGAACAGTTAAGTGAGATCAACAGCCCGAATATTAAAGAAGTACGCGGCAAAGGACTATTAATCGGAGTTGAATTACAGCCAGAAGCCGGAGGTGCAAGAAGATTTTGCGAAGCC
The DNA here is from genome assembly GCA_963709535.1 of uncultured Chloroflexia bacterium. GTDB lineage: Bacteria > Chloroflexota > Anaerolineae > Anaerolineales > Anaerolineaceae > PNON01. Next base: position 8,178 of record CAVPWY010000015.1, on the reverse strand, counting down.
CTGGAAAAGAAAGGTATATTGGCAAAAGAAACTCACGAACGAGTGATCCGGTTTGCTCCACCTCTGGTAATTGATAAAGCCACGATCGATTGGGCTTTGCCATTTATTCGTGAAGTCCTCACGATGAAATAAAAATTAAATCATTGAGGACTCTGCTTAATGACCTGGAAAGAAAATTACCAATCCAAGATCGTAGACGCTGCAACAGCTGTCCGTGCAATAAAATCAAATCAAAGGGTTTATCTTACCGGGAACTGTTCGGTACCCCAAGTTCTGATTCAGGCGCTTGTGGATTTCGCGCCAGAATTAGCAGAATGTTGAAATTTGCCAGCCATTGACTGTTGGAAGTTCAGACTATGTTCACCCGAAGATGGAAGGTCATCTGCGGGTGAACTCATTATTCATCAGCCACAATGTCCGTAAAGCGGTACAGGAAGGGCGGGCAGATTATACCCCGGTGCTGTTATCTGAACTCCCCCTGCTCTTTAAAAACGGGATATTACCATTGGATGCCGCCCTGGTTCATCTTTCCCCACCAGATGAGAATGGATTTTGTACTTTTGGAATTGAAGCCGGATTAACCAAAACATCTGCAGAATCTGCCAGGATCATAATTGCTGAAGTGAATCAGCAGATGCCCCGCACATTGGGGGATACACTCATTCATATCGATGACCTCGATTATATTGTGGAAGTGGATTACCCACTGGCCGAGCTTCCGATGAAAAATGATTGCGGGGACGAGATTGTTGGAAAAATAGCTGAACATATCGCAGAAAGAATTCCTGATGGTGCAACCTTGCAGCTTGGAATTGGAGGGATCCCTGAGGCAGTTCTCAAATTCCTTCGCCATAAAAAAGACCTGGGAGTCCATTCAGAACTGTTTTCAGATGGTATTATGGAACTCGTCAACCTGGGTATCGTGACAAATAATAAAAAAACCATCCACAAAGGCAAGATAGTTGCCGGTTTCATTATCGGATCCCGTGACTTATACCGTTGGGTGGATAACAATCCCCTGATCGAATTGCTGCCCACTGAGTATGTTAACAATCCCTTTGTCGTGGCAAAAAACAAAAATATGGTTGCCATAAATTCTGCCATCGAAGTCGATCTTACCGGCCAGGTATGTGCCGATTTGATCGGACCCAAATTCTACAGCGGTGTGGGCGGCCAAATGGATTTCATCTATGGAGCATCCCTCTCAGAAGGTGGATTACCTGTTATTGCTTTACCAAGTTCTGCCTTATTATCCTCGGGAAGTACCATATCCAAAATTGTCCCCATGTTAAAAGAAGGTGCAGGAGTTGTCACTTCGCGTAACCATGTCCACTATATCGCTACAGAATATGGCATGGTCGATCTGTACGGGAAGAGTATCCGTCAACGGGCGCAAGCGCTCATTTCAATCGCCCATCCGGATTTCAGGTCGGAATTACTACTACAAGCTGGAAAATTGAATTATATTTAACCTATGAATTGAAAAGCGAAGATAGTTGCTACTGTTGGTCCCTCTTCTCAAGATGAGAAGATATTTGCATCCATGGTGGATGCCGGCTTGGATGTTGCCAGGTTAAATTTCTCACATGGATCCTACGAAAATCATTTAAGTTCGATAAAAATGATCCGCCAGGTATCCAAAGATAAGGGAAAGGCAATTGCGATCCTGCAGGATCTTCAAGGTCCCAAGGTCCGGATCGGTGAAATTCCCGGCAATTCCATGGATATTTCCACCGGTCAAATGCTGGATGTGTATTTTTCTAAGACCATTGATGCTGTTAACCTTTACCGGAAAACACCAATAAATGGATATATATTCCCATTCCCGATCTTCTCAGGCAACTAAAAGTTGGCATGAAGATATTATTGGATGATGGGAATATTGAGTTCAGTCTGAAGCAGATTTACGCTGATCATGTAACTGTGATGGTAAATTTAGGTGGAAAACTCTCTTCCCATAAAGGATTTAATCTTCCCGGGGTTCAACTGGATATTCCCGGATTTACTGAAAAGGATCGGCTTGACCTTCATTTTGGGTTGGATAATGGTGTTGACATAATAGCTGTTTCTTTCGTTCGAACCGTTGAAGATATCCTGGTTGTCCGCAGTGAAATTTCGCACTATGCACCTGATCGGGCTGGTATACCGATAATTGCAAAACTGGAGCGGCCTGAAGCGTTGGAGAACCTCACCTCAATCATTAAAGCCGCTGATGGAGTTATGGTTGCACGGGGCGATCTCGGTGTGGAATTATCACCCGCATATGTTCCGATAGCACAAAAGAAGATCATCAGGGAAGCCAATATTTATTCAAAACCAGTGATCACTGCCACTCAGATGTTGGATTCCATGATCCATAATCCAAGGCCGACCAGAGCGGAAGCAACAGATGTTGCGAACGCAATATTTGACGGAACCGATGCAGTGATGTTGTCTGGGGAGACAGCCAGTGGCAGCTACCCGATTGAGAGTATTAAAGGTTATGGATTCCATCGTTAAGGAAGCCGAATTAAATTATTCGGACTGGACCATATGCACTGACCTGCCACAAATGGACAGTACCGATGATGCCGTCGCTATGACCAGGGCTGCCCGCGAATTAGCTCAAGATCGAAACGTTTCATCAATTGCAGTATTCACCCATTCTGGTCGAACAGCATTATTAATGTCAAAAGCAAAACCAGCGTTGCTATTTTGGCATTTACTCCTTTGGAATCTTCTTATCATAAAATGTCCTTATATTGGGGAGTAACACCATAACTGGTTCCACATGCCGATTCCGTTGAATCAATGATCAGAATCGTTGATGACGCCATCATTAAAATTTGCACCGGAAGAAAAGGACCAACAAGTGATCCTCATCTCCGGTTTCCCAATCAATAAAATGCGGCTACCCAATTTTGCATTGTTGCATACGGTGGGAGAGCCTGATTAGTTCTTCTTTACTTTTTCGTGATGATGGACTACAAGCAGGGTGACATCGTCTGATGGTATCTCAGATTCCTGAAATTCAACCAGAGCGTTATCTATTGAATTCAGGATAGTCTCCGGCTCTTGATTTTTAGCCTGTCGAATGGCATTCTCCAGCCGCTGATCGCCAAAAAAATCAGTTGCAGTATAGGCTTCTGTGACACCATCGGTAAATAATATGAGAGAATCTCCAGGTTCAAGCTTAATCAGATTGTTTTTCAACGATAACTTTTCCATAATACCCAATGGCATACTGCCCTTTTGGAGTTTTTCCAGTGGTCCGAATGGATGTTTACAAATCGGTAAGTTGTGACCTGCATTAGCATAGGTTAGTTCACAACTCCGCAGATCAAGTATTCCGAGAAATGCTGTAATAAACATGCCGTGAGGTGTATCCCGTAGCAGCAGCTTGTTTACATTGGCAAGGATTTCTGCAGGAGTATTGAATTGTTGGGCGACTGTACGTAACAGTGTTCGTGTTACTGTCATATATAAGGCAGCTGACATCCCTTTATCAGTGACATCAGCCACCAGCAAGGCTAATCGATTATCTGGTAATTCAAAAACATCGTAGAAATCGCCGCCTACTTCTCTTGCAGGGCGCCAACGTACGTCCAATTTCCACTCTTTATGAACTGGCATTTCTGAAGGTAAAAATGTTTTTTGAATTTCACGGGCAATCTGGAATTCTCTTTCAAGGCGCTCCTGGTCATCTGCCAGACTTTCAAGCCGGTCATTTTGAATTGCCAGAGCTGTTTGTTGAGCAATTCCCGTCAAGATTTCGAGTTTTTTGGTAAGGTACATTTTTTCAGTACCCGGGTCTTTCACCAGAAGAATACCATATACTTCACCTTTTACCGATAACGGCATGCCAACCAATAATGGATCATTGTTCAACTCAAAATCGAAGGACACGGCACCTTCGGGTAGATCAATTTCAGCCCAGCAGAGCGGATCATCCGGATTAGTGACACAAATCGGGAGAACGCTCAATTGATCTTGTTTGCGAATCAGATCAAGAAGAGGGAATTGTCCGGGTAAAAATTCAATCTGGTTTGACTCCTCCAGGATCTGTTTTTTGATGCCGTTTGATTCGACTAAAACATGCATCTTCCTGATTTCATCCCATAAATAGATCAGGCAGATCTCTGAACCAACCAGGATCGGAGTTATCTGAACGATGGATGCATAGAGGTCTTTCATCTCATTATGGGTGACAACAGTTTGAGCCACTTGTAAAAGGGCTGCAGAAATATAGGTCTCCTGTTGTTGTGTCTCGAGTAATTTTATATTCTCAACTGCGATTGCTGTTTGATGAGCAATTCCCTGAATAATGGCCAGTCTTTCATTTTCCACCGGATCCAGTTGATTGAATTTTTCGGGTTTGGTATATGCAACGAGACAAGCGCCAAGGATACTACCCCTTGATATTAGAGGGAGCAGCACGATCTTTATTTCCTCATCCGAATTTCCGTCCATGCTAAGAAAAGGAATGCTCTTGCCCAGGTCATCAATGAATATGGGAATTTTTAATTCCAGTATTTGTTCTAATGCTGGAGATTCTCCAGGCCGGACGACATAAACAGAATTGCTATCAGATCGCTCACAATGCATACCATGAGTACCACTCAAGGTGAATTTTCCGATGCTGGATTCCCAAAGGAATACACTACACCCTTTGATTCCAACCAGCATGGGTGTGAGTTTGACAACAGCATTTAATAATTCTTCAATGGAAGTAAGCGACCGGGTTGCTTCTGCAACCTGAAGGAGTACAGTGGAAACCCAGGCTTGTTCCTGGGCAGAAGCATATAGCCTGGCATTTTGGATGGCAACTGCAGCATAGGCAGCAAAAGTCGAAGTCAATAGCATGGATTTAATACCATATCGGCCGGTCGACTTATTTACCAGGACTAGTACTCCCTGGGATTGATTACCTACCTTAAGGGGAGCAGCAATTGCTGAATATTCATTGATGTATCCTTTACTCCAACCCAAAGGATCCATCTGATCATTTTCAGTTCGGATCATCGGATCAGTATTTTTTAATACTTTTGTTAACCAGTGGGCAGATTCGGGGTTATTATTATAAGTTTCACGGACAGTTTCTGCATCAATTCCATGCACGGCGGCCAGGTTTAAACTATTTGCCTGGTCAAAATCATGGAAATTTGTATCATTTACCAACCAGATGGCAGATGCATTGCATGGTAATATCTTTTCAATTTCAGTCAGAATTACATCCAGCAGGTTGTTTAATTCCATATTGGACGAAAGAAGACCCGCCACCTCGCGCAAGCTATCCGAAGCCTGCCGTCTCCACTTTTCGGAACTAAATAGTTTGGCATTTCGTATTGCTATGGCAATTGAATTGGCAAGGGCTTCAAAGAGGAATTTATCCTCGTCATCAAAACTATTGATATGGTCGCTTTGAATATCAAGCACTCCAAGAACTTCATTGGCAAATATCAAAGCAACAGCCATTTCAGATGAAGTTCCAGATGGATTGATCTTTGACGGACGATATTTTTTTTCATGGTCAACATCGTTTGCAATAAGGGTTTTTCCATTCCGGGCGACCCAGGGGATGATGCCGTTTTTATCGTTTATTGAATAAACCAATCCACTATTATTTAATTCCTTACTTCGTTCTCCTGCTCCTACCTGATAGACGATATTATTCTGGTCCCCCTGGACCAGGAATAAATGCACAAACGGGTAATGGAATTTATCATAAATTATTTCGACGACCTGTTGGAGCAAATTGGAGGAATCCAATATTGATGAAAGGGCCCGACCCACCTCTGCTACAGTGGCAAGTTCCTCCACCCTGCGTTGTAAACCATCGTAAAGCCTTACTCCTTCCAATGCAAGAGCAATATTATCAGCCAGAGAGCGAAGAACATTCATATCCATTTCATGGAATGCATAAATATGTTCTGACTGAATATCTAAAACACCCAGGATCCTATCTTCGACTTTTAACGGAAAAACAGCTTCAGCTTTTGTAAGTGGGAGTTGTTTTACAAATTTGTACCGTGGATCATGGGAGACATCATTCGATAGAATTTCCACACCCTCCTTGGCGACAGCTGCAGCTAATCCTTGATCCAGATTTTCACCAAAGTCCAACTTGTCTCCAGCATCATCCAATACTGGAGAGCTACACGCTTGAAATATTAATTGATTGGTCGACGGTTCTATTGTAAAAACCGAAACAGCATAATAATGAAATGCGTCCAAAATGAGCTTGGTCACCTGTTGAGGCAGATCACTTAAGCTTTGACTATTTGCAATTTTCGAACTGACCGACCTTACCAGTGTAAGTTGTTCGAATCGCCAATTTTTAATAATGGTTTGGTGATTTATATGGAGGGCATTCGCAGCATTAGCACTCATCCCCTCAAAATACTCGATCTCATCTTCCGTCATTGGTTGACTGTCAGTTCTTATTACCTGGATAACACCTAATACCGAATTCTGAACAACCAGTGGATAAGCGATCGTATAGACGGTTTCACTATGGGAATAAATTTTTAGATTTCCTGATTTCCCGATATTACAAATTTTCCGCGTATCAAGAGCTCGCTGCATCAACGGAGATTGGGGAGTAGATGAAAACATAGACAAATTGTGCAGCCCGGGTATTCGAGAAATATTCTCACTGAGCCAAATATCACCCTGATAAATATTGTCTTTTTGGATATGCCGGCAAATAGCCTCAGCCTGGGCTTCTACATTTGTCAGTTGTAGAATCTCTTCCCCCAAATAAAGAAAATTACGCCAGGAATGAATTTCGTGATCCGAAGACATTAGCTCTGTTTACTTAACTGATTTTCGTTTGATCATCGTCAGGGAAGTTCCATTTCCTTTGCATGGGTCAAAAATCACCTCATCCATCAAAGAGTGCATAAAAAATAATCCTAATCCACCTTCCGGGCGATTATTTACAGGTTTATGCACATCAGGTGTTGGAATTCCCTCAGGATTAAAAAAACAACCTGTGTCATAAATAATAATCTTTAAACCATCAGCTAAGGTCTGGCAAACACAATCAATTTCCCCCAATCCCTCACCCCCATATGAATGGTCGATAATATTCGTACAGGCTTCATCCACTGCAAGCTCAACAGAGTAGGCCTCATCTTCGGTGAGGCCAGCTTCAATTGCTGCAGTCCGTACCTGTTGATCAATCTTCGCCAGGTTCTCGTAAGTAGCCGAATAGAGCGTCATGTAATACTGGAGAAAAGATCAAATTAAAAAGAACCAACGGCTTCGGTTGGATCATCAATTATCTTAAAATATGGTATAAAACCCGCGAGATCCAATGATGACCTGATCCTGTCGGCAACTCCGGCGAGAATAACTTCTCCACGATTGTACCGTTTGCAAGATTTTTGGGTATTTACCAGGACCCATAGCCCAGCACTCGAAATAAATTCCAATCCGGTGCAGTCTATCACAATTTTATATTTCCCAAATTCCATTATTGATTTTAAAGCTTCTGCTAGGATTGGTGCTGTAAGACTATCTACTCTACCAGTAATTTTTACTAAGATTGCAATGTTTGTATTGTTTCTGGGAAATTTCCATAGTCACTGGTCGCCTTTCGAATCGAAATTAACAATAGTCAATGGATTAATATTATAACATTCAGGCAAAAACAATGCCTAGTACTTATTATACAGATATTATTAATTATTATTGAAATTACTTAGGCATAATCTTTTATGCTTGATTCTGTCACTTAGAACATCATTGCATTTACTTCGTCAATGACTTTCTTTTCGGGGCGAAGTTGAGCTTGTTGCATACGGTTTAATGCCTGGTCAGGAAGATTATAAATATCCACGAGGGATGGAATATCAGGATTGATGTAAAGCAAACCGGTAACGAGCCAGTTATTGCGTTGAGCCTCTTCCAGTATTCGTAATGCCTGCCATCGATCAGTTGGATCGTAATCTGTATCCAATTTTTTTAATAACACCAGCGAGCCATCATGCATGGTGACTTCCCGGATCGTGCCTTCTTCGAAATCTTCGACCATAATCTCATCTCTTGGTGGAATAAATGAGATCTCATGGAGAGGAGCTTCGTGGTCTTTTCCCCAAGTGTAAGAGTGGACAGTGCCTTCCTGGTTGTTAAATGTCACGCAAGGGCTGATGATATCAAGGACTGCAATGCCATTATGACTAAAAGCAGCTTTAA
>CAVPWY010000014.1:0-351278 GCA_963709535.1 uncultured Chloroflexia bacterium | reverse complement strand
AAAAGATTTCCGGTTTTAATTTTCGTAGATAATTAACCTTGATCAGGCGGTTAAGGGCAATATAAGCCATTCGAGGAGGAAATGATGGGCGACATACTGGTGAGTCTGGTGGTTATTGCGGTCACAGTGGTGGTTGTGGTCTTGATCTTTGTCCTGGTAGGTCGGGCAAGATCACAAAAAATTGCGAAGCTAAGTCAGATGGCGGTTGAGAGAGGGTGGAAATTAACCCAGATCAAAGAAAGGTTGTCGGGCGGTTTTCACCTCCAATCCGACCGATGGACTTATTCAGCCCTTTCGGAAGTCGATTGGAATAGAGTTCTGACTCTGGATCATCCAATATCCGTTTGACTACTCGATGGACAACCAATCAACCTAGTCCGCTTACAGGCTTTACAATGATGGGTCCCCGGCAGGATGTATCAGCCGCCGGTACTTTTGGCGAGATGCTTCTTCAGAAAGTATTTACGACCTACCTGGGAGATGATGCAGGCAGATTTGGAAGCATAAAGGAATTCAAGGGGAAGGATGAGCATTTATTTACAAAGGTGGATGATCTGGACAAGTGATCCTTCGGAAGTTGATAGGATCCTGCAGCCGGAGCTCGTGCGAACCATGGAGAAATGGACAGGGAAAAAAGTACCGGTGATCAAGCTTTCATCTGATGGAATACGGTTTGAATTTGCGGGAGAAAAGATCGAGAAGCCTGAGGAAATCGCTGCCATCATTGGTTTGGGTGAGGTTTTCCTGAGATCCATGGATCAGATATAATCCTCATTATTAGAAAACCGGATGGTTATATTTTCTCTCTTGTAGTGAATCCTGCCGGAGGTATACCGAGGGCCTGGATTAATCTCGCCCAATAATTTACCTGGGCGGCAGTACTGGCAAGGATAACAATCTCCCTTTCAGTGAACTGATGTTTCAATTCGGTAATGAAATCTTGGGGAAACCTTAATGGGGTCTGAGATATAAGCTTCGAGTATTCTATGGCCAATTTGTTCCCGTGGTGTTAAACTGGTGACCAGCGTGATTTCGGTCCTTCCTTGAAGTGCAAGCAATTCCTCCGGGAGAATGCCTGTTTCCTCGGTCATGGCACTATTCATATCAATGCAAAAAGCGCATGATGCGCTGTATGAAGCCTGAATTCTGACCAGTTTCAATATTCTTTCATCAAGATTCCCATCCTTATGTGCTACCAGCGCTTCAAGCAAGCCGGAACCAATTGCCGCCTTCGGATACCAGGCAAGTAATCTGGCAGGCAGCATCTCATGCCCGGTAACCCGCTCCGAAAACCAGATACCAATTCGCAGCCAAAATGGAATATTTTTAGGTGTTGAAATAAATGCAGCCATTTGATTTCCTTATTGTTGTAATAATAGATGCGTAAATGAGGTGATTAGTTTCCTCAAATCCACGCAATACTATTTCCCTTTTTAAACATTAGGCTTTACCATTTTTGGATATAATTAGTGGATATAAGAACAAGGAGAAAAACCATGCGGCCTGATTGGGACTCATATTTTATGAAGATCACTTATGCAGTGTCTGAACGCAGCACCTGCGATAGGGCTTTTGTCGGTTGTGCACTTGTTCTTGAAAAACGTATCTTAACGACCGGTTTTAACGGTTCACCAGCCGGACAAGCCCATTGTGACGAGATCGGACATTTAATGGTTGATGGGCATTGCGTTCGGACGATCCATGCGGAAACGAATGCTATTATCCAGGCAGCATTACATGGAGTCTCCACCCGCGGCAGCACTTGTTATGTGACTCACTTTCCATGTATCAATTGCACAAAAGCATTGATCAATGCCGGCATTACCCGCCTGGTGTACAGTTCAGATTATCGGGTGGATCCAGTGGCTATCGATTTCTTGAAGACAGCCCATATCGATGTCGAGCAAAAGGTATTGGATATCCCTTTGCCGGGAGCTGATTGATCTCACGAGGAATCTGCTATAATTCAATTATGAAAGTCGCTTTAATTGCCCCAACCGCTGATCCAAACAGGGGAAAGGGTCTGTAACCAGGAAATATCAAATTTTGTATCCAGACCGGGTACCCATTCCAGTTCGGGATAGCTGCCATACATGAGGGTTAACCAAGGTTGAGCCAGGCCTTCGGATTTCGCTATCTTTCCTGATACCATCACAGGTGGAGTTGGAGAAGGTGCCGGGCTGATATCTTTTTCTGCGGCATCCGTCTGACATACTGAATTAATATCATTTAGCAGATATTCCGGAAAACCTGAATTAATTAGGCGTGGAATAATCCCGCAAAAACTCGCTTCACCTTGCTCAGTGGATATCCATTGATCAATAATAATATCAGCTGTGGACGATTCCGAAATTATCATTTCAGAATCGTTGTCGGGATCTGTCTGAATAGAAACTTCTATACCCAGGTTTATGATCGATCGCTTGAATTTTTCCTGCACTGCAGCAGGTAAATTTACTGAAGGAGATACATTGATCTGTAACGATGGGATGAGCTTTCCCCTTGGATCAGTAAAAGTCCCGGGCATAATCATTCCAGCCTGGTCTACCTGCCATGTATATCCAGATCCCTTAAGCAGTTCCAGCATGGAAATTAGCCGGGTTGGTAAATCCCCTGTGCATTTGATTGCACCTTTTTCTGTTGAAGGGGGTATGAATGGAGTTATCAGGATCAAATCTCCTGGTTTAGGTTCGTCAGCCCATATTTCCGGAGATGAATAAATACAGCTAATAGCGGTGCGGAGAGCAGGAAATTGTAACTGGTCGGACTTCGGATTAAAGAACATACCTGTCACTGTCGGGAAAGAAGTATATGGGATGTTTCCGGATGTCGCACCCTGCTGTTGCCGGTTAGAATGGCATCCAGTTCTCCCCTGGAAAAAAGATCCAATAAAATAGCTTTTTCACCCGGGATGAATGAGATCAAATCCGGCATCCCTTCCTGATGCGATAGAGTTGTTAACACAACACTATTTCCATCAGTCGTTTTAATCTCGTCTACTCGATAAGGAATCAATAAAGGCTCGGCTATTCCATTTTCATTCTTTAGTGTTGAGAGACTGACAACAAGGTCATTGTATTGTTGAACCATATTCGTATGGGCGGTACGAAGTTCATTTATTTGAGCCTGGTTCTTTTCTAATTGAGATATCAAGTCAACATAGATATCATTTATCATAACAACCAGGTGGGTCAATCCAGGTATTTGCACTGTGTATGAGGAGGCGATTTCAGAATCTTTAACCCCGTTTTTATTCACCCAACCTTTATTGTCCACGTAGTCTTGCATATATTTCAAAGATACTCTTGTTCCATTCAAAGTAACTACTGCGTCAGAGACCTGTTGGATGAGGATATTTTGCTGTTGTTCAAGCACTGTACGCCTGGATTGATTCAACTTTAATTCATCTGAAATAATACCGAGGGTATTGAATTCTTTACTGCCTAGAATCTGATTGACTTTTCCTGTCCAATATTCTCGGTTGAGGATCGGAAAGGTAAGACCTGATTTTTAATCCGATCAGAGTTGAAGGATCTTTAGAGAGCACTAGTTTCACACTTCCAGGCTGTGTTGCACTGACGGATAATGCTTCAACAATCGTGTGATTAATTCCTGTCTGGTATCTTGCAAGAGGTTTTATTGTATTGATGGAAAAAACAACATCTTCTGAAGAGATTGGTGTGCCATTATTCCATTTCATATCAGAATTAAGCACCACCTCCATCTCCCAGGTATTGCCGTTTGGCAGCCATTCCTGTACATCACCGGCAGCCACTGCCTTAATCAAATTTCCAGTATATGGATCGATCTTGAACAAACCGGGATGAGTGAATCCAATTAAGATGCTTTCACCATAGGACGGCTGGTTGCATAGGATGAACTCCAGAATGTTTCCCGTTAGATTCGGGCTTTCAATACCGATATTCAGCCGGGTGGGAGGTAATGGGGTTAATGTTGGAGGAATGGTGGATGTTGGAATAGGAGGTGAGGGTGTTAAGGTAGGGGCCGTGGCCAAACTTGAACACGAAGCCAGGATAGTGCTCAGTACCAATGCAATGAATAATTGTATTGGTTTTATTCGTGGTATGTTGTCTACCCTGCCCAGGATTTTCACTTTACGCCCCATAATCTTTAAAAACCTTATAGAAGTTAATTCCTGTTTATTTTAGTAATACCTGAGACCATTGCAGTAAGTAGAGCGCAGCCATACCGGCGGCGATGGTCAGGAAAATATTGCGCGTCTTCCATCCCACCAATGCAGCAATGATACCTGCCAGTAAACGGAAATTATAGAAACTGATATCCAAATTCCCCGAGTGGATGAAAAGTTCAGGAAAGATGATGGCACTTAATACAGCCGGCGGTACAAACCGTAATGCCCGCAGCACTAACGGAGGAAGCTGCCAGCGGTCCAACAATGCAATAAACGATAACCGTGTCAGATAGGTCAGGAGCCCGGCGATGACCAGTGTCAACCAGATTTGCGCCATAATCCCTCACTGACCAATCCTGAAATAATTCCGCCTAACGCGGCTGCAATAAGTCCCAGTTTATAGGGAAGAGGATACGCAACCAGGGCAATAATTCCTGCAACAATGGCAGCCACAACAGCCGGGCGATCTTTCAAAGCCGGAACTACCAATGCAATAAACGTTAACGCCAGAGCGAAATCCAGCGACCAGGCTGCCGGGACCTGGGCTCCCAGGAATATACCTGCAGCAGTAGCAATTTGCCAGCCTGTCCAGAGAGTGACACCTGCCCCAAGAAAATACCAGTGCTTGCGTTCTACAGGAGTATTTTCGTTGTAGTGGGCAATAGCGATGACATACGCCTCATCAGTAAGGAAGTATGCAAGCAACGCTTTCCATGGACGGGAAAGATGTCTCGTAAAAGGCGCTATGGATGCGCTGTAAAGCATATGCCGCAAATTTACAATGAATATCGTTCCCACCAGAATGATCAGGGGAATACCCTGACTTAATAATTGGGTGGAGATGAATTGAGCAGAACCCGCAAAAATTATGCTTGACATAGCCTGGGCAGCGGCGACGGGTAATAATGCCTGCAAGGCTAATACTCCGTAGATCATGCCAAACGGAAAGACTCCCAGCAGCAAGGGTAGTTCGTTGATCACACCAGAAAAGAATTCGGCGCGATTTGGGTGGTTGGAGGTGAGCGATGAATTTTTCACGTGAATATAATTTTATCATTTCGTTTGAGAATGGGTGAAACTTGATATTTTGGGTATTGACTTATATAGGATAATGCATATAATGGCATTATCCTATATAGAGAGAATGAAATATGTCACTGGAACATGCGATCTTAGGGTTTCTGAACTACAAACCACTCACCGGGTACGACCTGAAAAAGGTGTTTGATTCCTCAGTGCGGCATTTCTGGTATGCCGACCAGAGTCAGATCTACCGCACCCTGGCGAATCTCACCGAGCGAAATTTGGTGGAAATGGAGTTAGTTGAGCAATCTGAGACGACCAGACCGGAAGGTTTACCACATCACCGGGCTCGGACGAAAAGAGCTTCGCGATTGGTTGACCGGGCCATTTCCAATTCAACAGCCGCACAGCGGCCCATTGGTGCAGATCTTTTTTTCCGGGCAGCTTTCAGATGCTGAACTGCTCGTACGATTTGAAACAGCTGCCCAGATCTTCCGCACCATGCTGGCTGGATATGGTCAGGTGCCAGAGCAAATTTCCGATTACAAAGGTATCGTAAAATCATCCCGGGAGGAATATATCGGATTATTGACCCTTGACCTTGGGAAGAGAACCATGCAGGCTCAATTGGATTGGGCAGAGGCTGCAATTGACCAGATAAAAAGTGGTCAACTTTCTAAAGAATAATACTGGTAGATCGGAGAAAAATGAATAAATCCATGAAAATACGTCAAAGAGTTCGTCGGGGGGTCATCATATTTATGTTTTTACTGTTTCCCATCATTATGAATTATTTGTCCCCTTATGTCATCATCGATGGGGCTTCGCAGGGTATCGCTAATGGCAGCCTATTTCGTATTTGCGGGACTGTTCGTATCTTCTTTGTTTGTCGGCCGATTATGGTGTAGTTGGGCTTGCCCGGCTGGCGGACTGGGAGAGATCGCCTTTCTTGTCAATAACAAACCCGTCCAGGGACGAAAGATCGATTGGATCAAATGGCTCATCTGGGTGCCCTGGATCAGCTTGATCGTCTGGTTGGTCATCTCATCTGGCGGGTATCATTCAACCAACTTCTTCCTGGATACAGTCAATGGAATTTCCGTGGCAGGAGATGCAGACGGCCAGCCTTCTTCGCTTATATCATTTATTATGCTGTCATCGGTCTTTTCCTCGTCCTCTCGCTGACGGTTGGGAGAAGAGCAGGCTGCCATGCAATATGCTGGATGGCGCCATTTATGATCATAGGCCGCAAAGTTCGCAATCTGTTGAAATACCCCGCCCTCCAATTAAAAGCAGATGCCTCCAAATGTACAGACTGTTTGACTTGCACGCGTAACTGCCCGATGAGCCTGGATGTGAATGGCCTGGTGAAGAGAGGAAACATGGAACACAGTGAATGTATTTTGTGCGGTAATTGTGTGGATTCCTGTTCCAACAGCGTTATCCGCTATAGTCTCTAATTCATATTTTGTATAATTAACCGGGAAGTTAACAACTATCGATAACTCTTTTATTAGGAGAATCCAGTGGAAAATTCAGTAGAGATCATTGACGTCAACAGTGAAAACGTGGATAAGACCGGATTTTTCTGTTTTATGAGCAAGAAGAAATCTCCCGGTTATGCTTTGAAATTAGCCTGGCTAAAAGAGCGCTTTTCTGAGGGATTGCGGCTGAAAATGCTCAAACTGCCGGAGCGTGGATTTATTGAATACATCCCCGGTCAGTATGCCTGGCGGGCAGTGAATGCGTCTGGTTATATGTTCATTCACTGTTTATGGGTGGTCGGCAAAAGCAAAGGGAATGGTTTTTCACGCAGGTTACTCGAACTATGCGAACGGGATGCGCGGGATTCAGGCATGAATGGTGTGGCAGTGGTTGCCAGTGAAGGTAACTGGCTTATCGGCAAGAAGTTGTTTCTTGAGTCTGGTTACACAGCGGTGGATTCAGCCCCGCCTACATTCACATTGTTGGTCAAGAAATTCAAAGATGTACCTGATCCGTCATTTAGCGGCAACTGGGAACAAAACCAGAAAACAGCCGGCGATGGAATGACCATCTTTCGCACGGATCAATGTCCATATATCGAGGACTTAACCGGTATTTTTACTACTGCAGCGGAAAAACAGGGAATCCCCCACAATGTGGTTCAACTAAATACAGCAGATGAAGTGCGAACAAAATCACCTTCAGCCTATGGAGTCTTTAATTCCACATTAAACGGCAACCTATTCAGCTACTGCTATCTGACAGAAAGTCAGGCAGAAAACAGGTTCAAAGAGTTGTCAGGGGGATAAACAATACCTATTCTATTGGAATAATTACAACATTGTTAAGTGAAGTAAACCGTGGTTAATCCGGATCATTTTACTATTTCAGGTATGTTAACGCCTGGAATATTTGGTTTGCTTAATGGGGTCAACTTCCTGGTTTTCAGGATGATCAGATGTAGACTAACCCCCATAGCAATGCAGATCAGCAATACTTTCACCCATCCGTTTTCGATGAAGAAATAAGCGCTTGACCCGATCGTCATCCACAAGATGATCATTGTCAATAGTTTTTGGCGCAGCGGGATTCCACGCCCTTCCCGATAATCGCGGATCATACCCCCCAACCAACGGTTATTCATTAACCAGGAATAAAAGCGTTGCGACCCGCGGGCATAGCACGATGCACCTATGAGCAGGAAAATCGTGGAAGGCATGAGCGGCACAAAGATACCAATGACACCAAGGATCACAAAGACCGTTCCAAAGGTGATAAATAATTTATTCTTAATTTCTCTCATCAGGGAAATAGTGTATCACATCAAAGCCATACACATTGAATATCGTCCAAGTATTCATAATCTTTCCCCTGTTTAGAATTCTAGATATTATTATTCACACTGCCTGGTTTACCGCGGACATTTACAGGCAATACCTTCACCTGCATTCACTGCCCAGCAGTTATTTGCAGATAAGCAGGCGGATCTTTCTACAATTCCTGCCTTCAGCATATTGGGGAAGTTTGGTTCCCGGATCAACGGCCTGCAAATCGAAATAAAATCAGCATCACCTGAGGATAGGATCGATTCCATCACAGCTCGTGATCTCATCCCACCTACCAGGGAAAGAGGTAACCGTGTAGTTTGTCTGGCCAGTTTTGCCAGCGGTCTGAAGTAAGCTTCTTCAGCTTCGGTACGGACTCCCTTATGGATCGAGCCAACACCCGGCTTACCGATTCCGCTGCTGATCTCAATGGCATCCATTCCCATTGCTTCCAGGGAAGCAGCAATTGCTGCACCTTCGGCAGCCGTCAATCCATTTTCGGGGTAATCTTCCATCCCCAGCTTGACTAACACCGGAAAATCAGGACCCACATTTCGTCGTACACTTGCGTAGACTTCCCTTAGGAAATTCAACCTCCGGTCGAAATCACCACCCCAATGGTCCGTTCGTCGGTTGGTAATCGGAGACAGAAATTCACTGATCAAATATCCATGCGCCGAGTGTATCTGCACCCCATCGAAACCGGCCGCTTTTACTCGTCGCGCAGCCTGTCCGAAATTTAGGATCGTATCTTCTATCTCAGTGATGGTCATTTCCCGGGCTGGATGCTCCATTGAAGGAAGTTGTATCTCAGAGGGCGCCATAGGATCGTGCCAGGCACTGCTATTCATCCCGCCATGATTGATCTGGACGGCGATCAGACCACCTTCCTGGTGGACCGCTTCACTTAAGAGGGTTAATCCTGGAATCAGATCATCAGAATAGGCTCCAGTCATCTCAGGGTGGGCTTTTCCGTTTGGGTGGACATAGAAATGCCCGGTAATGATCAATCCAACCCCGCCTGCAGCCAGGTTCCGATATAACTCGATCAACGAAGGTAGTGGAGTCCCGTCCTCAGAAGCCATTCGTTCTGCTGTCGCTGAACGAATCAATCGATTTGGAATGGAGAGGGAGCCAATTTTGTATGGAGTGAACAATAGTGTCATGATGTGTCCTGGTGAAAATGTTCTTATGGCAAAAAACTAATGAATGGCGATTAGTGATCTGGCCCAATCTTGAGCTCGATCCAGTTCGCCGATAAATAACGGACCTTCCCGATCCTCAACGAAAAAACCTTCCGGGTGAACAGCCAGTTTACCACCTTTTCCCTTGAGGCCATTGGCAATGGGCTGCGCAGCATAACCGAAGATATTGACCATAAAGGTGAGAAAAGCCGAGTTCACATCCGTTATCCTGATCCGGGTGTCGAAAGCGGCAATTTGTACATTTTGTAATTCTTTCTCAGGTAAGTGCCTGATAAATTCTTTGATCGCTTTTGTAGGCCTGAATCCTCTGGTTGGTGAGCCAACTATCAATAAATCAACGCCTTGAATATCTCCGGGAGAGACTTTATTCACCGGAAGCGCTTGCGATTCAAGTGCTTCACCAATCGCAAACGCAATTTTTTCTGTATTTCCAAAAACCGAATCATAGATCACCAGGCTTTTCATGGTTCTCCTTCTGCAATTGTCTTGAATTATATTCGCCTTTACCTGTTTATGTTACATGGAATATATGTGGATCAAATTCCAGTTGAATTGACATTATAAGCACCTTGCATCATCCCCCCGAGGGGGATATTATAATCAAAATTATATACTCATCTTCCATTTATTTCAATAAGCATTTAAAAAATATCATTTATAAGTGATCATTCCATAATGAATGCGTTATACAACAATGCGGAGAAATATTATGCTAAATGAATTTATTAAATCTATCTGGTTGTTCCTTCCGATCACTGTCGTCACAATGATCCTGGAAGCAATAGCAGTGAAACACATGCAAAGTACCAAAAATTCTGCTATTGCCGGAACGATGTCGAGTTTTCTTATCTCCGGATTGGTATTCGGATTTATCGCAATATTTGCATATCACAAGATTCAGATCCGTTGGCCTGAAAATACCGCTCAAATGTATCTTTGGATCGCTCTTGCGATCTCGGTCATAATGACGGTCTTTGCTGTCGCTTTTCGCACCATGGTCAAAGCAGATTGGGTCGCGGTAGCCATGTGGGTGGTAATGAACTTGTTGTGGGCAGTAGGGTATGGCGTTTACCTCCCAAGGATCTTCAGCCCAGTTAAATGATACCAGTTTAAGGCTGAATACCTCCTTCAGAATATTATTTACAATTACGTAAATATTGTCTTTTTCAAGTCCTCTTTTACAAAAGAGGTCTTTTTATATGCAATTAATTAGGACTTAAAGTGGAAACAGCCTTATAATCCAATCAAGTCAACTCAATACATATCATTGGAGTCGTCCATGGAAGCCCGTCACAGCTTATCAAGACTGTTAGTTGTTGGTATTGTAATTTTGCTTCTCCAGGTAGCCTGTACATCGTCATCCAAAACACCTGCAGCATCGAATCCGACTGATACTGTTCCCAAGGAAGAGGTTTCCACCTCCACCCCAACTGTGACTCCCAGCCTGGTGCCGACTGCCACCAATACTGCCACCCCATTGCCTACTGCCACACCGTTGCCTCAGGCGAATGTCATTGGCGCGATCAAACTGCATGCAGGGCCAGGCTCTGCTTATGTTGTCATGGGTACTGCTGCTGAAGGTGATTCTGTCACCGTCATGTCGCTCAATACAGACAGTACCTGGCTGGAGATTCAAACTGGATCAATCACCGGGTGGGTGGCTGCAGAACAAGTGACTGCTGCCAACCCGGCTGCACTTGCAGGTCTTCCGATATTGACTGATTTCCCTGAACCGCCACTGGCAATACCGGGATGGAAAGGTGATCCGATCCTCAAGGTATGTTTGGATGCTCAGCCAAAATACAGCGGCAATTATGCCGCAAGCCATGAGGGAGAAATTCCTGATACCGGTCCAATTTATATGGCTGCAGCCAGTATGCTGGTGGAAGCAGGATTGGAACCATCCTCCGCGCCTGATTGTGATGCAACATTGTTGATCGTGACGGATGTGAACCAGACGGGGAAAAAATATGTGCAAAATGGAACGAGGAACACATTCTTCTGTTACGATGGCGTGAATGTGAACACTGCATTAACCCTTGAGCAAGGATCCAATAAATTGGTAAAAAAAACCAATAAGAACCGCGGTAGCCGGAATACTTTATCTTATTGTGCAGACAGTTCTGATTATCTCGAAGAGGCAGGGTGGTCGGTTGCTGATGGCATGTATAAGATTTGGGGTGCCCCGATCTTACCGGCAGCATTACGATCCATGGATGGACCCAGTAATAATTTTGCCATTCTTACGATTGGAACCCTGGGTAAAAAAGGACTGCCTTACACCCCGGACCTGCTCGATTTTTGGAAATCCAACTCTTCTTTCGCTGAACCGATTGAAAAAAGTTTAAAAAGGTCACCGGTCAAAACCTGGGCTCGGATGTGTATGCCTGGGTGGATTGGTGGATTACCCAGGATCCAACTTACGGAACCACTGCGCAAACCAATAACAGCCAGCCCATACCCCCAAGCAATAATTCGTCAACTCCCGAACAGGCGGCTACCCTTATTGCACCTCAACAACCGGCAAGCAAGGCAACGCCCGTTACTTCCCTTGATGGCGTAATTAATGGAACCATGGTGGGAAACGCCAATGGTAAAGGCGTGGAGATTAGGCTGGTCGGATATCAATCATACAATGGCTTCGAGGTGGTTGGCGAAATAGATAATCAGATGGGTAATGCCATCGACCTGGCTAAAGTCGATATCGAGGTCCTCGACTCTGCTGGCAATGTCCTAAAAAGTGATACGATCTACACCACACAATATAAAATTGATCCGGGAACGTCAGGTGGATTTAATTGGTCTTATCCTGAAATATCGACTGCAGTCAGTCTGAAAGCTACTGGCGTCCACTATTTTGAAGCACAAGAATATGTCACCAGTTTTACAGTCATCTCTGATAAATTGGTGAGGGAGAATGGAGCTTTGATCATCTCCGGTCAGGCAAAGAATTCTGGATCAAATTCCACCCAGAACGCGATTGTGCTAGTCTATTATTATGATGTCAATGGCAGACTAATATATATGAATTATGAATACTTTTCCGGTACCACAATTCCAGTTGGCGGGCTCATCGATTATAAGATCATCACTGATGAGCGCATTCCGATCGATCATTACGTAGTTGTTGCAGAGTGTACTGAATAACTCTCACTTTCCATTAGCAAAACCTCCGAATTAGTAACCCTTCGGAGGTTTTGTTTTTTATCTGCTATTCGGTATTATTCTATTCCCATTATAATTATGACATGTTACATACTGATCACACCTATTTTAAAGACGAATCTGGGCGGGTGATCCTGCTGCGAGGTGTAAACCTGGGGGGAAGCTCAAAAGTACCCCTGACTCCTGATGGTGCAACCTGGAATTTGGACAAGTTCTATGATCACCGGGAAGTTTCCTTTGTTGGCCGACCATTTCCTCTGATCGAAGCAGATGAACATTTCAACCGGTTAAACAATGGGGTTTCAACTTTCTGCGCTTTCTTGTCACCTGGGAAGCCATAGAACATGCAGGTCCCGGAATTTATGATGAGGAATACCTGGATTATCTCCACGCGATCGTGAGCAAAGCCGCAGAATATGGCATCGATATGTTCATCGACCCGCATCAGGATGTTTGGAGCCGCTTTACCGGAGGCGATGGCGCTCCGGGTTGGACGCTGGAAGCAGCTGGTTTTGATATTTCCAAACTGCATCGTACCGGGGCAACATTCACTCATCAGGAATGCGGCGATCCATATCCCAGGATGTTGTGGCCTACTAATAACAATAAACTGGCTGCAGCAACCATGTTCACCTTATTTTTTGCCGGGAATGATTTTACGCCGGAGTTAAAAGTGGAAGGAATCCCAATTCAGGAATTTCTTCAAAGTCATTATATAAATGCAATAAAACAGGTCGCCCTCAAATTGAGCGATCTGCCAAACGTTGTCGGTTACGACACGCTGAACGAACCATCACCGGGGTATATCGGTATGCCGGATATTTCCAAACGGTTGGAGGCTGTAAAACTGTTAATAGGTGATACACCCACGGCATTTCAGGCAATGGCTGCCGGAGCAGGCTTTCCGCAAAAAGTGGATGTATTTGACCTGGGGCTTACCGGGTTTGTCAGGACGGGTAAAAAGGTGCTTAATCCCGGATGCGATAGTGCCTGGCAAAATGGCACAAAGGATGTTTGGCAGCAGCATAATGTCTGGGGGTTGGATAATACCGGAACACCTGTCATACTTCAACCGCAGTATTTTTCCCGTGTTAATGGGCATCCAGTGGATTTCTACCGGGATTATTTCAAACCATTCCTAAGTCGGTTTATTCAAGATATCCGGTCAGTGGCACCAGGATCAATCTTTTTTGTGGAAGGGGTACCCGGAGAAAATGGATTGGCCTGGGGAAATGAGGAATCCAGCAACATAGTTCATGCAGCACACTGGTATGATGACATCACTTTAGTTACCAAACGCTTTGTGAATTGGTTTACGATGGATACCCGGACAGAGAAGATTGTCCTGGGTAAGCGGGCTGTGCAGTATTGTTTCAGTGACCAGATCGCAGATACGATCAGGCATTCAATTCATCACATGGGTAAAATTCCAACATTGATCGGCGAAACAGGTATTCCGTTTGATATGTATCATAAACGGGCTTATCGAACGGGAGATTTTAATAAGCAGGAGGGTGCCATGGATGCTACCATGACCGCCCTTGAGGATAACCTGGCCAACTTCACCCTGTGGAATTACACCGCTGATAATAGAAATGACCATGGCGACCAGTGGAATGACGAGGATCTTTCCATTTTCTCGCCAGACCAATGCAAGTATGATGGTTCACCATACGATGGTGGACGGGCAATGAAGGCAGTTGTTCGACCTTATCCACAGAAAACCGCTGGTATTCCTACTCACCTTACATTTGATATGGATACATCCACTCTGGAATTTGTATTCGAACACGTTGATAACCTGACGAAACCAACGGAGATCTTCATTCCAGTTCTGCACTACCCGCATGGATGCCTGGTGGAGGTGTCTGACGGTACCTGGGAACTGGATCAGAAGGAACAGATTTTGCGCTTTCAACATACATCTGACCGGCGGAAACATACCATCCGAATTTCCCCGGCATAATATATTGAAATAACAGTGATATGCTGGTTTCTTATGTAGCTTTCCCGCTAGTATAAATAGGAAAATGAACCAGTTTATTGGCTGGAGAATTTCAGAGAATGCCTTGGGATGGTTATAGTTTCGGTTTGAGTGGAAACTTCCGCCACATCGTCCACACTTTCGATTTCCCATCGCTGGTGATGATCTCCTGTCGGATTGTGAAGCCTTTCCTGGAATAAAAGCCTACATTTGACTCGGTCTCTGTCTCCAGGTAAGCCGGGATCCCTTCCCTTTCACACAGATCAAGAATTGGCTGCATTAATGCGCTTCCAAGCCCTTTGCCCTGCATTTCAGGTGCCACAGCCAGCAGGCTGAGGTAGTAATGCGGCTCTGATGGCCGGGCTTTTTCAACATCCAGGAACAGACGGATCTTTGCCAGCATCCGGCGGGAGAGTTTTATGGAGCCGATCATGGACCAAACCTGCCGTATGCGGTTGCCAATTGTAACACTGGCTCCCGGCGGTTTCCAAACAGCCACGCCTTGCCGGTCGGAGTCGGTATAGATCAGGTCATATCGTTTCGAAATGCGCCATTCGGCCAGGAACATCTGCCGTTCGGCTTGCAGCGCGTTACTTAGATCTTCCACCAGCCAATCGGTAAGGGGATCATGTTCAAAGGCTCGCGCAGATACTTCCGCCAGTTGATCCACATCTTCGTCTGTAGCTTTTCGAATGGTAAAATGTCCCATAATTTCCTTAATTTTTATGCCGTCTTGAAACCCCGTCCATCCTGTTTGCAAATGCGTTTCATGACCTCACGCGCTGTCATTACTCCACTGGGAAGACCTCCACCTGCCTGCACCCACTGCCCCACCATGTAAAAATTGTCCAATCCGGGTAATGTTTTGGATATGGGTTTCATCATTGCCTGGGGTGTCGGCAGCCAGCCTTCGAAGTTACCCTGATAATTGCCGGTGTATCGCTCAAAGGTCAACGGTGTGGCTACGTCCGCCATTTCAACATCGGCTTCCAACCCCGGGAAACGGGAGGATAACCCCCGGATGACATTCATTGCCACCTCTTTCTTCTCGGTATCGTATTTCTCACGGTCTGCTGATAGGTCTTTCCAGTAGGTATAGCTGGTGGGAAACATAACTGTTAAGCAGTCTTTCCGGTTGGTGCCATGGATGGATCAAAGTTATAGATCATCACTTCCAGTTTATCAACCATTTCTCCACCGGCGACAAATGAATTCTTCAAAGCAAACGTAAGTCCAGAGGTCAATCCAAAATACTCGGGAATCTCCTTTTTAACTCCCAATCCGATGAAGAGAAGCGAAGGGAATGGCCTGCCATTGTTATAAAGGTCAGTAATTTTTTCGTCCACATATTTACCATCCAGCATATTGAAAATGGTTGCCCGGCCATCAGCCGCAGAGATGACCATATCCGCTCGTTCTTCCGTCCCATCCTCCAACCTGATGCCAACTGCCTTACCATTTTCCACCAGTATTTTATCGACCCTGGCGTTGTAATTGATCTGCCCGCCTAGTTCCAGGTATCGTTTTTCGACTGCTTCAGCCATAGGGAGCGATCCGCCCAGCGGGTAACCGGCAGCTTTCCTGTGAAGCATGGAGAGGGTGACTAGCAAACCCACCATAGAGATATCCGGGAACCAAAGGGTAGAAAAAGTTTCTCGCAGGAAAGTATTTTTGAAGCGGGAGGCAAATTCCTTCATCGACAGCTTTCCCCATTTGATCAGGGTTGGCATAACTGCAGCCATGGGTATGATAGATTTCATGGTATCAGAAAGATTGTTATCAATTCCGGGGTTCCATTTTGTAAATGAACGGATAGCGCTGCACATCTCATGGATTACTTTTTTATCTTCCGGAGCCAGTTCTGATAAATGCTGCTCCAAACGGTTTGCGTCGCAGTACAGGTTTAATACCTCCCCGTTGCGTCCTTCCACACGGGTGAAAATTTCCGGGTTGAATATTTCACGCCCCTGAATCAAGCCTATCTCTTCCCAGTAACGGTAGTAATCGTATTCCTTGCTCGAACCTGTTAACCAGTGAATGCAGCCATCTATGGTATAACCTTTGCGCTTCCAAGAGGTCATGAGTCCACCCGGCTGAGTGTGCATTTCGTGTATTTTGCTGTCGTAACCGTTTAATTGTGCATATATCCCCATCGATAAACCGGCAATCCCGGCACCGATGATAAGCATGGTTTTATTATTCGAAGATTCCATGTGAGTCCCTTTCATTCACCTAGATAACCTTTTCGTTGATATGTGTTAAACAATTCTCCCCAATCTGTTGTCTTTCGCCAGTTGGCGGCAATTCTTCTGTATTTCAACGGCCAGAACATATAATCCTGCTCGATCTCACCAATAATGGTGGGAACCACAGCAAATGGTGTACGGAAGATGGCTTTCTGCAGGAAGCGCGTCGGCCCATACCAGGACAGCCATGCCAGGAAACTGTGCGAGTTATGACCAACGTGGAAACCCCAGTTTTCCTGGGCGGCCTTAATGTCACCGATGATATCGATCTCCATTGGATCGCCGCATCCTAATTTTTGTTCATGCGCCAGGCGGATATATTTGATTCCGAGCGGGTCAAAGCCCATCATCCGGGCAGCCACCGCATCGATCGCCACCTGGTCAGATGAAGCCAGAATGATATTCTTGCTGATCGGGCGGATCATCCGCGGGCCTGCGCCATCACCCGCTGTCGTACCGTCCATCACTGCAAAAATACCAGGGTGGATCTCCTTCTGGATTGCCAGCAAGTCCACCAATGTTTCATGGATCCATGTGTGGGTGTAGTGGCGGTATTTACTAAGCAGTCCACCAAAAGCATTCTTCATGGCCCCTGTGGTAGTGGTGTACATGTGGGTTTTGATCGTGGGTAAGTGGACGATATTCTTTCCCATAAAGAAATCCGGGATCTGAATACCTTCAGGGTAGATATGGTCCAGGGCAAGCATTTTGGCTTTGGGTTTATATTCCACCCATTTCATATCCTCTTTGCGGAAATTGTAACGCACAGGCAGATTGTAATGTCTAAAGATCGGGACATAACCGTTTAGATCTTCCCCTTTGAATGCATTGGTCACCACGGTCTGATTCTGAACGCAAACCAGGTCATTGAAACCTGCCTTGCGTAAAGCCAGGATGGATCCTTCCAATTGCCAGGGAGTTGTATTCGCGCCGGGCATGGGAAAGTGCCAGGTAATGTTATCTTTAAGGATTGTCGCTAGCTGGTTATCCATGACTCTGGAGGCTCCTGATAATTCAAAGAGCCGCTGGTAATCTGCCAGAATGGTTTGGGGGGTTGTTCTAAGGATAGTAACAGTTGATTTCATTCCCGGTTTTCCTCGTGGAAGGATTTTATAATTTCAATTATTCTACTTCATAACAATTCACTGAATGAGAGTATATCTCTTCTAAATAACAATAACCGTTATTCTATAAATAGTCTCATGACATCCAGCGCTGAATTGATCCGGGTCGAAAGGTAGTTGATATCTTTCTTTCCTGCATTTTTCTCGAATTGTGGCGAATATTCAAGGGTGTCTCCACCTCCAGCCAGCAAAATCCCTTTATACCCCTTGATGCGATGAAGAATGGAACTGTTCAAGAGGTTTCTAACTTCCAATTCGTCATTCCCGGCAACGACAAAATGCTCGTTGAAATCCGGTTCTTCCGGAAAATCAACTACAGTCATTTGGAAACCGACTGACCAGCTGAGAACCTTATTAGCCAATTGTGCCAGCATCCCCGGCATGGCTAGCCTGGAAGAGATCACAAAACGCGGGAATAGCCTTTCAGTGGTCACAAGAGCCAGGGCCAGGCTTTGAATCGCATTGGACGAATCTCCACTGGTATCCCATAGATCATACAGATATAGATCGCCCTCAGGGATGTGCTTTACAAACACATCCCTTAACTCCTTATCATTACTGCCATGTTTCGGGTTGATGTGAGCCAGGCGGGACTTTAATGTTACATGGTCTGTTTTGAGAACCGGCTGAAAACCAAGCATCGCAGCCATATCAGCCCGTTCTTTCTTTTGTTGTTTCGTGCTTCTGGCCATCCAAACGATCATCCACCCAAAAAAGAGGATGAAACCCAGGACGACCAGGATACCGATCAGAGTATTCGTATTCAATCCACCCATGAACACCTCCCTGTTTTTGATTCTATATTTTTTTCTAAATGAATTCTTTTAATTCAGATGGCAGCGGCTTGTCTTCAATAAATGTCATGATCGTCTTTGAAAATAACTCAGGAGCAGTTAAAGCCCAATTATGTTCCTGGGCTAAAGTAGCATTCTTCCCCAGATCCACAACCACCCCGTGAGCATTTGGCAGGACACTCAACAGGTCTCGGGCTGATTCTTTCATTTGTTTGTACTCTTTGCTGCCTGTCACCACCAGCACAGGATTCTGGAACTGATCCAAACCTGAAGGAAGCCGGAAATGCAAATTAGCGAGCATCATATGGGTAAATCCATCTTCTGTGGTGGATTGAAAACTGCGTTTGAAATCGTCAAAGTAATCATCCGGGATTCCGGCTGCATATTGCATGTTGAGCTTGATCCACCAATTATTGTTTTTAAAAGGCTCCACAAACCAGCGGTGTGAAGCTCTGATCAAACCGGGTGTGAAAAATTGCATCCCCGGCAAAGGGTGAAGGATTGCGCTGCTGATCACTGTGCGGTCGATCACCTCCGGGTGACGGCTGAGCATGGCAACAGCCACTTGAGCCCCTTCGGATAGCCCAACGATATGCGCCTTTCCCTCATGTGCCTGCTCGCTGATTAATTCAGCCACAAGATCTGCTGCCACTTCCATTGAAAATGCCCCGGAGTTCACACTCTGTCCCTGTTCGGGAAGGTCTGGAACCAGGCAGTGATAACGGGTGGAAAGGGCTTCAACCTGCTTTTTCCACATCCATCCTGCAGCCCCACCGCCGTGCAGAAAGGCTATCGCCGGAAAAACTTTATTCCCGGAAGATTCGAAGTAAAGAGGCTTTGATCCATTCAAAGGTGATACTCTCCCTGCAAATTATTCATAAGCAAGTGTATCACGCACCGTCAATTTTGTTGCACGTCTGGCAGGGATGGCGCTCGATAACACTGCCAGGATGCTCATTCCAAACAACCATGCAACCGTCCCATTCCAACCATACACCACGGGGATAGGGGCCTGGAAAACGGCCATTCCGACTCCCAGAGTCAAAACTGATGTGATAGGGATGGCAAGGATGAAACTGGCTACCCAGCTGATCAAACCGATGACGACGCCTTCCACAATGACGATCTTCTGGATGTTTCCGTCAGATGCTCCTATCGCCCGCATGATACCGATCTCGCGTGTGCGTTCCATCACATTGATGCTCATGGTGCCCATCATACCCACACCGCCAACAATAGCGATTAGGATGGCCATAACCAACAGGAAGTACACCAATAGGTTGGTGGTATTCGTCTGTTGTGCTTTCCACTCGGTAGCCTGTTGGATAAGCGCCACCTGGATCTTATTCTTATCGAATACTTCCTGCAATGCCTTCTTGACTTTGGTTTGATTTTCCGGATCATGCTGATTCGTGAGTACCCGCAGGGTATATACCTGGCCGGACTGATTGATCAGAGGAGCAAGGTATTCATAGTTGGTATAGATCAACGGCGGGTTGGTATTACCGGGCATGCTGTATATACCGACGATCTTCCACTGCGTGTCTTTTCCGTCCACCTCTACAGTGATCCAATCGCCGATGGTAAGATCTGGTCGAATTTTCAGAGTATGATTGCCGATCACCACCGCATTCTCATCCTGAGGCGTAAGCCAGCGGCCGGCTGTCATGATCGGTTTGATCAATGTTGAAGTGCTGGGGGGAGCGAATAAAACAATTTCATTCTTGGTAGCATTCCCTTCATTCAGCAGTTGACCCGAGGTAGACATCCAGCCTTCCACGCTTTTAACTCCGGGAACGGAGAGAGCCAGCTCCTCGACTTTGGTGAAACGATAGCCGCGGTTGAAGTTCACGTTGATATCTGCCAGGAAGTATCCCTGGACGTCATCCATCGTCTTATCGAACGATGACCAAAGGTTGAATACTGCAATGAAGATGGCCCCACCTAATACCAGGGTTCCAACAGTCAGGATCATGCGGGCTTTCTTGCGGAAAGCATTGCGCAGGGAGATCATGATCGGACGCGAGACCGATACCAGGCGTTTTCCAACAGTGACCGCTTTTTTGGCAACTCTCTTATTATCCGTGCCATTGAAGCTCAGGCTTTCGTAGACCGGCTTGCGGATGCTGTTCAGCAATGGAACGCTTGCGGCAATCAGCGGGACGACCAGGGCAACAATAGCCTGCAGGATGATGGTCTGAGGGAATAACCTGAAGTCGCCGGTATTGAAGTTTAGGAATCCGCCCAGGGATGTTTTGTAAGCGGCCCAGCCTGCAAGGGGAATGGATATGCCCAGTGCGATGATTCCGAAAGTGATGATGAGCACAAAGTACATCCAGAGGATCTGTGACGTCCCGCCGCCTATGGATTTCATGATACCCACCTGGCGGATCTGCTGGGTCATGAGCGCAATGATCGTATTCACGATCAAAACTGCACTGAGCAGAACGGTCATCCAACCGAGGATATTCAACACCAGGAAGGTGCCTTGAGATATCTCCCAGGCAAAATGGTGGCCGGGATTATATACAGAAACGGTGCCGATATTCACGCCGCTGTCTTTGAGACGGTCAGCCGCGGCCTGGGCTACACTGGTCACATAATCAAAATCAGTTACATTCTTATCGACACTGATAAGTAGCTGGTCGTATATTTCGGAACCACCCAGCCAGACCAATGTTTCAGGTGTCACATAACCGCCGGCAAGTCCTCCAACGGTTGAAGGAATGTTATTCACATCGTGGACATAGCCGTTGAAAATAAGGGTTCGATGCTTTCCATCGGGAAGTTCGATGACAAGCTGGTCACCCGTTTGAAACTCCATGAAGGCAGCAGACCTATCGAGAAGGATCTCGTGATCACTCAAAGTTGGCAGGATATCGCTTTTTGGATCCGCGGGTTTCAAACGGTTGACATGCACAGCGGCCGGTGATTCGATACCCGTGACAATGACGCTGGTCTTTACATTGTTAGCACCCAGAATTTGACCGATGATCCGGCTTTGACCCTGGGCATCTGCCACGCCGGGTACTTTGCTCACTGTCCTGACACTATCATCATCCATTGGCCAGCCATATATGACCGCCTCAGATGGATTCGATGACAAATAATCGCCATCCATGTCCTCATCCATCATCCGGCCGGTATTTTGTACGTATCCCAGGGCAAACACTCCCACTGTGATGGTGATCACCATCAGGATGGTGCGGGTCTTATTCGACCAGAAGTCCGCGATCACTTTGCGCCAGCGGGTAGCCATGTTACACCTCCGCCGGGATGGAGCGGGTGGATTTCAATTCAGGTTCAAGGAAACCATTGAGGGTTTTGGCGTCCATTTGGACAGCTTCCACTGCCTGGCGATCTGATGCACGTGCGAGGGCTACGTGTCCTTTACCGTGGAACAGGTGCCTTCTCCCGACACAATAACCGGGTCCAAGCTGGGCAACCATCACATCAGCTGCATCAGACCGTTGAAGAACAATCTCAACCATACCTTTTGTGATCAGGAAATACTGATCTTCAGCTGTTTCCGGCTGCATGATCAACGCGCCTGCATCGAACACACGCACCGGTTTATTGCTGGATAGAGCCTGCGCTTTTTCTGGATCCAATTTTCTTAATCCACTCGTCATATATTCATTGGCGATCTCGCCATCGGCGATGAGGGCGGTACGCGTGGCACGCTTGGCAAGGCTGCTGTCGTGGGTTACAACGATGATGGTTTTACCCTTCGGCGACCAATTTATTAAAAGCTCAAATACCGACTCTGCTGTTTTTGAATCCAGGTTGCCTGTAGGTTCATCTGCGATTACGACCGGCGGATCGTTGACCAGGGCGCGGGCAATGGCAACACGCTGCTGTTGACCACCTGATAATGCTGTGGGAAGCTTATATGCATGGTCAGCCAGGCCCACTAGATCAAGCAGATCCATGGCGCGCTGCTCTCTTTGGGACCTTGGAAAAGTATTGCAGAAATCCATGGGCAGCATGATGTTTTCGATCACCGAAAGCATGGGCAGTAGTTGAAAGAACTGGAACACGATCCCGATATTATTACCACGCCAGCGCGAAAGGGACCCTTCCCCAAGGCTGTTCACAGATTTACCATTCACGTTGATCTCGCCGGATGATGGCCGGTCAATACCGGTGATCATATTCAGCAGAGTCGATTTTCCGCTACCGGATTTACCGATCACACTGACAAACTCTCCCCGGCCGATCTGAAGATCAATTCCCTTTAATACCGGGTAATCACCTGCGGATGTTTTGTATGACTTGTAAACGTCCCTCAAGTCGACCATATAATCGTCGTGTTTGGAATCTTCATGGTTGTGGTTTTTTTGATTATTGTTGCTTAAAAATGGCAGGGTAAACATTTCCACCTCCTGGTTGGTGAGACACTCTAATACCCGAAGGTAGTATTACCGTTGAAGTTTTACTTCTGCGGTCATTCCCCACCGCATTTGAGGTTGTGATTCCGTCAACTTTACGATCACTTCGTAAACAACATCACCTTGAACTTCAGTGAATGCCTGGCTGATATTCATCACCTCACCACTGAGTGGAGCGTCAGGCAGGGCATCCAGAGTGATTGTCGCAGATTGCCCCTCCTCCAGGTCCACAACATCGATTTCTGTAAGATCAGTAGTTTTCACAATCCAGCTTGAAAAATCGGCAATGGTGAATACTGGCTGGTTGGGAGAGACAGATTCTCCTGCTTTAATGTCCACGCCGGTTATTGTGCCGGCAAAGGGAGCTTTTAACTCGGCATTTTGAAGTGCTGCACGCGCTGAAGCAAGGTTCGCTTCAGCAACCGCAAATTTAGCCCGTGCCGCTGAGTTATCCGTTGAACCGGAGGAGCCCAGATTGTCATATTCTTTTTTTGCCTGATCCAATTCAATGCGGGCATTTTCAAGATCGGCTTCCAAATTCATCCATTTCACTGCCTGGTTATAATCCGCCCAGGCATCATCCAGTTTACGTTTAAGATCCTTTACGAATTTTGTCGTCTGCTTGTAACCATGATAAGGATCATAAGCTGCCCTGGCTTTTTCTACGCTTTCGCCTGTACTGACTACAGCCTCTGATGGAGTCTTGCCGTTAAATTCCGAGGGGATGGGAAAGTCGTCCAATTTCTGTTGGGCAGACCTGAATGTTTCATACGCCCTGGCAAGGTCTTTTAATGCTTCCGGTTCCGAAAGATTTAAAGTCTGTTGGGCTAATAAATAGGCTTCCTGGGCTTTTATTTCATCAGCGATCAATAATTCGATGTTATCCAACCTCGCAAGCACCTGTCCGGCTTCAACCTTATCACCTTCTGTCACCAGGATCTCCTGGACCATGCCACTGGCATTAAAGCTCATGCTTGCAAAGCGAACAGGCTCCAATCTACCATCGGTGACGATCATACCTTCAGCAATTACAGGAGCTTCGGGAGTGGCGGTTGGATCTGGTTTGGCTGCACCACATGCTGCCAGGATTAGTGTCCCTATAAAAAATATACAAAATAAAATGGTCTTTTTCATCTTTTCTTTCCAATCTTGTCATGAACTAACAGGAATATATGTATCTACCCTGATTTACGCAAACGGGAAAGAAAAGTTGTAAGTGATATTACACAATTTGAAATGACACGACGGTGTCGAGAATTAATCAGTCCCGGGCAGGTCCAAACGGGTGGTCAAGTATTCCTTTGTATTGATGATCTGAAATGCCAATGGGAAGAGGTAGGCGACATTAGTGGCTGTACCCGGAATCTTCGCATTTATCAAATATGATAATGCTGTATATGCTGGGACCAATGGTTATAAAGGTGTTTTTCGATTGCCATTGAAAGGGAATTTCAGTCGTTAACCAAAACAAACAATGGTGAACATAAAAGTGAATGCATCCAGAATTAGGGAATTCCTAATTTTTCAGGACAAGAGTATCAAACCAGGTGATGGTTCGATCATATAAGGGGAAAATGATAGTACTAGGCGACTTTAGCACTTTCAGTTTGTCTTGCTATTAAAGTTATAAACTTTAGCTATGAAATTGGAATGGCGCGCCTCATTAGCGTCCTACTTACAATGTAATATATTTAATTCCTCAAATCTGTTGGTAAGTCTGTCGTTCGAGGTAATACACCACCACAAAGTGGAGATTGCCTAATATTTCCTCTAAGAAGTAGAGGTACAGAAGTAGGTGCATTTCGAGAGAAGACAACCATTGTTGCTAAGCTTTTATTTCCCAAATCACCTTTTTTATCAATCTTGTTACAAAGGTCTATTGTATCGCCTTTTTTCTCATATCGGTAAAGATTTTTGATTCTCGGTAAATCTGTCTATCAGCTTTTTTATGTCATTAATCCGTAAATACGCGTGATCCCACGTTTATCCATTTCTTCATATGCTTCTTCACATATACATGGCAGTAAAAAGAATTCAAAGAAATTCCCAATTATATAATCATGTAAATAATCGTGATCTGCCTAATTATCTCCTAACCGGAATTGTTTACATACATTATTGCCCCTTGCTCAAGTTTATTCTCAAATTAGTCAACCCTAATATATCTTTGCTCTCGATAAATTTGCATCCCTTTCTCTTGAAGGAGGGCACCATCTCGAATTATATTACAGCTCTTACCGACTGCTTCTCCCTGCGTCATCAACCTGAACATAAATAATGTTAGCTAAATCTACGCCATCGCTCTTACTTTTTAAATCCACATAGGAATTTAGTTTTGATTTAAAGTTTCGGAGGTTTCTTTGTCAGAGAAATAAACTACTTTCTCAAGTTATTTCACAATATTATCCCAATCCTTCCGATCAAACTCGTTTAGCCATTTTGTTGACACTCTTAAACGTTTACAGATTGAGGTTTGTAGTTCCCGAAATAGAGGAATAGTAAAAAAAGCCCTGATAATGTGTAGCAGCATGTCTAATGCCAGCTTCAATGCCATTTACTTCCTCATTATTAAAATTAGGCGCATCCTCACCGGCTAATTTCTGCGAGAAGTTGTCCTCCAACTAGTATTTCTTAACGTTTTCCAATGCCGCTGACAATTCTTTCTTATCAGTGCATAATCCAATTTCGAGCAGATCTAACCGAGTAACAAAATCATCACAAGCATTCACGGCAGTTTAGGATCGTTTTGCTATCCATAACGGAACTCCTTTCAAAAGCAGCCCGGGTTTCTAAGAGCACGATCGAGGATATGTTCTCCTAATTTATTGGTTACAGCCTCTTTTTTTATCGGGTGTTTCTGCTCAATCAAAAGCTTCCATTAGCTCTCTCAATATTTTATAACACTCGTTTATATTTTTATTTCTGTATTTTTCAAATTAGCTTACGGATGATGTCATTTCTTCCAAGGGTCTTATGTGTATCCTGGTAAATGTTAGGCATAATTCCAACACTGGGATGTGCTTCAATCCAAAAATTTGCAGGAATCTCATGCTGGGTGCGTTACTCGTTCTAAAGATCAGTCTTGAAATTCTTACGGGATATTCAGAGTAAAATGTTACATCTTTCAATTTGAGGTCCGCACTTCAAACCAGTAAGTCTTAAACAACTTTATGTATCTGTCTCACCCAGGTCTTCTGTTGTTATCTTTCAAAACTTAGTGCAGTCGGCATGAGCTCCCACTGTTTCTCGTCAAATTGTGAATTGAGAACATATATAAAAGACCAGCTACTTTTGTAGGTGGTTCAACGATGTTTGCTCGGATATTAATATCTATGCCTTCCTTTTCGAGCTCAGCACAGCAGCGATACCGCCTTTCACCATCAAGGATATTTACCATTGTTCCTTGACCCTATTACTCGAAAAACTGTAATTGGTACAAGTACTCCGTGTTCTCTTATGCTTTCTAATATTTCCATAATGGTAAATCATCAAACAATTTTCTACGGATTGATTTGGCTGGGTTTTATCTCAGAAATACTCAATAAGCGAAGATTACCAGCAGGAATAATTGAGACCGCCTTCGTTGAGATGTTTTCAGTAGGATTTTTTCGAAACATCTTTAACCCCTTGCTTTTTGTGAATTTATCGAAAATCAAGATTTCGTTTGCTTTTTTCTATCGAAAGAAGAAAACCCCGCAATATTACGCCTTACGTTAACCACTTCAAAATTATAACTTGATTTCAGGAAATCTGCTTCGTTTGATTCCGCATAACTAACTAAAAACTTAGCTTTTCTCTCATTCAGTATTACTAACCAATCCCGAAGTTTCTGTCATCGAATTCCATTCTAAATTTACTTCAAGAATCATAATCGACCAATACTCTTTTCCTCCATTGTGCTATAAGGTGAATCTAGATAAACAAAATCTCCTTCTTAGAGCCAATTAATAGCTTCTTCAATTTACAGTTGAACAATTATAATTCTTTAATAATTGCGAACAAGAGCTAAGATGAACATCCGAAGGTATTCGACTAGATCTACCTCGATCGACCACCATATGGAACGTTAAGCTTACCATCCATATTTGCTCTGTGAGGAAAAACCATTAAACAAAACCTGTTTAAGCAGTATAATCGTTCAGCACGTTCCGCATTTAGTGATGTATTTCATCTCTTTGCCCGAAGGTCTCAGTAGAACTGCTTACCAGTTCCCAAATTATGGAGAATGTTACGACAGGCTATAGATCTCTCATATTTGCTTTATAGGTCAAGATAAGTTCGTAATTGATGTCACTTAATATTGCATTCGAAGGTGCTAATTTGAAAAAAAAGGCCGATGACCCTGCGAATGGCTCGATGTAACGGGTAAATTCAGGTTTCCAAAAAGGTATAAGCTTCGGAATAAGCTGTCTTTTACTACCAGCCCATCTGAGAAATGATTCTGTAGGAGTATTAGTGATAGTGTTAGTAATGTTATTAACGGTTTCATTCATAATCAAATGATAGAATAAGGATTCGTTTTTAGCAAGCTATTTATACAGTGCAAAATTCATGCGAGATTGGTTAAAATATAAGATTAGATTTTTCCAATCTCTTTTTATTATCCTTATTGAGAAAACTGCTAATATCTAATTTTTCTGCAACAGAAATATGAGAACCAAATATTATTTAGAAATATGTCTTTCCCCTCGTTACTCCATACTCTCCAGAACTGCCCGCACCATCCATAGTAAACCTAATTTCCAAGTTATTGCATTGTAATCCTCGTGTCTCACCAATTTCAAACGGGACCATCCAAATTCGCAAACCCCAGATATGTCTAGCTCGGCCAGGTAAAAAAGCCCCGTGCCGGAGAATCCATTCTCCAGCACGGAGTATTCACACCACTAACCACCAGTAATCCTACTCTATGGCGAAGTATGCCTTCTGCACCCGCTCATCCGAGACCAGTTCTTCCTTCGTCCCGATGCAATTCTATCCCCTGTCGCAGATCCTCAGTGCTTTGACCGTGTTCAGTTCGGTCAACAGGATAGCGATGACATCCTTGCACTACGTATTAATGGTTGCTTCGCGAGGGATTCACAACAAAAGGACACGACGGTGTCGTGTCCTTACAAAATCATGGCGGGGAGGGTGG
This sequence comes from uncultured Chloroflexia bacterium, assembly GCA_963709535.1. Lineage (GTDB taxonomy): Bacteria > Chloroflexota > Anaerolineae > Anaerolineales > Anaerolineaceae > PNON01. The sequence goes on along the minus strand of CAVPWY010000014.1, from coordinate 323,246 downwards.
GATTTGAACCCACGGCTGAGTTTAACCCCAGCACTCACTTAGCAGGCGAGCCCAATCGGCCACTCTGGCACCTCCCCAGTTTTATAGAGGTTTATTATGATGGCGGAGGGGGAGGGATTCGAACCCACGGTGAGTTGCCCCACACTTGTTTTCAAGACAAGCGCCTTAAGCCGCTCGGCCACCCCTCCATTTATCATAACCTCTTAAGCCCTTCGATTTTACCACAACCGATTGAATCCATATAGATTTTCCACCCGGCGTGACCCGGGAATGAAATTCCGGTGGCAATTGACAGCCTGACCTCCTTACGGTATCCTTATGCGCGAGTGCCGGATGGGTCCGGCGCGGCGGAACGCTTCGAACCCCGTCAGGTCCGAGAGGAAGCAGCGGTAAGGAGCTAATTCCGGGTGTCGCCGGGAAACCTGTCCGCACTCACTTTTAACCATGGAACATAAAACTCCTCCAGTTTGCAGCTACGAAGATTCCGACTACCAGACCAGTTTCTGGGATGAGAGCGACCGCGCCTATGAAGACGCCGTCGAAGCTGTAGCGTTAAAACGCCTGCTGCCAAAATCCGGAGACCTCATGCTTGAACTGGGCGCAGGCGCCGGCCGAAATACCCCCCGCTATGCCGGTTACAAACGTGTGGTGCTGGTGGATTACTCCCGTACTCAGTTGGAACAAGCCCAGGCACGGCTGGGGACGAGCGAAAAGTTCATCTACGTGGCAGCAGATATTTACCACCTGCCGTTTATTGATCATCTTTTCGACGGTGCAACCATGATCCGCACACTGCATCATATGGCAGACGCACCACTGGCTCTTGGGCAGGTGAATAAAGTCATGCAGCCGGGTGGAAAATTTATCCTGGAATATGCGAACAAGCAGAATCTAAAAGCGATCTTGCGCTATTGGCTAAAGAAGCAGTCCTGGAATCCGTTTGCCCTGGAACCGGTCGAATTTGCTGCACTCAACTTTGATTTTCACCCAAAGGCGATCCGCAACTGGTTGACTGAAGCCGGCTTCAAGATAGACAGGCAGCTGACTGTGTCGCATTTGCGCTCACCATTCTTCAAACGCATGCTGCCTCTGGCCGTTTTGGTTCATCTGGATTCGGAATTTCAATACACCGGAGCCCTGTGGCAGTTGACTCCCAGTGTGTTTGTCCGATCGCATGTTGATGGTATTCCTGAAAGTATTCCCTCAGCCGGTTTCTTTCAATGCCCATCCTGCGGGAATAATGATCTGCAGAAACAGGAATCCGGACTAGTCTGCACAGGCTGCGGCAGCCAATGGCCGATCGTCAACGGGATCCATGATTTCCGGATCCAAACACATTCCTGATCAATTTATTATCAAAGGGTATTATTTATCGAGCGCCAGGTCTTCGAGAAAATCGATGGTCTCTTTTTGATTCCGCAAACAGGCTTTGACCACATCGCTCAACGAGATGATAGCCACAAGTTTATTCGATTTTACGACGGGCAGGTGGCGAATATTTTTCCTGGTCATGAGTTCCATGGCTTCATCATAGGTTCGCTCAGAATCAACAGAAAAAATATTCGTGTTCATGATCTCGCTGACTCTGGTTGACTCTGGAATCTCTGGCAAACAGATCTACTTTACGGGCATAATCGCGCTCAGATATTACCCCCAGCATGGAAGTACCGCTCATCACCACCAGAAATCCAATATCATGCTCAGCCATAATTTCCAGGGCAGAATACACTGTAGCTTCCGGGGAAATAGTAAATGGCTTACGTCTTCCTTTGAGTAAATTCGAGATTCTCTTTTCCATTTTTCCTCTTATCCACAATACCGCCACAATATGGGTAGTACTGTAAATACATGCAGCAGGAAGTCATTAATCCATAATTCGATCTGTACTTAACAAAGTATCAGGTTTTATTATAACTTCCCATAAAGGAAGTGTGAATCTTTGTACACCCGGGCAGTGTAACTCTCTGATGATTATTGTCAGCAGCTATTTTGTTTCTGTAACTTTTTGAATGATGCGCGGGTTTTCGGCATTCAACCCTTTGTGGTTGGTAAGGTGATAACAAAATAATTGGGCCGGTATGATGCTGATGATGGGTGATAACCATTCCGGAATGCCTGTTGGCAGCGGGATCGGGGTTTGTGCCATTTCCAGGGCTCGAGCAGAATCGGAAATGATCGTCAGTTCCACATTTTGTTCCTTGCGGATCTTCTGCAGGGTATCAAATAACGTATTAAATACAGCACCAGATGGCATTACAGCCAGCACCGGGAAACCGGTTTCCATCATGGCGACCGGACCGTGCAAGAAATCTGCAGAGGAGTATGGTTCAGCGACCACGTAAGACATTTCTTTCATCTTCAAGGACCATTCAAAGGCAGTGCAGTAGTTGAATCCGCGGCCTAACACCACACAACGCTGCATGTAACGATACCTTAAAGATAGTTGTTTAATGTCATTATCCTGGCGAAGTACCTGATCCGCCCATGCGCTTACCAGTTCAAGCTCATCCCACTGTTTTGAGTTATTGGATAATGCGGCAGATAACATGGCAATCGCCATCAACTCATTTGTGTACGTCTTGGTCGCCGCAGTGGATTTTTCAACCCCGGCAGAGATGTCAATCACGATGTCAGATATATTAGCCATATCTGAATCGGGTTCATTGGTTATGGAAACTGTCAGGCAGCCCTGCTTTTTTGCCTCAGCTACAACGCTGACAATATCTGGTGATTTTCCTGATTGCGATATCGAAACTACCAAAGCATCCCGAAGTTTCGGCGGTTGATTGTATATGGAGAACAGAGACGGTGTAGCCAAAGCTAATGGTAAATGATTATTGGCTCCCAGCAGGTAATTTGCATATCTCCCGGCATTGTCAGATGTACCGCGTGCTGCCAGAAATACATAGCTCGGATCCCTCTTCAATATTTCTTTGGCTGCCATTTGGATGAATTCTTTTTGCCTGGTAAAGATATTTTTTATACTGGCAGGTTGATCAAATATTTCGGAATGTAATGACATGAAGAACTCCCTCTATGCTGAGATGATTTTGAAACGCATTGCCGACCAGGTTGCATCCACAGAAAACATGGCAACCGCATCAATGCCATAGTCTTTTAATCGTTTCCAAAGGATATCACGATTCAAATCAGTTTTCACCTTGGATGTGCCTTTCGGGTAGGTGATCCAGAGGATGCCTTTTGGTTTTAGGGATTTTTTCCAAATTTCAACATTTGGGAGAACTTCATCCATTGTTTTCACAAAAACCTGGATGACATCTGCAGGCTGGGTATTCAATTCAATATAATTTGTGGATTCAGGTAATTCACCGATCCGCTCCAGATAACCATCCGGCGGATTGAGGATAATCAGGTTGTAGCCAGGTTTTACTACTAACTTCTGGAGAAGGGACATTTCAGACATGGCAGATTCCTATGTATCAGGATATGAATATTTTATCCTGATATGGGATTTCATGTTCAAAGCATGTAAGATTAGTTTGAGTTTTAAAGTAATTCCGGCAAATCTACAACCACCATGTTTCGTCCATTTTCTTTGGCTTTATACATGGCCATATCAGCAGAAGTGATCAAAGATTGTAGATCAACATGTTCGTCACATAAAGTCGACAACCCGAAACTGGCCGTTACATTATCGATGATGTGATCTTTGATAGGGATCCTGAGCCTGGTAATGGCCTGCCTTAATCTCTCAGCAACCAACATACCATTTTGTTTGTTTGTCTCGGGAAGCAGTACTGCAAATTCCTCACCACCAAGTCGGCCGGGAATATCTATTTTTCGGAGGGTAGTCCCAATGATATTAGCAACTTCCACCAAGATTTGATCACCAACTGCATGTCCATAATGTATCATTAAAACTCTTGAAGTGGTCCAGGTCGATCATTAATAATGAGAGCGGGTTTCCATATCTTCTGGCTCTTTCGATCTCTTTTCCTCCCAGGTCAGAGAAATGCCGGCGGGAATACAATCCCGTTAAGGTATCGACAACTGCCATCTGTTCCAGTTTTTCAAACATACGGGAATTTTCAATTGCCACCGCTGCTTGATCTGCAAATGCCATGAGACGCTTTACCATGGGTACTGGTGTAATCGTGCGGCTGGGAGCTCTCCACATTGATATAACCCATGATCTTCCCTTTAACGAATATGGGTACACCAAGGTAAGACCTGGTTCTTTCCATTCCCGGCGAATTTACCCAATTTGAATCGCCAAGGGTATCGGGGATAACGATGGGGCTGCCAGACATGGCCATTTTTAATAGAAATGGGGTTTCAGACACAGATAACTGTCCATTTTGTATCAGGCTTTGCAGTTGCTTTGCGCCGTATCCATGGGCGCGGACAATCTTCACCTCACCGCTATCGTTTACCAGCATAATGTTAGCGACATTATGAGGGATCACTTTTTCAAGATTGGTCAGTATCCGATCCAATACCTCGTCAAAATCGAGTGTACTATTCAGGGCAGAAGCACTATCTATCATGGCTTCGTTAAATTGCCGCTGTTCCTTCTCGGCTTCTTCAATAAGCTTCCTGGATGTAATATCGTTGAATGATACCAAAATCGCTTCTTCGTTGGCATATGGAATGATGCTTGCTGATGTCAAAACCCATATCCTCTTCGTGAGATTAGAAAAGACCTGGGTTTCATAATCAGTTACAATCCGCTTTTTTAGAATTATTGAGGATAAACGGGTGTACTCGGTCGGATCACAAAACAGATTGGCTATCGTATATTCGTGACCATTGGACGTATTGACCTTGAATACTGTCGTTGCCAATTTATTCTGATAGATTACCGACCCGGTTTGTAGATCACAGATCATCAAGGGAAAAGAAGCATTATCAAGTAATTGTCTGTATTTTTCTTCACTTTCCCGCAAAGAGTTTTCGATGTTTATTCTTTCAGATATATCCGTGACATATAAGGTATACCCCTCGGCTTCCTTTTTTTGATTAGTTGGAATTTTCCTGAGTTCAAAGGTTTTCTTCCCGCCATTATGTTCCAAACTGTTCAGGCTTACGGGTGCCGAAATCGTTTTTATTAAGGCCATGATCTCAGGGAAATGTTGTGCGATGGAATGACCAATTTCGGGCTTTTGCTCCAAATTGAACATGCTCACGATGGTCTGGTTAAAATCCAGGATACGGTGCCGGGAATCAGCGATGATCACTCCGTCAGTCATGTTATCTATGATCGTATCCCGTAAGTAGGGAATGATATCCAAAATCCTATATTGAAATAATCCCCAGGTGAGAAATATCCCGGTAATGGCGAATCCGATCGGTGTAGGGTCTATTCCCGGAATGGGGCTATTGCCGGTGATATAAAGTATATTTCCCAAAATTGGGAAAACGGAAGAAGCCAAAATGAGGATAGATTGTTTTCGATAAAACGTTTTAGGATTAAAGGTGGACCGGAGGAATAAAAAAATCCCGGCAACAAGGAAGGAATAAATTATGGGTATGATCACCCAGAAGATGGGGCCATGTTCATAAACCATGATATATGTGCCTGGTACGATACTGAATCCAGACCAGAGTAGATGATGGAGATCATTTGTAAATGCCAGCAGGATTGCTGCCAAAGGAAAACCGATAAGGAAAGGGAGCATCCATTTTTTGATCGAATACTGGTGGTATTGAAATGCGAACCACAAGAATAGAACTGGTGAACTCATAATTCCAAAGTAAGCGAGCTTTCCCCAAAAAACCTTATCTGGAATCGTATAGGCATTCATTTCCAAAGCGCCGGTTATGGACCACTCAGCTATGGCAGCCATGAATAATGCCAGTGGAACAGCGCCAGGCGAAGATCGACGTTTTATTGCAACAAAAAAAATAATAACCGCTACTAAGGCAGAAAGTAAAGCGATATGACCGTATACTTGTGTTGAATCCATTATGTCTCTGATGGTCAGGATGAAAAGATAACCAAGTATACTGGGTTATATATAAGGAACTGATAAGGATGGTGTAAAAAAGCTATAAAAGAATGTGTGTTTTGGGAGATGAAATAAATGTCCCGCCCAGGTTAATATATTATTTATTTCATCCTGCATTCGAGAGGTCCTTTGTAGTTCCACCGGTGACAATATTCTCGACCTGATAATACACAACAGATGGCAGTTTTTTATGCAGATACCCCAGAATAACTTCAATTGCTTTTCTGGCAGAAAATTCAGGAATGGCAGCTTTTTGAGCTATCAATTTTACTAGTTCGTCCATTGTGATTTCCTTTTTATCTAATTACTTGGATAGATCCGATGTGCAATTGGGGCAGCGGGTGGCCTGTATGGCAATACTGGTGAAACAGTATGGGCACTCTTTTTTGTCAGCTGCAGCCACTGGCTCTGGTTTTTTCATTTTATTAGCTGCTTTGACAACCAGAAAAATTACAAAACCAACGATGAGGAAATTGATGATCGTATTGAGGAATAATCCATAATTAATTGTGGCTGCACCGGCAGCCTTGGCATCTGCCAGTGACTGATAGCTCATTCCTGACAGGTCTATGAACATATCAGAAAAATTCACTTTTCCGAGTAGCAATCCTACCGGCGGCATGATAATATCATTCACCAGTGAGGTGACGATCCCTCCGAATGCACCACCAATGATCACTGCAATTGCCAGATCAAGAACGTTTCCACGTAAAATGAAGGCTTTAAATTCTTTGAACATATTTTTTCCCATCCTTTTTATATTCTTTAATAATATAGTATCCCATTGGAATTTACAATGCAATAGCATTGATACAATACAAAAAAGCGAATAAATATCCTGATGCGGGCATGCAGGAATACTCTCAGTGTCCCCTTTTAGTTTGGCTTGCATAATCATTCGCAATCCACTAAAATATAAAACATATGTTCGGTATGCTGTCCGGGGAGAAACATGCCAGTAAATTATCAACAAATTCAACGCCAAATCATCGATTATGCCGCAAAGGCGCATAAATGGCAGCTTGACCTGGAAGCAATCACCATGCAGGGCATGGACCTGCTTAAATTTATCTGCAGAATCCCAGGATGAGCTGATCGAAAAAATATTAATTGCTGCCAAAGCAAATCCCGGCCTCCGCTGTGCTCTTCCGGCAGAAGAAAAAATAAATGCTGTTTTCCCATTACCAACCGAGCGAATTCCTGTGACTATGCTGGCCGCAGATGGATCTCAAATCATCCCCAGCCGCCACCGCCAGGTCGAGTTTGGCGTGATCAATATCAGCACTGTTTCCATGCGAGTTGGCAGCGGGCTGGCGCCAAAGATCACAGTGGACAGTGAAATGTTGGATTTGGATCTACTGCATTCCGAAGCTGAAATGGCGAGCGAAGGTTATATCGCGCTAATACGCGATGTTGCAGAAAGGTCTGTCCTGGTACGGGAAGCAGCCCTTCAGCAGGCTCCTGTAATCACGCTTACTGATGGCGGGTTGGAACTGTTTCGCGAGCCAAAGATCACCGAAACGTATACAAAAAAACTTACGGAATATATGCAAGTGTTGAGTGATTTGATGGACACTGGAGCGATAACCGCTGCTTATGTGGATAAACCCGGCAGCGGATTGGTGATGCAGATGCTGGACCTGGCAGCCGCACCCGCGGAAGCGACTCGTGGCACCAACCGTTTTCAGGGCTTTCCAGACAGGCTGCTCTTCGCTGAGATCCTGACCCGCCCTGGAGACAGATCTGCGATATTCAGGATCAAGTCAAACTCCGCTGATAATTTTACCGGTGAACTTGCATTACACTTTTTCTACTTTAAATATTAGCAAAGATCTTCACCCGGATATTGTTCGCGTGGAGATTCCTGCCTGGGTGGCTGACGACAAAGCAAAGATGAGGCTATTACAAGCCAGCCTGGTGGAGCAAGCCTGGCTGCTGGCTAATCCATATCCGTATGTGCTGCACCGCGCCCATGAAGAAGCAGTAGTTACTTTTGAAGATAGCAGCCGATTGGAAGAAATGATCATCGGGCAATTATTGAAAATTGGAGTGAAGGTTGGCAGAAAATCCAACAAACAAACACACAAGGATAGTGGTGGAAGACGGAGGATGTAAGCATGAAAGCGATTGAGATCGGTAAACTACTACGGGCAGGCACCACCGGTTTTGTGTTTGGCTGCCGGGTGAACCAGTTGGAAGCCCCTTCTTTTGCTGCCCTGGTTTCTGCTGACCTGGGGAATGGGGTCCAGGTGTTTGGACTGATCACCGATATTCATATTGACGATGACGGCCTGGTTCGCCAGTTGGTCACGACCGAGAACAATTCACCCGAAGTGATCGCTGACAACCGGGTAAATCGCAATATCCCGGTGGAGATCAGCGTCCTTGCAGTGGGTTATATGCAAAATGGTCAAGTTTCCCACTTATTACCTCCCCGCCCTCCGCTCTCACTGGATACGGTTTACCTGTGTGGTGACACTGAGATCGCCGCCTTTACCAGCCCGGAAAGGTTCGGATACCTGCGGCACATCCTGACCAATAAGGACTTGCCCACCGCGGAATTGATCGCCTGCCACTTGAAGCAGGCTCAGGCGGCCCATGCAGGTATGGGTAACCTCGGATGGATCCAGGCAGCATCACAGGAATTGATCACATCTGCTGCGGGATGATTATCCATTATTGATGAACGTCCTCGGCGCCATCGCTGATATCGACGTCCGGTTATAGGGAGGGAAATATGGATGAAAAAATGAATAATACTAACGAGTCCATCGGTTATATCGTTGGCGGTGGTCTAAAAGCCAACCTGAATGCACGCCTGACCGTCCCGCCCGAGACAGTTCAGGAAGGCGCATTTGTGATCATTGACAGCGATCAATGGCGATATTACGGGCTGGTGACCGACATCTTGCTGGGGGCGACCGATCCAAGATTCGCGGATGAGCAATCCGAGAAGCGCTTCCCATCGCACCTTTCCAGTCTGCTGCATGGGCAGACGCTCTACACCAATCTGGAAATTATGCCCTCCCTCATGCTTGATCGTGGTCCAGAGCCTGGTTCACCTGGTTACGACCGCTGGAATGAAGAACATCCCGAGGAAACCCGCGGTGTGGTTCCGGTCAAAACCGTACCATCGCATCACTCGCAGGTTCACATGGCACAGGAAGGCGACATTGCCGAGATATTCGGCAAAGAGGGCGAAAAAGGATTCTTCCGCATCGGGTCCACCCGGGAGCAGGGGCACCCGGTATGTGTCAATCTCGATAAACTTGTCCAGCGCTCTTCCGGTATCTTTGGCGCGACCGGCACCGGCAAGAGCTTTCTGACCCGCATCATCCTGGCCGGATTGATCAAACATGACCAATCTTCGGTGTTGATCTTCGATATGCACAGTGAATATGGCCCGGATGACACTTCATCCGATACCGGGCAGATCGTTCCGGGTTTGAAATCCAAATTCTCCTCCAAAGTCCGCATGGTCGGGCTGGGTAAAGGCACCATGGTACGCGGACAGCAGCCGGATTACAACCTCGAGATCGCCGAGTCAGACATCCAACCGGGCGACATCGAAATGCTAAGCCGGGAATTGAACCTGAAAGAAACCACTTCCACCACCCTGGAAGCGCTGGTTGGAACTTTTCGCAACCGCTGGTACAGCGAATTCCGCCAGATGAAAGTCGGGGCGATGGAAGTGGACGAAGATGGCAAAAAGTTCCCGGCAGATGACAGTGTGGCTGCCTGGGCGAATGCTGAAGGCGTCAATGTGATGGCTGCGGAAGGATTGCGAAGCAAGATGGGGCGACTCTTCAATCGTCCTTATATTGTTGAGCAGCCTGCCCAGGATACACTGGGTGAGATCATCAAACATCTTGAAGCCGGTCAGCATGTGGTGCTGACCTTTGGCGAGAATGAAAAAGACCTCGATTACCTGCTGGTGACCAACCTGCTGACCCGCAAGATCCGTGAAGCCTGGGAAGAGAAGACCAACAGCTTCCGCTCCAGCGGCAAGGATGAGCCGCGCCCGCTGGTCATTGCCGTGGAAGAAGCCCACCGCCTGCTCAATCGTGAAATGGCAGCCCAGACCTCCTTCAGCCAGATCGCACGGGAAATGCGCAAGTATTATGTTACATTGCTGATCATCGACCAGCGTCCATCGCAGATCTACGATGAGGTCATGTCACAGCTGGGAACGCGCATCTCCGGCTGGCTGGGGGATGAAGCCGATATCGGTGCAGTACTCTCCGGCCTGGCCGGGCGGGATGCCCTTCGTGGAATGCTGGCTCGTTTGCAGCCCAAAGAAGAGGTACTGCTCCTTGGCTGGGGTGTGCCCATGCCCATTCCTGTCCGCTCCCGCCGTTACGACGATACCTTCTGGAAGGAATTGCTGGGCAAGGGAGTGAAGGATCGCTCCACAGGATGACCTGATGAAAGATATTGGGTTTTAATTCACCGCAAAGATCACGAAGAATGCAAAGAAACTCATTCCGGATTTGTCATTCTAGACGAGCTTCAATTCTCAATAAAAGAAGATTCCCGGAAATGTGCGAGGAGAAATCTAGTTATTCGAATAAATAAGATTTCTCCTCCTTTCAGTCGTCGAAATGACAGATAATAATTTATATTCGTGTTTATCTTAACCCGTCACAGCCATGACCTTCTGTTTTATGCTACAATTCGCATATTCTACCCGTGAGGTGATCCATGTCTGAAACTCCCATCCTGGTGGCTGTCGCCTGGCCATACGCAAACGCTGAGATCCATGTCGGCAACCTGACCGGTTCTTACCTGCCGGCGGATATTTTCGCACGCTATCAACGCCTGCGTGGACGGAAAGTGCTCATGGTCTCCGGCTCCGATTCGCACGGTACACCCATCACCATCCGGGCAGATGCGGAAGGCACCACTCCCTACGAAGCCTACCAGCGTTTTCATAACAGCTTCATCGAGGTGTTCCAGAAATTGGGATTGACCTACGACCTCTTCACGAGCACCCATACCGATAATCACTTTGATATTTCCCAGAAGATCTTCCTGGCGCTGAAGACGAATGGTTTCCTCTATACCGATAAGACCAAACAATGGTACGCTCCCAGTCAGCAGCGTTTCCTCCCTGACCGCTATGTGGAAGGTACCTGCTACATCTGCGGTGACACCAATGCCCGCTCGGATCAATGTGATAAGTGCGGCAGCCTGCTGGAAGCGGATAAACTGATCAACCCGCGTTCCAAAGTGGATGGTTCCACGCCGGAATTACGCGAGACAGAGCACTATTACCTCGACCTCGGCAAGCTCCAACCGGATGTGGTGAATTTCCTCAAAACGAAACAGGATTACTGGCGCCCGAATGTGTTACGCCAATCGCTGGGCCAAATGGAAGCGGATGCCCTGCGTGGACGTGCCATCACCCGCGATCTGGACTGGGGCATCCCGGTCCCGCTGGAAGGCTGGAATGGCAAATGCCTGTATGTCTGGTTTGAAGCGGTGATCGGCTATCTATCCGCTTCCATCGAATGGGCGCAGCTTGGCGGGGATGCAAAAAGCTGGCATGATTGGTGGTACAACCCTGAAGCCAAAGCATATTACTTTATCGGAAAAGATAACATCCCCTTCCATGCAGTCATCTGGCCGGCGCAATTGACGGGAGCAGGGGAAGAATTCTCCAGGTTGATGGGGGATACTCCGCACAAACTCAACCTGCCACATGACGTCCCTGCAAATGAATTCATGAACCTGGAATCCCAGAAGATCTCCGGCAGCCACAACTGGGCAGTCTGGGCTTTGGATTTCCTCTCCCGTTATGACCCTGATCCGCTGCGCTATTATCTCACCGTCAACATGCCTGAATCCAAGGACACCGATTGGGATTGGGATGATTTCTTTCACCGCAATAACGACGAATTAGTCGCAACATGGGGCAATCTGGTCAACCGGGTATTGGCTTTCACTTACAAACACTGGGAAGGCGTCTTACCCGATCCTGGTGAGTTACGCCCAGGAGATAAAGAACTATTGGCATCCGTGGAAAAAGGATTTGATACCGTTGCTGAATATTTTGAATCTGTTCATTTACGCGCTGCCCTGGGTGAGGCAATGAGACTGGCTTCGGAAGTCAATAAGTACCTGGATACTTCCGCCCCCTGGTTCGAGATCAAAACAGATAAAGCTGCTGCAGCCAAATCGGTGTATACAGCCATTCTTGCTGTCAATTCGATCAAGACCATGCTGGCACCTTTCCTCCCCTTCACCTGCGAGCAGCTGCATGGTTTCCTCGGATATGATACCCCACTGTTTGGAACGCAATTTGTAAAACATATTACTGACAGCCTGGGTGAGCATAATGCTTTGCAATATAATCCAGCTGAAGCCAGCGGAGAATGGAAAGCGGGTAATTTGAAGCCCGGCAGAGTTTTACGTCAGCCCGGCCCACTCTTTAAAAAACTGGATGCAGAGATCATCGAACAGGAACGGGCGCGCCTGGGGAAAAACTAAGAATCATTTGTCATCGCGAGGAGCGCATCGCCTAGTATGTCATCGCGAGGAGCGCGGCGACGTGGCGATCTCAGGTGGAGGTTCCTTCCCTCTTCGACATGCGCAGGGTTTGCAGCTACTTAACTCAGTTATGTTTTATCGATTTTACAAATTCCTTGAACACTATAACCAATTCCTCCGGCTTTTCCAGTGGGAGCAAATGGCCTCCATCCAGAGCTTCAACCTTAGCGCCGGGGATCAATTCAGCCAAATGGCGTGAATAAGCCGGGGGAATAAATCTATCCTGTTTACCAGTACAAACCAGGGTCGGAACGTGGATATTGCCGCATTCAAATTCCAGGTTGATGTGTAAACAGGCGTACAGATCTCCGTATAAAATACCTTGCCGGGTTTTCAATAACGCCTGTCGGGTCTGATCCACCCATTTCTGTCCACCCCACGGAGAATGCAGCTTTTCACACAACCAATCAACAGCCCTTCCCATCATTTCTGGGTTGGATAAGCTGTGAACGATCTCTTCCGGGATATTACATACCGCTCCGCTTGAAACCACAATCAATCCAATTACCCTTTCAGGAGCTAGTAATGCAGTTTGGATGGCGATTGCTCCACCCATGGAATGCCCGGCCAGAATAACTCGCGGAAACTTGAGTGTATGGATTAGGTCATAGATATCACAGGCATAATCATTGATTGATTGCCTTCCTGCACCTTCCGATTTTCCGTGGCCAGGTAGATCCGGGGTAATAACATTGATTCCGGGCATGCGTCTCAGCAGGGTATGCCATCCCAGTCCACTGCCACCGGCTCCGTGGATCAGTATCATTGGAATGGATTTACCCGTTCCTAAGTCACTGGCGGAATAGTAAATTCCATTCTCAACGGGCAATTTTGCCCCCCATCAGCCGCCGCTTAGCTGCTGAAATCAACATCCCCACTTCTTCAGCTCTTATGATAATTAAAGTCGCTAAATATACTGCTCCTCCCAAAAAGATCGCAACAAGGCATAGGATCGCATTACTGTATCTCACGAGAATTTGTAAAACACCAATGATCGATGCAGTCATCAATAAGACCCCAACCAATCCTTGCCAAACCGACCTTAATATCCGCGTTCCTTCGATACCTGAAAGTTTTCTTCGAATAATGATCATCAGAATAACCATTTCCAAAGCTGTGGCTGTGGAATTTGCCAGAGCCAGTCCACCGTGCGGCATCCATCCGATGGATGAAAAGAGCCAGATAAAAAGAAAACTCAATATTATATTGAGACCCATCGCCGCAGCACCCACGATTACTGGAGTACGTGTATCATGTAGTGCATAAAACGCCCGCGCAAGGATTTCCACCACAGAATGTCCCACCAAACCTGCTGCGTACCACAACAGCGCCCAGGCGACCAACTCAGTTGAACGGGCATCGAAAACACCACGCTGGTAAAGCAATGCAACTATCTGCGTGCGTAATAACATCAATCCAACTGCGGCTGGCATGGACAGCAGCAATACTCCCCGAATGGATGCAGCGAGTGAAGCGCGCATGTCATTCAACTTGCCAAGTGCTGCCTGCGCCGAGAAAGTGGGCATGGCGGCGATCGCAATGGATTGCGCAATGGCAGCCTGCGGCATCAACATAAGCTGGAAAGCATAAACAATCCCATTCAGGCTTCCAACAGGCAGGTAGGAAGCCAGCAAGGTATTCACCCAGAAATTCAACTGGACAATGGCCGCACCAAACAACCGCGGCAGCATCAATCGCCCCACCTGGCGGACAAGTACATTTTCCAGGCCAAAAGCCGCAGTATACACACCATCAAGCTTGAGCAATGATGGAATTTGTAATAACAGATGTAAAGCCGCGCCAATAACAGCTCCCCAGACCAGGCCAAAAATCCCCATTGATGGACTGAGCACCAGGACCCCAAATATCATACCCAGTGCGTACATGGCTGGAGTCAATGCTGGAATGAGGAACTTCTGATGTGAATTCAGTATTCCCATCACCAGACCACTGATGCCGAAGATCACAACTGATGGCAACAGGATCCGTAGGAGCCGGATGGTAAGAAGTTGTTTTTCCGGTTCAAAACCGGGCGCCAGCAGTCGTTGAACAATGACCGGTGCGAAAATGGCGGCTAAAAATGCGACAAATATCAGGATACATAAAAGGAGATTTGCTATCGCACTGGCCAGTTTCCAGGCACTAGTTTTATCATCTTTTGCCAGCAATCCCGTAAAAGTTGGGACGAATGCTGATGCCAATGCACCACCAGCAGTCAGGTTAAAAAGCACTTCTGCCACCCGGTTCGCTGCATTGAAGGCTTCCACTTCGCTCCCGGTGCCGAATGCATGTGCGATGACGATCTGCCGCACCAATCCAATCAGGTTGCTGATGATAAAAGCCATCATTACCGTGCTGGCTGCGCGGGCGATCTGGCGGTTGGCTGTTGGTTTTTCCATGAGGGTCATTATAATCTCGATTTGATGGATAATTATTGCGATACTATTAAAAAGAATGAGCAGCGAAGATTTCGCTGCTCATTCTTTACGGTTATCTCTTTTTATTGGATTTCCGCATAGTAATTCTCAAATTCCACCACTGATCCTTTGAGGTCAAAATCATACACACCAAGTCCAGTTTCGCCTTCAGTGAGCTCCCGATCCGTGACGCTGCCGGCTAATTTCCCGTTGATATAGAAAGATAAATCTGACCCAATACATTGTGCTTCCAATTGATTGGTCTCGTTTTGCATCTTTATATATTTTGAGGCAGCTCTTTTTAGTGTATAGTAGTAACCGTTATCCCCGGCATTGGGATCCCACTTCCATATCTGGAAATAACCGCCGGACTCTATACTGAACTCATACCATCCTTTATCTGACTTTCGGCAGATTAAACTGACGTTCATCCTATTCGGGCCATCCACTTTGGTTTCGGTCGTTCCAACGATCACATCAGCCCCGACGAGGTTTTGATTAAAAGCATAGATGCCGGAGTAGTTGGTTTTCACTGAGATCACCATGCGTCCTGGTTTTTGTTCCACTGTACCCTCAGCTTTGTTGTTATACAGATCGAACAAGTATGTATACCAGCCTTCCTCAGCGATATCCCCGTCAAATTCGGTGTTGATACTTGTTGAACTTCCGGATGTTCCCGAATTACCCGTATTACCAGAATTATTATTGTTTCCGCTCAAACCAGCATACCCGGTGGAAACCAGTTTGTCACCATTTAATGAACCTTCAAGGAGCTCATCTGTACCTGGACGGTAAACCATTACTTTTAATGGTTCACCTTCCTGATGTCCACGCAGGATATCGCAATAATCCTTCATAGTTCCATCAGTGGCAATCAGGATGGTTTCGACTTCGTGGATGATATCTCCGGGTAAAATACCAGCTTTATCCGCAACGCCGCCGGTTGTGGTGGATTCAACCCAAATACCCGGGTACTCACCATTTGGTCCGAAGACAATAGCGGTTCCAGCCAGGCCGACTGAAGCAATATTCTGCCCATCCTCAAGCTGTTTCAGGAGCGGTATCGCCAGCGGAGCAGGAATGGCAAATTGTTGATCTACAGAAGACCTGGTTCTGTAGTTGATACCAACCACCTTCCCATCTTCAGTCACTAATGGGCCGCCTGAATTGCCACCGTTGATCTTGGCATCGTGCCCATATATATAATCCAGCGAAGCCCAGGCAGTCTGACCATCTGCATCTACCTTGGAGAGGATGCCTTTGGTGAGATTGTATTCGGGTTCAACCAGGGGGAAGCCGGCCGCATAAACATCCAATCCGGATTTTTCAGTGCCATCATACCATTCTAAATATGGAAAATCATCTCCCTGAACCTTAACCACAGCCAAATCTGCACATTCAGATGTCCCTAAAACCGTGACACTCCGAGGTTTGGTTTCCCCATTGACATAGGCTTTGAGTAAAGCAGCCCCAGCCACAACATGATTGGCAGTCACTCCGATTCCGGAAGAGTCGATGAAAAATCCCGATCCCCCCCATTCCGCATTGAGCTGTTGTCCATCAGTCACATCGTAATATGTACCTGTTCCTATGATCTGAAAAACTGCGCCTTTGACATCGTCAATATTATTTACCGCTCCGTCGGTAGTGCTGGAAGGTTCTTCCGGTGCTGACGTTTTTTCTTCCGTTGCTTCACTAGGTTGCGGTTTTTCAGGTGCATCCGTTTCAGTTCTTCCCCCGGTATTCCAACAGGCGGTGCTGATCAGAACGACTAATAATACAAGAAAAATAAATGGTTTAACGGTTCGATAGATCATAGCCTCTCCTCCTAAATGATGCGCTGACCTTAAAATCCCTTGAATTAATTATAATCATATTTTAATAATCTCAACCATCTTTCAGGTTTGATAATGCAAAAAAGCCAAAATACTGCTCAACAAAAAAACTATCGAGGTTATCGCTTAAAATAAAGGAACCGATTCAAAATGAACCGGCTCCTTTATTAGTACATCAAATATTATTCTCCTGGTTCTGCATAAAGGTATTCAAACTCCACCTTGGCGCCTTTTAGATCAAACGTAGAAACGCTGACGCCCACCTGACCTTCAGTCAAGTCCCTATCTGTTGTTTCACCTACTTTATTTTCGTTTACCCAGAAGGTAAGATTCGTCCCAACGCAGGAGGCTTGTAAGATGTTGGGATCAGATTAAACCTTTAATGAACTTGGATGTACCTTCTTTTAATCTTGAATAATTTTCATTATAATACTTCCAGATCTGCCAGTAACCACCGCTGGTGATGCTGAACTCGTACCAACCTACTTCACTCGCCCGGCATATCACACTGACGTTCATCCGGTTGGGGCCGCCTACTTTTGTTTCAGTTGTCTCGACATAAACATCTGCAGCCCAATAATTATCATTGAACAGGAAAGTTGTTGTATTCGGAGTATTCACTTCCATATAAACCCGGCCTGGTTTTTGGGTGATCTGGTAATTACTGTCATCTCCAAATACAAATGTTGTCCATCCACCCTGTGTAATATCGGCATCAAAATTATCTTCCAGTATTGTTGATTGTGAACCACCGGTTCCGGTCGAGCCATTATTATTTGAAGCCCCGCTCAATCCGGCGACACCAGTTGATACCAGCTTATCGCCATTCAATGTACCTTCAAGAATTTCATCAGTGGTAGAACGGTAGATCATCACCTTTAAGGGGTCGCCTTCTTTGTGACCGCGCAGGATATCGCAATAATCTTTCATCGATCCGTCGGTGGCAATAATGATGGTTTCCACTTCGTGAATGATGTCTCCCGGTAGGATCCCGGCTTTATCGGCAATACCGCCAGTAGTGGTGGATTCAACCCATATTCCCGGATATTCTCCATTGGGGCCAAAAACAACTGCTTGTCCGGCTAGTCCTACAGATGCAACATTTTTCTCATCCCGTAGTTGCTCAACGATTGGTTCTGCAAGTTCACCGGGTATGGAAAACTGCTGGTCTACAGAAGCGCGCGACATGTAATTTACACCGACTACTTTTCCATCTTCTGTCACAAGTGGGCCGCCGGAGTTTCCGCCATTGATCTTGGCGTCATGTCCGTATATGTAATCCAAAGATGCCCAATAAGTCTGCCCACCGGCGTCCACCTTGGAAACGATGCCTTTGGTAAGGTTGTACTCGGGTTCAACAAGCGGAAAACCGGCTGCATATACATCCAAACCGGTCTTGACTGTCCCATCGTACCAGGATAGATACGGGAAGTCGCTCCCCTGGACCTGAACCACTGCCAGATCAGCACACTCAGATGTGCCTAACACGGTGATATTCCTGGCTTTTGTTTCGCCATTGACATAAGCCTTCAGCAGTGCTGCTCCGGCGACAACATGATTGTTGGTAACGCCGATACCGGATGAATCAATGAAAAATCCGGTTCCACCCCACTCAGCATTTAACTGCTCCCCATCTTCCACGGTATTCAATGTGCCAGTACTGACGATCTGGAAAACAGCGCCTTTTACATCATCAATATTGTTAACCGCTCCAGTGGATGAACTGGCAGGCTTTTCTGTAGCAGATTTTTCCTGCGTCGGTACTTCGCTGGATTGCGGTTTTTCCGGTACGCTCGTTTCGGTCTTATCAGCTGTGTTTATACACGCTGTACCTACCAAAGCCACCAATAATGCCAGAAAAATAAAAGGTTTCATTACTCGATATAACATTGTTTTCTCCTCTCCATTAATAATAAATCAAAAGGTCACTCATTAATTATAATGACTATAACACCGGAATCAATCGGTATTAATTTCGTGTATCACCTTTGTATAAAAAAGACCGGAGCATACATTTCATATTTTCCGGTCTTTGAGGAGTTCAATATTGATTAGTAACGCAGGATCGCTGCGATCTTCCCGGCTTCTTCTAATGCTTTACTTTCATGAACGATCTCTACATCTCCACCGGATTGTAATACTGAGCGGACTGCGAAATCAATCACATCCAATATTCTATTCAGCTTGGATCCGCAAACCGGGCAAACATCCTGTACTTTTTCGGTCACTAATCCGCACTCAGGACAATGAGCACCAGTGGAAAAAAAACCTTCCTTTACCAACAAAGTTTGCACCCTGTGGGCAGTCACGGCTTTCAATATCTCTTCCAATCCAATCGCCCCATTGCCAGATTTTGCTGATAATGCGATGGCTGAATCGACCAAGCCCGCTTCCCGATTTTTTTCGGCTTCCAACCCGATCTCATACGCTTTTGCCTGTACCTCATTCGAGTTGGCAGTCATTGCCGCCGGAAAAGTGCCGACCACCAGGCTTTGCCATGATTTTGGGAGATAAGTCCTGAAGCTGGCAATATTCTCTTCAGTACCGCCAATTAATACTCTGCGGATGTGATTGTTTTCAAAGAATTTAGCTGCAAATCTGGCAGCTTCTTTCATATTCCGCCCAACAACTTCTTCATCGTAACCAGTCTGCCCGACTGTTCCCCCCGCATTCCGGCAACAGAGGATGCTCCCCCGCTTTTTGTGTGTTTTACTTCCTCACCCAGAAATCCTTGTTGTTCTTCAAGGTCACCCAGGGTGAAATGGAAAAACCTGGCACCCTGTTTATCCACAATGGCAACACCATAGCCTCCAAATGCATCCCAAAGATCGGCTAGCGGTTTAAAATGGGGATGATCGCTTACCCTTACCCGACTTCGTATGGGAACCGCTAGAGGATATGCCCTAAAATATTCCTGGTCTGCACATGAAAAAACGGCAACTCCCCTGCCGGACCAATCATATTCATGATTAAAGTACTGTTCAATTCTGGCATTATCTTTCGGGGCATCTACTTCTTTTAGCATATTCCGTAATCGTAGGCGGTAGGCATCGGCATTACCCGCAGATGGTTCGGTGTTCAGGTACAGACTCAATACTGGTTTGCCGGTAGAGTAGTTTAAAATCTCCCGCAAATCTTTCTCGGTCAACATATTACCTCCTGAGTTGTAACGATAATGTAAGTGGTTTAAGGGCGAGTACCTAAAGTAAGTGTGAAATCCTTCTCCAGCCCATCCCGCAGTACAGTCAATTTCACTGTATCGTTCGGGGATTTTTGATTGATGAGATATTTGAGCAAATCACCGAAAGTGAGTATTGGCCGATCATCTATGGCAATGATCAAATCACCTCCTTTAAATAATCCGGGGATATCAGTTTTTGTAGAACCGGAAATTAATCCAGCTTGATCAGCGGGTCCTCCCGAAACGATTTCAACCAGGTAAGCTCCTATGGCACGATCCAAACCCAATGCCTCTTGAGCTTTAAGGCTGATTTCCGGTAAGCTGGAAAGGCCAAGGTATGGGTAATCATACTTCCCGGTTGCAATCAATTCAGGGACAACGCGTTTGACAATATTTATGGCAATCGCAAAGCCAATTCCAATATTTCCCGGTTCTGTTCCAAACGTAGCATCACTGGAAGTCCGGATGGCGCGGTTGATCGCAATCACTTCACCATTTAGATTCAGCAGTGGCCCTCCGGAGTTACCGGGGTTAATCGCTGCATCAGTTTGAATCAGGTCGCCGGCTGTATAGTATGTGCCATCAGGCGAAGTATGTTCAGATTCAAGGGTTCGGCCTAAGGCAGAGATAATCCCCATGGTCATTGTGCTATTCAACCCAAATGGATTTCCGATGGCAACGACCGTCTGTCCTACTTTCATCTGATCTGAATCACCTAATGTTATAGGATGCAGTTCCTCTTTTGGTGCAGCGACTTTTATCACCGCTATATCTGAATCTGTGTCTGTCCCTACGACTTTTCCAGTAGTCTTAAAACCCGATGGAAAGTCCACTTCCAGATCGGTTGCTCCATCTACTACATGGAAATTGGTGATGATGTGACCCTGGTCATCATACACGAAACCTGTGCCCAGTCCATCACCTGCATCAGTAAATACCTGAATCGCCACCACTCCCGGGCTTACTCTGTCATATAAACTGACCAGGAGTTCTTGAGAATTGGACACAACGACTTGATCTGGAAGGTTCTGAACAGTTGAAGGAACCCGGGTAATCTGAACAGTCGGTTCAACGGTGGGAGCCACCACAAGGGTAGGAGAAATTACTGGGGCTGCACACGCTAGAATTGTCATCGCAATTACAAATACCGGTAAAAGTATATTTAACTTCTTCATGCTATCCTTTCAAAACTTCATGGCAGATGGATTACAATTTTCTGCCGGCTAATTTTTTATAGGTCTCCCGTTCACTATCGTTCAGTGTTCGAGGTATCAATACTTTTACTCTCGCAAATAGATCACCTGATTTTGATGGATCCTTCAGGTGCGGCATTCCCCTACCTGCCAGGCGGAACGCCTGCCCAGGTTGCGTTCCCGGTGGAATAGTGAGAGTGACATTTCCTCCAGGAGTAACCACAGCTGTCTGCCCGCCGAGTATGGCTGTATAAAGGTCAATTGTGACATCGGTATAGAGGTCATTTTCTTTGCGTTCAAAACGGTTATCTGGAATTACCTCGATCACAAGGAAAAGATCAGAAGGCAACGCTGATGAAGCGGTTCCTCCAGGTACACGGATACGAGTTCCGGTTTTTGCGCCGCGGGGAATCTTTACTTCCAATCTCTTATTTCCGATCTGGACTGTCCGCGTCGTTCCACTAAAAGCTTCTAAAAAGCTGATGGATACCGGCTGCTGTACAGCCTGTGGAGCTGTTGCCCGGGAAGGTCCACGGCGAACCTGGTTAAGATCCCCGCCCATTTCTCCAAATATCGTCCGAAAGAAATCAGAGAATCCACCGCCAAAGGCACTCCCCAGGTCGTCCATATCCACCCGGCGGGCACCACCTTGTTGCTGCCTGCCTCCGGCATACCACTGTTCCCAATTGAATCCATTGGGGTTACCACCATTTTGCTGGTAGTTGAAATACGAATCTCCAAGTTGGTCGTATCGGGATCTTTTTTTAGAATCACTTAAGACCTGGTACGCTTCATTAATATCCTTGAACTTTTCTTCCGACTGTTTATTGCCCGGATTTTGGTCAGGATGATACTTCATCGCCAGCTTTCGATAAGCCTTCTTTATCTCCTGCTCTGATGCACTTCGTTCAACGCCGAGAGTTTTATAGTAATCTTTATAATCCATAGGTAGTTTAATTATGAACCTCCAGGCCGGAAAGTCAAGTAGACTCTATACACATCTAATACACTTCTAATAAATTCTTTAGAGAGAATTAATGTGTTGCGAAAATCCAATGGAATTATACGTATATATCTCTTAGCATTCAGTTTATAATGAATCATCCTTTAAATGGAGATTCTTGCGGCCTTTTCATAAACATTAATGCATTCTGTCGGTGAAGCGGAGGAAATATGAAAAATATTCTGGCTAAGTTTGTATTTACGGTATCGATCCTTATCACCACTTTAGCCTGCGCATTATCGCCATCTATTTTACCAACCAAAGAGCCGATAACACTTCCTACAATTGAAATAATGCCAACAACAATTCCGGGTTGGGAAAAATTTGAAGCCCAAGGAGTGGAATTATGGCTCCCGGAAAGTTATGATGGCGGAAATCTCAAAGAAGACCTGCAGACTGTAGTGGAGAAAATTAAATCCCTTGGCCCTGAGTATGAAAACATGGCCACATGTCATTGAACAAAATCCAGATATGTTTGCCATCTGGGCGTTCGATTCGAATATCGGTGCATCAGGCTCCTTAACAAGTACAGCGATCACCTTTGAAAAAGTTATGTCTGTGGTAACCATTGATACTTACCTTGATGCAGCTTCATCCCAGCTTCCTGCAAGTTTTGTGGTGACCGATCGCCAAATCGTAACATTAAACGGATATGACGCCGGCAGATTGGTGATCGAATTCTCAATTTCAGGTACTAATGGAAAAGAACTGATGTATGCCATTAAAAATGGCAATACGTTCTGGGTGATCACATATGGTACCGGCGCTGATGAGTTTGATCAACGGCTGTCGGAATTCGAAAAAAGCGCCCTCACCTTTAAGGTGAATGATTGAACAATTGGTGGAAACTAAAGAATAAACAAGCCATACTATTGTCACAGGTTATGCGAAGGCGGTTTTAGGCAAATTTTCTAAACGATGCATCTCAGATTAAATAGGAGTGTTATTTTAAGTAGAATTTGAATACGACGACTGAAAGGGGTAACGATGTCTGAATCTCAATCAAAAGCTATATTAACTGAGTTACTGGCATCTGCCAGAATAAAGATCAATGGATCAAATCCGTGGGATATTACCATACACGATCCGCGGTTTTATTCACGGGTGCTGAATCAACCTCACCTGGGCCTGGGGGAAGGATACATGGATGGTTGGTGGGATTGCCCCGCAATCGACCAATTTCTTACCCGGGTGTTTATCGCCAAGTTGGATAAAAAAGTGCTGGGCAACTGGCGAATTAAATGGCATATTTTCCGATCGCAATTTATTAATTTGCAAAGCTTAGCCCGTGCATATCAAGTGGGCGAGCAGCATTATGACCTGGGAAACGATTTATACCGAACAATGTTGGATAAGCGATTGAATTACACCTGTGCTTACTGGAAAAATGCTCAAAATCTTGATGATGCACAGGAAGCCAAGTTGGATCTCGTTTGCCGGAAGGTTGGACTTAAACCGGGAATGACAGTGCTGGAACTGGGCTGCGGATGGGGGAGTTTTGCGAAATACGCTGCAGAAAAATATGGTGTATCTGTCCTTGGTGTTACTGTTTCCAAGGAGCAGGTGACCCTGGGATCAGAATTATGCAAGGGATTGCCTGTAGAACTCCGTTTACAGGATTATCGGGAAGTGGAAGGGAAATTCGACCGGGTGATATCCATTGGTGTCATGGAACATGTGGGGTATAAGAATTACCGGACATATATGGAAGTAGCAGACCGTTGCCTAAAAGAGGATGGTTTGGGTTTTGTACATACCATCGGGGGTAATGTCAGTTCCACCCTGGCGGATCAATTCACCCATAAATACATCTTCCCGAATGGAATGCTGCCATCGATCAAACAATTGGGGGCAGCGATGGAAGGTATTTTTGTGATGGAAGATTGGCATAACATCGGTCCAAATTATGATCCGACACTTATGGCCTGGCAGGCAAACTTCGAAGCAGGATGGCCGGAGTTGAAAAAGAATTATTCCGAGCGCTTTCACCGGATGTGGAATTTTTACCTGTTGAGCAGCGCTGCAGCGTTCCGCTCCCGCAGCCAGCAGCTCTGGCAGATCGTCTTCACGCGGACGGGTAAGCCACAGCCTGATTGCAGAATGGTGTGATTATGATTCGGAAAGAGGTCATCATCGTCGGTGGTGGCCCGGGCGGTTCAGCCTGTGCCAGAAAACTGCGACAGGCCGGAGTGGATTGCCTCTTATTGGATAAGCAGGTTTTTCCACGGATGAAACCTTGCGCCGGATGGATCACTCCGCATGTTCTTTCTGACCTTGATCTGGATCCTGCCCGATACCCGCTCAGTATTTCCACCTTTAATTTCTTCCAAATATCCCTTCGGGGGTTGAAATTCAAAATACCCACCCATCAATTCGCCATACGGCGGGTTGAATTTGACGATTGGCTATTAAGAAGATCGGGTGTTACCGTGGTACAACACCAGGTAAAAGAGATCGTCCGTGAAGAAGACGGCTATGTAATTGATGGAGAATATTTCTGCAAGTATATTGTAGGAGCTGGAGGAACGTATTGCCCGGTCAGGAAAATCCTCTTTAATGATCAGCCCGGTCACATCCCCGAAAACCAGGTGGTCGCCATGGAAGAAGAATTCCTCTATCCGGATGCTGACGACCGCTGCCACCTCTGGTTCCTAGAAAACGGATTGCCGGGCTATTCATGGTACGTCCCTAAAGGTGGCGGTTATGTAAATGTAGGAGTAGGCGGAAAAGCATCTGTTTTGAAACAGAATAAAGATGTCATTCGCCGGCACTGGGATTTGATCACAAAACAAATAGACCAGATGGGTTTGGTTCGGGGACATGAGTATCAACCACTGGCGCACACTTATTACTTACGCAATTCGTTGAAGGAACTTCGGTCCGGGAATGCGTTTCTTGGTGGGTGATTCTGCCGGGTTGGCTACACCGGATATGGGTGAAGGTATCGGGGCTTCGATCCGCAGCGGGATGGAAGCTGCAGAATTGATCATGGACGGAAAAGAATATAAATTGAGCGGGGTCCCGAGATTTTCTTTTTGGTCAATCCTCACAGCCAGAGGATAAAATTAATGAATATTAAGCAGGTACTAATAATTCCCCATACACATATTTTGCCAGAGCATATCCCAATGTAACCGTCCGGTCATTCACCTGCAGGGTGACGGTCTGGTTGAAGGGCAAGTTCTCAACAACCTTTACATTATTTCCGGGTTCTATATGATTATCTTCCAGAAAAGTAAGAACATCCCTGGTATCTTCAGCTAATTCATGCACTCTCCGAATTGTGCATTGTGCCCCTTCTGACAGGTCTGTCAAGGCGATCCAATCTCGCACAAGAGCTTCATTTCCTGGCAGGGGATTACCGTGGGGGCAAAGTTCGGGTTGGTTTAAGTCATCGATCAGGGTGGCTTCCACTTCTTTGGAAATTGCATGTTCCATAAAATGAGCTTCTTTATGTACCTTGGACCAGGAAAGCATGCGGCTCAACATCCATTCAGCCAGCATATGCCGGCGCATGACAGTTTTTGCCTGTTCCAATCCAATGGCTGTCAAGTGGGTTCCGGTTTCTGTGTTCATTTCAAGCAAGCCGTCCCTGACCATGCGTTTCAATGTATTAGTCACAGTCGGGGCGGATACCCCTAACAATTCTGCCAGGTGAACACCATGGATGGGTTCTTTATCCCGCTCCAAAACGTAGATCACGCCCAGGTAATCTTCAATCGTCGAACTGAGTTTGTTTTCCATGGTTTTCCCGATAAAAATTCATCCTGATTATTTGCAATAAATATGTTATACTATTTTTATTATTAGTATATACTAATTTTATTGTTAGCGTCACTTTAGTTATTATACTCCGTCGGATTTCACTGTCAAGGAAAGGCACTGCTATGACCATTTTGCAGCAAACCACACAACTAGCAGAACTCGCAGCCGGTGAGCAGGCATCCATTATTCACTTGGGATATGGGACTGGAATTGCCAGCCGCCTCACCTCGCTCGGATTTACCCCCGGGGTGGAGATCGTTATGACCCAAAATTATGGCCACGGTCCGCTGGTTGTCACCGTCCGGGGAACGCGGGTAGCCCTTGGCCGGCATGAAGCACGCGCCATCCAAGTGCAAAGGAACCCGGGATGAGCGATTGCCACTCCAGCATGGATTCCCAAATTAGTATTAAAACACGGTCGGATACAGCCACCATCGCGTTGGCTGGCCAGCCTAATATGGGAAAATCCACCCTGTTCAATTTATTGACAGGATTAAATCAACATGTTGGCAACTGGCCGGGGAAAACCGTTGAGAAGCGCGAAGGTCTATTTGAACGTAACCATCAGGAATACCATTTGATCGACCTGCCAGGGACCTATAGTCTCACCGCGAACTCTCCAGAAGAGGTCATTGCCCGTGAATATATCATCAAAGAACAACCGGATATTGTTGTCGCTGTTGTGAGTGCGGCAAATCTTGAACGCAGCTTGTATCTGGTTTCTGAGCTGATCGCATTACCCACAAAGTTGGTCGTTGCACTGAATATGATGGATGTCGCAAAACAGGAAGGCATCGAAATTGATACAGATATCCTCGAAGCTGCCCTGGGTGTCCCGGTCGTACCCCTCATCGCAACCCATGCGCAGGGAGTACATCAACTATTGGATGTTGTGAATAAAACCTTGTGTGAAGCCTCTCAGGATAACCGGCGAATACCGGTTATTCGGGCAGATCACAAGGAAGTACAAAATCAAATTCGCCAGTTGATCGAGGGTTTTCTACCAACTGCCTATCCGCTGGATTGGAGTGCGCTCAAGCTACTGGAAGGTGATGCTGAGATGGTCAAACTCATTCAGCAGACCGTTCCACCGGAACGCTGGGAGTTGGTGACCGATATCCAAAAGCAGCACGAAGACGCCTTCCTGGCAATAGCATCCGGCCGGTATGAATGGATCGAGCGCATGATGCGCGCTGCCGTGCAACGGCCTCGTGCCGGACAGATCGGAATGACCGATCGTCTCGACCGCTGGGCGACACACCCGGTGGCCGGCTTGGGAATACTTGGAATCATTCTCGGACTGGTCTTCTGGTTAACTTTCACGATCGGTTCTCCCATCCAGAACTGGCTGGGAGCAGAGCTTGTAAAACCGCTTGGCAGCATCATCGGCACATGGCTCACCTCCGCGCCATTTTGGATTCGCGGCCTGGTCGTGGATGGGATCATTGGCGGCGTAGGTTCTGTATTGACATTCATCCCCATCATCATGATCTTCTTTGCAGCCTTTGGTCTGCTAGAAGATATAGGATACATGGCCAGGGCAGCTTATGTGATGGATAACTTCATGCATTGGATGGGTTTGCACGGTAAATCGTTTCTGCCTTTGTTCCTGGGTTTCGGCTGTAATGTACCGGCGGTCATGGGCACACGAGTCATAAAATCGCGGAAAGCCAGGTTGTTGACCATCATCCTGGCTCCTTTGGTCCCATGCACAGCCAGGATGGCAGTCCTCGCTTTTCTTACACCGGCTTTCTTCGGAAACCGGGCTGTGTTAGTCTCATGGGGGCTGATCATTTTCTCGCTCTTTCTCTTGATCATTGCCGGTATCATATTAAACAGGCTGCTTTTCAAAGGAGAACGCTCTGCTTTTGTCATGGAACTTCCGCTGTATCACATACCGAACTGGCGCACGACCGGATTAATGGTCTGGCAGAGATCGCTTTCGTTCGTTAAAAAAGCAGGCACGATAATTTTAGGTATTTCGGTGGCGGTCTGGGTGCTTTCTGTGCTTCCTAACGGGAATATTGAAACCAGCTTCCTGGCAATGGTCGGAAAATTCCTGGAACCTGTTGGACGCTGGATGGGTATGGATTGGAGATTGACAGTCGCATTGCTCACCAGCTTCATGGCCAAAGAAAATTCGATCGCAACGCTGGGAGTGTTATTCGGCAGTGCTCAAGGAATAGGATTAGCTCAGACGTTATCCACCACTTATTCTGCAGCGACCGGGTTGGCATTCCTCACAGTCTCATTACTTTTTATCCCGTGTGCTGCCACCGTTGCAGTCATTCGCCAGGAAACTGGTTCGTGGAAATGGACCGGTTTGAATATTGGCATGATGTTGTCATTATCGATCGCGATTGCGTCAGGTGTTTATGCACTCGCAAGGTCAATGGGGTTATAAAATGTTGGAACAAATGCTGGAACTCATTCAAAAAAGCGGTACTATATCTCCCGCTGAACTTAGCCATAAGATGAACATTGACCCGCGGATGGCTCAAGTTTTGCTTGAAGATCTTCAGCGGCGCGGCTTAATTCATAATCTTGTGATTGAATCCAGTTGTGGAAGTGAAGGCTGCGATGGATGTCAACTTTCAAGTGGATGCAATCACAACCAACCGAGAATTTGGGAAATCTCCGCTTCATAATTTATCCATCCTCATCCACAAAGAAAGGGTTATACCTCCCATTATCATCCCAATTCAAAGGATGAAGACTTCAGGTAACAGATAGTGCAATAGCGAAAAGGACGGCTGCTCAGACCGTCCTTTTGCATGAGGAGAATAACCAGGATAATGTTAGCGGGACCGCGCCGAACGAATCTGGCGGGTGATCATGATCAATGCGATGAAAAGCACACCCAAACCAACCATCGATGGTATACCCATACCATCAGCAAATCCGGTCGTTGGTAATGCTGTCGCAGCCACGGTTGGGTCACCTTCTTCTGTTGCTTCAGGCTTTCCTCCCGCCGCCTGGGTTAACAACGCTGAGACGGTGGCAGTCATGGCCATATCTTCCGTCAATCCACCGCCAGTTCCCAGTTCAGGTGTGGCTGTGGCAGGTTCTTCAGTCGGAAGCGGCGTAAATGTCGGTTCGGGAGTAGGTGTATTGGTAGGCAATGGCAAAGGTGTATTGGTAGGCGCCATCGCAGTCAACGCTGATGAGGTCGCAGCCATGACTGTGGCTGTGTTGGCCGCATTAGCGATGGCAGCTTTCTCGGCGAGTTGAGAATTTCTACCTGGTAGAACCAGGAATGCATAAGCAGCCATGGCCACCAAGGCCAGCAATATTACCGCCCCAAGTATTCCGGCGATGACCAAAAACGTCCGGTTATTTTGTCCCTGGGGTGGTGGTGTTTCTTCAAACTGTGAATAATCAAAATCAGACATGGTGACCTCTCAATTTTTATCAAGCAAGTTGTTCCAAATTTGCCAACGGAACGATCGCGTTCTCTCCATTTTCCAGGTGGATCATTGCGGCTGGTACTCTGAGTCCATTATTCAATGTCGCCTGTTCTGTACGAAGTGCAATAATCTTGCCAAGTGATCCATCTATCAGGTTTGTACTTATGCGAACTTTTTGACCGGGAGCCAGCATTTCCGGGGGTTTGGGGATATCCACTTCACCGGTAGCAGGAAGAGGGATGATCACTTCCGGCCTGGAATCTGAATATCGCTCCCATCCATTCGCATTGACAGCAATCTCTCTACCAGTGTTAGTGGAGAGGATCTTAAAGGCCATCGAATTCATCGGGATGCGTCCAAATCCATCCAACACGACAATGGGAAACTTACACTGGGCAGCCAGTGGAACAAGGTTAGCCGAAATGCTCGCCAGGATTAGTCCGCGTACATACAAATGCTGTAATGCCTTCAAGGTTTCAGACTTTGTGATATGACCACCGAGCAATATCGCTCCGCGCATTTCTGTATCCAATATTTCAGGTATCATTTCATCTTTTGGTGATTGAGCAAGAACATTCAAAGTACCCTGATCGATATGCCCGTTTCCCCATACTCCCTGAACTAATGCTCCTGTAGTTTCAAGGATTGCGCCACGTTCCGCAATAAGGCCTTTAATCACACCTTCCATACCTGCCCGGAGCTGGAAGGGTTGGGTCTCCAGTTCGAACAGAAGCTGACCATCGTTGAAGTGTACAATTCTTCCATTTTGGGGGGCCCGAACCAACCTGGGTATGATACCAACTGGTCCAGCGAGAATATCTCCCTCTGCCACCACCTGATTAACACTTACTTTTAGAATTCTTTCGGTCTGCTTTGGATTTATTCCGAGAATACTCGAAATATCCAGGAGCATATGCTGGTTGACCAACTTTGTCTCAGCGATGACATCCGTCGCCATTACCTTTTGGCCGGTATGCACCAACACTCGCCCCGGGATTGGAAGAAGGCGCTCTCTACGAATTTTGGTTAATGGTAAGAAATGGGTCACAGGTACAAACATAGTCCTCTTATCCTAAGAGGACTATGATGCAAGAAATATACCGTGTAAAATCAAACTCTAAGGGAAAGCAACCAGCGGTTCAGCGTTTCCTGGCGTTCCAATGTGTCTGTGGGAGTAACAATCGGCCTTCCGCGCGCATCAAAAACAAGACCCATTATCCCTGCGGAAATGCGGAAACTCCCCCCTTTGCCGGGACTACCCAAACCAAGATCTGCATTGTTGACCGGTTCGATGTACATTTTTGCAGTCTGCCCCTGAGGAAGAGGTAGTAAGGTAAGATTTCCCTGCTGGATTTCCAGATCTATCTCTTCATTTGTATCCAGGACAAGGTGAGCATATAGGATTGTCGTACCCGGTTTTCTGTTGCTAACCGGCGAGATCACCGTGCATAAATTTTGCATAACCCCGCTTTCCAGTACTTCCACCGGAAGAGCTGGAACAAGTTGTCCACAGGCACCCAATACTGGTAAAACGTTGTTATTATCCAGCACCAATGTAGTCACACCTATCGGCTGCAAACCATCCAGAATGATCATCAAGCTGTGTGCCAGGGATGGAGATCCATTCAGTGTGGTTCCAGACATAATGACCGGTTCAAATCCTGAGTTCAAGCCTTCTTTATAAAGCAAGTTCAAATTTGGATAGTTCTTCCCGGTTGAAATAATTGCCTGCTTAATGCGGTAACGGGCAAGTGCGTATTCAACCGCAAGATCTTCGTTTGAAGTAGGAATAGTTGCAGGAAATACTGCCTTATTCATCAGGTATTCCTGAATATATTCATCGGAAAGTGAATAATTGATCCACATCTGCAGATCTTGCGGTTTAATTTTGAACATCGACTCAATAAAACTATCTTTTTCTGTCCCGCAATGGGCTATCTGCATCGTCAACCCGCCGGATTTTCCAATGGCAACTGTCGTATTGGATGTACCAATATCAATCCCCAGCACGCCATTCTGGCTGTTATAGACACTGCCAAGAAATCGTATCATCCTGCCAAAGGAAGAAGCTGTTAGCATTAAGCGGTTGCTAACCATCTGATTCAATTCATAAGCGCCGCTTATCTGGCGATACTTTACCCGGGTTACGATCTCAGCAAGAGAGAGTTGTGCGGGATCCATTCTTTCGGTTTCAGGGTTAGGCCGGATATTGGAAGTGTATACTACCGGTGCATGCGCCTCAATGGATGCTTTGACGTTATCCTTTAACGCTCCATTTCCGGCGAACAATATTTCCGGCCGCTTCTCCTGTGGCAGAATCGAACAGGTGATCCCAATTGTTTCCAACATTTTTTGAATGGATCGAGTTGCACCGTTCTCTGATCCGCCCGCAAGTATGATCACATCCGGCATGATCTTGAGAATCAAATCGATCTGATTGTCCAGCTTTCGCAGATCTGTAATAAACAGGCGATCACTCACCCGGGTATAGGAAGTTTTCGCCAGATGTTCTGCACTCTCTAATGAAACCTCGGCTAATAAACCAGCACAGATCGTTTTTATTTCTGGACCTACCGAAATTGTGGCGATCATGCCGTCCACTCCGGCTCCTGTTGGTAATGATGGGATCACGAAACGCCCGTCTGGACCGATGATCACTCTTTCGGTGATCGCTTCCAGATTCTTGATCGCGAGCAATATCCCCTCACCAATGTCTTTTGTTGGTGCTTCAGCTGTGGTACGGGTTATTCCCTGAGCAATAAAGTGAAATTTATCATCAGTGATTTCAAATAGGTATGCCCGTGTATGGACAGTGCCTACATCAATTGCCAGGACAGATTCGATTTCCGTTGAAGAAAAGCTCATAGCATGATCACTTTATCATTCCAAAGAGAGTCCAAATTGAGTGCATTCGTTCAACCAGAGCAGTGATGGCGGTGATATAAACACCAGCATAAATTGATCCGAGGGTCACAAAAAGGAAGACCTGACCCACTTTGGAAATTGACTCTATCCAACCTGCTCTACGGATAGGTTTTCCATTTTCGAACTTAGCACCAAAGTAAAAATACATTAAAGTCGTTACAGTGCCTAATAAAATAACAATCCCCTCCAAAAGGAAATTTTCTCCGGGTTTATTGCTAAATAAATTAATGGTAGCCAGACTTTGCGGGAGGATCGTTCCCAGCACCGCTCCACTCAAGGCAAAAGCTGCTCCTGCTGCTACAAGCAATGCCAGAGGGATGCTTCCCAAAGAGGATAAATTGCGGGAAGGTTTGAAAAAGAGGAGCACCGATAAGACCAATGGAATGAGTGTAAAAGATCGGTCTATTATGGTACCAGTCAAGAAGGGATAGATCAGCCTGGGAATGATAACCTGATATAAAAGAATTACTGCTGCATATCCGGCTGTTACACCAATAAACAAGCTGGCGGCAAATCTGAACAGGGGATTATCTCCGATCAAATAACTAAAGATCAGCAAAGAGAGAACAAAACCAATTATCGCCCAAATTAAATCCATGGTATTCATGGCAACTTCTCTCTTTTTATACGGGCGCGTAAGATCGAAAAACCGATAAAATTCACAAAACCACCTGCGATGATCATGACCATCGATAGTAGGAGGGCAGTATAGTATCCATTCCAGATCTGTGCAGCAGCACCGGGTTGTTGAATGATCTGCTCAAATGAGGCGGCTCCATACACTCCTGAGATCAGCCCATCGATCTGATTGGATCGAACATAGGGTCTTACCAGCGCAATGACCTGGCTGCTTACAACCATCCAAATGGCAGGTTTTGTTAAGCTGGGTCCAACCTGTTCCACCCATGTCCTGGCTGTATCAGGGTTATCTGTAAGGATCATGATCGCGTCAAAATCATTCAGAGTCTTGATCCCCGACAGGCTGGTCATTTCGATGGTCTTTTCCAGATTCAATCCAACCGGCAGGCTGCCCTTAAAATCCCGTAAAAGGTTTTGCATCCCGGATTGACCACCCGGTAAATATCCAAGAACCTGGTACTTTTCTCTGGTGACATATTTCTCTGCAGCGGATGGGTTCGTCAAGCCAACTGACTTGAGTAAATTGTCTGCCAGGAAAAGATTGGTGGGGGCGGTAGAAAGTGTAAAAAGGTTTGCTTGCTTGACCATCATCAAGCTGATGGGAGCATTCGCCGCCACTTCGATCTCGCCTGAATATGCCGGGTCGTAATCCAGCACCAGAAGTATGTTGGCACCCTGTGAAAGAGATGAAACGGACCTGAAGAATGCCATTGTCTCTTCAGGAAGATTTTTAGGAAGCAAATCCGGTGGATTTCCACCCACCTGGATTAAAACTACCACCAACAACAAGATCACAGCGATTATCCACCGCACGACATTGGATGTTTTGCTGCGTTTATAAATCGGTACTTTTTTTTCTTCAGTCTCTATCTTTAATATGTTTTCAAAGAGTGAGATATTTGTAAGACTGGTTTCCCGATTTTCTTTTACCGATGGTTGAGAATAATTGAATTCAACTTCTGATCCAGGGAGAATCCCGCGGATTCCAGCTAATGGGCCACTGTCTTCAAATCTTCTATCAGCCTCTTTTTGTGCTTGAACATCTCCCTGGGTCGATTCAACTGGACGCATGGCTTTTACCCAGGAAGGGATTGCTCCCGGTTCGATGCCACTTCCACCCGCCTCATCGTCCAATCCAGTTACTAATGCGGATTCGGGGGTATTTTCGCCTTCGCCTACACCAATAAAGGACGATAACCAATCAGGCAAACCTTTTGTGGTAATTTTTTCGCTGGGTTGGTCACTATCGTCGAACATGGCTGACGCAGACGGAAGGGTTCCGTTATCAGTTAATTCCATCCCTTCCGGAATATCTGATTCTTCCACCAGGGTTTCTTCCTGACTATATGAATTTTCAGAGTCATTCGTCACTAATGGAAGATTTGAATCTGGTGAATTTTCAAGTTCATTATTTTCCGGAGTGGAAATATCTGAGTCCAATTCCGGCAGCCTTGAATCAAGCGAAATACCTTCATTCAAAATTTCAGAAGAAGCTCCCTGGGATTCATCAGCCTCCGGAGGGAGAGAAAGCTCCTCTGTCTGCTTACGTAGTTTCGTTAACCAATCAATGCCAGGGTCTGTTGGAATAGATTCATCCTGGGGAGGGTTTTCAATATTTAATCTTGGAGCGAATACTTGCTAACCACGAGGGAGTAGTTATCCCTTCCTCTTCCTCTTCTTCATTTTCACTTTCAGGTGACTCTTCGGTTTTCGATGGTATGGAATCAGGTTCCAGACTGTTGCCACGTAGTTTTTCCAACCAGGAATCCAGGTCTGTCTTTTCCTGGTCACTCTTTTCAGGTTCTTCGGGCACAGGCTGATCAAGCCCATCTTTTTGTTTTTGATCTCGGATTGCCGCCAGCCAATCCGGAATTGTTGGCTGAGTTTCACCCTGAACGATAGGTTCAGCGGACAATGGAGAATTATCCACCGGATCACGCGGAAGGAAGGTAACCAGAGGAGAATCGCAATACTGGCAGATAAGGGCATCTTCCGGATTTGCTTTTCTGCATTTCGGACAGGTTAATTCAGCCATCTTATTCACTCACCTGCTGTTCTGTCCGGATCAATGTTCTAATACCGACTGTCAAACTTCCCAACCCCACACCAATTAGGATTCCCCTGGCTCCTCCAATTGGGAGGGTATTCAAGAAAGATAATAGCGGTTGAGTAAATTTTTGGTCCTGAAATGGCACAAAACCAGAACCTGCCCAGAGAAATAATAACGCAGATGCGATAAATAATATGGACGAGAATACTGATACCAGGACGGATGGCTCGTATGAGCGCCACAGCCAATGTGACGCTTAATAAAGCCAGTAAACTCGTCTTCAACCGGTACGACCACCGCACTCACCATGGAATTAAAAAATGGATGGTCTGGTTTCAGCAATACACCAATAATGAACACAGTTGCAAAAGCAATGATCAAAATGAGACTATTGCCCCAATCACGCCGCTCGGCGCGCACTTTTCCCGCATGAACAGAGATCAGGTTGATGATCCCTAACACTCCCGCTACTCCGGCTAATGTAATGATCCAACTCAATAGCCATCCCCGGATCGTATCCAGAACTGGATTCTGAATAAAGTAACCTGCTAACAGGATCAATCCCACTATGGTGATTAATATTGAAATTGGCTTGATCTTCAAATTACACCCGCCATTTTCAGGATCGACCCTAATACAATACCCAGTACAAGTATCACCCGTAAAATATCCTGGGTTTTCAAACTGGCATTCTGAACCGGGGTTCCCTGAGTATAGGCACCGGCTGCGAAAAATTCCTCACCTATCAACGGGGAACGGCTGGTTGCATAAAGAACAGCCTGAGCCAGCAGGTTGTCTGTCCCTGCAATTGTGTGAGCCTGCATGCGTTCGGAAGTATCCGCCAAAAGTCCTATTTCTGGTCCAAAACTGCCCATGGCTACTGTAAGAGTCCGGTTTTCATCACGTTGTGCGAGCATTGCCCCAACAACATAAGAATAGGCCGATACCCCGGCCACCTGTCCGGAAAGTGGATGGAAGCGCTGCTGCAAATGGACGGCGCGGTATGATTTTCGTAATGCATCAATAGCAAGCAGATTGACAACACCATCACCACTGGTGGAAAGCGGCGGGATGTCACCATTCAAACATAAACGTGAAAGATATGAAAGCATTTCCACGGCTGCCAGGGTGGACCCAGCCTGGGGTGATAAAATGCTGCCTCTGCCCATGGTAATGTGTGCACCCTTACCACTCTCAACGATCAAGTTGATCGCTTTTTGCAGCTGTTCAAAGGACGGGATCACGCGCAGATTTCCACTCACTTTTTTCCGGTCCAGAAATCCGATAACCAGGAGGAGAAGAAGGGTGATGATGATGAAGAGGAATCCGCTATTTTCCAGACTCATTTGCCTATTCTTTCGAATGCAGCATTGCCATAAAATGATCCAATTCTCCCGAATCGTCCATCAACGATCCGGCTGCTCTGATCTGAGAGTCAGGTAATACAAACTTGAGCAGAGGCGTTCCGGTATAGATCAGTTGGGATGAGAAGTAGGATAGCGGTTTAAATGCCTGGAGAATGAATATAACGATCTCCGTCAATCCATTCTTCCTCAAACTATTGACCCACTCCTGGTGAATGGCACTTGAATTTTCATCCATTTTTTTGCCAGCCCAATCAACAAAAACACTATTATGATTGTATATGAACGCGAATCAAAGGTCAAGCTAAGGCAGGCGTGTTTCCAGTTTATAAACCAGAGTTTTGTAAACCTATGCAATTATTACATTGCTATGCTGAGTTATAGCTTCTCTTCCAACTCCTGGGGAGCCTGCTCGGGAATGGTAAAGATGATCTTCGTCCCCACATCTTCTTCGCTTTCCGCCCTGATACTCTCACCATGTGCCTCAATGATCCCGCGTGAGATGGCAAGACCCAAACCTGTGCCACCGGTTGTACGATTACGCGACTTATCTCCGCGGAAGAATCGTTCAAATATATAAGGCAAATCTTCCGCTTTGATCCCATCGCCATTATCGCTTACCGTCACAGTTACCTTACCATTATCTCTCACAGCGGAAATATTAACGGTACCTCCCGGCGGTGTGTAGCGGATGGCATTACTGGTCAGGTTGTTGAGTACTCTACCAATCAACTGTGCGTCTATGTAAACCAGGTCGATCCCCGGTTGAATACTCCCATCCAGATTGACACCCTGCTGATACGCCAGTTCAGTAAAACTTTCCAATGTATCAGAGATCAGATCCGCCAAAGGAATGTATTGCCAATCAACCCGCATTCCACCAGCATCGATTTGTGAGAGATCAAAGAGATCATCTATAAGTCGCGAGAGGTAACGAACTTCTTTCTGCGCCATATCCAGGTAACGTTGAACGGTTACGGGATCTTCCACGATACGATCCGCCAGAGCTTCCAGTATGGCACGGATGGAGGTAAGCGGAGTACGCAAGTCATGCCCCACCCAGACAATCAGGTCGCTGCGCATCTTGCGTAATTCTTTCTGGTGGATATCCATATCCTCTAGTTGACGGGTCATATCATTAAATGTATTACCCAATATGGCTATCTCATCATTCCCCGTCACAGGAACCCGTTCAGTGAGGTTTCCCTGGGCGATTTCCCTGGCTGCCTGGCTGATCGAGTTGATCCTGCCGGAAATCGCTTCCGCGAGGATATAACCAAACGAAAGGAAGATACCGCTTCCAAATAAGAGCAGAATTCCTATTAATAGAACATCATTAATACTGACAAACACCCATTTGGCAATGACAGTGATAACAAGGACTACGACCAGCATGGAAATACCGTATCCGGCGATGATTGTCCAACGCAGTTGACGGGCCCGGAATATCCATCCCAAACGATAAGCAATGTAAACCAGGATCATGGAAAGTATTGCTGCCAGGCTCATGATCACAGCGATAAAAACATAATTTCCTAGTCGGAATTTTTAGGCTGTAATATAGAA
Organism: uncultured Chloroflexia bacterium; assembly: GCA_963709535.1. Classification (GTDB taxonomy): domain Bacteria; phylum Chloroflexota; class Anaerolineae; order Anaerolineales; family Anaerolineaceae; genus PNON01. The sequence continues at coordinate 285,383 of CAVPWY010000014.1, read as the reverse complement.
CCGCGAGCGAAACTTCCAGGGCAAAAAGGATGCCAATAATAAACCGGATAAAACCCAGCGTTGTCTTATCGGGTGGTTTGATGACCAAAAAGTGTTTTAGGATTCAAATTTATACCCGACCCCCCAGATGGTTTGAATATGCATCGGGTTGGATGGATCCTGCTCGATTTTTTCCCGCAAACGGCGCATATGGACTGTCACTGTACCGGGATCGATATATTCTGAGATTCCCCAAACACGTTCAAGCAGCTGTGCCCGGGTGAAGACCTGTTTCGGGTGCCTGGCTAAAAGGAGCAGCAGATCGAATTCTTTACCGGTCAAATCGACCTCGACCTCTTTTACCAGCACCATTCGTTTCCCGGCATCTATTTTCAGATCTGAGAAGATCAAAGGTAATAACTGATTGGCTGGTGTATCATTTCGTCCCCTCCGTAACACTGCCCTCACCCGGCTGACCAACTCCTGCGGGCTGAACGGTTTGGTAATGTAATCATCGGCTCCCATTTCCAGCCCGGCAATACGATCCCGCTCTTCACGCCTGGCAGTTAGTACGATGATGGGTACATTGCTGCGTGCCCTGACCCAATTCAAAATCTCCCATCCGTCTGTCGATGGCAGCATCAGGTCAAGTATGATCAACTGGGGAAATTCGCTGTCCAGGATCTCAAGGGCATCATGCCCATCCTTCACGTTGACCACGTCATATCCCACCCGGCGCAGGTACAAACAGACTACTTCGCCCACGCTGGGTTCGTCTTCTACAACCAGGATCTGGTTAGGTTCCATCAGTTTTTCCCGTCCTTGTTAAATTTTATAACATATTTCGTGAAAAGCTACTATGGATTTATGGGGAGAGAATTATGAAAAGAGAATGGTGAAAAAGAGATTAGTGAGTATGTGAGTAGTGATTAGGGTAAACCCATACCGTTATGCTTGCGTCTTCTCATTTGCAATGATCTTGAGTCCACTACCTCATTTTGGACTGTCAAGTATTTCCTCTCCCCTACGGGCAAGGGGAAAGCCAAAGAATAAACAAAAAGCGCTCAATTGAGCGCTTTAGTTATGTACTACCAGTAAGTATTATGCGGGAACGCAGGCATCCACCGGGCAAACAGATGCGCAGGTGGCGCAGGCGGTGCATTTATCCTGATCGATCACGTACTTGCTGTCGCCTTCGGAAATTGAGGATTCGGGGCATTCCGGTTCGCAAGCTCCGCAGGAGATGCAGTCATCAGTAATGATATATGTAGCCATTGTTTATCCTTTCAGCTAATTAGCTAATCAAACTTAGTATAGGTTATCATGCCTAAATTTTTGAGTCAAGTTCATTTGTCAATATATCAGGATGAAGATTGTCACATTAGTCTTTATCGGCATACAGCTCGATGATCTTCAACACCACTTCCACCGCTTTCTCAAGGGATTGGACCGGCAGGTATTCATATTTTCCGTGGCCATTATGCCCGCCCGTAAAAATATTGGGGGTGGGTAATCCCATATAAGATAACCTGGAGCCATCGGTTCCGCCGCGGATGGGGATGATGATGGGTTTTATCCCCAGCAATTCCATCGCTTTTTTCGCCGAATCCACGACATGCATGAACGGCAGGATCGCTTCCTTCATGTTCTGGTATTGTTCGGTTATCTCCAATTTGACGCGGTCGCTGCCAATGCGCTGATTCAGGTAATTGACGGCTTCACGCAGCACCTGCTCTTTTTGCTCGAACTTGACCCGGTCGTGGTCGCGGATGATGTACCCGATGGTGGTCTCTTCCACGGTGCCTTCGAAAGTCATCAAGTGGAAGAAGCCTTCATATTTATCGGTGTATTCCGATCTCTGGTCCACCGGCAGCATGGCATGCAGATCCATCGCCAATTGGATGGAGTTGACCATCTTATTCTTGGCTTTGCCGGGGTGGATGTTGCGTCCCTGGATGTGGATCTTGGCTGCCGAAGCGTTGAAACATTCGTATTCCAGTTCTCCCAGCTCGCCGCCATCGATGGTATAGGCAAAGTCAGCGCCAAATTTCTTCACATCGAAGAAATCCACGCCATGCCCGGTTTCTTCATCGGGAGTGAAACCAACGCACAGTTTGCCATGCTTGATCTCCGGGTGGGTGACCAGGTGCTCCAGCATCGACATGATGACTGCCACACCGGCCTTATCATCCGCACCCAGCAGGGTCTTGCCATCGGTGGTGAGCAGGGGCTGGTGAAGGTACTGCAGCAGGTCGGGAAAATCGACCGGGGAAAGGATGGTCTGCGTGGCTGCATCCAGCACAATGGGTTTCCCATCGTAATCGGGGATGAGGCGCGGAGTCACATTCTCACCGGAGGCATCCGGGCTGGTATCCATGTGCGCCAGCCAGCCGATGGCGGGAATGGCTTTACTGGTGTTGGCCGGCAGGGTGGCCATGACGTAGCAATTCTCATCCACAGCGGCATCTTTCAGACCCAAGCCTAACAGCTCCTGCACCAGCATTTTGGCCAGGTTGAACTGCTTGGCAGTGGACGGATGGGACTCGGAATCGTGGTCAGATTGGGTATCGACCTTGATGTAGCGGATAAAGCGATCACTTGTTTTTTCCATTGGTTTCCTCGAAAGAGAAGTATTTTTATCAATATTATTTCTGGTTCTATTCTAAACCAAAATTGGATTGCTGGTAATTCATGGCCGCGGATCAATCCCGGTGGTGAAGAGCCAGGTCAGGTCATGGCCGTTGAATTCCATTGTTTCCCCTGGCGCATCAGGTCCAGGGCATACAGCTTGAGGGAGGCGAAGAGCTCATCATAACCGAATAATTGGACCGACAATGCCGCCTTGAACAACCGCACCGGCCAGTGATGCCAGCTTTGTCCCGGTGCCGGTTGGGGAATGTAATCCTTCTGCAGAAGGTCCCAACCCCAGGAAGCCGAGACCAGTTCCACACCGCGCTGGTATTTCCGGACGAATTGCGCATCCTGTTTTAGAATGGATACTTCGCCTTCATATACCGTCCATTCCAGCCCGTATGCGCTGGGTTTGTGGATGGGGAATACCCACCAGTCATAATGGCTGGAGTGGAACAACTCCCACTCCCCGCGCTGCCGCCCATTTCTCAAATTTCGCGATCTGGCCGGAATGGGTGGTTTTTAGGTGTTCAAGCCCGGCAAATGCAGGATGGGAGTGAATGCATAGTTAATTCTCCAGTTTCATCTGCATTTCATTTCGTTCCTCATTCTTCGGGAACACATTACATTTGTAATGAAATGCTCTTGTATAAGTAATAATTTGAACTAATCTCCAAATTATATGATCTATGAACATTATAAGCACAAAAATGGGGGCGTCGTAGTCTTGTCATTAATTACAGGTACTTAGGGAAACAAATGAGTATCAATTATGAACAAATCCCCGGAGACCTACGGTGGTGACATCGGCGCGAATGGAGATCAATAAAAGTAACTTATTTGTAATAACACATACTCAACACTCATCCCACTGAAAATATTTGAGTGTATAATTTTTCTATTAAAATATAAATATTTATTTTATAGAACCGATCTTTTAGATGTTTCGCATAAAACAATATATCGCGGAAAAAATATGGCTGATATACCAATGATGAGATCTTAATAAGGGAGAAATATGAGTGAAACCTGTCTTTTACTCAAGTAAATTACTGATGTAGTGCTCTTCTGGTGAAAGATATTGATATGGGCATTATTGGTTTGCCAGATATTCAACGTCCTTTTGTTTGGAAAAATAAAAAAGTTCGCGATCTATTTGATTCTATGTATCGCGGTTACCCCGTAGGGTACCTTCTATTCTGGAAAAATGCTTATATGGATGATACAAGTGTAATTGGAATAGATCGAAAACAAAAATCGCCTTCTCTGTTAATTGTTGATGGACAGCAAAGACTTACTTCATTGTATTCTGTAATTAACGGCGTTGAAGTTGTTCGTGAAGATTACACTAAAGAAAAAATCAAAATAGCTTTTGATCCATTGCAGGAAAAATTTGAAGTATCCGATGCAGCAATTCTTAGAGATAAATCATATGTACCAGATATTTCAATACTATGGAGCAAGGATCATGACGTCTTCACTTTTGTCGAAAAGTATTTGAATGAAGTTAGAGAGACCTATGAAATATCTACTGAAGATGAAAGCAAAATTAAAAGATCAATAACTAAAATCAGTTCATTACTAAGTTTTCCGCTAACCGCCCTGGAACTTTCAAAGGATATCAGTGAAGAAAAAGTCGCTGAGGTTTTTGTGCGTATTAAAATGGCACTGGAACGCCTTTAAACCAAGCCGATTTTACTTTAACGCTCATGTCTGTTTTTTGGGATGAAGGTCGGACACATTTGGAGTATTTTTGCAAGAATGCAAGCAACCTTCTCCTGGTAATCCTAGCCCATACAATTACTTCATACAACCATCACCAGATCAACTTTTACGAGTTTGTGTTGGTTTGGCTTTAAACGAGCAAGATTGCAATATATTTATTCAATTCTACGTGGAAAAGACCTTGAAACTGAGCAATTTAGCGATAGTCGAAGGGTGGAACAATTCGAAAATCTTAAGGTAGCCCAAGGAAAAGTATTAAACCTCACATACTGCATGATTTTCTAAAGTGTATTAGGTTAGCTGGTTTTATAAGCGGGAGATTGATAAGTTCTCAGACAAACCTGCTATATACTTACGTTTTTTATCTGATGGGCAGAACTGAATATAAAATTGAAGAACATCGATTGCGGAAAATTATCGCTCAATGGTTCTTTATGACTAGCCTTACAGGCCGCTATACAGGCTCAGCTGAAACTGCCATGGAATCAGATCTTGCCCGCTTTAGGGAAATCAAAGAAGGGGACCAGTTTGTCTTAATCTTACAACGCATCTGTGAATTGGAATTAACAGATGATTATTGGAAAATTACACTACCAAATGCTTTAGCAACCTCTTCTCCGAGAAGCCCATCACTTTTTGCTTATAATGCAGCTTTGGTATTAATGGATGCATATGCTCTATTTTCTGATTTCAAAGTATCAGATTTATTGGACCCTGCCATTGCGGGCAATAAATCTGCTGTAGAAAGACACCTATTTATTCCCCAAAGGCTTTTTAGCCAAAATTGGCATTAGTGATATTCGCGAAACTAATCAAATTGCCAATTATGCTTATGTCGAATATGGCGATAACATAAATATTTCTGATCAAGCTCCAACAGACTACATTTCTAAATTGAAAATAAAGGATGAAAAAACACTTGCAAAAATGTACCTAAACCATGCCTTACCCGAAAATTGGGAACTGATGGATTATTCGAAATTTCTGGAAAAAAGACGAACCTTGATGGCAAAGGTCATTTACGACGGTTATAAAAAAATTAAACTAGATCATCCCACAACCACTGCGCCTATCCAGCTAACCCTAAAAGAAATCATAAATAATGGCGAAACCCATCAGATGGACTTTAAGCGACTCTTCGTACGAACTTACATACAAAAACAAAAGATCAAAAAATGGAATTTGCGGTATTGAGGACAATCGCAGGATCTCTGAATAATAATGGTGGAATTCTTACCATAGGTGTTTATGATGACGGACGCCATCAGGTATTCAATTTGACGGGTTTGCAAATTAAGATAAAATGGCTCTTCATCTTGTCAATTTAATTAAAATCTCAACTAGGCACTTTAACTATGTCCTTTGTTCATATCCATTTCGAGGATTATGATGATAATCGAGTAATGATTGTTGAATGCTCACGGGGAGTAAATCCTGTATATTTGAAAGACGGAGATAATGATCGATTCTTCATACTGACTGGTCCATCCACGACTGAATTAACAACAAAAGAAGCGATTGAATATATTAATGAAAGGTTTTGATGTGTTGTCTACCTGTCAAAAAGGCGGGTACAAAAAGAAACAAATAAGGGTCAATTATTAATGTTTGTAGTAGATATTAAGGAGGGAGTAAGTGGCCTATCAAATCTTTAATAACCCGGTATTTTTTGCATTATATATTGCATTTTGTGTTCTTTTATTTATTTTCGTCGTAATACTTATATTATTGTCTGCGCGTTATGCAATAATAAAGGGGGAATTCTGGTGGGGGGTGTCTATACTTTTCTTAGGCCTTCCTGTTGCGTTAAAATCGGGTGGCTCGTTATTAGAAAAAAACCGGCTTTAGCATCAAAACAGAAAGCATTGAAAGGGGCAAATGTCCATTGCGATATTTGTGGAATGACACAAACCGGCGATTATATAAAGAAATGTAAAAAATGTGGAAAGAAATATTGCAGCCATCCATATTGGGAATTCCCTAAAAGTGTTATTTCGTCGAGAATCCTTGCCTGGGGATACCGATGTATATCATCATCGCCGCAGTATCATTTCTCGGAGCTTTCGTTATTACTGTCCCAGTTATGATGATGGTATTATTCTTATATTGGATCGTACCTGGAGATAATGCTAAGCCTATATATTGGCGCAATTGTGGGGTAAGTTCATCGCAAATATGCAACCAATGTGTCAAGGCTGAGAATAATTAAGCATCTATTTCAACAAGCTATGATGAATTCTCCGGTTATTCTGACCAAGATTACAATTCATATCCACCCAATGAACCAAATGATTATTCTCAAACAGATGATAATAGCTCGGGTGATTCCGATAAATCCGATGGGTCAATTTTTGATGGTTGGTTAATTAAATACTAGGCAAAGTCTATAGTGCTTTAAACGAACCTTGTTTACAAAAAATCACTAATTTGGTTAAGTATGCTTGTCCATTCAGTATTGAAGAATAAATAGGCTGGATTTCGGTTTCCCCGAATGAGGGCAAATTCCGCTCTCCTTTGAAATTCAAATTCCCATCCATTTTCCCCAAATTCTTTTTCAGGGGAAAATTGCGGATCTTTGGGTTCCAGCATTAGGATAACAGATTTAATCGCATTTCCAAGTTCTCGAGAATTGTCGACTGTTACGATCTGACCAAAATTAGAATAATAATCGGTGGGATCCCATGCCCCATCAACATTTTGTCCCAATCATCCCTGGGTAGTGTTCCCTGAGGTTCCCACCCATACATCTGTGCCAAAGTATAAACCAACCGCCAGCCGCGATTAGTTATGTGGTATCTCTGAGTGGGTAGATTGATTGTATAAAAATCCATTGTCATATAGCCCACCTGTTGCTTGTTAATCTATGCAAATTATAAGTGAGTATTGGAATTAAAATCCAACCTAGACCTACCCTACCTCTCCCCTTCGACCCACATCTGGCTGCCATCGGTGGTCAGGGTGATCCAGCCATGCTGCAGGGTGCTGAGGGTTGAAACAGCATTCCCGGTGTCCAGCCCATCCACCACCAGCAGTTGCGGCGGGAAGCGCTCAAACTGCACTTCATCCCCATCCGCCAGGTACACCACCCCGGCGGGCGGCAATGCTGCCGCATCCACTTCGCCAAAACCGAACAGCATCGAGAAGTCCTGCCAGGCGATCTTCAACAGCTTCCGGTCCAGGTCCGCGCTTTCAACGGTCAACACCGCGCCATCGCCCAGGTCCAGCCGGTCGCCCACAGCCATAGCCTTGGATGGTCTTGCCCAGCGTGCCGATGGTATAGTCCAGGTTGGTCACAGCTTTGGAGGAGGGCAGGGCTCCCACCCGCAGAATATTACCCGCTTCAAGCTGGGGCAGGGCACCCGGCAGCGCCAGCAGGTCCGAGGATGAACCCGGCGCCAGGATCAGGACATCCAACTGCCGGAAATGGATGGGTAAGCGTTTATCTATAGCCGAAACCAGCGCGTTCTTATCCTCGCCGCCGTTGATCAATATATATCTGCCGGTCGGGGTCTGGATGAACACCGTCCCGGCGTTCTTGCCGCCCAGCAGGGTGATGTGCAGTTTTCCGTCGGGTGCATCCAACCCGATGTGCCATAACAGCACGGTGACCAGGATCGCCCCACCAAAAACCGCAGCCGGTTGGATGACGGTTTTGACCTTCAGCTTCCAATCGGGTTTATAGACAATGACCGCCAGCAGCGCGAAGTACACAAAGATGAAAGCCAGCGGGATGCTGGCAGCCCGGTACACCGGCAGGTTCAGCCCGGCCGCCCACTCCACGATGCGGATGGTGTAGGTCGTAAAGGGGACTGCCACCAGCCCGACGATCCTGCCCAGCGGCAGCCAGATGAGTCCCGCGGCCATGGCTGCGGCAGAAAAGCCCATCAAAGGCGGCTGAGCCGGCAAAACCAACGGATTGGCGATCAACAGGGCAAACGGCACCTGGTGGAAGTGATACAGCAATACGGGCAGGGTGGTGATCTGCGCGGCGATGGTGAACAGGAAGTACTCGCCCGTCCAATCTGCCACCCGCTGCAAATGTTCCTCAGGGATGTAACGCGCAGCGAAATTCTTGAACGCCTCCTGGAACGGGCTGGCAAACCAGACCAATCCCAGCGTGGCAAAGAAGGATAGCTGGAAGCCCACATCCCACAACAGCATGGGGTTGAACAGCAGCATCACGAAAGCAGTCAATGCCAGGGTATTCAACCCGGCCTGTTTGCGCCCGATCTGCTGCGCCATGATGGCCAATCCGCCCATGATGCTCGCCCGCACCACCGATGCCCCACCGCCCACCAGCATGGCATACAGGGCAATGGCAATGAGCGCGGTGATGGCGCCTTTCCAGTGCCCGAATGCGCGCAGGCAGATAGCCGAGATCAACGCGGCCAGGATGGCAATGTTGAACCCGGAGATGGCGATGATGTGCGAGGTGCCGCTGTTGCGGAAGGCATTATACAGGTCATCGGAAATGTTGTTGCGCGGACCCAGGATGATGCCGGTGATCAGGCCGCTTTCGGGTGCGGGGAAGATCCTGGCTGTGATCTCGATGAGGTGCGCCCTGAAACGATACAGCCATAATCCCGGCAAAAAGCCGCTGGCCGGGGTGCGCGTTTCAATGCGCGGGTAGGAGAGGATGGTGAAGATCTGTTTGGTAGCCAGGTACTCCCGGTACGAGAAATCCTCATCCTCGAAGGGTGTTTCGGGTCGGGCATACAGGGTGAGGCGGTCGCCGTATTCCAGCGGAGTATTGGCCGGCATCATGGACATCACCTTTTCTCCGCCCGGATAGGTCGTACCATCCACGCTGAAATTGATGATCTTGAGTATTGCCAGCGTACTGCGGGTGCGGTAATCCGGCGGTTCGGTCACCTCCGCGGTGATGGATAGAGTTTTATTGGAGTTGTTGTAGAAGAACAGATCCCCGGGTTGGCTGTGGGGCTGCACGGCGAGATACAACACTCCGCCCAGCAGGATGAAGGCGGGCAGCAGGCAGACCGGCAGCTTCGTCGCCGGGATGATCCATCCAAGCTTTGCGATGGCCGGGTACCTTTTCCCGATCAATATCCCGACGCCAATGAAAATAGCAGTGACCAGCCCCGCCAGCCACCAGCCGATACTTCCGCCCAGTTCCGAGGCTGCAGCGATGCCGGCGATGAAGGAGAGGGCGATCCACAGGAATGGCATAACGGTTCCGGTTACTTCTCCAGGATTTTTCGGATATCGGGAATGAACATGGGAGTGACTGCTTTGTAGCGGGCGTATTCCTCGCCGAATTCCTGCAGCATCTTGCGCTCTTCAAATATTGCGCCGATCAGCAGGTAAGCTGTGGCAGAGGCAATGAACGCCAGGCGGTTGACCGTCATCCACGGCAGCAGCCAGATGATGACCAGGCTGAGGGTGTAGAGCGGGTGGCGCATGTAGCGGTAGAACCCGTCGGTTTTCAAGCGACCCGGTCCTTCGTTCATTCCCATGAGCTGGTTCAACCCCAGGAACGATCCGGCTCCGGTTCCACTCAAAACAACCAGCGCCGCCAGACCGGCTAATCCCTGCACCATTAATGTAATTAGGATGAAAGGATAAGGAATTTGATACAACGGCTGGTCCGGCAGGATGATCACCAGCAGCCCGACCGGGATAAGGGTGACAAACCCGATAATGTTATAGATCAACCGGTAATAACGGGCGTAGAATGCGGGATTCTGCTTTTTGATGTTGTTTTTGACCCGGTTCGAGGCCAGCAGGGAATGCAGTACCCCGTAATCCGCCATGGCGAAGATGATCCACAAAAATGAAAGGTCCATGCAGATAATTATAAGGTAATACGGAGAATAGAAACTGGAAAATAGAGAAGTCCCGGAAAAAATCACCCGGGACTTCATATTCACAAATATATTCGTTGTTACTTATTTTTTCATCCGGGCAGCATACTCGGTCACGGCTGCAAGCATGAACTCTGCCAGGCGTGGATCGATCTTGTCGAAGTTGGCTTTGAAGCGCGGATCATCTATATACAGATGTGCCAACCCCACCAACTGTTCCGGCTTGGGCGTCCAGAAGTAATCCATGTGTTTGCGCCAGTGATCCACCCCCGCCTGTGCTTCTTTGGATGCCGGTCCAAGCGGGATGGCTGCAACGATCTCACGATAGGCGGCATCGCCTTCCTCGCCGATACGCTGCTTTTCCTCTTTGGTATAGCTTTTCCACTTACGATTCGAGGCCTTTACCACCTCGGGGTCATACTTTTGCATGGCCTCTTTTTCGTATTCAGCCTGCTGTTCTTCGCTGAAGGGTTCGAATAATTGTTTTTCGCTCATTTCCTTTTTTCCTTTCATATACAGGATCGTATCTTCGACGGTGGTGATCAGCCGCTCCATTTGAACGATCCGTTTGTAAAGCTGTTCCTTGTGGCTTTCCAGCGCGGTCAACACGTCAAAGCTCCGGCGTCCCATGATCTTTTTGATGTCTTCCAGCGGCATATCCAGCTCACGGTACAGCAAGATCTGCTGCAAACTTAGCAGCGCCTCATCCCCGTAGAAGCGATAGCCGTTATCGCCGACCCGGGACGGCTTGAGGAGGCCGATCTCGTCGTAGTAGTGCAGAGTGCGTGGAGTGATGCCCGCCATTTTGGAAAGCTGCTTTACTGTAAACATGTCCCCAGTATAAACTATAACGTTACGTTAATGTCAAGGAGCTGTAAGTATAATTTACATCCCAACCACTAGCATTTGCTACTATAATTTGATTGGAAGGTGCATCCATCCAAAATGATCGATCGAAGAACCGTAGTGATCATAATTCTGGTAATCGTTGCCGCACTGGCAGCAGGTGGATACTGGCTGCTTACCCCAAAGATCGTATCCATCCTTCCGGAACAAGACGCCACAGATATATTTCAAAACTCGCCCATCCAGATCACTTTTTCCACTGCCATTAAACCTGAAGGAGTGGAAAAACTCCTGGTGATGGACCCCAATACCACCGGGGTTTTCCAGGTGATCGGGAATACCCTGGTTTTCACGCCTTCCGTTCCCTGGGATCAGGACCAGATCGTAAAAGTGACCGTCCGGCCCGGGATAAAATCCACCCTGGGATTGCCGCTCATCACCGGACGAACCTGGCAATTCACCACCAGGCATCCCTGGCTATTATTCCAACTCGACGACAACACCCACAGCGATGTGTATTCAATCGACCCCAAGGGATTGGTGGTCACAAAACTGGATACTGATGCCGGGTCAATCCTCGATTACACCATCACAGCGGATCATCAACTTTATTATTCCGCAGTTCTTCCACCCGATGGCAGTATCATCCGCAAACTTAATCTGCTCGATCAATCCGTGGAGGATATCAGTACCTGTCCGAATGCAGTTTGTACGCAACTGCGCATATCACCAGACTTGAACACCCTGATCTATCACAAAGCTGATCGTTCTGGCACTTCCGGGAATGCTCCGGCTTTATGGATGCAGAAATTATCTGGCGGAAAACCGGAAGGAGAGCCTGTTCTGGCAGGGATTAAAGACCATATCACCCGCGATCCTTCCTGGTCTTCCAGCGGCTGGCTGGCATTCTATGACGAGACCTCGGTGGCTTTCCAGTTCTATAATCCCACCGGTGGGCAGCGGGTCAGCCTGGCAAATGACACTGGCGAACCCGGCAGCTGGTCGGCTGATGGTACAACCTATGCTGCGCCGGATATCAATTATTCTACCGGGCAGGCAAATACACCACTATACTACAGCCAGATCATCTTATATAACCCGCAAAATAGCACTACCAGCGAGCTTACCAGTGATAACCGCATGGAAGACTTGCTCCCGACTTTTTCGCCAGTCGGAAATCAGTTGGTATTAGCTCGTCGATTTCTCAACGCGGAGAATTGGACACCCGGCAGGCAAATTTGGGCTATGAATGGCGATGGCACCAATCCGCGGCCACTGACCAAATCACCGGTGGATAACCATCTCGGGTTTGCCTGGAGCCCGAATGGCGATCTGCTGGCATATCTGCGATTCAACACGGCTTCACTGACCGGCGGCCGTGAACTTTGGCTGATGGATATGGCCAAAGGGACCAGCGAGAAAATCCTGATGGAAGCTTACAACCTGCAATGGCTGCCATAATAATCCAGTAAACCAAATCGCAAGGCAGACCTGCTGACCATTGGTATAATTACCTCATGGCCTTAACGATTGATGAAGTCTCCCATATTGCAGACCTTGCCCGACTGTCCCTCACAGCAGAAGAACTGGCGCTTTACCGGGAACAGTTATCCGCAATTCTGGATTATGCATCGCGTTTACAACAGGTCGATACCAGCGATATTGACGCCACCTCGAGCGTTTTACCCACAGAAAGCCTGCTGCGCGAGGATATCCCGATTCCAGGGCTTGAGATAGACAAAGTTCTCCAGAATGCCGCCAAAACTGAAAAGCGGCAATTTAAAGTACCCCCGGTGTTTGATCAATGACAACCGACCTGCTGGAACTTGGAATCGCGCAGGCTGCTGCGCTGTTGAGATCCGGGGAGATCAGCAGCCGCGACCTGACCAAAGCCTGCCTGGAGAGCATTCAAAATCAGGATGCTGACCTGCATGCTTTCCTTACCCTCACCCCTGAAGAAGCCCTGTTCAGAGCCAACCGGGCCGATTACTTTTTCCAGCAGGCAAAGCACGGCCAGGAACAACCGCTCCATCCAATGCTGGGTATCCCATTGGCGATCAAAGATGTACTGGCTCTTTCAGGGGTACGCTGCACCTGTGGATCCCATATTCTCGAAAATTATGTCCCGCCATTCACCGCCACCTCCGTGGACAAGCTGTTGGATGCGGGAGTGATCATTTTAGGCAAAACCAATACTGACGAATTTGCGATGGGTTCCTCCACTGAGAATTCCGCCTATGGTCCAACCCATAATCCATGGAATCTTCTGCATACGCCGGGCGGGTCCAGCGGCGGCAGCGCTGCGGCGGTTTCAGCCAGGATGGCTTTCGGTGCATTGGGTACTGATACCGGCGGCAGCGTACGCCAACCGGCTTCGTATTGCGGTGTCACCGGATTAAAAACCACCTACGGACGGGTCTCGCGTTACGGTTTGATCGCGTACGGTTCATCCCTGGATTCGGTGGGCTGCCTGGCGAGAAGTGCAGAAGACGCCGCCATGATATTCTCAACCATGGCCGGGTTTGATCCGCGTGATGCAACTTCACAGAATATTCCCGTCCCTTCGATCGACCTTGATAATGGCACTGGATTGAAAGGACTAAAGATCGGTGTACCGGAGGAGTATTTCATTAAAGGCATTCAGCCGGAAGTGGAGAAGGCTGTTCACAAGGCCATCGCTCAGTTTGAATTGTTGGGGGCAGAGGTCCTGCCCGTTTCACTACCACACACAGAATATGCCCTGCCGGTTTATTACATCATCGCCCCGGCAGAGGCCAGCGCCAACCTGGCACGTTATGACAGTGTGCGCTTCGGTCATCACCACCCGATGCCGGGATATATCGAGCAGTTCAAAGTTACCCGGGGAGAAGGTTTTGGCCCTGAAGTGAAGCGGCGCATCATGCTGGGCACATACGCGCTCTCTGCCGGATATTATGATGCCTTTTATGGGCAAGCGCAGAAAGTACGCACCCTGATCAAACGCGATTTCGACCAGGTCTTTGAAAAGGTGGATGTGATTGCTGCGCCCGTAGCTCCAACCACCGCTTTCAAGCTTGGAGAGCACAGCGGTGATCCACTGGCTATGTACCTGGAAGATGTTTTCACCCTGCCCGCCAACCTGGCTGGCGTCCCCGGTATATCCTTCCCGGTCGGATTTGATGATCAACACCTGCCGATCGGGATGCAATTGATGGGCAGGCATTTTCAGGAAGATGTTTTACTGAAAATGGCGCATGCATACCAACAGGCGACAAACTGGCATCAGATGGTGCCGGAATAAACTAATTTTGTTAGAATGAGTATGGAAAAGGATGGAATTATGACTTTTACTCTGCCAAAAACAAGTGAAGAATTGATCGGTTGGGAATGGTCCAATATTGAACCGGGATACCAGGAACTTGAAAAAACCGTGGTTGCTGCCGGCAATGTTGAATCCTGGTTGTCCGGGTGGTCACGCGTTTCAGAATGCGTGGATGAACTCTATAACCGTCTCTACATCGCCGCCTCCATTAACACTATTGATGAAAATGCAGAGAAAAGGTTTGCCAACTTTTTTGACACCATTTTCCCCAATGCTCAAGCACATGAACAGAAGCTAAAGTTGAAATTGTTGGAGAGCAAGCTGGAACCAGCCGGGTTTGAGATCCAATTGCGGAACTACCGCTCTGAGGTGGAAAATTTCCGTGAGGAGAACCTGACGTTGTTAGGAGAAGAACAAAAGCTGGGAACCGAATACGACAAGGTCACGGGAGCTCAAACGGTGGATTGGGATGGAACAGAAACCACTCTCTCCCAGCTCAGCCCTTATCTGCAATCCCCCGAACGGCAGACCCGCGAATATGCCTGGGTTGCCCAGATGCAGCGCTTCTACGCTGACCGGGATGCCATCAATGCCATCTGGGTGAAAAACCTGGCTCTCCGTCAGCAGATCGCAAAAAATGCGGATAAAAAGGATTACCGTGCCTATAAATGGGCAGAACTCTACCGTTTTGATTACTCACCCGCAGGACTGCCTCAATTTCCATTCCGCCATTGAAGCTGTCGTCGTCCCAGCTGTACGCAGATTACTGGAGCGGCATGGCAAGCAGATGGGAATTGAGTCCGTCCGGCCATGGGATATCGACATTAAGAACTATGTTGATCCATTCGGCCGCCCGGCATTGAAGCCGTACAAGACGGTTGAAGAACAGGTCGAAAAGACACAGACCATCTTCAACCAGGTGGATCCTGCTTTGGGTGCTTACTTCAACCAATTGATTAAAGACAAGCTGGTGGATATACCCAACCGCAAGAATAAACGCGGCGGGGCATATTGTGCCAATTTAAATCTTGTCAGAAAACCTTTTGTGTTCAGTAATTCCGTAGGAACTCATAATGATGTGCAAACCCTGATCCACGAGAGTGGTCATGCCTTCCACACTTATGAAACTGCCCATCTACCATATATGCCGCAATTAAAATGTCACCATGGAAATCGCAGAAGTTGCGTCCATGACCATGGAACTATTAACCTCTCCATACCTTGAAAAGAGCAAAGGCGGTTTCTATTCTGCCAAAGAAGCTGCCCGCGCCATCAGTGAGCACCTGATCACCTCGTTATTGTTCTGGCCATACATGGCAGTTGTGGATGCCTTCCAACACTGGGTTTACCTCAATCCAGAGCAGGCCATGAATCCGGATAATTGTGATACAGAGTGGGGCAATCTATGGGACCGGTTCATGCAGGGCTATGATTGGTCCGGTTTTGAAGATTATAAAAAGACCGGCTGGCATCGAAAGTCCCACATCCACCAGGTGCCATTCTATTATGTGGAATATGGCCTAGCCCAGTTGGGGGCAGTCCAGGTCTGGGGCAACGCCCTCAAAGACCAGGCCAAAGCTGTTGCCGATTACAGATATGCGCTTTCCTTAGGCGCGACCCGGCCTCTGCCGGAGCTATTCAAGGCAGCCGGCGCCAAACTGGCATTTGATGTCGATACCTTGAAGAAGGCTGTAGATCTGATGGAGAATCAGATCATGAAGATGGAAGCCCTCGCAGCCGAATAGGTAATCATTTGAAATTACTCTGGGATATTTTCGTACTATTTACCCGGGTGGCCCTTTTCTCGTGGGGAGGCGGACCGGCGTCACTTGCTTTAATGCAGCGTGAGGTCACCGCTGTTAGCTGGGTCTCCACTGCGGAATTTGCAGATGCGGTCGCTTTTGGTAATGCCCTTCCCGGACCGATCGCCCCACAAGTTTCAGCCTATATTGGCTATAAACTGGCTGGTACCGGCGGCGCAGTAGCTGCGGTTATTGGAACAGTCGTACCAACCACGGTACTGATGCTGGTGTTGGTTGTCTTTTTCTTCGGGATCAAGGACAGCCCCAGGATCAAGGCGATGCTGACAGCTGTTCGACCGGTCGTTATTGGTTTGCTATTGTGGACGGCATACGATATGGCACTTTCAGTATTTAATGCCCGAAAAGCCCCACTCATCCCGGCATTAATTCAAGGCTGGGACAAAGCATTGATCGCATTAACAGCATTTGGCCTGCTCACATTCACGAGTGTCAATCCGGTCTTCATCATTCTAGGCGCTGCAATTTTGGGCTTATTTATCTATCGATAGTAGAAGGAGCAAGAATGGCAGAAACGCTGAAGATCATCATTCCGATGGCAGGGTTGGGAACCAGGTTAAGGCCGCACACCTGGAGTAAACCCAAACCACTGGTGCAGGTCGCCGGAAAAACTGTTCTTGCCCATCTCATGGAGAGCTTTAACACTCTGCCTGATCCAACGAATATCGAACTGGTTTTCATCATCGGTTATCTTGGCGACCAGGTTCGGGAATACATGGAAGAATATTATCCAAAAGTCAAAGCCCATTTTGTGGTTCAACCGAAGCTGCAAGGCCAATCTCAAGCGCTGCACCTGGCAAAAAAATATCTTCATGGACCAATCATGGTCGTTTTTGCAGATACCCTGGCTGATACTGATTTTTCAATGGTTGGCAAGGAAGATCTCGATGGGTACGCCTGGGTTAATCCGTACCGGATCCACGCCGGTTCGGGGTGGCAGAAGTAAACGATAACGGTTATATCACCCGGTTAATTGAGAAGCCCACAGAGATGGACAACAACCGGGTGGTGATCGGTCTGTATTATTACCGGCAGGGAGAGATGCTGCTCAAGGCGATAGAAACCCAGCTAAAAACCGGCAAGACATTCAAGGGAGAATACTTCCTGACGGATGCAACCACCATCATGTTAAACGATGGTGCCAGGATGAAGACCATCGAAGTTGACACCTGGCTGGATGCGGGCACTTCTGAAGCCATCCTGGAAACGAATGCCCATCTCTTGAACAGGATATCAAAAAAAGAATCCATGCCTGCATTTCGGAAATGATGTGAAGATCGTTCCTCCGGTCAGTATTCATCCGAGTGCAAAACTAACCCGCTGCAAGATAGGCCCACACGTATCCATTGCAAAAAATTGCATCATTGAAGACAGCACTATTGATAGTTCGATCATTGATGAAAACTGCGAGGTCAGGAATTCCAATTTATCCAAATCTCTTATCGGTCGGAAGGTGATCATTGATGGATTAATCGGTGCGGTCGATCTGGGAGACAATTCTGTGGTGAAATGCAAGAAACCTTAGTGGAGTGCCGATCCGAGTTTACTTATGCACAACAGCCGGTTCGATTTCTGTGGCAGGAAACTTGGCAGGAAGTGGAACGTGTTCTTGATCAGTGGAAATCGCCGCAATCCAGTTGTTTTCGGGTCATGACTACCACTAAGGTAATTTATGAGTTATATTATCTGGAAGACCGGGATATCTGGCAGGTACTATCAATCTAAAAGTTAAGGAGTCGGGATGCGAGAAATCGTATATAAATCAACGTGTGGCTGGGTTAAAACCTTCTGGAATACGCAAATTCTTCGACATAGCAGCGACCATGCAGGACGTCATTTCTTTGGGAATTGGCGAACCGGACTTTTTAACCCCGCCAGCGATCAGCGAAGCCGGTATCCAATCGATAAAAAGAGGCGACACACATTACACATCCAATGCTGGTCTGATCGAACTCCGCCGCGCACTTTCCCGTCATCTTGAGAAGAAATACCAGGTTTCCTACGATCCAAACACGGAACTGATCCTGACTGTAGGTGTATCCGAAGCTCTTTATCTGGCTTTTTCGGCTGTTCTTGAAGTGGGAGATGAGGTGATCATTCCTACTCCCTGCTTTGTCAGCTATCAGGCTGAAGTGATCCTGGCAGGCGGTGTTCCAGTGGAGGTGGCAAGTAAACTGGAAAATGATTTCAACCCCGATCCCGCCGCCATTGAGGCTGCCATTACTCCCCGCACCAAAGTGCTATTAATTGGATACCCAAATAACCCTACCGGGGGAGTAGCTACACGGGAAACGTTGATAAAAATTGCTGAAATCGCAGAAAAACATGATCTGCTGGTTATTTCTGACGAGATCTATGACCGCCTGGTGTATGGCTTTACACACGTATGCTTTGCCGGGTTGCCCGGTATGCATAAAAGAACACTTTTGTTAGGCGGATTCTCCAAAGACTACGCCATGACCGGCTGGCGTATTGGTTACGCAGCCGGACCGGCAGATCTGATCAGAGGACTGACCCGCATTCACCAGTACACAGTGATGTCGGCTCCAACCATGAGCCAGGTTGCTGCTCTTGAAGCGCTGGAACACGGGGAAAGTGCCGTTCTGGAAATGGTCGCAGAATACGACCGCCGCCGGAAACTGATCGTTAAAGGACTCAATAACCTTGGATTAAAACTTTCGAACCGCATGGTGCTTTCTATGCCTTCCCGCAAATCAGTGTCACCGGAATGGATGAGGACTCTTTCGCTGAAAGACTTCTCCAGGAGGAGAAAGTGGCGGTTGTTCCGGGATCTGCCTTCGGTTTGGGTGGTGAAGGGTTTGTGCGCTGCTCTTATGCTACATCATACGAAAAGATAGAAGAAGCCCTGCGGCGTATAGAACGCTTTATGCGACGAATGGGCTAGTGCGCATTTGTCATGAAATATATTCCTGTCATCGGCCTGGAAGTCCACGCGGAACTCAGCACTGCTACAAAAATGTTCTGCGGCTGCCGGGTGGTGGATGTTACCCAATCCCTTCCGAATAGCTCCGTCTGCCCGGTGTGTATGGGGCTGCCTGGTGCATTACCGGTGATCAACAAAAAAGCTGTGGAGCTCGGCTTGCGCGCCGCATTGGCCCTGGAATGCACCCCCTTACCTTACAGTATATTTGCCCGGAAAAACTATTTCTACCCGGACCTCCCGAAGGGTTACCAGATCTCTCAATATGAGACTCCACTGGCTGAAAATGGCCAGTTGAAGATCAAGACATCGCAGGGGGAGAAAGTTATCCGCATCCGGCGTACCCACCTGGAGGAGGATACTGGTAAGCTCACCCATGTAACCAGGGATGGTGAAGTCTATACCCTTGTGGATCTAAATCGGGCAGGAATACCTCTTCTGGAGATCGTCACCGAACCGGATATGCACAGCGTGGAGGAAGTAAAAGCATACGCGGCGACTCTGCAACAAATTCTACGCTACATCCAGGCCAGCTCCTGCGACATGGAAAATGGCGCGATCCGGTTTGAGGCAAATGTTTCCATTATGCCTGAAGGCAGCGAGATATTGGGTACACGAACTGAGATAAAGAACCTCAACAGTTTCCGTTCACTGGAAAGAGCCATTGAATATGAAATATCACGCCAGATCCGGGTGCTGGACGGGGGAGGCCGGGTGATCCAGGAAACGGTCGGATGGAACGAGACTGATGGGGTTACATTCTCTCAACGAAATAAAGAAGAAGCACATGATTATAGATACTTTCCAGAACCAGACCTGCCTCCGCTGGTAGTAAATGAGGAATGGGTGGAAAGGATACGAAAAGATCTACCGGAGCTGCCTGATCAAAAAAGTGTTCGGTTTTTCAGAGAATACAACCTTACTGAATATGATATCGCGATCCTGATCAGCGATATACGCATCGCGGACTATTTTGAATCATTAATTCATACTGGGATAGCACCGAAAGCTGCTGCCAATTGGATCAACGGCCAGCTCTTTAACGATATGAATGCATTGACTTTGGATTGGGATCACGTTCCGGTAAGGGTTGAAGATCTGGCAGATCTCATTCAACGTGTGGAGCGGGGGGAATTAAACTTGCAGACTGCAAAATCTGTTCTGAGCGAGATGATACGCAAAGGAATAACTGCTGCCCAGATCATCGAAGAAAAAGGTTTGGTTCAAATCCATGATATTCAGATTATTAAAAACACCATCCAAACGGTGATAACTGAAAATCCAAAGGAAGTAGCATCTTACCTGGCAGGTAAAGAGACTTTGCTGCAATGGTTCTTCGGGCAGGTAATGCGAAAAACCAGCGGTCAGGCATCTCCGGAAGCTGTAAAAGCAGAGCTGGAAGCTCAACTTATAAGCCTAAAAAATGCTCAATCATCTGATTAATAAAATGAATCAGGAGTGGTATCATATTATTTATAGTACTTAATCATATTGACTTAAGAAATAAATAAAAATACAATGTTAGTATCTCTTCAAAAGGCGGCATAAGTGATCATCTTCCAGCCCATTCAGAAGGAAAACCAGCAGAATTAAAGCGGACAGCCGTAATGTCCGCTTATTTTTTTTAATTGAGAAATATCAAATCTATTTAGAACAGGAGAAACCGATGGCTGTATCTACCAATGCTTTTGAAATGGCACAAAGACAGTTTGACCATGTTGCCGGACTATTAAAGCTGAATTCACAGGTATGCGAAGCTCTCCGTTGGCCTGCCCGGGAATTTCATTTCCGCATCCCGGTTCGCATGGATGATGGAACCCTGCGCTTTTTTAGTGGATACCGCGTTCAGCACAACGATGCACGCGGCCCGAATAAAGGTGGAATCCGGTTCCACCCGTCTGAGACGATCGACACTGTTCGCGCCCTCGCCATGTGGATGACCTGGAAATGCGCCGTTGCAGATATTCCTTTGGGTGGTGGTAAAGGTGGAATTATCGTTGATCCCGCGACACTCTCTGTTGGTGAGAAAGAAAGATTAGTCCGTGGATGGATCAATGTCATGTGGAGAAATATCGGTCCCCGCCAGGACGTACCTGCTCCTGACGTTGGAACAACTCCCCAGATGATGGGCTGGATGATGGATGAATACTCCAAATTAGTCGGAGAGTTCACCCCGGGTGTTATCACCGGTAAACCCCTGGGTGGCGGCGGTTCACTTGGCCGTACAGAAGCGACCGGCTATGGTGTGATCTACACCATCCGCGAAGCCATGAAACACCTTAAAATGGATTCATCCAAGTGCATGGCTGCCATTCAAGGGTTTGGAAATGTTGCACAATATGCCGCGATTGGATTTATTGAACAGCTTAAAGGTAAAGTTGCCTGCGTTTCTTACTGGGACCGCGAAGACAAGGTATCTTATACTGTCAGCCATAAAGACGGCGTTGACCCAAGATTCCTGATGACCATCACAGACCAATACGGCTCCATTGATAAGAAGAAAGCCCGCGCTGCAGGGTATGTGATCGAAGACGGCAATGCCTGGATCACCAAAGAGGCCGATGTACTCATCCCCGCCGCCCTTGAAGGTCAGATCAATGCTGAATCCGTTTTAAAGATCAGTAAACGTGTTAAGATCGTGGCAGAAGGCGCCAACGGACCCACCACACCAGAAGCTGATGAAGTTTTCAAGGCTAATAACGTCTTCGTCATTCCGGACTTTTTAGCCAATGCTGGCGGTGTAACCTGCTCTTACTTCGAAAGTGTTCAGAATGATATGAATTTCTACTGGACACACGAAGAAGTGATCAGCAAGCTGGATACCAAAATGACACTGGCTTTCCAGGGTGTTCTGGATATGTCTTTATCTCAGAAAGTTTTCATGCGTGATGCCGCTTATATGGTGGCAATCGCCCGGGTAGTGAAAGCCATGGAACTTCGCGGCTGGATCTAAATCTACAATACTGGAACGCTTATCTCCTTCAGTAAAAGACCCCCGTTTTAGCGGGGGTCTTTTCGTTCTGCTGAAAATTTACCAATCTTTGGAGTATTCCTGCAGGTACATCAACAGATTCTCGCGCCAATAAGCCTCACTGTGATTACCATCCAACATTTGCCATGTATGTTCAATATCATTCCTGGTGAGCAACTCTTCGAATATACCAGCATAATTAAATTCCGGGTCTCTGGTACCCACATCCAGGATGACCCGAATTGGAAACTTATTTTTTGAAAAATCAGGCAGGATCGTTTCCATGTTGCGCCTGTCTGCTCGAAAAAAGGCGGGGCTATGAATTCCAACGATCGAGAAGAGTTGCGGGTAAAGTAAAGCAGTATGGAATGCCCAGGCTGAACCCCGTGACACTCCCCCGATAGCCCTGAAATTTCGGTCTTCTTTCACTGAGTATTCACTGTCGATCCAACGGATCAGGCTTTCGCCAATTGCCAGGTCATAATTCCCTGTGTCCGGGTCTTCCCAACCCGGATCATATGGCATCACGACTATAAACGGGGGTAGTTTACTATTAGAGATCTGCTTGTTCATAACATCTGCCAGACCCAAACGGACCCATTGATCATCCTGATAACTTTTACCGTGCAACAGGTAAAGGACAGGGTATTTGCTTGAATTTGAATAGCATGGAGGCAGGTAAGTTGTAAAATAAAGCCTGCCTGGCAGTTCTTTAGTAGTAATATACGATCGGGTTACCGATCCACGGCTTTCGGGACAGGTAAACGGAGGTATGCTTGTTGGTTGAATCGCTGTCTCTGTAGCAGATACACCGGGTGTAGCTTGAACTGTTGCCGTACTGGGTATTTGTGATTTAATCACATGGGTATTCACCGGAACCGTATTTGTGGGTGAAGGATTTGTTCCAATACATGCGCTCAAAACAATAATGGAAAATGAAAGGATAAATATGAAACGGCTTATCAGTTTTATGGATGTTTTGTTAGTGTCTTGACGGTTCTGCATACTTCGCATTATACTCTCTCTCGCCGGGGTGTAGCGCAGTTGGCAGCGCACCGCGTTTGGGACGCGGGGGCCGGCGGTTCAAGTCCGCCCACCCCGACTGTTTTTTTGATTACGAACAATCCCCATCCAACAGTGATACTAATATTCAATGCCGGCGGGTAATTATACCCAATTACAAGGGAAATTCCTGCGGGTTAACGTTTTCTAATTTATAATATTCATATGGCTCAAACTAAATTTGATTACCTCGTAGAAGCAGTGCATTATTCTCCGGATGGAGAATTGGAAAAGATCCGATTATATGAACGAAGGGGTCCTTCCTTCTCAGACCGGATCATCATTAACCGGGATCAATTAATTCAGTATCTCGTAGCTGGCAAAAAAGTGGCTGCAGGTAACAGAATATCGTTCATGGCCAGCACATTTAATCAGACTGGTGAAATTCGAATCTCGGGAACTAAAGAAGCTCCAGTTCTTGTTATGGGTGGAGATATCACCTCTCATGATTCTTAACAGGTATTCCAGTCTATTAATCAAGACTGAAACTATATAATACCTAATGGCTACATCTTCAGTGTACTTATCCATTATTTTTCCTGCCCATAATGAAGAAGACCGTATCGCAGCAACACTCGAAAAGACAATTTCGTTTTTAAAAACTCAGCCTTACAAATCAGAAATCCTGGTGATAGAAAATGGCAGCCAGGATAATACATTCAAGCTTGCCAGTTCATTTCTCCAAGGCAATCCAGATCTGCGTGTCATACATGAAAAAAAACGAGGCAAAGGACTGGCTGTTCAAAGGGGGATGCTGGAAGCAACAGGCGAGTATCGTTTTATTTGCGATGTAGATCTTTCCATGCCCATCGAAGAAGTCAATCGTTTCATCCCCCCCCAATTAACAACTGATATATCCATTGCCTCACGCGAGGCACCTGGAGCGAAACGTTATAACGAGCCGGGATACCGGCATTTCATCGGCAGGGTTTTTAATTTGATAGTCAGAATCCTTGCCCTGCCGAGGTTACAGGATACCCAATGCGGTTTCAAATGTTTTTCTGCCCGGGCAGCCCGTGAATTATTCCCATTGCAGACAATCACCGGATGGACATTCGATGTTGAGATCTTATTTATCGCCCGGAAATTCGGGTACTCCATTATGGAACTGGGCATCCCCTGGTATCATGATCCACATAGCAAGGTAAAAGTATTCCGCGACTTATTTCAGATGTTGGTGGACCTGCTCACCATCCGGCTTAACAATATACGCGGAAAATATGCCAAAAAAGTTTGACATTAGCCTGCTTCCTCCATACCCCAATATTTCTTTTGAATTGAACTTATGGGATGAGGGGATCAATCTTATCGCCGGCATAGACGAAGCAGGTCGCGGTGCCTGGGCGGGACCTGTTTATGCGGCTGCAGTGATTTTCCCGAAAGATCAAAATCTACAATTATTATTGACCGGAATCGATGACTTAAAAAAGCTGACTCCTCATAAGCGTGATGAATGCGCAATTCAGATCAAAAAAGCTGCCCTTGCCTGGCAAGTTGGTTCAGCATCTTCAGTCGAGATAGATCAATTGGGAATAGTACCAGCTACAAAACTGGCGATGAAACGTGCGGTTTTTGGATTATCCTTTTACCCTCAGCATTTACTGATCGATTTTCTCACCTTACCAGAATTATTGATTCCCCAAACCTCCATGGTAAAAGGTGATGCCAGGTCGTTATCCATTGCCTCTGCATCGATCCTGGCAAAAACCAGCCGGGATGCCGAGATGGTTTCCCTCGCAAAAGAATTACCCTGGTTATGGGTTTGAGCAGCATAAAGGTTACGGAACAGCTCAACATCAAAAGATGATCACGCATCTTGGGCCGTCACCAATCCACCGGATGACATTCGCTCCTTTGAAAAAACACCTCCAACATTCGTTCTGATGAAACCCAGATAATGATTTACAACAAATAGAATGAAAAACAGCTCAGTCCTATGGAATAAGACTAAGCTGTTATGTTCGAATAGACTTTTTATATCTTTATGGATTGTTTGCGGGTGGGAGAAAACAAGACTTTTGTTACTTCTGCTGAAATAGAAGGAACAAAAAGGAGGGGTACGATCACTTCCCATTGAGCTAACCCTATTGGCAGAGTGTCAAATACGTTGTTTAATAATGGTATATAAACCACCGCAAGGATCATAACCAATGAGGAAGCAACAGCGATATTCATCCATTTATTCGTAAAGACTCCAATTTTGAGCAAGGGGAAGTATTCTGACCGGGCTGTATAGGCTCGCAGTAATTCAGAGCAGCTCAATGTCACAAAAGCCATAGTCTGTGCAATTTCAACCTGGTCGGGATAGGTGTTCAATCCAAGGAAATAAGCACCCAGTGTCACGGAAGTAATTGCTAATGTCTGGATCACCACACCAATCTGCATATATTTATTGATAATATTTTCCCTGGGCGGCCGGGGGGGCTGTTTCATAATGTCCGGGTCGCCTTTTTCTGTTCCCAGGGCAAGTGCAGGAGCACCATCTGTCACCAGGTTCAACCATAACAGTTGAATTGCAGTAAGCGGAGAAGGCCAGCCGAATAATGTTGCCAGGAAAATGATCATGATCTCAGCCATATTGCATGAGATCAGATAATAAACAAATTTTCGGATGTTGCTGTAGATGACCCGCCCCTGTTCCACAGCAGATACAATGCTGACATAGTTATCATCCGTCAGGACCATGTCAGCGGTTTCCTTGGCCACATCCGTGCCGGTGATGCCCATTGCAATGCCGATATCTGCCAGCTTTATTGCTGGAGCATCGTTGACGCCATCTCCAGTCATGGCAACCACATCACCGTTCGCCCGTAGTGCTTCAACGATCTTCATCTTATGCTCTGGTGAAACCCGGGCATATACATCGGTTACCCGGGCTACTTCCTGCATTGATTCTGCGTCAAGGTCCTGAATATCGACCCCGGTTTTGACCGCTCTTCCAGGCAGTAATAGTCCGATACTCTCCGCTATCGCCCGGGCGGTATTGGGATAATCACCGGTGATCATTACGGTACGGATGCCAGCCGTTCGCGCTTTATCCAATGCGGGTTTCACTTCCACCCTGGGTGGATCGATCATCCCGATCAGACCAGCAAAGATCAGATCTTTCTCCAATACATGTGAGGATATTTCTTCCGGCACTGTTGGTACTAATCGAAAAGCCAACCCCAGCACGCGCAATGCTTTTTCTGTCATTGCGTCATTGGCCGCGAGCACTTGTGAGCGCAACAAGTCGTCCAATACCCGGGCTCCTTGATCATCCATTTGCTGGATGTGGGTGCAAAGCTTCAATACCTCATCGGGAGCGCCTTTTACTGCAACCGTATACCATTGTTTTTGTTCGTCCCCATAGATTGGTGACAGATCTTCATCTTTAGGATCTTTTATACTATGGATGGTAATCATTCTTTTCCGGGTGGAATCGAATGGTATTTCGTTTTCTCTTGGATACGCTGCCAGAAGATGATTTGTGTGTGCACCTGCTTTAACCGCAGCCACCAATAACGCACCTTCAGTTGGGTCTCCAACCATGCGGAAGCCATTTATCGTATCAGATTTCTCAAGTAATGCATCATTATTTAGAACGCTCACCCACAAGGCTGTTTCAGTACCCGGGTAATCTACCAGGTTAATCGACTTTCCATCGATGAAGAATTCACCCTCAGGTGAATACCCGCTGCCTGAAATATCTATAAATTGCCCGTCGACCCATAGCCGGGTGACTGTCATTTCATTCTGGGTAAGAGTTCCTGTTTTATCAGAACAAATCACGGTTGCTGAGCCAAGAGTCTCCACTGATGCCAGTTTACGGATAAGGGCATGCTTTTTGACCATTTCCCGCATACCCAGGGCAAGGCTGATGGTCACAATGGCTGGTAACCCTTCAGGTACAGCAGCAATCGCCAGGCTGACAGCTATCATGAATGTATCCACGATTGATTGCACATATTCGTGATTGCTGAATATCAATAAAATGTTCTGATTTGGGCCATGAGCAACGATGATCCTGGCTACACCGACTGCGAACACCACCGCGCAGATAATGAGGGCTGCTATCCCCAATAATTTCCCCAGGTCTTCCAACCGCCGCTGCAATGGGGTTTCTTCCATGCCCACTGATTGGAGCATGGTAGCGATCAGACCTAACTGGGTATGCATCCCCGTGCTGACTACAACTCCCTTCCCACGACCATAAGATACCAGGGTGCCCATGAACACGGTGTTTTTCCGGTCTCCGAGTGGAATATCCTGTGCCAGGGAGGCTGCAGCATTCTTTTGAACCGCTAAAGATTCCCCGGTGAGGGCTGCTTCTTCGACCTTTAGGTTAACTGCTTCAACCAGGCGAATATCTGCAGGTATATAGTTGCCAGCTTCCAAGAAGACTACATCCCCCGGAACCAGTTGTGGTGCGGGAACAGATACACGTTTGCCATCCCGCAACACCTGTGCTTCGGGCGCGGCCAGCTTTTTAAGGGCCGCGAGAGCCTGCTCAGCCCGGCTCTCCTGAACAACTCCTAAAACTGCGTTCAACACCACGATGGCCATAATAGCTGAAGCTTCAATATAATCACCCAAAACAGCTGAAATGATCGAAGCAACAATTAATAAGATGACTACAAAACCTTTTAATTGGTCGAATAATTTGGCAAAGAAACCCGGTCGAGGTGCTTCTGCCAGTTGGTTAAATCCATATTCAGCCTGGCGTCGGGTTACTTCTTCGGTGCTTAATCCGCTTGGAAGAGGAGTTTGAAGTTTGTCGATGACCTCGTCCTGAGACAAGGCGTGCCAGCTGATTTGCAGATCATTGTTTGCGGGGTTTTTTTCAGTGTCTGTCATGTGACGATTTCTCTCCTCGATCAAATAGTTGAACCCATGCGGGGGGAGTACGATACGGCAGAAGCTAAAACAATTTGATAAGTTTATCAGAAAATTTCCAACAACACATACTAAATTTATTAGTCTTGCGCAGCGATTTCCATTTATCTGGTGAAAATTATTGCATTGATCTATGGAATTGGAATTGCAAATAAAATGGTATATTATATTTAACCATATAGAATTTAAAGTTTAATTAGTATCATGGAGGTTGATATGAAAGGTTCAGAAGTAATTATTCAAATCTTGAACGAACAGCTTGCAGATGAGCTGACAGCTGTTAATCAGTATATGGTGCATGCCGGAATGTGTGCAAATTGGGGCTATGAAAAACTTCACAATACCATCGAAAAACGGGCGATAGAAGAAATGAAACATGCAGAATCCCTGATCGACCGGATCTTATTTCTCAATGGCACTCCCACGGTGAGCAAGCTGAACAAGCTTTCCATCGGTGCAAAAGTGGACCTGCAAATCAAGAACGATCTGCAATCAGAACTGGGGGCTGCAGCTACATATAATGCAGGAATTAAAAAGGCTGTTGAAGTTGGCGATAATGGCACCCGTGAACTATTTGAATCGATCCTCAAGGACGAGGAAAGGCATATCGACTGGTTGGAAGCGCAGCTTGACCAGATCGAACATATGAGTTTTCCCAATTACCTGGTGGAGCAATTGGGGTAATTGTTGTTCCACACGGAAATATTTATTCCACGATGAGTGTTCAGTATCGCTCAAGTGAAGCACTAATAATCTGACAACGAAACCGCTGCCAATAGAATCATCTGGCAGCGGTTTTTTTATTCATGTGGGTTTTACCATGGCAAGCTGTAGAATAAACTCTGCTCCACCTTCCGGATGATTTCTAACGGTTAGTTCTCCATAATGCGCCCGGGCAAGCTGCCTTGAAATTGCAAGACCCAACCCGGTGCCGCCCTCTCCCCGGCTGCGTGAACGGTCCGCCCGGTAAAATCGTTCAAAGATATTATCCATTTCTTCCACCGGAATTCCGTCACCCTGATCCTTAATCGATAGTATGATTGTCTTTCTCCTGATTTTCTATCTTACCCATCACTATTGACCCTGTTGGTGAGTACCTTAAGGCATTATTGATCAGGTTTTTTATGATCTGTTCGACCCTGAAGGGATCAATTTGAATCAGGCGTGTTTCACCGGGTAATTTTAGCTCCAATTTAATGCTTTTTTGTTCAGCCTGAGCCTGAAACTGAGAAAATGTCTTCCCAAGTAATCCGTTAATATCCGTCTCCACTTTTTCCAATTTTAGCTCGCCAGCATCAGCCAGGGCAAGCGTACGGAGGTCATCCACAAGGTGGGTTAACGACTGGTTTTGATCGTACACCTGTTGGATCTGTTCCAGATCCAGGGGATATACGCCATCCTGAATGGCTTCCAAAATCGCCCTTTGTATCGCCAGAGGAGTCCGTAATTCGTGGGCAATATCCGAGGTCATTGCCTTGCGGGTCTCCTGGGCGTTTTCGAGGGATTCAGCCATCATATTGAATGCTTTACCCAGGTCGGCGAGTTCATCTTTTCCTTCCACGGGTACCCGCTGGCTTAGGTCCCCACCAGCGATCTGGTTGGCTGCCAGCGTCAGTCTTTTTACCGGACGTAAGATCAGATACCCCAGGAGCATGGCCAGTAAAAGGGATACTCCCCCGGCGAGAAGGGCTGCATTCTTGGCAGCCGAATTAAGCTTAAGGAGGAGGGCACGTTCTTCTCCGGGTTGAAATTGAACTCCATTTGCAAAAAATAAATACCCTATCAGGTTTCCCCGGGTGTCTTTCAGCTGAATTGAGGCAATTTTTTCCTGGGCAGCCAGTTGGGTTCCGTTTCTCTGGTTGTCAGTATCGATCAGAATAACTCCGGATTCATGTGCCATTATCAGGTGCTGTTGTGTCAGATCTCTAGCCCCTCCCGGACCTGCCTGGCCCATCATTCCGGGCATATGGTTATTTGCAGAAGGTCTTTCATCAAACAATGGAGCCACACCCTCCCAGGAATTGTTCAATTGATGAAATTGCTCCAGGTTATTCACCAGCACATTCAACCCAGCCATTCCCCCGCGGAACATGTAGGTATTGATCTCCCTGGCGGTTGAAAATTGCGCGAACCCCACGACTGCCAGTATGGACACCACTGCGACCAGGATCAATGAGATGGCAAACCGAATTCGCATTCCAGCTAATTCCTTCGGAACTTGTAACCCACACCAAAGACAGTTTCAATACACTTTGGATTGTGAGTATCATTTTCGATTTTCGATCGCAGGTTCTTGATATGAGTATCGATTGTCCGCTCATAACCTTCATAGGCGGTTCCCTGGGACATTTCGAGGAGTTGTAACCGGGTAAAAACACGACCGGGTTGGGAAGCCATGCTGGCGAGGAGACTAAACTCTGTCGGGGTCAAATCCAGGACCACATGATCTTTTTCCGCTCGATGACCATCCAGGTCGATCACCAGGCTGCCTATTTCCAATATTTTGCCATCTGTATCCATGGATTTACCTGTCCGGCGCAGCACAGCTTTTACCCTGGCTACAACCTCGCGCGGGGAAAATGGCTTCGAGATATAATCATCCGCTCCAAGTTCCAATCCGATCAACCGATCCATTTCATCCACCCGGGCAGTCAACATAATAATGGGGATATCAGATTTTTTTCTGATCTGCCGGGTAACGTCCAGACCGTCCATTCCGGGGAGATTGAGATCAATGATCAACAAATCCGGTTTACTCTGCTCCCAGAGGGTCAAACCCTGGTCACCTCTGACAGATAGCAAAACGGTATACCCTGCCTTCTCCAGGTAGAGTTTAAGGACCTTTAACCAATTCAACTTCATCTTCAATTATTAATACTGTGGTCATTCTGACATTATAGCATGCTGACCTTGCTCGTTTCATTTCTTCATGAAATCCTCACAAGAGGTACACACCGACTTCACAATTGGTAGATAAGATAAGAGATATAACCAAACATAATCAAGGAGTAAATATGAATAAAGTAGTAATTGCGGTTTTAGCAGTTGTGGCAGTACTTGCCATTGCATTTGGAGTGTTTAGTTTTGTAAGGGCAGAACGTTACCAGAATCTGCGTTTTGCAGGTGCACAGATCCAACAAGGATTTGGACCGGGTATGATGGGCAACAGGCTGGGGAATGATTACGGACCGGGTATGATGAACAGGCAGGACAATGATTTCGGCCCGGGTATGATGGGCGGCAGAAATGGCCGTAACGCAGGACAGGGTATTGGAACAATGTACGAATACCAGATCGCTGCTTTGGCAGAAAAACTTGGCATGACAACAGATGACCTGACTGCGCAATTAAAGACGGGAAGACCGTCCTGGACCTGGCTGCAGACAAAGGAATGACTGTTAAAGAATTCATCACCATGAAAGATGAAGTGAAAGTGCTTGCCATCGATAAGGCATTTGCCGCAGGAGTAATATCTCAAAACCAGGCAGACGCAATGAAGGCGAACGATTTTGGTGGAATGATGGGCGGATTCGGTCCCGGTTGGCGCAAGTAAAATAATCAACTAAAACAGCAAAGAACCTTCCCGTGGGAGGTTTTTTGTTTTAACGGTATAACTAATACATCAACAAGCATTCATAAGTGAGGAAATCATGACAAAAATTGAAGAATACAGTGACAGACTCAAAACATTGGATGATTGGATCCCGTTTCTCAAGGCGAATTCAAATTTACCGGGGCCAAGAGGTAATCTTGAATTGGCATATGCTGCAGCACACACTTCAACCATTCACCAGATGGAATTAATGCTTGCTGAAGATTCCCCGGAAGTGGTTGAAAATTCCCCTGAAGTATTCGTTGTATTTTGCGGTGTTGTTGCACTGGGTGTCCATTTCACCCCAGGAAATATCGAACAAATCTCCACTTTAAAGCATTATGCCAATGATTCCCGATGGCGAATCCGTGAAAGTGTTGCGATGGCTCTTCAGGAAATAGGAAAAAAGGATATGCAGCTTTTGCTTTCGGAGTTAAAAGATTGGATGGATGGACCCTATTTGCAGCTAAGGGCTGTCGCAGCTGGGCTATGTGAACCGGTATTATTGCACGAACTTTCCTTCGCTGGCCAGGTGCTGGAAATGCTCGATCAGATTACCACCCGGATCCAGGAAGGTCCGCTGGACGATAAAGATGGGTATATCGCCCTTCAGAAGGGATTGAGTTATTGCTGGAGTGTAGCCACATGTGCTTATCCGGAAAAAGGTAAAAGACTGATGGAAAAGTGGATGTCATCCACTCAACCCGGGATCCGAAAGATCATGCTGGAAAATCTAAAAAAGAATCGGTTAATTAAAATGGATGCTGTTTGGGTTGAAAACTGCATCAAGGTAATGAGCAAGTAATTGATCCTAGTATTTCAACCGGCTGATCTTATCCAATTTATCCAGGCGATGGACAGCCTGGATCTGACGGACAGTTCCGGTCAGGCCGCGCATCACCAGGCTGTCAGTTTTGGCTCCATGAGGAATATAATCCACTCCCCGTAAAAGGTCCCCATTTGTGATCCCGGTAATTGCGAAGAATACATCATCTGACGATACCAGATCATCAATGGTCAATACCTTATTAAACTCTGCTCCCATTTCCAGGCTATGCTTTTCTTCGGCAGCATTTCGGGCATAAAGCTTTCCTTGAATATTTCCACCCATGCACTTCAAGGCACACGCAGCAATCACAGCTTCGGGAGTACCGCCAATCCCCAATAACACATCGATTCCAGAATTTCCCCAACAGGTCATTAACGCACCGGCGATATCTCCATCCGGTAATAATCGAATTCGTGCGCCGCAACGGCGGACTTCCTTGATCAACTCTTCATGCCGCGGCCGGTCTAAAATGACCACCGTTACATCCTCAATATCCTGATCGATCGCCCGGGCTATCTTAAATAAGATTATCCTTTACAGGCGCCTCAATGTCGATCACATCCTTTGCTGCAGGTCCAACAGCAATTTTATTCATATACATAAATGGACCGGGATTGTACATGGTGCCACGCGGCGCCAGGGCAACTGAGGCTATGGAGTTAAGAGCGCCATTGGCGAGAGGACGAGTTCCATCGATTGGATCAACCGCAATATCCACCAGGGGAGGACTACCATTTCCCAGGCGTTCACCATTGTATAACATAGGTGCGTTATCCTTCTCACCTTCACCAATTACGATCACCCCGTCCATTTGGACTGGTATTCAAGACCAGCCGCATCGCATCAACAGCCGCTTTATCAGCTGCTTCCTTGTTACCACGGCCCATAAATCTGGCCGCCGATAAAGCTGCGGCCTCAGTAACACGAACCAATTCCAAAGCCAAGTTCCTGGTAGGAGTTGTATCCATGTTTTCCTTCCTTGTATGATTCAGATCCAAAGAAAACTGATAAGGTAATAACCGATCACCCCGGCCCAAAGCCAGGAGTTTACCCGGTCAAATATTCCGCCATGTCCGGGAAGGAAATTACTTGAATCTTTCACCCCAACCTGCCGTTTGAAAACACTCTCGCCCTAAATCACCCAGGGGGTGAGTGATGCTCATGGTCAACCCGATGACGATGCCTTGTACCATTGTAAGTGATGGCATCCGTAAGCTCCACAACATGGTTAATCCAATGGTGCAAATCGTTCCAATTAAAATACCGCCAAAATATCCTTCCCATGTCTTTCGCGGGCTTAGGCGGGGAAAAAATTTTGTTTTGCCGAAACGTCTGCCAATGAAGTAAGCACCTGCATCAGCAAACCAGGCAGCAGGAAGGGCGATCATGAACCACCACAACCCATTTGGAAGCCCGCGAACAGAGATCAGGTAAGATCCCAGCCATCCGATATAAAATATGCCGCCAAGGGTAACCGCAAAATCAGTACCTGCTTTATCCCTGCCTTTTTCGTAATCAAACAAATGAACTGCCATTGCAATCAGGATGACCAGGCTGAAGATCAGATCTGCATATTTGAATTAAAAAAAGCACGGGAAATGGCAATTATTGCTGTTCCACCAATAACCAGCCAATCAGCATGGCTGATAACCGCCCTTGCGTACAAGCTGAACATATTCCCAGGCTGAGACTGCCAGTATTAACGCAACAAACAAATTGAAGGTAATTCCACCCAGGGCGACCAAACCGATGCCGATGGGTATGAGAAAGACGGATACTAATAGGCGTTGTTTAAGCATGTAATGTTTTTTCTATTTTTCATTGTCATTATTATTTTCATCCAGACATCCAAAACGACGGCTGCGCTGGCAGTAAGCATCGATCGCTTTTTGCAATTCAGCTTTATCAAAGTCCGGCCAATAAGCGGGAGTAACATAATACTCAGAATAAGCAGCCTGCCAGATCAGGAAGTTGGAGAGGCGCATTTCCCCGGATGTTCGAATGATCAAATCCGGATCAGGAATGCCGGCTGTGAACAAATGTTGTGAAATAAGAGCTTCGCTGACATCCTCAACTTTTGTTCCCTCTTTGATCAATTTTTCAACCGCAAAAACGATCTCATCACGACCACCATAATTAAATGCCACAACCACGGTTAATGTTGTGTTGTCCTTGGTAAGTTCAATTGCGCTTTCCACTTTCTTTCGCAAGGCTTCCGGCAATTTCTCCAATCGCCCGATATGCCGAAGTTGGACCCCTTCCTTGTGCAGTTCATTCAATTCTTTTTCAATGACACTTTCAAGGATCCTTAATAACCCCTCAACTTCTTCCTTCGGTCTGCCCCAATTTTCAGTTGAAAAGGCATAGATGGATAAGTACCGGATACCTAATTCCACGCACGCCCGAATAGTCCGGCGCAGATTCTCGGTCCCGGCCTGATGCCCAGCCAGCCGGGGAAGGCCGCGCTGTTTCGCCCATCGGCCGTTACCGTCCATAATGATAGCCACATGCGCTGGTATGGAAGGTTTTTTTATGGAATTATTTGTATTGTCCATATTATCCTTCGATCAAACTTCCATGATCTCTTTTTCTTTCCTCGCTCCTAAAATATCGATCATCTCAATATACCGGTCGGTGAGATTTTGCAGTTGTTCTTCACCGTCTTTCAGTTCGTCCTCTGAGATCAGTTTTTCTTTCTCATATTCACGCAGGTCTTTGATCATATCCCTGCGAATATTACGAACAGCAACACGGCTTTCTTCCAGATGGTGATGCACAACCTTTACAAGATCCCGGCGGCGTTCTTCTGTTAATGGCGGCAGGTTGAGACGGATGACTTTCCCATCGTTATTGGGTGTCAATCCAAGCTCGGAAGCCAGAATGGCTTTCTCAATATTCTTAATTGAGGAGGCATCAAAAGGCTTAATAAGCAACTGCCTTGGTTCCGGGATGCTGATACTGGCAAGCTGCATTAATGGTGTCGCCATACCATAATATTCAATGGGAAGCTTTTCAATAATTGCGGGGGAGGCTCGACCGGTTCGTATGGTTGCCAGGAGATCTTCCAGGGCTACGATCGCACCCTTCATGTGTCCTTCTGCTTCTTTAACAGATTCCTTGATCATAGTTCCTCCTCATTGTGAAAAAGTTCTTACAGTATTATATAGTATTTCGGGGATACAAACACCTTAGTACGAGAATGTTATTTAATCTGGCTATTAGTTGAAGGAAGTTGGTAGGGTGCGTTCGTAACGCACCATAAATAACCCGATATATAATTCAACTATTCGGAATACAGGATGACAAGGGTCCATGGTGGAAAATGAATAATGGATACCTTCGGTCAAAGACCCACCCCGCACAAACCACCGGAGCCAACGGAAGACACCGGCGTGAATGTAGGTGCTATTCCTTCTGTAGAAACGATGGAGATGAATATGGTTATCATCAAAAAGGTGTTTACGATTTTCCCCATTTTTATAGTGAGCCTAATCTTACTAATTCTTGGTTTGACAAGGCCTACCTGGCCAAGTAAGGCCACACTTTGCCAGAATTTAGATAGATATCTACCAAAAGCAGAATGTATCCGCCAAGAAAATGCAGTTCAGATTGTCAAGCAGGCCTTTCCAGAGGGAGAGGTATCATCAAGCGATGTAAAAAGTACTTTGGGAGAATACCTGCATGCCGAATATCCGACCACATATGGTCATAGAGAAGTATATTATCTAAGCGTACAGCCAATTGATTATATTTTTAATTATTTTGATATGTATGATTTTAGATATGACTACAATGGAGTACATATTTCGTTTAGTTATGATGATTTTTAATAACCTGTTAGTGCCAGTGTCCTTACTGAGCGCGAACGAAGGCAGTATTACGATTTGACATTCAAAAGTTCGGCTTCTAAGCAATTAAATGCATAGGTATAAAATTTGTCGACCAACTTCGACATACTGAAATCATGGCTAGTGATCATGCTGTGAAATCGTGCTCATTAACCCCAGGCTTGAACTGTTTCATTAATTAATTTAACCGCATTTTCAACGCCGGTTTCCGATTGGATCAGTTTACCAATTTCTTGAGCATTGGCAGACATGGCCTGGTTATTGATTACGAACCTAATGGCTCCGGCCAGGTTTTGATCTGTCAGCTTTCCGCGGGAAATGGGTTTTGGGCCTAATCCTTTTTTAGCCACCAGGTTTCCCCAGATATACTGGTCAATGATGTGCGGAATAACGATCTGCGGAATTCCAGCCCGAAAAGAAGCTGCCGTGGTTCCAAATCCACCATGATGCACAATGGCAGCACACTGCGGCAGCAGCCAGCCGTGTGGAATTGAACCAACCCCCATGATTTTTTCGGGAACGCTTATCTTCTTCATGGCAGTTTCCCAGCCCTGGATGATCATCCGGCACCCTGCCTGGCTGGCTGCATCGATCATCAAATGAACCATTTGGTCTGCATCATGAGTGCTTAAACTCATGGCGCCCAGGCTTACAAGCACAGGTTTTTCACCTGAATCCAGGAATTTGACCAATCCTTCCTGAGGCAGCCAGTTTTCAGGTTCCGGTGAAAACCAGTATCCGGTCATTTTATGTCGGGATTCCCAGCGTGGGTCAGGCGGCGTGATGTGAGGGGAGGATGCGATTAAATTCAGTTCCAGCGAGGATACCCCATGTTCTCCCAATGGAGGCATGCCATACTTCTTCCGGAGTTGATTCAACGGCCGCGTCATGAACAGACCCATCACACTCCCCATCGCTCCGACCGACTGTCTTTTCTACCAGGGTTTGCTTCGAGCGGGGTATCGGGATGATCTGCGCAAACAGGTTGCCGCTGATGATCCGCTTACCCAGCAACTCTGCTTCAATACTGCCAGTGGATGTATGGGTAATGATGACCAGGTCTGCATCCGCCACAAGCCGCATTAAATCCTCATGCGATTTTTCAAGTAGATCGAACGAGTATTTCATGACCTTGATGAAATTTCCATCGAGGGCATGTTTATTTTCACGCAGCTTTGCAGTGTCCACACCAAGGTCGATATCCGGACCGAACGGGGCAAACTTCAACCCATGGAATTCCACCAGGCTGCGAAAGGTCGGATGAGTTGCAAAAGTGACATCGTATCCAGCTTTCTGCAGCCCGGATCCAAGGGCAATGTAGGGTTGAATATCACCCCGGGAGCCAATTGTGGGAATGAGTATTTTCATAATATCTGACTCAGAATATTGTTTGAATTGAAATATGGAATATGAATTAGCAATAATTTTTTCTTTGGCTGATCGATCTGGTTATAAAATGTAAACAGACCCATAACCCGGGAATTTATTATTTAGCTAATCCGTTACCAGTGTTCCTGCAGGTTTTCCCATTAATGCATTGGTCAGTGCTGCTTCATCCCAGAGGTTCAAAACCAGTATCGGCAGCTTGTTTTCCATGCAGAGGGACAGAGCAGTGCTGTCCATCACTTCCAGGCGGAGATTGAGTGCATCAATATAGGTCAATGTATCAAATTTTTTGGCACTCGCATTCACTTTGGGGTCGCTATCATAGACCCCGTCCACCTTGGTGGCTTTGATCAAAACATCGGCGTCAATTTCCATCGCCCGTAACGCTGCAGCAGTGTCGGTTGAAAAGTACGGGTTACCTGTTCCGCCCCCAAAGATCACCACCCTCCCTTTTTCAAGGTGGCGGATCGCCCGGCGGCGAATATATGGTTCGGCAACCGATCTCATTTCGATGGCGCTCTGAACCCGGGTCATGACACCCTGACCTTCCAGCGCATCCATGAGTGCAAGAGCGTTCATGACTGTGGCCAGCATACCCATATAATCGGCAGTCGCCCGATCCATCCCGGAGTTGAGACCCACTTTTCCCCGCCAGAGATTACCGGCTCCGATCACAATAGCCACATCCACGCCCAGTTCGCGGATATTCTTTACCCGTAAGGCAATATCCTGGGCACGGGTCGGGTCGATTCCCGAACCGTTTATTCCGGATAATGCTTCCCCGGATAGTTTCAAGAGAATTCGGTGGTATTTTAAGGTTTCCATAGCAATCCTCCGTGTTTATTTTAACAAAAAACCAACCTTTCGGTTGGCTTTTTAAGTCATCAATCTTGTGTGCTTTCGCCCAGTTCCCAGCGGTTAAATCGCCGGATCACAATATTTTCGCGCATGCTTACGATCGCATCGTTCAACAATGACTGAATGGTTACATTGTCATCGCGGATGTATGCCTGTCGCAGCAGGACAGATTCGTTCTTGAACTTCTCGAGAGAGCCTTCCACGATCTTGGGAATGATCGCTTCGGGTTTTCCATCTTCACGCGCCTTGGTCGCAGCAATACCACGCTCGCGTTCCATATCCGCTTCGGGGATGTCTTCTTCTTTGATATAGCGTGGAGCTGCAGCTGCAACTTGCAGGGCGATCTCATGCGCAAATTTGCGGAAGTTTTCGGTGCGTCCAACAAAATCTGTTTCGCAATTGACTTCCACCATCACACCTACCCGGCCTTCGCCATGGGAGTAAAGTTCTACAACACCGGCAGAAGCGGTGCGGTCAGCACGTTTTGCAGCGGTAGCCAGGCCTTTTTCACGGAGAAAATCAACAGCCTTGTTATAGTCGCCATCAGCGCTTTCCAATGCTTTTTTGCAATCGGAGATTCCGGCTGCAGTAGCTTCGCGCAGTTGTTTGATCATTTCGGTAGTAATTGTTGCCATTTGTTTATCCCTATGTTTCGGTTATCGTTTGATTAATTCTCTTCGGTCTCTTCGGCTTTGACAGTTTTTGCTGATTTTCTAACTTTTTTTACTACAGGAACTTCAGCAACAACTACCGGTTCTTCGACTGCTATTTCTTCTTCCGGTTTTGGTTGAACAAGTTTGGCCAGTGTGGCATCGCCGAACAGGTCTTTATCTTCCAATTCCGGGGTTAAGTCGACCACAGGATGGCGAACAGCTGCAGCAGCGGTCTCTTCGCGGGTGGAAGCATCTTCCACCATATCAGCATCTTCCTTGCGGCTGGCTTTACCTTCAATGACTGCGTCAGCGATCTTGGCAACCATCAATTTAATGGCACGAATGGCATCATCATTGGATGGAATGACATAATCAACCCCTTTCGGGTTGCAGTTGGTATCCACCATGGCGATGACCGGGGTGCCGGTAAGATTGGCTTCATGAATGGCGGTTTCCTCGCGGGAGATGTCGACGACAAATACCAGGTCAGGAACACGTTTCATTTGACGAACACCGCTCAATCGGATCAACAAACGGGTTACTTCGCGGCTGATCAATAGCAGTTCTTTTTTGGTCAATCGGTTTGTATCACCGGCGTCGCGTAATTTCTCCAGGTTGTCCAGTTCGTTGATACGGGCAAACATGGTGGACCAGTTGGTGAGCATTCCACCCAGCCATCTTTCGGTGACATATGGCATTCCGCAGCGTTCGGCTTCTTCTTTGATCGTTTCCTGCGCCTGGCGTTTGGTGCCGATGAACAGGATAAACCCGCCGTTGGCAACAGTATCTCTTACCAGGTTGTATGCAGAGTTCAAAGCCTTGACGGTTTGCTGCAGATCGATAATATGGATTCCGTTGCGCTCGGTGAAAATGTACGGGCGCATGTGTGGATCCCATTTATTGGTGCGATGCCCAAAATGGACGCCGCTTTCTAATAGTGCTTTCATTGAAATCACTGTGGACATAATACTCCTTTGCGTTAGGCCTCCGGTCCTTCATTCCTGGCTGTCGCTCCCAATAGGGAGCACGCGCAGTCAGCTCGGGTACCGTGTGAGATAAGTTACACTTGTGTTTGCACACAAGCCGGAGGCAAGTATATCAGGAAATCTGAGAAATGAGAATGGGGAATCGATTTCTCATTTCTCTATCTCCTTAATGTTTTGCACCTCTTGCCGATAATATAATTAGCAAAACTATCTCATGGATGAGGAGAAGGACGCATGGATGCGACCATTAATCAGAATTTGCAGGATTTAATCGCTGTCCGGCGGCTATTATTACATGCCAGCGAACTGGAAGCACGGAAAAAAGATCCCCACGCCAAAGTTAAAATCTCTGAAGGATGCTTACGAAGAAGACCAGGTCACTTTAAGCGGTGAGAGTCGCATTATTGATGCGCCTAAAACTTCCCCAGGCAAAGTGGAAAATGAGAACATCCAGCTGAAAGACCTGATCCAGCAATTGGGCTTGATCCAAAACAACCAAAAGGAAGATGGCAAGCAGGGAACCCAGGTAACCATCCGTGAGAAGGTATCCATTGTTGAAGAGTTGGAGGTCAATTATGACCCGCTGACTCCAGTCGAAGGGTTGGTGGTGCGAAATTCTCAGTTGGCAGAGACAGACCGCTATCGGTTTGAATTCAGTGATGGGACAACTCTGAAAATCGTGGACAAGTGGTCGGGGAAAAGCACCACCATCTGGGGTGACCCGCATATTGATTCATCGGACATCGAAGGCAATAATGACGGCGACTTTAAAGACCTGACAACCAGCGACAGCCATACCACATTCATGCTGCAGGATGGTACCCGCCTGACGATCACCGCCAGGGATGCCGGGATCATCGAGGCGGTGGATATTTTCAAGGGCAGCCAGCATGTGACAGGCACGGGGCAGGTTCAAAATCGTGGTCGGAGAAAAATGCGTTGTTCAACCTGCAAGTTGGAACAGGTGCAGGTGTGTCTTCGCTGGCGGTAGGAGACGTCGTATATGCTGGTGGGGATGGCAATGATTGGTTCGATGCCAACCATAAACTGATCTGGGGTAAAATGACCGGACCAGTGATCACCAGCCGGCCGGCAACAAGGCTGCAGGTGAATTATCGGTATTCAGAAACCAGGGAAGTAGCGGTAACTATCAACCAGGGAGTTTAAATTTCGTATTCTATAAAGTGGTTTCTTCTCCCGGGAGGAGAACGCTGACTTTTGCTGTGGTTTCTTTCTCCACCCGGGTCTTCCAAGCGTTTACATCCTGCTTCAACAGCGGGAATGTATTGTAGTGGATGGGAATGACCATCTTTGGCTGGAGCAGTTTCACCGCGCGCAGTGCATCATCCGGACCCATGGTGTAATTATCCCCGATCGGCAGTGCAGCCAGGTCAATGCCCTCTTCACCGATCAGGCGCATATCTCCAAATAAACCCGTATCCCCGGCAAAATACAGTTTTTCACCTGATAAGTGTCGTCAGCAGGAAACCACCCGGATTGCCGCCATCGCTGCCATCCCTGAGAGCTGAACCATGCAAGGCAAAGGTCATCTTTAAATAACCAAAGGGATAATTGAAGCCGCCACCCAGATGCTGGCTATGGGTCTTTAATCCCTGTTTATCCATCCAATCACAGATCTCGGCGTTGCTGATCACCATTGCCCCGCATCGTTTTGCGATCTCGACCGTGTCACCGACATGATCCCCATGCCCGTGGGTCACTAAAATATAATCGGGTGTCACATCGGAGGGTTTGACGGACGCTTTTGGGTTGCCATTCAGAAACGGGTCGATCAGCAGTTTTTTATCACCGGTTTCCACCCAGAAAGCAGCGTGCCCTAAAAATTTTACTTTGGTTTGCATTTCGTTCTCGCTATCGATGGACTTATTTCTTATGCCCGTTCTTTTTCGGGCAGAGATGGCCGGCGGGATCCATTGGTTCGCCACACTGCGGGCAGATCATGCGTCCGCTGTTGATAACCGTTTGAGCATAATCAGCAAATACAGCAAGTTGAGTGCGGCTTACCCACAGACGGACCACGCGCAAGTCATCCTGACCCTCCTGGGTGGTCAAGATCTCTTTGAGCAGGATGATCGCCATGTCTTCATCTTCAGCGTATGCCAGACCCACTTCACCAACCCGGTATAGCGGGTCCACCGGCGGATCCACCGTCATGGAACCGGGATTGTATTTCACATCAGGCTCTGCGAGATCAGTATATTTTTCTTTGATCTCCCCTAGAAAATCATCGATCCCCTGCACCAGTGATTGCAATTGGATCTTTTCCAGAAGTAAAGACACTTTCTGGCCATTGCCGCGCGCCTGGATGAAAAAAGTTCGTTCGCCCGGGTTTCCAATAGCCACACAGGAAACCCAATCCACCGGTTTGATCTCAATATCTTGTTCTGGCATGTATGTTCCTTTCAGCGCGCCAGCATGCGAGCAATATCATAATACTCGCTGCTCATTTCCCGATTTTTGCCGACAATTTCACTAAACGGAACAGGGATGATATCCCGGCCGCTCAACCCTGTCATCACACCGGTCCTGCCTTCGATCAGGTATTCCACTGCCCGGACGCCAAATCGAGTGGCCAGCCAGCGGTCATAAGCGGAAGGTCTTCCACCACGCTGAATATGACCTAATATGGAAACACGGGTGGTAAAACCCACATCAGCGGCCTCGATCATTTCTGCCAGGTCGGTGATTTTAGTTTTGAATCCTTCAGCAACAATGATGATGGCATGTGTCTTACCGCGCAGGTAGGCATCCCCGATCGACTTGACCACTTCATCAGCCGGTATAT
Organism: uncultured Chloroflexia bacterium; assembly: GCA_963709535.1. GTDB lineage: Bacteria > Chloroflexota > Anaerolineae > Anaerolineales > Anaerolineaceae > PNON01. The sequence goes on along the minus strand of CAVPWY010000014.1, from coordinate 242,452 downwards.
CCACCTCAGGGATGAGGACCATTTCTGCACCGCATATCAACCCGGTCATCACCGCCAGGTAACCGCAGTGCCTCCCCATGGTTTCCACGAGGAAAGCCCGGTTGTGCGACGATGCCGTATCGCGCAGCTTGTCCACTGCATCCATGATCGTATTGATCGCGGTATCCACGCCGATGCACATATCAGTGCCAACAATGTCGTTATCAATGCTGCCGGGAATCCCGACCACCTGGATACCCTGTTCGACCAGCTTGTTGGCGCCGGTGAGCGATCCATCCCCGCCGATCACCACCAGCCCGTCAATGCCTTCATTGTTCATCATACGGATGGCTTCACGCTGCCCGGCAGGCTGCATAAATTCCATGCTGCGCCGGGTCTGCAGGATCGTACCGCCGCGCTGCAAAATGGCGCCGACATCCCGCACCCCCATCTCCTGGAAATTGCCGTGCATCAATCCGTCGTAAGCCCCTTTGATCCCGTAGACTTTCAGGCCTTTGGCGATAGCTGTTCGCACCACCGCCCGAACACAGGGATTCATGCCCGGAGAATCACCTCCGGATGTCATCACCCCAATTTTGGACACCTGTTTTTCACTCATTCTTTTTCCTGACCTTAATGGACTATTATCGGATCGATCCGGTAATTTGATTTGCCTACCAGCTTCTCCAGACGGCTCAGCAGTGACGGAGTGATACCGGTGGTATGGTTTGGGAATTCTATCAGACAACGCCGGCCGTCTTCAATGATATGGAAGGAGAAATGATCCTTCCCAGGGCTGGACTGCATCAAACCCTGGATGGATTTCATCCGGCGAACGTCCTTTTCCTGGTCATGTGTGGAACGCAGGATCACAGAGATCATGCGTGTGCCGGTATCATTCGCACTTGGATTCAGGATCGGCTCAGTGGAGATCTGGAATTCCGGCAGCACCAACCCGGCGGAATGGTCCAGCTCTAAAAGTTCTGTGTTTTCCTGTTGAATTTCCTCAGGAGTGGATCCAGCCACAGCACCTGCTTCCCCGGAATCAGCCACCTCGAATGTTTTTGAATACTCATCCAAAATGGGTAGGTTTTCCTGTTCGGCATCGGGTTCCCAATTGTCATCAAAGAAAAATACCGCTGGGTCCATTTCGATTTCAGTATTTACAGCAACTGCACCCAATGCAATATTGTCATCGTTTGGCCGGTTGGTAACAATGGGTTCAATAATGGACTCTGCTCTTACCGGGGTAATTTCAATTGCCGGGGATATGGAGAGGTTTTGAACATCATCCAACTGCACCAGCTCAAACTTGTCAGCCAGCAGTTTGGGGGTGGCACTGGCGTTATCCACTTTTCCTTCGACCACCAGAACTGACTCGACCTTGATCATCTTCACGTATTTTTCCCACACCCGCGGGAACAGTACCAGTTCGATCTCGCCCTGGACGTCTTCGATGGTGACAAAGCCCATGGGTTTGCCGTCTTTGGTGAAATGCGGGCGGAGTTTGACCACAATACCACCAATGGCTACTTTTTCCCCGGAATTCAGGTCGCCCAACTGTCCGATGAGATGGGTGGTCTTTTGAGTCAGCACGGGCAGGAAGGGTGTCAACGGATGTGCAGAGACGTACAGACCGATCAGCTCTTTTTCCCAGCCTAACAATTCTTTGCGGTCGGGTTCTTTCACGGTAGGCAGGTGGATCACCTCGGATACCCCGGTGTCGCCGCCAAAAAAGCTCAACTGTCCGCTGTCTTTGGCGCGGAAATGTGCCGCAGAGACGTTAATGATACGATCCAGCGACTGTAATAACGCGCAACGTGGACCAAAACCATCCAGCGCGCCAACCTTGACCAGGCTTTCCAGCGGACGTTTGCTGACCGTGCGCAGATCCAATCTCATGGCCAGGTCGGTCAGATCTTTGTAGATACCATTTTCGCGTCCGGCGATGATCGCTTCCACCGGATTGACGCCGACATTCTTGACTGCCCCCAATCCAAAGCGGATGGCAGAAGTCTTATCTTTCCGGTCCTCGATGGTGAAATCCCAACCGCTGGAGTTGATATCCGGCGGCAGCACATCAATACCCATCGACCGGCAGTCGGTGGCATAAAAAGCCACTTTTTCGGTTTCGTTCTTGACCGCAGATAGCAGGGCGGTCATATATTCCACCGTGTAGTGGGTTTTCAGGTACCCGGTCTGAACAGCGATGACGCCATAATCGGCGGCATGCGATTTGTTGAAGCCATACCGCGCAAAATTTTCCCATTCCTCGAAGATCGCTTTGGCAGTCTCTTCGGCAATATCGTTCTTCACGCAGCCATCCACGAACATCTTGCGATGTTTGGCAATGGCTTCCGCCTTCTTTTTGGAGATGGCGCTGCGCAAGTTATCCGCTTCAGAGGGAGTATAGTTGGCCATCTGGATGGCGGCAGACATGACCTGCTCCTGGTATACCGCGATCCCGTAGGTCTCCTTCATGATGGATTCCAGCGCGGGATGCCTGTATTCCACAGTTTCTTCGCCATGCATGCGGCGGATGTACTGGGGAATGAACTCCATTGGGCCCGGGCGGAACAATGCCACCATGGCGATGACGTTGGCCAGTGTTTTAGGCTTCATCTGGACGATCCAGCGGGTCATCCCGTTGCCTTCCAGTTGGAACATGCCGGCGGTATGACCCTTGCCGATGAACTCATAGGTGGCGGGGTCGTCGGTGGGAATATTGCTCAGATCGAAATCAATATTGTGGCGCTCCTTGATCAGTTTGCAGGCACGCTGCATCACCGTCAGGGTAGCCAGGCCCAGGAAGTCCACTTTCAGCAGGCCGAGCTTATCGACGTGAGACATCTCGTACTGCATCACCGATTTGATGGGTGATTCTTCCGATCCATTGGTCGGGCGGTGCAGCGGAGCGTATTCCACGATGGGTTTGTCCGAGATGATCACCCCGGCGGCGTGCGTACCCGCGTTGCGGACTGTGCCTTCCATCTTGGATGCAGTATCCACCAGCTCCTTGATGTAATCCACATCCTTATAGAGCTGCAGCAGTTCGGGTGAATCATTCATCGCTTCCATCAAATTGACAGACTTGTTCGGGACGATGTTGATCATCTTGGCGACCCGGTCCACTTCGGAGAGGGGAATTTCCATGACGCGGCCTACATCGCGCAGGGCAGCCCGCGCACCCATGGTGCCAAAGGTGATGATCTGGGCTACTTTATCGGAACCGTATTTATTGGCGCAATATTCCATGATCCTGGCGCGCTTGTCGTCCTGGAAATCCAGGTCGATATCCGGCATTTCGTTGCGGCCGGGGTTTAGGAAGCGCTCAAAGATCAGACCATGGTCGATGGGTTCAACCAGGGTGATATCCAGGGTGTAAGCCACCATCGAACCGGCGGCGGAACCACGCGCGTTGTACCAGACGCCTTCCTGGCGGGCAAACCGGCACAGGTCTGCAACGATGAGGAAGTAAGTGTCGAAGCCCATCTTGTGGATGATGCCCAACTCGTATTCCAATCGGTCGCGGACCTTCGGGTCTTTGACGCGGACACCGTAACGGCGGATGAATCCTTCCTCGCACAGGTGGCGCAGGTAGGTCTCTGAGGTAAACCCATCGGGGACTTCAAACAGCGGCAGGTGGTAGGATTTGCGCTCCAGGTCAATCGAACAGCGGTCGGCAATAAGCTGTGTGTTGGAGATCGCCTCGGGGACTTCAGAGAAGATACGGGCCATTTCCTCCGGGGTGCGCAGGTAATAGGAGTTGTCTCCCATGCGCATCCGGTTGGGGTCGCGCAGGGTGGTGCCGGTCTGAACAGCCAGCAGCACATCCTGTAATTTGGAATCTTCCTGGTTAATGTAATGGACATCGTTGGTGGCGACGTAGCGCGCCTGGTAGCGTTCACCCAGGCCGAGCAGAGCTTTGTTAATGCCCGGCAGTTCGGCGATGTTGTGCTCCTGCAGCTCGAGGAAGTAATTCTCCTTGCCGAAGACATCATAGTACCAGTCCAGTTTCTTGCGGACGATATCCATATCCCCGGCCATGATGGCACGAGGAATTTCTGCGGCCATGCAGCCGGAGGTGGCAATGAGACCCTCGGCGTGTTTCGCCAGGTAATCGCGGTCGATGCGCGGGAAGTAATAGAAGCCCTCCACCTGGGCGGCGCTGGCGATCTGCAGCAGGTTGTGATATCCAACCTCGTTCTGTGCCAGCAGCAGCATATGGTTGGAATGCTTGTCTAGCTTGGAATCGCGATCCGTCATACCGCGGGCGGAGAGATAAGCTTCGAGCCCGATGATGGGTTTGATTCCGGCAGCGCGGGCGGCGTTGTAGAACTCGATCGAGCCGAACATGGTGCCGTGGTCGGTCAGGGCGATGGAATCCATCCCCATTGACTTGGTAGCCGAGACGAGCTTCTTGATATCGCTGAAGCCGTCCAGCAAGGAGTAGGTGGAATGGACGTGCAGATGGACAAAGGACATGGGTGATATTTAACCAATAAAATGCAGGGTGTAGTTGATTCATTATAGCATCTCGCAAAAGAGTTATGCATGGATGTGGAGGGGGAGAATTTTAAAATATTCCACTCATCAGAATAAAGGTGAGTCCTCTGTTCGCACCAGTGTTTGCGATATCACCCCCGAAGCAAAGCGTCACGGGCCATATTTGATATCCAATGCCTCGCTGAAACCCATCCAGGCTGTGTCGATGACATTCCCGGTCAGGGAGCCCACCTTTGCGGCGTCGGAATAATTACTGTTGAAGGTTGTCCGGTAGAGGTCCTGCCCGACGAAAAACAGCAGGTCGTTGTCGATATTCCAGTTAGGGTTGGATGCCGGCTCGTTTAATACCTGCGAATTGGTCATCCCCGGTCCGCTGATCCAGGCGCCTTCATTCTCGCCGCCTTTGTTCGTCCAACCCCAGATCAACCCAAAGGAACTCACTTCCAGGGTGCCGCCAGATGAATTGAACGGCGGGTCTGTCCTTTGGGATCCATCCGCCATAAAGGTGGATATGACTCCGCCCTCAGAATGGACGATGAAAATCCTGCCGTCTGCCTGCCAACGGATGGCAGCCGGGTATCCGTAGCTGGAAACCTTCTCTGCGCTGAGCTTTTGCGGTGTAGTGGAGGCGGGGGGAAGAATGTAAAGTCCATCCTCTGAACCGTACAGGACCGCCCCGGAATCCGCTTCGATGCCGGTGGCAACTGCGGCACCCGACACCGCTCCTTTTACCAGAACAGTTTGTTTTTGTGTACGGATGTTGTACAAACGCAGCTGGTTGGTCCCTTCTGCAGGGCTCCAGCTTGAGAGTACAGCCGTTGCATTATCCCGCCATCCGAGCAGCTGTTCGCCGCTGCTTGTGGGAGTAGCCAGTTTTTTTGCACCTGAACCGTCCGCAGCAGCCAGCCAGATCCCGGACATGGCATACCCTGCGCCAGTGCCGAAGCCTTCGGCTTCAAAGTACAAGATGGACTTCCCTTCGGGCGACCAGGATGGCCAGTAATCCTGGCCGGCATCATCAGAAACCTTCTGAATATTCTGGCTTTCCAGGTCGTAGACATAGATATCTGCATTGGGGTTATCCAGTGCGGCGGTGAAAGCCAGCTTGGTGCCATCCGGCGACCATGAGTAAGACGATTGTTCAGCAACTGCCCGCATTGCCTCTAGGTTAGAGTCACCCGGGGCAGAATCCGTTCCCGGTTCGGTATCCACGGTGGAAAGATCGATGGTTTTAATGACTTCCCCGCCTGGCAAGGAAATAATCTTTAGAGCGAGCTTGTGATAATAATCCTGTGCTGAAGTCAGCACAGCTATCTTGTGCGCCGGCGATGAGATGGCTCGCTGCAGGTCAATATCAAGATAGGATTTTTCTGCAAGCTTGACCAGGTTGGAGCCATCCATATTGGCTGCCCAGAGCCCGTTGTCGGTGGATACGATCAACCAGGGAACTTCCGGCTGCAAACCCTCCACCCCGGATGCAATAGTGGTGGGAACCACCGCTTCAGCAGTCGGTGTTTCAGTATCTGTTGGGGATAATTCCGTTGGAGGAACCGCGGTTTCTGGCGTGGGAGCATCCGTAGGAGGAGTTTTTGTTGCCAGCAGCGACGCCGGGCTGCACATGCAAGCCATGACAAGAATAGCCAATATTCCACTCAAAATCACCTTTTTCTGACGTGTATTTTGATCCATGTTGCCCTCCTATTCAGGAAACCATCCAGATTTCATTATAGCATTTACCTGTAGGGTGAAGCAGAAGCAACGGTATCTACACCTGCTAACACCGAGAGAACAAAGGCGGGTTTCAGCACTTATTGCAGGAGGTCCAAAACGGGGACAGGCAGATTTTTTGAGCAAATCATGATTATCCTGTCGGGTTTTGGTATATAATGGATGTGCTGGCAATAGCCTGATGTTAAACTGCTAACCTGTGTTGTTTTTCACCTGTGTGGTTCCTAATCAGGAGGGAAAATGACGATCAAGACCAACCCCCTTTCTCCATTATTACTGTTAGCTCCCCTGAGCCTTTTACTGGCCCTCTTGGCCTGCAGATTCCTCCCCTCCCAAGCCACCGGCCTTCAAATGCATAAAAGTACCTCTGATGGCAGCATCCACGGCAGCTATCGCTATTCTAGTGAAATGGGCGGAGAAACAGTCAGTTTCTCCGTTAGCCCCGATGGATTAGCTGACTTTCGCATGGAAGATGCCCCTGAAGAACAGACACTCACCATTGATCTCTACTCGAAAGAGAACCCCGGCATGAACTGGCAGGGCACAGATCTGGACGGGATGGGCGCGCTGAGCGGTGAAGAACAGGTACTTCTTGACGAGTTGAATAATAGTGAACTTGCCCACGGACTATCGATGATCCCCCTGGATGCTGCCTGCCAGGGAGACGAAAGCCCCGACCCTGCCCAGATGGCTGCCCTGTTGTATCCCCTGCAGATGCGTTTCAAGTATCAGATCTCTGATCGCGCTGCCGTGGCTGCTGAATTGCTCGCCCTTTCGAAGTGCAACTTTGGCAGTGACGATAAAACCGATGTCCAACACCCCTCTATCATCATGATGACCCCCTCCAATCCTGTCCCGGTCGTGTTTGGTTACTTTCCCTTTGATGAAGCAGGTGCGGTCGAAACGCTAGCCGCACAGGATGGTGCCAAGGCTGGCTTGCCTGAAATCGGAAACTTTACCAGCATTTTCATCCTCTGACGCCAGTTTTACGTCACCCGGTCTCTATTCCCGCTGGTTCAGATCCCATCGAGGATGAATGGGGTCCTTGCAATGCAAAGTGTCGTGGTGCCTGCGGACCAGACTGCACCCATGACAACTGTAAATTCAGCATTGAGGAACGTTGTGAAAAGAACCAGGAAGGTGACAATTCTGGCTTCTTTTCGCTCGTCTATGTCTATGATTGCGGTCTCCACCCTGCCTGTGTGGAACACGATGCCTGCTATGATGAGTGCAACAAGCGACATGGCTGCGGCAGCTGGGCGGCGGCTTTCTGTATGCATGGCATGACATTAGTCTCTTCACCCCTCGAATACTTCACCGACTCCTACCTCTCCTGCGATTCGGCTACCCTTCTCACGGAAAATCCCTGCTGATGTCAAAGATTGGGTTCGGGGGTATGGTCCCCAACCCTCCCGGCAGATATATGAATATCATGATAAAAAATTTAGCTATGAGTATGACCCGGTTACCTGTCCGCGCAAGGAAGATGTCGATCAACCCGGGACTGGCACGGAAGAAACTGCGCCGACTACAAGAGGGTGATGCCGAACTGACGACCTATCAAGGCACAGGGGAATGGTTATCAGATCGAAGGGAAGGCAAGATAGAGAGCACCACAAGCGAGATCATCATTTCTGTCGCAGATGATGGCACAGTCTCAGGCACCTTAAAATGCATGATGTGGAGATCACTTACCATAACACTGAACATGATTGTTCCGGGCACTGGGAGCACTGGATCGACGGCACCATCAGCGGCAGGCTGGAAGGCGATAGCGCTGTCCTGACATTCACCCAGAACCTTCTTACAAAGAATGTAACCAACTGCCCCGATTTCCCCCCGGCTATGAATTGAGCTTCATTCAACTGGCTGACGTGAAACTCAACGGCGATACGCTCACTGGCATCACCCGGCCCGATCGCGGAGGATCCGGACGAGGTCTGGGGGTTCACCTTCAGCGCTGAAAAGCAGTAAACTTTCTGCGCCTTCTTCTCTCCGTCATCCTCGCCTCCCCGTCATTTATTATTCACCTCAGCCTGGGACCCTCCACCCTGCAGGCACATTCTCCTTTTGGACATTGTGCCGTCAGGTAGAAGGCTGGAATGAGGGGCTTGCGATCCACGGGTTAATTATAGTGCTTTATTATTTCCACACCCCCGGAATGACCAGACGGCAATTGGGGCAGGTTCCATCCGGAAGGATCTTATTTTCCCCGATAACATATCCCCTGCGTTTGATCAAAACCGTATTACAGCCGGGGCAGTGGGTATCTTCCAGTGATCCCACCCTTCCGGGCAGGTTGCCGGCATAAACGAACTTTAACCCGGCTTCCTGGCCGATATCGGTCGCCTGCTGCAATTCGGACGGCTTGGTCGGAGGAGTATCCTGCATATCGTAATCCGGGTGGAACCCGGTAACGTGCCAGGGGATATCGGACGAAACAGACACAATGGCGCGCGCCGCATCCCAAAGCTCGGCCGGGCTGTCGTTGAAATCCGGGGATGATCAGCGTAACCACCTCGACCCACAACCCCAGGTCATGCGCGGTTTGGATGCTGTCCAGTACATGCTTGAGCTGGCCGCCCATGCCGCGATAGTTCTTATCCTGCATGGATTTCAGGTCGATCTTGTAGCCGTCCATGACCGGGCGCAGGTATTCCAGGCATTCCCGGGTGGCATACCCGTTGGAGATCATCACGGTCTTGAGTCCTTTGGTTTTGGCCACCGAAAACACCTCATGCGCCCATTCCGCAGTGATCACCGGTTCATTATAGGAGGATGCCACCACCCCGGCCTGATGGTTCAGGGCGATATCCACGATCTGTTTGGCGGATATCTTCTGCGCCATGCCGGTGGATGAACTGATGGAAGCGTCGCGCAATACTTGCGAAGAGAGCCAGTTCTGGCAGAACTCGCAGTGGAAGTTGCAGCCCAGCATTCCAAAGGTCAGCGCGCCGCTGCCGGGCAGGAAGTGGTTGAAAGGTTTCTTTTCGATCGGGTCAACGTTCAGGCCGGCGACGTATCCGCGCGGAACCTGCAGCTGCCCGTCCCGGTTGAAACGCACCCGGCAGATTCCCCTTTTACCTTCGTGGATCACGCAGCGGTGAGCACAGGCCAGGCAGCGCAGAGTCTGCCCGTCCATTTTCTCGACCAGTTGGCCGGGAGTAGTCATTTCATCTATTATTTCGATCAAAGTGGACATCTGATTCATAGCTCCAATACTATTATAACCACCTGCAGTTGTGGTAAACTCATCTTGCCGGGGCGGATGCGGGTTCTGTGAGAACCATTATTCAATTTAATTATTCACACAACTAAACATTATGGACGAAAAAACCTTATCTGTTCTTGAATTTCCCAGGATCCTTGAAAAGCTGGCCGGGTTTACGTCGTTCAGTTTATCCAATGAGCTGGCTTTGCAGGTGAAACCAACCACCGATATTTCAACTGCGCAGTTATGGCAGAAACAAACCAGCGAAGGACGCAAGCTGCTGAATACCCACCCGGATATCAGCATCGGCGGGGCCGCGGATATTCGCCATTATGTCGACCTGGCTGGCCGCGGCGGAGTTCTGGCTGCCAACGAACTGCTCGATGTAAAGAACACCCTCATCTGTGCCCGAATTTTGATGCGCACCCTGGACCATATCGAAAACGATTACCCGGCCCTGGCCACCATTATTTTCAACCCGCCCGAGCCATTCGGCATTGTGGATGCGATCTCGCGCTGTATATCTGAACGCGGCGATATCCTGGATAATGCTTCTGATCAGTTGGCAGTCATCCGGCGCGATATGAAGCTGTCTCATGAGCGGCTGCTATCCCGGCTGGAGCGTTACATCAACGACCCGCACAGTTCCCCCATGCTGCAGGAAGGGTTGATCACGCAGCGTGATGGCCGGTATGTGCTGCCGCTGCGGTCGGAATTCAAAGGCCAGCTCAAATCGATCGTGCATGACCAGTCCTCATCCGGGGCGACCTTGTTCGTGGAGCCGCTGGCGGTGGTGGAGCTGAATAACAAGTACAAGGAACTGCAGCTGGCAGAACGGGATGAAGAACGCCGCATCCTGGCGGGTCTTTCCACCCAGGTGGGAGCGCAAGCCGCCGACATCCATACCCTGCTGATCATGCTGGCAGAACTCGACCTGGTGTTTGCCCGCGCCAAATATGCAGATGCGCTTTCCGCTGTGGAACCGATCCTTTTCCCGATCCCGAATAAACCTGCGAATGCCCATCCCGGCAGCCGCATCCGGCTGTATAACGCCCGGCACCCGCTATTGAACCCGGCGTCTGTTGTCCCGATCGACCTGGTATTGGATGAGGATACTTTCATCCTGGTCATCACAGGCCCCAATACCGGCGGTAAGACGGTGACCCTGAAGACCGTGGGCTTATTTGCCCTCATGAGCCAGTCTGGCCTGCACATCCCGGCTATTTCCGGTTCAGAGATCAGCGTCTTCAAAGAGATCTTTGCCGACATCGGGGATGAACAATCCATCGAACAATCCCTCTCCACGTTTTCAGGGCATATTACCAATATCATCCACATCTTGAAAAAGGCCAACTCCCACAGCCTGGTGCTGCTGGACGAACTGGGTGCTGGAACTGATCCGCAGGAAGGTGCTGCCCTGGCGATGGCCATTTTGAAAGACCTGTTGGAAGGCAACATCACCAGCATGGTGGCCACCCATTACCCGGAATTGAAGACTTTTGCCCATAACACTCCCGCGGTGGTCAATGCCAGCCTGGAATTCAACCTGCAAACCCTGCGCCCCACCTACCACCTGTCGCTGGGATTACCGGGCAGGTCCAATGCGCTGTCCATTGCGGAACGGCTCGGGCTGCCCGCAAAGATCATCGAAGCTGCCCGGGCTACCATCCATCCGGATGAATTGCGCGCGGAAGATCTGCTGGACGAGATCTATCACCAGCGCGGAGTGGCACGCGAAGAACGCGCACATGCTGAATCGCTGCGCATGAAAGCCGAAGAAATGGAGCGCCAGTTATCACAGCGCCTGAAGAGTATCGAAACCGAACGGCAGGAGATCCTTGCCGCAACCCGCAAGGAAACCGAGAGGGAGATGACTCTCTTCCAGCGTGAAGTAGATGACCTGAAGAAAGAGTTGCTGAGAGCCCGCCAACCGCTGGATGTGGTCAAGGCGGTTCAAGACCAGGTGGACCAGATGGAAGACGAATCCATGCTGCCAAAAGATCTTCCGGGATTCCGCCAGAAGAGCGAAGAACGCTTCCACCCCGGCAGCAAGGTATTTTTAGAATCCCTGAATATGAACGGTACTATTACTTCCCTGACCGAGAGCGAGGCTGAAGTTTTAGTCGGGAATTTGCGCATCCGCGCCAGGTTATCCGAGATTCGACGGCCGGATGAACAGCCGGAAGTCGAACAGCCAAAACGAAAGAGCCGTAAAGTGGAAGTAGACACCGGCGCGAAAGCCAAAGAACCGGCGCGTCAAAGCCCGGGTATGGAGCTGGATATTCGGGGTCAGCGGGCGGAAGATGGCCTGGATATGCTGGATCGATATATCGAACAGGCATACCTTACCGGGCTGCCATTCGTCCGCATCATCCACGGCAAAGGCACCGGCCGGCTGCGCCAAGTTATCCGCGAAGCGTTAAAAGCAAACCAGCATGTGAAGAATTTTGAAAGCGGGATGGAGAATGAGGGCGGCGACGGCGTGACGGTTGCCCGCCTGCGGTCGGATTAATTTGCTGCCAATGTAGCGGCTTGCTGCAGCAGTTCTTGTGCGGAGCGCATGGTGTTCTCGGTGGAGTTCCCGAGCATCTGGGCTAATTCTGATACACGCTGATCTCCGCCCAGTAAATTGACCCGGGTCATGGTGCGGCCATCCGTCACTTCTTTTGCTACATGGAAGTGCTGCCCCCCATAAGCTGCCAGCTGTGGAAGATGCGTCACACAGAATACCTGGTGCGCGCGGGCAAGCTGCCAGAGCTTTTGCCCAACGATACTGCCCACCCGGCCGCCGATCCCCTGGTCGATCTCATCAAAGATCAAAGATGGGATCCGGTCTTCATGCGCCAGCACGTTCTTTAATGCCAGCATCAGGCGGGAAGTCTCGCCCCCGGAGGCTATCTTCACCAGCGGCTTGAGCCCTTCACCCGGATTGGGTGCGATCAGGAATTCCACCTTGTCCATCCCGTTGAGATCCAACCCGGCTTGTCCGGAAGACTTATCTTCTGATACCGGAAGTGTGTCAAAGGCCACCTGGAACCGGGCGCCTTCCATTTTGAGTTCATCCAGTTCCGATTCGATTGCCTGCGATAGTTTTTCCGCTGCAGCTTTGCGGATGCCGGATAAAACCTGCCCAAGGCTGGAAAGGTCTTCCAGCAGTTTCTTCTCAATATTTTCCAGTTCAGCGATGCGCTCCCCGGAATAATTTATTTTCTCCAGCTTGGCTTTCGTTGCTTCACGGAATTCCAAAATACTCTCAATTGAGCCGCCGTACTTGCGTTTGAGGTTGTTGAGCAACCCAATGCGTTCTTCGATCTCAACCAGCCGGCGCGGATTAAATTCGATCTGTTCCGCATAATTCCTGATCTCGCGGCTGAGGTCTTCGGCCTGTTCAAGCAGATTCCCGCCTGTGTCTGCAAAATCCTTATGGGACGGGTCAAAGCGTTCCAACTGCTGAAGTTGATGGGCGAGCTGTCCGAGCAGATCGGTGATGGATGGCATATCGGGGGTCGGTTCATCCAGCAGGGTGAGCGCCTGTTGGGCAGACAATGCCAGGTTTTCTGCGTTGGAAAGCCGGGTGCGTTCCTGCTCCAATAGAACGTCTTCGCCAATTTCAACCTGAGCTGCGGCGATCTCCTGTTCCTGGAAGCTGAGCAGTTCTATCCGGCTGGAGGCTTCCTGCTCGATGACACGCAGTTCCTTCAGTTCGCGGCGGTTATCCAGAAATTGGTGATACAGCTTCTGGTAACTCTTCAGGTCATCTTCGTCCTTTGCGTACCTGTCCAGCAGACCGATATGCTGGCGGTTATTCATCAGGGACAGGTGTTCGGACTGCCCGTGGATATCCACCAGAAAATCGCCCACTTCGCGCAGGACGTTCAAGTTCACCCCGTGCCCGTTGATCCTGGCGCTGCTGCGTCCTTCCACGCGGACTTCTCGCTCGATGGTGACAAAATTCTCGTTATCCAGCAGGTCTTCACGGGCCAGTATGGTGGTTAGTTCGACTGGGCAATCATGCAGCTGAAAGACAGCTTCAACCCTGGCCTTGGATGCTCCCGCGCGGATGGACGTGGCATCGAATTGCCCGCCCAACAAGGCTACGAGCGCATCCAGGATGATCGATTTTCCCGCACCGGTTTCACCGGTCAGTATGATCAACCCGGCTTTGAACTCCAGCTGGAGGCTGTCAATGATCGCAAAATTCTCTATCCGTAATTCGCTAAGCATGATGTTTCATCTTTATAATTTCAACCGTGAACCGGTCAACCGGTAATACATGCTGGATGTCACCAGGATGGTGTAGATCACCTTGAAAATGAGGCTAAGCCCGGCTCCACCCAGGAAGGATACTGGATCAGGTGAGGAAAAGCCTATGATCAAGGTCAGGACCGGCAGGATCAAACCGGGCAGGCTGCCTAATGCAGTGGCGATGGCGGCTGTCAGGTATAAACCGGGAGAGCGCCGTTTGCGGATCACATAGCGAACAGCTTCAGCGATCACAATACCGACAAGCGGAGCCAGCAGCAGGATAAAAAATCCCAGGAACCCGGTGATCAGGCTGCCAATGTAACTGAGCACCACCGCGGTGATGAATGCCAGCACATAATCGATCGATGTAGCGGTGTTATAGATCTTTTGCATACCGCGAACGCATTCCTTGCAGCGGTATCCGGTAGGGGTCAGGACCGCACAGTCCGGGCAGATGGGCTTTTCGCAGCGGTTGCAGCGTAAACTGGTTTCGCGCTGCGGATGATTGGCGCAGTATAGTACAGGAGGTGTGTATTCGCTCATCTGGTTAATCCGGTGGCGGGGTTTTGTTCCATGTGGCTCATCAAACTCCTGTAAAAATACCCCCCACCCAGGAAACGTATAAATCGAAGAGAATGGTCACCGGCGTAAACATCCACCCGGTCATTATCTGTCACCAGTACCGGATTCTGGCCGTCCACGCTCAGCACTGCCTGGTGATCGCTGTGTGCAGTCATACTGACCCGGGTCCCTTCGGCTAAAATGATCGCCCGGTTGACAGAAAGGTGCGGTGCAACCGGAACCAGCAGGATATTCCGTAGTTCAGGCGGTAATATCGGTCCGCCTGCCGCGAGCGCATAAGCAGTGGAACCGGTAGGGGTGGCAGCGATCAATCCATCGGCTACGTAAGTGGTCAAGAACTCGCCATTGACATGATGCGGTGATGTGCAGGGGTTTGACTAGTTGACCGCGGCAGACCACCACCTCATTTAAGACTTCCCATTCATTGATCTTTTCTTCCCCACGCCAGAGCTCGGAACACAGCATCATCCTGGATTCATAATGGTAATCACCCCGCATCAACCGCGGGATGTATTCCATCCAGTTTTGGCGCTGCAGTTCGATGAGAAAACCGAACCGGCCGTAGTTTATACCGAGGATGGGTGTATCAGACCCGGCACACAGATGCCCGGCACGCAATATCGCACCATCGCCGCCCAGGACGATTGCCAGGTCAAATTCCCCGGCAGCAATCCTTTTATGGATCTGGTGATCGTTTAGCTGGCTCGATGAGGTTTTCAAACCATGTTCGAGCAGGGCGGTTTTAACCATATCCAGATCCTGAACTGCATCGGGCATACCCGGATGAGCCAGGATAATTATATTTTGTGGAACAGGCATCGGTTGAGCCATCATTCAATTATTATAGTCTGGTTCAATGGAATTGTGGATTGGTTTATAAACGTTGGTCGCACTGGCTCTTATACCCGCAGCTTTTACAGCGGGCTGGTTCTTCATGGCTACGAGGAACATCCTTGTTTCGCTCTTTCTTGTGCATTTCAGTGACCAGGGCCAGTGTCTGTTCACGCAATTCGGGTGTGAAGTTAATAGAGAATGTCCGGCCGGGATAATGGATGAGGCCGTGGGTTGGTGGTTTCTGGTAGACCTTCTCCACAAGGAGGCAGTAAGCCGCCAACTGGAAGATGTGCGAGTCATAAGGGGCATCCGGCGGCCGGCAGCTTTTCACTTCCACCGGGATCACCAACCCGTTTTGCTGGATGAGATAATCCGGCTTGCCCACCAGGCCGATGCTGCCATCAAACAGGGGTTTCTCCAACGGTTTGCCCCACATTTTCACATCGGAGTAGATGATCGTCCCCCCTGGGATGCCGCTTTGTTTTCGCATTCTCGTCGAGAAATACAACAGCAGAATGGCAGCGAGAACGAGGAAGAGGATGAGCCAGATCATAACCCGGTCACCAGGAAGTAGATTAATGCACCGATGGCAGCTAATAACAAGATGAAACCAGCCAGGCGTAGAAAAGTAGAAACCAGCACAGTCCTACCGTGCTGGTAATGGATCTCTGTTCCAACTTGCAGTTCCCGTTTGTTTTCCGGTTCCAAGCCGGAGATGCGGTACCACCAGGAGCGCTGGCAGTAGAGATACGAACCGATCTCAGACGCTCGTATGATCCGCATTGTTCGGGTTTGCCTCTTTCAGTTTTCGCGCCATATCTTCCAGGGCGAGTTCAAGGTGCTGCTCCCTCTGGCTGATGGTCAGGTCCCCACGGGTCCTTTCCACTATCCCGCGTACCAGGTCGGTCTGGCGGCGCAGACCGCTGGTGATCGCATCCGGATAATCGATGGTAACCAGCACCGCATAGATGTCATCCATGCAGCCCAGCAGGCGTTCCGCTTCGGCAGAATATCCTTGCCGGAGTATGTCCATGCACCTGCGCCTGAGCTCTCCGGTGACTTCTGCCAGTCCATTGAGATATGTTGAACCCTCCACGCCGATCTGTTCGGGGCTGGGGAGATGCTCGTTCAGCACGAGCGCCCGGGTGATGGTCGCTTCTACAAATTCTTTCAGAGCATCCTGTGTGTACCCCGAAAAGTAAAGGTCCGGGAAGTTTTTCAGCGAGGTTTGGAGCTGTTTGGCTAACTTACCGGCTTCCTGCAGGTGTTCATTGACTACCAGGGTTTCTTCCCGGTGGACAGCCCGAATGGCATTGGCGCAATGCCGGGTTAATAACCTGCACACCGCCAGGGCTTCATCGCGGGCCTGGTTTCGAGCGTCAAATACTGTCCGTATATTTTCAACGATCTGATCTAATTCATCCATTAGGTTTCCAATTATTCTTTGGGTGGTTCCGGCTCAGGGTTGGGCCGGAAAAGCTGGCTGGCGAGCGTATTTGCCCCGGGTGGATTGATCTCACCAAAGGCATTTTCAAACCGGGAGAGGTTTTCTCCAAGCGCTGCCTTCAGCATCTTGACTGCCAGGGGAGACATCACCATCCTGGAGATAACGACAGGATTTACTTCACCGGGCAGTAAGCGGGCGAATTCAATCGTAAATTCCAGCGGGGAATGAGCAATTCGCACCAGATTGGCATATTCAGGTTTCAGATCTGATGCATCGATAAAATTGAACGACGGAGGCTGGGTGTTTTCAGGCATACAACCTCCGCCGGTTTATTTGACTGGCTTTAGAAAGGAATATTCTCGTCACCGACCGGTAGCCCATCATTTTCAGCAGATGCTCCACCTGCGCCGCCAGAGTCATCATCTGACCTGGGGGTTAAGTTCCGCACGGTGTTGGCTACAATTTCATAACTGGCTGCGGTGGTGCCGTCCTGCCGGGTATACGTGCGCGGATTGCCGGTATTGGGGTCCGGCTGTAAGCCGGCCTTCCACGAGGACTTTGTAACCTTTTTTAAAATACTGGTTTACAAACTCGCCCTGCTTGCCCCAGGCGTTGATTCGAAACCAGATGGTTTCCTTCACGCTTTGACCGTTATTATTGGTATATTGGCGGTTGGATGCAATTGAAAAGGTGGTTACGGCCTGACCGGATGGCGTGTAGCGCATCTCTGGATCCTTGCCTAAATTTCCGACAACAATGATCGTATGAAACATGTTTTCCTCCAAATTGGGTAATGGTTTTATCAGGATAAATATCTACAGAATTAATACTATTTGTGTCCTGACCTACCTTAATTTTATGGATTTTTACATGTGACGCAAATGATTTTGGGCACTAATTTTGAATATCAGGGGGTCGCCAGTGTGGGATACGGCCTTTGTGTGGGCTTTTTTGTTGGAGTCGGGGTGAGCGGGTAATCGCCCGGAGAAACCGAATAGATGGTCATGTCTGAGTAACTGATACTCACTGCCAGTCCCTCTGCAGAATGGGCAAATGCACCGATCCCTCCAGTTGCAGAGGCTAAATATACTCCATCCTGGAATACATCATTCAGGTATAGTCGAACATATCCTCCACCGACCCATAATCCCACCCGAAATGGTGACAATCCGCCACGAGGAATCTGACCTGATGGAGTCCAGTCCAGCAGTAGTGATGATCGGCTCTCTTTCACTTTTTCCATGGCGTACTCACCGCTGCAATTAAAGGAAATCCGGTAATATGTACGGTCATTCAATGACCAGAAGATCAACCCGTATGTATCTGCTGGGGAACACAGGTTTGCTGAAATGGTTGTTTCCAGGTAGAGATCCGAAAAATAGGTGTCCTTACGGAAGCTGGTCAATGTGCTGCCTGGAGCTGAAACTGCCAGGTTTAGGGTATTATCACCGTACGCAACATTTCCATCAGTAGACACACCTGTCATCCAGGATGTACGATCAGAAAAGTCATCCTTGATGACCAATTCACCAAAATCTGGACCTTCGTTTGGTGTCGGGGTTTGTTGAGGGGTGAAATAGACTGTCGGGGTGGCTGTGCTCGGAAACCAGATCCGTGTCGCCGTTGGTGTTGGCGTCTCGGTCAATGGGGTGGGAGTTTCCGTTTCAAAGGCGGAGGCTGCCGGTTGACAGGCGGACAGAACGATCAGGCACAGGCAGAGGAGTGCGGTGATCGATCCGGATCTTTTCCGCATGGAATTATTATGCATGGCTACCATTATACTTTTGTCCATTAAATCTTACCGAATTAGTGGTTTGGTCATCAGAAAATCGAATAATGTTATAATCCAAATAGGTTGAGAACAATAGAATGACAAAGCGCTTAATAAAACTCGTTCCTTTTTTGGTGATCCTGGCTACAACAGTCCTGGTGGCTGTTCAAGCTTTTCCTGCATCTGCTGAAAGGGGTCAACCCCAGGCTGTATTACCAACACCTACAGCTCAACCGGATGGCCGGATCATTTACATTGCCCAACCGGGAGATTCCTGGTGGATCATCTCGGTCAAGACCGGTGTCGCAGAAACACAATTATACCTGCTCAACAACACCAAACCGGAAGACCAGCTGCTTGAAGGTCAACAAGTCCTTCTTGGCGTGGTTACTCCCACACCACCTTTGCCTGCTTCAGAAGAAGCGACACCCACACCAGGCCTTACCACCCCTCAGGTCGAAGGTTTTGGCGAAATTTGCGTTTTACTATACGATGACATAAATGGTGATTCTGTCCGCCAGCCGGAAGAACTGTCACTTGCCAATGGTGCTCTCAGCCTGGTAAATAATATTGGTACATTTAACAAGACTGCAATGACGACTTCCGGTACCGAACCGGTATGTTTCCCGGATGTTCCAAAAGGTGATTACAACTTGAGTGTGGCTGTTCCGGATGGTTATAATCCGACCACCGTCACCAATACACCCATCAAGCTTGTTGCCGGAGACCAGACCACCATGAACTTTGGCGCGCAGCTCAGCTCACTGGCTCAACCTGCAACCAGTGGCGAAGGCGGCAGAAATCCCATCATCGGGATTGCCGGTTTGGTTCTGCTGCTGGGTGGTGCCGGGATGGGAATTTATATCTGGCTGTCGAAAGCGCCGCCGCTAAAACGATCATTACCAGAAACGTTCTTCTTTCCATGCATCCGCATTGTTGTGATATCCGGCTTGTTCCCAAAAGCCCGGCTTATCCTGCGGCATGAACTCCAATCCCCTCAACCATTTTGCCCCCTTCCAGAAGTATGGAACCACCAGGTCTGGACGGTTCTTGATCGCCCCGACGATGCCGCGCAGTGGATATCCGTGATCAGGTGAGATCACTTCGCCGTTGAAATGGGTGGCCATTAAGAAGTTTTCTGCCAGCACCACTTCCAGCGGCAGGTTGACCGTGAATCCGTATTCAGCATGCTGCATCACATAGTGTGCTGACGGTTTAATTTTTATGAGTCCGGCATCCACCATGGCACGTACTGAGACCCCTTCCCATACCGTGTCGAATTTACTCCAGCGTGTCACGCAGTGGATATCCATATCCAGGCGGGTACGCGGTAACTTGTTGAACTCGTCCCACTTCCATTCACCTGGCTGCTCCACCTCACCCCACACCTTGAAAGACCAGGTTAACGGGTTGAAAGGGGGAACAGGTCCGTAATGCAGCACCGGGAATTTATGGGTCAACGCCTGCCCGGGCGGCAGCCGGCCTTCTTTTCGTTTTTCTTCCTCATCGGTCCTGCGTGTAAACGGATTCTCAAACATGGGCTTTCTCCTGGATTAATTATATCAAGATGGGAGTAGTGGAGGTCGGAGATATAACCTGAACACTATTCGGGCGAATGCCTGTATGTTTCCATTTGCCATTTTGTCATTTCGACCGCATAAAGAGGGGAGAAATCTTACCTGATACCCGGTATACCTTCCACCTACCTGCTTGAATACCAGTAGTGGCGGGCCTGTGTACCCTTCAAGCATCATATGTCCGCCCAAATATGACCACTAATAATAATCCGGATTTCCGGTCTGAAGATCCTTCTCCCAATTGGATGGATTGGCTTCAATGGAATTCCTGATGCTTTCCATTTCCGCTGCATCTTGAATGATGTGTTCGGAATATCCACCCTGCCAGATGGTTTTATTGCCTTTACCCAATAATGGCCGGCATTGAAGCGAAACCGACGATTTGTAAAAACGAATGACCGTTTCGATGGATCCAGCATCTGGTGTTCCAATATCACTTTTGGGTAAATGGGATGGGAAATCCCTGCTTTTTTGGACGGCTGTTTGCCCTGATTCCTTGCCCATGATGAAAATAATTCCATGGATGTGGTTTGGCATGACAATGAACGCACCTAATTTTATATGGAAGAATCGTTTAGCCAGCCTTTCCCATTCCTTGGAGGCGATATTTCCGATCTTGTTCAGCAAGACCCTTTCTTCCTGGATCTGCCCAAAAACGGGTTTTCTTTCCAGCGTGGCGATGGTAATGTAATACGCACCAGACAGGGAGTAATCAAATTTTTCGGGGTGTTTTGAACGGTTTTGTTGGTGTGAAGTATCAAGTGGCATAAGAGAATGATAACAGCTTAATCCATTTGGGAGTTGACTGAGGTATAAAATTGTTGCAGGTTGGGACAAATCCAACTCAAATTACAATCCCCAGACGTTATTAATATTGCTCCGCCAAATTCAAGGCGCTGTTTCGATTTAAGAACTCTTGAATAACGGGTATTGTTTCTTCCCGATGGGTGACGCAAGTAAAGTGGCCTCCATCATCCATTTTTAGGAATTGCGCATTTGGGATCGTACTGGCTGTAAATACTCCCATGCTGAAGGGCATGATCGGGTCATTCACGGCATGAACCACCAGGGTTGGGGCTGTGATATGCCCTAATGGATACTCCTGGAAAATTTGATAATTGCTGCATATCATTGATCAAACCGTCCCGCCGCAGGGTGGATGGGTAGGTGGTGTGGTAAAGCGCATCAAGCAGACGCATTTTTTCACGATCAGGTTTGATCTTAGTGAGTAAAGCGCGGCTTACTCCATTTCCTTGAAAAACTGCGTTCGGAGCAATGGAATATAGCAGCCAGGGGAGAAAGTCTGACTTGCAGCATGAGGGGATATATTGCGCGCAAGAATGGCGATAACGAAGGAAAAGAGCGGCTAACCGCCGATATCATTATCAGCCCGCGGCAGCGCTCCGAATGGCGCAGTGCAAACTGCAAAGCAGATGCTCCCCCGCCTGATAGCCCGATAATAATAGTGGAATTAACATTGAAAGTATCAAGTAATGCTGCATAGGTGTCGGCTTGCGTTTCAGGTGATGGATTGGGTGGTACTGGCGATCGCAAATATCCAAAGCGCGATGGCGAGAAATATTGGAATTGCCCATCGATTAGGTTTGCCAGCCAGAGTCCCATATCGTAACCGCCGCCGCTGCCGTGTGATATTAATACAGCGCTCCCTTGACCGGTGACCGCAGCTTCAACCACCCCCATGGATGTTTTGATCAATTGGCTTCCTGCAAGCAGGCGATCGTGGGCGATACGGTTCTCTTCTTTATACCTGGCAGCGAACGAAAACATGTTGTTTTCTCCGTGAAATGCAGCTGGAACAGGTCAATTTTTATTCATAGTGAATCAAAACACAGCGGGCAAAACCCCCGGCATTTTGGCTGAAGCATCATTTATCTACAAGCCTCCCCGCTAATCAATTCGGATTGCACTATAATTGTACAATTCTTTTCATCCGGAGCCTTCATGAACCCGTTAGCCAGCACCATCATCACCTCAGCATTGGTCTTCTACTCCATCGGTGTATGGGGCGAGCGCCTCATCGGCCGCCTCAAATGGTGGAACTTTGCCTTCTTTGTTCTCGGCCTCATCTGCGACACTGTCGGCACCGGCATGATGTTCGAATATGTGGGCGGTATGGCTTTTGACGTCCACGGCATATCCGGGCTCATTGCCATCCTGCTCATGCTCATTCATGCCGTCTGGGCGCTGGTGGTTCTGCTCAAGAAGGATGAAAAGGCAATCCGTAATTTCCACAAGTTCAGCATATTTGTCTGGGTCATCTGGCTAATCCCCTATTTCAGCCCGATGGTCTTTGCCATCGCATTTTGATCGGTATAAAACCGGAACTCTTGCTACCAGGAATGCCATTTCGATCCGTATAGCGGGGAGAAATCTTATTCCCCGTCAATCTACTCAGCAGCTACACCCTATTACCACCATCGTTTACAGTTGACGGTTGGTCTCCAGCACATTCAACGTCTGCGCAACGAATTGTGATGTTTACACGTATTTCTTGTGATATTAATAATTACCCCATCCATATATAATTATCTGGTTGAATTTAATAATAAAGGATCGCCTATGAAAACCGTTCATGTCATTATCCTCATTCTTGTTGTGATCGTTGCCGCAGTCTGGCTGGGACTGCAGGTCAAACCTAAACCATTTGCATTCCCTGCCCTGAAAGAAGGCAGCGTTTCGACTGTTTCCCTGCCAACCGGGCTGCCTGCACCGGTGGAAAAATTCTACCGGACCGTGTACGGAGACCAGATCCCGGTCATTAATACTGTTGTGCTCACCGGCCGTGGACGGATCAAGCCGTTCGGCATCTGGCTGCCTGCGCGTTATGTTTTTGTCCATAACACCGGGAAAGATTACCGGCACTATTTCGAATCAACCATATTTGGCATCCCGATCCTCAAAGTAAACGAGGGGATCATCGACGGCAAAAGCTTCTTCGAAAGCCCCATGGGAACATATGTCGATGATGCGAACACCAATCAGGGAGCAAACCTGGCAGTATGGGCAGAAGCCGGCTGGTTCCCATCCATCTGGGTCACCGACCCGCGCGTCCGCTGGCAAGCCGTGGATGACACCACCGCACTGTTATTCGTCCCTTATGGCGAAGCGACCGAGAACTTTGTGGTCCGCTTCAATCCACAGACAGGCCTGGTCGACTCAATGGAAGCCATGCGCTACCGTGAAGCTGGCGAAGGGAAACACAAAATCTTGTGGATCACCCGCAATGTGGGCGATTCCATGTTCCCCGGAACAAAGATAAACTGCGAGGGATCGGCCACCTGGCTCGACCAGGGCACACCCTGGGCATATTTTACAGTCGAAGATATGAAATATAACGTGGATTCTGCCGATTACATCCTCCAGCGCGGTTATTAATGAGATTAATCCCTAAAGGTTTTGAAAACCTTTAGGGATTTTATTGGAGACCCCTTCGGCCACAGGCGCGCACTGGGTGTGAGGAGAAATATATGACAAACAATAAAACTAACCGGCTTCCAAATAGATCGATCTCCCGAAGGGTGGTGCGTATGTTGTGGATCATTCCTGTTGTTTTGCTGGCTTTACTATTGATGCTCGCGGGTGTACTGCTGATAAACAGTCCCGGAAAACCGCAGCCTTTCCTAGATGAGAACGGAAACCCGCTGGCGGGCAGCATTTCGGAGAAAGTCTTTGTCAACATCAACGGGGTCGAGCAGGGGATGTTCGTCAAGGGCAGGGATGTAACGAAACCGGTCCTGCTTTACCTGCACGGGGGCATGCCGGATTACTTCCTGACTCAGAAATACCCCACCGGTCTTGAAGATATCTTTACCGTCGTCTGGTGGGAACAGCGTGGATCAGGTATCTCCTACAGCGACAGCATCCCGCCTGAGTCGATGAACCTGGAGCAGATGATCTCAGACACGCTGGAGGTGACCAACTACCTGCGCGACCGATTCCACCAGGACAAGATCTACCTGATGGGGCATTCGGGCGGCACATTCATCGGTATCCAGGCGGCTGCGCGGGCGCCGGAGTTATACCATGCCTATATTGGCGTGGCCCAGATGTCGGATCAGCTTATGTCTGAAAAGCTGGCGTACGACTATATGCTCGAGCAGTTCAAAGAGAATGGCAACACAAAAATGGCACAGGCGCTTGAAGCAGCCCCGGTCACCCTGGCGGGCGGCGTACCGGATGCCTACCGGGCAGTCCGGGACACAGCCATGCACAGCCTTGGCGTCGGCACGACCCGTGACATGAATTCAGTGATCACCGGCATCTTTTTACCCTCGTGGATGAGCCGCGATTACACCCTGATGGAAAAGGTCAATATGTGGCTCGGCAAATCCCGCGCTGGTATCAGCGTATTGGGGGATAGGATGTTCAGCACCGATCTGTCCAAAGTAGTGCCAAAACTGGATGTCCCTGTCTATTTCTTTGAGGGTATCTATGATTACACCTGCTCCTACACCCTGGCAAAAGATTATTTTGAGGTTCTGCAGGCGCCGGTAAAAGGTTTTTATACGTTTGATCAGTCTGCTCACAGCCCCTTGTTTGAAGAACCCGAAAAAATGCAGAAGATCTTGCGTGAAGACGTTTTGGTGGGAACGAACAACCTGGCTGATTAGATAAAATCCCTAAAGGTTTTGGAAACCTTTAGGGATTTTCTTCCCTGACGATCACCTGCACCGGGCGAAATTTGCTGCCCCCAAGCATCAACAAAGGCTTGACAACAATTATTACAGAATATATACTCATTGAAGATTTGGGGAGTAGCTTTCCCGTTTGGGAATGGGTTATCGTCAAGACGGATTTGAAAACCCCGGTAACCTGTATGCGAAGAGCATTTGCGAGACCAATACAGTGTAATGTGTTGGTCTTTTTGTTTAAAATAGCCTTACAATTGAATTACTTTCAGTTCAGGAACGGTGGAAAAATGAAAAACTGGTACTCAAAAAATGTGCATGATGTTCTTCAGGAGGTCGGGGGCGATCTTCAAAAAGGGCTTTCCTCTGATGAAGTTATCAAATCACGGGAACAATACGGCCTCAATGAGCTGGTCGATCGCGGTACGAAGAGTCCCTGGAAGATTCTATGGGAGCAGTTGACCGGCACGATGGTCATCATGCTGATTATTTCTGCTGTCATCACCTTCTTCTTAAATGAGTATAAAGATGCCATCGCCATCCTGGTGATCGTTATTCTGAACACCATATTGGGTTTCAGCCAGGAATACCGTGCAGAAAAGGCAATGGCAGCCCTTAAAAAGATGGCGGTGCCAAAAGTAAGGGTCCGGCGAGACGGCAAGGTAACCGAGATACGCGCCCAGGAGCTAGTCCCCGGTGACATCATCTTCCTTGAAGCTGGAAACTCGGTGCCGGCAGATGGCAGCCTGGTGGAAAACGCGAACCTCCGTGTTCAGGAGGCTGTCCTGACAGGTGAATCCGAACCGGTGGAAAAGCGGTTGGAAATAATCCAAAAAGAAAATCCTTCCCTGGGTGACCAGCATAATCGTCTGTTCATGGGAACCCTGGTAACCTTTGGCCGCGGAACTGTCGTAGTCACCGAGACAGGTATGAATACTGAACTGGGAAAGATTGCCGAGTTGATCCAATCGGTGGGAAATGAATCCACCCCGCTGCAAAAAAGGTTGGACCAGTTGGGAAAAATGCTGGCAGTTGCAGCTCTGGTGATCGTTGCTATTGTTTTTGGATTGGGGTTGCTGCGGGGGGAAGACCTTCGCACCATGTTCCTGACCGGTATCAGTATGGCAGTGGCAGCAGTACCCGAAGGCCTGCCTGCGGTGGTAACGATTGCATTGGCCCTGGGTGCTCAACGGATGCTGAAACGCAATTCGCTGATCCGCAAATTACCCGCTGTAGAAACACTGGGATCGGTCACGACGATCTGTTCTGATAAAACCGGTACGCTCACCGAAAACCGTATGACTGTAACTTTGGTGGATGTCGCAGGCAACAGATTCGATCTCCAGGAAAATCTGCGGGATTTCAGCCCCAGTGTGAGTACATCAGAATCCACTGCACCTGTGATCGACCAGAATAACGCGGTCGCCATCATGCTGGCTGGCGGGGCTCTTTGCAATGATGCCGTGCTTGAACAAACAGATCAGGGCTTTTCCTCTGTCGGCGACCCGACGGAAGGTGCATTGGTTGTGGCTGCTGTCCGGGCAGGGTTGTGGAAGGAAAACCTGGAAAAAGCTCTCCCGCGCGTTTCCGAACTCCCATTTGATTCAGACCGCAAGCGGATGACCACAGTGCATCAAATAGAGGCAATAGACCAGCTTCCCCCTGCATTGAAAGGCATGATCACCTCCCCGGAGTTTCATGTAGACGCTAAATTCATCGCCATCACAAAGGGTGCTGTGGATGGTCTGCTGGAAATATCAGACCGGGTGTGGACTGAAAATAAGATCGTCAAACTCGATTCAGCCTGGAAGGGACGCATCCAGGACGCCAACGATGACATGGCATTGAAAGGTATGCGAGTGCTGGGAGTGGCTTTCAAATATTGCTCTGAACAGGAAAGCCACAATGCGTGCGCTCCCCTCGAACAGGACCTCGTCTTTGTGGGCATGTTCGCCATGATCGACCCCGCCCGGCCGGAAGTAAGAGATGCGGTGGCTGTCGCCAGGAAAGCCGGAGTCAGGTCCATCATGATCACAGGCGACCACCCGTTGACCGCTGTGTTCATCGCGAAAGAACTGGGTATTGCTGAGAACGATGAAGTGATCACAGGTGCGGAACTGGCAAAATTGGATATGCCCGCGCTGAAAGAGCGAGTGAAAACAGTTTCTGTCTTTGCGCGGGTTTCACCGGAGCATAAACTGAATATTGTTCAGGCATTGCAGGAACTGGGCGGTATTATTGCCATGACCGGCGACGGGGTGAACGATGCCCCTGCCCTTAAAAAAGCTGATATCGGTGTAGCCATGGGCATCACCGGAACAGATGTCTCAAAAGAAGCCGCCGACATGGTATTGCTGGATGATAACTTTGCCACGATCGTTTCGGCAGTCGAAGAAGGCCGCCGCATTTACGAGAACATCCGCAAATTCATCAAATACACAATGACCTCCAACTTCGGTGAAATTGTTGTCATGCTGGTCGGGCCATTTGTTGGTTTGGGGCTCCCGTTGCTGCCGTTGCAGATCCTCTGGGTGAACCTGGTTACTGATGGCCTTCCCGGTCTGGCGCTTACCCAGGAACCGGCAGAACCGGATACCATGCGCAGGCCGCCGCGTAACCCGAAAGAACAGATCTTCGGCCGCGGGTTGGGGGTGGATGTCCTTTGGATCGGCGCCTTGATGGGTATTGTATCTCTCCTGGTGGGTTTATGGGCATTCAACTTTAACCACCTGTTTGCCTGGCAGACCATGATCTTTACCACTTTGACGCTGTCTCAAATGGGCAACGCACTGGCAACCCGCTCCGAAAGCCAAACCCTCTGGGAAGCAGGTATTTTTACCAATAAATCCCTGCTGGGGGCTGTATTGCTGACCTTTGTCCTGCAAATGGCTGTCATCTATGTGCCGTTCCTGCAGGGGATTTTCAAAACCTCAGCCCTCTCGCTGCTGGAACTCGCGATCAGCCTTGGTGCTGGTGTGATCGTCCTGGTAGCCATTGACGTTGTCAAAGTTCTCAAAAGGAAATTTAGATCAGCAAAATAACACCTGATTGGAAAACCACCTTTCGATTATGGAATTTGTATTAAATAATTAATTCCACGTCGTTGGGGTCGTCCTGCCGTTGGGGAGGATCACCGGAAAGATATAATCCCTAAAGGTTTCCAAAACCTTTAGGGATTTTCTTTACTTTACGATCGACTGAACCCGGCCGACCTTGCCGCCCGCCAGCATCACCTTGATGCCGTGCGGATGGGTGGGGCTGCTGGTTAACAGCCGCATCACCACCCCCTCGGTCAACTGGCCGCTGGTCGGAGCGCAGCGGAGATCCCGGTGTTTGCGCAGTACCCCCGAAATGAAATGGAGCGGGGTGCATCCGGGGTGCGTAGGGGCAAGTCGCTGACTCGCCCTTGTTTGTTATATCGTTTTAAGCGCCACCAAGAATCCGTCGATCGCCTTTTCCGGCGTGGCCCAGGATGTCACCAGGCGCACGGCAGAATGCTCGCTGTCGACCTTGTTCCAGACGTAAAACAGATAGGATTCGTTCAGCCTCTTGATCATCGCATTGGGGAAGATGGGGAAGATCTGGTTGGTGGGGGAATCGCTCTGGAAACTGTATCCCAGCGCCGAGATTCCGACGGCCAGCTTTGACGCCATGCTGTTGGCATTGCGCGCCAGTTCAAAGAACAGGTCATCTTTGAACAGCTCCAAAAACTGGATGCCCAGCACGCGGCCTTTGGATAACAACCCACCCCGTTGTTTAATGAAATAGCGGAAATCGGGTTTTAGCCGGGGATGATTGATCACCAGCGCTTCACCCAGCAGCGCGCCATTTTTGGTGCCGCCGATGTAAAACGCATCCACAAGGGTGGATAATTCTTTCATGTCCAGGTCGGCGGAGGTGGAGGTCAACGCCGATCCCAGCCTGGCGCCGTCCAGGTAAAGATAAAGGTTCAACGCCTTGCAGGCGGCTGAGATATCCCTCAATTCTTTGGCGGAATAAATGGTGCCGATCTCGGTGGAATGGGAGATGTAGACTATCCGCGGATGCACCATGTGTTCATCGGTGCCATGCACTCTGACCACTTCCTCGATCTCCGCCACGGTGACCTTGCCGTTCTGTCCCTTGACGCCGTGGATCTTGTGCCCGGTCGCTTCGATGGAGCCGGTTTCATGCACCAGGATATGCCCGGAATCGACCGCGATGACCGATTCGAATGACCTGAGGCAGGAGGATAATAAAATGAGATTGGCCTGCGTTCCACCGGACACAAAATGTATGTCTGCGTCGGGGCTGGCTGATACCTGGCGGATCAACTGCGCGGCCTCCAGGCAATAACGGTCCTCGCCGTAACCGGGCTGCTGGTCAAAGTTGGTCTTGGTGAGGGCTTCCAGTATGCGGGGGTGGGCGCCTTCAGAATAATCGTTTTGAAAACTGTATTGGATCATGGCTTCCTTCTTCTTCAGCTGGTTTGGAGCGGGATGAATGACCTTATTATACTATTTGGCCCCCTCCTGCCTCCCCCAATTTTGTAATATTGGCCACAGGCTGCTCCTTCTCCCGTGGGATCGCGCAGCATCCCAGGAGCAAAGCGGAAGGGAGTAGGTTGGGATGAGGGATAGTTGGCATAATTCAATAATGCTAAAATATAAACATGGATGTTCCGAACAGTAGGCGTACTATTTTATTGTCCTTCTGCAATCATGCTCCAGCGGGCTCGAGAGTTACGTAAACAACAAACTCCAGAGGAGCGGAAGTTATGGGCGGTGCTGCGTAACCGGGGATTGGATGGGTATAAATTCAAACGCCAGGTTCCAATTTGACATATTTATCGTTGACTTTTTTGTGATAGAAGCCAACTTGATCGTAGAATTGGAGTTTGTGTTAGTGAACTAACTGGCCTCCTATGATTGGCGTGGGGCTAGACACCTTGAACAAGAGGAATATGACGCTGCTAGAACTCATTACCTGGAAGAGAATGGCTTCCGAGTGATCAGGTTCTGGAATAACGATGTGAAAAATTCCTTCAATGAGGTGATCGAAGCAATCCAATTGGCACTGAAGAACTGAATAGAAAACAATCTCATCCTAACCCACACCTGAATGAGATGGCTTTCTCCTTCTCCCAAGGGAGACGGTGGGGATGATGGGCTGTTTTGAGGCCTTGCGGTCAAGTCCACGCGCACGGTGATGTCCCTCTCCGTTGCACTTCGGGTATGCTCTGCAGACATCTGGGCGAACATGACTCAAAAACCACCTCACCCTACCCTCTCCTAAATGAGAGGGTCTGCTCCTTCTCCCTCGGGAGAAGGTTGGGATGAGGGTTTTGTAGACGCAGCAAGAACATCTGATCTCTTTCAAGAAATAGCCAGCAGCTCCCCCTGAATATTCTTGTTCCGGGCGGACATCCACCTGCGGCCGATCAGCCTGGTCAGCAGTGATACAGGGATCAAGGCACCCACTTTCTGCATGACCCAGTTCATCAGCCCGGGGATGACGACGGCCTTACCCGCCAGGGCGGCATTCAAGGTCATATTCGCGACGCGGCCCACATCCATGGTGGTGAGCTGTCCCATCCAACCCTGGGCTTCGATCCCGCGGATGCAGTCCGGATTGGTGGGCATTCCGGCCGGGCAGAGCACCGTCACGGTTGCGCCAATCCCCTTGATCTCCTCGCGCAGGGCGAGCGAGAAATCCAGCAAAAAGCGTTTGGATGCGGCATAAGTGGCCTTAACCGGCATCGGGTAAAAAGCTGCCAGGCTGGCTACGTTGATGATGCGGAAGGTTTCAAGCGGATTGCGAAACTGCAGTGAGGCATGGGTCATCGCGATGGTGCCTTCCACGTTCAGCCGGATGATCGATTGGATCTGCCGGTTGGATTGTTCATAGAACAACCCTTCGTGGTCTATGCCGGCGACATTGATCAGGGTTGAAAATACCAGCTGCTCACGTTGGATGCGGTCGTAGAGAGCGTTCCGCGAGGCGGGATCAGCCAGGTCGCATGGATGGGTGATCACTTTCACCCGGTAGCTGTTGCGCAGCCCGGCTGCCAGCACATCGAGCGGCCCGGTGGATAGATCGGTCAGGAAAACATCCCAGCCGCGGCTGGCGCATTCCACGGCAAAAGCCTTGCCCAGCCCGCCGGCTGCACCTGTGATCAAAGCCATTTTGTTGCGGGTGTATTTTAGTTCATAGTCATTCATGCTGTTCATCCTCATTCAAGCCGCACATTTTTTCTGAAAGAGACCCATAGCCTTGAAGCCGTCGATCCATCCACGGCTTTGGGGGATGGAGTCTTTGGGCGGCTGTCTTTCCAGTACACGTCTTTTGAATGCTGGATGGACGGTTCGGTCAGCAAATAGACGATCCCTTTGGCGGGGACTTCAGGAGGAGTCCCGCCCGAACGGCGCAGCTTCCACACCCAGCCTGCCAGTAGCGGAGTCCCCTTGAGACCCATGTCGGTCTTGACCAGCCCCGGGTCGGCGGCAAAAGCATGCACATTGGATGCTTCACCCAGCCGGCGGTTCAATTCGGCCGTGAAAAGGACGTTGCAGAGCTTGGTATTGTTGTACGCCTGCAGGCCGTTATAGTGGTGCCGCAACTGCGGGTCTTCCCAGTTCAGCCTGCCGCCATAATG
This sequence comes from uncultured Chloroflexia bacterium, assembly GCA_963709535.1. Lineage (GTDB taxonomy): Bacteria > Chloroflexota > Anaerolineae > Anaerolineales > Anaerolineaceae > PNON01. Next base: position 211,289 of record CAVPWY010000014.1, on the reverse strand, counting down.
CGAACCGGAACTGACCGTGACCACCCGGCTCAGCGGAGTTTGCTCCAACAGGGGCAGCAGCTCATGCGTCAGCAGGAAGGGAGCGAGGTGGTTGACTGCCCACTGCATTTCGATCCCGTCTGAGGTTTGGGTAAACCAGTAGGTAAAGGTCCCGGCGTTATTCACCAGGCCGTTCAGTGTATGAATTCCCCGCGAGGAAAGCAGGTCCCGGATCTGTTCGGCCAGGTGTTTCACTTCGCGCTGTTCAGCCAGGTCGGCAACCAGATAGCTTACCTGTGCGGCCGGGTATTTTTGCTGCAGGCGCTGTTCGGTTTCCCGGCAGCGTTGGGGTGAGCGCCCGACCCCGATCACCGCTGAACCGCCTGAAAGCAGTGCCTCTGCCACAGCCAGGCCGATGCCCGAAGTAGCTCCGGTAACCACGTATGTCTTTGTAGATAAATCGATCTCCATTTTTATTCCTATCTGAAATAATGAATTTAGCCAAATATTAGCTCCGTCCGGGGTGGAGTGTCATGTATATTTAGGTGGAAAAAGGGGGTGGAGAAGGGGGGGTGGAGAGGTGGAAAAGTGAAATATCACTGCGTCTGGATCAGGTGCAGATCCCTGGCGCGGTTGACCGCCTGTACCCGCGACTGGACTCCGAGCTTGCCATAGATATTGTTGATGTGCGTCTTGACGGTACTCTGGGCGACGGAAAGCCGCATGGCGATCTGCTGGTTGGTCAACCCCTCGTCGATCAACACCAGCACTTCGATCTCGCGGCTGCTGAGCGGTTCCAGTAAATAGTTGGAGATCTCATCTGCTGGATGGAGCGGTGTTTACCCGGGGAGATGGTTGGGAATTGACCTGAATAGCTGCCGGTTTGCGGGTTTCACGGCGCATCCAATATACACCCAAGCCCGGCCAGGATGATCAGGATGGGCGCCATCACCTGGATGAAAATCCCGCCGGCGATCGCGCCAAATACCACAAAGAATGTGATCCCGGCGATGGCCATTCCCCAACCGGTCAACGTGACGGCAGTGTGCCAGTGCTTCTCCCGGCCGGCCATCACCAATCCCACCCCGATCCCGGCCACCAGCAGCAGCCAGGCGTACGCCCATGATCGCCAATCGCCGGTTAAGACATTCAGCAGAAAAATGACCCCGAAGGAAATCAGCAATGCTCCGGGTATATAGAACAGGGAGGCCCAGTACCACCTGGGTTTCCAATAAGGGACCAGGAAAAAGAATCCGCAGCCAAGCACCAGGAAAACCAGCGGCAGGGCGATATTCAACGTCCACCCCAGGGCAATATTCACCACGAAGAGAATGACGCCGGTTCCGGTGAGGATATAACTGATGACCCTGGCTGGTTTACTGAATAAGCTCATTGAACTCCATGTATCTGATTAATGACAATTATAAGAGATTTACAACAAATAAGGTAATCCGAAGCCCCCGCTACTTGTTCTATTACCCGGCAGCTGACACGATCAACGAATCGATGGCCACTTCCAAATCTCCCCCGCTGCTTTTGCTGTCCTCTTCGATCTTCATCAACTGGTAATAGATCTTCTCTAACTTGGGCATGGAAAAACTTGCCGCCTGTTTGTTCAGGTTCCTGGCCACATACGGAGCCACGCCCAGTTCCCGGATGATCATCCCTTCATCGCCGCGGGCATCCAGCACTTCGCGCGCCATCAGCAGCAGCCTGAACTGCCGGATGATCATCGGGAAGATCTCAAATTGAACATCTTTGGTTTCAAGCAATTGGTGAAAGAGCAGCATCGCCCGGTGCGGATTTTTCTGACCGATGGCGTCCACCAGGTTCCAGATCGTGGCAGAGGAGGTGGAGGTTGACAGTGCCATCACGTCTTCCATTTCCACCGGACGCGTGCCACCAACGTATAGAGACAGCTTCTCGATCTCCAGGGCTGCCAGGCGGGTATCGTTGCCGACATATTGGGCCAGCTCGGCGGCGGCATCGGGTTTTATCCTGCAATTCTTAGCGGCCGCTTCTTTGATGATCCAATCCGGCATATCCCGCGGGTCCGGCAGCGGGAAGGGTTTGATGAGCACCTTCCCCGGATTCTGGCTGGCCCACTTCATGAGGAAGTGCGACCCTTTCAGGACATCCCAGCTTTTGCCTTTGGTTTTGCTGTCCCACGAGAGGGAATCTTCCACGACGAGGACTAAAGCGGTTGAGCCGGGCAGTTCATCCAGTAAACTGATGAACCTTTTCTTGATGTCACCTGCGCTGCCTTCACTGCCCCCCGATTCTGACTCTTCCGAATCGTCCCTTTTTCCCCTGCCCATCTTCGCGAGAGGATTGGACAGGATGACCAGGCGCTTCTCCGAGAAAAACGGGGTTGACCTGACAATATTAATAAGGTCGTTCTCAGCTGGAAGTCTTTCCATCCATTTTGGTGATGTTAACATCCCCCATGGCGCCATCGCCCAGCTCATGCTCAAGCGTCTGGATGTACTGCGAAATGGCAATGTCATCATCCCCGTGGCAGATGATGACATTCTCTTCAGGCAAAGGCATAGGTTTATTTACCGATCTTAGTAGCGCGGTTTACGCATGACCAGCGTTCCGGCAATTTTGTCGTGCAATCCCTGTTTTTGCGCTGTCCAGGCGACCATGAGATAGCCGATCCCCAAAATGAGGGAGGAAATATACTTACCCAGGCATCTACCGGTTGCAGTGCCAAAACCGACGCGGTCGCCATCCATATCTGTGACGATGATGCCCACCAGCCCTTTTCCGGGAGTCGCCTGCAGACCGGAGCTTTCAAACCCTGCAAAATAGAACCAGAATACGAGGAATGATGCCAGGCTGGTAATTAATAACAACTCCATCATCGGCCCCATCATGACATTTAATACAGCCTGCGGGTCCTGCCCGGCCATTGCCAGATCATTTACAAGGCTTGGGGAAATGGAATCGCCATACACCCGGCCGATCACATAATTCACGCCGTAAGAGATCGCGCCAAGGATGATGCTGTCGATGATATACGCACCAAACCTGCGCCAAAATCCTGCATATTCCCTTACAGCTTTAGCACCGGTGTCTTGAAATGATGTTTGTGGATACAAAGATAGATCTAAATTTTCCATGCTCGCCTCTTTTAACCTTTGGTACTTACCCGATAGGCTTTGGTTCCCCCGCGGGGATAAACCGATATCCCGGTAAGTTCAAGTTGGCCAGGAACTCCACTGGTCGTTACTTTGGATTGCAGTTTATATGCCAACGGCTGGGCAACCATGAGCGCAAGGGTGGAAAGAATGATTGCATTGGGTAAGCGGTCCAGCTTATCGCGCAAACCCTTTTTCGCACCCAGCATGGTTAACCACGCGGCGAATCCGGCAAATGCTCCCATGGTGGCATAGTTGGTGCCGCAGTTTGGGTGGATCGCCAGGTTTTGTTCCCCGGCGCGGAGGCGGGCCAAGGCTGCCACGACGGCATCCGTGAGGTCATCCAGTTCCACGTTACCGAGGATCCAAAATCCACCTGCATCAGACAGACCTGCCAGGCCGAGCCCCGGAAAACGGGTTCCAAGCACATGCAGTGTGGCATGCTCCAAACCATGATTACGACGAACCCTGGATAATATTTTGTTATCGAGAAGTTTATTCATTTTCGCCTTCCGTTCCTTTCTGACGCTTCACCGCTTTATTTTCCGGTGCAGGTACTGCCCAATCCTGAACCAGAGCATGATTCAATGCTTCACGCAGTGACCTGGCTTCGATCACCTGGATACCTTCGGGATAAGATTCGCCGCCGCGCAGCCGTTTGGGCACCACCGCGGAGCGAAAGCCCAGTTTGGCCGCTTCCCGCAGCCGGATCATCATATGGCTGGCCTGGCGCAGCTCCCCTGATAGGCCGATCTCACCGATCAGAACGGTATCCGCTTTGACCGGGATATCCCGATGTGATGATGCAATGGCCGCAGCCAGAGCCAGATCTGCTGCCGGTTCGGTGATGCGCAAGCCGCTGACCACATTGGCAAAAATATCCTGTTCGCTGAGATTAATACCCACCCGGCGCGTGAGTACTGCTGCGATCAACAATAGCCGGTTCAGGTCAAACCCGTTGGGTGTGCGGCGCGGGTTGCCAAAGTTGGTATGGTTGGTGAGTGCCTGAACCTCCACCAGCAGCGGACGCGTCCCTTCCATGGTGACAGCAATGGCGGAGCCGGGCGCGTTCACCATCCGCTCGATCAAAAACGCCTCGGACGGGTTGGTGATCTCGACCATGCCGCGTTCGCGCATTTCAAAGACGCCGATCTCGGAAGTCGGTCCGAAACGATTCTTCACCGACCGCAGCAGCCGGTAGGACTGGAAACGTTCCCCTTCCAGGTAAAGTACGGTGTCGACAATGTGCTCCAGCACGCGCGGACCGGCGATCAGGCCTTCCTTGGTCACATGCCCGATGAGGAAGACGGTAATGTTGGCTGTTTTCGCCAGCTCCCGCAGGCGGGAAGCTGTTTCGCGCACCTGCGAGAACGAACCGGCTGATGATTTCATCTCCGGCAGATATACTGTTTGAATGGAATCAATGATCAATATTTCCGGCTGCACCTGGCTGACATGGCTGAAGATCGTATCCAGGTTGGTTTCGGTAACCAATAACAGGTCGGTTGGCAGATTCTCGGGGACGCTTTCATCTTCGGTCAGCAGGCGCAATGCCCGCATGCGGATCTGGCGTTCCGATTCTTCGCCCGAAGCATAGAGAATCCGGCGGGTGGCAGACATTTCCACGGCGAGCTGCAGCATGAGGGTTGACTTGCCAATACCCGGGTCGCCGCCGATCAGGACGATCGAACCGGGAACGATTCCTCCACCGAGGACGCGTGCAAATTCACCGATCGGAAGCAGCATACGGGCTTCATCATCCCCGGAGATCTCCGACAGGCGGCGGGGAACAGACCGGCTGGAAAGGTGCCCCGCTTTTTCAACCAGCGCCGGGGTAGCTTCGACCAATTCCTCGATCATGCTGCCCCATGCACCGCAGCGCGGGCATTTCCCCATCTGCTGGGCGGAGCTTTTTCCGCAATTCTGGCAAACAAACCGGCTGTGTGTTTTTGGCATAGGATAATTATAGCCGCTCATTGGATGAGCGGCTATAAAAACTGATAGCTAGTACGTAAGGGCACGATATATTGTGCCCTTACGGGTATCACACCTTTTCTTTTTCCGTTTCCGGTTCTTCCAGGTCGAGACCTTCCTTCTTCAAGATGATCTCTTCGCCTTCAGCCAGGTCAACCAGGATGGTATCGCCGTCCTCAAAGTCACCTGAAAGCAGTGCATCTGAAAGCGGATCCTCCACATACTGCTGGATCACCCTGCGCAGCGGCCGGGCACCCATATCCGGGTCGTAACCCAATTCGCCCAGTTTCTGCAAAGCAGCAGGTGAAGCATGCAGTACGATCTCATGTTCCTGAACCCGAAGGGAAACCTTATCCAGTTCGAGTTTAACGATGGTCTGGATGTGTTCCTTGTTCAATGCGCGGAAGACCATGACACCATCCAAGCGGTTGATGAACTCCGGCCGGAAGACACGCTTGAGCGAATCGAGCAATTTCTTGCGCATCTCTTCATATTCTTCCTGTTCTTCCATCGACTGGTCGCGCTGGACGGAAAACCCGAACGAGGTCTGGCGCTTGATCATATCCGCCCCGATATTGGAGGTCATGACGATGATCGCATTGCGGAAGTCCACTTTTCGGCCGCGGGCATCTGAGAGATGCCCTTCTTCCATGATCTGCAGCAGCATGTTATGGGCTTCAGGGTGGGCTTTCTCGATCTCGTCAAAGACGACGATCGAATAAGGCCGCCTGCGCAATGCTTCGGTAAGTTGACCGGATTCTTCATATCCGACATATCCGGGAGGAGCACCCACGAGTCGGCTGACACTGTGCCGTTCCATAAACTCAGACATATCCAGTTGAACCAGGGCTTCTTCGCTGCCGAAAAGGAAGCTGGCCAATGCCTTGGTTAGTTCGGTCTTCCCCACCCCGGTTGGACCGAGGAAGATGAAGGAACCGATCGGCCGGGCCGGATCTTTCAAGCCTGCCCGTGCCCTGCGGACTGCCTTGGCGATCGCAGCGATGGCTTCTTCCTGCCCGACGATATGCTTCTTGAGTTCTTCTTCCATTTGCAGCAAGCGCGCGGATTCTTCCTGCGCGATCTGCATGACGGGAACGCCGGTCCACATGGCGACCATTTCAGCGATGTCATCTGCTGAGACGATCGGGCTGGTATCCCTATCCCAGGTGTTTTTCAATTTATCGATCTGGACTTCCAATCCGTTTTCGGTGTCGCCCAGTTCGATCACTTCGTCGGCCAGGTTGTTTTCCACGGCCAGGCCGCGTTGTGCGCGGACGGATTTTAATTGTAATAGCAGGTCTTTGAACGTCTGAGCAGTTGCGCTTTTATACATCCTGACCCGGGAGGATGACTCATCGATCAAGTCGATGGCCTTATCCGGCAGGAACCGTTCAGTCACATACCGTGGAGGAAAGTTTCGCGGCAGCATCGAGTGCATCATCCGAGATGCGCAGCCGATGGTGTTCTTCATAGGCGGGGCGAATTCCTTTCAGGATCGCAATGGTTTCTTCCACGGACGGCTCATTCACGATCACCGGCTGGAAGCGCCTTTCAAGCGCTGCATCCTTTTCGATATGCTTGCGATACTCATCCAGCGTGGTAGCGCCGATCACCTGAAGTTCGCCGCGGGATAATGCCGGTTTCAGGATGTTGGCTGCGTCCACTGAGGAACCTGCCGCACCTGCCCCGACCAGCATGTGTACTTCATCAATAAACAGGATGGCCTTGGAGGCTTTCAGTTCGTCGATAACCCGTTTCAAGCGTTCCTCGAACTGGCCGCGGTACATTGTACCCGCCACCAGGGAACCCACATCCAACTGCAAGACACGTTTGTCAAGCAACGGCGCCGGAACATCACCGGAAACGATCCGTTGGGCAAGTCCTTCCACGATGGCGGTTTTACCGACACCGGGTTCGCCGATCAATGCCGGGTTATTCTTATTTCTGCGGGCGAGGATCTGGATCACCCGTTCAATTTCCATCTGCCGGCCAATGACCGGATCCAGCTTGCTTTGTTCAGCCAGGTAGGTCAGGTCAACAGCGAGTTGATCCACCAACGGTGTCTTGGATTTGGAGGCTTTTTCCTCTTCCTTTTTACCGGTGGAGCTTTGATTGACTGGACCGACCACTGCGGAGGAATTTTCCTGCAGTACTCTTCGGGTTTGGCGCCGGATCTGCTCGGAGGTAACTCCCAACTTCTTCAACACATCCACAGAGAGGCCGTTGTTGGCATTGACCAACCCCAGCAGCAAATGTTCAGTACCAATATAGTGATGACCCATCCGGCGGGCTTCTTCGATAGCCCCTTCGAGGACCTGCTGGGTATCAGGACCCAACTCGATTTGAGAGGGTTTAATACTGGTCTTCTCGGTCAGACGTTCCACGATCTCTTTGATGCGGTCTTCTTCAAGTCCAAGGTCATGTAATACACGGCTGGCTACGCCACCATCCTCCTGGATCAATCCTAAAAGAAGGTGCTCTGTACCCACCCGTTCCTGATTCATGCGTTCTGCTTCTTGATGCGCCAGGCTCAACACCCGTCTGGCTCGCGCCGTGAACCGTTCCATTCCTGCCATATGTACCTCCATGCCTGTGTTTGAGACGATAATTCACAGACGACCATTAATACCGATAAACCACTGGATGTATCCAAAATGAATTCACTTTACATCCAGTCCCCGTTTAACTCTTTCAATCAGATTCTACCCTATTATTCAAGCTTTTTTTCGATTCTCTAATCAATGTATAATAAATTTCTAAAATTCTGATATTTCTCTACTGAAGTCTCCCGCAGTGGATGAAATTTCATCTGATAAGAAACCTGGCCTCTTTACCAGTTATTGAAACTATGTAGAGAGCTATACGATAAGCCAATTAAAATGATCCAACATCAGTTGGATCATTGGCGGTTCTTCATAAACAATAACTAGTTGATCAGGAACGCTAAGATCCATTTTGTTGTAGCTACCAGCGCTTCTTCATGGGTACGCTCATAGTTGTGCGAAGCATCAACGCCAGGTCCGATCAAGGCTACCGCTGCTTCTCCTCCAGCCCGCCAGTACCCTTGTCCATCAGAACTGTAATGGGGGTAGATATCCGTTTTATATGGGATCTGATAATCAGTAGCCAGCTTTCTGCAGTCTGGTGCTTAATTCATGATGGTACGGACCGGTAGAATCTTTAACACAAATGGATGCGTGGAATTCATCCGAATTCTGCCCTTCACCCACTGCTGCCATATCAACTGTCAAGAATTCCCCTGCTTCGGGGATAATCCCACCGGTAGCTCCATGCCCAGTTTCTTCGAAGGAGCTGAATAAAAAGTAAGTGGTTTGTTCCAGTTCGACCTTCTGATCTTGAATTGCCTTGATGGAAGCCATTAAACAGGCTGCGCATGCTTTGTCGTCCAAGTGCCGCGACCGAATAAACCCATTGCTCATTTCAACCCTTGGGTCAAGGCTGATAAAATCACCCACTTCGATTCCCAGTAATTGGGTTTCCTTTACTGAAGTTGTCTTTGCATCCAGCCGAACTTCCATTGTCGATTCGTTGCGTTTTGACTCTTCCACTTCTTTACCATTCACGTGATATGACGCTTTTTCCAGCAGGATCGAGCCTCTAATATCACCTTTTCCTGCTGTCATCACTGTGCAGCCTTCTCCCTCAATAGAATTCCAGGCATAACCGCCAATCTGGGTGATCTTCAACCGGCCGTTGGTTTTTATCTCTTTCACCATTGCCCCCAGTGTATCCAAGTGGGCAGCCACCACCCGTGGCGAATCGTTATTTCTGCCCGGCAACCGTACGATCAGTGCACCTTTCCTTGTGACCTTCATATCAGGCACACCTAATTGGTTAAGTTCTTTTTGGACAAACTGGACCACTTTTCCGGTATTGCCGGTCGGGCTGGGAGTGTTTAGAAGGTCCACCAGTATGCTAGTTAAGTATTTTATGTCTATGGTCGGTATTACTGGTTTCATGGTTTCCTCTCCTTACGTGATGATTTGTTCAAACTTACTGATGGCTTCACGCCATTCATCGGTCACGCGGATGGTTGAAAGCGTATGATAGTTGTAAGCCACCATTACCGTTGTAGCCGTACCCATCACCATGCCATTGTCAGAATCCTCGATCTGGTACTCAAAATCAAGGCTCTTATTGCCGATCCGGGTTACTCTTATTCCAACCTGGATATTCTGGCCCAGTTCGATTGGTTTCAGGTAAACCAGGTGGGCATCAGCAACGATCAAACCCAGATCCCGGAACGATTTCCCGTCCCATAGGTTGAGGTGCTGAATATAGGCTAACCGGGCAGATTCGATAAATGATAGAAAACGCGCGTTGTTGACATGCCACTGGGGATCCAGGTCGCTGTATCTTATTTGAATGGGATAATAGAATTTATAATCTGTCATTTTTGCCTTACTTGTACAATGAGTTTATTCGAAGTCTTATTGTAGAGGAAATTTCTCGAACTGTACATGGAGCTGCAAACAAATTGCAAAAATCGTCTTCTTGTATATTATGATAAAATATAGGATAATTGATAAGAATTATCTAATTTTTAAGCAAATCATTGAGGATTTCCATGCAAATCACTCGCCAGGCAGATTACGCGATCAGGGCAATTCTATATTTATCGGCGTTAAATCCAACCGCTCGGGCTGCCACCAGCCTCATCGCTGAAAAACAGGAGATCCCGCCTTCTTTTCTGGCAAAGATCATTTCCCAGCTTTCCATAGCAGGATTAATTCATACATCACGTGGAGCAAAAGGTGGAGTCACCCTGGCAAGAGACCCCGCTGCCATTTCCCTTTTGGACGTTGTTGAAGCGATCGATGGCCCGGTGTCATTGAATGAATGTACAATAGATCCACGCGCCTGTGTCCGATCCTCTGATTGTGCGATGCATTCGTTTTGGTGTGAAGCCCAGGCAGATTTGGTCGGCCGATTGGGTAAAACAAACTTCGCTCAATTTGTAAATTAAAACCTAACGCTCAGTCTCAGGGTACTCACATACCCCTGGAGGATTTTATGGCTTTCGGTACTCCTGTCAGTCGGCACTGCGTAATCACTCTTCGAACCAACGATATTGTTGTTGACATGGGGGATAGCAATTTCCTGAATATTCATACCGGTGGTTTTGTTAAATGTAAAGAGGAAGATATCTCCCACACTACACTCGATTCTGAATTGGAGATACTGCGGTTGGCAAAACTGGTCGATAGTTATGATGCCAATAAAGTGTATATAACCGCATTGCAGGATCCACCGCGCGATTCAATGGAATGAACCACTGAATATCTAAAATAAAATATCTTTCCCCTAAAACCTTTCTTTTTTGAGTCAAGCCCTTTATCATAAGTTATCTTGGTGAGGAGTCTTGTATGAAGCGCTTGCGGATTTCAAATCGCGGATTGGTAAATTCCCTCATTGTTCTGTTTTGTGTGACGATAGCCATTACTTTTCTTACCCCCCTGGAGCAGACCCTCGGAGGGAATCTTCGTTTGGTTTACCTGCATGGCGCCTGGGTATGGACCGGGATAGTAACTTTCTGCGGAGCGGGAATCTTAGGCCTCATCGCCCTATTGCTTCGGAATCAAAACCTGCATGCCTGGTCACGGGCAGCTGGCTGGACGGGGTTGTGTTTTTGGGTCACTTATCTTCCCATGTCTCTGGCGGTCATGCAGATCAACTGGAACGGATTATTCTTTGACGAACCTCGCTGGAAAGTGCCATTTACCTTTGCAGTGATCGGTATCCTGCTTCAAGCCGGGCTGCTTTTTATTAACACTCCCTGGATGACTTCCCTGGCGAATACAGGTTTTGCCTCTGCCCTGATGTTCAACCTGATAAGGATGGATAGTGTCTTGCATCCCGATTCGCCGGTTTTTTCTTCGGGTTCTTCTGGTATTAAATTGATATTTATCTTCCTGCTCACTTCTACGATCATCATGAGCGTAGTGCTCTCTTTGCTTTGGATTCGATACTTTCCGTGGAAAGCATCTGTTCCTTCGGAGAAGGAGATCTAATATGCTAATCCATTCTGCTTCTCAATTATTAACCCTGGCCGGTGGACCACAACGCGGTAATCAACTAGGCACCCTGAGGAATCATCCAAAATGGGGCAGTATTAGTACGAAACGGCCTGATCGTGGAGACTGGACCTTCTGAGCTATTGCTCAAAAAATACCCTGATAAATCCCGACTGGACGCAGGCAATCAGGTTGTGATGCCCGGTTTCGTTGACCCGCACACGCATCTCATCTTCGCGGGAGACAGAGCGCGGGAATTTGAAATGCGGCTGCAGGGTATGACCTACATGCAAATTCTGGCTGCCGGCGGGGGAATCCTCTCGACGGTCACGGCCACCCGGTCAGCCTCAATAAAAGAATTAACCGCCCAATTAAAAAAACGCGCACGGATGATATTACGATTTGGAACTACAACCTGTGAAGTCAAAACCGGATATGGTCTTGACCTCGATTCTGAAGTAATTCAATTGCAACTTATATCAAATTTCCACGATACCTACAGTCCCAACTTGCTGCCGACTTTCCTGGGGGCGCATGCTGTTCCCCCGGAATATAAAGACGATCCGTGGGGGTACATAAATCTGATCAATTCACGGATGCTGCCTGAAATCCTGGAACGCTGGAAGCTGGATTCTCCCGCAAAACCGTTACCCTTCGTGGATGTCTTTTGCGAACGCGGGGCATTCAACCTGGAACAAAGCCGGAGCATCCTGGAAACTGCAAAATCGCTTGGATTCCCATTAAAGATCCATGCGGATGAGTTTGAAAACCTGGGCGGTGCCAGCCTGGCAGCACAACTGGGAGCAGTTTCTGCCGACCACCTGGTGAAAACCAGCGCATCTGATATTTCTGCGCTTGCAGCCAGTTCCACCATTGCGGTCTCGCTTCCTTGTACTCCTTTCGGGCTGGGGGAGACTGAATACACTCCTGCGCGGGGAATCATTGAGGCTGGCGGATTGTTGGCGCTGGCTTCGGATTTTAATCCAGGCACAGCCTGGTGCGGGAATATGCAGTTTGTCATCGCCCTGGCCTGCAGGTATATGAAATTGACTCCATCTGAAGCCGTTGCGGCAGCAACGATAAATGCTGCTGCGGCTGTCAAATCGGATTCGCTTATCGGTTCAATTGAGCCCGGGAAAAAAGCCCATCTACTGATATTGAAAGTCGACGATTACCGCCAGTTGGGTTACCAGTTCGGCGGGAACCTTGTGCATACCGTAATTAAAGACGAGTACATCATTGAAAACGAAGATGAGGATTAATGCCAACCATCGAAAAGGCTAGAGAATGGTACACCGATACAGACCCGGTGCATGATTTCGGTCATATCCAGCGCGTTTACTGGATGGCCGAAAAAATTGGATCTGCTGAAGGTGCAGACATGGAAATTGTCCGGGCGGCTGCTTTACTGCATGACGCAGAAGACAGCGCGCCAGGTGGTGATGGCAGCGAACGGGCCAACCATCACAATGCATCTGCTTTATTTGCCCGGCGAATCCTGGAAGTTGAAGGCTGGAGCGAAGAACGCATAGCCAGGGTACAGCACTGCATACGCGCCCACCGATTTCGCGGCAAGGAAGAAGCCCCCTCCACAATCGAGGCAAAGGTGATCTTTGACTCAGACAAGCTGGATGTTTTAGGCGCTGTTGGAGTAGCCCGGACAATCGCATATGCCGTCCTCGACCATAAACCGGTTTATTCCGAACCCTCTCTGCAATTCATTCAAACCGGAAAGGAAGTTCCCGGCGAGCTGCACAGCTCATATCACGAATACCTCTTTAAGCTATCCAAAGTCAAAGACAGGCTGTTCACTGAAACAGGGCGGAAGATCGCTGAATACAGGCACGCTTTTCTGGTGGAATATTATGAGCGGTTAGCCAATGAGATGAAGGGGCTGGATTAATTGATGCTTGAAAATGAAACAAAACCCACCCTTCAAGAAGTCGAACAGCTTGCCCGTGAAGCAGGCAAGTTGCTCATGACCCGTTACGGCAAAACCCATGACATTAAAATGAAGGGAGAGGTGGACCTAGTCACAGAGGCTGATCACCTTTCAGAAGAACTCATTTTAGGTCATATAAAGAAAAACCATCCTCAACACAGTGTTATCTCTGAGGAATCCGGATCGAATCATATCCTTTCTGACCACAAGTGGTACATCGATCCATTGGACGGTACGGTCAATTTTGCGCATGGAATCCCCATGTTTTGTGTGTCGATCGCCTATGCTTTCCGGGAGAAGTTACATCTCGGAGTAGTGTATGATCCGTCAAGGGATGAGTGCTTTTCGGCTGACCTCAACAAAGGCGCCTGGTTGAATGGCCACCCAATTCAGGTATCCAAAACCAAAGACTTGATCCAATCCCTGGTTGTCACTGGGTTTCCATATAAACAGGACGAAAACCATATTACCAACCTTGAACACTACAGCTATTTTTCTTTGAAGACTCGTGGTGTGCGCCGTCTGGGATCAGCTGCCATAGATCTGGGGTACGTGGCCAGTGGAAGATTGGATGCTTATTGGGAACTTGATATCAATGCCTGGGATATCGCCGCTGGTTGTTTAATTGCCAGTGAAGCGGGGGCAATCGTTACGGATGCAAAGGGCCAGCCATTGCTTTTTCCGGAAATATCATCTGTTTTGGTAGCCAATCCTTTTCTCCATTCTGATGTCCTCCAGGTCTTGCTTCAAGCCCCAGAATAGTCAATAATATAGGTAGATATTATTCTCAGTAATCTCAACGGAGGGCGCGATGTTTCTGAAATTTTTATCTGCAAACCAATCCAAAAAAATCAGTGTCCTGGTTGTGGCAATAAGTATTATTGTGGTTCAGGCCGCCTGTTTAACCCCATCTGCTCCTCCGGCTGCTCCAGCTGTTGATGAGACCAGGATGGCTCTCGGGGTTGCGGCAACGTCTAATGCCATTCAGCAAACCGAAGCAGCAAAAGTCGAAGAAGAAGAGCAGGCTGCTGCCGAAGATGATTTGCAGAATACCATGGATGCCATCAGCGTCCAACAGACTGTGATGGCAATGCAGGATGCTAATCCCACGCAGGAACCAATTGTCATCGTCCAGGCTACAGCAGAACCAGCTCAACCAATAAGCACCCCCGACCCCTTGGCTGGAATGGACGAAAAGATCAGGAATGCCAAAGTGTTGATCTTCGAAGATACAAACGAATTGGGCATCGGCCAGTGGATCGAAGATACAGTCCGCCGAATGGGAATCAAGAATTATACCCAGACCAACGATTTCTCCGGAGATTTCATGGAGCAACTGGCATCACCCACCAAATGGGATCTGATCATAGTTGGAGCAGAAGCAAAAACCAAAGTGCAGGGTGAATTCTGGGAAGTAATTATGAATCATGTGAATAAAAAAGTAGCTATCGTAGCAGAAGTCTGGTATCTTGACTTACTTGGTGGCGGAAAAATAAAAAGTTTTACCAGTGAATGTGGAATTGCTTATGCCAGTAATTATGACCTGGCAGAATCGATCTACTGGTGGGATACCGAAAGCCCGGTGTTTACCACCCCTAACAATGTCAATTCTTTAGTACATTACAACCGCTACTGGGACGCTCAGTGTGGTGATAAAGTAAGAACTATAGGGGGGGGTGATGCTCAACTCCTTGCTGGGTGGAAAACAAAACCAGACAGCCGAGGGGGGTTGATTACTTCATGTATGGGTGGACGCACCATCATTCAGACCTTCTCCAACCACGATTATCATGAAGACCAGATCAAAGACCTCTGGGAGAATTACATCACCTATACCCTGACGAACCATTTCTTAGCCATGCCATAAGGAGAATGAGCATTTGAGTCTTTCTCCTTCAACTCAGGCAACTGAAAATAGATTAATTTCCCTGCCATTGGACAGTGTTATTCGCGGGGACTGCATCGCAGAAATGCAAAAACTTCCAGCAGAATCAGTCGACCTGGTTTTTGCTGATCCGCCTTATTATCTGCAACTGGAGCAGGATCTCTGGCGTCCGAACCAGACCAAGGTGGACGCGGTCAACGCTGATTGGGATCGTTTTTCAAGCTTTGCTGATTATGACCGCTTTACCCGCGAATGGCTTACTGCCTGCCGCCGGGTGCTTAAGAAGACTGGTGCCATTTGGGTGATCGGTACATACCATAATATATTTCGGGTAGGGACTGTATTGCAGGATTTGAATTACTGGATCCTGAACGATGTCGTATGGACCAAGACCAACCCCATGCCGAATTTCCGGGGAGTCCGTTTTACCAACGCTCACGAAACGTTGATTTGGGCTCAGAAAGAACACGGGGCGGCGTACACTTTCAATCACCATGCCATGAAAGCGCTCAATGAAGATCTGCAAATGCGCAGTGATTGGACCTTGTCCATTTGTTCGGGAGGTGAACGTCTTAAAAAGGATGGCAAGAAACTCCACCCAACCCAAAAACCGGAAGCTTTGCTATATCGGGTTTTGATGGCCAGCACTGATACTGGTGATGTTGTGCTCGACCCCTTCTTTGGCACCGGTACGACCGGGGCAGTAGCCAGGCGCTTGCACCGGCGATTTATTGGCATTGAAAAGGACCCGGTATATGCTGCCGCTGCAGAAGAACGGATCAATCAGATCCAGCAGGTGGAGTTCGATCCACCAATATATGTCAGCCCTGATCCGCGAAAGGAAGTGCGCATCCCCATCGGCTCACTGCTGGAAAATGGTCTGCTTGAACCCGGCCAAACCTTATATCTCGGCGAAAGAGGCTTATCCGCCAGGCTGCAAGCGGATGGATCGCTGGAGTATAATGGGGAAATTGGATCCATTCACCAGCTTGCCCAGAAGATCCAACAGGCGCCAGTCAATGGTTGGGACGCGTGGTTTTATGAAGAACCTTCGTCCAAAATTCGTCTACCCATTGATGTGCTACGCCAAAAAATTAGAGCTGAATCCAAAATTGAAACGAGAGAAACCAAATGACAAATAAAAACTACACCCAAACCCGTTGGAGCCTGGCTGACCTTTTCCCCTCACCTGACGGACCAGAGATCAATGCTGCATTTAAATCCATGGAAGAGCAGGTGGTTGAACTGGAGAAAGAACGCGAGTTCCTCAACGCTAATATCAGCCCAGAACATTTCATGCAGATCATCTTGAAAGAAGAAAAGCTCACCAAGCTGGGATACCGGCTGTTTGGCTTTGCTGAACTTTGGTTCACCGAAGACACTCAGAACCAGGCGGCTCAAACCCTGATCGCCCGCATCGACCAATTGATGGCTGAATATACCAACCGGACCCTCTTTTTTAACTTGTGGTGGAAAAGCCTGGATGATGCTTCAGCCAACCGGCTGATGGACACAGCTGGAGATTACCGCTACTGGTTGGAAGAAATGCGCCACTTCAAACCGCACACACTCACTGAAGCGGAAGAGAAGATCATCAATATCAAGGATGTCACCGGGTTGAATGCCATTAATATGCTGTATGACTCCATCACCAACCGGTACAATTTTAAAATCGAAGTGGACGGTGAAGTAAAGGAAATGACGCGCGGCGAATTAATGGTATACGCCCGCCACCACGATGCTGACCTGCGAGCGAAAGCCTACCAGGAACTATATCGGGTGTATGGTCAGGATGGACCGATTCTCGGCCAGATGTACCAGTCCATCGTCCGTAACTGGAGCAATGAACAGGTAAACTTGCGCCATTTCAGTTCTCCGATCGCTTCCCGAAACCTGGTCAATGACATTCCTGATGAAGTTGTGGATACACTGCTTTCGGTCAGCCAGGAGAATGCCGTCGTATTTCAACGGTTTTTCAAGCTCAAAGCGCGCTGGTTGGGTGTTGAAAAACTACGCCGGTATGATGTTTATGCACCGGTGGAGAAATCTGACAAATTGTTTGCCTATGAAGATGCTGCACCGTTTGTCTTCCAATCATTTAGGGAATTTGACCCGCGAATGGCCGAGCTGGCTGAGCGGGTCTTCACAGAAAAACATCTGGATAGCGAAATCCGCAAGGGAAAACGCAGCGGCGCTTTTTGTTCCACCATCAACCCTGAGCTCACCCCCTGGGTGATGCTCAACTATCAGGGTCGTTCTGATGATGTAGCCACCATGGCTCACGAACTCGGGCATGCCATCCACTCGATGCTGGCCAGCCATCACACCCAGTTTACCCAGCATGCATGCCTGCCGTTGGCGGAGACTGCCTCCACGTTTGGTGAAATGATGCTGGTGGATAAGCTGCTCAGCCAGGAGAAAGATGAAAGCGTTCGCCGTGATTTGATCTTCCGCCAGGTGGATGATGCATATGCCACCATTTTAAGGCAGGCATATTTTGCCATGTACGAACGCAAGGCTCATGCCATGGTCGTCAACAATGCTTCGGTAGATGAGTTAGCAGCTGCTTACATGGAAAACCTGAAAGAACAGTTCGGTGATTCGGTGGAGATTGGAGAAGAATTCAAGTGGGAATGGGTTTCCATCCCGCATATTTATAACGTCCCATTCTATGTATATGCTTATTCCTTCGGGCAGTTATTGGTTTTGTCACTGTACAAACAATTCAAGGCTGAAGGTGAAAGTTTCAAACCGAGATATCTCAAGATCCTCTCCGCTGGTGGTTCGGAGGCTCCGGAAAAAGTGCTCAAAGATGCAGGAATTGATTTCCGCCAGCGTTCCTTCTGGCAGGGTGGTTATGACGTCATAAAAGACCTGGTCATCCAGCTTGAGAAGCTTCCAATAACCAGATAGACTAAGATTAAATGGCCGGGGACTTTATGAAAGAATTTGTAAATTTCCCGGTCATTCCCTTTTATTCTGAACATACTGCGGTGGTGGGGTTACTATGTATCTAGCCATAGAGGGCGTGATCGGGGTGGGAAAAACCACCCTGGCACGTACCCTACAGTCCATTTTCAATACACAACTCCTTCTCGAAGTGTTCGAGGAGAATCCTTTCCTCTCTGATTTTTATTCCGATCGTGCGCGGTACGCCTTCCAGACACAGATATTCTTTTTACTCAGCCGCTACCGTCAACAGCGCGCCAATGTTCCTAAACTCCTGACCCAGGGGGTGGACCTGATTGCGGATTACACCTTTGAAAAAGATTCCCTTTTCGCGCGAATCAATCTGGCCGGGGACGAATTGAATATGTATCAAAAAGTGCATGAAGCCCTGGCAGAGAAAATTCCACTTCCCAACCTGGTGGTTTACCTGCGCGCTTCCACCAACGTTTTAATGCAGCGCATCGCCATGCGTGATCGACCATATGAACGCAATATTGAACGTAAGTATATCGATGAACTCAACCGCGCTTATGACGATTTCTTCGCTGGATATAGTAAATCTGGTCCAACTTTGATCATCGAATCTGATAACCTGGATTTTGTTGCCCGCCCGGAAGACCTTAAAATCATCGAGAGTCGCATCCGACATGCGTTGGAGACACTACCGTTCCAACCAGAATTGCCAATGGGTGTAAAATTGTCTCAGGAAGAGTTGTAAAAAGGGAGCTATGAGAAATACCAGGGACTTTCTTCACAAAACTGCAATGGACCATGTTGCCAAACGGATCAAATCCGACAGGGACCTGGTGGGTGCTTACCTGATCGGCTCCGTCTTATCAGAAGAACCTTTGATAGGTGGAACGACTGACATCGACTTGGTGATCATTCACGTCGGGGAACCGAAGGTGAAACGCGAGATCATCCGGGTCAACGATGAAGTCCACCTGGATGTTGTCCACCATGGCGAGTCGGTTTACCAACAGCCGCGGACTCTACGGGCAGAAGCCTGGTTGGGTACGGCAATTCAGGATCATCCGGTATTGCTTTACGATGTGCGTCACTGGTTTGAATTTACCCAGGCCAGCGCCGGCTCCCAATTCTATCGCCCCGATCACGTCCTCGCCCGTGCACGAACACTGAGCGACAAAGCCCGTTCCATCTGGACCGAACTGAACGAAGGACGTCCAATTTATGTGAAGAAGGTGCGGAAATTCATGGAAGCAGTGGAGTGTGCTGCCAACGCTGCTGCCAGCCTGACTGGGGCACCCCTGACCCGCAGGTGCTTCCTGCTGGAATTTCCGGATCGCTGCAATGAGGTCGGTGCGTCCGGGTTGGTGACCAGTCTAGTTAATTTACTGGATCTGCAAAATCTCACCGCAGAAAATATCTCCTCAATGCTGCCCCTGTGGGAAAAAGCATTCCGTTCAGCAGGAGAGCAGGCGGAAACCTCGCCTGATCTGCACCCGCTGCGCCTGGGTTATTACGGCAAGGCGATCCAGGCTCACCTGGAAGATGGTGAAGTGCTGGCTGCAGCCTATCCCATGTTCTATACCTGGGCCAAGGCAGTCTCTTATCTGTACGCCACCTCACCGGAATATATCGCCTGGTATGAAACACTAAAGCAATTGGGTTTGGGTAAGGACCAATTCCCAGAGAAAATGCAGGCGTTGGATGCCTACCTGGATCATGTAGACGAAGTGCTGGAAGATTGGGCTAATCGATCCGGGGCGTAAGGGTATGTGAATAAGTATTTGTAAATTATCCATCTATGGGTTGGTAATCTATTCATCTCGATACCATAATCAGCGTGGAATTAAGAAAACAAAAAACATACAGTGGCTTTAATTTAAAGCCACTGTTTTCCTTAATAATTCACCTACAGAACATAACAAGTAATAGATTGTCCTAATAATGGGTTAGGAAAATCATATCAGGGAATGATCGTTACTTGCCTTGTCAAGGACCATTCTCCCCAGTTACCTGCAGCATCGCGTGCTCGAACATGCCAGCTATATGTTCCCGGTGCCTGTACCGGCGGAATCAGATAAGGGACAGTGAGATTACCTGACGTATAGATAATATCTGAAAAATCTGGAGACGCTGCATACACATACTGGTAATATGCTGCCCCGGTGGTTGCCAGCCAGGTGTATCTGGGTGTACCGCGAATGGACTGCCCTGAAGCAGGATATGTAAGGGTAGGAACACCAGGCGCCACCGTATCCACGGTGAAATACCTCACCAGGCTCCATGCGCCGGGAACGTTGAGGTAGTTGATCGCCCTCACCCGCCAGTAATGGATACCGTCCGGTAAAGTGGTCGCTGTGTAGGTCAGAATTCCCGGGTCCAGAACTACAGTCTGCTCCTGCGAGAGAAAGGTGTTTACTGTGCTGATCTGCACCTGGTAGGTCACCCCATTTGTCACGGAATTCCAATTGAGTGTCGGTGTGTTGTCGTTCGTAATGGTTGCTGTTGCCGGAGCCGTTTGAAGAGGTGCAACTGGTAGTGTCGGGGTGATTGTGAATGTGTAGACCGGTGTCCAGTTGCTCCACCCTGAAGCTGTCTGCACCTGCATGCGCCAGTAATAGATGTTGTACGGTAATGCAGTTGTTGGAGCGTAACTGGTGGATACCGGTCTGGTTACATCCAGTTCCGGAAGGTCGAATGCAGCCAGAATCGTCCACCTGGATATGGTATGACAATGCTCCTGCTGCTGCTGTCCAATACAAAATCGGTTTGGTGATCAATGAGTAGGCTTGATTCACTGGAACATATAAGATCGTCACAACAAATGACCGCGGAGTCGACCATCCAGAAGCATTCCCTGCCGCGTCGATGGACCGAACCCGCCAGTAATTCGTCCCGAACGGCAGAGCCTGCGCAGCTGGGATTGCATATGTGGTGGTGGTTATGGTGACATCCACTGAGGTTGAGCCAAAATCGTTCGCATCATCCACCTGGAATTGATAATATTTGGACCCGGTAACAGCTGCCACTGTCATCGTAGGGGTTGTTGTTTGTACTGTTGCTCCGTTTACTGGAGCACTCATCGCCGGAATGGCCTGTGCAAGCGTATCTACTGTGAAAGATCTCACCATGCTCCATGCTCCGGGTACGTTGAGATAGTTAATCGCCCTCACCCGCCAGTAATGGATTCCATCGGGTAAAGCGGTTGCAGTGTAGGTCAATACTCCCGGATCCAGAACTACGGTCTGCTCCTGGGTGACAAAGGTGTTAAGCGTGCTGATCTGCACCTGGTAGGTCACCCCATTTGTTACAGAATTCCAATTGAGTGTCGGAGTGTTGTCATTCGTGATGGATGCAGTAGCCGGTGACGTTTGCATCGGTGCGACCGGGAGTGCCGGGGTGACAGTGAAGGTATAGACGGGTGTCCAGTTGCTCCAGCCTGAAGCTGTCTGTACCTGCATGCGCCAGTAATAAATGTTGTAAGGTAAAGCGACTGTTGGAGTATAGCTGGCAGATACCGGTCGGGTTACATCCAGTTCCGGAAGATCAAACGCAGCAGAATCGTCCACCTGGAGGTGATATGCCAGTGCTCCAGCTGCTGCAGTCCAGCTTATCGCCGGTTTGGTGACAAATATGTAGGATTGGTTAATGGGAGAGTAAAGGATAGTCACAATGAATGACCGCGGAGTCGACCATCCAGAAGCATTTCCGGCCGCAGTCGATGGACCGCACCCGCCAGTAGTTCGTCCCGAAGGGCAGGGCTTGTGCAATCGGGATTGCATATGCAGTTGTGTTTCTTGTCACATCGACAAGGGGTGAGGCAAAATCATCAGCATCGTCCACCTGGAATTGATAAGACAACGCACCTGAAACGGCACCTGCGATCAGTGAAGGAATCGTTGTTTGTACTGTCGCTCCGTTGGTAGGAGTACTCATCGCCGGGATCGCCTGTGCAAGCGTATCCACAGTGAAAGACCTCACCAGACTCCATGCACCTGGTACGTTGAGGTAGTTGATAGCCCTCACCCGCCAGTAATGGATCCCATCGGGTAAAGCGGTTGCGGTGTAGGCCAATACTCCCGGGTCCAGCGTTATTGTCTGCTCCTGGCTTACAAAGGTGATCACTTTGCTGATCTGCACCTGGTAGGTCACTCCATTCGTCACGGAATTCCAATTGAGTGCCGGCGTGTTGTTATTCGTGATGGATGCAGTAGGAGGGGTCGTTTGCACTGGTGCAACTGGAAGTGCCGGGGTGATCAGTGAAAGTGTAGACGGGCGTCCAGTTACTCCAACCCGAAGCTGTCTGTACCTGCATACGCCAGTAATAGATGTTGTAGGGTAAAGCGGTTGTTGGGGTATAGCTGATGGAGACAGGGCGGGTTACATCCAGTTCCGGAAGATCAAACGCGGCAGAATCATCCACCTGGATGTGGTATGCCAGCGCGCC
The DNA here is from genome assembly GCA_963709535.1 of uncultured Chloroflexia bacterium. Taxonomy (GTDB): domain Bacteria; phylum Chloroflexota; class Anaerolineae; order Anaerolineales; family Anaerolineaceae; genus PNON01. Next base: position 188,968 of record CAVPWY010000014.1, on the reverse strand, counting down.
CGCTGCTGGAGTCCATTTCAACACCGGTTTGGTGATAAAAGTGTAGGATTGATTCGATGGAGCGGACAGGATCGTCACTACGAATGACCGCGGAGTCGACCACCCAGATGCATTCCCTGCGGCATCAATGGACCGCACCCGCCAGTAGTTCGTTCCGAAGCGGCAGAGCCTGTACAGCTGGAATTGCATATGCAGTTGTGTTTCTTGTCACATCCACTGATGGTGAGGAAAAATCGTCGGCATCGTCCACCTGGAATTGATAGGACAATGCACCAGAAACAGCACCTACGATCATTGTCGGAATTGTAGTTAGTACTGTCGCGCCGTTGGCAGGAGCACTCATCGCCGGGATCGCCTGTGGAGTCGTATCCACGGTGAAGAACCTAACCAGGCTCCACGCCCCGGGTTCGTTTACGGTGTTATAGGCACGTACCCGCCAGTATTTCAGCCCATCTGTCAGGCTCGTCAAGGCGGTATACGTGGTAGTTCCCACGTCGTTCACGGTCATTTCAATTGGCGCAGCAAAAGTCGGCAGGTTATCGATTTGAATCTCGTACTTTGCGGCACCTGTCACCGGGTTCCAATTGAAATCCGGGGTATTATCGTTGGTAAAGGAATTTGTACCCGGAACGGTCGATGCAGGTGCAACAGGGATCAGTGGCAGGATGGTGATAGTTCTATACCCGCTCCACTCGCTCCAGTTGCCAGCTACATCACGTGATTTGACGCGCCAATACCAGGTTCCGAGCCCCATGGCCGGGGTGGGTGTGTGGGTGAGAACGCTGAGTACCCCGGATGTATAAGCTGGATCAGAGAAATCCGTTGCCTCATCATACTGGAACTGATAGGCATTAGCACCTACGGCCGCAAGCCAGCTGAAGGCCGGGGTTGCCCGAATTAAGGGGGCATTGTTGGCGGGCAGGTTCAGGGCTGGCGGAAGTGGATTGACCGTATCAAGAGTTAAGTATCTCACCAGGCTCCATGCACCTTCCACTCCTACAGAATCGATCGCCCTTACACGCCAGTAATAAACACCATCGCCCTGGGTAGTTGATGTGAAATTAAGACTCCGGGAGCAAGCGATTCATCTGTTGTGGTTGGTGTGAGGGTGGATGATTTGCTAACCTGAATTTGATAATGATCTCCATTCGTAACGCTGTTCCATAAAAATTCCGGCGTGATGTCGTTCGTGATCCAATTGAGAACCGGAGATATCTGGATGGGGCCGATCGGCGGGTTCATGGAGTAGAATCTCCAGGCAGGCAGCCAATCTCCCCAAACAGACCCGAATCTTGGCCTTATCCTCCAGTAATAGATACGGCCATTTGCTAATGCAGTCGCATATGAATAATCGGAAGTAGTGGCTGTGGTGTTGAGAACGGTTGTTGCGAAGGATTCATAGAGTGAAAGCTGAATGGTATAGAGATTTGCCGCGGGAATATCATCCCAGGTGAAGGCAACTTTATTACTTGCAAGTTTTTGGTCGATCGCAGGCGAATGATCGATGATCGAGAAAATTAGCGGGGTTGACATTCCACCACCTGGAGTAGGGTTGAATACCGTTACCAATGCTGTTCCAATTGCCACAATATCGGAAGAGTCAACTTGAGCATTTAGTTTGTTGTCATTTATATATGTTGTGGGCAGGTCTATTCCATTCCACCGGACGACAGAATTTCCAACAAAATATGTTCCGTTCACGGTGATGGTGAAGGAGGGTCCACCTGGTATGGCCGAATTTGGTACCAAACTTAAATTGGTTGGGACCTGATTATCGGAAGTAAAATTGATCCCGGTAGCGTTCGGGCCAATCCTGACCTGTCGATTTACGGGTGCGAAAGTAAAACCAGTTTTTGTGGGTGTGATGGTTTTGATCCCGGCGCTTAACCTTAATAGCGAATAGTTGCCACTCGAGTCGGTAATCGACGTATGCCCAAGTCCGTCGTTGACAGTAACACCAGCCAATGGTGTTCCGCTTAAAGTCACGATCTTACCTGAGATCGAATATGTACTTGTATCAATTATGTACTTGGCTATGACGGTATGATCCTGGTTTGGCATGACCAATGAATTAGTATCCAAAACGCTCGAATTGTTCCCGGTCCCTGTCCAGCCGGAAATTTTCCAACCGGGATCGGACAGGGCATCCGTAAGTTGGATCGTTTCACCTGGAAGATACATACCAGTTGGACAGTATGGCGAGTTTTGCGGAGAAGTTGTGACTTCGCTACCATTACCAGTGTGTGTCAGCGTAAGAGTATGACAAGCTGTGCCATAGATATTGATATCATCAATCGACCCCGTTTCGATTCCTGTTCCGCCACCGAAGTCATTCATCAGCACAAGGTACTTGTAATGATCCTGCCTTTGAAGCAGCGTTCCTGACATCTGCCCAACCTGGTTGCCAATATCGTCTTTAACCTCAATATTCCAATCCAAATCGTTGATAGTGAGGATGGCCCGCCGCCAGACACTATTGCCGTCATATTGCACGGTGGACGCAGCCCGGTCCACCAGCGAAACAGACAGGTCGGAGTTTAAAGAGAGGAATTGGATCTTGTTGGCAGAGTCGATGCCCAGGAAAGTACCGGCAAGATCTACCCCCGCCACTGCAGGAGAAATATCGTCGAGTTCCCTGGCTAAACCGACCCAAATTAACCCGTCATCTGTTGAGCTATTCACTTTGAAGCGGAAATCAAGCTGGATGGGGTCATTGGTCGCATATATTGGAATGGAATAATGCAGTGGAGTATCCTGGCGTGCTGTCCAGTTTAATTGTTGATTGGTGGTATCGCGAACCACCAGGCCACTGGTAGTATCCGTCCAACTTTTAGCTGTGGAGAAATCGTCTGAAAAGGCCGATGCCCCGGGGGAAATAGTATCGCATGTGTAAATACGAACATCATCAACGACCCAACCCAAATTGCTCCCATAAAAATCAGTCCCTACCCGCCAGCGGAATTTGACATTATGTCCCCGGATTGCAGTTGTGCTCAAATTGTAGCGCGATGAAACATAACCATGGCTGTCGCGCACAAATGCATTCCGATCCATTAACAGATTGGTTCCAATAGAGTATCTAAAAATACTACCTTTATATCCCTGGCCGCTATCAAACAGGGGGTTGGCATCCTGCCATGCGCCATTATCGATGCGATATTCAAGAACTCCACCATCCCAGTTCAGTAAATTTCCATAATCATCTACACCGTATTCAAAACCAAAGGCGTGTCTGAAATGGAGGTAGGTGGTTCCGGTGGTTGGAATATTTACCGGGGATGTCATTGCGGCAGAAATATCGGTAGTGGTGCTTAGATCTGGACCGAAAAGGGTATATTCACCTTCAGCCGCATAACCCCACACCCTTTCCCAGCTTACATTGGGGGGAATATGAGTTGTGAAGTCCCAGGAACTATTGGTGGATTCAAAATCATCAAAGAACAGATTATTGGGTTGAGCATTATTTGCACAAATTTGAGCCTCAGGCATAAAGTTAGTTAAGGGGGATTTATTCATCTCAACCGCGTCCACTGCTTTTTGAACTTCAGCGCAATCTGCCAGTGAAACACCCTCTGCGCCCCCAATGACATTCAAACATGCCTGATGAATGGCATAATACAGATCCTTGTAGTTGGACCCGGAAACTAATAAATGGGTCTGGGCTTCATAATAAATTGCAGCCACCTTATCCATTCCCAGCCCGGCAACGGTGTAACCATTGAAGGTTCCTCCATCCGTCATCAGGTAGACCGCTTTATTATTTACGCCGCCGTTGGTATGCACTCCTCCGTTGTCAAAGTGTGCTGGATTCGAATCGCCAATATCTCCTGTATGGTAATATGGACTGGACATGCGGCTCGGTTGCTGATGCTCTTCGGGATTCTCCATATTACGATAGATTTGATTATCTTCACCCAAGTCCCATTTATAAGATGGAGTATCTTTACCTGCTCCATTCGTCTGGTCGATGAACTCCCCCCAAAGGTCGGAGAACGATTCACTGATAGCGCCGGACTGGTAATAGTAGAATAATCCGGAGGTATAATCCGTCACCCCATGGGTTAGTTCATGGGCAACCGTGTCATCTGTGGGCTGGTAGTCTCCAAAAACTGCCTGTGTGCCATCCCAGAAGGAGTTATCATACCAGGAGCCATAGTGCACTGTGCTGATGACCGGCATCCCATCGCCATCCAGGCTATACCGGTTATGGTGTTTTAGGTAATAAGCAAAGGTATCTATACCGTACGATTGGGCGTGATCCGCGTCCAGGTCGATTCCGTTTGTACATTCGGGTTGTAATCCATCACATACCAAGCTGCCCGGGAGAGAGCCAAACTGGTGGTTCGTTGTAAATGTGGAAATATCCCCTCCGTTCACCAGATCGAATTTGACCTTGGCGTCCAATCCCGCGGCTGTAACCGAAATGGCAAAATAACCCGTTGATTCGTTTGTGACAAAATCACCCGGAAAAGCCAATCCGAGAGTGTTGGTTGTGATCGTGATGGAGTTTGACTCGTTGGTAGAAAAAACCCCGCTGGCTCCGGAGGCTGGAGCAGAAAAGGTAATGTCAATACCAGATACTCCTTTCCCGGACTCGTCCAAGACTGAAATTCCCAGAGGTATTGAAACAACAGACCCCGGTTCTTGCAATCGGATTTTATTTTGATGTGGGATGATGTATTTTGGAGCATTTCCCCCTCCAGAATACTCCATCGAACCTATATCACAAAGACTGATCCCATCTGCATTTCCGTCAACCGCGCGAGTTGTACCTACCTGGTCGTCAATTTCGCAAGCACCCCCCCCACTTCCAGGAGTAGCTGGATTCCCCGCATCAATGGCAGGACTTCCGGGCAGCGGTATGTAAAAACTATCTTCTAAAAAATCACTGAGTTGAGGGTCAACCCCGATAATGTCCGTGGGAAGAGAGTTAACAGGACAATTTATATCAATTATGTTATACCCTGCTGAAACAATATTTGCACTTTGGCAACTTGATCTTCCCCCCACACTAAAATTATCAACAAGAATACTGTTTTGAATGGTTAGAGGGGAGGAGGTAGTTGTATGAATGGCATCGAAATTATTCCAGATAGTTGAATTATTTATTGTTACTGGCCCCAACACCATATCGATCCCGGTATTTCCACCGCCTATGGTAGTGTCAATTATTTTTACTGTTCCCCGTATATATACGCCTCTATTGTTTCCATGAATGATAGATTGACGTATATTGGTGATGCCATTAGCCGATATGCCTAAATCTCCATTTATGAGTTTGCAGACGTTCAAGAAGGAATGTTCCAGAGTTTACTGTTAGGATTGTTGTATTTGTTTTGTCCCCGTCAAGAGTGGACAAACCGACTTGGGAAGTAAAAGAATTATCCCACCCGCCTCGCAGGTTAAGCGACTTGTTTATCGAATATGTGGGTATGCTTGACCTATGATAATTCCCGACTGCTAGTAGAATAGTATCCCCAAGAATGGCTTTTTCAACTGCCGAACTCAATGTTGCACATGGGGTAATCGAAGTAACGCAATCAAATGTATCATTACCAAGAGTTGAAACATACCAGTAACCGCGGTTTTGCAGCTGAAAATTCACCGGGTCATCAATTCCGGAAACTTCCGCATTAACTAATAAAACACCTGGAATATTATTAGCCGTTAGGACAGATGAGGTAGCAACACCGGTTGAATTAGTTATGGCTGTAGTAATAAACGTGTTCGTGTCGCTGAATATTCCGCTCGAACCGCTTGCTGGAGCAGAAAACGTCACCGTTGCGCCTGTAACGGGAACTCCGTTTTGGTCTCGAACTATAACCGATAATGGCAGGTATGGTCTATTGACTTGAACTGCTTGTAAAGACCCTTTGACTATACCAATGGTTGTTGCGACAGGGGTATAACTCGAGGCAGAAAATTCATACGCCCCAATATCACATGCGCTTATCGAGTCTTCGTTTCCATCAAGCGGTCGAGCCACGCCAAGTTGGTCATAAGCTTCACAAGCACTGCCACCACTTCCGGGCGGGAGGGGATTACCTGCGTCAATTGCCGGACTGAGAGGGGAAATATAATAAATCCCGGTAGGCAATAATGATCCAAGAATTGCCTCTTGTCCTATGATATCACCTGTTGATGGTGTGTAGTTACATCCAGTATTATCCTCAATCAAGTTATACCCATTGTATGGGGAGTTAGTATGAAAGTCAAAATAGCAATCAGACCCAGAAGGAGCCGAATTATTTGCAATTATTGAGTTTTGAATTCTAATATTGGGTGTTTCATACGATGTATATACACGAACACCTCCGCTTTGGACAGTTGCTGAATTATTGTAAATGGTGGAATTAAGAATATTTAACTGTCCAAATCCATTGTAATAAATTCCACCCCCATATCGGGCACTGTTTTCCCCGATTGTGGTATTTATTAATGTCAAATTTCTTGCATTGGAGGCTATACCACCTCCGAAATCAATTGCATAATTATTATGAATGGAACCATTAATAATGGATAAATTATAAAGATTTACAACTGAGATACCCCCGCCTGCTGATTGGGAGCCATAGAGTTTCCCGTTGAAAATCTCAAAATTTTCAATAACAACATTTTCCAATGTACTGGATGAATGAATATATATACCCCGACGGTTATTCTGGCCATCCAGTTTTGTCATTCCTTCGCGAGACGTGAATGAAGAATCCCATCCACCAATAAGGGTGATATCTTTGGAAATAACAATTATATTGGTATTGGTACCATAGTATGTCTCTGCAGAAATTTTAATGGTATCGCTGCTGGCTGCCTTATCCAGTGCTCCCTGGATAGTAGCGCAGGGTGTGGTAACAGAGTTACAATCATTGGAGTTGTTTCCCAGGGTAGAGACATACCAGAAATCGCGGTTTTCAAGCTGAAATATCAGTGGGGAACTAATTCCTTCGACTGATCCTTCAATTACATAACTTCCTGGAATATTATTGGCCGTAAAAATAGATGTAGTCGCTGTCCCGCTTGTATCAGTGACTAAGGTTGTGCTGTTGGTGTCTGGTGCAGAGAAGCTGCCACTTGGTCCGCTCGCCGGTGCAGTAAAAACTACGGTAGCGCCCGGGAAAGGCACTCCGTTTTGATCTCTTACAATTACTGAGAAGGGTTGGAAGTCAGTAAAGAATTGAACTGATTGGTTGTTCCCGCTAATAATGTCAATAGTTGTCGCCATGGGTGAGTAATTTGGAGCCGACGATTCATAAGCTCCAATATCGCATTGGCTATTCGAATCGAAATTTCCATCAATTGGACGAATTGTGCCGAGTTGATCTTCTGCTTCACATGCGTAACCTCCACTTCCTGGAAGAATTGGATTACCAGTGTCAACAATTTGGCTTGTAGGAGGCACAAAATAGACCCCGGTTGGCAAGAGAGAGCCAAGTTGTATTGCTTGGCCAATGATATCACTCGTTGCTGGGGTAAAACTGCAGCCGGAAGTATTCTGAACAAAATTATAGCCTTTTGAGTTAATTGCTGTGTCTGGTGCAGAACAATCAGGATGAAGCGGTGCAATATTACCGGCAATGATTGAGTTATAGATGTTCAAACGATCCCTTGAAACGTTCCAAATCCCAATTCCTCCAGCAGAGGAACTAGCTGAGTTGTGGAAAACTGTTGAATTACTTAATAGCAAAGAGTGTGATTGTGACAGATAAATCGCCCCTCCATACGTCGCTGTGTTTTCGCCGATAGTGGAATTGATGATTTTTAATCTACTGGATGTACCAGAATATATTCCACCCCCCGAACCACCTTGGTTGTTATGGATTGAGCTATTAATAATCGTAAGTTGGGCCTGTTGGCTTTCATAAATCCCCCCTCCGTTTCCATTAGATGGTGCTCTACAATTAACAATTTCAAAATTCTTTATGGTGACCATACTAATATTTGGAAGATCATCATCTACATATATACCTCTCCGGACATTCTGTCCATCCAACCTTGTCATACCAGCCCGGAATGAAAATGTGGGATCCCACCCACCAATGAGGGAAAAACTACGATCGTCTTTTACTATACTGTCGCTCGCTCCATAATAAGTCCCGGCAGTAATATTGATTGTAGAGGAGTTATACGCTTTATCCAATGCGCCCTGGATCGTCGCGCAGGGGGTGGTGGTTGTCAGGCAGTCATTGGCATCACTGCCGGTGGTGGCAACATACCAGATTCCGGAACTCGCGGAGATATCGTCCGATTCAGGGGTGGCCGTCTGAGTCTCGGTTGGAGTGGGCAGCCCGGTTGGGATCTCGGTCGGTGTTTCTGTCGGGAGAGGTGTCTCTGTTGGTAGGGTTGTCTCTGTCGGAACGGATGTCTCGGTGGGGACCGGTGTTTCGGTCGGGAGAGGTGTTTCGGTCGGAAGCTCAGTCGGTACTTCTGTGGGGATCTCCTCCTGCTGCTGTCCGGATGGAATCCAGGTCTGGCCGGTTGTATCGGTATCCACCTGGTTGAATTGCAGGCTGATCCCTCCCCGTTCGGCGTTCACTAATATCAATATATCCAATGATCTGTCGTTGGCAGACTTTGCTTCAAAGCGCCAGACCAATTCGGCGGGTTTTTTGGATGGCATGATCAGGCGTTCGTCAAAGATCCACAGTTCAGCATCCGTCAGGACCAGGTCTGCAGCATCCACCCCATAACGGACAACCATCAATTCTTCAGCCTGACTGCGGGATTCTTCAGCACTGATCTGCGGGGTGGTTTCCATGGATAGATTTGGAGAAGCCTCTCCAGACATGGAAGACAGGTCTCCCTGGGCGGTCATATTGACGATGATCTCACCACCGAAAATGGGTACTCCCTGGAAAGTCTGCTGATAGCGGAAGTAATTTTGATCACTTTCAACGGATTCGCTTTTTATTAACGATAATTCTTTTGCCGGGTCCTGGACGCCAAACCGCGGAGCATAAACACCAAGAACTGCATCCGCCTTTTCTGTAGTTGAAAGAGATGACAACTCAGCGCCAGGTACAGCGATTGGATCTCCATTTGAGGACCCGATGAATGTCACCATTCCCGTTTCATCGCTTATATTGGTGACAGGCGGAGTAGTCCCCTGTTGTAATTCCCCTTGCGGGGAGTGCTCAGCTTTGGAACCAACTGGATTTGCAGAAACCTGGCCGATCGGTAAAGCCTGGATAAGCATCGCAACGATGATAATTTTGTTTAGTATTCTGGATTTCATAACCTGTCTCCCCGCCGAGAACAAAATAATCCCCCTCATAGGTATTTTGATTTAATTGATTATAGCCACTTTTGCAATAATGTTGATAACCAATCCGGGAGAATGGCTGTTATTTACGATTTTATTATCCAAAGAAGAAGCAAAACACGATTTGGGGAAAAGAATACTTGATTTCTACTGATTTATGCCGAAACCATGGTAAGCCCCCTGTTCCACTTTCCTCCAACACGGTATCCGCTTCGATCTTTTGTAAGATCTATGTAGTAACTAACTCCTTATCCAACCCCCCCCTTCTTTGGCATATTACCATAAGTATGGAATGAACTTCCTGGTTCTTTTCATATAATCCCGGTAGGTGTCCCCAAAGTATTGAATATCTTCAGCCTCTTCAGCGTTGGCTGTCAACACCAGGAAGATGATCACCAGGATCAGGAGAACAAATCCCCATAAAGCTGGCGCTTTGAAAAATATACCTAAACCAAGAAATAACAATGAGCTGTACATCGGGTGGCGGATATAGCGGTAAATACCACTGGTCACCAGTTTCGTTGTCTTTTCCAGTCCCAGCAGGGTATCATCAGCCCTGGTTTGCTCTGGTTTTCCTGACACGATTCAACGTTGATAAACTCATTACCAGCAGGATGATAGAAATTATGAGGAATCCCCAGGAAATCAACTGGTTGATCGAAAAAGGATTCCGGAACCAGGCTCTCCAATTCAATATAAATAACGCCCATATTCCCAACCATGCTGCCAACCGGTAGAGTCCGCGAGAGTGTAATGAACGGATAGTATTTCTTGAAATGAAGATAAGGACGAGAAAACCTGCAAAAAGGATGATTACATCTGCCATTATTACCTCTGATCGTTAATAAACGACTACTTGAATTTTATACCACTCTGTGGATAACCCGGTATAACCTGTGGATCAGCCGTTTTTCCAAATTTTCTGCCCCTTTCCAATGTTATTCGTTGTATATCCTGTCTTGATAGGAAATACTATATTTAAATACTGTTGTTTTTTTCATCCCCTAATACATTATGAATAACTAATGAGATAATTTTCGAATAAACATAACGCTTATTCATGGATAAATTTGTGAGAAGTACGAATGATTCATTATTACCTTTGTATAAATTTGTGGAAGAATTTGTTATAAATCAACCATTATCCACAGGAGAAAACTTTATCCTCGCTCTCACGATTGGTTTATCCCGTATTCCTTCACAGCCTGAATAATTTAAGGTGAAATAATTTCTTCTCCATTAAATCACTATCGGTTTGCAAACTGATTTGATTTCGTGTCTTATTTTCATGCCCTTTGTTCTATTCTACTTGTAATAAAGAACTATCACCCCTGATTATTTCTCCACTTATCCACAACCCCTACTATGAATACTATACTGATTAACTTCATATAAATACAATGCTATTGAAAACCATATCTGAATCTTGTACAATCGATTTAAGATATTGTCTAGTCCACCATACAATAAGGCAGATGTTCTCCAAGGGAGAAGGAAATGGACATCATTAAAGTATCTGCAACTTCACGTACTGCGGCAGTAGCCGGGGCAATTGCTGGTGTTATGAGAGATCATAAACATGCGGAAGTTCAGGCAATCGGGGCAGGAGCAGTTAATCAGGCAGTCAAAGCGGTAGTTCTTGCCAAGGGATATCTTGCAGAAGATGGAATTCCCATTTATTGCATTCCAGAATTTGTAGATGTGGAAATTGATGGAAAAGTTAGAACGGCGATAAAGATTGTTGTCGATCCGTTCCCCTCAAAAGAATAATTCTTATTTTCTTAACTGATCTCCTCCGGTGAAAAATCAACTATTTCTTTACCGGTTAATTTCTCCTGAACTTTTTGCATGATCAATTCAAGATGAGCAGGAACTTCGACATAATCCATGTTATCGGCCGGGATGGTCAATACCGGACATAAAGTAAAATCGGAAATCCAGGAATTGTAAAGCAGATTTAACTCCTCCAGATAATCTGCTGAGATATTCTTTTCGTAATCTCTCCCTCGTTGATTGATACGCTTGATCAGAACGGGAACAGAAGCACGTAGATAGAGGACAAGATCCGGGGGAGGAAGAAATTCCAGCAGGGTCTTATATAAGTCACAATAGGTATTAAAATCCCGCGGGCTGATATAACCCTGCAAATGCAAGTTTTTTGCGAATATTTCCGCATCTTCATATACACTGCGATCTTGTAATACAGGTCGTGAAAACATGGAAATTTCGTGATGTGATTTTAATCTCCTGGAAAGGAAAAACACCTGCGAGTGAAAAGCCCAACCGCTCATATCTTTATAAAAGTCGGTTAAGTAGGGGTTGGCTGCCTCAGGTTCAAAATAGGGTTCCCAATCCATTTTTGCAGAAAGCAAACTAACCAGGGATGTTTTACCAACGCCAATATTACCGGCTACGATGACATGTTTTTGGTTCATTGATCCTTACCTTCTGCAAGTTCTTTGATTCTGGGGTGACCACTATAAAAACCATGGTATTTTTCTGGAAGCAGGACCGCAATACGGCACATGATCTCGTCGGTATTTCGAAGCAGAGACGCCTCACGATCTACTCGATCTATCGCCGGTAGAAGAAAAGATTTACCAAAGATTACATAAACATCCGGCCGCTGAAAGTGCCTCAATTTGAACATGGTGTCTTCAGAACCATAGATTCCTACCGGGATAATAGGAACACCGGCTTTTTCAGCGATTAAAGCTACTCCACTTTTTGCCTGGATCAATTTGCCGTTCCGACTGCGCGTACCCTCGGGAGCGATGCCCAGAATCCCCCCACTTTTTATGTGTTTCAACGAAGCACGGATGGCTTGATAATCGGCGATATCGCGATTGATCCAAATTGAATTGGATACTGTTACAAAAAGAGCAAATAAAGGATTGTAACGATATTTGTGAGTCACCAGGCCGGAAAGATCCTCCCGATCAATTGCCATAAATATGAGGGGAGTATCCAGACGGCTAAGGTGATTGGTGGCAAGGATACAAGGTCCGGTTAGCGGAACATTCTCCAGTCCAATGAAATGGATATTCATTAGTCCGTTAAATATATTAGTGGTAAAAGAGCGAAGCGCTCTACGTGAAATGATAGCCATCTTTTAAATTGTAGCCCTTCAGAAAAAATACAGCAAATTTTAAAGCAGCAAGTATTTGTTCACCATTTTTTGCAAAGTAGTACGGTTGCGAATTGTCGCCGGCATACCCAGTGTTTTTTCCAACTGCGCACCCGAAAAAACCGAATCGCTGAACCTCGTACGGCACAACCAGTAAACTTCCCGGTCCTGGATAAGGAAATGGTTGTCAGTTGAATTATGTGCATACAATTTATTGCGGACCTGTTCATCCGGAGCCATAGCAACAAATGCAATGTAGATGTTTGCTTCATCGGAATCCGAAAAGGGTTGATTTTTTATGATTGCGGACAACTCTTCAGCGGTCCTCACGAATGTAGCCACCGGGTAGCCAAGTTTGTCCTTTAAGCAAGATTCTATTGTTTGGGTTAATATATGGTTATCTTCAACGGGGGAATCGAAGACAACATTTCCGCTGGCTATAAACGTTTCTACGCTTGTGAAACCACAGCCTTCAAAAAGGGATTTAAGATCATCCATTTTGACTGTATGGCCGCCGACGTTTATGGCACGCAAAAAGGCAAAGTATCTGGTCATGTGTCCGATATTTTAGGATTTATAAGCTGGCAGCAGTTGGGTCTGTCCGCCAGATAGAATCTGGTAATAAGGAAGCCAGATCACGCCGAATGCTTCAGTGAATATATTCGATTTTGACGGAACGACCGGTATGGTTGTCGTTTCATCAGCAACTTTGTTCCATTTCTCCTGAATGGCTTCCTTTTCGGTTTCGTAAACCTTTTCGAATTCGGCGATCTGTTTCTTCAGGGATTCGATGGTATCCACAGATTCTTCCACATTCGCTTTTGCAGAGGAAGTCATACGGCGTTTGGTCAAATTTGTGCTCACGCTGCGCTTCCTGCCGCCAAAAAGACCCAGAACAGTTTCCAATCCAGAACCGACCTCTTCCATTGTCCGTTGACTGAGTTCGGATTTATCCCGCGCCAGTTCCCGCTCTTCTTTGTCCAATTTATCCCGGAGGCCAGATAGTTTTTTCTTATTCGCTTCAGCCAGTTTTGACAAGTCATCTTTAAGGAAAGACTCTGCAGCAATTCGGCATTGATCCTTGAATTCAGATTCACTTTTTTCAGGTGAGGCGAATACCTTCAAAGTTAAATTCGCAAGGAGGCGTAATTCTCCCGTTTGAAATACCCAATCAGCAAAATCCTTTTGGATTGATCCCATTGCTCTTACGTCTGACAATGGTTGGTCAAGAGAGGCATAAACCCCGCGAGGATCCAGGCGACCGGTCAAATCATTAGGTTTAAATGGCGAGGAAACAAAACTCTCCCAATGGATCATTCCGCGTTTATCCGGATTCAAGACCATAACAGCTTTACTCACCACCTGGTCCAGGTTATAACGTCTATCCAGGTAGCGGATCTGCACCTGACCAATGATCGCAGGCCGGTAAACCATACGTGGTTCAGTTGAACCAGAGGACAGAGCTGCTTTGGATACAGCAGCACTCTCTGAAAGGGTCAGGTTATTTGGCATGAAGTATTCGTCAATCCCTTTTGGAACGGAAGGACGTGTATTAGAGAATTCATTAGTTGAAGATGAACCAGTATTCTGCGGTGTTTCTGGTGAGGTAGAAACTCCGGTTGCAGAGTTTCCGTTCCTGGCTGCGGAAGAGATTGAAGAACCTTTGGTTGCAGAAGCCAAAACACCTGCGAGTTTGTTCAATGCCGGGATCTGAATCCGGGTCAATGGACCCGCCAGGAAGTTCATGGCCCAACGGGTCTGCATGACTTGCGGCGCAGATTCGTGGACATTGTGAAGCAGGAAAACCCGTTTTCCGAGGGATGAGATGAGGTTATCAAACCTATTCCGATCCATTCCTCCAGCCACACCTTCCAATCCATCCAACAGGCGCTGCTTGTCCTGGTCAGTCTGCAATTTGCCAATGAACCAGGTCCCTGCGTTGGAGAGCGCTTTATAATCCACGTCGATAGGGTTCTGGGTGGCCAGGAGTAAACCCACTCCAAAGGCACGCGCCTGTTTCAATAAACGCAGGATGACAGTTTTGGACGGTGGATTGCTCACCGGCGGCAGATAACCCATGATCTCATCAAAATAGACGAGGGCTCGCAATCCGCTGGTGCCAGTCTGCTGACGCATCCAGGATTCGATGGAAGAATACAACAAGGTGACAAAAAACATTCGCTCAGTATCAGATAAGTGCGCGATATAGAATATGCAATGCCGGGGAGTTCCGTCAGGTGCATATAGCATCTTCCCAATATCCAACCCATCGCCAGACATCCATATCTGGAAGGATGGGGAAGCAAGGATATTATTCAGCAACATGGCCAGCTCGGTCCGGTCTTTTTCCGGGTAGAACCGATCCATGGGAAATACACCCAATTTTTCGAAAGGCGGGCTCTGGGTCTGCAAGATGAGTTCTGATAGATCAAGATCTTTACCCTGACTCCAGGCGTTCTGGAAAATATTAGTTAACAGGATATGTTCCCTTGAACGGACCGGGTCAATGTCCTCCAACCCCACCAAACCGAGCAGAGCAGATACAGTACTGATGATCTTTTCCATTAACACTTCGCGGTTTCCCTCCCAGGATAGTTCGGGGGCTTTCAGGTTGGAGAGAATGCTTACTGGTATACCGGAATCGGATCCGGGAGTGTAAATGCAAAATTGAACGGAATCAGACAAGGATTTGATGCGGTCCGAACCGATTCCCCAGGCGGTCAATCCGTCACTCCAGGATTTGGCTGTCTCCTGTGAGAGTGTTTCCACGGTTTTACCAGCCTTCCGAGCCGCATCCGGGTCAACCCAGGGTTGAAAATCTGTCGGTAAGAGATTGGGGAAATGGAGCACTAGGTTGGTAAGGTCGCCCTTGGGGTCAATAATGATCGCCGGGATATGCTGTAAAGCCGCTTCTTCTAATAAGCCGATACATAAACCCGTCTTACCTGAACCAGTCATTCCGGTGACGACTCCATGTGTGGTTAGATCGGCAGGATCATAATAAACAGTATCCGATGTGGATTTTCCAGTGGATAGATCGAATTTACGGCCTAAATAAAACAGCTTACTGGGGTCCATAGTATCTCCTCTGCGGGAAATGTAGGTAAAACCTGATTTAGTATTATTATAGCAGAATCGAGTTTTCAAAAAACTGAGCTATCGAGTAAAATATGTTTGAAACATTTCTTAAATTTCATCATTTTCTTGTATACTTATTTAATAATCTCGAATAATGAGGGTTAATAATGAAAGTATCCGTCTCGCAACAAAACCTGGCACATGGATTGAGCATTGTTTCACGAGCAGTAGCTTCTAGAAGCACCCTCCCGGTTCTTTCAAACGTATTATTGGCAACCGACGAAGGAAGGCTACGCCTTTCAGCGACAAACCTTGAAATGGGTATTACATGCTGGATCGGGGCAAAGATAGAAGAGGAAGGTTCCATCACCATTCCAGCCAGGACGCTGACTGATCTGGTAAACACACTGCCAAACGAGATCCTCTGGTTAACATTAAATTCCCGCACACAAAGCATCGAGATTAAATGCACAACGACTTCCAGTGATATCAAAGGGATCGATTCACAGGAATTCCCCCCAATGCCTGTTCCTGACCCGGATTCAGGCGTGGTATTAAATGTGGCTGACCTGAAGGAAATGATCCAGCAGGTCGTATTTGCTGCATCACCAGATGAAGCCCGGCCGGTTCTCATGGGTGCACAGTTGTCCATTGTTGATAATGAAATGACCATGGCGGCAGCAGACGGTTTTCGGATTTCAGTGAAGACTGCCGCATTATCCTCCCCTGTGGCCGCTCCTCTTTCGGTGATCATCCCGGCCAAGGCATTAAGTGAACTGGCAAGGATAGCGGAAGGAAGCGAGCAATCTGTCACAATGACCATTCCTGCTGGAAGGGGACAGGTGATATTTACTCTCAAAGACGTTGAACTAGCATCGCAGATGATCGAAGGTAAATTCCCTGATTTTAATCAGATTATTCCACGAAATTATAAAACCAGAACCATACTATCCACTTCGAGCATGCTCAAAGCCTGTAAACAGGTGGAAGTCTTTGCCCGGGAAGGATCAAATGTCGCCAGGGTAAACCTTAAACCGATGGGCGATGACCAGGTCAGTATTGTGGAAATGAACGCAGCCAACGAAGAGACCGGCTCTTCTGATGTGGTGCTTGACGCTACCATCGAAGGAATTCCCCTCCTTATCGCCTTCAATGTACGATTTCTACGCGAGGTATTGGAGGTGATCAAATCACCGAATGTCGCCCTAGAGACCACTGCTGCAAACACACCGGGAGTTATCCACCCAGTTGGTGATGACAGTTTTACTCATGTCATCATGCCTATGCATCTATAAGAATGGTATTTGTTTATCAAGATGGCGGTTAGGTCCGCCATCTTTTTATTTCCACAAAGAACCTAATTAATTACACATCCCATTTTTACCAGTTTGCTATAATGAAAATATGCAACCTTACAATTTTCTTCCTGCTGCATCCGATAGACTGCTGACAACGCACCTCACATTAATACAATACCCGATCCTGGGTGGACGGATTCGCTCAAGAATGCGAAAGATGATGTATTCACAGGGTATTTTACAGAGGGAATTTTTCGAAGACGAAGTGCGATTGGCAGCCACCCAATCACAGCAGCGGGAAGGAATAAACGATCCACTGCAGGAAGAATCAAATGAAATTTGGGAAACGCGCCTTTGTTTTATGCGTGACCAGTTAACAGAGTATTATTTCAGTGTTAACCTCGATATTCACGCCCTCGAAGAGATCATTGCCAGTGTATTACAGGAACATGGTGTAGAAGCCCGGGATTCGCTTTTATCCATTAACCCTGAATTAGCACCTCAGGATCTCATCCTAGAACAGGCCATGATCATCGAAAGGATGCCCGAAGAGGAAAAAGTTAAGCTTATCCCCCGATTGAGCGAACTGAAAGTTGTCCTTATTCGCAATCTCATTAGCGACCAACTGAGGTATATCAATGTTGCGCGCGGATGGTTCACTGTAAACGACCTGTATGAGATACGCCGTCACAAAATTGGCAACGGGCGGATAGGAGGGAAAGCAGCTGGAATGCTACTCGCTTACCGGATATTACAAACCCTTGCGGAAAAAGAAATTAAATCTACAGTTAGCATCCCGGAAACCTTTTATTTGGGTGCGGATATTTTTTATACTTTCATGGAATTGAATTCTTTGGTCCACTGGAATGACCAGAAATATAAACCCGAAGAACAAATGCGGGCTGAGTTTCCTGAGATAGAGAAAGATTTTGTAAAAGGAGTTTTCCCGACAGAGGTAATTGACAAGCTGGAAAACATATTACTAAAGATAGGGAATAAACCGCTCATTGTACGATCATCCAGCTTATTGGAAGATAATTTTGGGACATCGTTTGCCGGCAAGTATGATAGTTTCTTCTGCCCCAACCAGGGGAAGGTGGATGATAATCTAGCGGAATTAACCACAGCGATCGCGCGGATCTATTCTTCAACTCTGAACCCAAACGCCCTGCTCTACCGTCGGAGCAAAGGATTGCAGGATTACGACGAAAGAATGGCAATTCTTATTCAGGTCGTAAAAGGGGAAAAGTTTAAAGACTATTTCTTCCCGCAGGCAGCCGGTGTGGCATTCAGCAGAAATCTTTACAGATGGGCTCCTCAGATCCGGCGTGAAGATGGGTTTATCCGCCTGGTATGGGGAATGGGGACACGAGCGGTGGACCGCGTCGGAAATGATTATCCCAGGCTGGTAGCTTTAAGTCATCCTTTGCTTCGGCCGAATTCTTCACCCGAAGCCATCCGCAGGTATTCACAGCAATTCATTGATCTGATCGATCTAAAGAAGAATCAATTTACCGTAGCCCCTATTGATGAAGTACTGGATGAAAGCTATGAAGCATTACGATATATCGCACAAGTTGACCAGGATGGATATTACAGCTCGATACGTTCAACGGTGATCGGCGGAAAGATCTCTGACCTTGTAATCACAATGGAAGACTTTCTAAAAAGAACATCATTTGCTGCAGATATGCGGCACATACTGCACACATTGGAAACGCATTACCAGGCTCCAGTTGATGTTGAGTTTACAGCCCAGATCAAAGATCTACTGGCTGAAAAACCGGATGTGGATATCACCATCCTACAGTGCCGACCCCAGAGCCAGTTGGAAATGGCGGCCCATGTTCAAATTCCAATTAATCTGGAAGAGGATGAAGTCATTTTTTCCACAAATTTTATGGTCCCCGAAGGGTTGATTCCAGATATCCAGTATGTGATTTACGTACCACCCGAGAAATATTATGCCATGGAGTCTCAACAGCAACGGATGGAACTGTGCCGGGCTATCGGAAGATTGAATACGCTGCTAATAAAAGATGAGTTCATATGTGTAGGACCCGGAAGATGGGGAACAACCAATACAGATCTCGGACTTAACGTGAACTATGGAGATATATACAACAGCCGGGCATTGGTTGAAGTAACAGGTGAGGGGTTTGGGAATGCTCCGGAACCTTCTTTTGGAACGCATTTCTTCCAGGATCTCCTGGAATCACAGATCTATCCACTGGCTATCTACCTGGATCATCCAGATATGCAGTTTAACAGGAAATTCTTTGATGGATTACCCAACCACTTACTGGCTTTTTTACCTGAAATGATAAAAATGGAAGATTACTTACGGGTGATCAATGTGGCAGATTATCGCCCGGAGCATCGCCTGGTTTTAGCGATGGACGATATTAAAGGAAAAGCCGTCGCTTATATTAAGTCTGTGCAATGATCCGCTTGAGAGTCCCGGTCGAAGGCATATTGCCTTCGGGTAGACATACAGTGATGATGGTTCCGCTTTCATCACTAATTCTCTCTGCCCAGATCTTCCCGCCGTGCATGGTTACTATTCCCCTGGCAATGGTCAAACCCAACCCAAGCCCTTCATGCGTCCGGGTAAGATGCTGTTCCAATTGGTAGAAATCCTTAAAAACATTTTCAAGCTCATCTTCAGGTATTCCCGTACCACTGTCTGATATTGATATCAGTATCTTGTTTTTATCGCGTTTGGCATCGATGGATATTTGTCCGTTATCCGGCGTAAAGCGAATGGCATTGTCGAGGATATTGATAAATACCTGGGTAAGAGCTTTCTCATCAGCCTTGATAATGATCGGCTGCATGGGAACGTGCCACTCGACCAGATGCCTGTGGTCAATAATATCGTGTCTCTTTTCTTGTAATGCTTTTTCGAGGATCGCCTGGATCGGCTGCAATTTGAACTCGGCTTCCAATTTTCCCTGGCGGATAAGATCAAGGCTGGTCATGGACTCAATGATGGCCTTCATCCGGTTGCCGGCCTTCACAACCCGGTCGGCTTTTTCAATCACATCCTGGTTTTCAGATTCGAGCAGCAATCCCGCATACCCGAGGACATGCTGCAATGGAGTCCTCAACTCGTGAGACGCCAGAGCGAGAAATCGCGATTTTATATCGTCCGCCCGGCGAATTTCAGCATATGCATTTTGCAGAGCCTGCATTTGACGGGCATTCTGAATTGCTACAGCAGCCTGGGAGGCAATGATCGCCAGAATATCAGCATCATCATTGGAAAAAACACCTTCTATTTTATTCAAAGCCTCTAAAACACCAATGACCTGATCCCGTATCAGCATCGGAACACAGACCATGTTCCGCGGACGAAAGTGGACCTCTTCACTTACCAGATCGTAATGCCTGGGGTCATTATGAATATCCGGAACAAGGATCGGCTTCTTTTCCCTAAATACAAAACCCGCGATACTCTGGTCACTGGGAACAGGAATCTCAGCCAGCAATTGATGATTGGTTCCAGTTGCAGCAGCAAAGTTAAGCTTTTTCGATTCTGGATCGTACAATAATATGGACGCAACTTCACAATCCAATAAATCGGTTGCTGTAAGAATGATCGATTGAAGTAATTCTTCGGGTTCTTTGGTGGAATTTAAAGTAAGACTAATCTCCACCAATTTTATTAATTGATGGAGATAACGCCGGGTATCTGTATCTAATTGCCCTGTGTTTCGAGGCGACATAGATAAAGTGTAATCTAATTATTTTGTTTTGTCTAATATCCTAATAATATTGCAAACAGAACAAAAGTTCTATGAATTATAGTCCGGTCTGGACCGCCTGCGCCTTTCGAAATCAGATAATGGTCGCTTTGCAATGACTGTTATCGTGCTGCTGGGGGTGACAGAGGCAGAGACAACCTCCCAGCCCTGCTCACCCCAGAGGTTTAATTCGGCTGTCATTTCTTCTGGTTTATAAGACTTCCAAACACTTCCAAAATTCTGCACCCTGTATTCCCAGAGTAACTGCTCTTCCATTCGATACTCCTATTTTATAGTTTGCCAATTAATTGACTGCGCTTAAACGATTTTAAGCAAAACCAAATCAACACCGCATCGATCAGCCAGAATACCAGCCCAACCAGCATCCCGATCGGAACATTCAAGTAAATTATGCCGGTTGCCTGGCCGACCACCAGCCCTAAAACAAGGACGACCAACCCCGCTCCTGACTGGTATGCCTCCATAAATGTGTTAACTTTGGAGGAAACCAACACCGTCACTGAAATACCTAGTATCGCAATTGCAGGAGTGATCCAAAAGATCAAAGGCCACCAGGAATTGAGTGGAAACCAAACCTCACCCATTAATGGATAACCAAGCGTGTTGATAATGATCGTATAGACCAAAAAACTGATCCAGGATACAAGCAGCGCAGGAATTAGTGCAGCTAAAACCTTTCCCAGAAAGAGTTCTATATCCGAGGCCGGGGTATAAAGCAAGCCCTTCCAATGTTTTTCTCTCCCTTTCCCCTGCAAACGATTCCGCTGCAACGATGGAAGAGAGCATCAACGGCATGATCAGAAACATGGGCGCAAAAAGATAACCCAGGAAAACAAAAGGAAAGATTTGTGCATCAGTTTTTCCGGCGATTAAGGAGAGGATCTCTGCCGGAAGGACCGACCGGATTTGTTCAATGGACACATTGGAACTAAACGCCTGTTTTTGAAAGAACGGTATTCCCGGAAGGACTAATATCACCACCGGAATCAGGACAAAAAAGACAAACGGGACGATGATCGCCGGCTTCCATGCCATTGAATTTTGCTGCACCTCCATAAGATCCTTACGGGCGATCGTCCAAATACTTCTAGTTTTCATAATGCACCTGATTGATGATTTTGTAATGCAAAATAGACTTCTTCAAGGGTGACTTCTCGAGGAGTAACACGAGTGATCCTTGCGTTAATTGAAGAAAGGCGCAAGATGATATCGGATATTGCCGGCTTGTCTGCCACCTGGATATGCAGAACGTTTCCCTCCGGCCTTAACTGTTGAATACCCGGTAGCACCTTTAATAGCCTCAACCATATCTTCAGCAAGCATTTGCAGGAATTCAATTTCCACCCAGACTCCCGGAAATAATGATTTAGCCAATTCCTCCATGGTACCCAGCGCCAACAATTCTCCATTGATTGATCACCGCCACCCTAGTCACACAACCTTTGAGCTTCCACCAGGTTGTGTGTACACAAAAATACAGTTTGGCCGTCTTCATGACTGATCTTATCGATCAGGTCATTTACCTGTTGAGCAGACTCCGGATCCAGGCTGGAAGTAGGTTCATCCAGGTAGATCAGTTCCGGGCGATGCAGCAAAGCTCGCGCCAGTGCCATACGCTGTTTCATTCCCTTGCTGAAACCGGCGCATTTATCTTTCATACGATCTTCCAGATCGAAGAACCTCATTATCTTCTGATATGCGCTGCTCCAACTCCGTTTCCGGAACGCCAGCCAATCGACCCGAAAACAGCAAGTTTTCATGGGCACTTAGTCGTTCATAGAGGGCGGGTGTTTCTGTGAGCACTCCAACCCGCGAGCGGACCATCTCTCCCGACGTAATGGGATTCTCCCCAAATATTCGCACTTCTCCGCTGGTCGCCGGAAGTAAACCATTCAAGACTCGAATGGTGGTTGTTTTCCCTGCCCCATTCGGACCCAGCAACCCGAACACCTCACCAGGTTTAACGGTAGAACGACAGATCATTGATGGCTCGTTTTGACGCAAACTCTTTTACCAAATTATTCACTTCGATGATGTTATTCATAATTCAACCTGATGTTTCACGTGAAACAATTAAGCCAGGCCTTTATGCAGGCTGCGATAATAGAGGTAAGAGTAGAGGATCAAACCGAATGCAGTACCGAGCAGCGGGATCAGCAGGAACCAGATAGCCAACCTCGGGAAGATCAACCCCACCAGGCTGATAGCGCCACAAACCTTAAAGGCGATTCCTCCGATTCGGTGGGTCTGTTCCCAAACGCGGTTGTCGCTCAATGTCCATGGGGTACGGATCCCGATAAACCAGTTGGACTGGGCTTTTCCCATCAGGACCCCGGCAAAGTAAAGCAGCACCGCAAAAGCAGGAATCATCCAAACCACCAGATCAAATTTCCATCCAAGATTCCATAACAGGGTAAGCAGATGGATATAGGACATGAACCCCAAGACTACTATCACGAACACATTGTAGAGCGGGCGAAACTTCTGGATATTCTCTTTGCGGGGATCGATCATGGGCACGCCTAATAACAATACCACCAGACCCAGTTCCATCCCCGGAACCAGGAATAAGGCCGTATTCTTATCGCTGTAACCATCCACCTGACCCGCGGCATTCCAGTGGGAAGCCATTTGTTCGGGCATTTGGTTTCCCAGCATCAGGCTGACTCCCAGTGTGAGGGCGAGCAGTAAAGCGATGACCATAAACTATTCTTTGTTGACATTCTTCTCCAATTCTAAATTATCTTCTTCATTTGTTTCACGTGAAACATTTACTTATTACAACTTCATCTCTGGCGGCAGATTGTTTTGAGCCAGGGAGACCATGCCACTTAATCCACCCAGGTTCATGGTGTCGACTGCACTGCTGGGGACGATGACCAGGGCGCCTTTTTGTTTCAACCCTTCGAAGAGCATGTTCATGGCGCGCAAGTGCAAGGCGGTCGGGTTATTGATATAGGCCTTTGAAGCTTCAGAGAAACTGTGGGCGATCTGCATTTCGGACTCACCCAGAATGACACGCGCCTGGCGTTCCCGTTCGGCCTGGGCCTGGCGGCTCATGGCGTCTTCCAGATCGCGGGGGATGACCACGTCGCGGATTTCCACCGATTGGACGGTGATGCCCCAGGGGGTGGTGCGTTCGTCGATGATCTTTTGCAGGTCAGCATCCATCTTTGCGCGTCCGACCAGGATATCTGCCAGTGTCATCTGGCCGATGATCTCGCGTAATGCCGTCTGGGAAGCCCAGGATATGGCTGCCCGGTAATCTTCCACTTCCAGGGCGGCTTTTTCTGCATCCCACACCAGCCAGAACAAGACCGCGTCCACATCCACCGGAACAGTGTCTTTGGTCAGAGTCTTCTCTGCACTGAAGGGAGTCACCATCACACGGTGATCGATCCATGTTGGTGTCTGGTCGATCAATGGCAGCACCCAAAACGCGCCGGGTCCTTTCAGTTGGCGGAATTTTCCGAAGCGGAGCACAACTGCTTTTTCCCACTGTTGGGCCACCTTGAACGAAAACAGGAAGATGAACCCGATGAAGGTTAATCCTGCCACGAAAACTCCGATGATCCAATCAGCAACTTTGGAATCCATCAGAGCTGCTCCGATGATGCCGATTAACATAAACACAAAGAATATAGCCAGGGCAATCCCGTTGATATGGATGTTGTCGATCTTGGGCAAATTTCCCTTTTGCCCTTTTTTATTAACCATGCTTGATAAAGTCATTTTCTCCTGCCTTTCAGTTTGTCAAATCGTCATTTGTTATATTTTCGTCACCGGAGTTTTTCAGGACATAGTAAGATCTCGTCCAAGGAAAAACCCAGTTGTTTTGTTTCGTGTATAAAAGTTCTTGCCATCTCCTGTAAGGATTGATCTTTAATGTTGCGGCTCACTTCCGGGGTGGTTTCTTCCAGAATATAGGTTCCCCGCCCCTGCTGGGTCGAGATCAAACCGGCTTCGTCCAGGATCCGGTATGCGCGTGCAATCGTATTGAAATTTACCCGCAGTTCGGATGCAAGTTGGCGGACGGTTGGCAGCTGGTCGTTCGGTCTGAGTTCCCCGGAGGCAACCTGCTGCCGGATCTGTTCCACGATCTGGATATAGATCGGTGAGCCTGCCCTAAAGTCAATCTGGATGGCTTTCAATTCATTTATCTCCGTTTCTACAATCAACATAATTGTATCATTGTATCTTTGTATTATTGTATACCGATTTGTCGGGTTGTCAAGGGGAAGGAAAAGAATGACTGGAGAATAGAGAATAGAGAATGGATGGAAGAAAAGTGATTAGTGAGGAGTGATTAGGGGTTAGTCGATATTAATATACAAAAATCGCGAAAGATTTTGGTATCGGTGGAAATTAGAGAGCGAGACCGGCGATTGGCTCTCAGGGAAAATCGTATTCTAAGTTGGTGAATTGCGTGGATTTAACGGGAGATTTGATCGCGAATTGCCGCAGCTATTTCCCGTGCGCGCTTTTCGGCAATACCCGTATAGCTTTCCACCCTGAACAACTCATCCAGTTCCTGGTTTGATATCTTGCTGTTAATGGCCGGATCGGAACCCACCAGGCCTTTTAATGGATTTTTCTCCCCCCGCTGAACCGCTTCCCAGGCTTTCAGGCTGTGATTCCGCAGCAGGGCATGAGCAGCCTGCCTGTCCATACCCTTTTTCACCAGCGCCATCAATACCCGCTCCACTGCCGCGAAAGGCCCAAAATTGGCCAGGGTCCTATCGATAGCCTGTGTTCTGACTTGCAGTCCTTGAATGATCTTCGTAAATGATTTGAGGATCTCATCGACGATCAGGAAGGATTCGGGTAATATGCTGCGCCGGTTGGCGCTGTCATCCAGGGTGCGTTCCAGCATTGAATGGGCATAATTGTTCCAGGCCACGGCGGGCATGGCGGATAACTCCCGCGCCAGCGAGGTGATCTTCTCCAACTGGATGGGATTGCGTTTGAAGGGCATGGCGGAAGAGCCCACCTGCTCTTCCCCGAATGGTTCCGCCACCTCCCCGATCACTTCAGACTGCAGCAGGCGCAGGTCAAGCGCAAATTTATAAAGTGTCGCCCCCAGGCTGGCCAACGCATTCAGCACATTCATGATCCTGCTTACGGGTATAGGTCTGGGTGGCTGCTGAATAAAAGGGCAGCTCCAACTTTTGGCTCATGGTGCTTTCAAAGCGATCAAAACCACCTTCACCAAACAGCATGACATAAGAAGCCGCATTCCCGACTGCGCCTTTGAATCCCTTGCCTTTAATCTCTGCCCTTAATTCCTTAATCGCCTTCCAGTCAGCCAGCAGATCCTGCCCGGTATTCGGCCAGGCGGTAGCCGAGCGTGGTCGGTTCTGCCGGCTGCAGATGCGTGAACGCCATGACCGGCAGCGCGGCATATTGTTCCATTGCCCCGGCCAGGCTGTCCAATAAGACTGCCAGCTTTTGGCTGACGAGTTCCAGTCCTGCTTTCATTTGCAGTACTTCGGCGTTATCTTTGATATCCATCGAGGTCGCACCCAGGTGGATGATTCCCCCGCCGACCTTGCATTGTGAAGCATAGACTTTGATCTCAGCCATCAGGTCGTGATGCAATTTCTCTTCGATCTGCAAGCGCACCCGGGATATCGATCTCGCCGGCGTGGTCTTTCAGATCCTGCACCTGTTCCGCAGATACCAACCCAAAATCGACCTGCGCCTCCGCCATTGCCACCCACAACCTGCGCCACAGGAGCCGTTTATTTTCCTCGCTCCAGATACGGCGCATTTCGGTCGATCCATAACGCCAGCTGAAAGGACTCTGATAGCTGCTGTAGTTTTCCATGGTCAGTTCTTTATCACCACGGCATTGCGTTCAGGTCCGACAGAGATCATCCGCACCGGTACTCCGCACTGTTCTTCAATAAAGCGGATGTACTCTTTAGCAGCTGCCGGGAATTCAGCATAATCGCGAACTTTTGTCAGGTCTTCCTGCCAACCGGAAAGGGTTTCGTAGACCGGTACATACTGTGCCATACTCTGGGCATCGGCGGTGCGTTCCAACTGGGTCAATTGTTTACCATCTATTTTATAAGCCACACATACCGGGATCTCGCCAATACCGGAAAGGATGTCCATTTTGGTGATGAACAACTCGGTAATACCATTGATCTCGATAGCATAACGGAGCAGCACCAGATCCAGCCAGCCGACCCGGCGCGGACGGCCGGTGGTGGTGCCGTATTCATCCCAAGGGTTGCTGCCGGTACCGCGCAGAAGGGTGGCTTTTTCATCCAGCAGTTCAGTCGGGAAAGGACCCGATCCGACGCGCGTCTGGAAGGATTTTGTCACACCGACCACACGATTGACCGGATAGATACCCAACCCCAGGCCGCTGAAAACGCCGGCCGAGGTGGTGCAGGAGCTGGTCACGAAATGGATAAGTGCCCTGCTCCAGATCCAACAAAGTCCCCTGTGCCGCTTCAGAAAGGACGGTCTTGCCATCATCGAGTGCTTTTTTCACGATTGGACCAATGCGGCGAATGTATGGCTGCATCGATCGGCAGCTTTTTCCATGTATTCTGCGGTGGTTTTTTCCACATCCATCCCCGGATGCTGATACAGCGCCTTGAGCGATAGTACTTCTTGAAGTGAAGTGGTCCATCAATCTTTGTTTGAATGAATGGCAGGTCCAGGATCTCGCCGGTGCGCAAACCGCGCCGGGCAGCTTTATCCACATAAGCCGGACCGATTCCGCGCCCGGTGGTGCCGATCTGCGCTTTACCGAGTGCGGCATCCTGTGCGCGTCCAGCAGCCGGTGGGCCGGGGTGATCAACTGGGCTGCGTCGGAGATCAACAACCGGGCGGGAGAAACCTCCACGCCTGCCGCCTTCAGCATTTCCATTTCCTCCACCAAGGTGGAGGGATTGATCACCATGCCATTGCCCAGAACACCGATGGTCTTGGGGTGAATGAAACCAGACGGGATAATGTGGAGTTTGAAGATCTTCTCACCGACCGTGACTGTGTGGCCGGCATTATCCCCGCCATTGTACCGGGCAGAAATATCTGCTTTTTCTGAGAGCAGGTCAACCACCCTGCCCTTCCCTTCGTCACCCCATTGGGCGCCTACAACGATCTCTAAAGGCATGATGATCTTCCTATTTCTTGTATTTGTTCAAGTCTACAGAGGCGATATATGGCAGGTTGCGGCCTTTTTCGTCGATATCCAACCCGTATCCGACCACGAAATAATCCGGGATGGAAAACCCCAGGTAATCGATCTGGATATCCACCTTATGGCGGACGGGCTTATCCAACAAAGCACAGACTTTCAGGCTTTTGGGCTGCCTGTCCAAGAGCAAGCGGGATAACGGTTTGAATGGTGTAACCGGAATCGACAATATCATCGATCAGGATGACGTCCCAGCCGCGGATATTGGTCTTATGGTCGGAATCTATGCGCACAAAACCGCTGGATTCGGAACCGGAATAGGAGGAGACGGACATGAAATCCATCGTCATTGGCCGGGAAACATGCATCATCAGGTCGGTGATAAAGACCACGCTGCCGCGCAGCAATCCCAGCAGCAGGAGCTTTTCGGAATCCTTGTAATCGATGGCGATCTGCCGGCCAAGATCCTGTACACGCTTTTGAATATCGTCTTTGGAGATGATGACCTTATCAATAAAATCATACGGGAATTCGGGATTAGTATCCATGATAGCTTTTACCTGTACAGGGGAAAGGATGTATTCTGAGATTATTGTACCAAATCTTACTTTGACGTGCATCATATAGCGTATTGATTTTTCCGAATGTTTTGTGAATATAACTGATGATCTAGGTTTAAGCTTTTCTATTTTCCATTTGCCCAATCGACTGTTGGCAGTACCCACTCATCCAATGGTTTGTAAAGAATTCCGTGTCCGGTTCCGATATGCAGGATAATTTCCTTGTGGTTGGTGAGACCTTTACCTTCGGAAAATGAAAATAATTCATCGCATGATCCTGATAGCTCATCCACAGAATCGCGAATTGACAATACATTACCAGAAAGGGAAATATCACTCTGTTTGTAGTATTGGATGTTATCAAGATGGCAGGCCCCAAGAATGACGTAGTTGACCTCATCGTTTTTTATAAGATTTGAAGCCAGTATCGCTATTTCCGCACCTTTCGATGCACCAATAACGGTGATATTCTTGGGAGGTACGCCGCCATCAAGCAGGAATTTAATCTGATCAATAACTTTGTTTGCATATTCTATGGGGTCAGAATTCTTTTGTCTTATTTCGCTGATTACCACGAAACCGGAACTTCCCAGTTTCTCTAATATAGCTTCATATTCATAAGGACCATATTCGGGGCTGACAGCATTTAGACCCTGGTCTTCAATGATCTTACCATGCAGATAAAACATGTATTGCCTGGACGGATCAATCGATTCGGGGAATGCATACCTAGAAATTACCGGGACATTAGTTATTTCGGGTACAGCTGTGTTTGGAACTGAGGTATTCGTTGGAGTAAGAGGTGGCGTTAAAGTGACAGTAGGCATTGGGACTGGTGTTTTCTGATTTGCAGTACAACCAGCCACAAGGATTGCCAGCAGGATAATGGGAAGAACTAAATTTTTACCAGGTATCAATATCCCTCTTTGATAGATAGTTAAAACACCCCGCAGTTGTTTAAATATCTCCGGTACTCCTGATCGCTGCCCAATATATGACCGGTCAACCAATCTGCCAGGAATTCGAGCATATCCAGAGTCACTTTATCATCAGCCGAATTGAATCTTGCCTTGAATTCGCTGACCTTGTTTTCAAATAAGCGGTGTTCAAGAGCGTGATTTTTCAGTCCATGATACTTATATTTTAATAAACAAGTCTTCTTCGAATTTAAAATGAACCTGCGCGTACTGCTCCAGTTCAGACAGCAACGTCCCAACCTGATTTTTATTATCGGGACAATCGAATAATTGATAGATCGTATTTAAGTGACCTATCAACACCTTATGCTGGTCATTGAGTGACTGGACTCCCACCGAATAAGATTCTTTCCATTCCAACGATTTCATTTATGAACTCCAAAGAACAAGATTATTCTTATTATCGGTCATTCAAGAGTATTTATAGCTGAAACCCGAAATCATTGCAACTAACACTTCGTCCACGCGTATACATACATAGAAATCAATAAATCATTAATAAAAGAGGAAAAAATGTCAGAACAAATTGTTATGCCAAACCAATCCACACCTGGAAAAGTCCAGGCGATAGCCATTATCATGCTGGTTAACGGTATCTTGAATGTATTAGCAGGTTTATCCATTACCGGTGCGGCGATCGTCAGTATTGTCGGTTTATTATGCCTGCCTGTGGCGGTACTTCCGCTCGTTTTGGGTGTCTTTGAGATCGTATATGCATCAAAGATGCTTTCCGGTAAGTTAGTAGCCGCAAATACCATCAAGACACTGGCCATTTTCGAGATCGCCAACATCATTTACGGCAATGTGTTATCAGTTGTTGCCGGTATCTTGAACCTGGTCTTCCTGGATGACCCGCAGGTAAAGACGTATATTCAATAATTGGGAATGATATTCCAGGACCACATCATAATGTAGGGGTCGACATACATGTCGACCCCTACATTGGTTAATTAATAATAATACCCGGGGACATCATTCGGGTCGCGGCGCTGACCTTCCAGTTCCTGCCCCCCGCCGCTGCCGCGCTTCCACCAGATGCTTTCACGGCGGCGCGGAGCCAGGCAAACCTCAAATCCCTGCAGAACATCCACCCCCAAAACCCCCTGCGAATGGGTTTGATCCAACATGGATAACAATGGTTTCGGCGGGATGCCAACCTCCAATTCCACGTCAAAACCGGCAACCCAGATCGTGACTTTAAAGATGGGTGTCTCAAAAGATCCCAGACCCGGGTAGTAATCTGTTGTTGTGCCAGATGGTTTTATGTTTTTTAACAGTTCCCGTATAAGATAGGTCCTGCGTGAACCGGTAACAAAGAACAACCGGATATCCTGATTGAATACAGACACGGGCGTGATCGGCACCCCGTTGAATAGCTCAAAATAATTACAATAGCCGTAAGGATGGAATTCGCCACTGGTAAATACGACTTGCATTTTTTCGGGAAGCAATTTGAAATCATACTGGGTAAGGATATCTGCTCCCAGCATAACATCCACCGGTGTTCCTATTTGTTTCCCAAGTATGTCGGGGGCCAACCTGAGAGTGGATCTTTTTAACGGGGATAGTTTCCCGGCAATGGTTAATTCTCCCGGCGTCCCCATACTTTCCGCCGAGCCGGTATTTAACAATACTTTCATTCCATCCACGTCAAGGATGGGATATCCATTGATGAGTTGAAAACTAAATGCCTGCATCGTTTATACCGAAGAAAATCCACATAATTAATCCAGCTTATGGCAATAATGTTAAATATTTCACAAACAATGAATCAGAACAGCGGGATTTCAGGGGATATCCGCGTTCCGGCCGGGATTTCAACATCTTTTGGCACAACCACAATGCCATCCCTTACCACCAAGTCATCCATATCCATATCGGTTCCCCGCGGGAATTTACGAATGATCACGCCAGCACCTAACCGGGCATTCTTATCGATAATGGCACCTTCGATCTGGCAGCCGGGGCCAATCCCGATAGGGATCTTGTGCTTGGACCGAAGGCGGGCTTTCTCATAATAATCTGCACCCATGATGATACTATCCACAATTTGGCTGCCATGTTCCACCCGGCTGCGAACCCCGATGCTGGAATGCCGGATGGTGGCACAATCGATCCAGCAGCCATCCGCCAGAAGGGTTTGTTCCAGGGAACTGTTGATAATGTGGGAGCAGGGTAGAAACAGCGGGGCTGTATAGATCGGGTTATTGGCATCAAACATATTAAAGGGTGGCTCCGGCAGGGTCAGCGCCAGGTTGGTGTCGTAAAACGATCGAATCGTCCCGATATCTTCCCAGTACCCGTTGAAATCATAGCCAAATACTTTTTTCTTGTCCAAAGCATAGGGAATGACATCGCCGCCAAAGTCATCAAAGGTGGTGTTGCCGATCAGATCCATTAATACATCCGTTTTGAACATGTAGATCCCCATCGACCCGAGATAGGGTTTGTTCTTATCGTCGCGGCTCACCATTTCCTCGAGAATTTTAGGATCAATAGGTTTTTCGGCAAAATTTGTAATTCTACAACCCGAATCGCGCTTGAGAATTCCAAAGCGATTGGCATCATGCCTGGCAACCGGCTGGACGGCCACAGTGATATCGGCCTTATTCTGGCAATGGAAATCTGCCATCGCTGAATAATCCATCCGGTAGAGGTGGTCGCCTGCCAGAATGAGCACAAAATCCGCGTCAGCACTTTTTATCTGCCATAATTGTTTGCGGACCGCATCGGCAGTTCCCTGGTACCAGTCCGAACTGCTGGAAGTCTGCTCGGCTGCCCAGATCTGGACGTACCCGGTGTGGAAGGCATCGAAACTGTAGGTGCGGGATATGTGCCTGTGCAATGATACGGAATTAAATTGTGTCAAAACAGCGATCCGGTATAACCCTGAATTGATGCAATTACTGATGGGAACATCGATCAGCCGGTATTTCCCGCCCATTGGGACGGCAGGCTTGGAGCGATATTTTGTGAGGGGATACAATCTGGCACCCCTGCCGCCTCCAAGAATGACAGCCAGGATATTGTTCATCGAATCCATATCTGCCTCCAATCCACCATTAAGTATAATTATTGAACGTACAGATGTACTTTAATGGTATCACAACCGGAATAATATTAACCATAAAATATTCACCCCCAGCCATAAATAAACCAAAACCCCCGCAATACTGTGAGGGGGTCATGTTATAATCGAGGTGCCGAAGGTGGGAATTGAACCCACATACCCGAAGGTACACGATTTTGAGTCGTGCGCGTCTGCCAATTCCGCCACTCCGGCATCTATAACGAATTGTAGTATATCTAAAACCACCGCTCCGGTCAAGATGAGCGGGAATCACAGGAAAATATTATGCGCTTAGGTATCATTGGTTTACCCCAATCCGGAAAAACCACCCTTTATAATGCTCTCACCCGCGGATCCGTCCCAACCGGAGCTGGTGGTAAGTTGGAAGTGCACACAGCCGTGGTGGATGTTCCCGACCCGCGCGTGGATACGCTTTCCACGATGTTCAACCCCAAGAAGACAATCTACACCAAGGTCACGTATGCCGACATTGCCGGGTTGGATGGCAGCGCCGGGAAAAGCGGTATTTCAGGTACGTTAATGAACCACCTGACACAGATGGATGGCTTCATTCATGTGGCGCGCTGCTTCGAATCAGATGAAGTGCCGCATGCCGCTGGAAGCATCGACCCGCAGCGCGATATCGCCGCCATGGACACTGAATTCATCCTGAACGACCTGATCGCTGTTGAACGCAAACTGGAACGACTGGCGGAGGAACGCAAGAAGGGCGCCGGCAGGGAAAAAGCAGTCATCGATCGCGAACACGAATTGTTCGAACGATTTCACGCAGTGCTCAGTGAGGAAAAACCCCTGAAAGACATGGAGATCAGCCACGAAGAAGAGAAAATGCTCTCCGGGTATGGCTTCCTGTCGCCGGAAACCCACCCTGATTGTGCTGAATCTTTCCGAAGGTCAAAAAGAACCAGCCATCACTTATACCCACAAACACAGCCAGGTCGTCTCTCTGCAGGGAAAACTGGAAATGGATATTGCCCAGCTCCCGCCCGATGAGATGCAGATCTTTTTACAGGAATACGGCATCGAAGAGCCCAGCCTGAATCGTATGATCCGGCTGTCTTATGACCTGCTTGGACTGCAATCCTTCTTCACAGTTGGCCCGGACGAATGCCGGGGATGGACTGTGCATCGCGGGGCAACTGCACCCGAAGCTGCGGGTGAGATCCACACCGATCTGCAGAAAGGTTTCATCCGCGCCGAAGTGGTGGCTTATAACGACCTGGTCGCCCTGGGCAGCATGAATGAAGCCAAGAGCAAAGGCAAGTTCCGCCTGGAGGGGAAGGAATATATCGTCCAGGATGGGGATATCCTGAATATCCGGTTTAAATCTTATGTGAAGCACTGTAAATGATAAACACCTTCCAAATGAAGAATCATCATTGGAAGGTGTTTTTATTTAATTGACACCTATTAAAAGGGTCGACACGCCGGTCGACCCCTACCTTCTTATTCCAGGCCGGCTTTTACGGACCGGGCAACCTGAAGGGTCACCCCTTTCACTGCAGCCAACTGCTCGATGGTCGCTTCCTTGATGGCTTCGATCGAACCGAATTGGATCAATAATGCCTTACGCCGGTTGGGCCAACTCCGGGGATGGAATCCAGACGTGAAGCCAGACCGGTCTTTGTGCGTTTCTTGCGGTGGGCAGTGATAGCAAAGCGGTGCGCTTCGTCGCGGATGCGTTGAATCAGGTATAACGCCTGGCTGTGCCTGGGCAATAGCACAGATTCAGCGATTCCCGGACGGAATAGTTCTTCCTGCTGTTTGGCCAGGCCCACCACCGGAACTCGTTCCTGCAACCCGTACGTTTCCAGCACTTTTACAGCCCGCCCCAATTGGCCTTTGCCGCCATCCACAATAAGCAGGTCCGGCAGGATGGAAAAAGCCGGATCAGGTTTCTTGCCCGGGATATTCTCTTCTTCGGCTGCCTTCCACCTTCCAAAGCGCCTGGTCAACACTTCTTCCATGCTTGCGAAGTCGTCGGGACCATCCACGCTCTTGATGTTGAACTGGCGGTAATTCTTTTTGTTGGGCACGCCCTGTTCAAATATCACCATGCTGCCAACCGATGCAGTTCCCTGGATATTCGAGATGTCATAACACTCGATCTTATTGATGGGAACCTGCAAACTTAAGGCATCACGCAATTCACCCAGTGCTTCAGCCTGTTTGTGAGTGTCTGCCTGCCAGCGGGCACGCAATGAATTCAGTGTGTCGGTGGCATTTTCAGCAGCCATTTCCACCAGGTCATGATTCGCGCCTCTGCGCGGAACCAGTAACTCCACCTTGTGGCTGTTATTACGGGAAGCCAGCCATTGCTTGATGATATTAGCTTCTTCAATATCATTGGGCAGCAGGACTTCTGAAGGCAGCGTGGCTGCTTCGGAATAGAACTGCTTGAGGAACTGCGAAACCACTTCCTGAATCGCTGGAATCTTCAGTGCCTTCGAGAATGAAATACTCCCGGCCGATCAGTTTTCCGGATCGAATGAAGAAGATCTGCACACAGGCTTCGTTATCAGCACGCGCCATGGCGATCACATCCGAGTCTGTCTGGTCCGAGCTGATCACCTTCTGCTTTTCCACCACCGTATTGATCGCCTGGATCTGGTCGCGCAGGGCTGCAGCTTTCTCGAACTTCAGGTCCTCTGAAGCTTTATCCATTTCTCCCTGCAGGCGGGAAATGATAGGCTTGGTATGCCCTTCGAGGAAGAAGCACAGGTCTTCGATATTCTGGCGATAGGCTGCTTTGGCGATCACCCCGATACAGGGGGCCGAGCAAAGATGGATATCATAATAAAGACAGGCGCGTTCATCCATACCGGTGATCACGCGGTCACAGGTTAAGAATGGAAAAATGCGCCGCAGTAAGTCCATCGTTTGGTGAACAGCCCAAACGGAGGTGTATGGGCCAAAGTAACGATTGCCATCCTTTTCCATCTCACGCGTTATGGTGACTTTCGGGAAATCATCCATCCAGTGGACTTTGATATATGGATACTTCTTATCGTCCTTCAGACGGACGTTATAGCGTGGACGGTGCTTCTTGATAAGGTTCATTTCGAGGATCAAAGCTTCCAGCTCTGAACCGACCACGATCCACTCTATTTCGGTTACATTAGGCACCAACTTGCGGGTTTTATGGTCCCACTCAGCCAGTTTATGGAAATAACTGCGCACACGGTTTCGCAGGTTGATGGCTTTCCCCACATAGATCACCGTCCCGTCGCTGCTTTTCATAATATAACAGCCGGGTTTGAGGGGCAGATTATCCAGTATGCTTTGAATATTGGGTGTGATTTCCATTTCCATATATTTTAACACCAACTCTTTTTATCGGTCGGTCGCTGTATTGAGGATAGCTTTACTGAATTGGGGATTCGTCTCATATTTTCGGTTAGAATATATCTGAACGGAGAAATTAGTGACCATGTTATTGGAAGAAGAAATTGGCGGCCTGCTTAAAGCCAGGGGATTGAAACTGGCAGTGGCCGAATCCTGCACCGGCGGGTTGATCGGACACCGCATCACCAATATTCCCGGCAGTTCTGATTACTACCTGGGAAGCGTGACTGCCTATGCCTATGAAGCAAAAGAAAAACTGCTGGGGGTTCACCATGCCACCCTCGAGAAGTATGGAGCTGTGAGTGAAGAAACAGTGCTGGAGATGGCACGCGGAATCCGATATACCCTTGCAGCCGATATCGGTGTATCGGTCAGCGGAATAGCCGGACCCGGCGGTGGACTGCCATTAAAACCAGTGGGAACTGTCTGGTTTGGATTAAGCACCCCGACCGGTGACTGGGCTTTTCGGTTTCTGTTCAAAGGGGACCGGATCCAGATCAAAGAGTTATCAGCAGAAAAAGCGCTCATTTATTACGTCATTATCTGACCGAAGGACATCCATAATCATCGTCAACGCACAATTTACCCTCATCATTTGGTTATACGAGAACGCCATAATTTGGAGGGAAGATGAACAGCAAAAAAAAGATCCTCATCCTCTATGCGGACGCTGGTTTTGGACACCGCAGTGCCGCATTCGCGATCAAGGCGGGACTTGAAGAAAAATATGGCAAGCTGTGCCACGTGGATATTGTCAACCCGTTGCAGGATGAACGGGCTCCGTTCTACATGCGCGACAGCCAGGCAGATTACGATAACATTATCAAGTCAGTTCCCGAACTTTACCGGATCGGATATGAAGCCAGTGATGCCACTGTACCCACCCTTTTTGTGGAGACCGCACTTACCCTTATGCTATATGATGTCATGCGGGATATTGTGAAACGGTATAAACCTGATGTGGTTGTTACCACGTACCCGGTTTACGCAGCACCTTTGGACGCAGTATTCACAATGAATCAAACCAGCATGCCCATGGTGACAGTGGTTACAGACCTGGTCAATGTGCATCGGGTCTGGTTCAATAGCGGAACAGAACGGCTGATGGTTCCCACCCAGAATGTGTTTCAACAGGCTATCAAGTCTGGTTTATCCCCCGAAAAGGTACTTGTTACCGGTATCCCTGTTTCCACTTCGATCTGCAAAGAAAAAAGATCAAAGGCTGAGATTCGGGCAGACCTTGGTTTGGATCCGGACAAGTTCATCATTCTCGTCGCCGGCAGCAAAAGGGTGGATGGGCTGCCGGAAATTCTGGAAGGGCTGAACCATAGTGGACATCCGATCGAATTGGTACTGGTCGCCGGGGGAGATGATGAGCTGTATCAGTGCATGCGTCAGGTGGACTGGCACGTCCCGGTGCGAATCTACAACTATGTGGATTTCATCCCTGCATTATTGAACGCATCGGATGTGGTGATCTGCAAAGCCGGAGGGTTGATCGTCTCGGAAGCCATGGCTGCCGGGATTACCCATGATCCTGGTCAATGTTCTCCCCGGGCAGGAAAGCGGGAACGCTGAATTTGTAGTTTCGACTGGAGCGGGGGAAATGGCGGAAAATTCATCAAAACTGCTGGAGGTCATAGCCCACTGGCTGGAGAATGACAGGCTGGTCTGGGTACAGCGTAAAGCCTGTTCGACGGAACAAGGCAAAGCAGATGCAGCTTTCAAGATCGCTGACGAGATCATGCAGCTCTCCCAAGTTGAGGTCCAATTTCGTTCAGTAACCCATTTATTTGAACGATCGCATCTGGCCAGCCTGCTCAGGAGGAAATACCGGCACGACCAGAGGGAAAAACTTGAGCAGACAGAATAGTACCAACTCAAACAACCCCATTGTTGTTCTAATCTCCGCCAGCCAGGAGTGGCAAGCCGTACTGGGATATTACCATCCAGCAACTCTTGAACCTACCCCCTATGGCGATTGCTTTCACCTCAAATTATCATCCGGCGATGACCTAGTCTTCCTGCATGGTGGGTGGGGGAAGATCAAGGCAGCAGGTTCGACCCAGTATGCGATCTCGCGGTGGAACCCGAAGCTGATCATCAACCTGGGGACCTGCGGTGGTTTCACCGGGCAGGTGGAACTCAACGAGGTGATCCTGGTGGAAAAGACCATTGTGTATGATCTGATCGAACAAATGCTGGATCCGGATGCTGCCATCCGCGCCTATACGACCGAACTGGATCTATCCTTCCTGCATGAACCATATCCGCAGCCGGTACGCAAAACACTGCTCGTATCGGGAGACCGCGATCTCGTGGCAGGAGAGATCCCGGAGTTGATGCACAAGTTCGGCGCGGTGGCTGGAGATTGGGAATCGGGGGCGATAGCATTCATTTCCAAAACAAACAGAATACCCTGCCTGATCTTGCGTGGAGTATCCGACCTGGTGGGAACTGAAGGCGGTGAGGTGTATGACAATATTACCCTGTTTGCAGAACGAGCAACGGGAGTAATGTTGATCCTCCTGGAACACCTTGAAGGATGGGTAAAACAAAGCG
This sequence comes from uncultured Chloroflexia bacterium, assembly GCA_963709535.1. Classification (GTDB taxonomy): domain Bacteria; phylum Chloroflexota; class Anaerolineae; order Anaerolineales; family Anaerolineaceae; genus PNON01. Next base: position 150,748 of record CAVPWY010000014.1, on the reverse strand, counting down.
GGAAAGCATAATTTTTGATGCCTACCAATTAATATTCTTTTCACAAGGTCAGCAGTCTGAACTGATAATAAACTAAAGGATGCACAAAATTCGATTGTGCATCCTTTTTTATACAAACAAAAGTGGTTACTTGATGAAATGGATGCTTAATGGATAATGGATTGGTTTCTCACCGATTGCCAAAACGGTATTCTTTATGGCTTGGACAGTTGAATAAGATCCCAACTGAATATTAAAGGGAGCATACTGACCGATACAAGGACGGTAAGCAATATGACGGGAGCATTCGCATCCAGGATCAACCATGCCGCGCCTCCTAACTCTATACCCATCCAGAGCAATACTGCCCCGAAAATCAGGAGCGTCATCGTGATTTGAAAATTCAACACCTCCCGCCCCTGCCTGTCAATAACGGTGCTAGTTTTTCTCTTCCAGGACCAGATCAACAGGGGGATGATTACCATCAGCAGGGAGGTGCTCAGGTGCATCACCACCAACCAAAGCGTATCATTCTGGGTGGTGTCTTCACCAAAATCAAAATCCAATGCATTGCTTAGGCTGGTGCGGGTAAAAGAACGAGGTTCAACCTCCCCGCTTTCAATGCGCTGGATCGTCCTTGTACTGACATCGCACAATTCTGCCAGGCGTTCCTGGGTTAACGATTTTTGCTGCCGTAATTCCGCTACTCTTTGTCCGATAATTGGTTGGATCATTTTTGCCTCCTTTTGCGTTTAATATAACAACGCAATCTGGCTGGCTCAATGTCGTAAGCACGACATTTACCTGACACTTAATAAAAGTATACGACATTATAAAGAGTAATAAATAGACGCACGACAGTGCGTCTATTTATAATTTTGTGCTCAAATAATTTCTAGGTTTATCGCCAGTTAAAATTTATTATTGATCTTTTACTTCCAATTTGACATTAGCCAACAATTCCAGAATTCCAATCACAGCGGAATTATCCTGGTTCCCAAGGTTCAGTTCGACCATCGAGTTATACAATTGAGCATCAACAGCAGCTGAAGGCAGGGGGATACCGTATTCATGGGCAGTTTCAATGATGATGTTCAAATCCTTCGCTTGCATCTGAGCTTTAAAACCGGGTGTTCGGACCCCTTTGAATAACCTGGGCGTTTTCACGTCCAGCGTCCAACACTGGGCAGCCCCGCCTTTGATCGCCTCAACGACCTTCTGTGGGTCAGCCCCTGCTTTTTGTGCGAAAATGATCAGTTCTCCCATGGCAACCATCTGGGCTGCGACCATGATCTGGTTGGCGGCTTTTGCAATTTGTCCGGCACCCGAATCGCCAACATGCGTGATCGTCTTTCCCATGGCATCGAATATCGGCATGACGATATCCAACGCAGCGGCCGGTCCGCCGACCATGATGGCTAGATGTGCCATTCTGGGCGCCGATTTCCCCGCCGCTTACTGGTGCATCCAAAGACATGACTCCAATTTCATTCAGCTTTATTGCTATTTGCCTGGCAACTGCAGGTTTAATAGTGGAGTTATCCACCCATATCAATCCTTTTCTTGCCCCGGTGATGACCCCATTTTCTCCAAGGATCACTTTTTCCACATCCGGGCTGTCCGGCAGGTTCGTGAAAACCACATCCACCTGTCCGGCAACTTCTGCTGGTGTTGATGCGCGGGTTGCCCCTTCGGCAACGAGCTCATCAACAGCTGCCTGGCTTCTATTGTGGACCACCAATGGGAACCCGGCTTTCAGGATGTTGCGCGCTATGTTTTTTCCCATCAATCCTAGACCGATATAACCTACTTTAATCATCGTTGACTCCCGTTTATATTTGGCGTAATTAAAACAGTACGATTTCCGAAATATTGGGCGTAGAAAAAATACCCTCAAATGATTATACCTTTTGAGGGCGGTAAAGGTTATTTGTATGTAGTCTTCGTTACAGCCTGATCGAATGGGCGATTGTGAGCCGCACCTTCTTACAGTTGAATATCAACCACAAGACCAAGCCTGGATGGCGGTCGTGTGATCCCGGTAATGTTCATAGGTATTACTGGCTAGAACCTCCGCCGGAACCCAGTCTGATGGCATGGATTCAAACCTGGCAGCCTGGTTGAGCTCTTCGTCACTGCACAGCTGTAACAGCAACAAGAGGTCTTCATGTACCGAATTGGATTCGGACCTTACGACTGCCAAAGGTGTATGCGCGATTCTGTTCGTAAATGATCCGGTTGCGTTCGTCCTGAGGCAGCTCCCACAATTTCGAACCTTTTAGGGTGCGGGTTTGCAGCATGTCCACCATTTCCCGTTCGAACCAGGTGATATGCGCCAGAATATCCTTCACCGACCAGGTTCCTTCTACTCCAGGTGTCTCCAACTTGGACCAATCACAATGTGCGATGGCCGACTGAAAAGCGTCCCAGGCTAAAATTACTTCGTTGAAAAACTCCAGCTTCTTGTACAAATTACTTCATCCTTGTTGATGGAGATACCAACTAGATTACAAACAAATGCATATTCTCGCTGCACCAGTGTTAAAGCAATATTGGATACATGTATTGTTTTTTACAACCGGCGTTGTCGGGCATAAACCCGGCTCGTTCCCTTTCGGGGTGAAGCCGGAAGCCGCCCGGCAGGTATTATCGAGTGCAAACATTGCCTTCAGTGGATAAAAGTCTTTATCGCTCCTGGTGGGCGAACCAGCATCTGCATAGGTGAAATAATCATTATGGTCAAACCGGTCGAACTGATCCGGTCCAAGAATGGACCAGGTTCCCCACAGGAACTTTTGCGATTCATCCAGGATGGTTTTCTTAAAGGCGATTTCAATCCTTGTGGGATCCTGTGGTGAGATGCGTGACCAGGCCAGGTCGGGATCAGTACCTATTCCCGAGTCGAATATATTGAGCTCATAACCATCTCCTGCGGAAGGTGCATCGCTGAACATGGGTTTTATTGCTCCTACACCTGAATTCGCATCCTTAAAAACACGCACACCCTCAACGGACCATTCTGTACTTTTTGGCAGCTGCGTCCAAACGAGGAATTCACCACGGCCATCCAGGTTTACATCCAGTTCAATGCCAAAACCATACTGACCGTCAGGTGCGAGAGACGGATTGTCCAATAGATAGACGATGGAATATATAAAATCGCTATCTTTATTGCGAATCAAATTGGACTGTATGATGTCAATGAACGGAAGGTAGGTCATCTCCTGGTCAAAGGGGCGTTCATAACGGCCAATCAGGAATTGGTCCCCTGCATAGGCTTCTTTCTGCTCCGCATTACGGATGGATTCCTGATCGTAAGTGACCTGGGGCTTATCCTCAGGCAGGGTGACATCCGGGGTGACCAGGTGAACGATCGGTGTGGGTGAAGGTTCTGCGGTTGGTTCAGCTGTCGCAGTCGGCTCCGCAGTCGACTCTGAGGTCGGTTGAGGCGGCTGTTCGGTTGGAACAGTCTACCACCAGGGGTGTCTGTTCCCCGGTTACAGGTATTTGATTATTTTCTTGTTTATTTTTGGCTGGCGCTGAAAGACTGCATGCGAGAATGAAAGTCATGATCACAATGACAGGAACGACATACTTTGAAACACGGAACATGGTATACCTCCTCAAAAAAAGAAAAAATGAGAACACCATGGCAGGGATGAAAAGACGATGATCAGATTTACTCATTATACAAATCTTTCTTTTCTTAAAACAATATATAGATTTCAACTTAATTTCTCGTTTGACTTATTCCTGGATACAGCCAGGGCCAAGATTCTATTCTATCTATAGCTGATGGTAATGGGTTCTTTAATGAGGAGCTATATGGAAAAGATAACCTCATTAATGGCAAATAGTAGCCCATGTATGACAGGATGGATTTGTTAAATTCCAGCGAATGCAAACTCTGGTGCAGCGAGGACCAGTATCAACTTCCGGCGTTGCCGGACATAATCCCGGCTCGTTCCCTTTCGGAGTGAATCCGGAAGCCGCCCGACAGGTATTATCCAGAGCATACATTGCCTTCAGTGGATAATAGTCTTTATCGCTCCTGGTGGGTGACCCGGCATCCACATAAGTGAAATAGTCATTATGGTCAAAGCGGTCGAACTGGTCCGGCCCAAAATTGACCAGGTTCCCCACAGGAACTTTTGCGACTCTTCCAGGATGGATTTCTTGAAGGCGATCTCAATAATGGTGGGATCCTGAGGTGAGATACGCGACCAGGCCAGGTCGGGGTCCAGACCAATTCCTGAGTCGAAGATATTGAGCTCAAAACCATTGCCATCTGCAGGCGGATCACATAACATGGGTTGATCAGCACCGACACTTTTATTTGAATCTTTCAAAACGCGTACTCCCTCAACAGACCATTCTGTGTTTTTTGGCAGCTGTGTCCAGACAAGGTATTCGCCCCGTCCATCCACGTTGATATCCAACTCAATACCAAAACCATACTCAAAATCGGGTACGAGGGAAGGATTATCCAACAGAAAGATGTCTGTGTAAATAAATTTGTTATCTTTATTGCGAATCAGGTTGGACTGTTTTATATCAATGAATGGTATATACAGCATTTCCTGATCAAATGGGCGTTCATATCGCCCTATCGGAAATTGATCACCTGCATATGCTTCTTTCTCCTCTGCATTCTTGATGGATTCCTGGTCATAGGTGACCTGAGGTTTATCCTCGGCAGGGATGGCATCCGGGAAGTCCAGGTGAACGATCGGGGTGGGCGAAGGTTCTGTTGTCGGTTCGGGAGCTGCAGTCGGTTCAGCGGTCGGTTGAGGAGGCTGCTCGGTTGGGACAACAACTACCAGGGGCGTCTCTTCCCCGGTTACAGGTATTTGATTATCTTCTTGTGAATTTTTGGAAGGGACTGAAAGATTGCATGCGAGAATAAAAGTCATGATCACAAAGATAGGAACGACATACTTGGAAACACGGAACATGGCATACCTCCCTTAAAAGAACACAAAATGAGAACACCATGGCTGGGATGAAAGAATGACGATTGGATTAATTCATTATACAAATTTTCATACCCATAAAACAATACAGAGATTAGATTTTCATTTCCCCCGAGATCAGAACACGACCAAGACAGAGTATTTAGGGTTGTGTTAGGCGGTTTCAGCGTTGGGGGAGATGCTCACTACTTCTGCCTCAATACTAATGATTCGGTTTTTCCATCTTCATATAATATGTAAGCACTATTTAGGCTTTCGAGTGTAAAAAACTGTAAGATTATATTAGAACCATCCGCCAGTGAGTACTCCAATAGGTATAAACCAGATCCAATATCTTTGTCTTCTTTTCCAACCCGTTTTACTATTTCATCATAACTAATACCATTTTCAAGGAAATTAAAATCAGTTAATTGTCTATTACTTATTGGGGAATCTGTTGATATTGGCGTAAGTGTAGATAAATCAGTAGGTATAGGTTTATTTGTAAAACTACATGCGCTCAGTAAAGATATAAATACAATCAAACCAATGACTTTAATATTTTTCACAAATCCCACCCATGAAAATGATGGACGTGGAGGGGGCGTTGCCAATGTCCCTCTTGTATTATTTATCCTAACACAAAATCCAGACCCAGTTCAACCAGTTTCTCGGGATTGGGTTTGCCGGTGTTTTCGTCCCAGCTGCTGGATGCATAGTATTCCTTAAGCAGAACGTCCATATCCGGCAGATGACCTTCCTGCCCACCGTCCGGCAAGGCCTGCAGCAGCAATTTGGGTAATTTCTCTGTTGCACGGGTCAACCCAAACCGGATATTGATGGCGCGTTTCAGGTTCCAGGCACGCTCTCCGGCTTTCATCATTCGTTCAACATCCCAGTCTTCCCCCGTTGCAGCGGATAGCATGGGAGCCAGCTCGGATGGATTCACCACCGCAAAAAAACAATTGACCAGGCTGTTGCAGACGGTGCGCCAGTGCTGGTGGAGTTTAACCTTCTCAGCTTTCCCGCCATCTTCCCAACGCTCACTTGCTAAAATACCGATCTCATCGATCGTACCGCCCAATTCCACGTTGAAGTAATCAGACTGGTTATGGCAGGCACCACGGGGTGAGGTGACATAAGCCAGCGCCTGACCTGAAAAGGCGCGCGGATCATGCATGGCAACGTCCAGTCCATTCACCTGAACAGCCAGGTCGGGGTCTCCATAACGGGTTGCCAGTGCCAGGCTGCCTTCCGCCAGTTGAGCACCAAACCCTTCTTTTCTGGTCATTTGTTCCAGTAAAGTAAATGCAGGCAAGCCGTCACCCCAATGTAATGCCAACCCGCCGGTTTGGGTTCGCTAATGACCCCTCGATCGAAAAGCAGGTAAGCTAGCCCGATGGCACCGCCTGCCGATATGGTATCCATGCCATAACGGTCGCAGATTTCCCCCAGTTTGGTGATCATTGGAAGGTCGTCCACTAATAACTGCGAACCAAATGAGCAGATTGTTTCATACTCTGGTCCTTTGCTCTTTGGCTCGGTGGCATAAGGACCTTCCTGGACGAATACCTCCCTCCCGCAGCCAATGACACACCCTTGGCAGGATTTCGTCCCGGTTAATATGGTAGCCTGCATTTCTGATCCGCTGATCTGGCCTGCGCCTTCGAAGGTGGGGGCTGTCCAGTATTTTTGCGGCATATCTCCAAGCATTTGTAAATATTCAGCAGATCCGCCAGTACCCACAGCATGAAAAATGGATGTCATGTTTTGGTCAAGGAGAGTTTTGTTGGCAGCAGACCGCAGTTCTTTGTAATCCCGCTCTTGGTCTAATGGGATGGTTCCGGTTCCACATATGGCTACCGCTTTCAAGTTTTTGCTGCCCATCAGGGCACCCATACCTGTACGTCCGGCAGCCCGGCCGTGATCTGACATAATATTGGCAAATGGAATCAGGTTCTCGCCGGCTAACCCGATCGAGGCGACCCTGGCTTGAGATTTGCCCAGCTCTTCACGGATCGATTTTTGGGTTTCATAAGTATCCGTTTTACCCCATAGATGGCCTGCCGGGCGGATCTCAGCTGAGCCGTCCTGGATCAACAGGTAAACCGGTTCCGGAGATCGGCCGGTGATCCACAGGATGTCAAAACCAGCCCGCCGCATTTCGGGACCCACAAAGCCGCCAATATTCGATTCGCCCCACAACCCGGTCTGGGGCGACCTGCCGCAAATGGTAAATCTACCCGTAGCCGGGCCGCCGGTACCAGTCAGTGGACCCGTAACCCACAGAAACGGACTTTCGGGATCAAGCGCATCCCGTTTTGGATCGATGTTGTCCCATAACAGCCTCGCAGCCAGACCGCTGCCACCGATAAAATCAGCCGCCCAATGGGCGGGGATCTGTTCCTTGCAGATTTCCCCGGTGGATAGATTTACCTTTAACATTCGTCCAAACATGTTCACTCCTCTGGTTCAATCCGGAAATTACGGTTAAAAATCCACTTTCTTTCCGTCAAATGCACAGATGAACAACCGCCGCAGATCATCTTCTTCAGGCACCCTGACCGCCATGATCGTCTGGGTGTCGTTCATTGCATTGGAGATAAGGTGATCCAGCTCGCGCTCGAAAGCCGATCGGTCAATACCTGCTTCTGACAGGGTCAGGGGTTGACCGATCTCGCGTTCCAAATTTCGAATGGCTTCCACCAGGCTGGCTGCGGCTTCTTTCTCGTTCCCGGCTGGTAAACCGAGGAACCTGGCCATGGATGCATAGCGTGTGCCTTCCACTTGAGCACAATATTCAATCGAATACGGCAAAAAGAGGGAGACAGCGCATCCATGCGGGATATGCAGAGCACCACCCAGGGCATGGCCCATACCGTGTGCCAATGCCGCCATGGAATTACCGAAACCCAAACCCGCAATGGCTGCGGCATTTTGCATGTGCGTGCGCGCTTCCATGTCCTGGCCATCCCGGTAGCAGCGCGGCAAATAATCAAACACCAGTTTCGCAGCTTGCAGGCACAATCCATCGCAGAAATCATTGGCATACGTGCTGGTGTAACCTTCAATGGCGTGGGTAAGCGCATCCAACCCTGTCTCTGCAGTAACTTTCTTTGGAAGGTCACGGATTAATTCTGGGTCAAGAATGGCAATATCGGGGACTGCCTCCCGATTGCCGAGGCCAAGTTTGCGCTGCTCGGCGTTATTGGTCAAGACGATCGCCCAGGTTGTTTCTGACCCTGTCCCGGCCGTGGTCGGGATGGCGATCAACCGCGCTTTCACTCTAAGCCCGATCACATCGATCGGGTTGATGGATTCCGGGTCGAAATCCGGATGCTCGTAGAGGATCCACATGCCTTTGGCCGCATCCATCACTGAACCGCCGCCCAGTGCAATGATCCAATCCGGATTGGTTTCCAACATTCGGGCCGCACCGGCTTTGACCGTTTCGAGTGAAGGGTCAGGCTCAACGTCATCAATGACACTGATCTGCATGCCGGTGGAAGCCAGGGCACTTTTTATCCGCTCCACATAGCCAAGTTTCACGAGGTTGGCATCGGTCACAATACAGGCGCGCTGGCCCCGGATCGTTTCCAGGTTACCCAAAGCGCCATCACCAAATACAATGGCAGGACTGGAGAAAAACCACATGTTGGCTCTCCTTGAATAAAACCGAGATAGGTGAACTGATTAGACTGGAAATTCAGTATCTATACGTGTACAGCTTTCCACTAACTCTTTTGCTGCCCTCACATTTTTCATGACCATGGACATATTGCCCTGAAGTTTGAGCTTGCCGGTCATCATTGCCTGCATGGGGTCCATCTGCTTGGTCATAACTTTTTTCCAGTTTTCAATGGTGCCCGAAAGTCGAAAAACTGGTTTACGGACGTCCGGGTCAATAACATAAAAAGCCTCCCGGCATTTTCCATGCATAAGATCCATATAAAGCATGGTTGGTTTATCATGTTTTACCAAATGGATCAATAATGAAGTAGAAGTCACCCTCCCAATTTTTAGCGGCTTCCAAATATGTATCGGATTTGTTCAAGTCTTCCATCATCATTTTGACCCATTCATCGCTTGGAAACTGTGTACCCATAGTTAACCTCCTTAAGAAATATGGTTGAATACTATTGATCTGCTTGCAAACCCAAAACAAATTGCATCAATTTGGGTATCTCTCATATAAACATTTTGAATAAATCACACTCATTCTCAAAAAAATGTATTCCTTATTTATCACCACATCTAATGGCATTACCTTCAGTGGTGTCTCGTGATGAAGGAGAACCATTTATAAATTAGGAAAATACTTTTTCTGTTATTGCTGTTTTCTTTTGGGATAACACTGTAGGCTGGTTTTTGTCAGTTATGATTTCTCCCTTTTCGCAATGATGTATGTAACCCAGCATAATTGTCAATACGAAAATGTTCGGTAACTTTAATTTTATTAATTAACACGAAGCAAAAATAAAGGATGCTCTTCGGTTCAACAAATCCTATTTAATTATAACCCACCCGGAAATCCTGAAATGAATAACAAGGCGAACATCTGGCATTAGTGCGATTTTTGGTAATTCGAATTGAAGTCTTCGATTCCTAGCTTATGTTTTGATAAATACATTCCTCCATCGCATGGTTTTATGCATAGGGTTGCAAAGAAATCGTTAATCTCTTATAATGCTAAGACATTTCGCTGAAAATGGAGTCTTGTAATCATATGGATCAAACTGAATCCCACCTCGAGCAGGGGGAAACACCCGAAAATCACCAAAACATGGAATCACTACTCGCAGCAGAAGGTTTAGGCAACATCGAATCTCCTGTCCAGGGCGAGACCCGCAAGGGAACTATAGCCAGCATCGGCGCAAGCCAGATCCTGGTCAGTATTGGCACCAAGTCCGAAGGTGTCATTACGGGCAAAGAATTTGAAGCCATCCCGCCGGAAGTTCTGGCGAAGATGACCGTGGGCGAAGAGATTGATGTTTATGTCCTCAACCCTGAAGACCAGAGCGGGGACGTAGTCCTCTCTTACATCCGTGCCCGCGACGAAGCCAGTTGGAAGGAAGCCGAAGAAAAACAGGCCTCCGGAGCCAGCTTCGATTCAGAGATCATTGGCTATAACAAGGGCGGACTCATTGTTCCGTTGGGTGGTTTACGCGGTTTTGTGCCTTCATCCCAGATCAGCCTCACCCGCCGCGCTGGAATGACTGGCGATACCCCCGACCAGAGATGGTCCAAAATGGTGGGAGAACCCATCACCGTACGTGTCATTGAAGTCGATCGCGAACGCCGCCGATTGATCTTATCTGAACGTGCTGCCAGCACTGAAACCCGCGAATCTGTTAAAGACCGCATCCTTGAAGAACTCAAGGAAGGCGATGTCCGCACCGGGCGTGTTACCAGCCTGGCTGATTTTGGCGCTTTCGTCAACATCAATGGCGCTGATGGACTGGTTCACCTTTCAGAGATCTCATGGGACCGCATCAACAAGCCCGATGAAGTCCTCAAGATCGGTGAAGAAGTCAACGTCAAGATCATTTCCATCGACCGCGAAAAGAAACGCATCGGCCTTTCCATTCGCCAATTGCAGAATGATCCCTGGGGCAACCAGGTTTCTCACATCACTGTTGGGCAGCTCGTGGAAGGCAAGATCACGAAACTGGCCAAATTTGGTGCTTTTGCGACGGCTCGAAGGCGATATCGAAGGTCTCATCCATATCTCTGAATTATCAGAGAAACGCATCGAGCACCCCAAAGAAGTATTAAAGAAGGCGATGTCGTTACATTGAGAGTCCTCAAGATCGATACTGAAAACCATCGCATTGGCTTGAGCCTGCGCCGGGTAGATTCACCTGCTTATTCCGAGATGGACTGGCAGACCCTGGCTGACCAGATGGACGAGATCACCGACGAAGATAAAAAAGAATAATATTTCCAATTTGAAAGCGCACCAGCCGCTGGTGCGCTTTTTTTATTCGCAATATGGCAGATACTAAAACCAGTAAAACTACTCCCCTGATGGTCGATTCTCACGAAGATCTGGCCTGGAACATGCTGACCTTCGGGCGAGATTACCGTTTATCCGCTTTTGAAACCAGGAAAAAGGAAAAGGGCAAAGTCTTTCCTACCGTAAACGGGGATAGCATGCTGGGTTATCCTGAATATCAAGCTGTAAATACAGCTTTGATCTTTGCCACCCTTTTCGCTGCTCCTATTCGTTCCAAGGAAGGCGATTGGGATATCCTTTCCTATAAAAGCACCCCGGAAGCTCATCAGTTTTATCTGGATCAGCTAGAGGCATATGACCGGTTGACCGGTGAAAGCCCGGATATGTTCCAACCGGTATATAATCGCGGTCAACTGGAAAGTCTATTAACCAGACATTCCACCAGCGGCACAACACCGAAAAATACCCCGGTTGGGTTGATCTACTCCATGGAAGGAGCCGAGGGTGTCCGCGAACCACAGGAAGTGGAAGAATGGTTTGAACGAGGTGTGCGGATATTTGGACCTGCATGGGGAGGCAACCGGTACACAGGTGGAACGAAAGAACCCGGACCGCTCACCCGTGACGGCATCGAATTGGTCAATGTGATCGAATCGATCGGTGCCATCCTGGACATCAGCCATATGGATATCCTGTCAGTTCAGGGAACGTTTGATCACTATTCCGGCAAGATCATTGCAACTCATTCGAATCCCCAGACTCTTATGAAAGCCCGGGAGAGCAACCGATTCCTCTCCGACAACGTCATCATAGAACTGGCAGAGCGGGGCGGGGTCGTTGGAATTGTTCCTTATAACCTGTTCCTGAGCACAAATTGGAAAAAAGGCGACCCCAAGGAAGATGTGACTTTGAATGTTTATGTCGATCAGATCGATTATGTATGCCAGCTTTTAGGTTCTGCCGACCATGTAGGTATTGGCACCGACTTTGATGGAGGGTTTGGTTATCAATCCACTCCCGCTGAATTGAACTCGATGGCAGATATCGGGCTAATTATTCCAATGCTAGAATTAAAGGGGTACACTCAGAATGATATCGCCAGGATCTTTGGTTTGAACTGGATCGAATACCTGAAAAAGAGTTTGCCGGAATCATAATATGAACAAAGATCAAACAAAACCACTGAAACTAAAGGCGAATATGCCGTGGAGGATCCGTTTTGGAATTGGATTGAGCCTGGTTGGGCTGTTTATATTCGTTTTTGGGGCAAGACCTGCCCTGTTTGGTTTGGATCGCAGCCCGGTGGTGGGCTTTGTTCAGATCGTGGTTTTTTTGGTCGGACTGGGCATTATTTGCATTGGCGGATATGTAAGCCTTGCCAGCCTGTGGGGAAAACAAACACGCAGCATTAAAGCAGATTTTGGACTCAGGCTTATCAGTACCGGATTTGTTTTGGCAGCTTTTTCGGGAATGGCGGATGTATTTGGATTTGGCAGCCACCCGTTACCAGGTACACCTTATTTTGGTCCCTGGCAAGCACGGGGATTTGAGATCGGTGAATTTGTGATAGGTATAGGATTTTTACTTCTTTTGCCTGTACTCAGAAAACCATCACGAAATAAGCCCAACTGAGCAAATAAATCGGCATAAAATTTTCAATGAACCCGGATCAATAATTATTGGTCTGGTCGATCAGGCCGCGTTCGCGTGCCTGCCAGTCAAATTTCTTCCAGGCCCACACGCTGACAACCCCAAAAAATATTGTCAATCCAATCAGGATCAGCATCAGATCTGAATTGGAAAAATTCGTAAAAGTCGGGAAGGCTTCGGCAACACTGCCCACCAATGCACGGCGGATCAGTTCCAGCCAGTAGGAGATGGGCATAATGTAGCCGATGGGACGTAAAAATGCCGGCAGCACCTGCAGGGGGAATATGGCGCCGCTGAATAGGTAAAGAGCGCCTGCCACTGAATCGCCAATATTAAAGCTGTACTGTGCCATCCGTAAAGTCGCCCCTGCCAGCAGGAGACCCAGCATGGCCAGCATGATGATCCCTATGATCACGCTGATGATCAGCAGCACCCAATCGATCTTCGCCGGGTCAAAGGGGATCTTCAGAAAGAGCACCCCGACCAGCATGATGATGAAAACCGAAAAAGTAGTGATAATGATGCGTGAAACCCCGCGCCCTAGAAGATAGAATGGAATACTGATCGGGGACACATATAGATATTTGAGGGTGCGATAATGCTCGCGGTCATCCACAATGGCCCACGAGACGCCGACCATCACCATACCCACATACTGGTAAAAAGCATTACCGATAAAGAGATAAGCAAATACCGGTGAGCCAAATTGACCCTGGCTGATCACGCCGTACATCACGACCAGGATCATCGCGGCTGCAAGCGGTTTGACGATGGAATAAACGGCAAACAGGAATGGATCTGTCCAGTTGGATTCTATCTTCCAACCCAGCCAGGTAGCCATACGAAACGATCGCCAGGCAACAGAACCATTGGGAGTTTTAGAATTCACATTAAGCTCGACTTTCCGTCAGACGGCCTTCACGAACTGCCAGTCTTTCCATATAGTCCAACAATATACGAGCAGTAACCAGGAAAAGAACCGACAAAACAACCAAGCCAATCAATTCCAATTTCACACTGATCCAACCCAGGCTGGGTCCGCTGGCAAAAGCCAGTTGCCGCATGGCATCCATTCCCATGGTCAACGGTATGATGGACCCGACAAAAGGCACCCACGCCGGAAAGCTTTTAATGGGAAAATAAAACCCTGATATCAGGAAAATGGGTTCCTGTGCCAGGTTGGAGAGATGATAAGCTTCGCGGCTGAGTAATAGGTACAGGGATGCGGTCATCATCCCCAGGCCGTACAATGCGACCATAGTCAGAAAGAAAACCAGAAATAGCTGTCCGAAACTGACAATGACATAGTGAACCTGGAACAATAGACTGCCAAGTATGACAATTCCCAGGGCACGCAGAGTTGTGGCAAATAAGCCGCCCATCGCCATGCCTAACAGGATCCCCATCATTGGCCCGGGAGAGATGATATACAGGGCAAGATTACCGGTTTCTTTTTCCCAGTATAGCTGGGAAGACATGGACCAGAGGACATTCATCCAGTAGGCCATCATTGCCCCGCCCACCACGACAAAACCCACGTAATCTTCAGGTGCTTTGATCGCCCGATAGACAAAGACGTATGCCACCACACCCAGCATGGGAAGGAATGTATCGAAAAAGATCCACGATAACTCACGCTGCATACCCACGACGCGCGGATAGGAACGCCCGATGACCGTCATTAAAAAAAGCGCCAGCCGGTCTGACGTTTTTTAATTGGAGGCAGCATCATTGCCATGTTCAACCTCTTCCATCCGTTGACCAACCAGACGAACAAAGACGTCTTCCAGTGTCGGTTCGCGTTTCTGCAAGGTTATGATCTGAGCTCCAAGGCTGGTGGCCAAAGCGATCACATTGGCAAGCACCGCTTCTTCACTCAAAGCCAAATCCATCACGGTTTTGCCCTCTTCATCATGGAGCTTGACCATATTCACGCCAGCCAATTTTTCGAACGCGGAAACGTCCAATCCTTTCGGGGCATCCAGGTCGATCTGGAATATGGCTTCGCGCTGTTGTGATTGTTTGAGGCTTGCGGGAGTACCGCAGGCCAGAAGCTTGCCTTTATTGATGATCGCCACCCGATCACATAATTCTTCGGCCTCGACCATGTAGTGAGTGGTCAACAATAAGGTGCGCTGGTGGTTTTCATCCATCCAGCGGCGAATAAAATCACGGACCGAGCGGGAAGCACCAACATCCAGGCCTAATGTGGGTTCGTCGAGGAATAGGATCTCTGGATCGGTCAGAAAACCGCGGACAATGTTCATCTTCTGGCGTAAGCCGGTGGACAAGGAGGAGGAGCGGGTGTTGGCCCGGTCTTCAATCCCCACAATTTTTAGCAGAGTCTTAATCCGTTCATTGGCTTCCTTGCTGGGGATGCCATAGAATTGTGCAAACATCCAAAGATTTTCACGGACGGTCAGCAGACCATAACCGGAAAACTCACCACCCGAAACCATATTGATCCGGCTGCGAACATTTTCCGGGTCTTTCGTGACATCAAATCCGGCAACATGGGCAGTACCGTGGGTTGGCGAAAGCAAAGTGGTCAGGATCTTGATCAGGGTCGTCTTGCCGGCGCCGTTTGGCCCTAATATCCCAAACAACTCGCCGCGTTGAATTTGCAGGTCGACGCCTTCCAAAGCGGTTAACGTCTTGGCTTCCTTTTTCCCCGGATTACGGATCTTATATACCCTACCCAATCCCTGGGTTTCAATTGAGTAACTTCCGTCCATATAACACCTGTTCACTGAAGATGACAAAAATCAAATTACATTACGAATTTCAAGGCGCGAAACCTTAATTTTACCGCAAATTAGCCTGAGAATTGACGGGATATTTGGTAAAAGATTTATTAAAGCAATCGTTCACCGAAAATGCTGGACTTGAACAACCGGGCTGGATAGTTTAATGGATTGTGTCAGGCGATCAAACCGGAGCGAATAGCCATCAACATCTTTTCATTGGTGTCAAATTTGAACTCTTCCAAGACCCAACTCAGCTGCTTTTTCCTGCTCGATCCGTTCCAGGAGCTGAATGTCAGCATAATCGACACAATTTAAACAATGCATCAGGGCTGCTTCCATAATATCTACAATTTCTTTGGTGGGCAGCGGTTTTTTATCCAAAAGGTAGGCATTGACTGCCATGGAAGCATTTACTGCGTCTTTTCTGGCAATTCCAACCAGCCCTGTACTGGCCTGCCTGGACCAGCCGGCAAGGAAAATTCCTTCCATTGGTTTGCCGGTTTCCGGGTCAGACACCTCATAAGAAATACCTTCCTCAGGATACACCGGCTGCAAGTTGTGGATGTACTGGCTCCCTGCAAACGGCAAACCAAGGTTCTGGTCCACCTGATCGCCAATCGCCAGGATAACTGTATCCACATCCAGAGTATGCTGAAATCCCTGTACCTACGGCTTTCATTGTTCCATGCGACTCCTGCAATTTTGTCTCTTCGACGATCAAGCCCTTAACTCTGCCATTTTCATCACATACCAGGAGTTTTGGAGCCGATAGAAATTTTAATACAAAACGGGTGGGAGCATCATGCGGCACTGCTTTATGCGATGCAGCACGGTAAAATTCGCGGGATTCTTCCGGATCTTCACCAACTTCCTGCATGAAAGGGGCAACCCTGTCCAGCTCAGCATCCAAAGCGAGAATATCAAGGTAGGAGATGACATTTTCCAATTCCTTTTTGTCAAACTTGACCTCTGCCGGGCCGCGCCTGATAACTGAAATCACTTCATCCACCTTGACCATTTCAATGAGCCAATGCGCCAGATCCAGCATGACGTTACCGGCACCCACTATGGCCACTCTCTTCCCCACACTAAAATCCTTCTGGCTGTACGGAGGGAGTCCATTATAGTGATACACCACATCCTTGGCGTGGTAGACACCTTTCAATTCTTCGCCAGCAACCCCCAGATGCCGGGCAGCCTGTGCTCCGGCAGTTACGAGAATTGCACTGAATCCCATTTGACGAATCTCATCAAAGGTAATATCACCCACCCGCCCCACTTCGATATTTCCAAAGTAATGAACCTTGGGATCCGAAAGAATGGAACGGAATTGATTCCTTAATCCTTCTTTCATCTTATGCTTGGTGGGGTAAATGCCATACTCGGCTAATCCACCCGGTTTAATATCCTTATTGAGCAGGACAACTTCATGTCCATAAGTAACCAACTGCTTGGTGGCAAAAATACCAGCAGGACCGGCTCCAATTACCGCTACGATATATCCAGAATCCACCATCAGTGTTACTCCTTCATACTTTTAATGTCTAACAATTATATCTGGTTTCATTATTCAGATTCAGAACGATATGATATAGTGATTATTATAACTAAGGTAAATAATGAAGTTGACAAATTCAAATACTTATAACACTGAGTTTATAGGTTTAGATCTTCATAACGGTCAAAGGTATTTCAGAGACTCATTCAAACACACCGAAGAAATAAGGATTGATTAAATGGAGCAGTTAATCACAAAAACCAGGCTGGAAAATGGCTTGCAAGTACAACTGAAAGAGATCCACTCATCACCAATCATCAGCAGCTGGGTCTGGTATCGGGTGGGTTCAAGGAACGAGACACCTGGAATCACCGGCATTTCCCACTGGGTGGAACATATGCAGTTCAAGGGAACCCGCCAATTTCCGCCGGGAGTAATGGATAAGATCATCTCGCGTGAAGGTGGTATGTGGAATGCATTCACCTTCCTGGACTGGACCACCTTTTTGGAGACCATGCCGGCCGAAAAAATTGACATTGCCCTTGAAACTGGAATCGGATCGGATGGTCAACAGTGTTTATGACCCGGCGGAGGTTGCCTCAGAACGGACAGTCATCATCTCTGAACGGGAAGGGAATGAGAACGAACCCATGTTCCAATTAGGGGAGGCGGTTCAAAAAACTGCCTTCAGCACACATCCCTACCATTATGAGATCATTGGTGAAATGGCTGACCTGAAGACAATGCAGCGCGATGACCTCTACAATTACTACAAAAAGTATTACACCCCATCCAACGCAGTACTGGCTATTGCCGGGGATTTCGACACCAAGGAGATGTTGGTCAAGATCAATGGATATTTTGCCAGTCTGCCATCAACCAAACCGGTTAAACCAATCTGTAACCCCTGAACCGGCAGCTTCAACAGCTCAACTGGTCGAGGTATCCGGACCGGGCGAAACGGTCTTTGTCCAGATCGCCTATCATGCCCCCGAAGCCAATCACCCCGATTTCTTTCCGTTCACGGTCCTGGATAGCCTATTAACCGGACCATCGGGATTAAACATGTTCGGCGGGGGGGGAATTTCCAACAAGACCAGCCGGCTGTATCAGAAATTGGTCGAAAGCCAACTGGCAGTCGGCGTGCATGGCGGGCTATCTGCCACGATCGACCCCTATTTATACGAGACCACAATGACCATCCATCCCGAACATAAACCGGAAGAAGCGATCAAGGCGTTCGACGAGGAGATCGATAAAGTGCTCCAGAATGTGGTGACCGATGCAGAGATCCAGCGGGCGATCAAACAAGCCCGGGCGTTATTCGTTTATGGAGCAGAAAACATCACCAACCAGGGATTCTGGCTGGGTTATTCAGAAATGTTCGCCGACTATTCCTGGTTCACAGAATACCTGGACAGGCTTTCCAGAGTAAGGCCGGACGACATGCTGCGTGTTGCCCGTAAATACCTTATTGAACAAAACAGGGTGGTCGGAATCTATCGGCCTACCGCGGCGAAAGGAATGTGATCTCATGCACACAATGAATACTCATCCAACCAATACCCTGCCCGGTGCAGACGACATCACCCGCGAGGTGCTTCCTAATGGGATCACCGTCCTGGTAAGATCCAACTTTAATAATCCATCAGTAGTCATTAATGGTTATCTCAATACGGGCGCAATTTTTGATCCGGACGAGAAATTAGGTCTGGCAAATTTTACAGCAGCGATGTTGATGCGGGGAACCGACCAAAAAAACTTTAATCAAATATTTGAGATATTGGAATCTTCCGGAGCCAGCCTTGGGTTCGGCGGGAATATCCATACCACCAGTTTCTCGGGAAAAGCACTGATCGAAGATCTGCCCATGCTTTTGGGGCTGCTTTTTGAATTCATCCATTCACCAACATTCCCGGAAACCTATGTTGAAAAAATGCGGGCACAACTGCTTACAGGGTTGGCCATGCGGGCGCAAGATACTGCGGAAATGTCTTCCCTCGCTTTTGACCAGCTTATTTTTGCCGGGCATCCATATTCCAGACCCGAAGATGGCTATCCTGAAACAGTGGCAAAGATCACCAGGGATGATATTGCACGATACCATAAAAAGAATTTTGGCCCGAAAGGGATGGTCATATCCGTTGTTGGCGCGATCGAGGCGAACAAGGCTGTAGATCTGGTTAAATCCATTTTCAGCAACTGGTCAAACCCAAATCAACCCGACCAGCCTGAGCTTGGACCTTATTCCGGATTATCCAAATCGGTCAAGAAGAAAATAGTCATCCCGGGAAAGATCCAATCGGATGTCGTGGTGGGCTGGACAGCACCGCTCAGAAAATCACCAGACTACATGCCCATTTCCCTGGGAAATAGCATTCTGGGACAATTCGGGATGTATGGGCGGATCGGCGATGTGATCCGGGAGCAATCCGGATTAGCGTACTATGCCTACACGCGATTGAATTCCGGCATCGGTCCCGGATCATGGGAGGTCTCAGCCGGGGTGAACCCGGTAAATGTGGAAAAAACCATCGCATTGATCAAAAAAGAGATCAAGCGCTTTGTCACTGAACCGGTTTTGGTCGAAGAGTTAAAAGACAGCCAGGCGAATTATATCGGCAGGCTGCCGTTATCGATGGAATCGAATGCCGGCGTGGCGTCAGCCCTGGTCAGCCTGGAACGGTACCAGTTGGGGTTGGATTATTATCGGGGTTATGCCAGTTTAGTGAACGCAGTCACTCCTGAACAAATTCTGGAGGCCACCCAAAAATATCTGCTTCCTAATAAAACTGCCATCGCAATAGCTGGCCCCTAGATTGCTAACAGGAGAATAATTCAAATGAACCTGGTTTCCGGATTGGACCTGGTTGAAATCCAGCCGGATCTCTTCCTTAAAACTTCCATCAAAGATCGATTTATCCAACGCATCCTCACAGAAAACGAACGCAAGGAACACCCGGAAGATCGATCCATTGCGGGGATATTTGCCGCAAAAGAAGCGACAGCCAAAGCCCTGGGTTGCGGCATTGGACTGATCTCATGGCAGGAGATTGAAATTCTACCGGATCAGCTTGGCGCACCAAGGTTACTATTAACCGGCAAAGCATTACAGAGATCCTCGGAACTGGGAATATCCAATTGGAGTGTCAGTATTACGCATACAGCAGAGTTGGCTGCCGCACAAGTTGTGGGAATTGGTCAGGGGAATGAACCTACTAACCATCAGTGATGAAGAACTGAGCCAGCTCTATGGCTCACATATCAAAGAAAGATTCTCGGGAGTCGATATCATCCTGAGCTGTGGAGATCTATCCTATTCCTACCTCGAATATATCGTCAGTATGCTGGACAAACCATTATTTTATGTCCGCGGAAATCATGCCAACCTCGTGGAACATACCATAGCAGGGCCAAAATTATCTCCAAGCGGCGGGGTGGATATTCACCGGAAAACGGTGTTTTGTAATGGTTTATTAATTGCCGGTATTGAGGGCTGCGGACAATATAATTATGGTCCGTATCAGTATTCACAAAATGAAATGTGGTTGTGGGCATTTTCCCTGGTTCCCGGATTATTAGCGAACCACCTCAAATATGGCAGATACCTGGACGTTTTCATTACCCATGCTCCACCGGCTGGAATTCATGATATGCCGGACCTTCCTCACCGGGGCATAAAAGCATTCAACTGGATAGACCGGGTGTTTAAACCAAAATACCATTTTCACGGCCATATCCATGTGTACAGGAATTCCACCCAAACATCCACAAAATATTTTGAAACCACAGTGATCAATACCTATGGTTATAAACAAACAAACATTGCAGTTCCAATACTAAAAAAGAGTAGAAACGCAAAGAGAGTATGAATAAGAAACTTGAAGATCCATTAAACCCTACCATTCACAGCGCTGCCCGGTTGGATTTTGAGCGGGCGCATTTCAAAGCCTTTGTCAATAGAATACTCAGCCGCCTCAGAAGGACAAATAATGATCTGCTGCCTTTTGACGATATCCGTAAAATAGTTCCGCTAAAAGGCCAGTCCGATATGGGATATTCTGAGGTGCAGTTGGATCATATCATTGGATCAGTCGGCCGCTACCAGGATTTTGACCGCGCCTTCCTGCCCAAAATGAACTTCATGCGCTCCCGGTGGGAAAATATTGACAGAGCCAGGATGAGAGATATTGACCTTCCACCGGTTGAATTGTATAAGATCGGGGAAGTGTACTTTGTAAAAGACGGCAATCACCGCGTCTCTGTGGCTCGTGAACGCGGGCAAGTGTATATCGACGCATATGTCATCCAGATCATTACTGATGTGGAAATCACCCCGGAAACCAATCTTGAAGAGCTGATCATAAAGATGGAAACCATGCATTTCCGGGAAATTACAAAATTAAATGATATATATCCTGAGAGCGATATCCAATTGACCCAGGCCGGGCAATATGAAAAATTACTGGAGCATATCCAGGTTCACCGCTGGTATATGGGCGAGAAGCACCGCCATCCCATCGACGAAGACCGGGCGCCCGATCCTGGTATAAGCGGGTGTACCTGCCACTGGTTCAAATTATTCGGGAAATGAATATCCTGTCTGATTTCCCAGGGAGGACCGAGGCAGACCTGTATCTGTGGATCATCGAACACCAGTACTTCCTTGTGCAGCGATCCAACGAGTTTGTTCCCCTTGAACAGGCTGCGCTCCACTTTGTAAACCGTTACTCGCGCCGGCCGCTGCGTAGATTCATGTTCTGGCTTTCGAGATTGAGGGGCATCCTGTTCTCTGACCCCGAAAGGGAAAAAGAGTTGGAGGACGAGGATTGGAATAAGCTATAAGGATAGCGAGAATTGAGAATGGAGAAACGATCATAAAAGTAGGAATGGGATGTCCAAGCAACTCATATTAAGATTTTATAAGTTATTTTTCAAAATAATTGATCATTGGATTACTATTTGTTAAAACAGATTTGGTGGATGGATGTTTTAAATACGTGAAAGATCAGTTATGACCAAACAAAAAACCAAAGATGAACTTATAAATGACATCCTAGTTGAGCACAAGCGATTAGAAAGGAACATAAGTGACTTATCAGAGACAGATATGTTGCAACAAGGAGTTGTTGGTGAGTGGTCAATTAAGGATGTACTCGCTCACATTGTTGCCTGGGAACAGCTATTTCTAAATTGGTATGAATCTAGGTTTAGAAGGAATAAAACATGGAGACAACCCCTGTTGGAATGAGCGGAAAGGCAATTAATGCACTCAATCAGAAAATATATAATAAATACCACCCATACCACCTAAATAAAGTTTTACCAGAATTTGAATGCTTCATATCAAAAGGTCCTTAGCGTGGTCAAAACGATCCCTGAAGATAAAGTTATTTTCACCAGGGTATTATGCAGTGGACGGGTAAGTTGGCAATGGCAGACTATATTGCAGGAAATACATGCAATCACTACCGCTGGGCGAAAGATAAATATTCTTAGGTGGCTGAAAACGAAGAAGTTGTAAAGTATTTTTTTGATATAAATAAATCCGGAGTGCCAAACGAAATCTAACTTATGAGAAATTAATAGTATAGGAATAAAACACTGGATTGCTTCTCCGCCTCTCGGGATCAGTTGAGTTTTGCCTGAAACGTGTCATAATTGAGCAAGAGTTATCCCAAGATCCGTCCTTATTGGTAACCTATAGGGTGGTTTACAAAAATAGTAATTTGGGTGCCTATCGACTTTGTTGTTATTAGGAGGGCGAACATGAAGCTACATAAGCGTTTTCAGAGTTTTATGGCAGCGTTATGTTTTTTCTCGGTTTTGCTAGGATGCAGGACTTTTTTGGCAAGGGAGACACTTACCCTTACACCAGTTGTATCTACCGAAACGTTTATACCCACTTTTTCTCCCTCAGACACCAGTACACCCGCCCCATCCGTCACCCCCTCCCCGCGTCCGACAAAGACAGCTACCCCTGTACCGGTATGGATAACGGACTTTGCAGAGCCCATCCTGGCTGCCATTGCCGACCGACCTCCAGATTTCGAGGAAGACTTTTCAGAAGTCAAGCCGGGTGGTTACCTTGAGAAGATGAATTGCCCGGAGAACGGGTGTGTCATCACCGATGGTGTTTTAGCTATGGCGGCGTTTCCCGAAGGCCATAAGGCAGGTTGGGCAGTACAACCTATCCCGTGTTGCGAGGGGTTTAAATCATTTGTCATGAGGGTGGACGTAAATACGGCAAAACTGAAAGGTGAGAATGCGGCCAATATTGCCTACAATGATGTCTTGGGCAAAGGCATAAGATCCACAATGTTCTTTGAATATAATGTTGAGCTAAAAAGTGATCGCCGGTGGTTTAGCATTATTGGAGGGTCCTTAAATGATTCTGGTCAGCTGCCCCGGTCCGTTCCACCACAAATCACCTACACATTAATCATGAGGGGATCAAAATATGCGGTTTATCTCAATGATACCCCTATCACCCATGGGGCATTCAGGGGTGGTAAATACCAGCCTGAATTTGAATTGCGCGCCTGGTCCGATGGAAGCGGAATTGCCGAAGTAGAGTATGACAACCTCAAGATCTGGAGCCTGGACAATATTCCCGGTCTACCAGTAGATGAATAACTTAGAATAATATAAGGATTGCTGTTGACTGTGGATTTAAAATCACCGGACACCCAACAAGAATGTGTTAACTTTCGATAAGGCAGGCAAGCGGGGGTAGGCGGTTTCTTTAAGCTTGTTCCGGCTTTCGAGGTTGAGGTGTATCATGTTCTCTGACCCTAAACGGGAAGTAGGGTTGGAGGATGAGGATTGGAATCAAAGTTGAGAATTCTTCCCGAAATGATTGTTGCGATGATTTAGAATTTTCTGGATGTGCCATAACAAGGAGAAAACAAAAAATGAGAAACGTTGTCTTTGCCATTAATATCACCATTGACGGCTGCTGCGGACATGAATTGGTAGTCGCCGACGACGAACTGCACGAGTACTATACCGGGCTTCTGCGGGATTCAGACATTGAAATTTTCGGGCGCAACACTTATCATCTGATGTATCCGTTCTGGCACGATGTCGCAATGAATCAATCGGAATTAAAAGCGATCAACGAATTTGCCAGCGTGTTCGATTCGATACCGAAGATCGTCTTTTCAACAACATTGAAGAGCGTGGAGTGGAACAACACAACGCTTCTGCGCTCAAACCTTCAAGAAGAGATTGTGAAACTGAAACAACAGCCGGGTAAAAATATTTCCATCGGCGGGTTGAGCATTGCTTCGCAACTCGCTCAGTTTGGGCTGATCGATGAGTATCGTTTTCTCATTCAGCCGATCGTTGCAGGAAAAGGTCCCCGCTTGTTCGAATCGGGCAAGGATTTTTCACTTGGAACTTATCGGATCAAAAACGTTTCGTTCAGGCGTTGTAGAATTGCACTATAAAAATAATCACAAATAATATGTGGATGACATAATGCTAATAGTTCGCGAAGTCGTCACTGTGCGAGTTTGTCAGTTAGGCTTTGCACCTTTTTAATAGCCAAAGTTCTGGCGGGTTCGTGGTTACCCACCAAAGCGTGCACTCTGTCTCGCGTCGCTCGCAGAGCGAACGGCTGGACGTTGGGTGTTCTGCCACATTACCAAGAATGTGGGGCATCCTATTCTCTGATCCCGAAAGGGATAAGTGAGTTGGAGGACGAGGATTGGAATAAGGAATAAGAGAAAGGGGAATGTAGAATAGGAAAATGACCGAAAAAACCGAGTTTGATGCTCAATATCACCAAAATGGTGTATGCGTGGAACCTTTCTGTATAATTATTTGTTGGGCAATCACTTCATGAATTTCAAAGGTCATGATATCTTTTATGGCGATTGCCGAGTCACTCTGGGAATTCTTCCCGAAACGACTGTTGCGATGGTTGATGTATTTCAAGATGTGCGATAACAAGGAGAAATAAAAAATGAGAAAAGTAGTCTTTGCCATCAATATCACCATTGACGGCTGCTGCGGACATGAATCGGTAATCGCTGACGACGAACTGCACGAGTACTATACCGGGCTAATGAGGGCTTCTGATATTGAAATTCTCGGGCGCAACACTTATCATCTGATGTATCCGTTCTGGCACGATGTCGCGGTAAATCAATCGGAATCAAAAGTGATTAACGAATTTGCCAGCACGTTCGATTCGATACAGAAGATCGTTTTTTCAACAACAATGAAGAGCGTGGAGTGGAACAACACAACGCTTCTGCACTCAAACCTTCAAGAAGAGATCGTGAAACTGAAAAACAAGCCGGGCAAAAATATTTCCATCGGCGGGCTGAGCATTGCTTCGCAACTCGCTCAATCTGGTCTGATCGATGAGTATCATTTTCTCATTCAGCCTATCGTTGCAGGACGAGGTCCCCGTTTGTTCGAATCGGGCAAGGATTTTTCACTGGAACTTATCGGATCAAAAACGTTTCGCTCAGGCATTGTAGAATTACATTACAAAAATAATCACAAATAATATAGGGACGACATAATGTTTATTATTCACGAATTCTCCTTGAGGAAAGTTGGTCAGTAAGGCTTTGCGCCATTTTTAATAACCAACGTTCTGGCAGATTCGTGGTTGCACAACAAAGCACCCTCTGTCTTGTGTCGCCGTTGGGTAAAATAATGTTCTGGTTTTCGAGATTGAGAGGTATCTATTTCGCTGACTCATAAAAGGAAAAAGAGTTGGAGGTCGTTGATTGGAATATGCTATAAGGAAAACGAGAAATGAGAATGGAGAATTGAAGCGAGAATGGATTTCATCCACCTCTAATTTTGATTTTTATACAGTAACTTTCCATATAATATATTGTATGGCACTCGCACAATCGAAAAACATGAATACGGGGTAACTTATGGAAACGAAAATCACTGAATTCGATTTGAAAGTCCGTTATCAAATCTATCGATTTTTTGTTGATGATTGCAGAGCACCCACCTATCAAGAAATTGCCAATTTACTCGACGTTGAAAATGAGTTAGTTCGCGTTTCTTTTCATAAACTTCATGAGCGCCATATGATTTTCTTAGAACCTACCGCTGAAACAATTCGTATGGCAAATCCATTTTCAGCCATACAAACAAGGTATAAGAGTAATGTCTCGAAATAAGGTGTGGTGGGCAAATTGCGCTTGGGACTCCTTAGGTATTGCAGCCGCCCTTCAAATTGATGTGCTGATAGAAGCAAGTTATCCAGATGATCAAGGAACTGTTGAGTTACAAGTAAATCATGGATTGGTTGATGGGAAAAATCATATTATTTATTTTCCTTTGCCATGCAGCCAATGGTACGATGATTTAATCTTTACCTGAGCAAATATTTTACTCTTTCGGTCGAAAGAAAGTGCTGAAAATTGGTGCGCTGAAATGATAATGCCTGTTGGAGAGTTATTAACCATTGAGCAAGTCTGGGAACTCTCTAAGTTATGGTATCAAGATCGTTTATCGCCTGAATTTACTGGGCGAACAATCGCACAAGCCCATCAGATATTTGAAAAACTTGGATTGATAACAAATTTTTGGCGATTTGATATTTGAATTCTGCAAAGCATTTTTATTTCAAACGCGCCTAATGCCGCGTAAACTAGACAAGCGTTGGCTGCGGATTAAACTTCAGGGAACCAGCACATACTGTGAATTCGAAGTCCAACAGACTGAACCGAAGGTTGGCAGCCTTCCATCATGGTAAAGAGGTCCGGAAAAATGAAACCATTCGATGAGCTTACCCGGCTGGGGAGGATACACAGAATGCGGCAACTGGCCTCGGCTGCACTTCCACATTTCGGAGCCGGTGAAGCAAATTTTCAACTCTTACGTCAGGCCGGAAATACCCTTTTTCGCGTTCGAACATCCAACCTGCCCGGAATAGATCAATCTGATGATTTGTACGAAGAGGATCAATACCTTCTTCGAGTCCACGAACCCGGATACCAGGAACCGGAAGCCATCGAGCTGGAGTTGGCCTGGCTGGCTGCCATGCGGAGGGAGGCGAATCTACCCGTACCGGAGCCCATTGCAACTCTGGATGGACGGTTATTGCTCCCAATGGACATTCCCGGTGTCCCCGGAACGCGTAATTGTTCACTTTTACGCTGGGTCAAGGGCCGAACTGTGAAAAATCGGTACGGGCAGCATCATTTTCGAGCGCAGGGCAGGCTGATGTCCCGGCTGCACAATTTTTCTGCCCAATGGAAACCGCCTCAGGGTCTTTCCAAGCGGAAATTCGATTGGGAAGGTTTGTTCCAGAACGATGTGGGCAGCGGTCTGAAAAACGCGGAAGCATGGGGCTTGCTCTCATCGACCCATAGGGAGGCTTTTTCTTTTGTTGCAGAGCGCGTTCGGGATGTGATGGAAGATTGGGGAGAGGGTGAGGATGTTTTCGGATTGATCCACGGGGACCTGGGGGTGGATGCCAACCTATTTTTCTGGCATGGCGAGCCGCGGGCAATTGATTTTGATGATTCCGGGTTTGGTTACTGGATATATGACCTGGCAGTGGCCCTGGATGCTTGCCGGGACGATCCTTCCTATTTGCATTATCGGGATGCGCTCTTAAATGGATATGCTGAATATAGATCCTTACCGGAAAAGCAGGTGGAGCAGTTGGAGTTGTTCCTGGCTGCATTGCAGGTGTATTGGAATCTGTGGGCTACTGGAGGGACGCATCTCTACCCGAGCATGCGCCTTGAGTATGATGAACGTATAGCCCGAACAGCAGATTTCGTCGTTCGCTATGTAAACAAGCGCGGTGATTCCAAATAAAAACTGAACCCTGCAATTACTCCAACTAAACGTGCATTTGACGGGAGGGGATTCTTTGGCAATATTATGCATTTCGTGAAATCATAGTCCATGTTATCGATAATATTTCGTTAAATTTGATTTGCCTCTTTGTTACCCTGTGCCACACCACACCTCTTTTGATTGTGTTGTTGGTGTTCTACACAAGTTGATAGCTAAGCTTACTGGTGGTAAACTTCTTCAGTACACAAATCAATTCGACCGTACTGGTCATGTAAGGATACAGGATGCCAACAATTTTTCCCTTCACTGCGATAGTAGGACAAGAACGAATGCTGCGCGCGTTGATACTGAACGCGATCAATCCTCGAATCGGAGGCGTATTGATCCGCGGCGAAAGGGGAACTGCAAAATCCACTGCCGCCCGGGCGTTGGCTGCCTTACTGCCAAAAGTGCATGTTGTCTCGGGATGCCGTTTTAGCTGCGATCCCAGCCTGCCTTTATCCTGGTGTACAGAATGTAAAGAACGGGCAGCCAAAGATGGCTCGCTCCCGGAAGAACTCAAAGCAACTCCATTTATCAACTTACCGGTCTCGGCCACAGAAGACCGGGTGGTGGGTACGCTCGATATTGAAAAGGCAATTCAGCAGGGTGTCAGGCATTTTGAACCCGGCGTTCTGGCCGCAGCCAACCGGGGACTGCTCTACATCGATGAAGTCAACCTGCTCGATGACCATGTTGTGGATGTACTGCTCGATTCCGCTGCCATGGGAATGAATATTGTTGAAAGGGAAGGGATTTCTTTCACACATCCCGCCCGGTTCATTCTGGTGGGCACGATGAACCCCGAAGAAGGCGACCTGCGTCCCCAGTTGCTGGATCGTTTTGCCCTCTCGGTGGAGATCCGCGGGATCCGCGAGACACGCGAACGGGTCCTGATCATGGAGCGCAATCTGGCCTTCGAATTGGACTCAGATGCGTTCCACCGCAGCTTTGTACCACAGGAAAAAGAACTTTCACAAAAAATTGAAGCTGCCCGGGTGCTGCTTGACAGTGTTACTTTCACAAAACGTGACCTTCTCTCGATCGCTGCCTTGACAACCTCCTTGAATGTGGACGGCCACCGCTCAGACCTGGTGATCTTGAAAGCTGCCCGGGCGCAGGCGGCTTTTGAAGGCCGCAAAGCGATCAACGAGCACGATATTGCCCTTGCCGCAGAATTGGCTTTGCCTCACCGTATCAAGCGCGGGCCTTTCCAACAGGTGGAGATCTCCCTGGAAGACTTACAGGAACGGATCAGCCAGCTTGAAGGCCAGGTGAGTGAGGAAAAAGAAACCCAGCACGAGACAGAAATGGATCAGGCTGACGACGGCGAGGCTCAAAAAAAAAGCCTGTAGCTGAGGAAGAGGGGGAAGAGAGCAAACAAACCGGCGAACCACGCCCGGTACAAAGTGTTTTTGATGACCGGAATGCGCGCTGGTGGGAAGGGGGGCAGCAGGTAAAGACCGGTGAAACATTTATGCCGCGCCGCCTGGATACACCGCTGGATAAATTGGTACGCCAGCATGGGGGAAGACGATCACGAACTCACACAGACCGCAAACGCGGCCGTTATATTCAAGCCCGGCCGGCAGAAGGTGATATCAGCGACCTGGCTTTTGACGCAACCATCAGGGCCGCTGCTCCATTTCAATCCCGCCGAACGGAACAAAGGAAAAAGGTCGCCTTCGCTGTGCAATCCATGGACTACCAGCGTAAAGTGCGGGTAAGGCGGGCTGCCAATCTTGTACTCTTTCTAGTGGATGCGTCATGGTCCATGGCAGTAGCGGAACGGATGGCGGCCACTAAAAGGTGCGATTCTTTCACTATTAACTGACGCCTATCAACGCCGCGACCGGGTTGGATTGATCGTATTCCAGAAAGATCGGGCAACGCTGGTCCTTCCACCGACCAATTCCGTTTACCTGGCGCAAAAAGCCCTGGTGGAGATCCCGGTTGGCGGTAAAACACCCCTGCCGGCCGGGTTAAAAATGGCGTATGAAGTTCTCCAGCGTGAACATATCCTCCATCCGGATGTACAGCCATTGTTGATCGTCTTAACGGATGGCGCCGGAAATGTATCCATCGGCGACCTTTCACCACAGGAAGAAGGCTTCCACTTCGCTGATATGATCTCCTTTGACGGCATCCGCAGTGTGGTCATCAATATGGAACACGCCGCTTTTGATCAGGGATTGGCTCAAGCCCTGGCTGATCATTTAAAATCCCCCTGTTATTCACTGAGTGAACTTAAGGCTGAAAACTTGTACAGTGCCGTGAAGAAAGAAATGAAAGCCGGATTGTAGAATACATCTCGAACGGGTAATTCTTAATCGGATATAATTAATTCAGGAGAAATTAAGGATGGCAACATCGAACGAGAGATTAAAAATATTAAAAATGGTTCAGGAAAGGAAAATCTCCGCTGAAGAGGGGATCGAGCTGCTGGACCTGATTTCAGAAAAAAACCCCAAAGGGAACAATCCAAATACTGATTCAGACAACCAACCCCGGGCAAGCTGCCCAGTGGTTTCGGGTCGTTGTCACCGATACACTGTCAGGCAAAACTCGTGTTAATGTGAGATTACCAGTCAGCCTCGTGAATGCCGGAATGAAGATGGGTGCCCGTTTTTCTCCGCAAATCGATGGCCTCGACCGCAAACAATTGTTGGAATTTTTGCAAAGCGGCACAACCGGCAAGGTGATCGATGTTTTGGATGATGATGGCGGGGAACACGTGGAAGTTTATATCGAATAAGCTTCAAGGAATTATACAAAAATTTATCTTAATTGAAGAAGTAGGATCGCGCATGAATGATGAATCCCTGACATTATTGCTGAAGATCGTTGGCTTTGCCGGTTTTATTGCGCTGCTTTATTATTTTTTCCGCAAGAAAAAACCTCTTGATACACGTTCCAACCAGGAGATCGAGAAGAAATTTGAAGAGCTGAGAACCCAGGGTGTCCCTGAGGAAATGGCCCGTAAACAGGCTGCGACAGAATACCAGTCTGCAATGAAGATCAGGCAGAAAAAGGTGTCCATCATCATGGGAAGTGTATGGATCGCTTTCGGGGTATTCTTTGCGATCATCAGCCCGATAGATATTTCCAGTATCGCTTTGATCGGACTGGGAGCAGTCCAGATCGTTACGGGCTTGTTGATCAAGACCGATAAACAATAGTTATGAGATAACAAAAAGACCCTTACAGAGGGTCTTTTTGTATGCTTACTTTCAGAATAGGTTATAACGGGGTTTCCGATTCAACGCTTTCGACTTCAGGGAAGAATTGCTTTATTGTGCCTTCCACCCAGCCGTGCAGGGTGTTTGGGGAAAGCGGGCATCCCAAACAAGCTCCACCCAGGCGTACTTTTACCGATTTACCGTCAAAAAAAACAAGCTCCACTGAACCGCCATGATAATGTGCAATGTATGCATCCAACTGCTGAATGAGTGCCTGTAATCGTACTTCTTGAGGAAAATCCGGACTATTTATTGTCATTCTTCCTCCTTTTCAAAAACTCATTTTTACCGACCAGGTTTTGCGACAGCAGCAGCATGATCTTCTCGTTGGTATTCGATAGCCGCTCAGCAATGACTGCCGCCAATCTTTCCATAATGATTATACCTGTATCGGGGAAGGATTCACACAACTTTTGAAGTTCCCTGCCGCGAAAGCGGAGAGTTTCGCTGGGTTGGGTGCAAATGGCAGCAGATGTGTAGATTGCCCGCCCCAGCACTGACGACCAGCCGCATATTCCACCTTCAGTTCACCCTGGCCACGGTGATCTCATCGCCATCATGGGGTTTAAACTGGATGCAAATCTCCCCGCTGAGAACGATATACAGAAATTCAGCATATTGATTTTGCTCAAAGACAATATCATCCTGGATGAAGTTACAGGGAACAGCCAGCCGGGTTAATGCATCCAACTGGTCATCAGAGAGGTCATAGAATAATGAAGATTTAATGAGCTTGTCTTTTATAATCATATCTGTAAGGATAATTGAATACGACGCGAATGAAAAGTGGCACTTATCCGATATACAAGGATTATCATCCTGATAATTGTCACATTGCATCTTTTTTCGGGAAATGATCATCAAACCATAGAGAAAATAAATGGAGGCTTAATAATGGAAATGGTAATAGATTTTCCGGGTGGGGCGAAAGTGGACGCCCATTTTAGTGGATTTACAGTGAAAACCGACCAATCCCCCATGGGTGGCGGGGAAGGATCGGCACCGGCACCATTCGGATTGTTTCTGGCATCCATAGGCACCTGTGCCGGGATATATGTTCTGGGTTTTTGCAAACAGCGCGGACTGCCTGTGGAGGGAATAAAGATCCTTGAAAAAACGGAATCCAACCCTGTGACCGGCATGGTGGAAAATATTGCGCTGGAAATTCAAGTACCGGAAAGTTTTCCGGCAAAGTATTATGACGCATTGATCCGTTCAGCCGATCAATGTGCTGTGAAAAAGCATCTCGAGAAACCACCGAAGTTTAATGTCTATACAGTAGTAAAGTAACCAATATATACCTGTTGTTGATCAGTCATCATAGCGCGGTACGGGAAATCCATATGGAATAGTAGCGTTATTTTCCATAAACCATTTTCGTGCCGCGCATCATTTTTGAAGTATCTGTGTTTTATGAAGTGTTACAATTTGTTTCGGATTAAAATTCCAAATCCCGTATAATGGTATAGGAAATAAATGATAATAACGCCACGGGAGGAGAATATGAAAACACCCGCTCAATATCAACATGAACTGGCTGAACTGACTGCAATTCAGCCCAAAGACCCGGATGAGACAGCTCAAAAGGAATGGACTGAGAAACTTACCCATCTGGAAAACCAGGTTGCATTGGACCTGAGGTCTTTAAGCGTCCAATTTCAGGCGCGAGCAATTTCGCAGTTGAATAATTCCAACTTTAAAGCCGGTAAGGGAAGAGCGACTGCTGAGAAACAACTTTTGGAAGACCAGAATTCAAAGCTGAAACCGTACCAGGATATTTTGGAAAAGATCAAAGAACTGGTCAAGAAACCAGAGTAAAGGTCCATCGCTGCCATGCGCATTTATTACATCAGGCATGCACAATCATCGAATAATGCTCTCCAATGGGAGACTGATTCCCGCATCGGCAGGCATTTTGACCCGGAATTAACCACCATTGGACGCCAGCAGGCGGAAGTGCTGGCTAATTTTTTGCTCGATAATAAGGATGACTTCCATATCGACGTCATTTATTCCAGCCTGATGCAGCGTGCTGTCCAAACCGCATTGCCATTATCCCGAAATTTAAATTTACCCTTGAACGGTTTTCTTGACATGCATGAATCCGGCGGGGTTTACCTGGATGATGAAGAAACCAACCAACCTGTCGGATTACCCGGTTATACCCCGGCAGAATTGCAGGCAAAATACCCGGAACTGATCCTGCCCGAAAACCTCAACGAAACCGGCTGGTGGAACCGTCCCTTTGAAACCGTCAGCGAGAGGGTTGAACGGGCCAGGCGATTGATCTCTGACCTGACCAGCAAACATGGAGACAGGAACCAGGTCATTGCCCTGATCAGCCACCAGGGATTTTTCAACCATTTCTTCTTCGGTCTGCTTCACCAGGAGCGTCCACCTCATTTCTGGTTCACATTGAATAATGTCAGCATCACCTGCCTGGATATCACCGGGGAGGACGTGAATGCTGTATATATCAACAGGTTGAGCCACCTGCGCGACGAACTGGTAACCTGGTAACCTCATCATGATGAAAGGCTGATTATGACATCCCGCCTGGACGAATTTTCACAGTACCGTAAAAAAATGAATGACCGGATTGCCGGCATCGATCACCTGGGGATCAAACGCTTCTATAACCTCGAATTCGTGCGCCTACAACGATGCCGCTTTGGATGGGAAAACCAAGGAATTGCTGGGGTTGACCGCTTCGATGGTGCTGCGCTGCAACGATTGCATCGATTATCATATTTTGCAGTGCGTAGAAGCAGGCTGGACTGATGCTGAACTGTATGATGCTTTCAATGTGGCTCTGGTGGTGGGCGGCAGCATCGTCATTCCACATTTGCGCCACGCGGTGGAAACGCTCGATCTTGCCCGCGCCAGGGGGTAAGGCTAGATATAAAGAACTTCAATTAATCAGCACAAAAGGGGCAAGGAATTAATAAATTTTCGTTTACCAATAATATTACAAGTTCGGATTGTTATAAAACTTAAAATTACTTCTTAAAATGTAAAATAATAGGAGGGAGAGTTAATGGAAGAATACATTCCCAGGGAATTATTCACAAAGAAACATTTACGCTTGACTAACATCGCCAAAATTGCTAATGTCTTATTTTGGATTTTGTTAATTTTCACAGTGTTGCAATTAATTATAACTTTCTGGCAATTATCAAATAATTTGCCCTCCAATTTACCGGACACACCTATAAATAATTTATACCAAAATGTTTTTTTCCGATTATACGGATTAGTTAGTAATTTTATTTATGGATTTGTTAATCTTCTGGTATTAAAAAGTATCCATTTGGCGTTGAACATGATCGTTGAAACAGATATTAATTATCGAATGAATAAACCAGAGCCTGAGGTATCAGATGAAGAGTGATTTCGGTAAACAAGTCTATAACTCACTGAACTTGAAAGAGACACCGGACCTTTATCGATCTGGTATGAGCACGACCAAGAGCAATGGTCAGAAGAAGCTTTTCAAGCCATTGAACAAATCCTGATAAGCCGGTTGGGTGAAATTCCACCCAAACCTGAACTCGAAAAGGCAAATTCAGATGATTCGTCAAGAATAGTTGAAGACCCGGAATTTTACAAACCCAAAAATGTGTTGGCACTTTCTACATTGATAAATCGGGTTGCGGTTGTATCGATATATGTGAATATACTACTGCCTATTACCATTATCCTTGCTGTATATCACTTCGGTAATGTAAGTTTAAATCAAATACCAGCCGAGTATGTATTTTTACTAGTTATTGTGGCTGTGATAATTCTACCCATTCAAATAATTACTACATATTTTGGCTTAAAGGCTTTGGCTTCCATATTATCCATCTTGATGGAAATGGAGTTCAACAGTCGCACAGTTAAGTAAGCCTGGTACCCCATCTCATTTTTCAGAAATTAAGTACTCTCTTTCCTATTTTCTTAATGGTGTTTCGCTTAACTCAATAAATTTAAATTTCTCGGCGGTTATATGTTTATACGTTTTCTGCGCCATGATATTAATCCCGCCAGCGTGGTAAAATTACGAAGACGTAATATGTTTTCAGGAGGAAGTAATGGAGCAGCAAACAGCAACATTTGCCATCAAAAAAGGTTTGGCACAGATGTTAAAAGGCGGCGTGATCATGGATGTGGTCACCGCCGAGCATGCGAAGATCGCAGAAGATGCCGGCGCTTGCGCCGTTATGGCGTTGGAACGGGTTCCGGCAGATATCCGCGCTCAGGGCGGTGTTGCGCGCATGAGCGATCCGGACTTGATCATGAAGATCATGGAGACCGTCACGATCCCGGTCATGGCGAAATGCCGCATCGGGCATTTCGTTGAAGCGCAGATCCTGGAATCGATGGGTGTGGATTATATTGATGAATCCGAAGTTCTGACCCCGGCAGATGAAGCGCACCACATCAATAAGCACGATTTCAAAGTACCTTTCGTTTGCGGCTGCCGCAATCTGGGCGAAGCGCTGCGGCGTGTGGGTGAAGGCGCGGCCATGATCCGCACCAAGGGTGAAGCTGGTACCGGTGATGTGGTTGAAGCCGTGCGCCATGCCCGCTCTGTGCTGGGTGATATCCGCCAATTGCTGAATATGCCCGAAGAAGAACTGATGGCCTATGGCCAAAGAACTTGGCGCGCCATATGAACTGCTTGTTGAAACCAGACAATTGGGGCAGATGCCTGTGGTCAACTTCGCTGCAGGCGGCATTGCCACACCAGCGGATGCCGCCTTGATGATGCAGCTTGGTGTGGATGGTGTTTTTGTGGGTTCCGGAATTTTCAAATCCGGCGATCCTGCCAAACGCGCAGCTGCCATTGTAAAAGCCACCACGCACTTCAAAGACGCTGCCATCCTGGCAGAAGTCAGCCGCAACCTGGGTGAACCCATGGTCGGACGGCAGATCTCATCCATTCCGGATCAGGAACTTATCGCCACACGAGGCTGGTAATTTCATGGTTGTGATTGGGGTACTGGCTTTACAGGGCGATGTTATCGAGCATATCCACGCACTCCAAAGGATCGGCGCAGAGACACGCGAAGTTCGACTTCCTCAGCAGCTGGCCGGGTTGGATGGTTTGATCATCCCCGGCGGTGAATCCACAACCATTGGTAAATTGGCTGTAGCTTATGGTTTGATGGAACCCTTCAAGAGTTTGGTAAAACGCATGCCATCTGGGGAACCTGTGCGGGAGCCATCTTTCTTTCAAAAGATGCTCATCGCCACCAGCCTTTGCTTGGATTGATGGATATTGTTGTGGAGCGCAACGCTTTTGGCCGCCAGGTGGACAGCTTTGAAGTGGACTTGAATGTTCCTGCCCTGGCAAATGTGGATAAAGAGAATAAGCCCTACCACGCTGTGTTCATCCGCGCGCCGTTGATCGAATCGGTGAATGGGAAGGTGGAGGTACTGGCTCAGCTCGAGAACGGAAAGATCGTAGCCGCAAGGGAAGGACATCTACTGGCAACTGCCTTTCACCCTGAATTGACTCTGGACGATCGTTTCCATCAATTATTCATGGAGATGTCAAAATCGGATTAAGATCGATTGACCTTTTGGATTTACCCGCATTACGCCGGTTCCGTGAACATGTGCTGCCGCTGGATACCGTCCAACTGCTCACGCATGGGAATCCGCTCAGAGCCAGTGCCTTCCTTGAATACCTCAACCCTGCCAATGGCATCTATACAGCGATCAGCGAAGAAGCCGGGAATATCTCGATCATCGGGCAGATCACCCATTCGGGGAACAACCGCGCGTCTCATCTTTCGTTCATCTCTCCGGGAAGGGGAATCTTTTCTCCACATCTAACCGAGATGATGGATCACCTGGCGGTTCAAGCGGGAGAATGGGGTACCTTCCACCTGCTGGTGGACGCCGATGAACATTCGCAATATTTTGATGCATTACGCAAGAGCGGCTTTTCAGTATATGCCTGGCAGAGGATCTGGAAGTTCCAACCCAACACGACCAGCAGTCATCTACCTGGATTTGAAGTCCCTGTGGGTACCTGGCAGACGGTTGAGGACCGGGATTCTATAGGCATCAAAACACTATGCCAGTCCCTTATCCCCGCCCTGGTTCAGCCAGTGGAGCCGTTATTTGACCGAAAACTGGATGGTCTTCTCAGGCGTACGGAAGGTACCATCACCGGATATGCAGAAATTATTCAAGGCCGGGAAGGTCTATGGGTACAGCCTTTCATTCACCCGCAGACGGAGAATGTTCCCGGATTATTAATGGATCTATTAAACACGATCAGTAAAAAATGTACTACAACTGTATATATCTGTGTGCGGTCGTACCAGGCATGGATCGAATCGGCGTTGGAAGAGTTACCTGTTTTGGCAAGTCCACGCCAGGCGCTGATGGTGCGCCACCTGGCGGTGATGGATAAGGAACTGAGCCCTATTAGAATACCCGCGTTTGAAAAAACCGGGGTCAAACCAAGTGCACCGGTCGCCCACTCTGAGACCAGTAAACAGGCTTAATCAATATGACACAAAGAAGAATTACAGACGATCTACACATACTCATGGGAGTACTTCCGCCCGAGATCGCAGATGCGGTCTCGAAAGCGAATAACAGCGATAATCTGATCGAGATCATCATGGATCTTGGCCGCCGCCTACTGCCCGGTTCGTTGCT
The DNA here is from genome assembly GCA_963709535.1 of uncultured Chloroflexia bacterium. GTDB lineage: Bacteria > Chloroflexota > Anaerolineae > Anaerolineales > Anaerolineaceae > PNON01. Next base: position 113,234 of record CAVPWY010000014.1, on the reverse strand, counting down.
GGAGAGATTAAACTGCTGGACCGCGAAGTGACCAACGCAGATATTACAGCAGTGGTCAAGCATCTCGGGGATTTTGACGCAGATAACCGCGCCGGATTGGAAAGGACTCTTCACCGAATTTCAGCGTTACGAAACCGGCATAACCAGATCGTGGGTCTCACCTGCCGGGTGGGTCGGGCGGTCTATGGCACCATAGATATCATCCAGGATTTGATCAAGTCGGGTAAAAGCCTGCTTCTGCTTGGGAAACCGGGCATCGGCAAGACCACCATGCTGCGTGAAGCAGCTAGAATGCTGGCAGAGAACCGCCGGGTGATCATTGTCGACACCTCCAACGAAATTGGTGGTGATGGTGATGTGCCGCATCCCGCTGTTGGTCAGGCGCGCCGGATGCAGGTGGCCCGTCCATCCCTTCAGCACGAGGTGATGATCGAAGCAGTCGAAAATCACAACCCGGAAGTGATCGTCATTGATGAGATCGGCCGGGAGTTGGAAGCCGCAGCAGCCCGAACCATCGCAGAACGTGGTGTCCAGTTGATCGGCACAGCCCATGGCCGAACTCTCGAGAACTTATTATTGAATCCCACCCTCTCAGATCTGATTGGTGGGATCGAATCGGTCACGCTCTCTGATGAAGAAGCCCGGCGCCGGGGAACCCAGAAAACAGTGCTGGAGCGACGTGCTCCACCCACATTTGATGTTTTGATCGAGATCTTGGACCGTGATCGGGTGGCTGTCCATCCGGATGTTGCCGGGGCTGTGGATGCATTGGTTCGTGGATATCCCGAGCCGGCTCAGCTTCGCTATCGGAAGGATGACGGAAGCATCGGTACCGAAATGCAGGCGCCACCGCCCCAAGCATCCAACCGTCCAGGCGGAAAACCTGTCCGGCGGGGTGGTGATTTCGGGCAGGAGATATCCAGCCAGGGATACCGGCGCCAGGAAGCATCGGGTGTGGCTGTATCGAACGGATCATCGAGATCGCAGGAACCCGGTAATGGTATTGATAAGATCCGCCCCGACCAGCCCATTCGCATCTATCCGTATGGAGTCGCGCGTAACAGATTGACGCAGGCAGCCAAGCGGCTGGGAGTTCCAGTGGTGGTAGTACGGGATATCGCTGATGCCCAGGCGCTGATCACTTTACGGGCATATTACCGCAACCGGCAGGCGACCATCATGGATGCCGAAGATCGGGGAATGCCGGTTTATGTACTGCGGGCTAATACTGTCAGCCAGATGGAACAATTCATGGCAGACATCTTCAACCTGGATGATAATAGCGGTACATCCGTGATGATGGATGCGACCGTCCAACAAACCCAGGCTGCTATCAATGCTGTGATGAACGGCGAACGCTATGTGGATCTACCTCCGGCTGCTGCGACGATCAGGCGACTACAGCACGAACTTGCCAAGCAGAACCAGCTCGTCTCTCAATCTTACGGGAAGGAACCCTATCGCCGGGTGAGGATATTTAGAGAATGACCGGATACTTTATCACCCTGGAAGGACCGGATGGCAGTGGAAAGACCGGACAGATCACTCCGCTGGCGGAATATCTGCGCTCCTCCGGCCATGATGTGCTGACTACCCGTGAACCGGGTGGCACCTTAATTGGCGACCAGGTGCGGAAGGTCATCATGGATCTGGCAAACAAGGGCATGAATCCACGCACCGAGATTTTGCTTTTCCAGGCTTCACGTGTTCAGATAGTTGAACAGGTCATTCGTCCCGCACTGGAAGCAGGAAAAGTCGTGATCTGCGACAGATATGCCGATTCCACACTGGCATACCAGGGTTATGGGCACCAGACGGATCTTGATTTTTTGAATAAGCTGCTACATTTTGTCACTGGTGGATTAAAACCCGATCTGACTCTGCTCCTGGACCTGGAAGTGGAGGAAGGATTACACAGAAGACAAAAAGGCGGTGGAGAATGGAACCGTCTGGACGATTATGATGTAGAATTCCATCAAAGAGTTCGAGCCGGTTATCATCAGCTCGTTGATCTTGAACCAAACCGCTGGGAGGTAATTGACGCCCGGCAAACAAAAGACACGATCCAAAATGATTTAAGGAGAATTGTCACGCAAAGATTAGCTACCCCTGTTTCTGAAAGGAAAAAATGAAACATACATTACCGAAAATTTTATTGTTATTATTGGTCACCTCGATGGTACTTGCTGCCTGCATACCCAGCCAGCCAGTGATCACCGTGGTACCGACCCAGCCAGCCACACTTGTACCCGTTCAACCGACAGTTGATCCAGCGGTAGCTCAACCAGCGGTGGTACCAACAATGGGACCAGCTGTCTGTGAGCAGGGATTAAACGCCATTCAACCCCCCACTGCGGAACAGGCAGCCCTGGTTGCCAACGTCCCGGCGGTGAATGAAACCGACCTGGTACGTGGTCCAGCAGACGCTGCGGTCACTATTCTGGAATACAGCGATTATCAATGACCATACTGCGCCCAGTTTGTTCCCGTGTTGGAGCAACTCCTCAAAGAATTCCCGAATGATGTACGTGCAGTATTCCGTCACTTCCCGCTGCCCTCTCACCCAAATTCCCTCCTGGCTACCCAGGCAGTAGAAGCAGCAGGAATGCAAGGCAAATTTTATGAATTATCTGATCTGATATTTGCGCAACAAGCCACCTGGAGCCCCATGGATTCTGCGGCTTTTGAAACCTGGCTGGTTTCTCAGGCTGAAACACTTGGATTGAATAAAGACCAATTCTTAACTGATATGAAGAGCGCTGCCGTTGTACAAAAAACACTCGATTATCAAAAACAGGCAATGGATGCTGGAATCAGTTATACCCCGTTCATCATGGTCAATGGACGGATTTGGGAGGGTATTGACCTCCCCAATATGCGCATCCTGATCAAACTCCTCAGGGAAGAAAAGAACCTTTTCCCTGAATGCCCTACTACTGTGCTTGAAGCGGGAAAACAATATACAGCCACCATCGAAACTGAAGTGGGCAATATTGTCTTGAAACTTCAAACCGATAAAGTTCCTCTCTCTGCGAATGCATTTGTCTGGCTGGTCCAACAGGGCTGGTATGACAACACATCGTTTTTCAATGTGATTCGCGGAGACCCAACCCAGGTCGAAGTTGCCTTGACCGGAGACCGCACCGAAACAGGATATGGGACAGCAGGGTTCATCATTTCCCCTGAAATTGTCCCGGATCTTAAATTTGACAAGGCTGGAATGGTTGGTTTTGTGAATGGCAGCCAGTTGTTCATCACCTACGGTCCTCTGGCAAATATGGATGGCCGCTACACTGTTCTCGGCGAAGTGATCGAAGGAATGGATGTAGTTCAGAAACTGGCAGTCACTCCCATCGATGCTGAGGGTAATCTGGCTGCTGGAACTAAGATCACTAAAGTGACCATAGCAGTTCAATGACCCTTACTAAGCAAAAACCTCATATTTTGAGCATACTCCAATTCGCTTTTAGCGGATTGGGTATGCTTTTCTTATGGGGGTTGGTTTTTGTTAAATCTGTATTCCGGAATCGTTCAATTGTTGAATGATGGTCAACCTTCTGATGCTGTCACGACATTTCTTGTGGCCGTTGATTTTGGAGTCCTCGGACTAATCAGTTTACCATCCACTTTCTATAGTTTTATGCGATTGATCCACCGCCCCATTAAAACAACCACAGGAGCAGTATCACGTAAATGGCTCGCCATACTTCTGGCGTGGCCATTGATACTTTTCCTGGGGAGTAAAATGATCAATGCCGGAAACTGGACTGTCGTTCTTTTCCCTGTTGCCCAGGTCATGGCAGTCATTCTCATTGTGATATGGATGTATCTGGTCGCCGGGATGGGTCTGCAAAAAATGAGCCCTCAACGGAATTGGGGCCTGCTTTCTGCTGGAATGTTGGGCGGTACATTGCTTTCCATGGTGGCCGAGGTTATCGGGGCGATTCTACTGCTATCCGGTTTTATCCTGCTGATCTTGTTCACCCCATCACTTCTAAATGAAGTCACCAGGCTGGCAGATCAAATTTCCAATATTGGAAATGATATCGACGCCTTAATGCGAATACTGACCCCATATTTATCACGACCAGCAGTTGTTATCACTCTGGTTTTTTCAGTTTCAATAGCAGTACCATTGATGGAAGAGGCATTAAAACCGATAGGCTTGTGGTTCCTGGCAAGAAAAAGCCTGACACCTTCTGAAGGTTTCATCGGAGGGGTGATCAGCGGGGCCGGTTTCGCTCTGTTCGAAAGCCTATTAAATTCAACTCAACTAGTGGATGATTCCTGGCTGATAGTTTCATCGATGCGATTCGGTACAACCCTTATGCATATGCTGGCTTCAGGTATGGTGGGGTGGGGACTGGCAAGCGCCTGGACGCAGCGCAAGTATCTACGCCTGGCTGGTGCCTACCTGGCTGCGGTAATCCTGCATGGTGTTTGGAATGGGTTGGCCATATTATTGGCTGCCAGTCAGATCTCACCGGAACTACCTGTGAATATGATACCTGGTGGGGCAAAGATCGCCTTATGGGGTTTGGGTGTATGGACGCTGGTGGCGTTCATCCTGCTATTGGTGATCAATTCCCGCCTCAGGAAAAATATACCTTCTACTGTTGAATAATATACCCTCCATTCATGCTATAATCCCCAAACCAATTCAAAATAAATAGGATAATCATGCAAATTATTACATACCTTATTGATCTGATCCTGCATTTGGATGTTCACCTCACTGAATTGATTACCCAGTTTGGTGGATGGACTTATTTGATCCTTTTCATGGTGATCTTCATGGAGACAGGGCTGGTTGTAACACCGTTTCTGCCAGGAGATTCATTATTGTTTGCTGCAGGTGCGTTGACTGCCCTAAAAGGATCTCCACTTAATGTCGTATTGCTCTGGGCTTTGCTGGCTATTGCAGCTATTATAGGGGATTCAGTCAATTACTCCATTGGTAAATACATCGGTCCAAAAGCATTTACCTCAAAATCCCGTCTGCTCAAGCGAGAATACCTGGAACAAGCCCAGGCATTTTACAAGAAATATGGCCGGATCACCATCTTTTTGGCCCGTTTTGTCCCCATCATTCGCACATTTGCCCCTTTTGTGGCGGGAATAGGCGAAATGCCTTATGGTTATTTCATCAGCTACAATATTTTTGGCGGCATAGTGTGGACGGCGCTATTCACCTTTGGCGGGTTCTTCTTTGGCAACCTGCCTTTTGTCAAGGAAAACTTCTCCCTGGTCGTCATAGCCATCGTCGTCATATCAGTGCTTCCTGCGGTGTGGGAAGTGGTGAAAGCTAAACGAAAACCGGCTGCAACTCCGGCGGAATAATAAATTAAAAGAAACAAAATAGCGGCTCGAATGAGCCGCTGTTTTGTTAAATTTTCTGCTTGTTATTTCCTTTTACGAGCCTTTGCACCGGCAGCAGGCACTTTACACATTTGTTTGCACATACACGCTTTTGCATCTGTCGCATAAGCAGCGCAGATTCACACCCTGGCAGGGATTATCATCCACACACTTTTTCTGGTCCTTATCCCAATGTGTTCCAGGCGGGCATTCCTCACTGCAGGCTGGTACTGTCAGGTTGAAATCGACGCAATTTGGTCCTGGTGTCCAGAATGTGCATTCGGAACCATTCCAGGTCCACCCTGGCGGGCAATTGTCGTTGGGTTCGAAATAAAGGCAAATTCCGGCTTTAGGATCGTAATAATAACCCTGCGCACAACAATCGTCTGTGCGATCCAGGCACATACCCATATATGGATCCCAGTATTGTGATGGATCGCATTGATACTGAACACCATCCATCATAATGGGCACACAACCCAACCCCGAATTGGACATTTCATAGCCTTGTGGGCAGGGTTCAGTGCCCTGCGGGAAGCAGCCATTCGGGTTATTGGGTGTCGGCCCTGTGCCGGGAGGGCATCCTTCATTAGGAAGGCATTCTGTTGCTGTATCATTACTGTGGTATCCCGGATTGCATTGTATATAGGTAATTATCACAGTGGACACACATCCCTGTCCTGTATCGGACATCTCATAGCCCTGCGGGCAGGGTTCGGTGCCCTGTGGAAAACAGCCATTTGGATTGTTTGGTGTTGGTCCTGTGCCTGGAGGACATTCATCGGGAACACAATCGGTTCCTTCCGTGTTGGTATGGTAACCAGGGTTGCATAATAATTCAATGGGGGGTGGGCATTCAGATGAGCCAGGATCCCAACCCGGACCTCCCAATGAGTTCAGGTCCGTCCAACTGGTCTCCGTCTGGGTAACCGATGCAATCAGTGTTATCGGTACCAGGGATTGGCACGCAGCAGTTTGTCTTGGGGTTGAGCATATAATTCGCGGGACAGCCGGTCCAGGGTCCTGTCGTCGGCAGGCACTGCTTCAGGTCTGGATCAAGATAAGTTCCCTTTGGGCAGCCATCCTGGGTGAGAGCAACACAAATCTCCAAATTGTAATCGTAATAATAACCTTCCTTGCACTGAACAGGCGGGGTGCCTATGTCGCTGGCTACACAACCCTGACCCTGGACATACATTTGTCCGGGAGGACAGGTGATGTGCAAATTCCCTACCTGGCTATCCACCTCGCAAGTTTTGCCATCATCGGCATTAGGTGCATCCCTTCGGGCAGCCCGACGTTTCTTCCCCCTGATGAACAGGCTGCATACAACCCAGGTACGGGTCATAGACCCACCCGGCAGGGCAGCCGTTTTCCTGGATGGGAATGCATAGATCCGCAGCCAGTGATTGGTAGTAACCCGGCTCGCAACCTCCGTTATCTTCAGTTCCCGGTACGCAGCACAACAGGTTGGGATCGAGCACATAACCTACAGGGCACATCCCTTCGGTACCAGGAGCTGCTTCTATGGGAGTCGCAGTATTTTTTACACATTGCTGAAGCTTGGGATCCCAGGTTGTGCCTTCAAAGCATCCTCCACCCCCTCCATTAAGCGGCATTTTACCGGGAATTAAAGCCAAACCCGCCAGGAAGTAGGGGTTATCATCAGTTTCATTCACCTTGATCGTGTCACCGATGCTTGCAACCAGGTTGAATGTTTCACAGCTTGTCAGGTGAAGGCCAAAATCCGGATTAAAGGCGTCAGAAGACATAATAAAACAAACTTTTACCGTAACATCAGTTCCTTCTGGCGGGAGTGGTCCATCGCAGGTGAAAGTATTCCCATCCATTGACGAGCAAACTGCATTGACACCGTTGATAGACACTTCCAGGTTTGCAAAAGTTTCGTCAGTATTTATTTTTACCGTACTCTTACCATTCGAACAATCGATACTCGCAGAGGTTTTGCCGCCCCCGGTAGTTGGTTCTCCCGGCGTGCAATCACCGGGTGGTGTGTCACCAATCTGCGGGGGGCTGCAGTGATGATTATAGCTTGTGGAGCAGAACGGAGCATAGATCATGCTGTTGGGAACGCAGCGGAAACCAACATCGTCAAACTCCCTTTCAGGATCATAAGCAAAGCGGGCACTGGATCGAGAATCACGGGCGGAATCCAGGTAGCTGCCGCCGCGCACCACTTTCATCTTTCCTGTTTCTGGTCCATTGGGCATGAAGAGTATGGCGTTCTGGTACGCATCAGCCTGATACCAGTCACTGACCCATTCCCGCACGTTGCCAGCCATATCCCTCACCTCGAATGGGGATTTGCCATCATCATAGGTAGCCACCTTGATGGTATCTTTCACGCAGCCATTGATATTAGCCAGCTTGCAGTCTGCTTCATCAGGACCCCACGGATAGGTATTTCCAAAGAAACCCCGGGCAGCTTTTTCCCACTCTGCCTCCGATGGCAAGTGGGCATCCTGGGCCTTGCAGAATGTATCTGCCTGGTTCCAAACCACGCCGACCACAGGAAAGTTTTTAAATGCGGGATCGTTATAATGGCTTTTTGGCCCGGTTTCCGCAGTTGCCGGTGGTGTGCATTTCCCGGCTGCAACACATTCGGCATACAACTCGTTGGTTACTTCATTTGTAAATATCCAATATCCGGGAAGCTGAACATCATGTTTTGGAAACTCATCCTCTTTGGCGAGGGGGTCATCCGGTTTGCTGCCCATGGTAAATTGGCCACCCGGAACAAATTGATATAAAGGCAATTCCGGTGGAACAATTGTGGCAGTAGGGCTTACAGCTGTCGCTGCGGCGACCGGTGCATTGGTTGCTGCAGCCGGTGGAGCATCCGGCACCACAGGCGTTGTTGACTGGTCCGGCCTGAGGCAGGCAGATACTGATAATGTAAAAATGATGAATAAAAAGAAAACGGTTTGGATTCGTTTGCTAATCATAATTCCCTCCGGACTGCTTGACTTTCTAACCCCAAATTACCCGAACATTAAAACAACATTAACCTGAATTGATTATACAACATTGAAATTCATTTTCAATGGTGAGAGGCCGTCAAAGGATGGATGTAGTTATCCTTAGGAAAGCAGAAAATTTCGTATCATTGACTGAGAATTACCCAAATTCTATATATTTCTCCACAATCTTTCATTGGGAGGATCCCATATTTCCCTTCAAAACAATAACGCCTTGACGGATTGAGTACAAAAAACAATCTCCCGGGAGCGATTGTATTGTTTATTTTGAATTATGCATTGTTTAAAATCCGTTTTGCCACTTTTTGAGCACCAACCATTACATTCAAAATCCCGCCGGTGCTCTCGCTTTGCGCACCGATGAACCATAAATTTTCGATGGGTGTTTTATGGGCTGGAGGTTTGTTTCCAATGATTGGTGGTATTCCGCCGAAAGAATGGTGCTTCAAGTTTGTTCGCTGGCGGAAGTCCTCCGGTGTCAGGATCAAACGGGTTTGGGTGTGTTCACGCAGACCGGGTACATATACTTCAGCTTCGGCAACCAATTTATCTGCCAATTCCTCTTTGCGTGTTAGACCAGGATCCCTCGGATAAAGTGTCAGGTGCAATGGTATAGATGGTCACAGCATGCTTCCCGGCTGGCGCCAGTGAAGGCGAATGAAGTGAGGGGACATAGATCAGGAAGCCATCCTTTCCCTCGTGGTAAATTCCTGAACGAAGCCTGTGAACGACGCCTTCCAGATCAAGAGTCTTGTAGTAATAACAGAGGGCTGCCGGTTGATAAGCGCTAGGGTCAAAATCGATGCCCAGTTGAACCATCAGAACTGATTCCATCAGCCGGTTGCTCTCGATCTGGGTGATCAGGTCAGCCGGCAGGTGATCCTTTCCGATCAGATCAAAGAATACTTCGTTCATCCCGCCCGAAGCTAAGATCATATCAGCGGATTCTATCCGACCATCAGCCAATTCCACACCGGTTGCCCGGCCAGCTTCGACCACGATCCGCTTTACCTTACTATTCGTAACCACTCTTCCGCCGTGTTCCAGGATCACACCCATTACAGCGTTTACCAGTACCTGGCAACCGCCAAGAATGTATGAATAGGCGGTCTGGGCACTTTTTGTTCCGGGAAAGGTAGGGATCCGTTTGTCGAAAGCAGTTTCGAGGTGGATCGATGGGACTCCCAGGGCAGGGAACTCACTTGGCGCGGTAACGAAATCGGCAAGAATTCCCAGGAAGAAAGTCTTCAGGACAGGAGACTGGAAATAGTGATCCATCAATTGGGCAGCATTCCATTTCACCTTGTCCTTCACCCCCTGGAATGCCAGGAATAGGCGCAGTTTGAGCCACAGAGCAGTCAATCCACCGGATGACTTCCAACCTGGCGGGACAGCGACATTAGGTTGATCATTTGGTCATAGAAGCGGTAATATGTGTCCAGGTGCCCGCTATCCTCCGGGAAGATCACTTTCAGCCGTTCCCGCCGCCAGTATGGACCTGCATATTCTTTTGGATGCCGAAGAGTAAATTCGGACATGGAAAGTCCGCGGTCTTCATGAATGGTTTTTACCTGCCCGCTAACCCCCAGCTCCTCCAGGATGGCACGGCCTTTATCACCCGGGGCAAATCCTTCCAGCAGTAATGGGCCAATATCCCAACCATAGCCATCCTGACTCACCGTGGCAGTCACTCCGCCGGGGGTGGAGTACTGCTCAAACACAGTGACATCATGCCCGGCTTTGGACAGGTAGGCCCCAGCAGTCAGCCCGGCCATACCAGAACCGATAATGACCACTTTCATACCAGCCTCCTAATGATTAATAGCTTTTCTATCCGCAAGCTCTTTGACCAGCTCAGCATGTTTTTTGCGGGTGATGGGATACCAGATCAGGAACGGCAGACTGATCAGCAAGACAATGGCTGGTACGATGGCGAAGAATAAGCGGATGCCGAACAACGCCCGCGATGTCTGCTCCATGTTTGGAATATATCCGAATAACCCTAATGCCCACCCGCTGACGGCGATACCAAGGGCGCCGGTGAATTTGGACAGGAATGCCCAAAGGCCATAATATATGCCTTCCCGGCGTTCACCGGTCATCTTTTCGTCGTATTCGATCACATCCGGAAGCATGCTCCAGGGAAAAACCCACTGAGCCGAGAAACCCATCCCCGCTACGGCTGCCACGACATATATAAGTGGAGTTTCACCTCGCGGCAGGAAGAAACTGGTCATAACTGCCAGCGAGGCGATGAACAACCCGAGTGCGTAGGCAGGCCCCTTATTAATTCGGTCGGAAATGAGCTTGGCTGGAATCAGGAAGATTCCTATTGACACCAACATTGCAAGCAGCACAAAGGACACTTGATCGGGCATATTCAACTGATATTGGATGAAATAGGGTACCAGGGCGGTCAGGATGGTGAAACTAAAGCTGCTTAAGATGAAAGCCACCATCAGAATAATGAAAGGTTTATTCTTGAATGATGTCAGAACAGCTTTGATTGGGGGAAGTTTAGATGGTTCTCCGACCATTTCGGGACTTTCCTTGATCGAGAAGGTAGTCACCAGTGTGGTAATAATGACGATGACACCAAAAACCGCCCCGGTCGTGCTCCAGGCTTGCTGCATGTTCATGCCGGTACCCTGAAAGATCCCGGCAAGGATAGTGGTTAATGCTGCCCCAAGGATATAGCCGAAAACACTAAAAACCATCCGGATCGAAGTCAGGCTGGCACGTTCAGAGTAGTCGCGAGTCAGTTCAGGAGTAAGTGCATAATAGGGGGTGGTGGTCATGGTGTGGAAAGAATCCACCAGCCAGAAACTTAACAGTACTGCCAGGAAGGCTCCAGCTCCAGTTAATCCCTTTGGCAGTGAAAACATAATCCAGGCAGCAATCCCAAGCGGGACGGCACCAATGAGCATATATATCCGCCTGCGGCCGAAACGGGATCGGGTACGATCCGACCAATAACCAAAAAGTGGATCGTTGACCGCATCCCAGGTAAGCTTTCCGACCATCAATGCCAGACCCGCAAGACCGGGGTCGATTCCAGCCACATCGGTGTAATAGAAAAGGAGGAAAAACTGCATGGCTGAGGTGATCAGGGCAAAACCCATATCAGCCAATCCATACCGGAATTTACTGCCGAGCGTCATTTTTTGGTCCATGGATACCTCAGGGGAAAGATGATTATGAGAATATTGGAACTCATTCTTCAGGGTTTCAACTTGAATTGCTTACCGATCTATGTGAAGAATTATAGGTATATTAAAAAATGAAGTCAAGCGGGAGGCGACCTGTTTTCAATCTACTCATCGAGGGAAATTAAGTGAAACCCTTGTATTGATTCATTTACAGCCTTAATAAAAATGTTCAAAAATAGACTATTGAACGCCTATAACAAAATATTAGTGTGTAAAAAAACATTATAAGCGCATTAAGATTCTGTTAATTCACCCGTTGGAAGGTTGCGTAAAGTCAAAAAATATGTAAAATATATATGTGGATGGTTTACCATTCATACTCACGTCCGGCGCCCCCCTCGTCGGACGTGTAGTTTAATTGAAATATAAATTGATGTCGAAATGTCAGACTATTATTTCAAATCCATGCTATGATAATTCTTTAATCAAATGAACAGGCAGGTAAGTATGCAGAATCATTGGCCGCATAAGATCATTGGCGATAAAGTAGTCATCCGTACCAGGGACCGCGTTTGCGAGAATGCAGATGAGCTCCTCTCGAGTAAATTATGTTTCAAGATCATTAATCGATGTGTTCGTGATCTCACCCGGCGTAACTCACCCATGGCGAATATCTTCGATCATCATGTCATCACTGATGAGGATATTCAGCTTCTGGTGGAAACGCTCCAATATACGATGAAGATCCAGGTGGACCTCATTCCAAAAGTGCTGCCAGGAGCTGAACAGTTCCTGAGGAACCGCGACCTGTTAAACCAGTTTGTGGAATATGTTTACAACTATTGGCGGCATTTTGCGCGGGTGATCGTTTGCGACTCTGAGGGTAACCGGTTTGACCGCCGTCCATATCAGACCTTCAACCGCACAGTCGAAACATTGACAAATGTGGTTCGCAGCACATACCGGGACCTGCAGGAAAACCTCTCCGGGAATCATCCCCGCATTTACCGGCAGGTACCAGCCGGGGCAGAGATCGCCACCATCGCATTGCCAAGGGATATCCCATACCCCACTCCTTTATACAAATCGCTCAACGAGATTGCGGTCATCCGGCAGATCCTGATCTACCCACCGCTTATCTTCAATCCACCCATGAACAAACGCAATGGCACATTTGAACAGGTGGACAAGAACCCTTTGGAGGGATTGGAACTAAAAAAGGAAAACTGGTTGTGTTATCCCGCCAAAGTGGGTCCACTGCTGATCATGGTGTACTTCTCACTGAAATTTGCAGAACTCGGATTTTCGTTATGCAACTTATTTGAACTGGCAGAAGAAGCAGACATCCAGCGCAAGCCGGATGCTGCATTCCTGTTTGGAGTACCGGCAGATGAATTTCCGGATTTTGGGACAGGGAAAACGATTTTCTACGATGACCAAAAGAACGATATGCTCATGGCGGCCATACCCGATTCAGATGATTTTGGATACTTTGGCTACCTGAAGAAAATGATCCTCACCCTGCATAATATTGTCATGATGAAACGCAGCCGCATGCCTTTCCATGGAGCACTGGTCTCCTTAAAAGTACGCGGTGGTGAGCCGTTGACCATCCTGACCATGGGAGATACCGGCGCCGGAAAATCTGAAATCACTGGAGGCGTTTCGCCAGATCGGGGCCGGAGAGATCGAACAGATCACGATCATCGCAGATGATATGGGCTCACTGGTGCATCAGATGGACGGTAAGGTATTGGGATATGGCACCGAGACCGGAGCTTTCATTCGTCTGGATGACCTGCAAACCGGATATGCCTTTGGTCAAATCGACCGCACCATCATCATGAGCCCGGATCAGGTGAATGCCCGTGTGGTCCTGCCGGTGACCACTTACAACACCATCATGCGCGGTTATCCGATCGATGTGGTGTTATATGCCAACAATTACACACCAGTTCCTGAAGGCAGTTCGACCATCCGCTGGTTCGACCAGGCTGCAGATGCTCTAAAGGTTTTCAGGGATGGAACCGTAATGAGCAAGGGAACGACCACCACCACCGGACTGACCGCCACCTACTTTGCCAATGTTTTCGGACCGCAGCAATATCAAAAAGTGCATGAGAAAATTGCGAAGGAATACTTTAATGCCTTTTTCAAGAACGGAACCAGGGTTGGTGAGTTATATACCCAGCTGGGCATCAACGGGTGCGAACATACCGGACCCGAACTGGCGGCGCGTGAATTACTGGATCTTGCGAAGGGCAAACCAGAGAAGTAAACTTAATTTGAGATTATACGCTCTATATCATTTATACTGACGTGATCAAGACGGTCTACCACCAGGTCGGCCGTTTTTGATTCTTCGGGTGTCAACAATGCAGACACGGCAATGCAGTGGTAGCCGGCTTGATGAGCCCCAAGCACCCCGGCGGGTGAATCTTCGAGGACAATCGCTGTTTTGGCATTCACCCCCAGCTTTTTTCCGGCTTCCAGAAAGACCCATGGATCCGGTTTACCCGGCATACCAAAAGCCGATATGATAGCTTGGAAGTAGGACCTGATCCCGGTTTCATCCAGCACAGCATCAATATTTTCCATCGGGGCAGATGAAGCAACCGCCTGGGGAATATGATTGGCATAATAGCAATCCAACCAGTCCCGTACTCCCGGGAGAAGAGTCACCTTCCCTTTGATCGCCGTCCTAAAGGCCAGCTCTTTTTCATCACTGATCCTGGCAAATTCTTCGTCGGGGATATCTTTTCCAAATAGCTTGTAGATGATGGATTGGTTGTTCATCCCGAAGGTCATATTAAATATATTCCCGGTCAAAATTGATCCCATAGGGAGCGAGTACATCCAACCAGGATTGATAGTGAGCATCAGCCGTATCGACAAGGACTCCGTCCATATCCCAAAGTATCCCGGAGGGTTTGATGTTGGAAAAAGTGCTGGCAGGGGTAAAGTTCATTAAATCACCATGTTATAAGATAATAGCCGGATTAATCAACGTGAAACTTAGGGCTGTTTCATCGCGTATAATGATAAAACAAAGAAGTTTAGGCTCAGTGCCTGATTATGCTATGCTTTGCTCAATTTCGGAAGGGATATTATGGATAAACCGGTTATCGATTCAGTGATCGCGAAATTTCCAAATGACGTTCAAGGCACGGTGAAGACCGTCTGGGAGAGCCTGTCGCCCTCCGAAAAGAATACTTTTACCGCATTGGTCAAGGGATTTCCATCGAATTCCAACCTGGCCAAGCTGCTGATAAAACTATCGGCTGCCCAGTTAAAACAAACATTTGGAACCCTTTCCCGGGTGGCAATCGTCGGCCCGGCTAATGTTGGGAAATCAACCCTGTATAACCAGTTGATCCACGAACGCGGGGACATTGCCAAAGTGAGTCCGCTGCCAGGCACCACCCGTGTGAACCAGGAAGCAGATGCCGGTATCTTCGAAGTGGTGGATACTCCTGGTGCAGATGCTGTGGGAGAAGTGGGGGAAAAAGAAAAGGAAGAAGCGCTAAAGGCAGCCCGGGATGCAGATTTCTTGATTATCCTGTTTGATTCCATCCAGGGTATCAAGAAAACAGAAATTGAGATATTCCAGGAACTTTCCACCCTCGGGAAACCATTTGTGGTGGCATTGAATAAGGTGGACCTGGTGAAAGCAGACCAGGTTGGGATTCAAAAACTGGTGGCTTCACACCTGGGTTTAGAACTGGAGCAGGTGATTCCCATATCCGCCAAAAGTGGCAAAGGATTGGATCAATTACTGGTAGCAATCGCTGCGATCGAGCCCAGGATCGTAGCCGCCCTGGGGAAAGCCCTGCCTGAATTCCGCTGGCGGCTGGCCTGGCGCAGCATCATCAGTTCGGCGTCATTATCGGCGGTCATTGCCCTCATTCCCCTACCGGTGATTGATTTTGCGCCGCTGGTCATTAACCAGGCCACCATGGTGCTGGGGTTGGCCAGGATTTACGATTATAAGATCAACTTCCAACGTGCTCGTGAACTGGTGGTCACCTTCGGGCTGGGATTCCTCGGACGGGTGCTGTTTCAGGAGTTGAGCAAGCTGGGCGGCCTGCCAGGATGGCTGCTTTCCGCTGCGATCGCTTCTTCCACCACGGTGGTGATGGGATATGCGGCCGCACAATGGTTTGAGAAGGGCGAGAAAGTCTCAAAAGAATCTCTCAACCAGATGACCCGCACGGTGACCGCAAAATTGCTTGAATCGCTCAAGGGATTGGGAAAGAAAAGACCGGACAAACAGAAACTTCAGGACGTTATCGCAAAATCGTTGGAAGAGATCGAGCTTGAGAAGTAAGAATCCACCTCGTATTAATACCTGCAGGAATCTATGCATTTTTCCGTGACGTGAAGTATTTATCAGACAAATCATCTCATCTGAATAGCAAAGAAAGGAAATATTAAGATGAACCAAGCAGAGCGTTGTGCCATATTATTAAACCATGGATACAATCCGATCAATATTGGCAATATACTTAATATTTCCGATGGTTCGGTAAGCGATTATCTGCACCGAGCAGTTGGGTATAAATACATAAACCACTATGAGGTTTATTTTTCATTACCGAAAGAAATACGGGAAGCAGTTGAAATTCAACGGAAATACTTTTCATCTATGGAATATTATCAACTGGAAAAATTAAGAAACTATCTTGATTTGCATTTTCCAAATGTTTGGGAAGAAATTGCCGAAGACAAAAGCCTACTTGATATTATTTCCATTTCTGGAATAGTGAAACAATTTAATAAACGCAAATATGTTTTTGAACCGAGTGTAGGAAATATTAAATTAATCATGAACCATAAATGGGCATTGGTAAATAGCTATAATAGATACCTTTATTACTATTACCAAGATGAGGACACAAATTTCCGGTCAGACCTCTACGGTATCATACTTGAAATCGAGAATATACTTTCTGATTTTTTGCGTGAATTATTAACTGAAAATTATCATGATTATTGGTGGGTATCAATAAAAGAAAATATAAGAGAAGATTGTGAGCAAAGAAAACAAAGTGATGATTACCATGACGAATTGGGAAACGACTTTCATCCATATTATTATTGCAGCTTAGCTGATTATAGGAGAATAATAATTAATGAATGGCATTGGATGGAAAAATACTTCCCGACAAACTTTCCATATGAACTCTTTAAAGGAGATTTAGATGCCCTTCGAAAAATAAGAAACCGGGTCATGCACCCCATTATTGGTGTAAAGATAAAAGAAAGTGATTTTGAATTGACCTTAGATGTAAAAAAGATAATAACTCAAGTAATAAAAGAGTACGATTCCGGTACATCTTCTAAAAATGATTATGATAATTGGAAAGAGCAACTCTTCTTTGGTCTTCCCAATGAGCAAGGATATTATCGAAGATTAGATGAGGTTGATAAACAAAAAGTGAAAAGAAAAGACTAAACTAATAGAACTTGCTCACTAAACACTAACAATAATATTTATGATTAATTTATTCTATAATGCCAGAGAAACATGAACACAGAATATTTCCATCTAAACGCAGATGAATTTAAGAAACTCGCTTGTTACTGTCACTCTAGAATGGGAAAAACGATATGGTGTTGCTCCTGCAATCACTAATGTTATTTCAGAATACGATGCTGCGATAATTGTTGGCCATACACCAAAATCATTCGGCGATGCAAATGTTGGGCGTACGGCAGTCACAAGAGGAACGGATTTTGTTCATAATGCAATCAAATATCAAATTAAAGCAAATCGCCCAAGTGGGAAACCTGGGTCCAAGGTGACAATAGTTGCCAAGGCGAGTAATTATGAATGGGATAAGCTAATTTGGATTCTATATGATCGTGAGTATAACATTCTAGAAGCATGGGAATGGGAAGTAATTGAATATAGATATTCTTTTCATGAATGCACACGTATTAGTCCTTATGATATGAGAAAAGGTAAGAATCTACTTATAAGTAATTCGTAATTCACAATCCATAAAACAATTAGCCTATGGTTCCAAAGTAGATATATTTCAATTTAGTCTTGAAGGATGTTTCAACATCTACACAAACCTTTTCTAGGTAGAAATACTGGAAGGATACAATGGGATTATGTGTTTTATTGATATACCATGCCCCTAATATATCCTTACTTTACCCAACCGCTGACCACTCCGCACCACCCTGCCTGCATTCATCCAAGTTCAATGTTTTCCGCCTTCACCGCGCTTATATTCCGTTAATACCGCTATGCTATAATCCACCTGTATTTAACCACATATCTTAAGGACTCCTATGTTTCAGAACTTTATCCGGGTTTTGGGCGGCGACCCGAACAAAAAAGAAATTGACCGCATGATCCTGAAGGTTGATGAGATCAATGCGCTGGAAGTTGATTTTGAAAAGTATTCCGATGAAGAATTAAAGGGCAAGACAGCCGAATTCAAGCAGCGCTTGGAAAAAGGCGAGACCCTGGATGATCTCCTTCCGGAAGCTTTTGCTGCCGTGCGTGAAGCCTCCAAGCGTACCATTGGATTGCGTCATTACGACGTCCAAATGATCGGCGGTATCACATTGCACAGCGGCCGGATCGCAGAAATGCGCACCGGTGAAGGTAAAACGCTGGTCGCAACGCTGCCTCTTTATCTGAATGCCCTGACCGGAAAAGGCACCCACCTGGTTACCGTTAATGATTACCTGGCCAGGCGTGATGCACGCTGGATGGCGCCGGTGTATATGGCTTTGGGTATGTCAGTAGGCGTTCTGCAAATGGCTTCACGCACCGAAAACGGTCGCATGGCGTTCATCATTGACCCGGAAGTAGTATCCCCCCATGAAGACCAGCACCAACTGCGCATGGTTCCACGGCAGGAAGCTTATCTTTCTGAAATGATCTACGGGACCAACAGCGAGTTTGGTTTCGATTATTTACGCGATAACACATCGATGCGGATGGAAGACCGTGTCCAACGTGGACACCATTATGCCATCGTGGATGAAGTGGATAATATTCTCATCGATGAAGCGCGAACTCCGCTCATCATTTCCGGACCGGCGGCTGAAAGCGCTGTTCAATATCAGCGCATGGCAGGTGTAGTCAAACAGCTTAACCCGGAAGATTACGAGATCAACGAGAAAGATCATGCCGTCAGTTTGACTGAAGGCGGCCTGGTGCATGTTGAAATGATCCTGGGAGAATCACTCGGGGATCCGGAACGGCCGGAAGACAGCACACCTGAACAGGAGTCATTGCTGGGTTATTTGGAACAATCCCTACGCGCACAATATCTGTATAAGAAGAACAAGGAATACCTCGTCCAGGCTGGCAAAGTCGTCATCGTGGATGAATTTACCGGGCGATTGATGCCCGGACGCCGCTGGTCCGATGGTCTGCACCAGGCTGTAGAAGCCAAAGAGGGTGTCAAGGTGGAACCGGAGAACGTCACCTATGCCACGATCACCCTGCAGAATTATTTCCGTATGTATGAGAAGCTCTCAGGAATGACCGGTACCGCCCTGACGGAAGCCGAAGAGTTCCACAAGATCTACAAATTGGATGTCCTCCCCATTCCGATGAACCTGGAATATAACGCCATGCGGGATAACAGTCCGCTGATCGAAGCCCAGGACAAAGACGCGAAGGGGTATAAATTCTCGTATTACGCACGCCGGGACGATCCCAAAAAAGTTCCGGTGTTCTGGCGCAGGCAGGACTTCCCCGATGTGGTTTACCGCACGGAAGAAGCCAAATTGCGGGCAATATCCCAGGAAGTGCTGCGCTTCTATGTGATCGGTCGGCCGCAATTGGCAGGAACGACCTCGGTGGAACATTCTGAACGGCTATCTCTCAGATTGAAGGCAGAACCTGTTCGAAGGTTATTGTTAACCCTGCTGCTGCGTCATATATGGCTGGTGAAGAATGATCGCCTGGAAGATGAACGTGAGATCCCGGAATTACTGTTCCTGAATAAACCCATAGACGAACTGAACACCAATGAGATGCGCCAACTGGCGCGGCAGTTGGAATTATCGTTCAACCCGGAGGACCCGGATAACCTTGCAACGCTGCTCAAACTGCTAGAACTGACTCCCGATAAAGCCGAGCGTCTCTCCACGGTTATTATGGGAGGCGTTCCACACCAGGTGTTGAATGCCCGCAAACATGATGAAGAATCCAAGATCATCGCCCAGGCTGGCGCTTTTGGTGCGGTGACCATCGCCACCAACATGGCAGGACGTGGTGTCGATATCAAGCTGGGCGGCGAACTGCCTGATGACGCTCTGCGGGATGCCAACCGGGTGCTTTCCAAAGCCGGGGTGGACGATCCATACAATATGACCATGGAAGCCCGGCGTGAAGCCCTGCGGAAAATGAATCCGGAAGATTTCGGCCTCTACGAAGAAGGAGTCCAGGTTTTACTGGACTATATGGATAACATGGAACGGGTTCGCGACCTGGGTGGACTGCACGTCATCGGATCGGAACGGCATGAAGCCCGCCGTATCGACAACCAGTTACGCGGTCGTGCTGCCCGGCAGGGTGACCCCGGTTCATCCCGGTTTTACCTCTCACTACAGGATGAATTGATGCGGTTGTTCGGAGGCGGACAGGTGGAAGATCTGATGGGCCGCCTGAAGCTGGATGAATCCCTCCCGATCGAGAGTGGGATTGTCGCCAGGCTGGTGGAACAATCACAAACCCGGGTGGAAGGCTCTAACTTTGACATCCGAAAACATTTACTGGAATACGATGATGTTCTGAACAGCCAGCGCGAAAAGATCTACGGACAGCGCAACCGTGCGTTTACCAAGGATGACCTAAGCGAAGATATTATTGAGATCTTCCGGGATGAGCTTTCCAAACGAATACCGGAATCCCTCAAAGACGAAGAAGGACCCTGGCGGTTGCTGGCATATCTCGAAAGTGTTCAACCGGCCATCTATTTTGATGGCAAATCCTACCCGACTTTTACGCAGCGACTGTTGTTGGATAAAATCGATCTAGGCGGTGACGAAACAGCAATGAAGGCGTCACTGATCAAGATAGCTGAAGATGCTTTTAATGCAGAACAGGGACGGCTGATCGAATCAGCCAGAAATATCATCGAAACCCAGCGCGCCGCGCTGGAAAATCAGATCACTGAGCGCACGGATGGACTGGAGAACTTCATCAGCAGCCTCGCAGACCGCGATGAGACAGACATCCGCAAACCCGTGGAACTGGTCGATGAGTTGGGAATGGCCATTGGCATCCCGGTACGATTGTCCAACGACCAGATGCGGATGCTCGGAAGTGATCCTGAGAAACTGAAAGAACCATTGGAAAATCAGATTGTCAACCTGCTTACCGGGTTGACTATCACCCGCCTGATCATGGCTTTTGAACGCCGCCTGGAAGACACTTTGCCTGTAAAGGCTGCCGATTTCCACGATAAAGATTGGGCGGATGTT
Organism: uncultured Chloroflexia bacterium; assembly: GCA_963709535.1. GTDB lineage: Bacteria > Chloroflexota > Anaerolineae > Anaerolineales > Anaerolineaceae > PNON01. The sequence goes on along the minus strand of CAVPWY010000014.1, from coordinate 92,269 downwards.
GCGGATGAATTGATGCACCAGGTGGAAGAACTATTCAAGCGCAACCAGGTGAAACTGTTTGGCGAAAATGGGCAGATCGCCCGCGATATCAACACCATGCTTGACCGCCTCAATCATCCGGCTGTCAATGAAGACCTTGCCATTCAGCTGATGGAAGTGATGACTCGCGGCGTGCGGATGATCTTCGATAAGAAAACACACAAACAAGCCTGGCAGCCTACCACCCGGCTGCATTACATTTACCTCGCTGCAAGTATGCTGCAGGGTGAAACCTCAGCCAATGTCACCGCGGATGTTCTTGAACACCTCAATGGCGGATTGGATGCCTTGCGGGAGATGTGGGGACGCAGCGAGTGGAACCGTATCCAACAATTGGGTTTATTACCAGGTGAAACATTTACAAAACGGTTTGCCGTGGAAGTTGGAGAAGAAGAAGCATCCCGGTTAAGTCAGCTGCCGCTCACCGAATGGCCTGAAGAGCATAAAGATATAGCTCGCCTGGTGATCGGTGACCAGGTGATCAATGAGATCAATCGCCATCTGCTTCTTTCTGTGATCTCGGAACTATGGGTTGAGTATCTGACCCGGGTGGAATCGCTGCGGGTTTCGATTGGACTTGAAGCATATGCCCAACGGGATCCACTGGTGGCGTACAAGAGCCAGGCATCTGAATTGTTCACCAACCTGCTGCGTGATATCCGCGCGGGAGTGATCATGCGCGCGTTCAATTATCGTCCACGGCAGGCTGTTCAAACAGTGGAAGGTGATGCAACCCAGGCTCCACCCCAGGTAACTGAATCGGCTGAACAACCAGTGGCGGCTTCTGCCGGCAAAGGCAGAAAACGACATCGTCATTAAGCAATGATCCTATGAAATATTTCATAGTAGAAATCACCTATAGAGTCCCCTGGCAACAGATGGAAGCGGAGATCATGGAGCATCGCAAGCTTCTGGATGAAGGAATTGCAGAGGGATGGGTGCTGGCAGCAGGTCCACGTGAACCGAGAATTGGCGGTATAGCCATTGCTAAGGCTAATTCCATTGATGAACTGGTCGAATTTTTCGCCAATGGTCCATATATTCAAAAAGAACTGGCAGATTACAAATTTACCGAATTCAATCCCTTGAAGATGCAGCCCGAATTTATCCGGTGGCAGGAAAGAATGTGAAATGGTAGAAAAACATATTTTAGTGACCAACGACGACGGGATCAACGCACCCGGTTTGCTGGCTCTGGCGCAGGAAATGAAGAATCTGGGTAAGGTGACAGTGCTGGCACCTGACCGCAACTGGTCGGCTTCAGGGCACGTGAAAACGCTCGACCGACCGCTACGTGTTCGTGAAACCCACCTGGCAGACGGCACTCCGGCCTGGTGCTGCGACGGCGCACCTTCTGATTGTGTCGCCCTGGCATCCCTCGGTTTCTTCCCCGAGAAGATCGATATAGTGGTTTCGGGCATCAATCCGAATGCCAACATCGGGCATGATGTCACTTATTCCGGCACCGTTACAGCAGCCATGGAAGCAGCCATTTCAGGGATTGTCGGGTTGGCATTCTCCCTCGACCGCCCCGAAAATTTTCATAACTATATCGACTACGGACCAGCCGCAAGAATAGCAGCCCGGGTGGTAAAGCTGGTGGAACAAAATACCATCCCGGCGGATGTGGTTTTAAATGTGAATATTCCGTATGGTCAGGATGATGAGATCAAAGGTTTTCGGGTGACCCGGCAGGGATTACGAATTTACCGGGATGAACTCGTTCGAAGGCAAGATCCACGCGGCCGGCCATATTACTGGATCGGTGGCGACAGCCCGACCGGCTTGGCAGACGAAGGCACCGAATTTGGTACTTTAAAAGAGGGATATGTGTCCATCACCCCCATCCAATTGGACCTGACCGCCCATCACATGCTGGATATACTCAAAGAGTGGGATTGGTAGCCTGGTAGTGGCCTTGTTGACCGACTATTTACCCGAACCGCTGGCAAATGCCATCCTGGAACAGTATCTGTTAAATCTGGATGGCACACACGGATTGAAGCACTGGATCAGGGTATGGAATAATGGCGAAGCCCTTTCCAGAGTCACCGGGGCAAATATTGAAGTGGTGAAATATTTCGCATTTCTGCACGATATCTGCCGTGAGGATGATGGCATTGACCTTTTTCACGGTGTCCGGGCTGCAAGACTGATCAATGATGTACTGCAGCCAAATTTCCTGCATCTTTCAGAACAAGACGCCAAAATGCTGGAATTTGCCGTCCAACGGCACACCTTCGGTATGACAAAAGCCGATATTACTGTGATGACCTGCTGGGATTCTGATCGGCTGGATCTTGGCCGTGTGGGGATCAAACCGCATCCCGGCCGATTATGCACCGATGCCGCCAAAGATCTGGAGATGATCCGGTTCGCGTACGAAGCGAGCCGGAATGAAGATTACGAATAGTATCTCCACCCAATAACGGTTAACCACATAAAAAATAATTGAATAATTAATTTAGCTATTCGGATTAGTCGAACGGTTCTCCCATAACCGCAGGAAAACCACCCCGGTCACGATCAGTAAACTCCCGATCACCTGCACCAGCGTAAACCTTTCCCCCAAAAGAAAGTAAGCCCATAGTGCTGTAAAGGCAGGCTCGGTGGTGACGATCAGGTTGACCACACTGGAAGGCATCAGGCTGAGGCTGACATTATAGAGCCCGAAGCCGGCAACTGTGGGTATCGCAGCAAGGATGAACAGGATCAACCACCCCAGCCAATCTGAGCCCAGCCATAACAATCCGCTCAAGCCCTGCGCTGTTCCTGGCAGGACGCCATTTCCGACCAGGTCTATGCCAAGCAGCCACACCGCACCAAATCCAAATGTATACAGCAGGGTCGTCCACGGGTTTAATCCGCGGTTGGAAGCCGATCTGCCCATCAGGGTGTATATGGCATAGAATAAACCAGACCCGATACCGGTGATGATCCCGACCAGGTTGATCGACCAGGCAGCCGGGTCAAGCGCGCCAGCGACCAGTACACATCCACCCAGGCAGAGCATAACAGCAAGAACCTTGACCCAGGATAAACTTTCCTTCAGAATCCACCACCCCAGCAAAGCGGTGAATGCAGCAGAACAATAAGCCAGGACTGTACCCACCGCTGCACCGTTTAAAGATACCGAAAGGGTCCAGACCGAATTGAATACTGCCAGCACAAACCCATAGATGATCAGGTAATAGAGATGCTGTCTGGAGATACGGAGCAATCCGGGTCGAATCAGGACCAAAATGATCAGAAGCACCATCGCCACGAAAAGATCGCGCCAGAAGGATAGGATGATAGGTGGAAGACCGTATGTTTCAGTGAGGTGGCGCACAAAGATGGCAGAAGTGGAAAGGATCACAGCACTCAATAGCGCGATAGGATAACCCTTTTCGGATGCTTTTTTGGATGAAGTAGTCATGTATGTTCCCTGTGAACGAGATGATTAATTATAGCGTGGTATTCATATCCATTTATCGGGTAGAATCCATCGCATGGATCAGGAATCGTTGGAATTTCTATTGCAAAACACTCCCGTGACAGGGTTACGTTACTTCGATGCTGTTGGTTCGACCAACGACATGGCAATGCAATGGATAGAATCGGGTGCATCCGATTTCTCGCTGGTCGTCGCAGACCAGCAGACTGCGGGACGCGGCCGCATGCAGCGTAAATGGGTAACCAATCCGGGTTCTGCCCTGGCATTCAGCCTTATCCTGCACCTCACGCCCGAAGAAGTTCCCCATGCAAGCTTGATCCCGTTCCTGGCAGCAGCCAGTGTTTCCTCAGCTCTCGAACAACTCTACCAACTCCAGCCGCAAATCAAGTGGCCAAATGACATCCTGCTCAATGGAAAGAAAACCGTGGGTATCCTGGTTGAATCTGTTTGGAAAGATGCCAGCCGTGTATCGGTGGTGATCGGGATCGGGGTCAATATCACACCAGACTCCCTGCCACCGGTTGAGAACCTTAACCTCCAGCCTACCTGCGTGGAGGAAGCAACCGGCCACCCCGTCGATCGCTGGCAGCTGCTTTCAGCCTTACTTACTAGCATGCACCAATGGCGGCCGGAAATTGGACAAGGATCACTGATCGATTATATCAATTTGAGGCTTGCTTATAAAGATCAAGCAGGTGCGGATCATTGAGAATTTTGGAGCAGAGCTTCATGGGCAGCTGGTGGGGATCGATCCATCAGGTGCTCTATTGATAGAATCAAATTCAGAGCATATCCACTATCAACATAGGCGATGTGCATTTAAGGTTGCTTAATGATTAAGTTGTGGTATATTGGATATTGTGAATTGAACGGGAGGTGAAGTTATGCTCAACGATCCGCAGGATTCAAACAACAGCTCACCCTTTTATGCTGAAGAACCGGTGGTGATGACCACTGAAACCGATCAAAAACCGGCGCGGCGTGAAGGATTATTATTTGGCATGACCGCCATTCAACGGTTCGTTGTGATGCTGTTGATATTCTTCCTTACCTGTATACTGGGGAGCATGTGCCTGCTGCTCACCGGCAAAGTGGTTCTGTTCTAAGATAAACTTAAATAAATTTGACCCGCGGAGGACATCCCGCGGGTCTCTTATTATCTATTCTTCTGTCTTTTCTATTGGCACATCTTCATGGTCATCCTCAGCACCGTTTCCATTTTCGGTACCATTCCCGTTTTCCACCCCGTTGCCATTCGCCGCTAATGGAATTTCCTTGGCTGAAATTCGGGCAATCGAAGCCACCTTATTCCCCTTTTCCAGGTCCATCAGTTTGACCCCGCGCGTAGCGCGGCTGGTTTGTGAAACCTTGGCTGCCCGCATGCGCATCACAATTCCGCCGGCTGAGATGAGGGTGAGTTCATCGTCTTCAGTGACCACCCTCGCGACCGCGATCTTCCCGATCTCAGGGATGGCTCTTTGATTAATGGTCGCCATACCTTGCGATCCACGGGACTTGGGCTTGTATTCTGCAATTGGCGTCCGTTTACCAAATCCACCTTCGGTTACCACCAGCAGATCGGCGCCTTCTTCCACTACTTCAGCACCGGCCACCTGGTCACCCGGGCGCAGCCTGATACCTGTCACGCCGCCGGCATTGCGTCCCATTGGACGCATCTGGTTTTCTGAATACTTCAAGGCCAGGCCGTTGGCAGTGACCAGCATGATCTCATCCTTGCCGCTGGTTAGTTTTGCCCAGGCAAGCCTGTCGCCTTCACCCAGGTTAATGGCGATCAACCCGGAAGGACGGACGCTGCTCAATTCAGAGAGCTTCATGCGTTTCACCCGACCCCGGATGGTGACCAGGGTGCAGAAAGCTGAAGCATTAAAATCAGCCACATTCACAGCGGCTGTGATCTTTTCAGTGGATTCCACCGCCAGTACATTACTGATGGAGATTCCCCGGTCGGTTCGTCCAGCGTCCGGGATCTGGTAGGCTTTTTCGGCATACACTTTACCGCGGTCTGAGAAGAAAAGCACCGTATCAAGCGTACGTGCCGGGATGATCGTAATGATCTCGTCTTCATCCCGTACATTCTGTCCGATGATTCCACGCCCGCCGCGATTCTGGTTGCGATAGGTGCCGGCAGCCACCCGCTTGATATATCCACGCTGGGTGATGGAAATCAGCACTGATTCATCCGCCACCAGGTCTTCTTCCTTGAAATCTTCCCTGGCTTCCACGGTGATCTGGGTGCGACGGTCATCACCAAACTTCTCTGAAATCTCGGTCAGGTCTTCCTTGATGACATCCAGAATCTTTTTGGGATGTGTAAGCAGATCTTCCAGGAATGCGATGCGAGCCATCACTTCTTTGTACTCGTCTTCGATCTTTTGACGTTCGAGAGCTGCCAGCCGGCGCAACTGCAGGTCGAGAATGGCTTGCGCCTGGATTTCTGTTAGTTTGAAGCGGTCCACCAGACGTGTCTTGGCTGTGTCTGCATCCGGAGATTCACGGATAGTCTTGATGACATCATCCAGGTTGGCAAGCGCGATCAGGTAGCCATCCAAAATGTGCGCCCGGGCTCGGGCTTTTGACAGCTCGAACTCAGAACGGCGTTGAATGACAACCTGGCGGTGTTCCACATATACCTGCAAGGCTCGCCGCAATGATAAAGCACGCGGTTCATTATTCACCAATGCCAGCATGTGCACGCCAAAGGTGGTTTGCAATAAAGTGTATTTATAGAGTTGATTAAGGACTTTCTTGGGTTGAGCGCTGCGTTTCAGTTCCACATAGATGCTCATCCCGCGCCGATCGGATTCATCCCGCAGGTCGGAAATTGCATCGATCTTGCCTTCATGGACCAGGTCGGCAATCCGTGAGATCAGTACCGATTTATTCACCTGGTAAGGTAATTCAGTAATGATGATGGCGTTCTTACCATTCTTCTGTTCTTCGATATGCGCCACACCACGGATGGTGAGCTTGCCGCGCCCGGTGCTGTACATCTGCCGGATGCTTTCGCGGCCGATGATGATGCCGCCGGTCGGAAAATCTGGCCCGGGCAGGAATTCCATCAACTGTTCGGTGGAGACATCTTCGAGATTGTCGAAATGATCGATCAGGAAGAGCAGTGCATTGACCAACTCTTTCAAGTTGTGCGGAGGGATGTTGGTCGCCATACCCACAGCGATACCTGAGGATCCGTTTAATAGCAGATTTGGCAACCGTGCAGGCAGCACGATCGGTTCTTTTAATGAGCCATCAAAGTTATCTGCGAAATCCACGGTGTTCATGTCGATATCCCGCAGCATCTCTTCAGCCATCTTGCTTAAACGGGCTTCGGTATAACGCATGGCTGCGGGAGAGTCCCCGTCCACAGATCCGAAGTTACCCTGGCCGTCCACCAGAGGATAGCGCATGGAGAAATCCTGTACCATACGCGCCATGGCATCATACACCGACATGTCACCATGCGGATGATACTTGCCGAGCACTTCACCGACGATACGGGCGGATTTTTTGTAAGAAGCATTCGAGCGCATGCCAAGATCGTCCATGGCATACAGAATTCGGCGGTGAACGGGTTTGAGCCCGTCCCGGGCATCGGGTAAGGCACGGGCAACGATGACACTCATTGCGTAATCGAGGTAAGCAGAACGCATCTGCTGGTCGATATCTACTTGTTGTACTGGGTTCATTTCCATAAAATGATCATCCAATCGGGGTTAATTAACCTTACAATTATACCCTATACAGTCCCTTTTTGCCGTCTTCCACGCATGACCATGTTCTTAAAATATAAAAACCGGGGATCACCAGATCGTCCGGTTATTATCAAATTTCAAAAGTCACTTATAAGAAAAAGTTAGAGTTGATAAGTGTTATATGCGTTTTCACATGGGTTTCCCCAACTGGCATGCAGCTGGCGTTCGGAAAGATCAAAAACCAGCGAAGTGATCGTTTTTTCACGGTCGAGTGGTTTATCCCTCTGGTCAATGTGATTGCATACCGAATCGGGGAAATTTACATGGTCCTTCAAAATGGATTGTAGAGTTTCGACCGTATGGTTTTCGGTCTCTTTGATACGTCTTAATGCCCGGAAGTAGCGAACGCGGGTGGATACCAGGACCTCCGGCTCGTCCTCGATTTTCTGCATCACCGGGTCAAGGAAATGGTTTGTGTGGACAATATAGCCAGCCTCACCATATTGGATGGCAAACTGGCGGGATGAAACTTCCACATTGTAAATTTCACCACTCTCATGCGCGATCAGATGGTTGTACCCGGCAGCCCGCCTTGGAATGAGCGTCATACGGATGGCATCGCTGATCGTCTTGGCTGATAATACCGCACGTGAGACGATCACCCGGGGAACCCCGATGCGGCTGTCTTTTGGATAAACGGTATCACAGCATTGACAGATACCGTGTTCGTTGATCCCGATATTTGGCAATAATCCGCCATAAGTCATTGCCAGAAAAGCGGGCTCATCATCTGGAGTCACTTTCAGCAATACCACATCCGGCTCATCCTCCGGAATCCAATCCTCGTTATGTCCAACCAGCACCTTATTGTTGGCGGTGCGCTGCTGATTGACGGCCATACTTGTACATTTAGTTAAATGCAATGCATCACTGGCCACGGCCTCCATGACATTCAGAACGACAACCTCGTCAAAGGGAACATTTGCTCCCTGCGCGATTCCGGCCATTTCCTCAACATATTGCGGATAATTCTCTTCGGCAAACGGCAGGTATTTGTGGGATTGGATTTGAGCACCTTCCCAGGTTAACTCAAGGTCATAATAGGCTTCATCGAGTAAGACACGGGCGTTATCGATCGAATGTGCGATCTGCTGACGGCAGGATTCTCCCAACTGACGGCCGATCTCTTTATGAGAACCCGATAAATGGATGAGGGGTAATTGGCGATTTGTATTCATTAGTACCTACTTTCTTCTAATTCGTTTGTCCCCCGGGCAATTATACTTCCTCTGAACCGGGTGTCGGGATGACCCATAAGAGTAAAATGTTCAGCAGCCTGCATGAGCGGATTAAGTATATCGGGTATTTCTTTCTGCCAATCCTCATCAATCACGTTAGCCACCAAAAAATCCAGCGAAATCATATCAGCGTGAATTATGGAACAATGGAGGATGTGTCCCAGGCCTGGTTGTACCAGATCAGGTATTCATCGACATGTTCAGACCAGTAGACTTCAGTATGGCTGCCAGTATTAAGATGCCATTCATGCGGGTAAGAGTACTCTGATAAGCGCGTCTCAAAAACCCGGGCGGTGTCCTTTACAAAATCCAGTAGTCCAATATCCAGATAGATCCTTGGCAGGTTCTCGTCACTGGTCCGACTACGCCATCGGGGAACATTGAAATAGTCACCTTTAAATTGAGCCAGACTGTGTCCGCCAATGCTGCCGAACAGGTCAGGGTTGATCAGACCCAATCGCATCGCCCAACCGGCACCGCGTGACAATCCACCAATTGCACGGGTCTGCCTACCGGGGATGGTTGGATAATTGGATCAACCCAGGGTAATAATTCATCCACTAAAGCAAACCCATACTTGGAAATTTGTGGATCTTCCAGATAATTGCTTTCCTGGGGCATCACAATGATCAATGGGGTAATGGTTCCGGCGCTGATCAGTTTATCGGCTGCCTCGTCCATACCAAGGCGATCCCATTGATCATCGTTGGATGATTGGCCGTGCAATATATACAAGACCGGATATGTTACTGTTCCGTTAGGGTCAAAACATGGTGGAGTGTATACCCGGAAGATAAACGGTTTTTTCAGGACAGTTGAGTCAAACTGGGTAGGTGTGATCTTACCATGGGTGGATTGACATTTTGGGGTTGGCGTTGTTGTGGGAGTAGTCTGATCTGTATTACCCATTGCCTGTGAAGGAGTAGAAACGAGCGATCCAAATAAAGTCAGGCAAAACATCAGTAGGATTATTTTAATCCACCATACTTTTGTTGAATTGAGTTTATTAATTGAAGTTTTCATCCCGGCCATCCTCCACAACTAAAATTATACTCTGGTTGAGGCAAGCATTTTTGTCGTCATACCCCCCACCTTCCACAAAAACTGCTATGATATCAACATGGAAATTAAAGATCTGACCCGATTAATGGATGAATTTGTACGCAGCAAAGGTTGGTACGACCCTGCCAGCCCACGCCCACAGACCGCCCGAAATCTGGCTATCTCGCTCAACCTGGAAGCCGCCGAAGTGCTGGAGCATTTCCAATGGGGCGACCAGGCAATAAACCGGGAAGAATTGGCCAGCGAACTGGCAGATGTTTCGCTTTACCTGCTGCAGCTCGCCATGGTCAGTGGCATCGACCTGGAGCAGGCAGTGCTGGATAAGCTGGAGGTAAATAATCATCGGGAATGGGAGTGATAATGCTGATGAGAATTGAAAATCGAGAATCAGTGAGCAGATATTGCTCGGATCGAAGGATCTCTCTTTCGAATTTTCAAATTTCCACTCTCAGTTTTCGACATTTTCCCTATTGACATTGTTACGTACTACTGTTATAATGACAGTATAACTGGTAAGATGAGAAAGGTTCATAATTGATGGATGAGCAGTACCTGATCCATGAAGTGGCTGAAAAAGCCGGGGTTTCGACCCGTACCATTCGATATTACATCACCGAAGGGTTGCTGCCTCCGCCTTCCAACCGTGGTCGATATGCATCATACGATCCAGCGTATATTGACCTCATCCGATTGATCCGCCAGTTGAAGGACTCTTTCCTGCCGCTGAAGGAGATCAAGCTGCTGGTGCATGAAATCTCTCCGGAACGAGTTCAGGAATTATTGAGATCCAGTGAAACTTTGCGCCGGCTCCAACAGGAAGTAGGGTTTAATGCCGAGAATGCAGAAGAAACTAATGACGACTCCGCCAAAGGTTATATTAATCATGTGATGCAGCGCCGCCTGGTACAAAGGGTTTCAGATGAATTGGTCAACTATGACCAGCCTCCTGCTTTCCGGGAAGATAACCTGATGATGAGTGCTCCACGGATCACGGATGCAGATTCCTTTGAGAAACCGGCCTTCATAAGGAAACGCACGCAGGTACCTAGTTCGGCACCTGTACCAACGAGGGAAAAAACAGAGAATCTCTCTGCTGAAATGAAACAGTATGCAAACCAGGAATTTAAAGAGGAGGTAAACCTCAACACCTGGCAGCGGTACGAAATTACGGAAGGAGTGGAACTCAACATTCGCGGTGATGTGGAAAACCAGTCAAGCGGGAAATTAGCAGACATCATTATCACCATTCGCCAGCTATTCAAGTTAATCTGATCAGGAAGAGCGTTGTGCTCCTATCCTCCTGACCCAACCAACAGGGGCACAAGGAGGTAATTCAAATGACTGAACAAGCCATCTTATTAAAGCTGTCCCCAGATTCCATTCTAGTAAAACGAACCATTGAAACTAAAAGGATCATCGAAGTGTCCCTCAAGGCACCGGTTGCTGCATCCAGTAAAACACGCACCCCGGTCAACCTGGCACTGGTCATCGACCGCAGCGGCTCCATGGCGGCGAAAAGCTGGAATATGTCAAACAGGCAGCCGGGCATGTTCTGGATCTGCTCAACGAGAAAGACCATGTATCCGTCGTCGCCTACGATGATGAGATCGAAACCCTCGCCCAGAGTGTAAGGATGACGCGAACCAACCGGGAAGAAGTCAAAGCGGCCATCAATAAATTGTTTCCGCGAAACATGACAGATCTGGCCGGGGGCTGGATGCGTGGATGCCAGTTGATCGCTGACAACCTGAATTTGGAAGAAACCAACCGCTGCCTGCTGCTTACAGACGGTTTGGCCAACCGTGGGATCACCGAAGAGGAAGAACTCTCCAAGCACTCACGCGAACTGCACGCCCGTGGTGTCTCCACCTCGTGTTTTGGTGTGGGTGAAGGCTTCAATGAACATCTACTCGAGGCAATGGCCAATCAGGGCGGCGGGAAATTCTACTACATTGGCAAGCCGAGTGAAATTCCAGCCATCTTTGCCAAAGAGTTGTCTGAGTTGACCTCCGTTGTAGCTCACCGGGTGGAGATCAAAACCACCCTGCCGGAAGGAGTGGATGCCCAGGTTCCAGGCGGATGGAAAGTGGAACGCACCAGCTCAAGCATCTCTATCTTTCCCGGCGATCTCTACTCAGGGCAGGAGTTCGGAGTTCTACCTCAAGTTGAATATGCCTATCGAGAGCAGCCAGGCAAAGATTACCCTGAAAGTGGAAGTATCCTCTCAGGGAGCCGATGCCCCGAAACCTGTTAGCGATGAACTGATCCTTGTCTACGAAGATGATGCCATAGTGGATCGGGCTCCATTGGATGAAGCCATGCTTGGCCGGTTCTCGGTGGTGGAGGTGGCTGAAGCCGCCAATGCTGCTCTCAAATTGGAGCGTCAGGGCAGGAGACAGGAAGCACGGATGACTCTTCATCAAAGTATTGATGGTCAGGAAGCGTACCTCCCTGCTGCCAGTAAAGCTTTATACCAGGATATGTCTGAGCGAATGGCACACGGTATGGAAGAAGCTGACCGGAAACAAAGCCACAACCAGAACTACCAGGATCGGAAACGATTCAATAAATAGGTTTGGAGATATTATCCTTTCCAACCTTTCGGGGGGAAAACAGGGGACGCGGAAAGATCCTGGAGGTCAATCCTGACCTTCAGGATCAGGTCCGAAATACCAGGTTGTTCCCATTAAAGTTTCTCCAAAGAAGGGCCAACAACCGGATTTATACATGGAACGATGATTTTTGGAATTTGTTAATATTTGAAGGCACCATATGGAAGAAAAATTTTACGTCAGGCTCACTAATGAAGAACAGATCGCCCAGTTTGTAAAAGAATTTGAACACAATGGCTTACTGAATGTAAAGGTACGGCTGGATGCCAATCCCGGGAGGTCGTTAAAAGAAACCATGATTATTGAAGGCAGATGGGAAAGCTTTTCTGAAGTCAATAATAAAATTTGGTCACGACCCTGAAGAAGAAGTTATCAAGCTTGAGAATAAAGCACGGGCGGTGTAATGAAACCAAACTATTCGAAAAAGAAACTTCCGTTCTATATTCTTATGGGGTGGGGATGAAACCGAATCGGAAGCTTCCGGATTGGAGGAGATGGTAAGGAATGCCAGGTAAAAACAGTCCGTACAAATGTATTGCAAACAGGTATCGATGATTGAGGCTTTCCAATATCTCACCCCGCAAAACTTGAACTTGGACTATTCACTTTCCCCCGAGGAAGTCATTGTTCTACCTGAGCCTGCAAATACGAGGTTAGCAGCCATATTGAGAAGGTACGACCGAAAGGTGCCGGAATGGAATTCGGAACAGGCATTTTATGTCAGTAAACACCGCAATTTTCCATTCGCGACCATTTACTTTGACCGGGAATACCCATTGGGTGGACATATTATCTCGAGTCGTTGGGATCGATATGAATCGCCATATCAGGCATATACCATTCCTCCCCAGGTTGATTTGGGTTATGCTGGCTGCTGGTGGTTCCGGACGAAAGAACGGCTGCAATATGCTGCGCTGCGTTCCTCATTGGCCGCTCAGGTCTGGGAACTGCTGAAAGATAAGCCTGATGATTCGCCCTGGGTAGTATTTATGGAACCGCTTGATCCCGAGTTCGTTGAGACTGCAGGCAAAATGAATTCACACATCAATGACCTTCGACGAATGGATGCTGATCTGGAAACGACATTTCCATTCAATAGCGAAGCATTAGAACCGGAAAAAGATAAATCATTGGATATCGGAAGCTCACGGAAAGACCATTTGGTATTCCAATCCATACGCTTTTGAAAAGCTTGATAAGATCATGCAGTCGTATCAACGCAATGTTGAATTTCTAATATTTTTAATATCCAGGATCTATAACAAAGATCAGATCAGTCCCTGGCTCACTGTATGCCTGGAGCGGGAACACGATCTGACCGAATATTTCAGCTTCGATTGTAGATTAACTGGAGAGGAGCTGCATGGTCTCACCTATACAGTAGATTTTCACCTGACTCCGGAGGAATTTGGACATCATTATCCATTCGGGATTTTCTATTTTAAAACAATAAATGAAATTAGGATTTGCGCCGAAAAATCGTCGCTCATTGCCAGATGGTGGGAAAAGGTGAAAGATTTAAGGGAAGATCGGAGCTGGATGCTTGTCCCAACAGAGGATTTGAGTGAGTATGAGGAATCAGATATTTTTGCTGCTGGGATTTAGATATTATTTAATAATATCTTATTACTATTTACTTACATCTCCTGCCGGCCAGCCAGGGCGCGAAGCAGGGTATTCTGATCGGCATATTCCAACTCGCCACCCATGGGTAGGCCGCGTGCCAAACGGGTCACCCGCACGTTTAACCCTGCCAATTGCTGCTGCAGATACTGCGCGGTCGCATCACCTTCCATGCTCGGGTTGGTAGCCAGGATCACTTCCTTCACAACCCCCTGCCGTATGCGTGCCATCAGTTCGTGAATACGCAGGTCATCCGGGCCAATTCCTTCAATGGGAGAGAGGACTCCGTGCAGCACGTGATACTTTCCAAAGAATCCCTGTGTTTTTTCGAGAACCAGAACATCCAAAGGTTTTTCCACCACGCACAGGCTGGAACTGTCACGTTGAGTCGAATCACAGATCTCGCACTTCTTCTGGTTGGAAAGAGTGATATTGAAGCACTCCTCGCAAAGGGCGATACCGGTTTTCAAGCCAAGCAGCGCATCTGCAAGATTTTTGGAATAATCTTCCGGTGCGGTTAACAGGTAAAATGCCAGGCGTGAGGCGGTCTTTGGACCAATGCCGGGCAACCGGGAAAAAGCATCTATCAGATCTTGAACGGGTTCCGGTAAACCACCCATTTAGAGCCCCAAACCGCCCAATCCTCCGGCGAGTGGTCCCATCTTTTCGGATGCCATATCACGAGATTGATCGAGGGCAGCGTTGATGGCGCTGAGTACCAGATCTTGAAGCATCTCGGGGTCGGCGTCCTTTAATATCTCAGGGTCTATCTGGACTCCCTGACAGTGCTGATCACCGGTCATGGTGATCTTGATCACCCCGCCGCCCACACTGGCCGTAACAGTTTCCTTTGCCAGTTGTTCCTGGGCAACTGCGAGCTGGTCCTGCATCTTTTTGATCTGCTGCATCATGCCGCCGCCGGCCATGCCTCCACCTGCGGGACGATTGAATCCTTTTGCCATTTTCAACTCCTATTTTAAAATTGTTACTCAATTATTCATCGTTTTCGTCGATTTCCTGCACGTCCACCACCTGCCCGCCCAGTTCACGTAAAGCTGTGCTTACCATGCCATCTGAATCGATTTTTAGCTTATCCTGGTCACCAGCTGCTTTTACACCTGAAACAATGCAGCGGACGGGGTAATCCAATCCGGTCACAACCTGCACAGCCCGGCGTGTATTTTCAAGATGGTCGTTGCCTTCCATCTTGGTTTTCAACAGATCAATCGCAAAAGTCAGGTATAACACCCCATTCTTGATGGAGGATGGTTTACATGAATTCAGCAATGCCTGGGTGGCAGGATTAAATTTGCGGACGGTCTCACCGATCTTCCTCCAGTTATTGGCAATGGTCGTAAACTCACTTCCAACTGTTGGTGCTTGGACCGGGCTTTCTTCCTTGATTTCCTTGACCGTTTTGCCCTCTTTGGGAGCCTCTTGAATAGGGTTGCTTACCGGGGAAATTTTTACCTGTGGCGAAGTAGCTGGAATGTTGTCGGTTTTCTTGCTTGCAGGGGTTTCATCCGCTGTTTTGGCGACGTGGTTTTGCAGTAATAGGTTTTTCCGACATCGCTTCGATGGTTTCAGCCAATGCCAGTTCAAAACCGAGACCGGGCTGCCAGCCGCTCCGGCGGGTATCACTTGCCGCAATGTTAAATCGCTCGATTGCCTCGAGCAAATGGCTGGTTTGGATCATCTGCGCCTGCCTTGCAATCGTTTCACGGATCTCAAGGGTGGTATCCACCAGGCTGGTGTTTCCATTTTTTGACAACAGCATATTGCGCAGATACTCCACCATCTGACGGGCGAGTTGACGGGCTTCAGTACCACCATCCAGAGCAGTTTGTAATTGGTCGATACCCTTACCGGTTTCCCGGGCTATCATGCTGTCGACTATATTCATGATGGCTGTGTTAGTCGCAGTACCCAGCGCAGAAAGAGCCAGATCGAGGGTAATGTTGTTATTGGTGGAGGATAGCTGGTCCAGCAACGATATGGCATCACGCATACTTCCTGTAGCCTGGCGTGCAATCAGGGTGAGGACGTCCGTATCCACTTTGAAGCCTTCCTCATCGGCCTTCTTATGCAGCAGGTCAACAATGGTAGCAACCGGTATCCGGCGGAACTCGTACCTCTGGCAGCGGGAAAGGATCGTGGCGGGAATTTTATGCAGCTCAGTTGTCGCCAGAATGAAGATGGCATGCGGCGGCGGTTCTTCGAGAGTTTTCAGAATGGCATTGAAAGCACTATTCGAAAACATGTGGACTTCATCGATGATATAGATCTTATATTGACCCAGGTTAGGCGCAAAATTGATCTTATCCCGCAGATCACGTACATCTTCCACGCTGGTATTGGTTGCGGCGTCGATCTCGATAAGATCCAGGAAACTGCCTTCATTAACAGCCAGGCAGTTGGGGCATTTGTCACAAGGCTTACCGGTCTCTGATGTACCGGTGCAATTCATGGCTTTCGCCAGCAAACGGGCAGTGGTCGTTTTACCTGTACCGCGTGGACCAGAGAATAAATACGCATGCCCAACCCGGTTTGCGGCGATGGCGTTCTTCAAGGTCTGGACAATATGATCCTGTCCAACCACCTCCTGCCATAATTTAGGACGCCATTTTCGATAGAGTGCTTGTGACATAATGTCTACGGAATCTTGTAAGTTGCCTGTATGTTGCCGAGTGGATCGATCAGTGTGGCTGTCTCGCCAATCTGCCATACCGATTCACTTTTGTTCCAGTAAAGGTCGATAACAGTGTTTAATCCTGCCGCAGTACGGATATTGATCGCCCCGTTATACAGAGTGAGGTCGGGGAAAACGAAAATATTGCCATTGGAGTCTTCCAGTTTCCAGTTCGCCATGGGCAGTTCACCTTCGCCCTCGCGTTGAATGATCACGACTTCGCTGGCAGCACTCCCGGCTCCGATTATATTTTTAATGCTGATCGAACCCGTAGGATATAGGACTGGTTTTGAGGTTTCAGTCGGCAAAATTGATGAGTCACCGCTGGAAGTTGGGATGCTCACTGGTCCAACGGTAGGGATCACTGTTACCTGTTGGCCTGTGAGTAATCCTTGTAAGGGTTTATCCGGCCTATCCCACAGCCAGAGGACGGAGAGGATGGTGCAGGCAGATACGATCACATTCACGAGCAGATATAACATTAACCGTTTTGTCTGATTCATGGTTAATCCCTAAGGAATAATGATAGCATAAACTTACCTGAATTAGAAAATCTTTAACAAGGAAGAACAACCGAAAGAGATGCGTAATTCATGCCATATATTATAGATGGACACAACCTGATCCCCAAAATCCCGGGTATAAACTTGCAGGATATGGATGACGAGCAAAAAATGATCGACCTGTTGCTGGAATATGCACGTATCAGCCAGGATACTCTTGAAGTGTATTTTGATCGTGCCCCTCTGGGGCAGGCAAAAACCAAACAAAAAGGGAGAGTGAAAGTAATTTTTGTTACTGAAAAGACCATTGCAGACGAACGGATCATTAAAAGGATCAGGACACTTGGCAAGGTAGCTTCCAATTGGGTGGTGGTCACTTCTGATAGAAGGATCCAGGCAGATGCAAAGGAATCCCGGGCAAAATCAATGAGCTCAGAGGAGTTTGCGCAAAAGTTGGCAAAGACTTTAGATGAAGAACGAACCAGAAGATCATCCGATCAGACAATGAGCGATAGTGAGCTGGAGTCTTGGATGAAATTATTCAATCAGAATAAATAGAGTAATTGGATACAATTACTAATATATATTTAATGTAAACCCAGAATTACTATTTATAATACTCAATATAGATACCAAAAATATTTATTGGTACGGTATCTATTATTTCAAAGAAAGAAAAAGCTCGTCCCCCCCGTGCTTGCCTTTCAGAGAAATAGATGTTTATAATAAGAACATCAGGCACCTTAGGTGCCTGATGTTCCATTTAATGGAAAAACCTTATGCCATCCATTGGCCGATACCGGACCAGGCGTATTCCAAGTGCTCACTGAGCTGTTTTCCAACTTTTCTCTTCACCCGGTAAAACACTTTCCACATTAGATCCATACCGGCAATGGCATTGAGTTTTTCACCGATTTCACGTGCCCGACGATGATGGCAGTGGCCATCGAATGCTCCACCCGGCCGTTCAGAGAGGAAATCTTCTTTAATACCGATCCCGATCAGTTCCCTGGTGTAAGTTTCCACATCCTTTTTTTGATCAGGATTAAGGTTTACTTTATATTTATTCCCACCGGAAAAAAGATCAAAAATAAAATCAAACATAGAGTTGCTCCTCGATCTGTGAAAGTAACTTAGCTGTGATTATACAACCAACCCGAATACACACGAAGGATGAGAAACACACTGTGGTTTTATATTCTCAAAAGCTTTCGGATCGCAGGCAGGTTTTCTTCAGCAGACTTTTCTCCCTCCGCTATGATCTCTGCAGCTTTCTGGAACCCCATAAACATGGTGATATCCCTGGGAACCTTCGAGCAGATATACAGGTCGGGAGGATTGATCTGCATATTTACCTGTGTGATGCGGGCGCTCATCATCATTGCAGACCAAAGGACATCTTTAATAGTGGTTGGAATGTGTAAAGGTACACGGGTTGTTACCGGAAGCTCATCCCAGGGGGTCGTTTCAAATGGATTGAGCTGCACATCAACAGCTATGGTTTTTTTGGCACCCAGCTTTTTAACCAGATCCACCGGCAGGTTATTCAACACTCCTCCATCCACCAACGTATATGGCGGAAAATTCATAGCTGGAAAAATACCCGGTACGGCACAGGATGCCATCACCGCAGAAAGCACCTCACCCTGGTCCAGGGTAATTGAAGTGGCATGGATCAAATCTGTCGCACAGACTGCCAGGGGAATTTTGAGGTCTGCAAAAGTAAGTGCTTCGGGGATGAAGCGGGTAAGCATAGCTCTGACCTTACCTACTTCAAGGAAGCCGCGGGTTGGCGGGGCTACATTGACCAACCGCATCATGCTGCGGGTTGTAGTGGCTTGCAGGATTTCATCTTCCATCTCTGACAGGTCCATCCCGCGGGCATAAGCTGCGGCAATGATCGAGCCCATACTGGTACCGGACAGGTAATCCACCTTGATCTTTTCACGTTCAAGGACTTTAAGGAATCCCAGGTGGGCCAATCCGCGTGCTCCCCCGCCGCTCAATGCCAGCCCCAGGGTATATTTGGATTTTCGCTCAGGTTTAATACTTTTATTCCTTGAAAACCACATTTCCACCTCCACAAACGGAACAAATACCAACCCGACGATGGTGTTCCAATAAACTAATAATAACTCAATCCATAAGGATTTGAATGAATTAAAAAAATACACCTTGTGGGTAAATGCACAAGGCGTATCGGACTTCAATTTTCCTTACAAATAATCTTTCAACTGCCTGGCCCGGCGAGGGTGTCTTAACCTCCGCAAAGCTTTGCCTTCGATCTGACGGATGCGTTCGCGGGTGAGACCAAATTTCTGACCAACCTCTTCGAGCGTATAGGTGCGGCCATTATCCAACCCGAAACGCAGGCGCAGGATGCGTGCCTCACGTGGAGAAAGCGTGCCCAACACCTCGTCCACTTTTTCCTGCAGCATGTTGCGATATGCACTCTGGATGGGTGTGGGAGTGATCTCATCTTCCACGAACATACCCAACTCGGAGTTTTCTTCATCGCCAACAGGGCTTTCCAATGAGAGCGGCAGCCAAGATACGCGCAGCATCCACTGCACCTTATGTTCATCCAAGCCAAGCTCATCAGCCAGTTCATCGACGGTGGGGACCCGCCCCAGACGCTGCTCCATTTCATGGGTCAGTTTGTATAATTGGCGGATGCGGTCAATCATGTGGACCGGTACCCGGATCGTGCGTCCCTGGTCGGCTATAGAACGGGTGATGGTCTGCCGTATCCACCAGGTGGCATACGTGGAGAAACGAAATCCACGATGATAGTCGTATTTTTCTACAGCCTTCATCAACCCCAGATTACCTTCCTGGATCAGATCCAGAAAAGGGACACCCCGGCCGATATACTTTTTAGCAACGCTGACCACCAGGCGTGTATTGGCTTTGATCAGATGTTCACGTGCGGATATACCATCATTGATCAACGCCTCAAGTTCATGCCGCCGGTTGGGGGTATCTTTACCGCAATGTGAGATGATCTCTTTTTTCGATGCCCGGCCGACTTCGATACGGCGGGCTATGTCCATCTCTTCATCTACATGCAGAAGAGGGACACGAGACATCTCCTTCAAATATAAACCCACTGTATCGTCGGTGGAAATACGTTCAAGGTCGATGAATGAATCAAAGTCACTGGAGGGAAGCTGTTCTTCATCTTGAAATTGGAGGTCGTTTTCATGATCGAGGATATCAACCCCTCGGCGGCGAAGAGCGACCATAATAGCGGTTAAATGTTCGTTATCTTCGTCCCCCTCCGGATAGAACTCCATCAGGTCTTCGGTTGTAAGATATCCCTGGACATCTGCCTTTTCAAGCAGCATACTTAAAATCTCTGTGTTCTGTCCGTGCCTAACTGAATATGTCACTTGCACCCTCCTCCAGATCAACCTGTTATGTATAGACCACTCACCATGTTACCCGCCTTGAAGAGCTGGTTGTGGTCATTGTGCCGGGTATGCTAATTTAGGTGCTAAATACCCGGCTGTTTGGTTTGGTGTTCACACAACCTTTCATTGAGGTTCTCCCCGCATTCTATGCATAACCCTTTACAATCCGGGCGGCAAAGTGGGCGGATAGGTACCTCCAATGTCAGGTACTCTCGAAGCAGAGGTTCCAGGTCGATATGCCCGTCTTCTGGCAGGATCAACCCGGATTCTGAAACACTCCTGGTAGTAAATGCATACAATTCATCAAATTCAGTCTGCAATGGAACGATGGTTTCTGTAAGACAGCGTACACACTCGGTCATGATCGTGCAGTGATATTTGGCTTGTAAAATGAGTCCTTGCTGGGTTCTGCCAATTCTGGTGAATCCCGAAAAATCATTCAGATCCAGTTCAGTCGATAGGTGCAGATGGGGAATATCGAAGGTGAAATCCCGGCTATAGCCGATGGGTTGGCTAATTATAAAACCTACATTGAGCCGCAGCTGATTCCGAGATTGATTTACAGGGTTAATTCGGACAATAAAAGGATAATTACAGAAAACACTATAGCACATTTATTCTTCATTGTCAATTAATTACTATTTTTATCATAAATATTATGATTACGAAGAGAAATGAGAGAATGGAGAAAAGTTGATAAGGTATTAGTGATTAGTTGATTAGCAGGTCGGCTAAAATATGCTTGTAAGGAAAGGTAATTAGCAATATACATATCAGCGGAGCAAAGGTAATAATGTGGTTTAATTCAGCCATGAAAATTTGCCTGGCAACAGAAAATAAAGGTAAGGTAGTTGAAATTCAAGCAATATTGAATGGACTGCCTATCACTGTTTGCACTTCAAGTGAATTGGGTATCGAAATGGACGTTGCCGAAACTGGGAAATCGTATCGTGAAAATGCTTACCTTAAGGCATCTGCATATGCGGTAAGGACTAATCTGCCCAGCCTGGGCGATGACAGCGGGTTGGAAGTGGCTGCCTTGCAAGGCGCTCCAGGACTTTTTTCCAACCGCTTCGCACCAATTCCAAATGCAACCGACCACGATCGACGCGCATATTTACTCTCTTTATTAACTTCCAAACCACAGCCATGGGCTGCATTTTTTACCTGCACCATTTGTTTTTGTTTGCCAAACGGCAGACACTGGTTCTTTACTGGCTGCTGTGATGGAGAAATCATTCCAATGGAGAGAGGAACAAATGGATTCGGATACGATCCGATCTTTCTGATGAGTGGTTCCAACCAGACCATGGCTGAATTAACCGATATTGAAAAGAATAAGGTAAGCCATCGGGCACGAGCCATGCAGAATACATTGCCATTGCTGAGAAAATTAATCCACCCGGGTAAGTATTAAATTGATCCACTTGATGCCCCAGTCAGCTCGACTTTTATACGCCTGTCAATAATATTGGAATACGACCATTAGAAAATAAAAAGGCTGGGTTGATCGCACTTAGCGACCATTTCCAGCCGGGAATTTGTTGGTATCCCCTGATCATACAAACAGAAAGTTTATTAGATTTGCACCAATAGGGACAGGATCCAGGAAATAATGATGATCAAGGCGACGATCGAGAAGATTATTTTTTGGGTTCTCTGTTTCTTTTGGTCCCGGTTAAGACCGGTTTTCTTTTTTTGATTGGTATTGTTTGACATTATTTCACTAGCTTTCACTAAACTATGGTCTGAGCAAATTTATGGCCAAAGTCGAGCAATTCTTTCACCATGCCTTCAGACCGGCCTTCAGCGTATACCCTTAGCACAGATTCTGTGCCTGATGGGCGTACCAGAAGCCATGAATCATCGGCAAATACATACTTTACTCCATCCAGTGTTTGAACTTCCAGCAGCCTTTGACCGCCCAGCTCCTGGGGAGCTTCCTGTGTTAGTCGTCGCGTGATCACTTCTTTGCTGACCGGGTGTTTCAAACGCAAATCAGTCCTTTCGTAGAAAGCAGGACCGACATCTTTTAATAATCCATCAACCAATTCATACAGGGTGGTTTTGGATTCGGCAATGAGTTCTACCAATAAAAGTCCCATAAGGATGCCGTCCCCTTCAGGGATGTGGCCTTTGAAAGAAATTCCACCAGATTCCTCTCCACCAATTAGTACATCTTCCTTGAGCATATAATCAGCGATATGGTTGAAACCGACCGGTGTTTCATGGCATTCCAGCCCATAGCGGGCAGCCAGGCGGTCGACCATCCGGGTGGTGGATACAGTCCGGACAACTGAACCACGCCAGCCCTTTTTTTCAACCAGATATTTCAAAGATAACGCCATGATCTTGTGTGGATCAACAAAATTCCCACGTCCATCCATGGCGCCAATTCGATCAGCATCTCCATCTGTGGCAAGACCGAAATCTCCCATTCCCATTGAGATGGCACCAGCGAGAGCACCCAGGTACTTTGCGATCGGCTCAGGGTGTACACCACCAAAGCCGGGGTTTAGTTCGCCACGGATCTCATGGATCTCACAGCCGCTTCCCTGCAAAAGACCTTTGATCACCCCGCGACCAGCTCCGTACATTGAATCAACCACAAAACGTTGGGGATTTTCAGCGATTAGATCAAAATTGATCATTTTCCGTAAATGTTCACCATATTCCAGAATGGGGTTAAAACGTTCAATACTGCCATCTTTACGCGCATGATCGAAATCCATCAAATTTGGACCGCGCGCTTGAGCTTCATTATCCGAGAGAAATACCTCCACCCGCCGGCATTGCTCGGGCAGGGCTGAACCGCCATAGGCAGCTTTTAACTTAACCCCGTTGTAACGCGGTGCATTGTGGCTAGCGGTGATCACGATCCCACCGATGGCATGCCTGTTTCGTACTACATAAGAGATTGCCGGAGTTGGTGCATCGGCCTGAGTTAGAAGAACTTTGTAACCATTTGCTGCCAGGACACGGGCTGCTTCCTGAGCATAGCGATCGGAAAGGAAACGTGTATCGAAACCGACGATCATTAAATTGGGATCAGCTGGTACATCAAGTTGGAACCCGTTGATCCATTGCCCTGATGCGATTGCATCAGAGATTGCCTGAGTTAGTTGGCGCAGATTAGTGAAAGTGAATGTATCTGAAATGACGGCACGCCAACCGTCGGTTCCAAAATGTATCGTCATGAATGAGATCTCCTGAATTTAAGTTTTTATCAATCCTGTGTGGGAGTGGTAAGTGCGGAGGGTGTGGGCGTGGAGAGAGTTGAGTACACCATCCAGCCAATTGTACCATCATTGGTTTCCACCTGCGCCCAGTACACTTTATCCTTAAACTCTATCCCTGGCAATAATTTCACAGTAAGTCCATTGTCAATAATTTTGATCAGTTTACTGGCAAAACCAGGCCGTTCACGCAGACGCGCACCGGTTTGCCCGGTTGCATCCACCAACAACATTACAGGTGTAGGGCCAGGTGTGACAATGGCGGTTGAGGTACTTGTTTTCGTAGGTGCAATGGTGCGGGTGGAAGTGGCTGATGGTAGAGGTGTTGACGTGGGTGCGGTTGTATTTGTATTACTAATACCCGCCTGTCCCGGTGTTGAAGAATTGGCGGGAATTAACAGATCTCGAATCAATCGGGGTGGATTTTGCAGCCATTGCAGGAAAGAAATTATCACCGGTAAATGTTCTCTGTTGATAGATCAGTAAGCCAGACAAAAACAGAATGACGAGCAACGATCCATAACCCTGAATCTTCCCTGGACGAAAACCAAAAAACAGGAAGATAATTGCACCGACCAGAGCGCCAAGCATTAGATAAATACCCAGAGTCACACAGCCATCCAGCGCGATCGGAAAATTATCCCTTGCCGAGGTTAAAGCCGATTCCACCTGCAGTTGAGAATATTACATAAGCGATAGCAGCTGAAGGCAGAACCGGTTTTTGTTCGCTTTTCACCAGCGATAAAGATGTGAGAACAACCCCAAGAAGCAGGATAATCAAGACATCCCACGCGACAGTTGAGAAATTGATCCGTGAAGCGGCATTCACATCAGACCAGATCAGGCTGGAAACTCCTGCCAATGCACCGACAATGAATACCAGCAGGCACGCGACAAATACACCAGCCAATGATAGAAAAAAGAATCGCACCGAGCCGATGGCCCCCGCCAGGCTTAGCCCAATGATCGGAGCCATGATGGGCGCCAATAGTGCTGCCAGGATCAGAAGAGAATACGAGTTAAATAGAAAAGCGACCGCTGTAATTGCACCGGATAAGAACGCAAACAGAAAGAAGTCAAAGTTAGGAGAAACCCTTTTTGCCAGGTTCTCCACCAGGACAGAGCGATGCGCATCAGTTAATGAAGAGAAGAACCTTCTCCGCCTGCGATGGTGGGCGGGAGTTGGTGGTTCCGGTTCTAAAAATGGCTCGCTGGTAAAATTCATATTCGTAACGTGGCGGTTAGCCGGGTGGGGTGAAGTAAAAGCTGCAACGCTGAAATTCCATCCGGACAGACTAATTTGGCTGCAAGGAGGGTTGGTATGGCAGTTCCTTCAGGCGAAAACACACAGATTCCCAATGCAGATTCTTTAACCATAAATTCATCGTTCGCACCCTGGCCGATCGCAGCCACTTTTGAGGAGCCTAATTTGCGAACATAGGCTGCTTTTTGTTCCCTTTCATTACCCGGTTTGAGAATGGCGAATTTGACCCCTAATGAGTTGGCGATCTCAGTCCCTTTTCCAAAGGTATCTGCTGTCAACAGGTGAATTTCAACCAGTTTGTTTAATTTTGAGATGGAATCCTTGATTCCCTCCATCAGTACACCATCAACTGCCAGTGTACCATTCACATCGCAAACCAGATATTGGATTTCAATTGGTTCCTTACCGGGAATCACAATATGGATCATATAATTATTATATAACATATGTTAAATCCATTCACGGTATAGGTTACAATATCCATTATGTTCAGAAAACACCTGATTATTTCCCTGCTTGTTTCCTTCATCCTTATTGCCGGGTGTACCGGGAGTCCAACTCCTGTTCCAACACAGGTAATTGTTGACATACCATCCATCGTTCCTCCCACTGATACACCAACAGCCACAATTGTTCCAACTGCAACCAGGGTACTCATCGCGACTGGATCTCAAATGAATGAGGCCGATGTTCAGGGTCTTGTTGGGGTTGTTCAATCATTAGCCGGTCAATCCGGTTTATCAGTTGAATCCATACCCAACCTGACCCCCGAATTATTGACCACCGATGTAAAAGTGGTGGTTGTGCTGCCACCCGATCCCGGTGTCAACGATCTGGCTGGCAGATATCCGGATATCCGCTTTATCTCGGTAGCCATACCTTCCATCCAACCGGCAGTCAATTTATTTGCAATCGGTTCGGATGGGACGCACTCGGAATGGTCGGGTTTTATAGCCGGATATATTGCTGTCATCCTCACCAATGAATGGCGGGTGGGCGCACTCACCCAGGCCGGTTCAAATGATGGATTATTGGCAGGGGATGGTTTCCGAAATGGAGTATCGTTCTTCTGTGGATTGTGTCAAAAGAAATATTCACCTTTCAACTATGACTCCCCGATTTTGGAGTTGAATCCTAACGCATCACAGCCGGAATGGCAGCCGGTCGCCGATGCTTTTATTGCCAGTGCTGTAAAAACCGCATACATATATCCAGGAGTGGCGAACCCCGATATGATGGCTTATCTTGTTCAGGGGGGGATGAAACTGATCGGGTCGCAAACTCCTCCAGACGCGCTAAGACCAGCCTGGATAGCAACAATCAAAATGGATTATTCTGCTGGTTTACAAGCCGTCTGGGCGGACATCCTTTCCGGCGCTCCAGGCAAGGTAGTTCCGGCAAGCCTTAGTGTAACTGATATTGATTCGAATCTGCTGACCGATGGGAAGATGCGATTGGTGAATGAATTGATCGGAGAGTTGACTGCAGGAGCAATCGCACCGAATACTGTTCAATAATAGTTCTGAGTGAATTGGATGGTCTCCCGGTTTATTTCCCGGGAATTTTTTTATCGCGGATCATATTGTCGGTCAATGATTTCTGCTATCTATTCATCCGGGGACTTGGTACTGGATTGTTATTGACCATTGACAAATTTTTCCTATATCGTATAATTACGATATAGTGACCGATAGCATAAGTAATTCACCAGAAATTATTCTATCAAGCCAGGATGAAAAATTGACCCGGATGTTGAAAGCACTCGGGAATCCGGTCAGGTTTCATATTGTAAAGACTCTGGCTGAAAAGAAGATGTGCATAACCGGGGAAATAGTTGAATTCACCAACCTTGCACAATCGACGGTAAGCCAGCATCTAAAGGTCTTGCGTGATGCTGGACTCATCTATGGTGAGATCGAGGGACCAGCCACAAACTATTGCTTGAACGAACACGGGGTCAGATGGTTGAAAGAACAAATAGGTAATTGGCTACCAGGTTGCTGTGAAGAACCTAAAAAGGTAAGGCCCGATCTACCTTCGAGAAATTGCTGCTAATTTTTTTATTTATATACATCGTATAAATACGATATAAAGGAGAAGAACATGACAATGCAGGGAAAAACTTCAGAGTATTTTCAACAAGTTGCTGGCCAGTGGGATCAGATTCGTAGTGGATACTTTTCTGAAGAGGTACGGAAAGCTGCAATTGAACGGGCTTCCTTACGGCCCGAGATGGTTGTCGCAGATATTGGCGCTGGCACCGGATTTGTTTCTGCCGGATTGGTTGACCTGGTACAGACCGTTCACCTTGTGGATGGATCTGCTGCCATGTTGGATGAGGCGAAACGCAACCTCAGTCAGTCTAAAAACGTGGAATATCATCTTGCTGATGGATTGGCACTCCCTTTCCAGGATGGTCAATTAGATGTAGTGTTTGCCAATATGTACCTCCATCACTGTGTGGACCCGCTGGTTTCGATTGTTGAGATGGTGCGGGTACTTAAACCGGGCGGCCGCCTGGTCATTACAGACATGGATGAGCACAATAATGAATGGTTCAAATCAGAAATGGCCGACGAGTGGCTTGGGTTTGACCGGGACTTGATCCGTGATTGGTTCAAGAAAGCTGACCTGGTAAATACCATCGTTGATTGTACCGGTCAGAATTGCTGTGCATCCTCAGAGTCACAGCTAGGCACGATCGCTGAAACCAGCGTTTTTGTTGCCACCGCCACCCGCCGCATCATCATGCGGGACGCAGTTCAGGCAGCTTATGCTGCAAGAGCACAATCGAATGATAGTGACCGGGAAAAACCTGAAGTAGAGATTAATTCCGTGAAGGATCAGTCAGAAGCTTTCCAAAGCCAGACACCTGTCAAATCTTCCTGTTGCTCAGGAAATTCACAGGTAGATAAAATTCAATTTTTAACTGGTTACTCCAAAGAAGATATCAATGGTGTACCCTCAGAGGCGGAAGAAATATCACTTGGTTGTGGAAATCCTACAGCCATGGCTAACTTGCAGCCAGGGGAAATCGTCCTGGATATTGGCAGCGGCGGGGGAATTGATGCGTTTATTGCCGCAAATAAAGTTGGTGTCAGTGGGTATGTCATCGGGGTGGATATGACTCCTGCAATGCTAAATCGGGCTCGGGCGTCCGCAATGAAAGCAAACATTTCTAATGTGGAATTTCGTTATGGTCATGCGGAATCCATGCCGGTGGATGACAGCTCTGTGGATGTGATCATATCTAATTGTGTGATCAACTTGTGCGAAGACAAAGGTTTGGTATTCAAAGAGGCTTATCGAACGTTAAAACCGGGAGGCCGGTTGGAAATTAGCGATATGGTTACCAGCCGACCATTGTCAGTTTCAGAAAGGATGAAGGCATTTGAGTGGGCAGAATGCATCTCCGGTGCGCTTCCCGAAAAAGAGTATCTTGATCTGATCACTGAGGCAGGATTTGATAAGCTTAGGATTACACGCAGCACTTCATCAGGTGAATTGGATGGAGTAAGTGTATACAGCGCCATCGTCTCGGCGTATAAACCTGGACCAGGCAAGGCACGATCCAATCCCATGGAAAATAGTTCATCAGGCTGTGGTTGCAAATCTGGTTGTTGTTAATTCTTACTGCCATGATCCTAATGGTTTTGTATTCTTTTAGGATCATGGATTCTATAATGTAAGCGAAAAGCATTGATATAATGGTCTAAACCCGAAACACAAGGCGGACCATATGACCTACTATAACCAACCAACCGGCTCACTGGAAAATGAATTTGTATCGGTCGAATACCTTTCCCAGGCTGGTCCGCGTATCGTTCGTTTGATCTATAAAGCCGCCAATATTAATTTACTCGCTGAAACTCCTGATGAAAAACTAAAATCACCCCATGGTGATTATACGATCCACGGCGGGCACCGTTTTTGGGCAGCTCCCGAATCCCCCGAATTTACTTATATACCCGACGATTCCGGTCTACAGGTGGAAAAATCTGCAAATTCAGTAAATTTGATCGGGGAGGTAGAAAAATCCACCGGACTGCAAAAAACTATCAAGGTCAGTCTGCCAGCAACCAGTACAAGTGTCTTCCTTACCCATGTGCTGACAAATAGCAGTAAAAAACCAATAGTATGTGCAGCGTGGGCTATTACAGTCCTTCCGGCTGGTGGAAAAGCTATAATGCCGATACGTGGTGAACCCGGATCCAACTTGCTGCCGGATAGGCAATTATCCTTCTGGCCATACGGAAAGTTCTCAGACCCACGCTTTCATCTGCTGGATGATAACCTTCAGGTAGACGTTACACTTGCTAAGGAAATATTCAAAGTAGGGGCGCGCTGCCCTCAAGGGTGGTTATCTTATTCCAATAACGGCATTGTTTTTCGAAAGGAATTCTCCTTCGACCCAAATGCACATTATCCAGATTTTGGATGCAATGCTGAAATTTACACCAATGGATTGGTCGTTGAATTGGAATCACTCAGTGGTCTTGTGGAACTTCTACCGGGCCAATCAATACATCATACGGAAACCTGGCTGATAAGCGACACTCGCTGATATTGAATATTGAATCTTCCTGATGGAGTTCGGGAACTCTAATCTGGAATTAACACAATATATATTGAATTTTCCAAAAAAAGATGTATATTGTGAGTCCAAAACATCAAACAATTCAAAAGTTGGATGCAACGCTCCCGGATTCTTCCTTCTATTCAACGCACATTGTCATTGAAAGTGTCCCTTATGGATTGCTCGCCATATTACAGGGAGCAAGATCATGATATCAGCAAATTCACCTAACTCGAATCAAAAGTTCTCAATGCTGAACTTTCTGTTACAGGCAGGCGAAAAACTAACCATCCTGATTCCTTATAAAGCACTGCTTTTATACCGTGAAGTGAGAACAATAAAAATTGGTAAGGACCATATCATTTTGCAGGTACCAGATCAACAGTTTTGTTCGAATATCCATGAGCGTGTGTTCCTGGTTACATCCAGCACTCCACAGGGGATGGCTGCAAAAGTACGAGACATAAATTTTCAGAAAGGGATCATTACACTTACAGATTTTAACATTTTCGAATCACCCTGGTGTGAAAGAAAATCCGAAAGGGTCGAACCGAATAATCCGACATCAATTGTGATATACATGGCGAAACATCGCATCAGAGGGAGGTTGGAAAACTTATCGTTGCATGGTCTGGGTGCATTACTTTACACAAAAAATCCACCAGAGCTTCCCTATAAGGTCGGGGACATTTTGAAAACGGAAATTAATCTTGGGAATGCTATACCTATAATGAGAATAAAAACAAATTTAATCGCGATTTGCCCTATGGGTCAGTATTTAACACATCTGGGCTTTGAAATGCACCTGCAAGGTACACAAAAAAAGATCATATCGGAATACATCATTTCACGTAAACATGACATTCTATCTGAAATTGAACATAAAACAATCCATGCAATGGAACCGATCAGCTCAATGGATTTATATTTCTGATTCCGAAATCTAATTAAAGCTATCTCATTCCTTACTGTTACCTGTTCGTATATTCCTTGATATCTGAATTGTCGACAATCATTTTGGTATTTACCTTCCACGAATTTATTTAAACGTGTTATATCCCAAAGAGGACCTGGAGATTAAATCCAATGGTTACTCCTCCGGCCTATATATGAAATAGACTCTACATGTTGCTTGATAAAAACTTCCATTTGGCAGATTAATGCACTAAAGAAACCTCTAAATGGCAATAAACTTGCACGTACTCTCATGAATCTTATGGTGATTTACACCAGATCCAGGAGAGTACTATGTTAGCAAAAATTAAGAAATGGTTTATTGAATTTATCCTGATCACACTTGCGATATCCGGCTGTACCAGGTCGGCACCGGTCAATGTGTCCAGCCTGGATAATGGCGAAAAGGCTGGAAAAGGTTTTTCCCTGCTTCCGGAAGGATTAATAAAGAAAAAAGTGGTGGTTACCCCACCGGGTGATTATGTCCAAACACTTACCGTGAAAGAAGAAAAACTCGAAGGTGCAAAAACCAGAAGTTATGGATTGCATGTTCCTGCTCTTTACGATGGAAAAACAGCTGTTTCGCTGGTGATCATGCTTCATAGCACGGGAATGAGCTCTGCTGATTTTGCACAAATGACCCGGTTTAATGCAATTTCGGATGCCAATGGATTCGTTGTTCTTTATCCGGATGCATTTGGAGAAACACCGATATGGAATCCCGGATTTTTTGAATCCAGCGGAGCAAATGATGTGGTTTTTATCTCTGCCCTCATAGATCAAATGCTGCAGGACTTCAATATAGATCCTAAAAGGGTTTTTGTCGGCGGCTATTTTGATGGCGGAATGATGGCTTATAAACTGGCTGCTGCTTTGCCGGAGAAGATTTCTGCTATTGGAGTTGTAGGTGCATCCATTGGATACCAAAAAGCAGCCAATGAGGTAGTCACATTGGAACCGGCTTTGGCTCCTGTTTCAGTATTTGCAATTCACGGTTTTGTTGACGGGGTTGTACCATATGATATGACTAAAGGTCTGAATAAAGGGAATGCCGGTTATATGCCAGGTAGCGATGCACTGAAGTATTGGATTCAAACCAACGGCTGCGACCCTAATGCCACGGTCAAGAAAACTAAAAACGAAAATGTGATAAAGACATCATTCACCTGCCAGAATGGCACTGCAGTCAGATGGATCTCCATCTGGGACGGGAATCATGACTGGCCCGGGACAACTGATAAAAAGGCCAAAAAGGCAATTGATGCATCTGAAGCGATGTGGGAATTCTTTGTAACCCACCCTAAACAATAAATATTTCTGATCTTCATTACCGGACTCGCAAGAGTCCGGTTTTTTTATTTACTGGCACTTCTCACTTGTATTTTGCGGAAAGCATATTTATAATATATGTAAATCTCGGAAAAGAAAGTTGATGATTATGTTGAAAATAGACATAACCGACAAAAAAATCTCTGATTTGCTCATAGAGGATGGAAGAATGAGCTGTTCTGAAATCGCCAAGAGAATTGGGGGTATTTCCGAAAGGGCAGTCAGATATCGAATCGAACGCCTTATATCCAATAATGTAATTGCTGTTCATGGAAATGTGAATTCCCGTGGTCTTGGTCTGGAAGTGTTCGCCGATGTTTTTATCGAGGTCGAACCATCACAGGTGCAGGAAATAGCCAAAAAGTTGGCAGTCTTTGAATTTGTAAGTTATGTTGCCTGTTCCACCGGTGAACGCGATATCAGTATTCAGGTGTTTGCAAAAAACAACAATGAACTTTACAACTTCGTAACTGAAGTGGTAGGGCAAATTCCAGGTGTCAGAAAAACCCATACGTCCTTTGTGCCTTTGATTATTAAAGATGATCATTTGTGGCATATCCCTTCATATTGTATTCAGGATGAAAACCAGGCAAAGACAGAGTGATACCTTACAGAAAAAACTTTCCATTCACAACTACATTCTTTGGGTTAATTCATGCTTTTATTCAAAAGCATGATTTTTTCTAATACAAGTCGATAGATCAAGGAGGAACAAATGTCCGTAGACGCTGGAGCTGTTAAAGTTGTGAGTGTGGAGAAGAGTAAATTAAAAAGGGAACTAACCCTGCTGCCCCTTTTTGGTTTGATCTACTTCACAGTTTGTGGCGGTGCATTTGGTGCAGAGCCAATGGTAGGTTTATCCGGACCGGGATTGGCATTGGTCCTGATGATCGTTACGCCATTGGTATTTAGCATTCCCAATATGCTGATGGTTCGTGAAATGCAATCCATGATGCCGGTGGAAGGTGGTTACTATCATTGGGTTAAACAAGCTTTTGGCCCTTTCACGGGATTCATGTCCGGGTGGATGAACTGGGTTGTATCCTGGGTCGATGTATCGATCTATCCTGTATGGACAGCCTGGTATTTAAGCTATTTCATCCCTGCACTAAGTGATGGGGCAGTTATATTTGGTATTGAATTTTCTTCGGACTTTCTTTCCTGGCTTGTAGCAGCTGTCTTGATCATAACCATCTCTTTATTGAATATGCGGGGTGCCAGATTATCAGGTTTGACTGCCAACTGGCTTGGCGTACTGATGATCATTCCACTGATAATCATGTCTGGATTTGGCATCTATGCATGGATTTCTTCAGGCACGACTCCCCAGATACCTTTCCTGGCTGGTGGTGCGGATGTTAATGCGAACAATATCTTTGCTTCCATGAGCGTCGGTCTCTACGTGGCGATGTGGAATTTCATGGGTTGGGAATTGCCCACAGCTGCTGGTGATGAAATTAAAAACCCGAAGAAAACCTACCCTCGCGCAATGGCCCTCGTACTTGTAGCTGCAATCCTGTCATATTCTATCCCAACCATTGCCGGTTTATATGGTGGTGCTGGCGAAGATGGCAGATATAACGCCTGGGGTATCGAAGAAAACGAATCCGGTGAGGGTATTGGGGTTGTTCTGGCGGATCAGGGAGTAACTGAGGAACAAATGGCTTCCTGGGGAGTCGACCCAGCTACAGATGCCGGTTGGGAATTCCCCACCATAGCCCATGTGATTGGAGATAAAGTAGGAGGTAAAGATAGCCCGTTGTCTTACTTCCTGGGGGGATCGTGGGTATCTCAGCCATATTCTCCATGATCGGCTTGTTCATCGGTAATGGATTAGGCGGAACGCGTGTTCCGTATGCCATGGCTGAAGATGGCATGATGCCGCAATGGTTGAATAAAGTTCATCCAAAATATGGAACCCCATGGGTATCCATCGTAATTTGTGGAGTGTTCTTTCTAGTATTTTCAACGTCGGCATTTCAGAACCTGGTCGTGATCGATGTATTTCTGAATATGCTGGTTTTGATGGCAGAAATATTTGCACTGGTTGTCCTACGATTTAAAAAGCCGGAATTGCCGAGGAATAGGGTTCCGGGCGGAGTGGTTGGATTGGCATATATTGTCATCGCCCCTCTCACGATCATCATCCTGGCCATTACCAGTCAAATCTCCGATTTTGGGTGGGAGTCTTCCATCGGATGGGGTTTGATCGCCATGGTGGTTGGGGCAGTTTTATACTTCCCGATCCGTAAATGGGTTAAACCAGGTGTTCCGGATGTCAATCCTTATGATGCCACACCCGCAGAAGATTAACCAATCTTGAATTGCAATGTCGAATAATTAACATATTTAAGTCAAGGAGAAAAAAATGAAAGTATTACTCGTTGGTGTTGGTGGAGTAGGGGAATCGATCGCTGTTATCGCATCAAAGCGACCCTGGTTGGAGTTGATGGTTCTGGCTGATTACAACAAATCCCGGGCAGAAGAAGTACAGGCAAAAGTAAAAGACAAGAAAAAGTTTCCTGCAGAATTTGTGGATGCAGGGAAACAGGAAATGATCGAGGCTCTGGCAAAAAAATATAAAGTCGATCTGATCATGAATGCCTGCGATCCGAGCTTCAATATTCCCATCTTTGATGCAGCATTCAACGCTGGCTGCAACTACATGGATATGGCCATGACACTCTCAGAGTTGCATCCAAGCGACCCTTACCATAAGACAGGTATCAAACTTGGCGACTACCAGTTTGAACGCGCCAAACAATGGAAAGACAAAGGGATTCTTGCTTTACTTGGCCTTGGTGTAGAACCCGGAATGGCAGATGTTTTTGCCCGTTATGCTGAACTGCACTTGTTCGATGAGATCGAAGAAGTGGGTATACGTGATGGCGCAAACCTGATCGTGCGCGGTTATGACTTCGCACCGAATTTTTCCATTTGGACAACGATCGAAGAATGCTTGAATCCACCCGTCATTTGGGAAAAAGGGAAAAACTGGTTCACAACCGCACCTTTCTCTGAGCCTGAAACCTTTGATTTTCCGGGCGGCATTGGAAAAGTGGAATGTGTGAATGTCGAACATGAAGAGGTATTGTTGGTTCCCCGTTATGTAAAATGCAAAAGGGTGACATTCAAGTATGGACTCGGTGATGAGTTTATTGGCATCCTGAAAACACTTGCATATGCTGGGTCTGGACAACAAAGAACCCATCAAGGTAAAGGGAGTGGAGGTTGCTCCGCGTGATGTGGTCGCAGCCTGCCTGCCAGACCCTGCCCACCTGGGTCCGCTGATGGAAGGAAAAACTTGTGCCGGTACCTGGGTTAAGGGGAAAAAAGATGGTAAGGAAAAACAGGTCTATCTTTACCAGGTGGCTGACAACAAAGAGAGCATGGATCGCCTCGGATGCCAGGTTGTCGTAACCCAAACAGCGTTCAATGCTGTCATTGGGATGGAGCTCCTGGATACCGGGGTATGGAAGGGTACCGGAGTGGATGGACCAGAGGCATTTGATCCGGTGCCATTTATGAACCTGATGGGAGAATATGGTTTCCCGTGGGGAATTAAAGAGTGGTAAATAGAGTATAAATATCCACAATTATTATGATTAAAATGAGTTCCCCTTTTCGATAGCTCCTCGTAGAATGAATACAGGCTATCTGAAAAGGGGAATTCTCTTGTTCGTTTCATATTTTGCGATTATTTAAGGAGGCTCACATGCCATTCGGATATAACGGAAAAATTTTACATGTCAACCTCACTGAAGGAAAGATTACTATAGAAGAACCCCCCGAAAGTTTTTACCGAACCTATATGGGAGGCAGTGCATTTGGACTTTACTATATTCTGCGGGAGATGCCCAAAGGTGTGGACCCACTTTCTCCCGAGAATATATTGACTTTGATGTTATCCGTCACCACCGGTGCTGCCATTTCTGGGCAGAGCCGCATGAATGCCAATGCAAAAAGCCCTATGACTGGTGGAATCGGCGATTCACAGGCGGGTGGTTTTTTCCCTGCAGAGTTGAAATTTGCAGGATATGATGGGATTGTATTTCGCGGAAAATCTACCAAACCGGTTTACCTGTCAATTATTAATGGCAAAGCAGAATTGCACCCAGCCGATCACTTATGGGGTAAAAACACCCGGGATGTGGATGAGGCATTAAAGTCTGAGGTTGGTGACCCGAAAGCCCAGGTGATGCAGATCGGACCAGGTGCAGAAAACGGAGTTCTTTATTCCAGTATTGTTAATATGGCCAACCGGAATAATGGCCGTACCGGGATGGGGCTGGTTATGGCCAGTAAGAATTTGAAAGCGGTCGTCGTTCGCGGCACAACGCAATTTAAGGCCGCTGATCCACAAACTCTTGCAGCACTGGCAAAATCAGGCGCCAAGATGATGCCCGGGAATCCGGATATGGATGCTATCGGTAAGCTGGGTACTGCCAGTGTTGTCATACCGCAAAATGCGCTGGGTACTTTTCCCACACGCAATTATTCAGAAGCGCAATTTGAAAACGCTGAAGATCTGAGCGGTGAAACAATGGCAGACACCATCCTGAAGAAACGGGATACCTGCTATGCTTGCGTGGTTCGCTGCAAACGGGTGGTTGAAGGCGAGTACGAAGACAATAAGATCGATCCATATTATGGCGGCCCGGAATATGAAACATTGGGCACATTCGGATCCATGTGCGGAATAAAAAGCATGGAAGCCGTTGCCCACGCGAATCAGATTTGTAACAGTTATGGTGTCGATACGATCACTTGCGGTGCGACAATCGCGTTTGCCA
The DNA here is from genome assembly GCA_963709535.1 of uncultured Chloroflexia bacterium. Lineage (GTDB taxonomy): Bacteria > Chloroflexota > Anaerolineae > Anaerolineales > Anaerolineaceae > PNON01. Next base: position 55,732 of record CAVPWY010000014.1, on the reverse strand, counting down.
TTGAGTGTTTTGAAAAAGGTGTGATCACGAAGAAAGAAACCGGGGGAATTGAGCTCACCTATGGCAACGAAGCAGCAGTATTAAAAGTATTGGACCAGATCGTAAATATGTCAACACCACTTGGAAAGAACGCTTGCCAAAGGATCAGCCAGGGCAGCCAAAGAGTGGGGTAAGGATTCCAAAGAATACCTTACAACGGTCAAGAACGAAGAAGCACCCATGCACATGCCGCAATGTAAGAAATCACTCGCCCTCATATATGCTGTGAATCCATTCGGTGCTGACCATCAATCCAGTGAACACGATTGGATGTATGAGGCAGGCACCGCTGATCTATATCTGGAACGGCTGGCATTATTAGGGCTGAACAATGCCCCACCTCCTGGTGACTTTGGACCCGAAAAGGTACGATTTGCTTATTTATCCCAGATTTTTTATAGCATGCTGGATAGCCTGGACCTATGCCAGTTTGTATTCGGCCCTGCCTGGACATTATTTGGACCTTTGGAAACAGTGGAAATGGTAAAAGCGGTTACTGGCTGGGACATAACTCTGGATGAATTAATGAAAGTTGGCGAACGCCGTTTGAACATGATGCGGGTTTTCAACCAGCGTGAAGGATTTACCAGTGCTGATGATGTTTTACCGGAGAAATTCTTTGTTCCACTGGTCGGTACTGGACCCACTGCAGGCGTTGCAGTCAATCGAAAAGAATTTGATTCCGCATTAAGCCAGTATTACTCTGCCATGGGTTGGACAAATAATGGCAACCCTGCGCCTCTTAAACTGCAGGAACTCGGCCTGGAGTGGGCAATTCAATAGGCAACCAAATTTTTAGACCTCGGATTACTTTTAGGAAAAAATATGACTAACTACAAAGAAAATTTTGACCACTTATCTCCTGTTTGGACGCACTATTCCGATGTTATCGTAGACCACGGTGAGGGGACATATCTCTATGCAACCGATGGAAGAAAATTCATCGATTTCACCTGCGGCATAGGTGTCACCAATACCGGGCATTGCCACCCGAAGGTGGTGGAAGCCATTCGAAAACAGGCAGGTTTACTTCTGCATGGACAGGTAAATTTGGTCACCCATAAACCAATGCTGGAGTTGGTGGAAGAAATGCGAACCATCGTCCCTGCATCGCTGGATGGATTCTTCTTTAGCAATTCAGGCGCTGAAGCCGTCGAAGGAGCCCTAAAACTCGCCAGGCATGCCACAGGCAAACCGAACGTGATCGTATTCCAGGGATCATTTCACGGACGTACCGTTGCTACCATGTCCATGACCACATCCAAGACAATTTATAGGGCTGGGTATCAACCTCTCATGCCAGGCGTCTTTGTTACACCCTTCCCGTATGCATTGAAATATGGTTGGGACGATGAAAAGACCAGCCAGTGGTGCCTGGATGAACTGGAATTTTTGTTATTGACTCAGACTGCCCCGCAGGAAACAGCTGCAATCTTCATTGAACCTGTTTTGGGTGAAGGCGGTTATGTGGTTCCCCCAACCTCCTTTATGAAAGGCTTACGGGAGCTGTGCACTCAACATGGCATACTCCTGGTCCTGGATGAAATTCAAGCGGGATTTGGCCGCACAGGAAAGTGGTTTGGGCATCAGCATTTCAACATCGAACCGGACATTATGACGGTTGCCAAAGGGTTGGGTTCAGGTCTGCCCATTTCGGGAGTTGTCAGTCGTTTGGATCTCATGAAAAAATGGATTCCGGGATCCCATGGCGGCACTTTTGGCGGTAATGTCCTTTCAGCAGCAGCAGCTGTTGCTACCATTAAAGCGATGAAAGAAGAGAAGATGCTTGAAAATACCCTGGCTCGCGGAGGTCAATTAGTCGCCGGTTTGGGGCATTTACGAGAAAAATTCCCCCAGATCGCAGATGTGCGTGGATTGGGATTGATGATTGGCACGGAATTCCGTGACGGAAAAGGAAAACCCGACAAGAAAACCGCAAAAGGCGTCGTCCACGAGTGTGCAGATCGGAATTTGATGTTGTTAACAGCCGGACCCTGGGACAATACCATTCGCTGGATCCCGCCACTGATCGTCAGCAAGGAACAGATCGATGAGGCTTTAAATATTTTTGAATCATCATTGGCGACTGCGGTAAAATAAATAATGAAGAATATTTGATCTGAATTTCGGATCAGTTGTGTACAAATTTATTTATGGAGGAACGAAAATGACAGATAATTTGGATGAGATGGTGCAGAGAGCACGTGCTGCACAGAAAATAATTGAATTCTGGCCTCAAGAAAAAGTTGACGAAATGGTTCTGGCAGTAGGCTGGGAATCATATAAACGTGAGACCGCTGAAGCCTGCGCACGCATGGCAGTCGATGAGACTGGTCTTGGTGTTTATGAAGACAAAGTAGGCAAACACCAGAAAAAGACGCTGGGAGTTGTTCGTGATCTGAAAGGCGTAAAGACAGTTGGCGTCATCGAAGAACAACCAGAGCTTGGCCTGGTAAAGATCGCCAAACCTGTAGGAGTCATTGGAGCGATCACCCCGATGACAAATTCATCTTCTACCATGCCCTGCAATGGTTTGCCAATCCTCAAGACCCGTAATGCAGTCATCTTCGCCCCCCATCCCAAGGCTAAAAAGACCTGTGAATTGATCTGCAATGAAATGCGCAAAGGCTTGAAAAAAGTTGGTGCGCCGGAAGATCTTATACAGAATATCAAAGAACCGACCATGGAACTCTCACAACAATTGATGGGAATGGTCGATCTTGTCCTTGCAACCGGCGGCGCGGGAGTAGTTAAAGTAGCGTACAGCAGTGGAAAACCCGCTTATGGTGTGGGAGCAGGCAATGCGACAGTCATAGTAGATGAATCAGCCAATCTCGAGGAAACCGCCGTAAAGATCTTCAAAGGCAAAACCTTTGATAATGCCACATCCTGTTCAGCAGAGAACAACGTGATCATTCACGAATAGCGTGTTTGATATCATTACTGGCTGGTTTGAAAAAACAGGGTGGTTACCTGGTTGCCGGTGAAGAACGAGCCAAACTAAAAGCAGCCATGTGGCCGGATGGCACCCATCTGAGTGGAAAGATCGTCGCCAAAAGTGTAAAAGTGATCGCCGGTGAAGCCGGATTGACCGTACCGGAAGGCACCACCTTCCTGATGGTCATGGGCGAACATATTGGCCCCGAAGACATGTTCTCGGCCGAAAAACTATCCCCAGTGGTGACCCTGTGGAAGTACACAGATTTCAGTAAAGCTGTCCAAATGGTGATAGATATCACAGCCTTCAGCGGTTATGGGCACTCCTGCGGTATCCATTCCACGAATCAGGAACATATCATGGAACTGGCAACGAAAGCCAAAGTCAGCCGGATGATGGTGCGCCAACCCCAAAGCTATGGCAACAGTGGAGACTGGGTGAATGGCATGCCTTTCACCATGACTCTAGGCTGCGGCACATGGGGCGGCAATATCACCACAGAAAATGTGACCTGGAAGCATTTTATGAATGTAACCTGGGTTTCTTTCCCCATCCCGCCGGTCATCCCGGATCCTGAAGTATTATTTGCCCCGCACTTCAAGAAATTCGGCAAAGTAATTGTAGATTAAATACGAAAACGTTCAGAGGTTCGTTCCTCTGAACGTTTTTATTTTCCGGAGGAAATCTGATGTTTTTCGTCATCAGAAAGGAAAGCTGACCCAAGTCCATTGGTTTGGACATAATTCCAATTCTTTTCTGGAAAGCCCCATTTGCTCTTTGGCGTTCTGATATTCTTTTTGGATCGTGAGATTTCCCATAAAAGACCGGATCATCTGTGTTCAATGTAGCCTTAATCCCATGGTTCAGAAAATACAGGTAATGGATGATCTTTCAGGCTGGGGATGGAGGCTGTAAGGTAATTACTGGTTGGACAGCATTCGATGGCTATCCCTTTTTCTGCTATCTCATCCATCAAATGCGGATCATCGACTGCCCGAACCGCATGGCCGAGACGTTGGGGTCTGCATATGCTTGATCGTTTCCCGGATGCTGTCTGCACCGGCAAACTCCCCGGCATGGGCAGTGATCTTTAATCCGGCTGCGCGGGCACGGTCAAACTCAGTTTTGAACAATTGTGCCGGCCAGCGTTTTTCGTCACCAGCCAGGTCCACTCCTACTACTCCATTAGCTATATTGGCGAGTGCACAGTCCATTTCGATCGAGCATATCTCTGGACCATATGTACGCGATAATATGACGATCAAACGGGAGACAATGGAGAATTTTTGAATACTTTCCTGCCAGGCTTCACAGACTGCCATCGTTACAGCCTGAGGGGATAAATGATGCATTTCTGCCATAAAATATGGACTAAAACGCAGTTCAAAATAATCCAGTCCTTCCAAATATGCGTCTTCAATGCATTCAATAGTTACTCTTTTACATATCTCTTCGTTCATGAAAGATTGCCTGAGCATATCAAAGCGTGGAAATATCTGGATAATATCTGGTACGGGTTTGTCGATCCAAACTGCTTTTTGCAGGTCAGGCAAATTCCATGCAGGTAATGGAAGGTTGAATTTCTGACACACATCAAGCGCGGTAGTCAGCCTCATCGAGCCTTCCAGGTGGCGATGCAGATCAACAAGTGGCAGAGATGGGTTTATAGTGATATATTCATTCATAGGTTCCTTGATCTGGAAATTGTAAATCATATGCTGGCATTAAGCGTAAGCGATATATATCGTAACTAACTTCCTCCATAATTATTCTACTAAGCGGAGGGTTAAATGGAAAGAAAAAAACAGCTCATTCGGTTAACGAATTACTCCCACGAAATATTACAGGAGCTGATCACAAATACTCCTGCTGAAGAGCTTGTCAAATCCGGTCAGGTGGATCAGTGGTCGTTCAAAGACCATATGGCTCACCTTGCCCATTGGCTGGATAGATTTAACCACCGTTTGATTAAAAGGGATAAAAACTATAAAGAAGTAACCGATTTTGATAAAGAAAATTCTCGCATCTGGCAGTTGACGCATGATCTTGAATGGCAGGTCATCCATAACAATCTGGAGAAAGCCTACATGGAAGTGACCCATTACCTTCGATCCCTCTCTGAAGAGGACCTGTTGGCGACCGATATGCTGTATCCGCCTGATAAACGCCCATTATGGGATGCAGTTTTGAGTAACACTTGCGCACACACGATCACTCATGTTGGATTGATTTATAACGAAAGAGGGAATTTTCAAAAGTCGGTCGGGCTATTGGAAAAAATAATGGATGACTTGCAGGAATTTGACCCCTCCCCAAAATGGAGAGGTACAAACATCTATAACCTGGCCTGTTTAAATGCACTAGCTGGGAATCAAACCAATGCACTGGAATTATTGCGGGAATCATTCTCCTTTAATCCCGCCCTGGTTGAATGGGCACCAAAGGATCCCGATCTGGCTTCGTTATGGGAAGATCCAGCTTTTATTGAAATGACCCACCCCGGATAGTATTAATTTCATAATAATGTTCAAGAATATGGATCATGAGACAAAAAGGTTAATAAAAAAATGAGTAATCCAACCTATACAACCTATCATCCTGTAATGAGCAAGGATCTAAACCACCACGGCACACTATACGCCGGGAGGACAGCCGAATGGTTTGTCGAATCGGGTTTTATCGCCGCAGCCAGTCTGACAAAACCAGAAAATATTGTCTGCTTAAAGATCCATGGCATGATGTTCACTGCTCCAATTCAGCTAGGTGCTCTTGCACGTTTTGACAGTAAAGTGGTTTATACTGGCAAGTCTAAAATTACCGTTTTTATAAAGCTCTCCATTAAAGAAGTGGATGTGGTCAAAGGGTTTATCACCTTCGTTAATGTGGATAAAGATACCAAACCATTGCCGCATGGAGTTACCATCGTTCCTGAAACTGATGAAGAGAAGGAATTGTTTGCAGCAGCCCAACAATTGAAATAACCGGGAAATTAGAAATGGCAAAAATTGTAGTGATCGGAGCAGGTCCAGCCGGAATGATGGCAGCAATCTTCGCGTCCCAGGCAGGGCATGAAGTGGTCATCATCGATACCAACGAATATGTTGGCCGCAAACTGCTGGTCACCGGCGCGGGCAGATGCAATCTTACAAATGCGGATGTAGCTGCTGTCAGATATGCCTGCGATAACCCGGTCTGGTTGAACCAGGTCTTGAATCACTTTACCCGGGAAGATCTTTTAAAATTTCTTGAAACACTTGGTATTTTCACCTTTTCGACTTTTGATGGCTGGTTTTACCCGATCAGTGAGTCAGCCCATGCAGTAGTGGATGCATTTGACGCTGCCCTGGATAGTCACCATGTGCAAAAAATGCTTCGTAAACAAGTTACCGAAATCATTAAAGCTGGAGATGGATTTGAGGTAATGCTCCACCGCGACGTGATTACTGCAGATCAGGTGATCATAGCCTGTGGAGGCAAAGCCTATCCTTCGATGGGTTCAGATGGAAACCTGCTGGCGATCATTCAGCAGATGGGGCACCTGGTACACCCTGTTCTTCCGGCATTGGCACCAGTAACAGCGGATATGCACGCATTAAAGGGATTGCAGGGAGTACGTCTTGATGCGGACGTCACCCTGCTGCAAGGCGGACGGGCTCTCGGTAAAACGTTTGGCAATATCATTTTTACTCAATGGGGGTTGAACGGTCCGGGAGTCATGGATCTTTCCTACCTGGTCAGCACCTTTCCCCTGAAAGATATGGTGCTGGAATTGAACCTGATCCATAAATTTGAAGGTAAACTCAAGGCTTTATTTGTAAATCCGGTCAGTTCTTCCATGCCTGTATTGGTGGCGATCCAGTCTATACTCCCGCCTAAAATGGCTGCTCATGTGATCCACTCGACAGAACTTACACCGGACACAATCCTTTCGAAGATCAAGAAACCTCAACGAGACACATTATTTCAACTATTAACCCATTTTCAACTCAAGGTGACTGGCACGCGTGGATTTGAATATTGCCAGGTTTCCACCGGCGGTGTAGCTTTGATGGAAGTCAACCCGGAAACCATGGAATCGCTGATCGTTCCTGGTATTTTCTTCGCCGGAGAAGTACTGGATGTGGTTGGTCCATGCGGCGGATATAACCTGCAATTCGCATTCAGCACAGGAGCAATCGCCGGTATGGGTGCTGGCAGACAGGTTGGCTGAGAATCATGCTTTTATTGTGGATCATCCTGCTCATCCTGATTTTTTTCGCTGCAGCCGGCACATATTTTGCGCTGCGCATCCTCAAACCCAACGTTCAATCAGCTGAATTGTCATACCAGAAAAAAATCCTGGCCGACAGATCGATCAATGAGTACTACCAGGCTCTCGTAAAACAGGAAGTGTGGATACCATCTCCGCATGGTTATAAACTCCACGGGATCTACCTGCCGCTGGAGGGATCGCATAAAACGGTCGTCATCACCCACGGGATTGAAACCACCCTCTTCGCTTCAGTGAAATATGTGGAATTGTTCAGGTCATTGGGTTTCAATGTGCTCCTCTATGACCTGCGGAATCATGGGTCCAGCGGCGGGAAGAACACCACTTTTGGGTATTATGAAAAATACGATTTGCGGGCGGTGGTTGAGTGGGCATTCATGCGGACTGGTCCGGGAGGGCTGGTGGGAACGATGGGTGAATCCCTGGGTGGAGCGATATCGATCCAGCACGCTGCCATCGATTCCCGGGTTGCCTTTTGCATCGCTGCATCGTCATTCTCGGATTTCAGGCAATTGTTGATCTACCGCTTTAAATACGAATTCAAGCTGCCGGTATTTCCCTTTTTGCAGCTTGCTAACTTTATGACGGCCATGCTATCCGGGATGTCTTTTGATGCGGTTTCCCCGTTGCGGGATATCGGGGAGATCAGTTTACCGGTAATGCTGATCCATGGAGTCAATGACCGCTATGTGCCTGTGGAAATGAGCAAGGCCCTGTATGAAGCAAAGAAGAAAGGAATCCGCTCAATTTATCTGGCCCAAAACGCAGGCCACGCGGATTCCTTTACCGTTAACAGGGAGGAATATACTCAACAGGTGCGTTCCTTCCTGGGAAAAATAGGAATGCTCGATTGATCTAGAATATCGAGCGCATCATCAATAAGAAACCGAAGATGATCAATGGAATTCCAACGATCAATCCCACAATTGTCAAACTGGCCACAATTCCAACGATCATTAATACCAGTCCAATGATTGCTCCAACCAGCCGACCGGTAAACAGGATGATCCCGGCAACAAGCTTCCAGATCAACCAGAACGGGTAGAGAAACCACGGTACTTTGTTCTTTTCGCTCATTTTTACTCCTTCATAACAATATACGGAAAAGGTTGATGTGAGTTGCTAAATAGGAGAGATTATTGGGGATAGTAATTGGGGATTAGTGATTAGTGAATAGATGATTAGTAAAGAGTAATATGGAACATAGAGAATTGAGAAGTGAGAATGGAGAAACGGAAAAATTTTGGAAATTTATAATGGCAAGGATATTACTTCAGTAAATACGTCACTGAGCGCATATCACTAATCACAAATTACTAATCACCACTCACTGAATTACATTCTCTCCCTTTCCCATCTCCAGCATTAACATCTCCATCACCAGGCGCGGGTTGTAATAACGGTCTATCCGGTTGGAGGCCTGTTCCAGGCTGCGAATGATCTGCACACTATGAGCCGACCCCAACCGCGCAGCCAGGCGGGCGATATCTTCCTTGCGGTCAATGTTCATTGGTCCAGCCGCAGCAGTATTCGTAGCCAGAAGAACATCCCTCACGAACGATGCCCAGCATTCGATCATTCCGCCGAGCATTTCACGCTGCTTCTTCAGTTCCACCCTGCGGGAGAGCTTGTTCTCAATATATTTGAACCTTTGCACCCGGGTCATTCCAAATAGTTCAACCCACTCATCCAGCCAGGCGGAACGCTGCTCCAGCAGATCCGGTTCTTCTGCCAGCAGGCGGGCATAGCCAAATCTGCCGCCTGAAATATGCCCCAGCAATTCCGCCAGTTGGCCTTCCACGTTCAACCGGCTCGCCAGGGCGAAGGCTACTTCCCTGGCAGGTAATGGCCGCAAAGTCAACACTTCACAGCGGGAAACGGTGGTTGGCAGCAGGTTATCCACGGAATCAACGGTGATGATGATCATTGAATTTCCGGGGGCTTCTTCCAGGGTTTTGAGCAGCGCGTTCTGGGCCTCGGTGCTTGCAGATTGAAAATCGATGAGGATGGAGGCCTTCGATTTTGATTCTATAAGGGGACAGGGACAGGAATCGATTCACCTCGTCCACCTGTTCTTTCCGGATCTCGCTTTTATCCTCCAGCTTCTTCAACCACCTGCAGATCGGAATATTGCATGGCTTCGATCTGCCGGCAGGATCGGCATTCCATGCATGGATTGCCATTTCCTTCTGCTTTAGTGCAGTTCAGTGCCTGGATGAACCTGATAGCCAGGGTGCGCTTGCCAAGCCCTTCCGGCCCCGCCAGAATGTAGGCATGCCGCGTGGAACCGTGCACCACCTGCTGCCGCAGCATATTGACTGCCCATTCATTTCCGACATAGTCCCATTCCATACGCTGGATTGTAGCTTATGGCTGGACTTTCCGCAAACTATCCATTCCGACAAAATAATTGTTTTGTACAGCGGGTAATCCACTTTCTGACTTCATGCTAAAATCAAGGCATCTTGAATTATGAAAGGCTAACCAAATGACAAACTCACCCAAAAGCTGGGCGAAAGCCCCGGAAATGCTAATAGACAAGAAGAAAAAATACCAGGCAGTTTTCAAAACCGACCTCGGTGATATTACCTGCGATCTATATGCCAGCAAAACTCCGCGAACCGTCAATAACCTGGTTTTCCTGGCCCGCCAGGGATTTTACGATAACACCATCTTCCACCGTGTGATCGGCAATTTCATGGTGCAGGGCGGCGACCCGACCGGAACCGGCATGGGTGGACCCGGCTACCAGTTCGATGATGAATTCTATGACTCCCTCAAGCATGACAGCCCGGGCATCCTTTCGATGGCCAATGCCGGACCCCACACCAATGGCAGCCAGTTCTTTATCACCCATGTGCCAACCCCCCACTTGAATAACAGGCACAGTGTTTTCGGCAAAGTGGCTGACCCGGCCAGCCTGAAGGTGCTGTTCTCCATTCCCGACCGCGACCCCGGTAAACGCTCCAGCCCGGCGGTCAAACTGCTGACGGTTGAGATCATTGAATCTGAAGCCTAAGACAGATCAGGACGGAAATTCGATCCAATTTGAGCCGGGTGATATATCCCGGCTCATTTTGTTACTCATCTGGCAGAATTTTTCGAAGGTCAATGTCTGCAGCTCCTGTAATGTTTTAACTACCAGCGTTCGACTCATCGTACCATCCGGGGTGGAAGACCGGGCTGGGAAATTGCTCGCAAACTCACCCCGCATTCGTTATATTCCTCGATCCCCTTTTTCCGTTTGACGCTTGATTACCTAATTAAGATTGAGTTTGTTGAATCATGTATTTGGAAATGCTATACTCATAAAATCAATATGCCAACAGGAGGGATTCAATGCAAAAGCATAAGGTCTGGCTATCAATTCTTTTTGGTTTGGGAGTTTTCCTCCCGGTTCTCTTCTTTACTCCGGTGGCCGCTTTACAGGATAACCCGGACCAGATTTAATCAAACAAGACCAAACGACCGACAGTCGACTGGGACATAACCGCAACCTCGGTTTCTACTAGAGAATCCAGGTTCAACTCCTCTTCCACCAGCATCTCGCCCTCACCCTCCAGCTTAGATTCCACTCCAACCCTGGAATCTACCCTCGTTCCCAGTAGGACGGAACGTCCCACTCAGGTGAATACGCTGGACCCGGATGAAGCGGAGTTTCAGCCTACTTTAGATGCAATAGCAACCAATGATGCGTTGATCCAGATAGAAAAGAAGAAAAATCCGCAAAAATTTTGCGGAGGATCATGCTATGGTTATCCCTGTTGGTCTGGTCATGCTTGCCTTATTTAAAAGGCGATCGAAAAACATTTATTTGTGATGCCCCTTCAATGCCTCTCCTTCTCCGGGCTGGACCCCAGTAAACGCTCCAGCCCGCGGTCTAACTGCTGACGGTTGAGATCATCGAATCTGAAGCGGAAGACAGATAAGAATTGAAATACTATCAAATTTGAGCTGGGAGTTATCTCCCGGTTCAATTATTAATTATTCCAATTGACAAGGCTTGCCAGCAAACTATTAAATGATTATTGAGTAATCATAATTAGACAATGTCTACCACGCAGGAGTGTGATGAAATATCAGACCGAGATAATATTATGGGTAACTTCGGTATGCATTGCACTTCCCCATGATTCCATTGAAAAGCATCACAGCAACAGGTATGATTGTTTAGAATAATTCCTTCATAGAATTCATGTATAAGGAGTCCGTACATGACAAACACTTCCATTCGCATTGCACGTCCCGACCGGGATTTTAAACAACTGGCTGATTGGTTCACACTACTGGAGGATCAGCCTTCGACCGAAACAGCTTTACTGGAGTTTTACTCGAAAAACCGGGAGAATTGCTTCTTCAAAGTCGCTGAAGATAATGATGGGACTCTGACCGGTTTCTACTGGGTGGACCGCTCACGTGTAGACCCGGCTCTTGGTATTTTGTATCTTTATGTAGTTTGCCGGAGCAATCGCAGAAAGGGATTAGGCACCCGGCTATATAAAGATATGCTCACGGTTATGGCTGAAAATAAGATAAAAACACTGCGGGTGCGGATCAATTCTGCCATGACGGATGGGATGGCATTTGCGAAAGCTCGCGGTTTCACGGAACGCGGCCATTCGATCCGCATGGGACTGGATTTGGAAAAGTTTGATGATCAACCTTATGATGCTATCATTTCCCGTCTGCAAGGGGAGGGATTCCAGTTCACATCGATGGCAGCATTGGGAAATACCCTGGAAGCGCAGCAGAAGCTGTACAAGTTAAACGATGCCACATCGTCTGATACACCCGGCTCGGAAGGCGAGCATGCCTGGCCTTCTTTTGAAGATTTTCAGCAGAGTGTGTGCCAGGCAAATTGGTATAAACCCGAGGGCCAGATGGTGGTCATTGACACGCACACCGGCGATTGGGTGGCCATGAGCGCCATTACCCGCATGGAAGGCAACGACTTTGCCTATAACCTCCACACTGGCGTTCAACGCAATTATCGCGGCCGAAAGCTGGCTCAGGCGGTAAAAGTGCTGGCACTGCGTTTTGCGCGGGATGTGCTGCAAACCGCCCGGGTGGAGACCGACCATAACTCTAAAAATCTGCCTATGATAGCCATTGATATCAAACTGGGTTATAAAGAGCTTGTCAGCTATTATTCGATGCAGAAGGTACTCGGCGGGTAACTTTCACCCAAAAATTGAAAGAACAGATATCGACCTGCGACCTTAAGATTACACTCGTCCATAAACCATTTCAGCGTATAATTAACCGGTAACTCACAACCCGGAGGATGCCCATGTCTGAACCCCGCCCAGTTCGCGCTCCGCGCGGCACCCAACTCACCTGCAAATCCTGGCAGACCGAAGCCGTTTACCGCATGATCCAGAACAACCTGGATCCGGAAGTGGCCGAGAAGCCGTTGGAACTGGTGGTGTATGGCGGACGCGGCAAGGCTGCCCGCAGTTGGGAAGCATTCGATGCCATTTTGGACTGCCTGCGTGAACTCGAAAACGACGAGACCCTGCTGATCCAATCCGGCAAACCTGTGGCGGTTTTCAAGTCGCATGCGGACGCACCGCGGGTATTGATCGCCAACTCCAACCTGGTGCCGCACTGGGCCACCCAAAAACACTTCGATGAACTTTCCGCCCGCGGGCTGATGATGTACGGCCAGATGACTGCCGGCTCGTGGATCTACATTGGCACCCAGGGCATTCTGCAGGGCACATATGAGACCTTTTTTGCCCTGGCTAAAAAACGCGGCTGGCCCTCTTTGAAGGGCAAGCTGGTGGTTACAGCCGGGCTGGGTGGAATGGGCGGTGCACAGCCTCTCTCCGTGACAATGAATGAGGGCATTGCCCTGGTGGTGGAGGTGGATCCTGCCCGTGCCAAGCGCCGCCTGGATATCGGCTACGTGGACCGCATGGTGGATAACCTCGAAGAGGCCATGACCCTGGTGGAGGAAGCCCGCGAAAAAGGGCAGCCGCTTTCCATCGCGCTCATCGGCAATGCCGCCGAGATCCTGCCCGAAATGGTCATCCGCGGGGTGACGCCGGATGTGGTCACCGACCAGACCTCCGCCCATGATGTGCTCATGTACGTCCCGGCCGGGCTGAGCGTGGAGCAGGCGGATGAGCTGCGCAGATCCGACCCCGTACAATATGAAAAAAGATCGCTCGATTCCATGTCGGCGCATGTGCGCGCCATGCTCGAGTTCAAACACAGGGGCGCCGAGGTGTTCGATTACGGCAACAACCTGCGCCAGCGCGCCTATGATAACGGCGTATCCGACGCTTTCGAATTTCCCGGCTTCGTTCCGGCTTACATCCGCCCGCTGTTCTGCGAGGGCAAAGGCCCCTTCCGCTGGGTGGCGCTCTCCGGCGACCCGGAGGATATCTACCGCACCGACGAAGCCATTCTGGAGCTCTTCCCCGAAGATGACCACCTGCGCCGCTGGCTGGTCATGGCCCGCGAGAAGGTGCCCTTCCAGGGGCTGCCGGCCCGCATCTGCTGGCTGGGTTACGGCGAACGGGCAAAGGCCGGCCTCAAATTCAACGATATGGTTGCCAAGGGCATCCTCAAAGCTCCCATCGTCATCGGGCGCGACCACCTCGATTCGGGCTCGGTCGCATCCCCCAACCGCGAAACCGAAGGCATGCTGGACGGCACCGATGCGGTCAGCGATTGGCCGATCCTCAATGCCATGATCAACGCGGTCAACGGCGCCACCTGGGTCAGCTTCCATCACGGCGGCGGCGTGGGTATTGGCTACAGCCAGCACGCCGGGCAGGTGATCGTGGCGGATGGCACCCCCGAAGCCGCGCTCCGCCTGCAGCGGGTGCTCACCTCCGACCCCGGCATGGGTATTGTACGGCATGCAGATGCCGGCTACCCCGAAGCCATTGCCGCCGCGAAAAGACACGGCATCATTATCCCCATGCTGAAAGGCACGGGCAAGTAACCGATATGGTTCGCAGACTGATCTTCCTCATTGTCATCCTGCTCAGCCTGGGAGTTGGGCTGTTCTTTGGCTGGGTCATTAAACCCGGCGTCCAGGTGGGGAGCCCGCTCAGCAGCCTGCGCGAGGACTTTAGGACCGATTACGTCCTGATGGTGGCCGAGGTCTATAACAAGGACGGCGACCTGACGGCTGCAGCTGCCCGGCTTGGAAGAGCTGAACAGCAAGGCTCCCACCGAGGCTGCTTTGCTGAGCTGTGGCTTACGCCCGCAAATCCGGCTATTCCGTCAACGACATTGACCTGTTGATGTCGCTGGCGCGCGATATGCAGACCCTGATGCCGGTCTCGGCGGAGTTGAGCAAATGAGGCGCGAGGGCGGCTATCTCTTTGTGGTCACCGCGCTCATCATCGGGCTCGGACTGGGCCTGCTGATCTCGCTGGTCATCAGCCCGGTGAATTATCAGAATGTATCGCCTTCCATGCTCAAACCGGCGGATAAAGACCTTTACCGCGCCATGATCAGCCCTATCTTTCAACGCCCGCGGCGATATGGGGCGCGCCCAGGCCCGGCTGGGTCTGCTGGAAGATGAAAATCCGCAGGTGGGGCTGGCAGCCCAGGCGCAGCAATCCATTGCGCAGGGTAAACCGGCAGAAGAAGCCCGCAGCCTGGCTTTGCTGGCTGCCGCGCTGGGAAAAGGTCCACAGCCTGTGGTACTACCCACCGAACCCGTTCTCACCGTACCCCCATCCACCCCGAATACTGAGCTGACACCAACGCTGGATATCCCGGTGACCCGGCCGACCAACCCGCCCCTGCCGCCCGCCCCGCTGCCATCGCCCACAGCCGGCGAAGCGTATGTATTGAAAGACCGGACGAATAACATCTGCGATGTGGAATTCTCGCAGATCCTGCAGGTGTACGTGATCGATAAGGCTGGCAAATCCGTGCCCGGCGCCGAGGTGATCGTGAGCTGGTCGGATGGCGAGGACCACTTCTTCACCGGGATGAAACCCGCCATCGACGTGGGCTATGCCGACTTCAAGATGGATGTGGACGTGCCCTACAATGTGCGCATGGCCAACGGCGGGCAGACCTCCACCAATATCGTGGCGCCAAACTGCAAGCTGGATTCCGGCATGGAGTACAAGGGCGGCGTCAAGCTGATCTTCGGCGCTCCGTAAAGCATTCGACACGGATAACCTAAAGATTATCCACGAATAACACCAATCACACGAATAAATATAAAATCTTCCAATAATCAAACTAGATTATATGTTCTATTTTCATTTAAGCACGAAATGAGCTTGGATCGCTTTCATTTATGACAGTTGGGAAAGATAACAAATAAGAACAAAAGAAACAAATGGGGAAGAAATTTCGGCCAGGAGATTGGTATATGAGGGGGCAATCATATATCTTTGCGGTACTTACTTAGGAAAAAACGATAGCTTGATATACAATAATTACATATATGGGTTGGGCTTTGGCGAGAAATTAACAAGTAAACTAGCTTTGAAGAAATGTTTTAGGGAGAGCTTATGACAGCCATAGAAAATTTAGCTGAATTAATCCGATTGGGGTACCCGACAGAGCAAATTACCGATTTAATTACTGAACACTGGAGAAATGTAATTGATGGCGTTTTTGGTGAAAGATACAACAAATCTACAGCTTACAGCAAAAGAGTAGTTTTGATGAATGGAGAGGACAATATATCTTTTGCGGGATTGTTACCAAAGGATAGCCCAAATAGTGGGGCATATGGTGGTATGTGTTTAGTCTGGTTCCCAATAAGGAATAATGATCAAGGCAAATCACTACTAGCTTTTGGCATTGGGACTAAAGGTCTTTCACCGGACGAGGGAACACTAACACGTCCAGGCCATGTTCGGTATCTTCAAGCTCTAAAGAAATATATTGCTTCAAAATATGATATTTTTGTTTGGTGCAAACAAGACCCCGCAAATATTATCGAGGAAATACCAAAAATAATTAAAGAAAAGTTTTCTTCGTTCTCCCAGGTTTTCAGTAGATATGGCAGTGTACTTTACTGCATTGTTGAAATTCCTAATGACCAACAAAAAGCACTAGGAATTATTCAATCCTTTATTGATTGGTATGCGTATGAAAGAGCGTGGGAGAACAGGGTCCCCTCCGCCTGGGCGGCGGCCAGGGCCCGGTCGCCGATGCGGTAGACCGCGGCCTCGATGGTGTCGGTGTTGACGCTGACCACGGGGATGGTTGCGCCACCGGTGTCAGAACCAGGCCCAGATCCGGCCTGGCCCTTGGGCAGGACATAGGCGCGGCCGAGGAAGCGGGCCATGGGGGCGCGGTCGCGGACATAGATGTCCAGGTCGGCGGTCTTGGGCAGGGTCTCGCCTTCGGCCGAGGGCAGTCCGGCGCGGACCTGGACCCGGTAGCGCGCCCCGTGGATCACGCCGTCCACACAGATCTGCTGGGCTTGGGGCTCCACCGCCAGGCCCGGGGCGTCCGGGACGCGCACGAAATCCGCCAGGTCAGGGCGGTTGCGCGGCAGGGGCTCAGAGAACTGGATGCAGATGCGCGGGCTGGCGGCATCCGAGTCCACCTGGTGGCCGCTGATGCGGAAGCCGTGCTCCGCCACCAGGGCGTCGTACTCGCCGCGCAGGCCGGGGTCCTCCCCCAGGGCCAGCGCGGCTCGGGTGGAGCGGATGGCCGGCCGCCAGGCCTCGCGGCGGGCCAGTGCACGGCCGAGGGTGGCCAGGGCGTCGCGCCGCTCGGCCTTGGTGGTGGACCTCAGATAGGCATTCACCGCTGCGGCGCTGCCCTGCTGCTTGACCCGCTGCTGGCCCTGCCAGTCCTCGGGTTGCTGGTCCAGTGCGGCGCGCGCCAGACCAAGCCAGGCGGCGGCGCTGGCGGAGTCCGGCAGGCGGGGCTTACCGGCCGCCACACCCTTGGCGAGGGTCGCCGCCTCCTCCAGATAGCTGCGGGGGAGGAAGACCAGCTCCGCGGCCCTGGTGGCGGTGATGTCCGCCGCCGTCCTCTGGTCCGGGGGCGTCGTCGGTTGGCCCGGCTGGGTGGCGACGATGCGCCCGGAGACGGCCGTGGGGAAGGGGCGGGGCTCGCCGGCACTCTCCTTCAGGAAGCACCAGCGGGCCTTGGTGTTATAAGTGAAGGCCTGGCAGCGGGTATCGGCCAGGCAGGCCGACTCGCAGGCGTCGAGTTCGACCTCCTTGAGGGTCTGGTAGTCTTTGCCGAAGAGGTCGGCCCCCTGGGTGATCACCACCTCGCGCCCTGCCCCCAGGGCGCTGCCCGGGAGGGCGATGCCGAGGCCAACGGCAAGCGTGAGTGCGAAGGCGACGCCGGGTCTGGATGCGGACATGGGGATACCCCTGCGGTGATGGGTCCGGTAACGTCCGCACTCTAGACCGGGCGAGGGGAGCGGTAAAGCCGGTGGCCCTGACTCTGGCGAAACCTCGCTCCCTGGGCTCCCTCGGGTTCGGGTTTGCCTCAAACACCCAGCCCCGCTAGCATCTTGCGCTTTTGGACAGCAGACCCATGACTCAGACGCTCCGCATCGCCACCCGACAGTCCCCGCTGGCCCTCTGGCAGGCGGAGCATGTCGCCGCGGCCCTCGGTCGGGCGCACCCCGGCCTGGTCGTCGAGATCGTCGGCATGACCACCCGCGGTGACCGCATCCTCGACGCCCCGCTGGCCAAGGTCGGTGGCAAGGGGCTCTTCGTCAAGGAACTCGAACAGGGCATGCTGGAGGGGACCGCGGACATCGCCGTGCACTCCATGAAGGATGTGCCGGTGGAGTTCCCGGCCGGGCTGCACCTCCCGGTGATACTGCCGCGGGAGGACCCGCGGGATGCCTTCGTCAGCGAACGCTTCGCCAGGCTCGCCGAGCTGCCCCAGGGGGCGCGCGTCGGCACCTCCAGCCTGCGCCGCCAATGCCAGCTCCTGGCACGCCGGCCGGACCTGCGCATCGAACCCCTGCGGGGCAATGTCAATACCCGTCTGGCCAAGCTCGATGCCGGCGACTTCGATGCCATCATCCTCGCCGCCGCCGGCCTCAAGCGGCTGGGTCTTCGGCGACCGCATCCGCCGCCTGTTGCAGCCGGGGGAGTCCCTGCCCGCCATCGGCCAGGGCGCCATCGGCATCGAGTGCCGCGTCGATGACCCCGGCGTCCACGCCCTCATCGCCCCCCTGCACCACGCCGAGACCGCCGACCGGGTCCTGGCGGAGCGGGCCATGAACCAGCGCCTCCAGGGCGGCTGCCAGGTCCCCATCGCCGGCCACGCCACCCTGCATGGCGGACGGCTGCACCTGCGCGGCCTGGTGGGGGACCCGAACGGCACGCGCATCCTCTTCGCCGACGGCGGCGCCCCGCGGGGCGATGCCCTGGCGCTCGGGGCCCGCGTCGCCGACGCCCTCCTCGCCCAAGGCGCCGCCGCCATCCTCGCGGCCGTGCAGCACCCATGAACCCGACCCCTCTGGCTGGGCTCGGGGTGCTGGTGACCCGTCCGGAGGGACAGGCGGACGGCCTCTGTCGCCTCATCGAGGCCGCCGGGGGACGGGCCATCCCCTTTCCCACCCTGCTGATCCAGGCGGTACCGGACCCGGCTGCCGCGGCGGCCCTGCTGGCGGAAGACTGGGACCTGATGGTCTTCACCAGCCGCAACGCCGTGGAGCATGGACTGCCCCTGTGCCCGGCGGGCCGCCCCAGGGCGGCCGCGCTGGCCGCCGTGGGCGAGGCCACCGCCCGCGCCCTGGACGCCGCCGGCTGCCCGCCGGATCTGGTGCCGACAGGGCGCTACGACAGCGAGGCGCTTGCTCGCCCTCGACGCCCTGACCGCCGTCCTCGGGCAGCGGGTCCTGATCGTGCGCGGCGAGGGCGGTCGGGCCACCCTGGGGGACACCCTGGCCGAGCGCGGTGCCCGGGTCTCCTATGCGGAGGTCTACCGGCGTACCCCGCCGGAGGTCGATCCCGGGCCGCTGCTGGCGCAGTGGACGACAGAGGTCCAACTCGCCACCGCCACCAGCGACGAGATCCTGCGCAACCTGGTGGAGATCCTGGGCCCACGGGGGCAGGCGGAGCTGGTCGCCACCCCCCTGGTGGTGGTCAGCGCCCGCACCGCGGCCCTGGCCGAGGCCATGGGGTTTCGCCGGGTCGAGTTGGCCGACCGGGCGGGGGACGCCGAGATCCTGGCGGCCCTGTGCCGGGCCGCCCAGCCCCATCTCGGGCCCGGCGGCGGATTCGCCGTGAAGCGAGGCCGCCATGCCCGCCAAGGTCCAGCCTGGCCGGCGGCGGCTCTCGCCCTGGGTTCCGGTCCTGCTTGGTCTGTCTGGCCCTGCTCACCCTGATCGGGGGCCTGAGTGTGGGCGACTTCTACTGGAACGACCTGCGCCCGGACATGGGCCGCATCGGGTCCAATCTGGTGGAGGTCCGCGACCGCCAGCGGACCATGATGGGTCAATTTCGCCGAGGCCCAGGCCCTGCTCCTGGAGAGCCAGCGGCGGCTGCTGGCCCAGGCCCAGGACCTGCGGGCGCGGGAGCAGGCCCTCTACCAGGCGCGGCTGGAGGTCGATGCCCAGCGCGCCCAACTCGCCGTCCGCCTGGAGGCGGAGGCCGAACGCGAGCGCATCGCCGCCGCGCGCCTGGCGGAGGCGGCGGACCGGGCCAGGTCCGCCGCCGAGGTCGCATCGCGACGACGAGCTGGACGGCCCCGCCGCCGCCCTGGCCCTGGCCGAGGCCCTCCTGGCCCCGCTCCCCGGCCCCATCGGTGAGCCTGGGCGTGTCGCCCTGGCCCAGGCCCGCAGCGCCCTGGGCGCGGTCCGTCCGGTGGATCGCCAGGCGCTGCTGGCACGCCTGGATGCCCTGCGTGAGCGCGCCCTGACCCTGCGCCCCGTGGTCGCACGCCTGCTGCGGGGCAACGCCAACGGCGGGAAGCCGGCCGAGGCCCGCCAGCGCCCGGATGATCCGGTGGCCCAGGCCAGCCGCAGCCTCGGCAGTCAGTTCGACGCCGCCCGCCTCGCCCTGGAGTCGGCGGATCAGGTCGCCTATCAGGGGGCCATGCAGGGGATACAGAGTTGGCTGGCGGCCTTCTACGAACCCCGCCTGCCCGATACCGCCGCGGTTCTGGCCGAGCTCAAGCCCCTGTCCGAGGTCCAGATCGGGGCCGATCTGGGGTCACTGAACCAGGCCCTCGCCGCGCTTGCAGATGCCCTCCAGGGCATTGCCGCCGGGGCTGCGGACAAGTAGGTCGGGCCTTCATGAAGTCGCGCGTAGCGCGCTCCACATCTCCTCTCCCTTGGGAGAGGGCCGGGGTGAGGGAACGATCATGGCGATGCACAGCTTCCATGTTCCGGGGTGGCGTGCATCGCCATGATCGTTAGCCCGACACCCGCCCCTTGTCCGCGGCATAGGTAAAGGCATCCGAGAACATGTGCTCCATGGTCGCACCACGGGCCTCGCAGGCCAGCCTGCCGGCCTCGACCATGACGGGTGGTCCGCTCATGTAGATGTCGAAGCCGCTCAGGTCGGGGTGGTCGGCGACCACCGCCTCGTGCACGAACCCGGTGCGCCCCGCCCAGTCCGGGTCGGGCTCGGACAGGACCGGGGTGTAGCTGAAGCCTGGCCAGTCCCGCGCCCAGGCTTGCGGGAGTTCCGGCAGGTAGAGGTCGCGCCGGGCCCGTACCCCCCAGTAGAGGTGCATGGGGCGGCGTATGCCGCAGGTGCATGGCATGCTCGATCATCCCCTTGAGCGGGCCGAAGCCGGTCCCTCCGCCGACGAAGAGCATGGGGCGGTCGGATGCCTCGCGCAGGGTGAAGGTCCCCAAGGGCGCCTGGATGCGCAGGATGGCCTTCTCCGCCAGGCCATGGAAGACATGATCGGTGAAGGACCCGCCCGGGACATGGCGGACATGCAGTTCGACGAGCGCATCGTCGTGGGGGGCGTTGGCGATGGAGAAGGCCCGCTTGCGCCCGTCCGGGAGTATGAAGTCCAGATACTGGCCGGCGAAGAATTGCAGGCGCTGGCCCTCCGGCAGCTTGAGCCAGAGGCGCATGACATCGTGGTTGAGCTGTTCCTTGCGCTCCACCCGACACGGCAGGAGCCGCGGCTCGATCTCACTGGCGCCGCGCACCTCTTCCACAGCCAGCGTCAGGTCTCCCAGGGCCACCGCCTGACAGGTGAGACAGGTCCCCTGCGGACGTCCCGCCAGGGCCTCGACCTTGGCGCTGGGATAGGCGACCTCGCCGGCCACCAGGGCCGCGGCACAGGTCCCGCACTGGCCGTCGCGGCAACCGTAGGGGAGCCCGATGCCTTGGCGCAAGGCGGCCGCGAGGAGGGTCTCACCCGGCTCGGCGGTAAAGCGCCGGTTGCCGGGCTGGGTGCGGATGGTGAAACTCATGGGAACCCCCGCAACCTGTGCGGCATGCTGTGACCTGTCCTCTGGGATTCTTACCCAATACAAAGCGGATATAAACCCTATGTCGAGCATATTGATCATTGGCTGCGGCTATATCGGACGACGCCTCGCCCAGCGCTACCTCGACCAGGGAGAACGGGTCCAGGCCGTGGTGCGCAGCCCGGAGAGCGCCGCCGCCCTGGAGGCCGAGGGCATCGAGGCATTGGCCATGGATCTGTCGCGGGAGCTGCCCCAGGAGGCACTGGACCGACTTCCATTGCCAGGGGCCCGGGTCTTCCATCTGGCGCCGCCCCCGGAGGCCGGGACCCTGGATGTCCACACCCGCCACCTGGTCGCCGGCTTCGCCCAGGCCGGGCACCCCAGCCGCATCGTCTATGTCAGTACCACCGGGGTCTACGGGGACTGCGGCGGCGACTGGGTGGACGAGGATCGACCGGTCAATCCCCAGGTGGATCGCGCCCGGCGGCGCTGGGACGCCGAGCAGGCCCTGGAGCAGTGGCGCCGGGACAGCGGCGGGGCCCTGGTGACGCTGCGGGTGGCGGGGATCTACGGACCTGGGCGGCTGCCGCTGGAGCGCCTCCGGGCGGGCCTGCCCCTGGTCCGCCCGGAGGACGCACCCTGGTCCAACCGCATCCATGCCGATGACCTGGTGGCGGCCTGCATCGCCGCCATGGAACGTGGGACCGACGGCGCGGTCTACAACGCCTGCGACGGCCATCCCAGCACCATGACCGACTATTTCTTCCAGGTCGCCGATGCCGTCGGGCTCCCGCGTCCCCCGGTGATCCGCCTGGACGAGGCGGAGGGCCGGCTCTCGGCGGGGATGTTGTCCTACATGCGGGAGTCTCGTCGCCTGTCGAACCGTCGCCTGGTGGAGGACCTGGGGGTGCGGCTGCGGTATCCGACCCTGGCTCAGGGCCTGGCGGCCTGCCGCTAGTCTGGAAAATCCGTCGCCCTTGTTGCGAGGGGTTGGGTAGAATCCCCTGCGGGCGCCCTGCGGGGCCGCCGGCTCAGTCCGCCACGAACCACGAAACCGAGGATTCACCAACGATGTCACAGCCCACTCTACGCCTCGTCCAAGCCCTTGCCGTCGCGGGGTTCGCCCTCGCCCTGGCCCAGCCCGCGGCGGCCGTCCAGGACTCGAACTTCAGCTTCGACACCACCGCCGACCTCGCCGCCGTCTGCGCTACACCGGACACCGCCGCCGAGTATGTGGTCGCCCACCAGGCCTGCCGCGCCTTCATCGAGGCGACGGTGCAGTACCACGACGAGATCAGCAATCGCAAGAAGCTGCCCCCGCTGGTCTGCTACCCAGCCGGGTCCACCGTCGAGCAGGGCAAGGCGATCTTCCTGGACTGGGCCAAGGCCAAAGCCGGGGACAAGAAGCTGATGGGCGAGCAGCCCGTGGTCGGGCTGGTGCGCTCGCTGGCAGCGAAGTTCCCCTGCAAGAAGTAGACCCGAGTCGGGATCGGCCATAGACCCGATGACCAACCGCTTTCAGGCTACCCAGTTTCGGAACAGACATCCACATGAAGACCATCACCATTCCCCTCGTCCTGCTCGTCGCCGCCGTCGGGTTGTCCGGGTGCGGCACCACCACCGGATCGCGCTCTGGCAGCGGGGCCCTGATGGGCGCTGCCGGCGGGGCCGCGATCGGCTCGCTCAGTGGTAACGCAGGCACAGGGGCCCTGATCGGCGCCGGTGCCGGCGCCCTCGGCGGCTTCCTCTACGACCAGCATCGGAAGGGCAATATCGACTGATCCCCCGGCTCCGATGGCCAAGGACAACGTCCTTGCTTCGACTGGCCTGATGCGGCTGCTGCGGGCGCTGGGTGATCCGCAGCACCCGCGTCATGGCGGTGTTGCTTCCTTGCCTGCCGCGATGGGGGCCAAGGCCTGACTCATGGTGCCTTGGCTCTCCGCCTATCTCGCTGCAACCTGGCAGATCCTCCTGGAGCTGTCGCCCTCCCTGCTGGCCGGGCTCTTCATCGCCGGGCTCATGCACGTCTATCTCCCGACGGGGTATGTCCACCGCGGGCTCAGCAGTCCCGATCTGCGCAGCGTGATGCGCGCCTCGCTCATCGGGGTCCCGCTGCCCCTGTGCTCCTGCGGTGTCATCCCTGCCGCCATCGGGCTGCGCAACGAGGGGGCCAGCAAGGGGGCTGCCACCGCCTTCATGATCAGCACCCCGCAGACCGGGGTGGACTCGATCCTGGTCAGCGCCAGCTTCCTCGGCTGGCCCTTCGCCCTGTTCAAGCTGGGGCGGCGTTCATCACCGGGCTGGTCGGGTGGGGCCCTGGTCAACCGCCTCACCGAACCGGACCCGGCCCCCGCTGCCAAGAGCCCCGGGGCCGACGGGTCCCGTCGCGCCCTCGGCATGCCGGGGGTGCTGCGCTATGCCCTGTTCGACCTGCTCGGGGCCATCGATCTTTGGCTCATCGCCGGGATCCTGGTGGCGGCCCTCATCAGTGTCCTGGTGCCGCCGGACTTCTTCGCCGGGCAGCCGTGGTCCCAGGGCCTCGTCGGGATGCTGCTGGTACTGGCCATCTCGCTCCCGCTCTATGTCTGCACCACGGCCTCGGTGCCCATCGCGGCGTCCCTGATCGCCGCCGGGATGCCCGCAGGTTCCGCCCTGGTCTTCCTCATGGCAGGACCCGCCACCAACGTCGCCACCATTGGTGCCGTCTACCGCACCCTCGGGGGGCGCTGTCCTGGCGGCCTATCTGGGGACCGTGGCCTTCATGAGCATCGCCCTCGGCCTGACCTTCGACGGACTCCTCCCTGCCAGAGCCCCGGATGTCCAGCCCCATGTCCATGGCTCCCTGTCCTGGTTGAGCGTCCTCGCCACCCTGGTCCTCCTGGCCGCTCTGGGCTACCTGATGCA
Source organism: uncultured Chloroflexia bacterium (assembly GCA_963709535.1). Classification (GTDB taxonomy): domain Bacteria; phylum Chloroflexota; class Anaerolineae; order Anaerolineales; family Anaerolineaceae; genus PNON01. The sequence continues at coordinate 31,234 of CAVPWY010000014.1, read as the reverse complement.
GCGGCGCCTGCTTGCCCGCTTGTCCCCCGCGGCGACCCTCCCCGCGGATCTCACCCTCAAGGTGGACGGCATGACCTGCCCCCATTGCGTTGCCAGTGTCAAGCGCGCCCTGGAAGGGATCGCCGAGGTGACAGAGGCGAGCCCGGACCTCGCCGCCGGTCTGGTGCGCATCCGCGGTGAGCATCTGGATGCCAGCGGACTGATCCGGGCCATCGAGGGCGCGGGGTTCGCCGCGTCCCTGACAAAAAAGCCGTGACCGGCGGTTGACGCATGCCCGCGGATCATCTAAGTTTTCTTCCGTTTTCAGCCCTCCGCCTCCAGGTCCCCAGCGTCCCGTTCACAGTATCAGCCGCCACATTGACTCCGGAGCCGATCCGGGGCTGCCAGCGGGACCCAAAGTCCAGCACTTGCACGTCGCCTCAGCGCGGCCGCGCGAAGCCAAGGCACCCGCCCCTAACCCCCAGATCTGCGGTATCCAGAGCCGGCGGCGGTCTCAGTGGCAGGGCAGGGGTTCGGGAATCGGCGGCTGATGTGGGCCTTGCCCGCCAACCCCATCGGTGGTGCGCCGCCGTCCGCTATCGACCAGGCTTGTGCGTTGGTTTCTCGATAGTGTCCGACCGACCAATGCACATCTGCGACGAGAGCGAGCGATGAGGATCTACGTAGGCAATCTGTCTTACAGCGTAACAAGCGAAGACTTGCGTGAGGTGTTCGGCGAGTACGGCGAGGTGGCCAGCGCCGAGGTGGTACAGGACAAGTTCTCCGGTCAGTCCAAGGGCTTCGGCTTCGTGGACGTCCCGGACAACTCCGATGCGGACCGGGCCATCAAGGAGTTGAACGATCAGGTCTACAAGGGCCGCAAGATGACCGTCAACGAGGCCAAGCCGCGCGCCCCGCGCCCGCAGCAACGCCGGTACTGAAGCTCGGCGGTCCCCCGACCGGGAGGGCGCCCCCAGGCCATGGGGGCGCCCTTTTTGCTCCTAAGCAGCCAGTCACTGGGCAGAGATTAAGTGACATGGAATTGGTCGGCCTTCAATTCGAAGCTGGTACACTGGGCCGACACTCAGCAGAGTCTGAAACAGGTCAGCGGGGGCACCTGTCGCCTCATGCCCATTTCGCCCGACCTATCCTTCGCACTTTCGGTCAGAGAGGATGTCCAGCCGCTGCCACAGCTCATCCACCCGCCGCTTGACCGCCGCGTCCATCTGGATGGGGCGGCCCCACTCCCGCTGCGTCTCCCCCGGCCACTTGTTGGTGGCGTCGAAGCCGATCTTGGAGCCCAGGCCCGACACGGGTGAGGCGAAGTCCAGGTAGTCGATGGGGGTGTTCTCGATCAGGACCGTGTCGCGCACCGGGTCCATGCGGGTGGTCATGGCCCAGATCACGTCCTTCCAGTCGCGGGTGTTCACGTCCTCGTCCACCACGATGACGAACTTGGTGTACATGAACTGTCGCAGGAAGGACCAGACCCCGAGCATGACCCGCTTGGCATGCCCCGGGTACTGCTTGCGCATGCTGACCACCGCGAGCCGGTAGGAGCACCCCTCCGGCGGCAGGTAGAAATCGACGATCTCGGGGAATTGCTTGCACAGGATGGGGACGAAGACCTCGTTCAGGGCCACCCCGAGGATGGCCGGCTCGTCCGGGGGGCGCCCCGTGTAGGTGCTGTGGTAGATGGGGTCGCGGCGCTGGGTGAGGCGCTCGATGGTGAAGACGGGGAAGCTGTCCACCTCGTTGTAGTAGCCGGTGTGGTCGCCGAAGGGGCCCTCCGGGGCCAGTGTCGCCGGGGTGGATGTGGCCCTCCAGCACGATCTCGGCGCTGGCCGGGACCTGGAGGTCGCTCCCCAGGCAGGCGGTCACCTCGGTGCGGCTGCCCCGCAGCAGCCCGGCGAAGGCGTACTCGGACAGGCTGTCCGGGACCGGGGTGACGGCGGCCAGGATGGTGGCCGGGTCCGCCCCCAGGGCCACGGCCACCGGGAAGGGCTCACCGGGGTGGGCGCGCTGCCAGTCGCGGAAGTCCAGGGCCCCGCCGCGGTGGGCCAGCCAGCGCATGATGACCCGGTTGGGGCCGAGGACCTGCATCCGATAGATGCCGAGGTTCTGGCGCGGCTTGTCCGGCCCGCGGGTGACCACCAGGCCCCAGGTGATGAGCGGGCCTACGTCCCCGGGCCAACAGTGCTGGATCGGCAGGCGCCCGAGGTCCACGTCCTGACCCTCGTAGACGACCTCCTGGCAGGGCGCCCCGCGGCGGACCTTGGGGGCCATGTCCAGGACCTTCCTGAAGATGGGCAGCGCCGCCCAGGCCTCGCGCATCCCCTTGGGCGGGTCTGGCTCCTTGAGGAAGGCGAGCAGCCGGCCGACCTCCCGCAGGGCCTCCACCGATTCCTCCCCCATGCCCAGGGCGACCCGCTTGGGCGTACCGAAGAGGTTGGCCAGAAGAGGGATCTGCGACCCCTTGGGACGCTCGAACAGCAGGGCCGGGCCCCCGGCCCGCAGCGTGCGGTCGCAGATCTCGGTGACCTCCAGGTAGGGGTCCACCTCGATCCCGATGCGCTTGAGTTCCCCGCGCTGTTCCAGTTGGGCGATGAAGTCGCGGAGGTCGTTGTATTTCATGCTGTGATGGTCCTCGGCGATGGGGCGCGCCGGTTCTTGGGGACTGCGGCCGGCGGCAGTATAAGCCCCTCCCCCGGGGGGAGGGGCTGGCGACTCCAGGGATGGAGGAGGTAGAGCCGCGCCGGGAGCGACGGCCGAGGTGAGGGGGCAAGCCATCGAGTACCCCCGACCCTCGCCCCCTCATCCCCGACCCTTCTCCCCCCAGGGGGAGAAGGGGGAGGGCAGGCAGCGGCGCAGGCGGGGATAAGCCCCTCTCCCCGTGGGGAGAGGGGTTGGGGTGAGGGGGCAACCTTGGGTCCTGTATCATCCGAAAGCCCAGGACCACCGCCCCTCCGCACCCAGCGACCAAAGGAAGCCAGACCCTCCATGTTTGAACAGGCGTTCAAGAACATCGACGATGTCCTCTGGAAAGAGGCCGGCTGCACCACCGAACTGGACTACACGGAACAGACCTCCTGGCTCCTGTTCCTCAAGTACCTCGACGGTCTGGAACAGGACAAGGCCGCCGAGGCGGCCCTGGAAGGCAAGCGGTACATCTTCATCCTCGAAGCCCCCTATCGCTGGGACTCCTGGGCCGCGCCCAAGACCAAGGACGGCAGCCTCGACCACAACGCCGCCATGACCGGCGACGACCTGCACGACTTCGTCAATCTCCGGCTATTCCCCTACCTGCACGGCTTCAAGCGCCGGGCCACCGGGCCCAACACCATCGAATACAAGATCGGCGAGATCTTCGGCGAGATCAAAAACAAGATCTCCAGCGGCTACAACCTGCGCGAGGTCATAGACCACATCGACGCCCTGCGCTTCCGCTCCCAGGCCGAGAAGCACGAGCTCTCCGCCCTCTATGAGGAAAAGATCAAGCGCATGGGCAACGCCGGGCGCAACGGCGGCGAGTACTACACCCCGCGCCCCCTCATCCGCGCCATGGTCCGGGTGGTCAACCCCAAGATCGGCGAGACCATCTACGACGGGGCCTGCGGTTCCGCGGGCTTCCTGTGCGAGTCCTTCGACTACCTGAAGGGCGCGGGCCCGCTCACCACCAAGGACCTGGAGACCCTCCAGACCCGCACCTTCTACGGCAAGGAGAAGAAGTCCCTGGCCTACGTGATCGCGATCATGAACCTGATCCTGCACGGCCTGGAGGCCCCCAACATCCTCCACACCAACACCCTGGCGGAGAACCTGGCCGACGTTCAGGAGCGGGACCGCTTCGACGTCATCCTCGCCAACCCGCCCTTCGGCGGCAAGGAGCGCAAGGAGGTCCAGCAGAACTTCCCCATCCGCACCGGCGAGACCGCCTTCCTGTTCCTCCAGCACTTCATCAAGCGCCTGCAGGGCCGGCGGGCGGGCCGGGGTGGTCATCAAGAACACCTTCCTCTCCAACACCGACAACGCCTCGGTGAGCCTGCGCAAGCAGCTCCTGGAGAGCTGCAACCTGCACAGCGTGCTGGACTGCCCCGGCGGGACCTTCCAGGGGGCCGGGGTCAAGACCGTGGTGCTGTTCTTCGAGAAGGGCGCCCCGACCCGCCAGGTCTGGTACTACCAGCTCGACCCAGGCCGCAACCTGGGCAAGACCAACCCGCTGAACGATGCCGACCTGGCGGAGTTTGTGGAGCTGCAAAGGACCCGGGCCGACTCGGCCAAGTCCTGGACCCTGGACGCCACAGACCATTGATCCGGCCACCTTCGACCTCTCGGTGAAGAACCCCAATGGCGGGGAGGCGATCATCCACCGGGGCCCGCTGGACATCTTGGACGAGATCGCGGCGTTGGATGCGGAGAGTGCGGAGGTGTTGGGAAAGATCAGGGAGATGGTGGTCGCATGAGGTCTTATAGGACCTATAAGTACCTATAGGACCACACCATGTCCCACCAAGACTCCCAATCTTTTTATCCCACCCCACGGCAATTATCAGGAGCTGCTGTCCTACCAAAAGGCAGGGTCATCTATGACCTGACCTTTGCGTTCTGCCACGCGATTTCTCTGCAAGGGCGACCGCACCGTCGATCAGTATGGTGCCAGACGGCTCGTTCCGGCAAACAGAACATTGTGGAAGGCAGCAAGGCATCCACAAGATCCAAAGAGCCGAAATCAAGCTGACTCAACGATGGCACGTGCCCGTCTTTAGGAGCTGTTGGCGGAATATCGCGACTACCTTCGAGTGCGGGACCTGGCGCTGCTGGGACAAAGACTCCCGGGAGTGCTCTTTTGCGCAGCTAGGCTTGGCGGTCATGTGACCTATGAGACCTATAGGACCTATGTTGAAACCCGAGCCGCCGAGGTGGTGGCCAATATTGCCATCTGCCTGATCCATCAGGCCAATTACCTGTTGGACCAGCAAGTGCGTGGCTAGAGCAGGTCTTTCTCAAGGATGGCGGCCTGCGGGAGCGGATGACCCGCGCCCGTCCAGGCACGGGACCAGCAGAGGAAAGGGGAGTGGAAGCCATGAGGGTGCAGCAGAGTGGGGATAGCCGGGGAGAAGAATATGGCAAATAGGTCCTATAGCGACCTATAGGTCCTATTTGGCCTGACGTTCAAACTGCGTGCTCCAGGATGCTCGGCCTTGCATCGGACCGCACCTCGGAATCGCCCGGGCGCTGGACCGTGAACGCGGCGGCCATAGACCGGACTACCTCGGACGAGGCGGTAAAGAATCCAAACGGCTACGCGGGCGATCATGTGCTGCGCCCCGCAGGAAATCTTAGTGCAGATCGCCAAGCTGGATGCCGACAGTACAGAAGTGTTGGGGAATATCAGGCAGATGCTATGAAGAGCGGTGTGGCAGACAAGACAACTTGGTGACCTGCTGCGATGTCACTTGGACTATAAGCGCAAACCAATCACCAAACGAGACCGCGTGGCTGGGAAGATATCCATACTACGGAGCAACGGGGGTTCTCGATTACGTTGCGAGGCTACCTATTCGACGAACCGTTGGTTCTAGTCGGCGAGGATGGCGCGAAGTGGGCGTCCGGCGAGAACACGGCGTTCGCAATTAAATGGCAAGACGTGGGTCAACAATCACGCTCATGTCTTGAGGCCACACCGAACCGCGCTTCTCGACAACTGGCTTATCTACCACCTGAGGCATACCGACCTCACCGAGTTTGTCTCTGGTCTTACAGTTCCGAAGCTCAATCAAGGCAGTCTGCGGGAGATTCCAGTTCCGCTCCCGCCGCTCCCCGAACAACAGCGGATTGTCGGCATCCTCGACGAAGCCTTTGCGGGCATCGCCACCGCCAAGGCCAATGCCGAGAAGAACCTCCAGAACGCCCGCGCCCTCTTCGAAAGCCACCTCCAATCCGTCTTCTCCCAGCGCGGCGAGGGGTGGGTACAGAAACGATTAGAGCAACCGATCCTTAAGCTCGGCGATATGAGCCACCAAATCACCGACGGAACTCACAACTCCCCGCCTTACGTGGATTCGGGTATACCGATGCTCGATTCAAAGCACGTCAAAGACGGATTCATTATCGATGACTCAGAACCGGAGAAATTTGTCTCTCTCGCCACCGATGCTTTACTGGCCATGGATTTCGGCTTATCAATTGCCGATGATCTCGAAATTCTCGGTGAGAAGTGTCCGTAGACGCGGGGCATACGAATCAAGCTCGCCGAAGAAGCTCTTGCACGCAGCTTTATACTTGTCGAACGTGTCGTAATAGCGATTGTAAAGAACTTCGCGCTTGAAAAACTTCCAGAAACGCTCAATGAGATTGAGATTCGGAGAATACGGCGGCAAGAACACTAGTTTGATTCGCGATGTCCGCAAATACTCGGTGACTGCCTTGGAGCGATAGTAGCGGGCATTGTCACAAATGACGATGATGCAGGATGCCGTCGGGTTAGCCTTTTCGATCTGCTCGAACAAAGCGATGGTGGACGTCGCATCAATGGTGTCGTCGAAACGGATCTGAGCACTCATCGTCTGAATGTCGATCGCTCCGTTGATGTTGAGCCGCCGACGCCCAGTGTTGCTCTTGATCGCGTGCTCCTTGCCGCGCTCGATCCAACCGCAACCGATCACAGGGTTGTGCTGAGGATGGGTCGCATCCATGAAGTAGATCGGATCACCCTCGGCTTTGTTTTTCTTGATATTTTCGTAAGTTTCAAGGAACGCCTCTTGGGCTACGGGGTCAGCCTTGCCAGGCTCAAGCTTGGCCTGCTTGTAGACGTAGCCGAGACGGTGCAGTACGGCAGTCATGCCGCTGGCGGTGTAAGACACCCCCCAGCGCTTCTGTACCCATCGGGCGACCGACTCCGCCGTCGGGTACAGATGAGTTCGAAGATGAGCCCTCAACTCCTCCAACTGGGAGTCGTCGAGGAGGGCCTCGCTACCGACGTAGTTCATCCGCAACAACGCATCAAGGCCGCCGTTCTTGTAGCGCTTGAAGTAGCTGCGAACCGTGTCCGGGTCGATCAGCAAGGCATCGGCGACATCGGCGGCGCTCCGCCCGTTGCCAAGAAGGATAACGGCGTTGATCCGGTATGCCTCGCGCACGCTCCGCGTGCCGCGGTGTGCGGCGCGCAGCTCGGCGAGTTCCTGCTTGTCAAGACGGTAGTCGTGCATGGCCGGAAGTTTACACTAAATATCGGCAGGTTACCGCCAAGCTCCTCAGCCGAAATCTCATGTGAGAGACATCTACCAGCGCAAGCTCGCCGCCCTCGAAGCCCTGAAGAAGTCCCTCCTCCACGACGCCTTCCGGGGTGCCCTATGAACGAGGCCGAGACCCGCGCCGAGCACATCGACCCGCAACTGGCGGCGGCGGGCTGGGGCGTCGTCGAGGGCAGCCGCATCCTGCGGGAGTATGTCATCACCCCAGGCCGCATCGAGGGGTCCGGCAAGCGGGGCAAGGCCCTGATCGCCGACTATGTCCTGGTCTATCGCAACATCAAGCTGGCGGTGGACGAGGCCAAGGCGTGGGCCATGGCCCTGACCGAGGGCGTGGGGCAGTCCAAGAACTACGCGGGCAAACTGGCCGTCCGCTTCGCCTTCGCCAGCAACGGGCAGGGGATCTACGAGACGGACATGCTGACCGGGGTGGAGCGGGAGGTCCCCTGCTACCCCTCGCCCCAGGAGTTGTGGGACCGGACCTTCGGCGAGCAGGACGCCTGGCGCGACCGCTTTGCGGACGTGGCCTACGAGGACAAGGGCGGCTCGCACCCGGGCCGCTATTACCAGGACATCGCCTGCGAGCGGGTCATGGCGGCCATCGCCGCGGGGCGCTCGCGCATCCTGCTGACGCTCGCCACCGGCACCGGCAAGACCTTCATCGCCTTCCAGATCGCCTGGAAGCTGTTCCACAGCCGCTGGAACCTGGAGAAGGCGGCGAGCCAACCCGCCGCCCGCGCATCCTGTTCCTGGCCGACCGCAACATCCTGGCCGATCAGGCCTACAACGCCTTCTCCGCCTTCCCGGAGGATGCCCTGGTGCGCATCGCGCCCGCGGACATCCGCAAGAAGGGCAAGGTGCCGAAGAACGGCAGTGTGTTTTTTACGATCTTTCAGACGTTTATGAGTGGGGGGCCGGGGGTGCCGATGGGTCGCCCCCTCACCCCAACCCCTCTCCCCGAGGGGAGAGGGGCTCTGCCTGCGGGTAGAGGGCCTTCCGACCCCCTTCTCCCCCGGGGGGGAGAAGGGTTGGGGATGAGGGGGCGATGCCCTACTTTGGCGACTACCCTCCGGACTTCTTCGACTTCATCATCATCGACGAGTGCCATCGCGGCGGGGCGAACGATGAGGGCAACTGGCGCGGCATCCTGGAGTACTTCGCCCCGGCGGTGCAGCTTGGCCTCACCGCTACGCCCAAGCGCAAGGACAACGTGGACACCTACGCCTATTTCGGCGAGCCGGTGTTTGTCTATTCCCTCAAGGACGGCATCAACGACGGCTTCCTGACCCCCTTCCGGGTCAAGCAGATCGCCACCACCCTGGACGACTATGTCTACACGTCCGACGACCAACTGATCGAGGGGGAGATCGAGGCCGGGCGGCGCTATACGGAGCCCGACTTCAACAAGATCATCGAGATCAAGGAGCGGGAGCGCAAGCGGGTGCGGATCTTCATGGACGAGATCGACCAGCGGGAGAAGACCCTGGTCTTCTGCGCCACCCAGGACCATGCCCTGGCGGTGCGGGACCTGATCAACCAGATGAAGGAGAGCCAGGACCCGAACTACTGCCAGCGGGTCACGGCCAACGACGGGGCCCTGGGCGAAGAGTACCTGCGCGCCTTCCAGGACAACGAGAAGACGGTCCCGACCATCCTGACCACCTCCCAGAAGCTCTCCACCGGGGTCGATGCCCGCAATGTGCGCAACATCGTGCTGATGCGGCCGGTGAACTCCATGATCGAGTTCAAGCAGATCATCGGGCGCGGCACCCGGCTGTTCGACGGCAAGGACTATTTCACCATCTACGACTTCGTGAAGGCCCACCACCACTTCAGCGATCCGGAGTGGGACGGGGAGCCGGTGGAGCCGGAACCGAAGCCCGAGCCAAAGGACCCTGGCGACGCCAAGCGACCCACCGCCCAAGGAGCGGGATGAGGTCCGCGAGCCCAGTCCTCGGCCGATGAAGATCAAGGTCAAGCTCGCCGACGGCAAGGAGCGCCACATCCAGCACATGATGTGCACCAGCTTCTGGCACCCCGACGGCACGCCCATGTCGGCGGCGCAATTTCTGGAGCTGCTGTTCGGCAAGCTGCCGGAATTCTTCCGGGACGAAGAGGAGTTGCGGACCCTCTGGAGCGCCCCGGATACCCGCCGGCGGCTCCTGGAGGGGCTGGCCGAGAAGGGGTTTGGCCACGACCAACTGGCCGAGATGCAGAAGATCATCGACGCCGAGAAGAGCGACCTGTTCGATGTGCTGGCCCACGTCGCCTATGCCATGCCGCCGCTGACCCGCGAGGTGCGGGCGGCGAACGCCCGCGTTTACATCCATTCGCAGTTCAGCGCCAAGCAGCAGGTGTTTCTGGACTTTGTGCTTCAGCACTATGTGAGCGTTGGGGTGGAGGAACTGGACCAGGAGAAGTTGTCGCCCCTGCTGCGGCTGAAGTACCACGACTCCATTGCGGACGCGGTGGCGGATCTGGGGCCTGCGGCGGAGATCGGGGGGATCTTCTCCGGTTTTCAGCGGTATTTGTATCAGGGCTTTAAGCCCCTCTCCCCGCGGGGAGAGGGGTTGGGGTGAGGGCTTCAAGGTTAGGAGCGCTAACTTCCCCCCTCATCCCCTACCCTTCTCCCCCGAGGGGGAGAAGGGAGAAGAAAAGCCCAGGCCGTCGGAGGAACAGATGCACAAGAACCCGCCAGCCCTGCAAGACCATGCCCGCGACATGCGCCATGAGGCCACCGACGCCGAGCATTGGCTTTGGCAACGGCTGCGTGACCGGCGCCTGCTTGGGGTCAAGTTCAGACGACAGGTCCCCATCGGTCACTACATCGTGGACTTTGTCTGCAAGGAACGCAGGCTCGTTGTGGAGATCGACGGGTCCCAACATCAGGGGCAGCAGGACTATGACCAGCACCGTACCGCGTTTCTGGAGCAACAGGGGTATCGGGTGGTGCGCTACTGGAACAACGAGGTGTTGGTACAGGGCGAGGCCGTGCTGGAGGCACTGGTCCGGGTGCTTGAGGGGATTACGCCGGGGCGTGGGGAGTGATGATGAAGCCCCTCTCCCCGCGGGGAGAGGGGTTGGGGTGAGGGGGAAAAGCATTGAGCTCCCCCGACCATCTCCCCCTCATCCTCGGCCGCTGCTCCCGGCGCGGCTCTACCTCCTCCATCCCTGGAGTCGCCGACCCTTCTCCCCCCAAGGGGAGAAGGGAGTGGGGAGGGGTCAAGCGGCGATGCCGGAGTGCCGCAGCAGGGCGTCCACCGTCGGCGGACGGCCACGGAAGGCCAGGTAGAGGTCCATGGCCTCCGCGGAGCCGCCCTTCTCCAGGATGTTCTCCCGGAAGCTGGCCCCGGCGGCCGGGTCGAAGACACCGCGCTCCTCGAAGAGCGAGAAGGCATCCGCCGACAGGACCTCGGCCCACTTGTAGCTGTAATAGCCCGCCCCGTAGCCGCCGGCAAAGATGTGGGAAAAGCTATGGGCGAAGCGGTGGAAGGCCGGGGGCTTCATCACCGCCACCCGGTCGCGGACCTGGTCGAGGATCTCGTAGATGCGCCCGCCCCGGGCCGGGTCGTACTCCAGGTGGATGCGGAAGTCGAACAGGGCGAACTCCAACTGCCTGACCATCTGCATGGCGGACTGGAAGTTCTTGGCGGCCTGCATGCGCTGGTAGAGGTCCTCGGGCAGGGGCGCGCCTGTGTCCACATGGCCTGCGATCAGGTCCAGGGACTCCCGCTCCCAGCACCAGTTCTCCAGGAACTGGCTGGGCAGCTCCACGGCGTCCCAGGGGACGCCGCTGATCCCGGCCACCGCCGGGTAATCGACCTTGGTCAGCATGTGGTGCAGGCCGTGGCCGAACTCGTGGAACAGGGTCTCGACCTCGGTGTGGGTCAGGAGCGAGGGCTTGCCGTCCACCGGGGGGGTGAAGTTGCAGACCAGATAGGCGACCGGGATCTGGTCGCAGCGGGGCGTGTGCAGGCGGTTGGTGCAGACATCCATCCAGGCCCCGCCGCGCTTGTTCTGGCGGGCATAGGGATCGAGATAGAACTGCCCGCGCAGGGCCCCGGAACTGATCGCGGATCTCGAAGAAGCGCACCTCCGGGTGCCAGGTCTCGACCCCGGTCACCTCGGTGATGGCGAGGCCAAACAGGCGCTCCACCACCGAGAGCATCCCCGGCAGGACCCGGGTCATGGGGAAGTAGGGGCGCAGTTCCTCCTGGCCGATCTGGTAGCGGTGCTGGCGGAGCTTCTCCGAATAGTAGGAGACATCCCAGGGCTCCAGGGTATCGACACCGTGCAGGTCCCGGGCATAGTCGGCCAGTTCCGCGAGTTCCCCGCGGGCCCGCTCCACGGACCTCAGGGCCAGATCGTCGAGGAAGGCCAGGACCTGGGCCGGGTCCTTCGCCATCTTGGTCGCCAGGGAGCGTTCGGCGAAGTTGGCGAAGCCGAGCAACTGGGCCAGCTCATGCCGCAGTGCCAGGATTTGCTCCATCAGGTCGGTGTTGTCCCAGCGCCCGGCATCCGGGCCCTGGTCCGAGGCGCGGGTACCGTAGGCCGTGTAGACCTCCTGGCGCAGGGACCGGTCGTCGGCGTAGGTCATCACCGGCATGTAGGAGGGGAAGTCCAGGGTGAGGAGCCAGCCGGGCTCGCCCCGCTCCGCAGCGGTCTGGCGCGCCAGGGCCTTGGCGGAGTCCGGCAGGCCGGCGAGGCTGGCCTCGTCGTCGATGCGCTTGCTCCAGGCATTGGTGGCGTCGAGCAGGTTCTCCGCGTACTTGCTGGTCAGTTCGGACAGGGTCTGGTTGATGTCCTTGTAGCGGGCCTGGCGGTCCGGCGGCAGGTCGATGCCGGAGAGGTGGAAGTCACGCAGGGCATTGGAGAGCAGCTTGCGCTGGGCCGGGTCCAGGTGCTCCTGGGCCGCCACCGCCTGGTAGCCGCGGAACAGGTCGGCGTTCTGACCGACCTCGGTGCCGTAGGCGCTGAGCTTGGGCAGACAGGCGTTGTAGGCGGCGCGCAGGGCGTCGCTGTTCATGACGCCGTTGAGGTGCCCCACCGGGGACCAGACGCGGCTGAGGCGGTCGTCCTGCTCCTCCAGGGGCTCGATGAACCCCTCCCAGGTGGGCACCTGGTCGCCGCCGGTGAGGGCGGCGATGCGGGCACGGCACTCCGCCAGGGCGGCATCCACCGCCGGCTCGACGTGTTCGGGGAGGATCTGGGAGAAGGGCGGCAGGCCGCTCATCTCCAGGAGGGGATTGGACATGGAAGGCTCCGGATGGGCTTGGGTGCTTGGCCTGGGTTTGGGTCTGGGTCTGAGTCGGGTCTCTAGTCGGGTAGGAAGCCGCTGTTGGTCCTTGGCGGACCCACGACCGCTCAGGATGCGCGGCATCTCCTTGACCGGCCGCGGCTCGAACTTGAGGGGGACGCACAGGTAGAAGCGGTGCAGGTCTCGCACATAGGGCGGGACGCCGTTGGCGTTCACATCACGCCAGTCCGCCCCGGCGGCGGGCTGAAAACGCCCCCCGGACCCATAGGCGTAGGTGCGGAAGGACCCGTTGGGGGTGCAGCGGATGCCCTCGTAGGCGACGTTGCTCCCCCCGCTGCTGGACTTCACCACCACCGTGTAACGGACGATCTGCTGGGCATCCACCGACAGGCTCTTGGTGTCGATGTAGTGGCGGAATGGGCTGGTGCGGTCGCTGATGCGAAACTCCACCAGATCGGCGTCGTTCGGCCAGGGCGGCGGTTGCACTGAACCTGTCTCCTTCCATGCCTCGGGCTCGACGAAGTTGGGGTTGGTGTCCTTGGGGCCGTGGGTAAAGAGGTCCCGGTCCTGGGCCGCCCGCGCCGTCGCAGCCTGGGCCAGGACGATCGCGAGAGCGAGCAACAGGGCGGTTGGGATCTTGTGCTGCATGGGGGACTCCGCTGGGGTTCGACCCTGGCCGCCTTTGGCCGTCGGGGAATTGGTAACATGGCGCCAATCTTCGCGCCGCTCAACCGGGTAGTCCTATGGCCAACATCCAGATCCGCACCTTCGAGGGCAAGACCCCCAGCATCGCCGCCGATGCCTGGGTGGATGCCACCGCCGTGGTCATCGGCGACGTGACCCTGGGCCCTCTGGCCTCGGTGTGGCCCATGAGCGTGCTGCGCGGGGATGTGCATCGCATCGAGGTGGGGGCGGCGACCAACATCCAGGATGGGGCCATACTGCACGTCTCCCACTCCAGCCGCTTTCATCCGGGCGGCGCCCCGCTGGTCCTGGGCTCCCGGGTCACAGTGGGTCACCAGGCGGTGCTCCACGGGTGTGAGATCGGGGATCTCTGCCTCATCGGCATCGGTGCCAGGGTCCTGGACCGCGCCGTGCTCAAGCCCCAGACCCTGCTGGGGGCCGGCGCCCTGGTGACCCCGGGGCAGGTCCTCGAGGGCGGCTACCTCTATGTGGGTGCCCCGGCGCGGCGCGTGCGCGCCCTCTCGGATCAGGAGATCGAGTACCTCGCCTATTCCGCGGATCATTACGTCCGCCTCACCGCCCGGCATCGCGGCCTGGCCCCGCCGGACCTGCCCTGACCGGGCCCTATTCGGCGTCGGCGTCCAGGGTCTCCTCCGCGGCGCCGTCGTCTTCGTCCGCCATCTGCCTCCGGGGCCGGCACGGCCTCATGGACCAGCACCAGCCCGCCGAGGGGCGGCAGGTTGATGGGGATGGAGTAGGGTCGGCCCATCCAGCTCACCGCCTCGGCGTGCACCCCGCCCTGATTGCCCACGTTGCTGCCGCCGTAGTACTGGGCGTCGGAGTTGATGGCCTCGCGGTAGAAGCCGTCGACCGGGACTCCGATGCGGTAGTCGTTGCGCGGAACTGGGGTGAAGTTGAACAGGGCCGACCAGGATCTGGCCCCCGGACTGATCCTTGCGCAGGTAGCTCAGGACCGACTGGGAGCTGTCGTGGCAATCGATCCACTCGAATCCTGACCCCTCGAAATCCACCTCGTGAGGGCCGGCTCCTCGCGATAGAGCCGGTTGAGATCCGAGACCAGCTTGAGCACACCCTCGTGCGGGGCACGCTCCAGGAGTTCCCAGTCCAGGGCGGCGGCCTCGTTCCACTCCCGTCCCTGGGCAAACTCACAGCCCATGAACAGGAGCTTCTTGCCCGGGTAGGTGAACATGAACGTATAGAGCAGGCGCAGGCTGGCGAACTTCTGCCAGGCGTCGCCGGGCATCTTGTCGAGCATGGACCTCTTGCCGTGGACCACCTCGTCGTGGGAGTAGGGCAGGACGAAGTTCTCCGTGAAGGCGTAGAGCAGCCCGAAGGTCAGCATGTCGTGGTGGAAGTGGCGATAGATCGGATCGTTGGCCATGTAGGCCAGGCTGTCGTGCATCCAGCCCATGTTCCACTTCATGCTGAAGCCCAGACCCCCGAGGTAGGTCGGGCGGGATACCGCCGGCCAGGAGGTGGACTCCTCGGCGATCATCAGGGAGCCCGGGTGCTGCTCATGGGTCACCACGTTGAGCTGGCGCAGCAGGTCCACGGCGTCGAGGTTCTCGTTGCCGCCGTACTTGTTGGGGATCCACTCCCCGGCCTGGCGGGAGTAATCCAGGTAGAGCATGGAGGCGACCGCGTCCACGCGCAGCCCGTCGATGTGGAACTCGTTGAGCCAGTACAGGGCGCTGGAGAGCAGGAAGTTCTTCACCTCGTTGCGCCCGTAATTGAAGATCAGGGTGCCCCAGTCGCGGTGCTCCCCCTGGCGCGGGTCGGCGTGCTCGTACAGGGCGGTGCCGTCGTAGCGTGCCAGGGCAAAGGTGTCGCGCGGGAAGTGGGCCGGCACCCAGTCGAGCAGGACACCGATCCCGTGCTGGTGCAGGTGATCGACGAAGAAGCGGAAATCGTCCGGGCTGCCGAAGCGGCTGGTGGGGGCGAAGTAGCCCGTGGTCTGGTAGCCCCAGGAGGCGTCCAGGGGGTGTTCGGTGATGGGCAGGAGCTCGATGTGGGTGAAGCCCGTCAGGGTCAGATAGTCCACCAGACGCCGGGCAAGCTCCCGGTAGCCCAGGAAGTCGCCGTCCGCATCGCGTTGCCAGGACCCCAGGTGCACCTCGTAGACCGACATGGGGCGGCGGCGCCAATCGGCCGTGGCGCGGGCCGCCAGCCAGTCCTGCATCACCCCAGGCATAGTCCCCCTCGGCACAGATGAGGCCGGCGGTATCGGGGCGGAGCTGGAAGGCGTTGGCGTAGGGGTCGATCTTGACGTGGACCAGGCCGGCGTGGTCGCGCAGTTCCAGTTTGTACAGGGCCCCGGTCTGGAGCCCCGGGATGAACAGCTCCCAGACCCCGCTGCCGCCGCGGGAGCGCATGGGGTGGACCCGCCCGTCCCAGGCATTGAAGTCCCCCACCACGCTGGCGCTGGTGGCGTTGGGGGCCCAGACGGCGAACTGGACCCCGTCCACCCCCTCGACACAGCGCGGGTGGGCACCGAGGAAGCGATAGGCATGCCAGTGTCGGCCCTCGCCGAAGAGGTGCAGGTCGAAGTCCTGCAACTGCGGTGGAAAGCAATAGGGGTCGTAGTGCCTGTGGCTGTGACCGGCGCGGTCCTCCCACTCCAGGGCATAGCGCTCCGGGACCTTGGCCCCATCGCCCTCCCAGACGAACAGGTCTGTCCCATCGACCCGCTTCAGGTCTGGGCCGCCGTCCGCCAGGCGGACCCTCTCGGCCTGGGGCAGGTAGACCCGCACCACGACCCCGGCCTGGGTGACGTGGCGTCCGAGGAAGGCGAAGGGGTCATGGTGGCGGGCCTCGAGGATGGCCCGCAGCGGTTCCGGGTAGCGCTGGAGGCTCGCCGCGGCCTTCGGGGCTGAGCGCGGCAGAGACCGGCGCAGTGGACTGATCGGGGATTGGGGAGTCGGGGGTGCGGCTGGACATGGCGGCCTGGTTCCTGTGAATCCAAACCCGGCGGCTGGCCTCGGGTCGCCTGGATAAGGCAGGCCGGCGGGGCGGTCCGGTAGGGCGGTCGGGCGGGTCGGGACGGACCCTGAGGTCAGGGAGTGCCCCATGACGGGGCCCTCAACGATTCAAACCCGCGTGATTGTCTAGGCCGGATGGTACCATACCGGACCTACCGCCGATGTGCCCAGAGCCCGGGTGATCGCGACCTGTCCCGCCTGGACCCTGAAGCCTCCGCGGTTCAACGCCAATCCATGCTGGGCCAGACCCATTCTGGGCCGGCCCCATTCTGGGAGGTTGCCATGCCGGGCTCCAATCCGCGGTTCGTCAGTCGACTCACCCGCAATACCCTCGCCCTGATCCTCGCCGGGGGGCGCGGCTCCCGACTCATGCAACTCACGAGTTGGCGCTCCAAGCCCGCCGTGCCCTTTGGCGGCAAGTTCCGGATCGTCGATTTCCCCCTGTCGAACTGCATCAACTCCGGCGTGCGCCGCATCGCCGTCCTCACCCAGTACAAGGCCCATTCCCTGATCCTGCACATCCAGAAGGGCTGGGGCTTCCTGCGCGGGGAGTTTGGAGAGTTCGTAGAGCTGTGGCCGGCCCAGCAGCGCATCATCGAGTCGGCCTGGTACTCCGGGACCGCCGATGCCGTCTTCCAGAACCTGGACATCATCCGCAACCACAACCCCGAGTACATCCTGATCCTGGCGGGGGACCACATCTACAAGATGGACTATGGGACCATGATCGCCCACCACGCCGAGATGGGGGCCGACATGACCGTGGGCTGCATCGAGGTGGACCTGGAGCGGGCCCGGGAGTTTGGCGTCATGTCCGTGGATGCCGAAGGCCGGGTGCTCAGCTTCCAGGAGAAGCCGGAACGGCCGGACCCGATCCCCGGGCGCGCACGACAAGGCCCTGGCCTCCATGGGGATCTACGTCTTCAACCGGGACTTCCTGCTCGAACAGGTCATCAAGGACGCCGACACCCGCGGCTCCAGTCACGACTTCGGCAAGGACATCATCCCCGCGGTCATCGACAAGTACCGGGTGCTCGCCTTCCCCTTCCGCCACGCCCGCACCGGGGCCCAGCTCTACTGGCGCGATGTCGGCACCGTGGACGCCTTCTGGGAGGCCAACCTGGAACTGATCGGTGTCACCCCACCGCTCGACCTCTACGACAAGCAATGGCCCGTGTGGACCTACCAGGAGCAGCTTCCGCCCGCCAAGTTCGTCTTCGACGACGACGACCGCCGCGGCATGGCGGTGGACTCCATGGTCTCGGGCGGGTGCGTCATCTCCGGGGCCGTGGTGCGCCACTCGCTCCTGTTCTCCAATGTCCGGGTCAATTCCTATGCGACGGTGCAGGACTCCGTGATCCTCCCGGACGTGGACATAGGCCGTCACTGCACCATCCGCAAGGCCGTCATCGACCGCTATTGCCGCATCGGCATCGACGAACCGACCAGTATTGGCGTAGACCATGAGGCCGACCGGGCGCGGGGCTTCCACATCACCGAGGGGGGCGTCACCCTGGTGACCCCGGAGATGCTCGGCCAGGGCGTCAACACCGTGCGCTGATTGGAGCGGGGGCGGGGGCGTCTCGCCCCCGATTTCTAACTGGGCGGCCGGGGCCATCGCCGGGCTCACCACCGTGATGCTGGTGCTCTATTACGGGCTGACCCGGGTCTTCCTCGCCATGTCCCGCGACGGGCTCCTGCCGCTGGCCTTCGCACGGCTCAACCCGCGCACCGCGACCCCGGTGCGGGTGATTCCGGCCGCCGGGTTACTCCCGCCGCCACGGCGCCATGGCGAGCGCAGAGTCTTGAAGCCCCTGAAACCAAAATGATGCGGGCGGCTGAACGGTAATGCCGCCTAACCGTCATTGGCTCCCTTGGGATAGACCCGCACCAGGACGATGCGCGGCCCAATCATCTTCTTGACCACCACATCGAATTGCTCGAACGCGACCTTCTGGCCCTCGGCCGGGATGTCGCCCAGTTTCACCATGATCAAGCCCCCCACCGAATCGGCGCCTTCGAGATCGAACGCCTCATTCTCGATGTCGATGCCCAGGATACGTTCCAGGGTGAAGATAGGCAGGCTGCCTTTGCCAATCAGGGTGCCGTCGTCCAGGCGCGTCCAGTCGTTGCTATTCTGCCGGAACTCGTCCCGAATCTCGCCCACCAGTGCTCCCAGCAGGTTATCCAGCGTCAGGAACCCCTCCGCCTTGTCCCCCTTGGCGCCGACGATGACGAAATGCGGCGCCCCTTTGCGGAAGCGGCGGAACAACTCCAGCGCCGGCAGATGGGGCGGGACCTGCTGCACCGGCCTGAGGTACTCGCTCCAGTCGTCGATGGACTTGCCCTCCTGCTGTGCAAGAAACAGGTCCTTGAGATGCACCATCCCCAGCACCCGATCCCCGTCGCAATAGGGGTAACGGCTAAAGCGGCTGCGCGTGACCGTTTGCATGTTCTCCTGCAAGGACTTGGCCCCCTGCAGGGCAACCATTTCACGGATCGGGCGCATCAGGTCCGAGACCTCCAGTTCGCTGAAGTCCAAGGTTTGCGCCAGCACGTTCCACTCGTCGTGGAGAAATTTCCCATCGGGGCGACTGGTGCGCAGAATCAGCTTGAGCTCTTCGGTGGAATAGTGTGAGTCCCCCCCATGGGCACCGCCCAGTCCCGCCAGCCGCAGCACCCCGTTGGCGCTGGCATTGAGCAACCGGATCGCCGGATACATCAGCCAATAGAACCCGTACAGCGGTAGCGCGCTCAGCAGGCCGATCCGCTCCGGGTTGCGGATCGCCAGCGACTTCGGCGCCAGCTCACCGATAACAATATGCAGAAAGGATATCAGCGAGAAGGCGAAGGCGAACGAGATGCTGTGTATGAGCTCCGCAGAGGTGACCCCCGCCAGTTCGAACAGGGGTCGCAGCAGGCTGGCAAAGGCCGGCTCACCAATCCAGCCCAGGCCGAGGGAGGCGAGCGTAATCCCGAGTTGGCAGGCCGATAGGTAGGCATCGAGCTGGCCATGTACCTTGGCGAGAATACGCCCGGACAGCCCATGTCGCTTTACGATGGCGCGGATTCGGGTCGGCCGCAGCCTGACCATGCCGAACTCCGCGGCCACGAAGAAGCCGTTGAGGGCCACCAAGCCCAGGGCGAGCGTGACGAACAGGAGGGTTTCCATGGTCTAATCAGACAACAGTCAGCGAAGGACTGTCGCTGTCATGCGGTCCAACTCGGCGGAATTGCACACAGATCGGCTGTCCCCCAGATTGTACGTGTGTTCGCTCGACAGTCCTCTTCCCCCGCCTTGCCGATGGATTCAAAGGACGGGCTTCCAGGCAAAGTTCGCCTCAGCCTCTCCGGCTCGATCCGAGCGCCAATGATGCAACACGATCAGAACGTCCGCGGGTATTCGAGCCTTTGCCTCATCCACTTACCCTCAACACCGTCGAAATCGATCACAAGCACCAGGATCTTTTGAGGGATTTTCTACTCAGGTCAACTTTGGTCCCTTTCCAGGCACCCCAATCCCTTCCTCCACCCCCGAAAATGGGAAGACCTGGATGCAGCCCCAATCCCACGCCACCGCCGAGCTGAAATCCATTGGCGATCTGACGATTTGCGTCATCCTCCGGCAAGCGCCAACACAATGCGGACAGAGCCTGTGCCACATGGGAGGACATCGCCCAGGATCAAGGCACCGACAAGATCGCCCGGGGATGGACAGATCATCTATACCTCATATAGACACAAACTCACATTTTTTGAATGTCTGGAAATTCAGTGTGAGCAACGATTCCAACTCCTTCCTGTGCGTTGTGTGTGTCTGGTTAAGGCAATCAGTAATAGCGCTTCGGAAGTCGGAGAAATTGGGGTAGTATTTCGAGTAAAGAACCTTTTTCTTAACGAATTTCCAGAGTCTTTCGATGAGGTTTAAGTTAGGTGAATAAGTGGGGAGATAAAGCAGCTCTATATTGAGCTGCAAAGCCAATGCGGTCACGATGTTGCACTTCTGATAGCGGGCATTATCCAACACCAGCGTGATGGGCATGGCAAGGTTCAGCTTCGCAATGCGCCGCAACAGTTCGCAGACACTGTCCGCCGTAATGTAGGTATCGTTCGTGACCATCACCAATTCATGTGTGATTGCATTCAGCGCACCAAGCACGTTGAACCGCCGTCTCCCAGCGGATGTCTTCACAAAGAGACGGGAGAATGACCACAGAATCCCGAGAAAGGCGCCCAGCACGAAGTGAGCAGCATCGACAAAAAAATAGCGCGTTTTCCCTGCCTGGCTTGTTCGAGTCGCGGCTCTAACTCGTTGACTCGAAAGATTTCCTGCTTTTCCGGGTCGGCTTTCGAAGGGATAGTTCCGACGCGTCGTGGCGCCATGCCTAGCGCGTTGAGGAACCGACCCACGGCGCTTGGGCTGCGCTTGAGTCCAGTCAGCTCCTCGATTTTTGCTGCCGCCTCGTTGAGCGTCGCGGGCGGATGTTCGCGGAAATAGGTCTCAAGTTGATAACAATGGCGCTCCAGTTCGCTTACCGGTGCGTAGAAGTTGAGTTCCGTCAGTTTCTTGATCCCGCCGGCTTGGAACAGTCTGAGGTACTTCCGCAAAGTGTTGCTCGATATCCCTGCGAGCCGACAAATCTCCTGGTGTTCGAGACCCTGGCACTTCAACCAGAGGGCCTCCATGCGCCGACGCACTCTCGGATGTGCGTGCTCGTAACGCAACTGCTGAATTTGCTTCAAATCCTGCTCTGAAAACTCAATCCTGATCATCGCTGCAACAAGATCCACGGTGGCCGCTGGGTGGCAGCAAGTATAAATCAGATACAGAGGGTTAAGGAGCCTTTCTCAGAATCTACTTGAGGAAAGCGCAATTTGTGCTTATAGGCGGTATAACCTTGCGTGCCTGAGTTTATTGAATGGCAATTTCTGTGGAGCAGGAAGGTATTCTCGTCTGAGAACTTCCAATCGCCTCCGGATTGTGTGATGTCGCCAGGAGCTGACCTCCCGCGCCAAAGGCACGTCGCAGGTACATGACAAACTGACCGACCTCCGACAGGGAGACAGGTAATTGTCGGGCTCATCCCAGAAACAGAACAGCGGACCATAGGCCTTATTCGCGGCCAGCACCACGGCGGTGAGGAGAAAGCACTTCTTGCTGTCTGATAGCGCCTTGAATGCTATCTTCATACTCGCCTGATCCGTTTTGAACCACACGGTCATGCGCTTGATATTCGGACCCAACGGGACCTGCTCTATGTCACCGAAATCGGGCATCACCTTCCGCAATAGTTTTCGATCTTGGCGTACGCGGCCGGGTAGCGAGCCAGCAACCCGGACAGCCATTCGCCGAAATTGCGGCCATCAATTTCCGGCTCCAGGGTCGTGCCAGGGAATCGCCACTCATTAGGATCGGTATTGGGGCCAATATGACCGTTTGCGCGAGCCAGGTTTTGAAAATGCCCAACTCGTCAGGCTCCGACCGACTTTGGATGACCGACAGCGCTACCAAATGCCAATCGACCAGAAACTTCGCCTCAGGGCTGCCAGGACCGCCATGCACCGTTACCTGGGCCTGAGAGCGGGAATAGACCGGCCCATCCCCGGCGATGAGTCGTTCCTCGTAAATACGCAACTCCTTGAAATTGCGCGGCAACTCCAGCGCCAGGACGTACTTGTAGCGTCGCTCCGCGATCGCGACATCGATCTCGAATCGTATCGGAACGTCCGAACGGCCCCGGGCAAGTCCTCCGGGTGGACCAATTCGCCAACTCGGTTGATCCCACGACCCACACTCTGCAATATCTCCAATACCTGTCGCACGGAGGACTTGCCGGATCCATTGCCTCCGATCAGCAAGGCCGTCGGTACTCCCTTGGTCACCAACTCAAAGTTCTCAAAGCACCTAAAGTTGTGGATATAAAGTCTTTCGATCATAGCCCGTACTCCAGTCTTGGCCGTTCGCGCTGCAGCCTGACACTGGCTCCACTTCTGCAACAGCAGGCGACATGGTGCCCTCTCGTTGGAAGACCCTGGGTCGGCGTCCCCGGGGCGGATTTTAGCCCCCGGGCGCAGGTCTCCGGCAACTTCAAGCAGAACCTGAGCCGGCGCACTGCTTCGCCTCGGCACGAGCCGCCGGATCAGCCACTTGCCAACCCCTAGCACCACACAACGCTGAACGCGGTGCCGACGACAATTACCAATCCTGCACCGATAGGGGGTACGTCCCGAATGCCCCCTACAGTTCGATCTGGGTGCCTAGCTCGATCACGCGGTTGGGCGGGATCTTGAAGAAGGCCATCGGGCTTTGGGTGTTTCGCACCATCCAGGCAAACAACTGCCGCTGCCAACGCCGCTTGTCTGCCCTTGCGATGGGGATAATGGTCTCGCGACTGAAGAAGAACGATGTCTCCATCATGTTCAGGCCGCGGCCGCAGATGCGGCACAAGGCCAGGGCACGCGGATGTCGGGTGTCTCCTGGTAGCCGTAGCGGACGACCGCACGCCAGATGTTATTGCCGATGGCCTCGATCCAGATGCGGTGCTCCTCGGCGATGTAGGGCAGGTCGGCGGTGGTCACGGTCACGAATACCACTCGCTCGTGCAGGACCTTGTTGTGTGCCAGGTTATGCATCAACGCATGCGGGACGGCGTCGGGGTGGGCGCTCAGAAAGACCGCCGTGCCGGGTACGCGGGTGGGGGGGTACTCCAAGAGGCTGTGGAGGAATGGCTTCAAGGCCACGCTGTCGGTCTGCAGCCGTTCAAACAAGATGCCCCGCTCCCGCTTCCATGTGGACAAGAACACGAACACCAACGCCCCCACGGCGAGTGGAAACCAGCCGCCGTGCAACAGTTTCAAGGAGTTGGCACCAAGAAAGGCGAGGTCGATGCCAAGGAACACGACGAGGCCGGAGATCGTGAGCCCCCTCGACCAGCCCCACAGGCGGGTGACCACCACGAAGCCCAGGATCGTGGTGATGACCATGGTGCCGGTCACCGCGATGCCATAGGCCGCGGCCAGGTTGGTGGATCCCCGAAGCCCAGGACCAGGACGATGCACCCAGGAGCAGGGCCCAGTTGATCAAGGGCATGTAGATCTGCCCGATGCGATGATCGGAGGTATGCGCGGACCTCCATACGCGGGCAGGTACCCCAGCTGCATGGCCTGGCGGGTCAGGGAAAATGCCCCGGAGATGACCGCCTGCGAAGCGATGATGGTGGCCAGGTGGCCAGTCACGACCAGTGGGTAGATGCCCCATTCCGGCGCGAGATTGTAAAAGGGATTCTCTGCCGCCTCGGGGTCTCGCAGGAGCAGGGCCCCCTGCCCGAAGTAGTTGAGGAGCAGGCCCGGCAGGACGAAGGCGCACCAGGCCAGGCGGATCGGCGGCCTTGCCGAAGTGGCCCATGTCGGCGTAGAGCGCCTCGCCACCGGTCACCGACCAGCACCACCGCGCCGAGGACCAGGAAGCCCGTAGCCGCCGTTGACCGCAAGAAGTGCGACCGCGTACAACGGGTTGATCGCCCGGAGGACTTCCGGGGTGCGCAGGATGTGCGCGGACGCCCAGCCCGGCCAGCACGAGGAACCAGACGACCATGATCGGGCCGAACAGCGCGACCGACCTGATCGGTACCCTGCTGCTGGAACAAGAACAGGCCGACGAGGATGACGCAGCGACATCGGCACGACGAAGGGCGAACGCCGGCGTGGCCACGTCCAACCCTTCGACGGCGCCCAGGACGCGGATGGCCGGCGTGATGATCCCGTCGCCATAGAGCAGGGCGGCGCCGAAGAGCCCCAGCGCCGATCAGCCGCAGTGCCTGGCCCGGGTCTACCCTTGCCGCGCGAGCGCCAGGGCCATCAGCACCATGATGCCGCCCTCGCCCCGGTTGTCGGCGCGCATCACGAGGATCAGGTACTTGATGGAGACGACGAAGTTGAGCGACCAGAACACCAGGGAAATACCCCGAGGACGTTGTCCGGGGTGGACGGCCAGGGCATGCGGCCCGATGAAGCCTCCTTCATGGCGTAGAGCGGGCTGGTGCCGATGTCGCCGTACACCACGCCCAGGGCCCCGAGGGCCAGCGGGAGCATAGGACGCGGCGCTCGGGAGGCGGGGACATGTAGGTTCGTATCCAGCTTGCTCTGCTCCATCAGAGTGTTGGTGCCCGCGTTATCCGGCGGCTAGCCAGGGTCCAAAAAGCCGGCAGGTTACCCACGGCAGAATTGGTGCAGGACAGAGCGCGGGGGGCACTGACCGCGGGTCTGTGTAGCCGCCGGCAGCAGCGCGAGCCCGCGAACGGGCCCGGCCAACAAGCAGACCGCTGCCATGCTCGGATTCGCCCGCCTGACGGCCACGACCCCGGGGTGCACCCAGATTCGGGACCTGACGAGGGCGCCGATGCCGTAGCGAGTCAGGTTCACATGGCCCAGAAGCAACCGTTACCGGGACCTATTTGATCAGTGTCATCGGCAGGGTGGTCAGGTGTATGACCTTGGCAGCGACCGAGCCCAGGAACAGGTCCGCAAGCCCCCCCCGTCCGTGGGTCCCCATCACGATGCTGTCGCAGCCCTGCTCGGCGGCGAAGTGGGCGATGGTCTGCGCCACCGGCCCCACCAGGACCCGGGCCTCGTAGGCGACAGCCGGCCGCATCGAGCAGGGCCCGGGCCTCGCCCAGATCAACCTCACCCTCGCGCTGCTGTATCCGGGCGATTTCCTCGGCATTGAGGAAGCGGCGGATCTCCCAGGCGTCCGCCGGCTCGCGCACGTTCAGCACCTGGATCTCCACCACCTCGCGGCACTTGGCCAGCCGGACCAGATAGGCCACGGCACGCAAGGACGGCTCGGACCCGTCCACAGGTACCAGGAATTTCATGATGCCTTTGCCTCCAGACCCGCACTGGGGCCGGTCACTGGTGAGTGGTACCAAGGAGCGCGGACTCGATGACGCCACGTGCCCGGCGGGCGCCGGGGCCCCGTCCGCCGGTGTCGCCGGCGTATGGGGCTGCCAGCCCAAGGTCAGCATCAGGGCGGCGAAGCCGATCACATAGGCCAGGGTTACATGCCAACCGCCGCGTACCCAGGCCCCCACGGACTTGGCCTGGGGGTACATGTTGGACAGGGCGACCCCGGCGGAGCTGCCGAACCAGATCATGGACCCGCCGAAGCCCACCGCGTAGGCGAGCATCCCCCAGTCGAAGCCACCCTGCTTGAGGGCCAGGGCCGTCAGCGGGATGTTGTCGAAGACGGCGGAGACGAAGCCGAGGCTCAGGGCGGAGAGCCAAGAGGCGGGCGGCAATTGCTCCACCGGCATCATGGAGGCGCACAGCACCAGGGAGAGCAAGAAGACGCTGCCCTTGATCGCCTCCGGCAACAGGCTCCATTCGGGCCGACGCAAGGGCACCGCGGCCAGATGGCGATCCACACCGCCACGCCCAGGAACGGGAAGCTGTCGGCCACCCATTTGAAGTGCAGGTTGACCACCACGTTGGCGGTCACGGCAGCGGCGAGGATGCTCGGCGACGATGGCCAGCCGCGCCCAGTCGATGGTGGCCCCGGCGCTCGACCTCGCGCGACACGGGCGAGTAACGGTGCTGCTGTATGGCGGCGGGGATGCCGAAGACCACCAGGGCCACCGCTGCGGCAACATAGGCGTGAAAGACATCCGCGGGCGCGACGCCGGAGATCCACATCATGGTGGTGGTGGTGTCCCCCACCACGCTCCCGGAGCCGCCGGCGTTGGAGGCGGCGACGATGGCGGCCAGGTAGCCGATGTGGACCTTGTCGCGAAGACCCCGGCGGCCACGGTCCCGCCGATCAGGGCGGCGGCGATGTTATCCAGGAAGCTCGACAGGAAGAAGATCAGGACCAAGAGGACGAAGCCCCCGGGCCAACCCGCGGGGAGGAAGCGCGGCAGTATCTTGGGGGACGCCGCTGTCCTCGAAGTGGCGGGCCAGCAAGGCGAAACCCAGCAGCAGGCCCAGCAGGTTGGCGAGCATCACCCACTCGTGCCCCAGGTGCCCGGTCAGCCCCTCGAACCCAGGCCCGTCTTGAAGCCGGTGAAGCCCAGCTTGAAGACCGTGATGACGGCCAGCCCGGTCAGGGCGACCTGGAAGGTGTAGTGGTGGAACAGGGCCACCCCGAGCAGGGTAGCGCGAACAGGATGAACTCCACCGGGATACGGGCCTCGATCAGGGTGGGCGTGAAGCCCGGCTCCGCGGCAAGCAGCAGACCTGGGGCCAGCAGCAGGGCCAGGCCGAGGATCGGCAGGCCACCATGCCGCCTTGGCTGCGGCTGGGCCTGTCCTGGGCGGTCGATGGCGGCCCGGCGGCGATACCAATGGTGACAGATTATATTGAAAGAGGCGTTTCACGGCTTCGCCCGCATGGGCTGGGAATGGGTGGGGCCATGATAACCCGTCAGGTCCAGTGGGCGCGACGCCCGGTTGACCCAGCGAATGCGCGCCGGGCAGCAATTCTCAATGCGGGGCAGAGATCGGGCCAATCGGGGGCGGAGATCGGGGCGGAGACAACATCGGGGACGCCAGTGTCGGCTGGGGCGTCCTCAGTGCAACGGATGAAAACGTTGGGATCGGATGGGGCAAGCGAACGAGAAACGCGCCCGTGCCCGCGGTGTCGGGAGACGACAGCAGGCGGAGGTGCATTGGGTTGTCGGGACAGATCGGCCTGATCAGCCGGTATCCGGCGCCTGGAGCTCGAGCTTTTCGATCATGAAGGCCATCAAGGCATCCCAACTGTCGAAGCACAGGTAACGGGTCAGGGCGCGCAGATCGTCGAAGAAGGTCTTGCGCGGCAGAAACTGCCGGATGCATCGGTAGGCGGAATCGTGCAGGTCCAGCAGCGTGTGAAACAGCAAGGCGAGGAGATTGAGGGTCGCCAACAGGGTGGAGAGATGTTGCTTGCCGTGCCCGAAATTGTGCGTCAGGTTATAGCCCTTGGTCTTGAGGGTGTTGTTGTTCTCGTTCTCGACCTTCCAGCGGGCGCGGCCGGCGCGCACGATCTCGGCAACGTTGCCGGCGTCGATCGCGCGGTTGCTCGCAAAGGCGTTGTGATACACGACCTTGCCGTCCGCTGCGGTGGTGGTCAGCTCGCACCAGTTCACCTCGAGGGCATCGGCGCCGTCGCGCAACGGCACTTTGTTCACGAAGCGGTAGGTATCGGTGTAGGTCCGTTTGCCCTCCCGGCGTTGGATGGCGAGCGTTTGCACCTCACCGCTGGCGGCCAGCCCCGCCACCCACTCATACAGCGTTTTGTGGGAATCGGGCTTGCACACCAAGATAAAATTCAGCCCCTCCCGGAGGATGGCTTCGCACAGCGGCTGCTTACAGTAGAGGTCGTCGCCCAGGATCGTGATGCCCAAGGGGCGGTAACGCGCACCGAATTGGGCGAGCCAACGTTTGGCCGCGGCGGTCTCGCAATCCTGTTTCTTATGGCCGTCCTGCGGGAGGATAAACTCCGGCTCCAGGGGCAGTACCCGCGGATTGCCCGGCGCCACGATCACCGGCGTCACGACGCTGTGGGAATAGGTGACGCTGCCGTTGGCATGCTCGGTAACGCTGCACTGAGGGCAATGGATCTTGGTGGAAGAAAAATACTGGGTACCGTCCATCGCCACCAACAGATCGCCGCCGATGCAGCGATAGGGCTCCAGATGACCGTCTTGACGCAGCACCTCCACCACGGCGGCAAAGACCGGCAGCACCGCCGTGGGCGGAACCGGGTCGAGCAGATTCCGGATCTGGTTGTCGCTCGGGATCTGCGTTATCCCAAACAGGGTCAAGGCGTTGTTGCACCCCTTCGCTACCTGCAGGGTGCGCTGGAAATCCAGGAACGACGGGCTTTGCGTGAAGAACACCGAGAACGCCCCGAGCGCCGCATCCGCCATGGTATACGTGATATCGCCCGTGCGCTTGTCGGGAAAACGCTCGACCACCGACCGAAAGAACTCGACCAGGCGGCTGAAGGTATCGGGGCGCAGGTTGGCTCGGAACGGGAAACTCATAGACACTGGGAACTCGCTTGTACCTTCCCATCGTCTTATACAGGGAACTCGATCCGATGTCTAGTCCCGATAAAGAACGATTCTCGTCGGCATTGAGAATCGCTGCGCGCCGGGAGTCCGGGTATCCGCACCGCCCGCGAGGCGTTATGATATTTGCCCTCCCGCTTGCGCCCGGTCTTGAGAGCCCACTGCCCCCAATGAAGATCATCATCCTGGGCGCCGGTCAGGTCGGCACCTCGGTGGCCGAGAGCCTGGTCTCCGAGGCCAACGAGATCACCATCGTCGATACCGATGTCCCGCGCCTGGCGCGGCTGGCGGACCGCCTGGACCTGCGGGTGGTGGTGGGCAACGCCGCCCTGCCCTCGGTGCTCAAGCAGGCCGGGGCCGAGGACGCGGACCTGCTCATCGCCGTCACCCAGAGCGATCAGACCAACCTCTGCGCCTGCCGCACCGCCAAGACCCTTTTCAACGTCCCCACCAAGATCGCCCGGCTGCGCTCGGCGGACTATGCCCAGTACCCGGAACTGCTGGGGCCCAAGAACTTCGCGGTGGACTTCAGCATCTGCCCTGAGCAGATCGTCACCGATTATATTGTCAAGCTCATCGAATTCCCCGAGGCCTTGCAGGTCCTGGAGTTCGCCGACGGCCTGGTGAGCCTGGTGGCGGTGCGCGCCTTCGAGGGCGGGCCCCTGGTGGGACACCCCATCGCCGACCTGCGCCGCCATATCCCGGACCTGGACGCCCGCATCGCCGCCATCTACCGCAAAGACCAGGCCATAGTCCCGGACGGCGAGACCCTGGTGGAGGCCGGCGACGAGGTCTTTTGCCTGGCGGCCACCCGCGACATCCGCAAGGTCCTGAGCGAGTTGCGCCGGCTCGACAGCCCCACCAAGCGCATCCTGATCGCCGGGGGTGGAAACATCGGGGCACGACTGGCCACCGCCACCCAGGGGCGCTACTAGGTCAAGATCATCGAGGCCAACGAGGCCCGCGCCAAGGCCCTGGGGGTGCGTCTGCCCAACACCCTGGTCCTGGTGGGCGATGCGGCGGACGAAAACCTCTTGGCGTCCGAGGGGATCGAGGACATGGACTTCTTCCTTGCCCTGACCAACGACGACGAGAACAACATCCTCAGCTCCCTGCTGGCCAAGGGGCTGGGGGCGCATCGCGTGCTGGCCCTGATCAACCGCCGGGTCTATGTGGATTTGGTGCAGGCCGACCGCATCGACATCGCCATCTCCCCGGCCCAGGTCTCCATCGGCACCCTGCTGGCGCGGGTCCGCCAGGGCGATGTGGCGGCGGTGCACAGCCTGCGCCGCGGGGCAGCGGAGGCCCTGGAGGTGGTGGTCCACGGCGACCGCAAGACCTCCAAGGCGGTCGGGCGGCGCGTCGAAGAACTGGCCCTGCCCCACGGCGTGACGGTGGGCGCCATAGTCCGCGGGCCAAGCCCGGAGCCGGGTCGGCCCGACCAGCGCCGCGTCCTGATGGCCCACCACGACACCCTGATCGAGGCCGAGGACCATGTGATCCTGTTCCTCATCAGCAAGGACCTGGTGCCCAAGGCCGAGCGGTTCTTTCAGGTCGGCCTGACCTTCTTCTAAATGCGCGCCCTGCTCTCCGTCATCCAGGTCATGGGTCGGCTGCTGATGGTCTTCAGCCTGACCTACCTGATGCCCATCGCCAGCGCCGTGTACTTCGGGGACGGAACCCTGTTGACCTTCCTCGACAGCATGCTCGCCTGCATCGCCGTCGGCCTGGTGTTGATAGTGGCCACCCGCCGCCACCGGGCCGAGCTCAAGGCCCGCGACGGCTTCATCCTGGTCACCCTGGCCTGGACCCTGACCGCGGCCATCGCCACGGTGCCCCTGATGCTGCACCAGGACATGTCCTTCACGGACTCCTTCTTCGAGACCATGTCCGGGCTCACCACCACCGGGGCCACGGTGATGACGGGGCTCGATACGACGGAGCCATCCATCAACCTCTGGCGCCATGCCCTCAACTGGCTGGGGGGCATGGGGATCATCGTCCTGGCGGTGGCCATCCTGCCCCTGCTGGGGGTCGGCGGCATGCAGCTCCTGCGCGCCGAGGTCCCGGGACCCATCAAGGACACCAAACTCACCGCCCGCATCGGCGACACCGCGGCCATCCTCTGGACCGTGTATCTGGGCATCACCATCGCCTGCATCCTGGCCCTCAAGCTGGCCGGGATGGGCTGGTTCGATGCCGTCTGCCACGCCTTCGCGGCGCTCAGTCTGGGCGGCTTCTCCACCCGCGACGCCAGTGTCGGGGCCTTCGACTCCGTGGCCATCGAGGTGGTCTTGAGTGTCTTCATGGTGATCGCGGCGCTCAACTTCGCCACCCACTTTACTGCCTGGCGCGAGCGCAGCCTGCGGCCCTACTGGCGCGACGCCGAGGCCAGGGGTGTCCTGGCCGTCATCGTCCTGAGCGTGCTGGGCTGCACCGCCTACCTCTGGGGCATGGGGACCTACGAGAGCTTCTGGACGTCGCTCCGCCATGTCAGTTTCAACCTGATCTCCATCGCTACCGACTGCGGCTTCGTCAGCACCGACTACGCCCTGTGGCCCATCTTCGTCCCCTTCTTCATGCTCTTCCTGTCCTGCCTGACCGCCAGCTCCGGCTCCACCGGGGGGGGGATCAAGATGATCCGCACCCTGGTCCTGGTACGTCAGAGCACGCGGGAGCTCTCCCGCCTGCTCCACCCCACGATGGCCGCCCCGGTCACCGTGGGTGGCATGGAGATCCCCAACTCCGTGGTCTTCGCCATCCTCGGCTTCACCTTCCTGTATTTCTTAAGCGTGGTCGGGATGACCTTCCTGCTCATATTCGGCGGCATGGACTTCATCAGCGCCTTCACCGCCGTCATCGCGTGCATCAACAACGCCGGCCCAGGGTTGGGCCAGTCGGCCCGGCTACGAACTACCAATCCCTGACCGACTACGAGACCTGGGTGTGTAGCGTCACCATGCTCTTGGGGCGCCTGGAGATCTTCTCCCTGGTCGTCCTGTTCACCCCGCAGTTCTGG